>MKVE01000017.1:269719-317475 GCA_001898785.1 Chryseobacterium sp. 36-9 | reverse complement strand
GATAATATAAACCTGTGCCGGCTCATCAAAATTAACTTTCTGATAACCCGCATCCGTCAATTGTCTTGCAATAGTAGAAGTTTCTGCAAAGTTCAGCTTGCAGCCAAGTGTGTGAAAAGCAACGGTTTTCGGTTGTGAAATAACATCTGACATAAGGCTGCAAAGTTATTAATAAAATTGCAACCCTTCCAAATAATGAACTTAGCACAAAAAAATCCGGACTTACCGGATTCTGTTATTTAGATTTCTTTTGTTTCGGAACTTTGAGTCCTTCTTCTTTTGCTTCGGAAATACCGATAGCAATGGCCTGTTTCCTGCTTGTGACTTTGTCACCTGAGCCGGATTTCAGTTTTCCTTCTTTGAATTCTTTCATGACTTTACCCACTTTTTCCTGGGCTTTATCGGAATATTTTTTAGTCGCCATTTTTTAATCTTTTGATTTTGGAACTTCTACAGCCAGTTCATAGACTTTGGCATGCATTAGATATTTTGACCTTTCTCGTGAAGTCACATTTTCAACTTCGCCTTTGTATAAAACAATAACCGCATCTTCCTTTATAAGCGGATCCGAATCCGAAAAATATTTCTCGTCCGGACTTTTCTCCGTCACTTCATTCTGTCTTTCTTTCAGTTTGTCAGCAATTTCCTGAAAACCCTCATCCGAAGAATGTAATATCTTGTAATCCGGTCCTGCGAAAGCTTTATAATATTTATTCTCTGCAATAAGATTCTGAGAATTATCTTCAACCGGGTTATCGTTTCCGTCCAAAAAACCAACTTCGACTAATCTTCCATTCCTTTCATCTGCAAATTTCTTCGCTTCGCCAACAGAATTAAAACCTGTGTAAAGATTGGTATTTTCAAATTCGTATTTTGTAAGTCTTTCTACAATATTTTCTGATTCCATAATTTATTTTTTGTAATTAACATTTACTTGAAATCAACTTAATGGTGTCTTACACCTTTATGATGATAATTGGCATTTTTAAAGTGCTGGCTTCCTGGGGTAGCCTTAGTTTGATTCTGGTATGTATCAATATGATGATTTGCCTGCGAAAGAAGTTCCGGCGTTTCAAAATGAAGTTGCTTACCATTTTTGAAAATCTCACCTTGAGAATTCCTGTACATCTCGTTCTCTTTGTAAGAATTTCCATCCGGAGCTGTAAAAAGCTTTTCCTTGTTTCTTTTATTTCTGATGATTTGACCTACTAAAATTAAAGTTCCGCCTGCAAGAAAACCTAAAACTACTTTTACACTGTTTTTCATATCTTTCATTTTTAAGAATTGAAAAACAAAATTGTTGCCAAATAGAATTTTAAAATTTTAAGAAGTTTCAAATTACTTCGAAAACTTTAGTGACATAAGTAACATTTTGTCAATGCTGATTATACCAAATTGATAATCAATAACAAAATCAACAATAATTCTGTTAATTTTGGTACAATTCAAACATTTAATTTACTATTTGGACCAGATTTTTATTAATGTATTTTTAAAATTGGTTAAACTTCGTTAAAACTGTAACACTAATTTTTTAGTTCATACTAATTTAGCATTAAATTTGTCTAACAGAAATCAAAAAAAGAAAAGAATATTAAAATGAAGAATACATTAAAAAAACTAATGCCATTTGCATTGACCGGTGTTATTTCCGGTGCAACGGTTTTCGGAGCGAGTCAATATTTCAGTTCAGAAAACAATGGAGAAGATTTCTCTTATTTTACAAAAGCTTCTAAAAATTCTGCATTTGCCGGAATGAGTTCTGCAGTTGGAGACGACTTCGTTAAGGCTTCTAAAACCACGGTTCCTGCGGTTGTAACAATCAAAAATTATCAGGACAGAGCAACTCAAAGAATGCCTGACAACGATATGTTTGATTTTTTCTTCGGACCTGGCAACAGTCCTTTTGGCGGTGGTCAACAAAGGCAACAACAGCAACCCCCTAAGAATATGCCCTCCGGATTAGGTTCAGGAGTCATTATCTCACCAGATGGTTACATTATTTCCAATAATCACGTCGTTGCTGGTGCTAATAAACTGGAAGTGGTTCTAAGTAATAAAAAATCTTATATCGCAACATTAATAGGAACAGATCCCAATACGGATATTTCCCTTTTAAAAATCGAAGAAAAAGGTCTGCCTTACCTCAACTTTGCCAACTCCGATATGGTAGAAGTAGGACAATGGGTTTTAGCGGTAGGTAATCCGCTTGGGCTTAATTCTACGGTTACAGCAGGAATTGTTTCTGCAAAAGGCAGAAGCATTGATATCCTGAGCCAGCAATCCAGAACACCAATCGAAAGCTTTATCCAGACGGATGCTGCGATCAACCCGGGAAACAGTGGTGGTGCTTTGGTCAATGTCAACGGAGATCTGATCGGGATCAATACAGCAATCCAGTCCAAAACAGGCTACTACGAAGGTTATGGGTTTGCAGTTCCTTCCAACTTAGCAAGAAAAATTGTTGAGGATATCAAGAAATTCGGATTGGTACAAAGAGGTTTCCTCGGAATCGGAAGCTTAGATCTGTCTAATGATATGCAGGTTGCAGCTTATAACCAAAAAAACAAAGCTAACTTAAAAGTTGGTGACGGTGTTTATGTGACTGAAGTCACAGGAAAAAGTGGTGCCGAAGATGCAGGAATCAAAACAGGTGATATTGTAACTAAAATAGATAATACAGATATCAGCAGCTTTGCAGACCTATCTTTCGCAATCGGAAGTAGAAGACCTGGTGATAAAGTGTCCGTAACTTATACCAGAAACGGGAAACCAAACACAGTAACTGTTACTCTGAAAGACCAGAAAGGCGGAACTTCTTCAAGAAGTAAAGAAGACCTGACTGTTACTGAAAAGATCGGTTCGGAATTCGAGCCACTGAGCGACAGAGTGAAAACCGATTATGGTCTGGAAAGCGGTGTTATTGCTAAAAATGTGATAGAAGGCAGCGAAATGGATAAAATTGGTGTAGTGGATAATTACATCGTAATGGAAATCAATGGAAAACCTGTTAATTCTCAAAAAGATGTCGAAAAAATATTGAACGGATACAAAGGTAATGTCCAGGTAAAATATGTAGACAGCTACGGCAGAATTACCACGAGAGGTTTTAAAATGCCTTAATTCTCCAAAACATAAAAACAAAAACCCAACCTGTTGAATGGTTGGGTTTTTTATATGGATTTTTTCTAACTTTGGTTGATATCAATGGTATGAAAAAAATAAGATGCATCGTAATAGAAGATCAGGAAATCGACAGATTGATGTTACAACATCTCATCAAGCAACATGGTATCCTGGAACTTGTTGCTGCAGCTGATTCTGCTGAAAACGCAAAACCCTTTCTTGATGATTCAATAGATCTGCTTTTTCTTGATATTGATTTACCGGAAATGTCAGGAATAGAAATCAGAAAAACTTATCAAAAAATCCCCGCCTGCATTTTCATAAGTTCGCACCCGGAATATGCCATTGAAACGTTTGAGCTCGACACACTGGACTTCATTTCAAAACCTTTAAAAAAAGAACGTTTTGATTATTCTATCAATAAGTTATTGGATTTTTTCAGTATGAAAGAAAAGTCTGAATATTTCGATATTCTTACCGGTACTCAATTTTTAAAAATAAAAGAAGGCCATAATGTTGTACAGATAAAAATTTCTGATATCATCTATCTGGAGGCATTGAAAGATTATACAAGGCTGATCACTACACAAAAAAAACATTGCGTTTTATCATCAATCGGTCAGATTTTAAAAGACGACCATTTTTCAAATTTTGTCAGGATCCATAAAAGCTATGCCGTTCCAAAACATCTTATTACCAGAAAAAACAGTTATGAAGTTGTTATCAATAGTAATATCAATCTACCAATCGGCAGAGCTTACAAAGAGAATCTAAGCTTTTTTGAATCTTAAAATGACTTGTGTTTCGCCTATCAATTGATTGCTTTTAACTTCGATATTACATCGGATTGATTTACAAAGATCACGAATCACATGTAACCCCAAACCTTTTTTGATGCCTATACTTGTATGATCTTCGTATAAAGCTCTGAATTTTTCAAGATTTGCGCCGCCTCCGTTATCGGAGATCTCAATAAAGCTTTCATTATTCTCTTCCCAGGCTTTACAAATAATATGAGCGTCAGGTTTTCCCTGTACTACTTTTACACTATTATTAATCAAATTCCGAATGATGGTTTTCAAATATTCTTTGTCAGTAAAAACCCACATATTTTCTAAGAAGTTAAAGGAAATCCGAATGTCATTGACCCAAACAAATTCTTTTTTAACATCGGAAAATATCTCCTCTATTTTATAGTTTCTGAACGACGGCTCAAAATTTTCCATCTGTCCTTTGCTCCAAAGCAAAAGGTCTTCCATCTGTTCCAGAAGCTGCTCGGTTGCTCTTGTAGTTTGTGTCTCGAGCCGGTCTTTGGTTTCTTCGTCCATCATTTCGGGTGCTTCTTTCCGAAGATGGAGAAAATTAATCAAGGAAATAACAGGACTCCGTAGGTCATGATTCAGAATTCCAAAAAACTGCATTTTGGTTTTATTAGCTTTATCCAATTCTGAATTAAGTAACATTAATTTCTGATTGATTCTCTTTCTGTTCCGACTCTGATAATAAAGTAACCCTCCAATAATAGCAATAGCAACTAAACCTGAAATCAGATAAATTCGTTGTTTTTTAGAATTTTTGATTGTCAATTCATGGATAGTATTTTCATTCAATAATGATTTTATTTCCTGCTGTTTACTCTTATTTTGAAATTTTGCTTCAGCATTAGCAAGGCTTTGCTTCCCAGATTCTATAGAAAGAGAATCATTGGTTTGACTGTAAGCTTTGTAATATTGATAGGCCTTGTGCCATTGTTTTTGAGCGGCGTAACTTTCAGATAACTTTTTATTGATCTCTGCAAAAAAACGTTTGTCATAGATGTAAGCAAAGTTCAACGCTTTATTAAGTATTTTAATCGCTTCGGCGTATTTTCCTTGTCCAACCAATACTTTTCCTTTGGCTGTATTGGCTTCCATCAAGATCTCTTCATCATTAGATTTTTTGGCGAAAAGCAAGGCCTTATCAGCGTAGTCATCCGCGAGTTCCAATCTGTTTTTCTCAAGATAAAACTCAGACATATTCCGGTTTGCATAGCTTACATTAAGGAAAAGCATCTGGTTGTGCTGTCCGATTTCATATAATTCTAAATAGTATTTTTTCGCTAAATCGATATTCCCCAAATGAGTGTAAGCCTCGATGTAAGTATTGTATAAAAAAGCAATTCCATCTGACCTATCTTTGAGATAAGAGCTAGCATAATTTGTATATTCTATAGCCTTTTCATATTGTTTCATATCATTATAAGCATCGGCAATCTGTAGATATGAAATGCCAATATTATTTCTGGTCTCTTTTTTCTTTTTATCCAATAACAAATAATCAATAGCTTTCAGCTTATAATTAATGAAATTTTCAAACTCAGATCTATCCAGATAATATTCTCCGATACTCCCTAAAAGTGTGGCTTTTAAGTTCTTAGCTTTAACCGTGTCGACAATCTTTTTGACATAATTGATGAGTTCCTCTCCTTTCTTGTATTCTTTTATAGAATAATACATATAATTGAGCCTCATCAATGCTAAAACTTCTTGCTCCAAATATTTATTTTGTGCGAGTTGCAGTGATTTTTCAAAGTAGACTGTTGCTTTTTCGTATTGGTTATTAGTATACTCGTAACCATAGCCTTTGTAGAAATAGAATTTTGACAAGTATTTTTTATTATTCACTGAAAGCGCAATTCCGATATCTGCTTCTTTGATTAATAAAGGATAATTTTCAGTTTCTGTTAATGAATTACAGTAAGCATCCCAGGCTTTGATCTTTTGATCATTGGTTTTATACTGCAAAAGATCCGGTTGTTTCTGTGAGAATAGAAACAATACCAAATTCAACATTATGAAAACCCATATTTTCCTCACCAATAAGACTTTATAATATCTTATTAAAGCTACAATTATTTTTTAATAAATGTCATTGGTCTATTAAAATTGTCGTTTATCTATTTCATCTTTTCATCAGTACATTCTCATTTTACCTTTGGAATAGAAAAATTCACTCTATGAAAAATAAAATATTAATTCGCTTTTTAATTCTGCTCATTGCACCGACTGGATTATTAAAAGCACAAAAAACAATTGCTTCGACGGGGATTACTGCTATTGGAAGCGGTGGCAGTTCATCCTATACCGTCGGACAGATAGATTACCGGCAAAAAGGAGCTAATGCCGAGGTAATGGAGGGTGTTCAGCATGCTTATGAAATCATAACGTTAGCTGTAGAAGATTTGAACAACAAAGAGCGAAATATACTCTTATATCCCAATCCTGTGAAAGATTTTTTATGGATTGAATTCAGTGATAAAAATTATCAAAATTCTAATTATACCCTATTTGACTCACAAGGGAAACTGATCAAAAAAGGAAACCTGAATCAACAAAAATCTGAGCTGGATTTCTCATTGTTACCTTCTTCTGTTTATATCATCAGGGTTTTCCAGAACGATCAAACTATCAAAACATTTAAAGTCATCAAAAAATAATACTTATGAAAAAAATTGTATTAATTGCAGCCTTTGCCTTAGGAACTTACATGGTTTCTGCTCAGGCTCCGGAAAAAATGAGCTATCAGTCCATTATCAGAAATAATTCCGGACAACTTTTAACCAATCAAAATGTTGCCGTAAGAGTGAGTGTATTACAAGGTTCAGTAGGAGGAACAGCAGTTTACTCAGAAAGAATAACAGGAACGACTAATGCTAATGGTCTTGTTAGTCTAGAAATAGGATCCGGAACAATTTTAAGCGGAACATTCAACACCATCAATTGGGGTGGAAATTCTTATTATCTCAAAACCGAAACCGATCCCGCCGGCGGAACCAATTATACTATTACGGGCACAAGTCAATTATTAAGCGTTCCTTATGCCTTATACGCAAAATCCTCCGGTGGCGGAGGCGGTCTGACATTGCCATATACGAATACTCTAACCAATGCTTCTGATCTTTTTACATTGGCTAACAATGGTGATGGTAGTTCTATTGTCGGGCAAAACTCTACCACAACATCCAGTATTTCCGCAATAAGAGGAGAAGTAACCAATACAGCTCCTGGTGGATTTTCTTCAGCAGTCAGAGGTATCAACAATGGAACCGGCGGATTAGGAATTGGAGTTTGGGGCTCACAGGCAGGTTCTGGTTGGGGTGTGTATGGGGTTACACCAAGCGGGTTAGGAGTTTATGGTAATTCTTCAGCAGCAGGAACCGGAGTTTACGCCAATAGTAATTCCGGGATTGGTCTTACAGCAACCAGCGTGAACGGAAATCCTGCCAGCATTGCTGTTTTCAATAATGCTAACAACAACAATGCTTTGAATGCATCTACTGTTGGTAATGGAAATGTAATCAACGCTTCATCAACAGGCAACGGAACAGCAATACAATCCAGCAGTACCGGAGGATCAGGAGTTGACGCTGCTACTGCGGCACAAACCGCAGCGGGTGTCATTGGCCGCAATAATGGTGCGGGTGAAGCTGTTGTAGGTTTAACAAATAGTGATATTGCTGGCGCCGTTGTAGGACGGAATGACGGTGGAGGTTATGGTGTGCGAGGATTTGTTGCTACTAATACTTCTGGCAACGCAATTGGAGTTTACGGACAAGTTGGGATTAATGGTAGTACTGGTAGAGCGGGACGTTTTGAAAATACCAATACTTCTAATGATAAAAACACATTCGAAGTAGAGTCTAACAGTCTAGGAAACATTCCTGATAATACATTAGGAAATGTATCCTCTTTTCTTTCAAATAATACGAATAGTGTAAGTGCAGCTGTCAGAGGGGAAGTTAAAACCATTTTCGGAAACTTTGGTGCAGCAGGTATTTTTGGAGTATCTTCAGGAACTGGAGGATTCGGAGGATTGTTCTACGCGTCCAATACTAATGGAAATGGCAGAGCCCTCACTGCGATCACAGATGGAAACGGCGATGCTTTTCTAGCTAATGCAGGAAAAAATGGTGACGCTGTAGAAGCCAATGTTGATGGCAATGGACGAGCTATTTATGGTTGGGTACCTTCTTTCAGTGGTGGAAAGGCGGCAGAATTTAAAAATTTCAATACATCCAATAATAATACAGTAGTTACATCAACTAATACAGGTAATGGTAATGCGGGAGACTTTATTGTAGATAATACGAATGGAACTTCTGCCGGAGTCATGGGTGTGGTTAATTCTAAATTTGCAAACTTTGGAACTGCTGGCGTATATGGTCGTGCAGACGGAACAGGAGCTACCGCAGGGTTATTTTATATTTCAAATACAACCAATCCAAGACCTGCATTAATTGCACTCACAGATGGAACCGGAGAAGGAATTATTGCCAATGCCAATGACGGAAATGCTGTTGAAGCTACCACTGATGGTTCAGGAACGGCAATTTATGGTTGGGTACCAAATTTTGGAACCGGAAAGGCAGGAAATTTTAGAAATTTTAATACATCTAACGGTAATCCTACTGTCACCATAATAAATGCAGGAACAGGAAGTGATCTCTTGATCAATCATACCGGAGCTTCCGGGAATCTCGCCGTTTTCCAGACTTCGGGCTCAAATATGGCGCGTATCAATATGGCAGGAAGAGGTTTTTTCAATGGTGGAACACAAAATTCCGGGGCAGATGTTGCAGAAGCTTTTGATGTAGAAGGAAATATCTCTCAATATGAAGCTGGAGACATATTAGTAATTTCACAAGACTCCGACAGAACTGTCGAAAAGTCATCCCAACCATATTCTAATCTGGTGGCTGGTGTTTATGCTACAAAGCCGGGTGTCCTTTTAACTGAGGAAAGTGTCGACACCGATATTTCTGGAAAAGTTCCAATGGGTGTCATCGGAGTAATTCCTACAAAAGTTTGCTTAGAAGGAGGTACAATCAAAAGAGGAGATCTATTGGTAACCTCATCTATTGCAGGCGTTGCAATGAAAGCCGATCCTAAAAAATTACAAATCGGTCAGGTTTTGGGTAAAGCGCTTCAGGATTATGATTCGCAGTCTATCGGAAAAATCAAAGTATTAATAAGTATTAAATAAAAATTAAGCAAAATGAAAACATTATACATCACAATTCTAATATTAGCAGGAAGCACATTAACTTTTGCACAGCAAAACAAGCAGGAGGAAAAGCAAGGCGATATACAGGAAACTTTAGGCAAATTTGCCCAGATGAATGAATCTCAAAAAGCAACGAAATCCGATTCTAATGGAAAATTAGCCTCTCAACAAGGGCTTGATCAAAAAAAACAAAATTCAAATTCTGTATCGAAAGCCACTCCCGGTAAACTGCTATCAAATACTGCCAGTACAGAAGAGATGCTTGCAAGTATACCAAACAGAAAAAAAATAATAACTAATATCTCAAAAGTAAGTAATAGCCAAGGTTTGCCAAACACAGCTACCCTGGAAGAATTCAAAAAAACAATTCCCAAAAACTAACTATATAATTGAAAGAGAAGACTTATCGAAATTTGGTAAGTCTTTTTTATTTATTTTAAAATTCATTATGAATGTAGGAACAAAGTAATATTTTTGCAATCTAAATTGTTCCAGTGAAATTCCTCAACTATTACATCAACACTTTCAAAGGCCTTTCCAGAGAAGCATGGATGCTGTCCATTGTGATGCTCATCAACCGTTCCGGATCAATGGTATTGCCGTTTTTGGGTGTTTATATGACAGACCATTTGAAGTTTTCTTTGGAACATGCGGGAATCGTTTTAAGCTTTTATGGCATTGGTTCTGTTGCCGGATCGTGGTTGGGAGGATTTTTGACGGATAAATTCGGGGAATATTATATCCAGACATGGAGCTTGTTTCTCAGTGCGCCTATATTCCTCATCATTCCTTTTTTTCCGAGTGTTGAGATGATGGCTGTCCTGATATTTCTTCAAAGTACAATCAGTGATACCTTCCGGCCGGCTAACTCTGTGGCGATTACCAAATACGGAAGACCTGAAAACCTTACGAAAGCTTTTTCATTGAACAGAATGGCGATCAATCTTGGGTTCTCTATTGGCCCCGCTTTGGGTGGAATCCTTTCCGGGATATCCTATAATTTTCTTTTCGTTGTGAACTTCTGTGGAGCTATGATTGCAGGAATTATCTACGTTATCTTTTTCCGAAAGCGGAATAAAATCTTCCGGGAGAAAAAGAAATCTGAAACTGCTGAAGTCATTAAAGAAACAGGAAAATCCCCTTACAGGGATTATCCGTTTTTGGTTTACAGCTTTTTGTGTACTGTGTTTGCGATCTGTTTTTTCCAGTTTTTCAATACAATCCCGCTATTTTATAAAGATGTTGCCAAGCTGAGCCAGAGCACGATTGGGTTCATCCTGGGTTACAGCGGTTTCATTATTGTATTGCTGGAAATGCCTTTGGTAAGCATTGCTGAAAGGACAATGAGGATTCCGCAGATTCTATTTGCCGGTGTTTTTCTGTCCGGGTTATCTTACCTGATGATGGTATTCGGGAGTAATATCTCCTGGCTGATTGTGGCGATGACCGTTTTGTGTGTTGGAGAGATCTGGGCGCTTCCGTTTATGTCAACCGTTACGGCGCTGCGTTCGGAAGGTGGTAACAAGGGCGCCTATATGGGACTGAATGGGATTGCTTTTTCGTTTTCGTTTATCATTACACCGTTTTTGGGAACTTATGTGGTAAGCCGATTCGGATTTGACAGTTTGTGGTATGGTTCTTTTGCGGTTCTGGTTTTGTCAGCTATTCTTCTTTATATTGTTGTGAAGAAAATGCTTCCGAACAGATAATGATTGTTTAGTTTTTTTTCGTTTGGAATATCATTATTAGGTCACTCCTACGGAGCTGGGATTCTGTTGGTTTTTGTTATTCTATTAACAGAGCGCTCCTACGGAGCTGATTCGAAGACTTTGTCAACTGTAGTTGTAAGAATATTGTTTGCAGTAACGAAAATATTGTCTAAGGATGGAAGAATATTCAGTCGCAAGACAAGAATATACTTTTACATCATAATAATATTCAATCACATTGCAAAAATGTAACTTCACATCACGAGAATATTTCTTTACAATGCCAGAATATCCAGTTACAATGGAAGAATATATTATCACATCGTAAAAATATCCGACAACATCGCGAGAATATCCGGCAACATCATGAGAATATTAAATTACGTCTTGACTTTTTAGATTTTATTTGATCGATGTGGCATTTGGTCGGATTGTGCACAGGCTGATGCGTTCTCCCGTAATTAATTACTTCACAAATCAATAAAAAAACTATTTTTGTTCCACTCAAATCTGAACAATGAATCCGGGAACAGTTTTATTATTATTCGTTTTTGCCTATTTTATCGGGCTTTTGGTCATCTCTTATTTTACGAGTCGGAACTCCGACAACCAGTCTTTTTTTATAGGAAACAAGAAAAGCAAATGGTGGCTGGTGGCGTTTGGGATGATTGGGACATCGCTTTCGGGCGTGACGTTTATCTCGGTTCCGGGAACGGTCGGGAAGTTTTTGGGTGGCGAAAATCCATACGGCGGCTTTGAATATTATATGATGGTAATCGGGTTTTTTATCGGCTACTTCATTGTTGCGGGCATTCTGCTCCCACTCTATTACCGGATGAATCTGACCTCGATCTATACCTATCTGGGGAAACGGTTCAATGTGGAGGCGCATAAAATCGGTTCTGTATTTTTTATTATTTCGAGAGCGATCGGTGCGACGGCGCGATTGTATCTGGTGGTGAATATTCTTCAGATTTTCTTACTTGAAAGTTTGGGCGTTCCGTTTTGGGTAACGGCTTTTGTCCTGCTTCTGATGATTCTGCTTTACACATTCGAAGGCGGTGTGAAGACGATTGTAATTACGGATACTTTGCAGACGTCATTTATGATTATCAGTCTTTTTGCGTGCATTGTTTATATCTTATCCAATCTTAACCTGTCTTTTGGAGAAGCTTTCACGATTCTGGAGCAGAAGCAGTACACGCATTTTATCAATACGGATATTAATTCCAAAACATTTTTCCTGAAAACGATTCTGGGCGGGATGTTCATCACAATTGCGATGACGGGTCTTGACCAGGAAATGATGCAGAAAAACATCTCTGTGGACAACCTGAAAAACTCGAAAAAGAATATGCTGACGTTTGCCGGAACTTTGCTTTTTGTGAACTTGGCATTCTTATTTTTAGGTGGTTTGCTTTATCTTTTTGCAATACAGCACGGCGCAGATTATGGACAAATATCAACTATAGTTGACGGAAAAGAAGTGATTACGAATACTTTTGGTTTCAAAGATTCTGCTGGTCAAATCAAAAATATAATGGGTGACGATCTATTTCCTGCGTTGTCTCTGAATCATTTTCCAATGGCACTTTCTGTGGTTTTCATTATTGGTTTGATTTCGGCGCTGTTTCCTTCTGCTGACGGGGCTTTGACAGCCGTTACGAGTTCTTATTGTGTGGACTTGCTAAACCTGAACGAAGACCAGCAAAAAACCGAGAAACAGAAGAAACGTTTGAGAATGAAAGTTCATTTGACTTTTACAGTGATTTTCTTTGTCTTGATAATGGTTTTCAAAGCGTTGAATGATAAGTCAATTGTTTATCTGATAATGGAAATCGCGGGTTATACTTATGGGCCGCTGTTGGGACTGTTTGCTTTTGGGATTTTGACGAAATATCAAATCACAAAGAAATATTCGATTTTGGCGGTGACGATTTTGGCGCCTGTGGTGACTTATCTGATTAATTACCTAGTGACGAGTAATACGGATTACAGAATTGGGGTTGAACTGATCATCCTGAATGGGTTTTTGACGTTTGTTGGATTGTGGCTGGTTAAGGCTAATTCCAAACGTACAATTTTAAATAATTGATTAAACTTTTTAATCAATAAAATTTTATTTTATAAAAGTTTTTTATGACTATTCCAGAAAAAATAATTAAAAAACTAAGTCTTGATTTATATCCAGAATTAAATTCTGATATGATTTATAAATTATCAAATGAATCTGAGCGAGGCGCAGTTTTAATTGGAACTTCTAAAATAGAAGAATATTTAGAACTTTTCGTGAAAAAAATTTTACCAAATGACTCTAAAAAATATCAGAAAAAACTACTACAATATCCCGGTCCATTAAGCTCATTTTCTTCAAAAATTGAATTGCTTTATGCTTTTCGCTATATAAATCATCAATTTTACGTCTCCTTAAATATCCTAAGGTCAATCAGAAACAATGCTGCTCATAGCTATATAGATTTTGATTTAGAAGAAGAAAATCAAAAAATTGAACAAATTAATGAGTTTGTAGATGATGATTTAAAATATGTAATTGATGAAATTGCATTAGATAATATGGTCGAAATAAAAAAGAAAAAACTAATACGAATTTATCAAGAAAAAGGATTTAAGGTTGATGATAAATATATAGAAAAAGCAATTAATGAATTTAAAACAACTAATCAGAAAGATAAGCAATATAGAATATGGAGATTATCTTATGGAATAGTTTTTATGTGTTTATATATATTAGTTCTAATAGATGAAAATGATTCTTTGAATGATAAACAAATAATTCATCCAATAAAATTATAGGTTTAATGTATATTTTTCGCAATGAAAACCCACACAACCAATTACACCAACACCCTCATAGAAATCGCAGAAGATTCTCCGGTTTCTGCATCGGTGATTCCGGTTGTGAAAAATGATAAAAAGACGATTGCCAATTATCAATACGAGAAACTTTCCAAACATCCTTTGAAATATACTTCCGACGAATTGCTGTTCGAGATTTTTGCGGAAAGAAATGACATTTCGCCCTCAGAATTGGAAGAAGAGAAACAAAAGTATTTTTCCAAAGGACAAGCTTGTTTGCGCACGTCGCCATTGGCCAAGAAAAATGGATTCGGTATTTTTCATAATGAGGATTCGAAAGTCAGGTTGATTCCTGCTGAGTCGGAGGAATATCAGCAACTGTTGAAAGATGATGCTGTGAAAAAGGTTAAGGCGATGAAGTCTAAAAGGTAATTTGTTTGGAGGGCTTCGAGAGCCTCAGCCTGACAATGCGTATTTTATTAGTTATTCATGACAAGCTCGGCCTGACATTGTATAAAGCCTTGATTCCGCTCAGCCTGGCATCGATTAACGTTTAGTATTAGAAATGTCACATTGAGCGGAGTCGAAGTGTCTTTTTTTTTAAAATTATCAAATGAATTACAATTTTGAAATCCATTCTAATGGCGAAATCTCGCAATTGTTCCTGAAAAATCAATGTTCAAATTTTCTTTCGGCTTCAGAGTTTATCAGAAATTTACCTTACCGAAGAAACCTCAACAAAGATAATCTTGCGACAGTTTTCATTGATGAATGTGGAACTTGCAGTACGAAACACGCCATTCTGAAAACGTTAGCAGAAGAAAATAATCAGACAGATTTTAAATTGATTCTCGGAATTTTCAAGATGAGCGGAAACAATACGCCTAAAATCAAATCGGTTTTAGAAACGTATAATCTTGATTACATTCCGGAAGCGCATAATTATCTGAAATTCAAAAATCAGATTCTGGATTTCACAAAAAAGAATTCGTCAGAAAATGATTTTATTGACGATCTTATGGAGGAAATCGAAATCGAACCTCATCAAATCAACCAATTCAAAATCGAATTTCATAAAAATTATCTCAGTAACTGGCTTGCGAAAAATCCTCAAATCCAATATTCCCTGGAAGAATTATGGCAAGTCCGTGAACAATGTATTGAAGCCTTGAGTTAGATTCTATGAATCATCCGCAATGTATTAATCAATCTGCAAGGCACCATTATTGTTGTAGAAAAGCTTTATTATTGCTTTATGAAAAAGTTTTTCGCCCTCACATTCTTTATTATTTCAATTCTTTTATTAAGTCAGGAAAAACGTCCAGTTCCGGATATTATGCTGACAAATTATCAATATCCTTATCCAGTTCAATTCCTTGATTTCAAAAGTCAAAATCAGGATTTGAAGATGGCGTATATGGACATCAAACCGGAAAAAGCCAATGGGAAAACGGTTATTCTGCTTCACGGCAAAAACTTCAATGGTGCTTATTGGAAAACAACGATTCAGGCATTGACCAAAGAAGGATTTCGGGTCGTTGTTCCTGACCAGATTGGATTCGGCAAATCGTCCAAACCGACGGAGTATCAATTCACTTTTCAGCAATTGGCTCAAAATACGAAAGCAGTTTTGGATGAATTGAAAATCGATAAAATCTATCTTCTCGGACATTCGATGGGCGGAATGCTGGCAACAAGATTTGCATTGATGTATCCTGAAATGGTGGAGAAATTAATCCTTGAAAACCCAATCGGTTTGGAAGATTGGAAATTGGTTGCGCCTTATACTTCTATCGATAAAAATTACGAAACCGAACTGAAAGCCGATTACGAATCCGCCAAAAAATATCAAAGTAATTTCTACTACGACAACCAATGGAAACCCGAATATGACGAATGGGTTTACCTTTTGACAGGCTGGACCAAATCACCGGATTATCCAAAAGTCGCTCTTGTGAACGCCAAAACTTCTGACATGATCTTCACGCAACCTGTGGTTTATGAATTTCAAAACCTGAATGTCCCAACTTTATTAATCATCGGAACAAGAGACCGAACAGCGATTGGAAAAGCCAATGTGAAAGATAAAAAAGTGGCTGACTCAATGGGAAGATACGACTTGTTAGGCAAAGCTACGCAACAGAAAATAAAAGGCTCCAAACTGGTGGAACTGGACAATGTAGGACATCTGCCACACATCGAGGTTTTTGACCGATTCATCCAACCTTTAAAAGAATTTTTAAAATAATGAGCGACATTTCTTTAAACTCCGAGTCTCAACTTTCCAAATTTCAGGTTCTCGGAATGGCTGTCGTTGCGGGAATTTGCGTTTCCAATATCTATTACGCACAGCCGATTCTGCATCAGATTGCAGAGACATTCAAAGTTTCCGAAAGTAAAATGGGCATTATGGTTGGTTTGGGACAAGTCGGTTATGGCGCAGGATTATTGACTTTGGTTCCGCTAGGCGATAAAGTTAATCGTAAAAAACTGATCCTGATTTTGCTGGCTATATTATTCTGTATTCTTGCAGGAATCGGAATTGTTTCCAATTATTATTTCATCTTTTTATTCAGTTTATTGCTTGGTTTGACTGCCGTTGCAGCGCAGGTTATTTTGCCAATGGCCGCCGAATTATCGGGCAATGAAAAAGGAAAAAATGTCGGGATTATTTTCACCGGAATTCTTGTCGGGATATTAATGGCAAGAGTTTTCAGCGGTTACATTGCCGAATGGAGCAATTGGAAAATGGTGTATTATATTTCGGCTGGATTCACAATTTTGTCATTAGCTTTCGTTTATTTCAAATTACCTAGTGTCAAACCAAACTTCAGTGATTCTTATCTTAAATTGATTTCATCCTCATTTTATCAGTTAAAACGATTTCCACAGCTGAGGTTATTAGCGTTGATGGGTGGAATTGCATTTTCTATTTTTTGTTCATTCTGGACGACTTTGACATTTCTTTTAGTCGAAAAACCTTACCAATACAGTTCTGACACCATCGGACTTTTCGGAATGCTGGGAATTGCAGGCGCACTAGTTGCACCAATGATTGGAAAAGCGTCTGATAAAGGCGGTTCCGGCAAAACACAGCTGATTGCAAGTATTATTTTGTTGGCGGGCTCAGTTATTATCTTTCTTTTTCCAAATTATTTGATATCAATTATTTTAGCTGTTATTTTTATCGATGTTGGTGTTCAATCCATTCAGGTGACAAACGTTGCATTGATTTACAGATTAGACCAAAAAGCGAATAGCCGAATCAACACCATTTATATGACTTCCTATTTTGCCGGCGGCGCTATCGGAACATTTATCGGTTTGAAGTGCTGGGAACTCGGCGGCTGGCATTATGTCGGGTTACAATTGGTCATCTTTAGTTTAATCGTATTTTTGATGAATATCTTCAAAACATTTAAATCAAAATCAAATCAATAATAAAGAATATTATGAAAATCTCATTGACAGTATTAGCAGTATTGTTAGGCATCCAGACCGGAATAGCTCAGCAATTAAGATCCGTGCCTTATAAAGACGGAAACCAAAAACTGAATGGATTAGTAACTTCCAATGCAGGAAAAAAACTTCCCGGAGTTTTGATTTTACCAGCCTGGAAAGGCATCGACAATGAAGCAAAAAATGCTGCAATCGAATTGGAAAAGCAAGGTTATATTGCGTTTGTGGCCGACATCTATGGCGAAGGAAACATTCCTGCTGACAACGCTGCAGCTGCAAAAATCGCAGGACAATACAAACAGGATTACAAAGCTTATCAGCAAAGGATTTCTGTTGCTTTGGAAGAATTGAAAAAACAAGGTGCAAATCCTGAAAGAATTGCGGTCATTGGTTATTGTTTTGGTGGAACCGGTGCTTTGGAAACTGCCAGAGCTGGGTTTCCAGTAGCTGGCGTTGTCTCTATCCACGGCGGATTGGCAAAAGGAAATGACAGGCTGAATGTCCCAATAAAAACCAAAGTTCTGGTCGAAAACCCTGCCGATGACGAAAGTGTAAAGCCTGAAGATATGACCAATCTGATTGCTGAACTTAAAAACGGAAAAACCGATTTTCAAATCATCACTTACGCCAATTCAAAACACACATTCACCAGTCCGGAATCTGCGGATTATAATGAAGTAATGGCAAAACGCGCCTGGAATCACACTTTGACTTTTTTGAAAGAAATTTTGAAATAGAAATCAGATATTAGAAAGACAGCCTTTGAGCTGTCTTTTTTATTTTTTGATCAATAATGAAACAATGTCCTGAATTACTTTTTGTGAAACAAAATGCATAAAGTCCAATCTTTCCAAATGTGGTAGAAATAACTTAGAAGTTACTTCTTCATTCCCGATTCTAATCGTATAAAAAACCGTTCCGACATCTTTTCCATCTTCGCCTTTTGATGGGCCAGCAACTCCCGTTGTAGAAACTGCAATATTGGTTTTGAATAAATCCTGACAGCCGATTGCCATTTCAGAAGCAACTTGTTCACTTACGACCGTGAATTCTTCAACCGTTTTGGGATTGACATTCAAAATGTCGATTTTCTTTTGGGTGGCATAAGTCACAACACTTCCCAGAAAGTAATTGGAACTTCCGGAAACCGACGTTATCAAATGAGCTAATTCTCCGCCTGTGCAACTTTCCGCAACGGAAATTGTCAGTTGTTTATCCGTTAATAATTCGCCAAGGATTTTTTCGATTTTATCTTCCTGTGTAGCAATGATATTTTCTCCGATTAAAGGAAACAGCTTTGTGATTTCGTTTTCCAGTTCTGCATTCAGCAATTCCTGAGAAGTTCCGGAAGCTGTCAATCTCAATTTCACTCTTGTTCCAACTGGCAGGTAAGATAAGCTGATGTGTTTTGGTAAAGCCAATTCCCATTCTTCAATGGTTTCTGACAAGATACTTTCCGGAATATCCACCACAGAAACAATTCTGGTTTCGATATGTTCAAGCGATAATTTTTCTTTCAGGAAAGGAAGAATCTGGTCTTTAACCAAAGGTTTTACCTCGTACGGAACACCCGGCAAACTGAAGCAATAAGTTTCATTTTTTTCCAAAACCATACAAGGTGCGGTTCCGAAATAGTTGAGAAAAATCTTTGCTTTGGACAAAACCATTGCCTGGTCTTTGTTATGTTCCAGAATCCAGAGCCGTTTTCTTTTTTCGAGGTAAGCTCTGAGATGTTCATAGATTTCGTCAGAGAAAATCATTTCATCTTCGAAGAAATTGGCGTAAGCTTTTTTGGTAATATCGTCTTTCGTTGGTCCCAATCCGCCGGTTGTGAAAACCACATCAGCCATTTCAAAAGCCATTCCTAAAGTGGAAATAATCGCCTGCTCCTCGTCCGGAATTGTAAAAATAGAAAGCACTTTTATTCCAATTTCTTTGAGCTGCGTTGCAATAAAATTGGAGTTGGTATCAACGGTATTTCCCGATAGGATTTCGTCGCCGATAGTAATCAGAACTGCTGTTTTCATAGAGACAAATCTCGGAAATAATTCTATTACTTAAGTCAAAATAAAAAGTTTTTGTTAAACCACAAAAGTAACAAAAGCTTTTGCCAACCTTCACTTTCTTTTGTTTCTTTTGTGGTTAAGAATTAATTATCTTTGGTTAAAATTGGGAAATGAAATCGTCTTTCTGGAACAACTACAGCAACATTATTCTGCTTCTCATCGGGATTTTCATCGGGAGTCTTGTTGGGATTTTCGCTCCTGGCTTCGTGACTTATCTGAAACCTATTGGCGACATTTTCTTGAATTTGCTGTTCGTAACGGTAATTCCATTGGTGTTTTTTGCGATTGTTTCAGCCATTTCCGGCATCGAACAACAAAATCAACTGGGCAAAATCATCGGAACAATGGCTTTGACTTTTTTAAGTTTCATTTTGATTTCGGCCACGTTTTGTATCATAATGGTCTATTTTTTTCCAACCGAAACTCCGAAAAACATCAGCGAAACTATATCAGAAAATCTCCAGAATAATGCCAATATCAATGACCAGATTGTAGGATTCTTCACTGTCAGCGAGTTTTATCATTTGTTCTCGAGACAGAATATGTTAGCATTGCTGGTATTTTCGTTTTTAGTCGGAATATCCATCAGAAAGTCGGGAGAAAAAGGAAAACTATTCCAAAACTTCATCCTTTCTGGCAATGAAGTAATGAAACAGCTTTTGTTATTGATAATGAAAGTCGCTCCAATTGGATTAGGTGCTTATTTCGCTTATCAAGTAGGAACCATCGGACCTCAGCTTTTCGGATTTTATGCCAAACCTTTAGGGTTATATTACATCGCCGGAACTATTTACTTCATCGTATTTTTTAGTCTTTATGCTTTTATTTGGAAATCAGGAAATGGCGTAAAAGCTTTTTGGAAAGACAGTCTTTTACCAACTGCAACTGCTATCAGTACGTGTAGCAGTCTGGCGACAATGCCTGTTGCGATTGAGGCTGCCAAAAGAATGGGCGTTCCTGCATCTATCGCTAATGTCGTCATTCCGATTGGAACTACCATTCATAAAAACGGCTCCTCTATTTCGTCGATTATTAAGATTTATGTCGCTTTTCAGTTACTTGGATGGAATTTCTTTGAACCAATGAACCTCATAATGGCTCTCGGAATCACAGTTTTTGTAAGTGCCGTAGCTGGCGGAATCCCAAATGGCGGCTATATTGGCGAGATGCTGATGATTTCGGTTTACAAAATCCCGCCCGATGTTGTCCCCGCAGTTATTATCATCGGAACTTTGGTGGATCCTTTGGCGACCGTTCTCAACTCGGTTGGAAATATTTTGGCGAGTATGATTGTCTCCAAATTTGTTAAAACGGAAGTTGTTTAAATTTTTTTAGGAGCTTTATCCCGCTGTTCACTATATCTTTTTTGTTTTCACAACATTTGTCATTTAATCGAAGCGAGAATTAAGAAAACAAAAAAGGATGCCGTTCCCATCGGGGCTAGTTAGCAATTCGCTGAATTTTTTTTGATGTCGGTGCTTCGCACCTTGGAATTAGTTTTTCTACCAACATTTCGCCATTTCGTTGCTTCCTAAATCTTTAGCAAACTATTCACTGCGTTTCACTGGTTCCAGATTCTGCAATTCTTCTGGTGTGAACAATCTATAATGAACTTTGAAGGTTTTGCCCAAAGGCGTTTCCAGAGAAAACCCACCAGGTCCCCAGCCGTCCAAAACGTCCAGAGTGAAATGAGAATATTTCCAATATTCGAAGAGGTCGCGATCTATCCAGAACTCGTGTCCATTGATGGTTCCAATCATGGCGTCATTCATTCTTGGAAAATAACCACCTTTCTCGAAACATTGCGGTTGAGTTCCTTCACAACAGCCACCAGCTTGATAGAACATCAGCTCCCCGTATTTTTTTTCCAGTTCCCAGATGACTTCCAAAGCTTTTTCCGTTACGGAAAGTCTTGCGATTTTATCTTTGGTATCCATATTTTTTTAATTATTATTCTAAACGCAAAGGCGCAATTTTAATTTGTCTATTAAACTGTTTCAAGTCGCAAAATCCGAAGATTTATTATAGCACAAAGCTCCACTTTGCGACTTAAAGACATCAATAAGTTAACCATTTTTGCGCCTCTGCGATTATAAAAATATTACTTATTAAATTTAATTAAAAACCCGACAAACAAAATCTGCCGGGCTCAAAAACACAAATAACAATAAATTAATTTTGTCCGGCGATGTCCAGAACGATACGCCCGTCGATTTGTCCTTTCTTCATTTTGTCAAAGACATCATTAATATCCTCCAGTTTTGCGGAAGTGACTGTTGCTTTTACCAAACCTTCATTGGCAAAATCGAGGGCTTCCTGTAAATCTTTTCTGGTCCCGACAATAGAACCTCTCACCGTAATTCTCTTAAGAACAGTTTCGAAAATCGGTAATTCAAAAGAGCCTGGCGGCAAACCATTGAGTGCAATCGTACCTTTTCTTCTTAGAACATCTATCCCCTGCTTGAAAGCAATTGGAGAAACAGCGGTAATCAACGCACCGTGCATTCCTCCAACTTCTTTGTGAAGATAAGTTCCGGGATCAGTTTCTTTTGCATTCACAACCAAATCTGCTCCTAATCTTTTCGCCAATTCCAATTTATCATCTGCAACATCGATTGCTGCAACATGCATTCCCATTGCTTTTGCATACTGTACAGCAACGTGTCCTAATCCACCGATTCCGGAAATGGCGACCCATTCTCCGGGTTTTGTTTCGGTTTCTTTAAGACCTTTATAGACAGTTACACCAGCGCAAAGAATAGGCGCGATTTCCAGAAAGTTCACATTATCTTTCAAATGTCCCACATATCTGGAATCTGCAATCACATATTCTGCAAATCCGCCATCTACGCTATAACCTCCGTTTTGCTGAGCTTCACACAATGTTTCCCAACCCGTGATACAATAATCGCAACACCCACAAGCCGAATACAACCAAGGAACACCAACTGCATCGCCTTCCTTCACCATCGCTTCGGGACCGCAAGCTATTACAATACCTACACCCTCATGTCCAGGGATCAAGGGCATCTTTGGTTTTGCCGGCCAGTCACCGTCCACAGCGTGTAAGTCAGTATGGCAAACACCACAGGCCATAACTTTTACTAATACTTCATAGCGTCCGGGTTCTCTTACCGGTACTTCTTCAATTTTCAATGGCTGTCCGTAACCTTGTACAACTGCCGCTTTCATTGTTTTTGGAATCATAATTTACTTTTTAAATGGTTAATTATTGTTGTTTTTATTGTTATTTGATGTTCCAAATTTCTATTCAATTTGTCATTTGCGTGAGGGATTGTAAGGGTCTCGCCACAGGCGAGAGTGCGGAGCGCAGCGGAGCACCAGATCCGCCAGAGGCGGAGGAGCCCTGAAAAGCCCGACCGCCGCCCTGGACAAAGCCAAGGCAAGCGGGCACGCCCCTAAAAAACACAACTAATTTTTAGAAGAATCCTAATTTGTTTTTGTTATAGGATATCAGCATATTTTTGGTCTGACGGTAATGGTCGAGCATCATTTTGTGATTTTCTCTTCCAACGCCTGATTGCTTGTAACCTCCAAAAGGAGCGCCAGCAGGATAGGCGTGATACTGATTGACCCAAACTCTACCCGCCTGCACGTGGCGAGGAATCTGATACAACTGATGCGCATCTCTTGTCCATACTCCTGCTCCTAATCCATAAATCGTATCGTTTGCAATTTCTAAAGCTTCGGCCTCATCTTTGAAAGTCGTGAACGCTACCACTGGTCCGAAAATCTCTTCCTGAAAAATTCTCATTTTGTTGTTTCCTTTGAAAATGGTTGGCTTGATGTAGTAACCGCCTTCCAATCCTTCGATGTGGTTGGCTTCTCCACCTGTCAATACTTCTGCGCCTTCTTCTTTACCCAGTTTCAGATAACCTTCGATTTTATCTTTTTGGATTTTAGAAGCCTGCGCTCCCATCATCACAGTTTTATCTAAAGGATTTCCGACTTTGATGGCTTCGGTTCTTTCGATTACTTTTGCGATGAAAGCATCCGCAATATCTTCCTGAACCAATAATCTTGATGGGCAGGTACAAATCTCTCCTTGATTCAATGCAAAAAGAACTGCACCTTCGATTGCTTTATCCAAGAATTCGTCATCTGCATCCATCACTGAATTGAAGAAAATATTAGGCGATTTTCCTCCCAATTCCAACGTCACAGGAATGATATTTTCTGTTGCATATTGCATTACCAGACGTCCAGTTGCTGTAGAACCAGTGAAAGCGGCTTTGTTTACCTTTGGATTGGTTATCAAAGCTCTACCTAATTCTGCCCCGAAACCATTCACGATGTTTACAACTCCTGCCGGAAGCAAATCTCCAATCAATTCCATCAAAACCATAATAGAAATTGGTGTACTTTCTGCTGGTTTCAGAACGACACAGTTACCTGCAGCCAGAGCCGGAGCCAACTTCCAAACAGCCATCAGGATTGGAAAATTCCAAGGAATGATTTGCGCGATTACTCCAAGCGGTTCGTGAACAATTAATGAAACGGTGTCCTTATCCAATTCATTATGTGAACCTTCTTCCGCTCTGATAACCGAAGCAAAATATCTGAAATGGTCAATTGCCAATGGAATATCCGCAGCCAGAGTTTCTCTTACCGCTTTTCCGTTATCAATCGTTTCGACTGTTGCGATGTATTCGAGATTTTCCTCGATCCTATCGGCGATTTTGTTTAGAATAATACTTCTTTCTGTTGGAGATGTGTCTTTCCAAGTTTTGAAAGCTTCTGTTGCGGCATTTACAGCATTTTCCAAATCTTCTTTGTTAGAATGGGCCGCCTGTGTAAATACTTTTCCATTAATTGGAGAAACGACGTCAAAATATTGCCCGCTTGCGGATGCAACAAATTTTCCGCCAATGTAATTATCGTACTTTGTTTTAAACTCTGGCCAAGATAAAGTAGTCGAATTTTGTTTTTCTACTGTTGTACTCATAATATCTGTTTTTTTTAATTAATAATCAGTTAACGTTTGATTAAGACTAAGTTAACCTGATATTAAATAAATAGACTAGCACAATTCTCCAAAAAAATAGGATAATTCTCTATTTATAATTCTTTATAATTTGTTATGAAAAATTTATATCAATCGTATTTTAAATTTTGTTATATTTGAAAGACAAGATGTTATAAAAATCTTGAGCAATGCATCCTAATCATTTTCATCTTAACAAGCCTGATCTGACACAGGAACATCAACTGAGCACATTGGTAGAAAACCAGACCAAGTTCAGTTTAAATAATTGTGAATTCAGTATCTATGAGACACATCAAAGTGCATATGATGTAAAACTGCACTTTGAGCATTTGGCGTTTACAGGGATGTTGAGAGGAAAGAAATGGATGAAGCTTCAAGATAAGACCAGCTATTTTGAATATCTTCCCGGTGAAAGTGTTTTGGTTGCTCCTGGAGAAACCATGATTATTGATTTTCCGGACGCTGACAAAGATGTTTCACAATGTATTTCTTTGACCCTGAACCCGGAATTTGTGCAGGAATCGCTTGACTTATTGAACTTCAATTCAAAAAAAGTGGACGACGCTTCTCAATGGAATATTTCCCTGGATGAATTTTACCTGCTTAACAGCAAAGCTTTAGCTTCTGCAACCAATAATATTATGAGGATTGCAATGGATGACAATTCTTATAAAGATGTTATTGCAGATTTTGCTTTGAAGGAACTTTTGATCAGGCTGATGCAAACACAGGCAAGAAACCTGGTTGAGAAAAACACCCTGAAAAATAAATCGAGAATAGGTTTTGTTGCAGATTATATCAAGAAAAATCTGCATCAAAAATTATCCATCGATACCATTGCGAAAATGGCTTATGTGAGTAAATCTAACTTTTTCAAGATGTTTAAAGAAGAATTAGGACTTTCTCCAAACGAATATATCACCCAGGAGAGAATTAAGAAAGCAAAAGAATTGTTGATCCAGAATAATTCTGTAAGTGAAACCGCTTTCAGCACAGGTTTTTCTGACACCAACTACTTTATCCGGGTTTTTAAACAAATGGAAGGTGTTACTCCTAAAATCTTTCAGACCAAGAAGTTATTTTAAATTGAATATAATAGTTAGTTATAGATATTTTCAAAAAGAAGACGAGCAGATTGATATTTGCTCGTCTTCGATTTTTGATATTCTGCCTAAGGAATTTTTAGTTTTGATAGGAATAATATCTCGCACCTTTCAAAACCGGACTTTCTTTTTCAACTCTTGTCAATCCGAATCCTTTATAATTTGGATTAACAGAAGAATCTAATTGTTTGCGATGCAATTTTTCATAAGTTTCGAAATCAATTGCTAATCTGTTTTTCAGGCTTTCGAAAACATTCCATTTTTCTACAACAGATTTCCATTCAGGAGAAATTTTCCCTACAAAAACTTTTGATTTTGAGCCACTTCCATAAGCCAGGAAACCAATTTCTTTTTCTGTTAAATCTTCATTTTCGTTAAACGAAGTTTGTAGTGCAGACAACAGCGCCATAAAAATGGAAGCTGTGTACATATTGCCAATTTCAGAAGAAGCCCTTTGAGATTTCTCAATTTTTTCATTGATGAAGTTGATATAATCTTCGGATTTTGCAATCGCTTTTTGCTTCTCGGCATCAGAAAAATCAAGATTATTTTCTAAACTATAAATCTCGGTAAACACTCTTTTTCCGTGGAAAGCATAAGGCAAATGGAAAATCAGATACCTCCAATCTTCGTAAGGTCTCACTGTAAAAGTCTGCTCTTTATAATGTTGGTAAGCTTCACGGATTCTGTCCTGATAACATTGATTGGAATACTGGCCATCAAAAACCGGCTCATCTGTAAAAACTTCGATCTTGTCCGGATAGTTTTCCGGAGCTGAATTCAATTCAGATTTAGAATGATGACGTCTCGGTTTGAAGAAGTCGAAAACGCTTTCCGTTGCAACCCCCCAATTATTATCAATCTCAATCAATCTCGGATTGGCAGAAACCAAAAGTGCCACTGCTCCTCCACCCTGCGTATATTCTCCGGACGACGCCAACTCATATTTTGCATAATCACTGGCGATGACAATTGCTTTTTTCAAAGGATTAGCTCTTACAAAATCCAAAGAATTATGAAGTGCATCAACTCCACCTACACAAGCAAAAGTCATATCAACAACATCACAGTTTTTGAAGCTTCTTTCCCCAAATTCGCCACTTAGCAATTCTTCCACCATCTGAACGGCGTAAGTTGCTGTTGGTTTTGCAGCATCCAAAGCACTTTCTGTTCCCAGATAAACTCTTGAGATTTCTTTCGGATTGATGTTATAATCTTTTATTAATTTAAGTAAAGCTTCTGCGGCAAAAGTTGCGGCATCCTCATGAACATCGGGTAAAGCCATTTTATGCAACCCCAAACCTTTTTCCAATTTTGCTGGTTCTATTCCTCTTTTCTCTGCAAGGTCCTTGATTTCTAAATATAAAGAAGGTACATAAAAACTGGCCGCATCCACACCAAATTTCGTCATCTTAAAAATTTTAAGACACGAATTTAGAGATTTTTTGGCGGAATTAAGTTGTATTTATGGCATAAAATTAAGAATTATTTTAAGTAATTTCTCATCAATAAAAAACCTCGCTGTTAAAAAAACAAACGAGGCTCTCTTCATATCAAAATCAAATTTCTAATTAAATGCAGCTTTCATCATGCTGTGATAAATCCAGACCGATATTTTCTGAATCTTCCGCAACCCTCAAAGGAATTATCATATCCGTTAATTTATATAAAATCAGCGAACCTAAAAATGTAAATGCGGAAACCAAAACCAGCGCCATCATATGATGTGCAAACACTTCGAAACCGCCATGAAGAAGACTTGCGTTTTCGCCCTGAGCTAGAATTGCTGTCAGAATCATTCCCATAATTCCGCCAACGCCGTGACAGGCGAAAACATCCAAAGTGTCATCTACTTTTTTCAGTTTTTTCCAATTGCACATCATATTGGAGACAATCGCTGAAATGAAACCTATGAAAATGGCGTGAGGAATTGTCACAAAACCAGCAGCAGGCGTAATGGCGACCAAACCAACAACCGCGCCGATGCAAGCTCCCAGAGCAGACACTTTTCTTCCGTTCATCCTGTCAAAGAAGATCCAGGTCAGCATTGCTGTTGCAGAAGCAACCGTTGTTGTTCCAAATGCCATTGCCGCTGTTGCATTAGCTGATAAAGCTGAACCAGCATTGAAACCAAACCAACCAAACCAAAGCATTCCAGTTCCAAGAATAACAAACGGAATATTGGACGGTTCGTGATGTGGATTTTTACGTTTTCCAATCATCATAGCTCCGGCCAAAGCAGCAAATCCGGCACTCATATGAACGACAGTTCCTCCCGCAAAATCTTTCACTCCGAAATATTTATTTAACAAGCCGTCCGGATGCCAAACCATGTGACAAAGCGGTGTATAGATAATCAAACTGAATAAAACCATAAACAGCAAGTAAGAAATAAATCTTACTCTCTCTGCAAATGAACCGGTTATCAAAGCCGGAGTAATCACCGCAAATTTCATTTGAAATAATGCGAACAAAATAAAAGGAATGGTTGAAGCCATCTGACTGTGGGGCAAAACACCAACATTGTTAAAAAACAGATATGAACCGGGATTCCCTATTAACCCATAATGCTCGCCATTAATCTTAATCCCAATTGAATCTCCAAACGACAAACTGAATCCAACAACAACCCAAAGAATACTAATCACACCGAGGGCAATAAAACTTTGCAACATCGTAGAAATGACATTCTTTTTCCCAACCATTCCGCCATAAAAGAAAGAAAGACCTGGTGTCATTAGCAAAACTAATCCGGAAGAAGCAAGGATCCAGGCTACATCAGAACCTACAATATTATCCTCTTTTAGAAAAGTCCCGGGTTTTGGCAAAGAAGTTTGTTCCGGCCAGAATAATGCCGCAATTGAAATGAGACTAATTATCACAAATGAAATCACCCAACGTTTTTCAATTTTCATATATTTTGAATTTAACCCTGCAAATATATGGGGTTAATTTCAAATAATCATAAAAAATTAAAATCAAACCCTTAATTTTTCATTAATAAAAACAAACAAAATCACAAACACTAATATCCTGAAAAATTAAAAACAACAAGGCATCAGTTTTGATATATTATCAATAAAAATAAATTATGAGACCAGATATTCCAAAACCTGACAGTGAGACCAACAAAGGTCCCATGATGGCAATTATCATTATTGTCGTTTTATTCCTTTTAGGATATTTTGCGTATATGATGTTTATTCCGCAACAAGTGGAACAGATGAACCAAACTGATAAAGTACAGCCAGTGGAACCAAAAGTAAAAGACTCCATATAGGAGTCTTTTTTTATTTTTATATGAAGTAAATTCTTAGTGAATATGTTTCTCTGCGTGATAAGAGCTTCTTACCAAAGGTGAACTTTCCACATGGCGAAATCCTAAATTTCTTGCAAAATCGCCATATTCATCAAATTCTTCCGGAGAGATAAATCTCTGGACAGGAAGATGTTTTTTAGTCGGCTGAAGATATTGACCTAATGTAATCACATCTACATTAGCATTTCTGATATCTTCGATCGTTTGGAACACTTCATCTTTTGTTTCACCTAAACCAAGCATTACTCCGGTTTTTGTACGGTTTTGTCCTGCTTCTTTCAGATATCTTAAAACCTCCAAACTACGTTCATATTTTGCCTGGATTCTCACCTCTCTTGTCAGACGTTTTACTGTTTCCATATTGTGGGAAATCACTTCCGGAGCAACTTCTACCAATCTATCGATGTGCTTTGTCACACCCTGAAAATCCGGAATCAGCGTTTCCATAGTTGTTCCGGGAGAAATACGGCGAACAGCATTCACTGTTTCTGCCCAAAGAATCGAACCCATATCTTTCAAATCATCTCTGTCAACCGAAGTCAAAACCGCATGTTTGATTTTCATTAATTTGATAGAACGTGCTACTTTTTCCGGTTCGTCCCAATTGACATCCATTGGTTTCCCGGTTTTCACGCCACAGAAACCACAACTTCTGGTACAGATATTTCCCAGAATCATAAATGTTGCCGTTCCTTCGCCCCAACATTCGCCCATATTCGGACAGCTTCCACTTTGGCAAATCGTGTTAAGTTTATATTTATCAACCAAATTTCTTAGCTCGCGATAATTCTTACCTGTTGGCAATTTTACACGAATCCATTTGGGTTTTTGAGTCACTGTTTCTTCCATTTTGATTTTTTGAAATTAAAAATCTGTTTCGTCTTCTTTTAATAATTCGGCCAGGATTTTCTTAGCTCTCATTATCCTTACTTTTGTGTTGGCTACGGAAAGATTGAGTTCTTCCGCTATTTCTTTGATGCTCTTTTCTTCAAAAAATCTCAGACGAATAATATCCTGATTTTTAGCATCCATTGTTTCTATGATTTTGATGATCTTTTGCTGGTCTTCTTCAGAAATCAATAATTCCTCGGGCGATCTTGCAAATTCGTTCTTTACATTCTCCAATCCGTCACTTGCATCTTCATTCTCCCTGTTTTTTCTTCTCCAGAAATCAATGATTGTATTTTGAGCAATTGTCAGAATCCAGGTTTTGAATTGAAAATTAGGATCAAATAAATCCAGCTTGTTAAGAACTTTTGAAAAGACCGAAACCGTAATCTCATCAGCATCATTTTCATCCTTTACCCTATTCATCACAAAAGAAAAAACATCAACCCAAAACATATTGATGAGTTGTGTCTGAGCCTTTTGATCTTTATCCCTGGCTTTTATAATGAGAGCGAGTAACTGTTCTTCCTTCATTTTCAATGAACAAAGATAGCTATATATTATTAAAAATTATTAATATCGAGAGATTGAGAAATTCTATTATTTTGATTCCAACTCTTTTGAGATTTAGAGCGAATTTAAATAACAAATATCAAGATTGAAATCCTTATAAATTGAGTATTTTTACTGGCTTGATTTTGGATTAGAAAAATCAAAATAAATATTTAAAAATCAGACAAATAAATAATGAAATTTTATAAATATCAAGGAACAGGAAATGATTTTGTGATGATAGACAATCGTTTAGGAGAATGGGATGATCTTTCTATCGAAAACATACAGAAACTTTGCGACCGCAGATTCGGCATTGGTGCAGACGGATTAATTAAAATTAATTCTGCAGAAGATGTTGATTTTGAAGTAGATTATTATAATTCCGACGGATCCAAAAGTTTTTGCGGAAACGGTGCACGCTGCTCTGTTGCCTTTGCTCATTTTCTGGATATGATCGAGGATAAGACGACTTTCATTGCTATTGACGGAATCCACGAAGCGGAAATAAAGAACGGCACTGTAAAATTGAAAATGGGCGATGTTAACAACATTCATACGGATGGAAATGATTTCGTTCTCAATACAGGATCGCCACATTATGTTAAGTACGTAGAAATGTTAAATAATTATAATGTTTACAAAAACGGCAACGAAATCCGAAATTCTGAAACTTATAAGCAGGAAGGAATCAATGTTAACTTCGTGGAAAAATTGTCTGACAAAGAACTTTTTGTCAGAACCTATGAACGTGGTGTCGAGGATGAAACCTACAGTTGTGGAACCGGAGTTACGGCTGCAGCTTTAACTTTTATGAAAAATAATAATCAAACGTTTGTTGGAATTAAAGTAATGGGCGGCAACTTGAAAGTTTATGCCGAAAAAGATGGAGAAGGATTCAAAAACATTTGGCTGGAAGGCCCTGCGGTTCAGGTTTTTAAAGGAAATATTAATTTGTAAAAGCCTGAGATTTCAAACTATGAAAAAAATAATTCTTATCATATCTGTTGTATTTGTGGCAATCCTGGTTTTTTTTGGATTGAGATTTTACAATAAATATCTTGGAAATAATGTAGAAAAAGAAGGATTTGTTTTGATTCCGCATCATTCTTCTTATAAGCAAATTCTGGATTCAATCTCTCCCTTTATCAAGAATCAGGACAATTTTGCAAGTATTGCTGACGATAAAAACCTTAAAGACAATTACAAACCAGGCCGATACGAACTGAAATCCGGAATGAACAACCGCGAAATCACGAATATGATCATCGCCGGCAATCAGACTCCAAATTCTTTCAGAATCAAGGACTTTGACGATGTGTACCAAATGGTGGGAAGAGTTACTAAAAAAACAGAAATCGATTCTGCAAAGTTTGTCAAAAAACTGGATGAAATTGCTGTTAACAAAGGCTATAAGAATGCTGAAGACCTTAAAAAATATTTCTTTAACAATACTTACGATTTTTTCTGGACGGTAACGCCAAAAGAATTCTTTGAGAAATTCGAATCAGATTACAAAGATTTCTGGACCGCCGAGAGAATCGAAAAAGAAAAACAATCCGGATTGACAAGAGATCAAATCTATGCTCTCGCATCGCTGGTCTATAAAGAAACAGGGGGCAAACCTGATGAGCAGAGAACAGTTGCCGGGCTTTATATCAACCGCTATAAAAAAGGAATGAAGCTCCAAAGTGACCCGACTGTGATCTACGCTGTGAACAAAGCTAACAACTTCACCCAGAAAATCAAACGGGTCTATTATAAATACCTGAAAGAGCCTTCTCCTTATAATACCTATGCAAACAAAGGCATTCCGCCGGGACCAATCTGCATCGTAGATAAAAACTCCCTGAACGCTGTTTTAGATGCAGAAAAGAACAACTACATCTTTATGTGCGCAGACCCGGCAAGACCCGGTTATCATAAATTCACGGATAATGATGCGGAACACGCCAGAAATGCGAAAGCGTACCAAGACTGGCTGGACAGCAGACAAATAAAATAAAGAGCAAAAAGCGAAAATAAACAATAATGGAACGAACGGAAATTGTAAATGTAATTCAGAAAAAAATCTTCGGACTGGCACTGACAGTCGGTGCTGCAAGCTTTATTATGGCACAGCAGAAGATGACTATTTCTGGAAATGTAAAAGACGCAAATGGTGGTGTTGGATATGCATCCATAACTTTTAAAAATCAACAAAATTCTCAATTGAGTGATGCTGCATTGGCAGATGCTGACGGAAACTATAAATTAGATTTGGCTCCAGGAAGCTATGACGTAAGCATTGAAGCGGTTGATTACAAAAAATTCACCCAAACCATCAGAGTTGAAAAAGCTGGAGCCATTGCGCCTTTCGTTATTGTTTCTGACGGAAAAGCCAACCTTAATAATACAACCGATATCCAGGGTGTTGTGATTACTGCACAGTCAACAAAACCTTACAAAGTTGAATTGGATAAAAAAACTTATGATCCTTCACAGGACATTGTTAGTAAAGGAGGAAGTTTACAAGATGTACTATCAAACGTCCCTTCAGTAGAAGTTGGCACAGATGGATCCGTTTCTATGAGGGGAAGTAGTAATGTTAAATTTCTAATTAACGGAAAACCTTCTGCCCTTTTAGGAATTGATGACGGAGCAAATGCTTTACAAAGTATCCCTGCGGACCAAATCGAAAAAATTGAAGTGATTACCAACCCATCTTCAAAATTTGAAGCAAGTGGAACTGCCGGTATTCTGAATATTATCCTTAAGAAAAGTAAAAAAGCCGGATTTAACGGAAGTGTCACTGGAACTTTGGGTTATCTTCCACAGACCAACCTTAACACCAATCTTAGTTGGAGAAAAGGTGACTTGACAGTTTTTGTAAATGGCGGTGGCGGCTATCGAGAATCTAAAAATACTAACAGAAATACTATTAATTATTTCGATGGTGAAACTGGCGACCTTTCCAGCAGATATTCTAATGCAATTACGAAAAGTAAAGGTGAAAACTACAATGCTACCACAGGATTACTCTATGATATTAATGAAAAAACATCTGTCAATGCTTCTGGTACTGTGAGAACTTTTAACAATGACAGTAATGGATATACCAATATTGACGAACAATTTTTTGGAACGTCACCTATTTTCACTCAAAGATTAAATACTGGAAGAAACTCCAATTTGGCTTTTCAAGGAGATTTTGGATTGGATCACAAGTTTGATGATAAGGGACAAAATATTTCCTTAGCATTAAGTCTTCAAAGAAACAGATCTAATAACTTTACCGGAATTGATGAAACGAAAAATAGTGCTTTCAATCTATTGAACATCATCAATCAAAAAACAATCAATAAAACGTTGGTTGGAAAAGTGGATTATGAATTACCAATTGGTGAATACTCTAGTTTGAGTGCAGGTTACAGACTGGATGTTAACGAGAATGATTACAATAATATGGTTCAGGAAAGTACTGGTAAAAATCCTGATTTAGTTTATTTAGGTTTATATTCTTACACTGCCAATTATAAGGAAATGTTTAATGCATTTTATCTTCAGTTCAAAAGTAAAATTGGAAAATTAGGTTACCAAGTTGGATTGAGAGATGAATTGTCAAATATAACCATCGACTACCACAACTTACTAGGAACCAACCCAGTAGATAACAGAAAGAAAAATTACAATAATGTTTTCCCAAGTGTTTTCTTGAGTTACGAGATTTCTAAAGACAACCAGTTTCTTGTAAATTATTCGAGAAGAATTGATAGACCTCGTTCTTTCTTTATGATTCCAAATCCGAATTATAATAATAACCTAAACATCTTTGATGGTAATATAGATCTTAATCCATCTTATGTCGATGCTTACGAAGTAGGTTATAGTATTTCTAAAAAGAGTTTTACTATCAACCCTACTCTTTATTACAGACATCAGACAGATGATGTAAAAACGATTACCTATAGTCAGCTAGAAAAAATCAATGACGAAGATCAAATCGTTGTTCATACAAAGCCAGTCAATGTAGGAACCGATGACAGAATAGGTTTGGAAGTCAACTTCACTTGGGATGCTACCAAATGGCTAAAATTCTTAGGGAACGTAGATGGATTCCGTTATAGTACAACAGGAACCTATTTTACTACGGATGTTCCAATGAAACAGCCACTATCTTTTGAAGGAAAAGGAGTTTCTATGAGATCCAGATTAACTTCTACTTTCAAATTGGATAAAACATTGAGTTTCCAAGTACAAGGATTCTATGGCGGACCTAGAAAAACTGCTAGCCAAGACAGACAATCTATGTATGCCGTTAACTTTGGTGCATCTAAAACAGTTTTAAATGGAAACGGAACAATCTCTTTCAACATTCAGGATGTTTTCAATACAAGAGCAATGAGAATGGTAAATTATAATGGTGATTTCACTTCAGAAAATTATATGCAATGGCAGCCAAGACAGTTTGCACTTTCTTTCACTTACAAATTCAAACAGGGTGAAAAAGTAGAACAACCGAAGCGTAAAAAAGACATCAACTCCAATGCAACTGGCGGTGATGAGCAAGGACCAATGTAAGAATTACTCTCTATATAAACTGAAAAATCCTGCAAATTATTTTGATTTTGCAGGATTTTTGTTTTGGCATTAATAATAAAAAAATCCGTCTCGCTATAAAAACGAGACGGATTCTTTAACAATTATAATTAAAGGTCTATTATTTCTTTTTATCTTTCAGCTCTTCTTTATCTTTATCGGAAGGATTCCAAACTTTTACTTCAGCATTTTTATCGATTCCAGAAAGAATCTGAACGTTGATACCGTCACTTGCGCCTAATTTAACATAAGTTTTCTTGAAACTTCCGTTAGGCTGTTTTACTTCTACGAAAGATTTGTTACTCCCTTTTTCGTACTGAATCAGAGACTCATCTAAAAGCAATGCATTTTTCTGAGAGCTCAGCAAAATCTCACCATTTGCACTGAATCCCGCTCTGATGTATTCTCCGGTTTTGTTGAAAACATCACCTTCCACAGCAAATTTAATTGTACCGCTTTCCTCTTTTCCTTTTGGTGCAATCAGGGTTACTTTACCTGGAAATTTTTTGTTCTGCAAAGCACCGATGACCACGTTCATATCCATTCCTTGTTTCAGTTTTCCAGCCTGCGCTTCATCAATATCACCTTTAAAAATCAAGGAGTTGAGATCCGCGATAGAACAGATTGTAGTTCCGGCATTGAAGGAGTTCGCCTCAATTACCTGGCTTCCCACTTTCACAGGAATTTCCAAAACAGTTCCGGCGGCTTTTGCACGGATCTGAGTGGTTGCCATGCTTTGTAATTCTGGTGTTGCACCTGTTCTCACGATCTGTAATTGTTTCTGAGCTGCATTAAGTTGTTGACTGGCTAATTTCTGCTGTTGCAATGTGGTTTCCAATTGTTGCTGAGCTGTGATATATTCCTGCTTGGAAATCACACCTTGCTTGTACAATTTTGCCTGCATCTCATATTGCTTTTGTTGATTTTCAACATTAATTTTTGCATTTGATAGCTGAATCTGAGAATTATTGATTTGCATTGTTGCATTGTTAACCTCAGTGATATTAGGTACAATTCTGATAGTTGCCAACAGTTGTCCGGCTTCTACTTTATCGCCTTCTTTTACATTAATGGTCTGGATAATCCCGGCAATATTTGGTTTTATTTCAATCTCTTCGCGCGGTTCTATTTTTCCCGTCGCCATAACTTTATCGTCAAGATTCTGGATCGTTGGTTTTCTCGTTAGAAACACTTCATTCTCCTTAGAATTGGATTTGACAAGATACCCGATTCCGCCAACCACAGCCAGCACCAAAATCAATCCCAAAAATATGGAAATCGCTTTTTTGAATGTAAATTTTTTCTTCTTTTCCATTATGTAGAAATATAGTTTTTTTAATTATAAATGATAAATTGTTTATTATTAGTTTATTATTCCGTTCTTAATGCTTCGATAGGTCTGATTTTCACCGCTCTTTGCGCCGGAATCAATCCGATAATCAATCCAAGGAAAATCATAATTCCCATTGCTGTGAATACATTGCTGTAATCAACCGTCGGATTATAAAATGGGAATGAATCGTTGTTCATCGTGGCAATATTCAGAATCATCAGCAAGAAAATTCCGGATAAAAATCCCAGTAATCCTGAGGACAAAGTAATCACGACACTTTCCAGAAGAATCTGGTTTCGTACTTCCGCTGGTTTTGCGCCCAACGCTCTACGGATTCCGATTTCCTTAGTTCTTTCCTTTACTGTGATTAGGAGAATATTTGAGATGGCAATAACGCCTGCCAAAATCGTTAATGTCCCGACAATAATTGTTAATAATTGCATCCCTGTAAGAAAACCTGTGAGCTTCTTAAATTCTTTAGCGAGATTAAAGCTCCCGAAAGCATTGGTATCTTCCGGCGAAACGTGATTGATTTTTTTCAATTCATCTTTCACCTTGCTTTCTATGACGGAGACATCGGCATTAGGCTTTCCTACAATAGCAAGGAAACCAACCTTATCCCCTTCATTATACAGTCCCGAATAAGTGGAAAACGGAATGTACGCTGAACGGTCATTCTCCATTCCGCCCCCTTTTCCTACACGGAAAACACCAACAACAGAGAAGAAAATCCCTTTGAGATTCACCGACTTTCCTATCGGGTTTTCATTTTTCTTGGCATCAAAAAGATTCTTATAAACCTCTTCTCCTATCACAATGACGTTTTTCTTGCCACTGATGTCAGCATCATTAATATATCTTCCGAACAATAATTTTTTCTTGGAAATCTGGTTACCAACTGGAAAATCACCCGTAATCATATAGGTATTTTTCTTTCCGTTTCTGGAAATCTGGTCGCCCGGCGTCCCGAAGTTTCCGCGTACACTTTGCGGAGAAATGTAGTCTATATCCGGAATCTTTTTCTGAAGATAATCGATATCCTTGAGATGAAGACTCATTGCCCTGCCTTTCGGAAATCCTTCATACGGAATATTGGTACTTTGTGACCAAAGAAAAATAGAATTGGTAGCAAAGCCGGAAAACAACTTATTGAAACCATTTTCCATTCCTTTTGCCGCACCCAAAAGACTGACATACAAAAACATACCCCAACCTACGCCTATCATCGTAAGGAAAGTCCTCAGCTTATTATTCCGAAGGGAATAATAAATCTCCTGCCAGGTATCTCTTTTAAAAAGTATATTCATCTTTAGTTGATAATTTTTATTATTCCGCTCTCAAAGCTTCAATAGGTTTTATTTTGGATGCTCTGTAAGCCGGAACAAATCCTGCAATGGTTCCCGAAAGAACAAGACAGAAAAACGCCGCTATAATCAGCCCCCACCCAACAGAAGGTTCTGTAATGAAATATTCTTCCAGCCGGTTACCGATGAGATTTAAAGCCAAGACTCCAAGTCCTACCCCTATTAATCCTGAAATTACCGTAATAACGATACTTTCCTGTAAAATCAAAGCGACTATTCCGGCAGGTTTTGCACCAATTGCCTTTCGTACACCAATTTCCTTGGTTCTTTCTTTGACGATATAAACCATTATGTTACTGATACCGATGATTCCTGCTAATAAAGTTCCAAGTCCGATAAATCCTACAACAACAGTAATTACAAATACGAATGCAAAAGAATCTTTAGTATTGACCGCATTATTATTAACGAAAATTCCCTGCTGATCGTCCGGAGAAATCTGGTGTCTTTTTCTGATATTTTTTTCTATTTCTTTACCATATTCCACGGCTTGGTCTGGTGTCAGTTTTTGGTCATAAGACAGCATTATCGTACTAATAGTGTCCGAACTTTTTTTCATCTGCTGAAGTGTAGAAAGCGGAACCGAAATATGTCTCTCATCCCAATCGCCACCAGGATCTTCAAAAACACCAACGACTTTGAACATTGTCCCGTTGATTTCCAGAGATTTTCCAATCGGGTTTCCGTCGCGTATCAAATCCCGCCAAACCATTCTGCCGATAGAAGCGACATTCTGCTTACGTTCGTTATCCATTTGATTGATGTAGCGTCCGTCTATCATTGTACGGTTTTCAAGGAACTTTTCGTCACCCAGAACACCATTGATCTGATAATTGCCACTTTCTTTTCCATATTTAACGGTAAGATTGGTGGTATATCTTGGCGAACCGTACTCCATTTTTTTACCACTTTGTTTTACAACAGCATCAAAATCATCATTATTAAATGAAATCTGCCTGTCAGATTGCAGCCCGGCATAAGGAATCGTTGTCTTTCCGGCAAAAACCATAATAAGATTGGTCGCATCTCTCATGAAAGCTTTCGAAAATGAATTGTTAAGCCCGTTTCCAATCCCGAACAATACAATGAATATGAATAATCCCAACGCCACCGTAAAACCGGAAAGCACCGTCCGCAATACATTACTGCGAATAGAACTGAATATCTCCTGCCAGCGGTCTAAGTCAAACATACTTTGGTTTTTGGTTGATGGTATATAGTTGTTATTTTTGTCAGATCGAGGATCTCGAAGCCTTATAATACAATTTGATTGATGAATTCGTCGCTCTCTATTCTTCCGTCTTTCAGGACGACATTTCTTTTGGTTTGTGCCGCAACATCGGGTTCGTGCGTTACAACAACAATCGTTTTTCCTTCGTTGTTGATATCCTGAAGCAGCTTCATAATATCGTGAGTCGTCTTAGAATCCAAAGCTCCGGTTGGTTCATCTGCCAAAATCAGTTTTGGGTCTGTGATGAGCGCTCTTGCAATAGCAATTCTCTGTTTTTGTCCTCCGGAAAGTTCGCTGGGAAGATGTTCTGCCCATTGTCTGAGGCCTACTTTTTCCAGATATTCTTCCGCTTTTTTCGTTCTTTCTTTTCTGGAAACATTCTGATAGTATAAAGGGAGCGCTACATTTTCCAACGCCGTTTTATAATTAATCAAATTGAATGACTGGAAAATAAATCCAAGAAAACGACTTCTATATTCAGCAGCTTTTACTTCTGTCAAATGTTTAATAGGAAATCCATCTAATTCATAAATTCCAGAATCTGCCTCGTCCAGAATTCCAATAATGTTTAGCAACGTTGATTTTCCTGAACCGGAACTTCCCATAATAGATACAAACTCGCCCTGATTGATATTAAGATTAATACCTTTTAGCACGTGAAGCTTGCTTTTTCCCGTATCGTAAGATTTGTTGAGGTCTTCAATTTTCAGAATCGACATTGCCTGGATTTTACATTATAAGTAAATCCGAATATCAAATTGTTACAGCCAAATAAAAAATATTTTTGACTTTTAAATTCAATCGAAATTTAAAAAAATTTAATTGCAGTCGTAACATTTTTGTAATTCCGATGTCTTATTGGGTATAATTTTTCTTTTATGCTAAAAAAAGTTTTTTGTATCTCGCTTTTGTCTTTGGGCATTTTGGGGTTTTCTCAGAAAAAATGGACGATTCAGGAATGTGTGGATTATGCAATTAAAAATAATCTGCAAATCCAGGCGCAGGCTTACAACAAAGATGTACAGACAAAAAATCTGGAAATGGCGAAAAAGGAATATCTGCCTTCAGTTTCCGGAACGATTTCAAATACTGCAAGTTTTGGAAACTCGCAGTTTGTAAATACGAGTGTTAGGAATGACAACTTCAACAATAATGCAAATGTAGGCGCTAATATTTTGGTTTATAATAATGGAAGGCTTGAAAAAAATATCCGAAAAAATAGTTTTGATTTAGACGCTAGTTTACAGGATATCGAAACCATTAAAAATAATATTTCTCTTCAAATCGCTCAGCAATATCTGAATGTGATGTTGAACAGAGAAATCAAAAAAATCTCTGAAAGTGCAATGGAAAATGCACAAAGATTATACGACCGAGCTAAAATAACAACAGATGTTGGAACCACAGCTCAGACCGTTTTGGCAGAAGCGACGGCGTCTCTTGCAAGAGAAAAACAAAATGTGAAAACAGCCCAAATCAATGTGGATAAAGCATTGTTTGCAATGGCTCAGCTTCTTCAGCTTCCTAATTATAAAGATTTTGATGTCGTTGATATTCCAGTTCCCGATGAATTGACGCCACAAACCGAATCTGTCGAAGAGGTTTTGAATATCGCTTACACATCTCAACCAATCGTGAAAGCTGCGGAAATAAGAATAAAAGCTGCAGAAGCACAAACGGAAGTTATTAAAACTAATTTCTGGCCTACTATCTCTGCAACTGCCGGAATTGGATCCCTTTACAACAATCAGTTGTATACAAATAACCTAAATTTTGGAAATCCGACTGCGCCTTATGTAAAGGAACACAGTTTCTTTGAACAATACAAAGATAACTTCGGGCAGCAAATTGGTTTGTCGGCTAACATTCCTATTTTCAATAAAGGAATTACAAAACTTCAGGTTGAGCAAACTAAAATCAATGAAGTGATTGCTAAAAATAATCTCGAACAACAGAAATTCCAGTTGAAGCAGGATATCCAGCAGGCGCAGTTCAACGCTGATTCTAACTATGAAGTCTATCTGGCTGCGATAGAAGCTGAAAGAAGCACTAAACTCGCATTAGATTTTGCGGAGAAAAGTTACGCAGCCGGACGCTCTACAATCTATGATGTAACGATTGCCCGAAATAATTATGTAAACTCACAAGGTTCTGTCGCCCAGGCAAAATATAATTATCTGTTCAGCATCAAGGTTTTGGATTTTTATGCAGGACGTGGAATTAATCTTTAATTTTTTCTATCGCAAAGACGCAAGTATAACAACAATTATAATAAAAGTCGCAAAGATTCAACTTTGCGACTTTTTGAGTTTTATAAATCAAAAAAATTGTGCCTTTTGATAAATACATCCTCAAATCTACAATTTTCCTTATCTTTGAGATATGCAGATTTTTGGAAAAGATTTACTCAGAGATATCAAAGCAGCGGAATTATTGGGCGAAAATGCACACAAAATTTATTCTCCGCCTTATCGTCCTGTTTTCAGTTACGAAGATATCCTGACCAAAAATCCGAAGTTTGCAGCCGTTAATATTCTGCTTTATCTAAAGAATAATGAATGGCATTTCCCTCTGATTGTAAGAAGCGTGAATGAAAACGACAGACATAGCGGACAAATCTCTCTGCCTGGTGGAAAAAGAGAAAAAGAAGACCCGGACTTTGCTTACACTGCCAAACGTGAGACTTCCGAAGAATTGGGAATCGATGAACATTATGTAAGAATCATCCGCGAGATGTCTCCGATTTATATTCCGCCAAGTAATTTCTATGTCCATTCGTTTGTTTCTTATACCAAGAAAAATCCAGAATTCTTTTTACAGGAAACCGAAGCCGTTGAATTGATTGAATTCCCGATTTCATCTTTACTTAATATTCCGGACCAGCCAAAAATAATGGCTTTACCCTCTACGAAAGGTTATGAAGTTCCTGTGATCGATTTTAATGGTTACATCATTTGGGGGGCTACTTCGATGATTTTGAGCGAGTTCAGCAACTTGTTAAAAAATGTTTAATTTTGCAGTAATTTCCGACCTTAGAAATTATAATCAAATATCAATGGCAAAAAAAAATATTTTTACCGATTCTTTTGGAAACATCTATATTCTGAAGAGGATAATCATTTTCATTCTGGGATTAGTTTCTTACAGAAGATTCAACGGTTTTAATAAACTGAAAATCTCAGGAACGGAAAACCTTACGGATTTGCCTGATACCAATGTTCTTTTCGTCTCCAACCACCAGACTTACTTTGCTGATGTTGCAGCAATGTACCACGCATTTTGTGCCGTAAATAATGGTTATCACAACACCATAAAAAATCCTGTTTATCTTCTGAATCCAAAAGTAGATTTCTATTATGTTGCAGCAGAAGAAACGATGAATAAAGGAATCCTTGCAAGGATATTTAAAATCGCCGGTGCAGTAACAGTAAAAAGAACCTGGAGAGCAGAAGGTCAGAATGTAAACAGGATGGTCGACCTTACCGAAGTTGAAAATATTATGAAAGCCTTAGATAATGGCTGGGTTATTACTTTTCCTCAAGGAACCACTTCGGCTTTTGCACAAGGCAGAAAAGGAACTGCAAAATTGATTAAAAATCAAAGGCCTGTTGTAATCCCGATTAAAATTAATGGATTCCGAAGAGCTTTTGACAAAAAAGGGTTGAAAATAAAAGTGACTGGTGTGAAGCCTACGATGGAGTTCAAACCGGCTTTGGATATCGATTATGATAATGAATCGGCAACACAGATTCTGGACAAAATAATGCACGCTATCGAGCAAACTCCGGAACATAACCTTCTTCACGATTATGATGTCAAACAGAAAGAGATGAAATCTCAGTCTCAACAATAAAAAACGGCTACTTTTCAGTAGCCGTTTTTGTGTTTATTAATGAGACTGAAAAATTCTATCATCTATCAGTCTATTATCTCTTAGTCTAAAATCTAAGCTTCAATACTTGGAACTTGTACGTTCTCGTTAGCATCTTTCTCATAATCGATTCCATCCAGTTCGAAACCGAAAAGATTGAAAAATTCTTTTCTATAACCTTCTATATCACTGATTTCGGAAAGGTTTTCTGTGGTTGTTTCGTCCCATAATTTGGCAACCTCAGCCTGAACATCGTCTGCCATTTCCCAGTCATCCACTCTGATTCTTCCAGCTTCATCCAAAGAAACTTCTCCATTTTCAGTATATAATCTGTCAGCAAACAATCTCTGCATCTGTTCGATTGTCCCTTCGTGCGTTCCTTTAGCCTTCATCACTTTATACAGCAAGGAAATGTATAGTGGAACTACAGGAATCGCTGAACTGGATTGCGTCACCAAAGCCTTGTTCACAGAAACATAGGATATACCGTTAAGGTCTTTCAGTAAACCATTCAAAACAGGAACGGTTGCTTCCAAATCATTTTTCGCCTGACCGATGGTTCCGTTTCTGTAAATCGGGAATGTTAATTCCGGGCCGATGTAAGAATAAGCCACAGTTTTAACACCTTCTGCCAAAACACCTGCCGCTTTCAAATCTTCTATCCAGAATTTCCAGTCTTCGCCTCCCATAACAGCAATCGTGTTGGCAATATCTTCGTCATTTTCAACCGGGTTAATTGTAATATCAGAAACTACACCTGTATGAAAATCAACTGTTTTATTAGTAAATGGCTGACCAATCGGTTTAAGGACTGACGCATAAGCTACACCAGTTTTTGGGTGTGTTCTTCTTGGGGAAGCCAAACTGTACACTACCAAATCCACCTGACCAAGGTCTTTTTTAATTAACTCAATAGTTTCTTTTTTCACTTCGTCAGAAAATGCATCGCCGTTGATACTTTTGGCGTAAAGTCCGGCTGCGTGTGCTTCTTTCTCGAAAGCAGCAGAGTTATACCAACCCGCTGTTCCCATTTTGCCTTCAGATGCCGGTTTTTCGAAGAAAACACCAATTGTTGATGCGCCTGAACCGAAAGCAGCAGCAATTCTGGAAGATAAACCAAAACCTGTGGAAGCACCAATTACCAATACTTTTTTAGGCCCGTTTTTGATTTCGCCTTTCGACTTTACATATTCTATCTGGTTTTTTACAGCCTGATGCGCTCCGTCCGGATGTGCAGTCAAACAAATAAATCCTCTTGTTCTAGGTTGAATAATCATTGTTGAAATTATTTTTAGCATTGCAAATTAAAGAAATTTGAAGCAATTAATAAGAATTATGTGGAAAAAAGCGTATTCCGATTTTGAGTTTCCTTAGGTTTAATAATACTTTCCGAGTGTTGTTATTTTTTATTTTGCGCAATCGATTGCACGATTCGTTATTTTGTTTAATTTTATCCGAAATCTTTCAATTATTATGAAAGGCACTTCGACTCCGTTCAGTGTGACAAACCTAATACTAACTTTAATAAGATAAACATTGTCAGTCGGAGCAGAGTCGAAGACTTTAATTTGACATAAAATTACTTGCAACCCGACTTGAGCGGAAATCTTTTTTACGCAACGAAGTGAAGTGAAAAGATTGACTTCGTCGAACCACTCCGTTAGGTTTGGGAGCCCTTAGACAAGCTCAGGATAAACTGCAGGGGAATTAAGGTGCCTAAACAAAATTTTAGAATAGAATAAATTACATAGATAAACAATGAAAAAACTGTTAATAGGTCTTGCGTTTTCTGTGGTATCGATGATGTCTGCACAGAAAAACGACATCAATTATTACATCGAGAAAGCACCTTTCAAATTTGGGGAAATGGTTTTGCCGACAATTCCGCAAAAGGATTATAACTTCAAGGATTTTGGTGGCGTTGGCGACGGAAAAACATTAAACACAAAAGCTTTTGAAAAAGCGATTTCCACGATTGCTCAAAACGGTGGCGGAAGATTAGTTGTTCCTGCCGGAACTTGGTTAACAGGACCAATCGAATTGAAAAGTAAAATCGATTTTCACGTTGAGGAAGGTGCAATTGTGCAGTTCAGCAGCGATATCAAGCAATTTCCGATGAGAGAAACTTCGTCAGGGAAATTTGAAGTAACTCCACCAATCTGGGGAAATAATCTGAAGGACGTTTCGTTTACAGGAAAAGGTATTTTTGATGGTGCAGGCGAAGCTTGGCGACCTGTAAAGAAATTCAAGACGACTGCAGGACAATGGCAGGAACTGGTAGCAAAATCCGGAAGTGTTTTGAGTGACGACGGGAAAATATGGTATCCAAGCGAAGCGGCAAAACGTGGGGAAGAACTGGCCAAAGTGATTACCAAAATGCCAAATGCAACGCTTGATATGTATCAGCAACTGCATCATTATCTAAGACCAATGATGTTCACGCTTTCGAAAGTAACGAATCTTTTGATTGATGGACCAACGTTCAGAAACTCGCCAAAGTTTGTGATTAATCCAAAACAAATCACCAATCTTGTGATTAGAAATACAACCGTTTATAACCCAAGCTGGGCTCAGAATGGTGATGGCATCGACATCAGTGCTTCAAAAAACGTGATTATCTACAACACAAAAGTGAATGCCGGCGACGACGGCATCTGTATGAAATCCAGTGGAACGCCGAAAAACGGTGAAGCACTTCTACAAAACGTCATCATCGCAGAATGTACTGTGAATGAAGGTCACGGCGGTTTCGTAATCGGAAGTAACACGGATGGCGGAATGAAAAATATCTATGTCTCCAACTGTACTTTCGATGGAACCGACATCGGAATTCGTGTGAAAAGTAACTCCGGAAGAGGTGGTGATGTGAGCCAAATTTTCATCGATAATATTGAAATGAAAAATATTATTAAGGAAGCAGTTTTGTTTGACACATTCTATGCAGACGCACCTGTTGGAAGCACCAAAGAAAGTGAAGCAGCACAACATACCGGCGAAAAAGTACCTTATTTCCACGATTTTTATGTGAGTAATGTGAATTGTGCTTCGTCTGAAACAGCATTCAGTTTTGCAGGGTTACCTGATAAATTGATTGAAAATCTTTATTTCAAAAATGTGAATATCACGAGTAAAAAAGGAATTGTTGGCAAGAACGCTCAGAATATTGTTTTTGAAAATGTAAAAATCAATAATTCGACTGACTATAAAATTGATAGTGGTTTGAAAAAGGCGATTGTTGTGAAATAAATTATTTCTCGCTGATGTGACAAATTTTGCAGATTTATCAGCTTAATCTGTAAATCTGCGAGAGTAAAACGATTCAACCCTTTCAGAGTTTGAAGCTCTGAAAGGGTTTTTTATTTTAGTAACTATTCTATTTTAAAGTGATGGAAAAATCTTCATTTAGGATTAAAACCCCTTCTTCTTGTTCTACCGTGAAGCCTTTCAGTTTGGAAGTTTTGCTTTTCAGAATCAAATCCTGAAGTTGTTTTTCTGATAATTTTTTTCCTAATATCTCGAATGGAACTTTGAAACCACAACCTTTATAATCGGAACAGCCAACGGCAGTTTTGCCTTTCATCAGATTGTTAGATTTACACTTTGGGCATTGTGTTTCTTCCCAGACAATCTCGGTTTTCGCTCTTGGCTTTTTTTCTTTTGGAGCTTCTTTTTTTTCTTCCTGAATGATAACTTTCCCTTTTCCGCTGATAACTTTTTGGGTCAAATCGGTAACCATTTCTATCAATTCTTCTTTGAACTGATTGGCCTCGTACTCCCCTTTTTCGATTTTTCTGAGTTTCGATTCCCATTCTCCGGTGAGCTCCGGACTTTTAAGAAGCTCGTCTTCTATCGTGTCGATTAATTCGATTCCGGTTTGTGTGGCGATGAGATTTTTACGTTTCTTTTCGATGTATTTTCTTTTGAAAAGTGTCTCGATGATATTTGCTCGGGTTGAAGGTCTTCCGATGCCGTTATTCTTGAGCATTTCACGCAATTCTTCATCTTCAACCTGTTTCCCTGCCGTTTCCATTGCACGTAGTAAAGTTGCTTCTGTGTAAGGTTTTGGTGGCGAAGTTTTCCCCTGATGAATCAATGGCTCGTGGTCACCTTTTTCTCCTGCAACAAACTCGGGAATCGTCTGTTCCTCGTCTTTATCTTTTTCGTCCTTTTCTTCTTTTTTGTCTTTGGCATAAATGATTCTCCAGCCCGGTTCCAAAATTTGTTTTCCCGAAGCTTTGAAAGGAATCGTTCCAACCTGACCTTCTACTAAAGTATTCGAAATTTTACATTCAGGATAAAAAACAGCAATGAATCGTCTCGCTACCAAATCATAAACCAGCTTCTCTTCTCTACTAAGATTGGACGAAGGCGGAATTTCTGTCGGAATAATGGCGTGGTGGTCGGTCACTTTCGTATCATCAAAAACTGCTTTTGTTTTCGGAATAGGCTGAGCCAGCAACGGCGCTGTAAACTCCGAATAAATAGTCATACTTCTTAAAATCCCGGCAATTTTCGGATAAAGATTTTCAGATAAATAAGTCGTATCAACCCTTGGGTAAGTTGTATATTTTTTCTCGTAAAGACTTTGGATGTAATTCAAAGTCTGTTCTGCGGAAAAACCATATTTTTTGTTGGCCTCGACCTGAAGTCCTGTCAAATCAAACAATCTCGGATTTTTTTCCTTACCTTCTTTGATTTCAAAAGAGACAATCTCAAATTGATTCTGTTTGAGATATTCCAGGCCTCGTTCTGCTTTTTCCAACGATTTCAATCGGTCAATCGATGCACTGAAAAGCACATCGCGATATTTAGTTTTGAGTTCCCAATAGTCTTCCTGCGTAAAAGCGTCAATCTCTTTTTGACGCTGAACAAGCATCGCCAAAGTTGGTGTCTGAACTCGTCCAATCGACAAAACACCCTTGTTTCCACCAAATCTTTTCGTGAATAATCGTGTTGCATTGATTCCCAAAAGCCAATCGCCGATTGCCCTTGCATTGCCTGCCAAATAAAGATTTTTGTAGTCATCAGCCGGTTTCAGATTTTCAAAGCCTTCTTTTATGGCATCTTCTGTCAAAGAAGAAATCCACAACCTTTTCATTGGTTTGTCGCATTTTGCTTTTTGCAAAACCCAACGCTGAATGAGCTCTCCTTCTTGCCCGGCATCACCACAGTTAATGACCTCATCGCATTCCTGAACCAGTTTTTCTATGGTTTGAAATTGTTTCTCGACGCCATTATTGGGAATTAATTTGATTCCAAAGTTTTTGGGAATAATCGGTAAGAAAATCAA
>MKVE01000017.1:206317-269711 GCA_001898785.1 Chryseobacterium sp. 36-9 | reverse complement strand
AGTACAAAGATGACCGAAAGTCCAGGTAACGCAATAGCCGTTTCCCTCCATATAACCGCTTTTGGGAGTTGTAGCGCCCAAAACTTTGGCTATATCACGGGCAACGCTTGGTTTTTCGGCAATACAAAGTTTCATTTGGAATATTTATTTTCTTTAGGTCAAATGGAACGTTAAAACGTTTCATCTGAAATATTTAATTTTTTGCTTTTGAAAGGGAAGCAAAGTTGCGGAAAAATTTAAAATCAGAAAAGTTGTTTTTTAAAAATTAAGTTAATTGAGAATTCTACTTTAACGCAAAGAGCGCAAAGATTTTTTTTCATTATTGAAAATATTTTAAAGCTCGCAAAGACGCTTCGCTCATCAAAGAAATACTTATTTTTTGTTCTGATGGCGAATGTTATCTTTGTGGTAAATCTGCGCCCCGATTTGAACGGAGCTCTTTTTCTGTTATTGCGATTGTATAAAATTTCTATCAGATTGCTTCACTTCGTTCGCAATGACAGAAAAAGCGGGAGTGGAGGGCGGAAATAAGCGCCAAAATGAGTAAAATAAAAAACCCCTCCAAAGTGTGAGTCTTCGGAAGGATTCATAAGAAAATAATAATAAGAATTTTTTGATGAAAGTCTTCGACTCCGCTCAGACTGACATTGTGAATCTAAATGTTATAAGCCAGCTTCAAAAACTTTGAGTAATTCTGTTTGCTGGACAACGTCGTTTTTACTGTTGATGAGATTATAATTTGCCTGAAGCCAGTTGTTCCTTACTACGAAAAATGTGTAGGCATCCATTAATCCTTCTTTGTATTTTTCTTCGGATTTTTGGAATGATAATTTTTGGTTTTCAAAATTGGCTTCCAAAAGATTGTATTTTTCCTGAGCATTCAGGAATTGGGCTTTGATGGAATTGATGCTTTTTGTCAAATCATTAATGACAATATCTTTATCATAATTGGAATTGATGACATTCAGTTTAGCTATCTCGACATTGTTTTTCACCTGCAGTTTGTTGAAAATCGGAATATTGAGTCCGAAACTTAATTGCTGGTTTTTGTTGGTTTTGATTTGGTCTGAAAAATTGGCCGGAGCAGGTTGTCCCAAGACTTTGTTATAAAAACTTGACCAGGTGTAAGAACCGTTTAAAGTTGGCAGATAAGCAGATTTTGCAACTTCTACGCTTTTCTGCTGGGTTTTGATTTCTGCGAGAGTTGTTTGATAAGCCGGATTTTTTTCCAGAAGATTTTGGATGAAATTAGCATCGTTGAAATTGGAATCAGCCAAATTTTCTTCAGTCATTTTGAAATCCAGAGTATCTTTTGTAATGGCCAATGCATTTAATAAATTAATTTTAGAAAGGTCTCTCTGATTCTTCGCAGAAACCCATTGTTCCTGCATTGTTCCAAGGTTGGCTTTGATATCGTAAATATCACTTTTCGGGCGGTTCCCGATTTCGACTTCTTTCTCGGTCCTTTTAATCTGGTCTTCAATTCCGGAAAGCTGTGTTTCTAAAACCTCGAGCCAGCTTTTGCTGTTCTGATAAGTGAAAAACATTTGAATGACATTCAGTTTAACTTCATTCTGAGCCTGTTTCATTTTGAAAGTTGAACTTTCCTTGTTGATTTTGGACAAAGAAATATTGAGGTAATTTCGCCAGTTCATCAGTTCCCAATTGGCTTGTGCGTAGAGATTATCGGTTTGCGTATTGATGGCTTCACGCTGGTTATTCTGCTGATTGATTCCGTTTCCGAAATTATAATTGTGATTGACTCCAGCATCCACAGACGGTAACAGCATTCCTTTTGCGGCAGAAAGCTGTCTTTCATTTTTCTGAATATTAACCGCAGATTGTTTTACCAATGGATGATTGGCTGAAGCATAATCCAGACATTGTTGGAGTGTCCAACTCTGCTGAGCGGGAAGAAGATTGATCAATAATATGAAGAGTAATTTTTTCATAATAGTTTGTCGTTGACAATTTTAATTTTTGGGATATGGAATCGCTTTGTCCAATTCTATCGGATTATAATAATTTTTGATGCTCTCCTGAATGAATTTTCTTTTTTGGTCAAGCTGTTCCTGGCTTGTGATTTTCTCTCCACCAATGATCACTGTTCCGCCAGATTTCAGATTATTTCTCATCTCGGCAACCGGGTCACTGTAATAATCGAGCTTTACTTTTTGGAATTGTTTCAAAGTCACTTTAACAGGCTGATTGCCATAATGGGTTTCCAGAAAATTAGTGGTTACGAAAGTCTCCGGAAGATTGATGCTTTTTGACAATGTGTAATTGTAATCACCTTTATCATCCTGCAGTTCGAAAATCAATCCTGGCAAACCTCTGAATTTGTAAGGTCCTTCGTGAAAAGGAATAGCTGAACAAAACCAAGCGGTCCATTTCCTTCCACCAAAATCTGTAGTCGCTTTTTGTAATGAATATTCAGCACTCTTTTTGGTTTCTTTTTCGATTTTCCAATTCATTTCGTCTTTGGAGTCAATTACAAAATAATCGAACATATTGTCGTGAAAAGCTCTGTTCTCGTTGGAGTTAGCTTTTCTCAGAATCAACTGGTCAGATTGTGTATTGGTCTGCCAATTTTCTCCGGTTTTTTTGCTGATAGAATCATTTTTTAGAAAATCGTAATCGTAAAATTTTGTATAATTTTTATCAATGTCCAAAACCATATTCATTTTCATTGGTTTATCCTTAAGTTTCATTTCCATTTCGTAAATGAATCTGTTGGTTTGTGCGGAAAACAGATTGATAATTAATGTTAACATTAAGATGATTATTTTTTTCATTTTATTCGTATTTCAAGTATTTAACAAGGTTGATTTTGGTTGCTCGGTAAGCTTTGAAACTCACGACTATAAATGTCAGAATCAATAATAAAAACAAACTCAAAATGTAAGGCCAAACCGGCATATCAATTCTGTAAGCGAAATCTTTCAGCCATTCGTTCATCGCGTAATATCCGAAAGGCATACTTATTAAAACCGCTATCACACAAATCAGTAAAAATCTCTTTGTCAAATCCCAGACAATTGTTTTTTCGTCCGCGCCTAAAGTTTTTTTGATAGCAACATCTTTCAGTTTTTGTTCGATTAATAATGATGACAATGCGAATAATCCTAACAACGCGATGACGAGAACAACGATGTTTAAAGCTGTAAATAAAGTCTGTTGTTTCAGGAACTTCTCATATGTTTTGGCGAACTGTTTATCTACAAATTCAAAATCGTAAGGATAGCCTGGTTCTGCTTTAGTTGTCCAGAATTCTCTGATGCGTTCCAATGTTCCGCTGATATCGTTTTGAGAAATCTTGATCTGCAGGTTGCTCATATTATTTTTCGCCCAGTTTCTGTCGTAATTAAAAAATAACATTGGCTCTATCGGTTTATCCACACCATTGATGTAGAAATCTTTGATGACACCAAGGATTTGATATTTCTTTTTATGTTCCCAGCCTGGAATCACTTCTTTACCAAGTGCCTGATTCTGATTCCAGCCCATTTTTTTGATGAATGTTTCGTTGGCAATTGCTCCGGAAATCGTATCAGAAGCAAAGCGTAAATCTATGTCTCTTCCCGATGTAAATTTGATCTTGTAAAATTTAAAATAATTATAATCAATTCCGCCAACCAAGACGCTTTGTACAGACTTCATCGTATCTTTCGCATTTTGAACTGTAGAAGCATTAGCTAAACCCATTCCTATCGAATTAACGGAACCTGTAACATCTTCAACACCTGCAATTTTTAAAACTTCGTTTTTCAGACGATTATATTTTTTTGAGTTGTAATCGTTCCGCCAATCAGTTTTCTTAAATTGAATATGAATTACCTGCTCACCTCTGAATCCCAAATCTTTATTCAACATATACTTTACTTGTGTATTTATGATCAATGACCAGATAATGAAAAATGAAGAAATAATCAGTTGCAAAGCCAGAATAGAATTTCTCAGCCAGACTCCGCTTTTACTTCTTGAAAAGTTGCCTTTTAACGTATTGATCGGTTTGAAATTAGAAAGATAAATTGCCGGAATCAATCCTGAAATCAATGAAAAAACAAACAACAATAATCCTGTGTAGATAAACAATGTAAAGTCATTCAGTTTGATATTTTTGTTAAGAAATCTATTGTATGGAGATAATAGTAACTCTACCATGGCAAAAGCGACAATATAAGCAGCAAAACAAATCATAAAAGTCTCCAGTAAAAACTGTAAAATCAATTTCCATTTTGTGCTTCCCACTACTTTTCTTATTCCAACTTCCTTTGCTCTTTCGGAAGCCTGCGCCGTTTTAAGATTGATCAAATTGATTCCTGACAATATCAAAATCAAAGCAGATAAACCCAGCAAAATCATAATGGATTTTTTATCTCCTTTTTCTACACCTTCGCTTTTGGCGTCCAACTTCATTTTACTAATCGGTGTAAGATAAACCTGAGGTTTGATTCTAGCATTATATTTTTCTCCCCAGCTTTCTACTGCCTTTTTTTCCTGTTCGGCTTGTTGATCAGAAAGTTTTTTCTCAAGATTTTTAACATCTGTTCCTGGCTTAAGTTTAAAATAGCCAACATAACTATAGTTTGTCCATTGTTGGTTAGATTTATCATTATTATCCAAACCTTGATTTCTCATTATAAATCCCGGTTTGAAAACAGTATTGATCTCAGGATTTTTATAAACTGCTGTTACAACAAGTGGTGTAGCATCTGGCGTATCCTGAGTGATTGTTTTTCCAATGCAGTTTTTAAATTCATCACCAAAAAGTGTCTTTGCGGTTTCTTCTGATATGGCAATTTTAGATTTGTCATCAATAGCATTTTTAAAACTGCCTGCCACTCTTTCCACAGGAAAAAAATCAAAAAAAGAATCTGATGCTCTACAAGATGATGCAAAGGCAGATTTACCTTCTGACATTAAACGGACTTTATATGATATCCAAAGATTGGCAATACAATAATCTTCAATTTCTGAAAATTTTTCTTTAGAAACGGTCAACTGAGGATAGCTGGAAACAACCATTGTTCCGAAATCCGCATTTTTATTTTCTATCAGATAGATCTTGTCCTTATTAGGATTATGCTGCTCATACGATTTCTCATCCTGCCAATGGATAAATATCAAAAGGAAAACACACAAGCCAACACTCAATCCCAAAATATTGATGATGGTGGAAAGCCAGTTTTTTCTGTAATTGATGAATGCTATTTTGAGCCAGTTTTTCAGCATAATCGCGTTATTATTAGTTTACTTTTTTAACTGAATATTGAGGTTTAGATTTGATGCTCAGATCCAATACAATATCATAAAACCCTTCTTCTTTAATAATGATATTGTACCCGTCGTAACACATACTTTTATCATCACTGTTGAGTCCCAAACTATTCGCCCAGTCATTGTTTGAACGAAATCTCAATTCCCCAGCCTTCAATTTATAGTTCTTGAGATAGTAAAAATCAGGATTGCTTTTTTGAGTTTCTAAAACAATATCTTTCCCTTCCCAACCACTTGGAGTTGCCGTTCCTATGATTCCCCAGGAAAAAATATCCGCTATTTTTTTAGCCGTTTTTGTTCCTTGCGTATTAGTTATAGTAACTGATCCTATTTTTCCTGTATTATCTGCATTGAATTTTAAGTCAAAATTTTCGAAAAGTTTGTAATCGATTTTAGTAATTGGAGCCAAAGGCATTCTTGGAATTCCATCTCCGTTTAAAACCACTGTCCCATTAATGATATTGATATAATAGTTTTCCGAATTGAAAGAATAGATACCTTGCAATTTTTGCAGATCTTTCGCATCAATTCTGTTCTTGCTCATTGCAGTATAAGGTCTATTATAAATAATATCTGTGATATTATCCGCTGCTTTTGCTGATATCATCTCGGAATTGATCAATATAATAATTGTAATATCATTTTTCAAATCCTTAACAAATCTACACTTGTAACCCGGACCACCGCCGCCGTGCCCAACCTGAATGATATCAGAATTCGGAGTTTTGTAGATTTCCTGTGCAAGACCATAATGGTCATTAAGATATGGTGTGTACATTGTTTCCACCATTTGTTTGCTAATAATTTTACCACCATATAAAGCTTCACTGAATTTGTATAGGTCTCCAACCGTAGAATAGATGGCTCCCGCTGCAAAAGGGTGGTCTGTTTTGAAAAGTAACGCTCTGTTGGAATTCTTTCCATCAATAAACTCATATCCTACAGCCTTATTCTCACTTTTCAGTTCATTAAAGTGAAATCCGCTTGATGTCATTTTCAAAGGTTTTAGTATAAATTCTTCAATGGCTTTGTCATACTCCAATCCCGTTACTTTTTTGATTATATAACCTAATAAATAATAGTTGGAATTGGAATAACCCCAACTTTTGCCAGGTGAGAAATCCAATTTTTTCGAAGTAATATATTTTAAAAATGTTTCTTCGTTTTTGGTATTGTCTGAGTCTTCTGCTTCTGGTATTCCCGATGTATGGGAAAGCATATTTTTTATAGTAATGCTATCTGCTTTTGGAAAATCCGGATAATATTTTGATAATTTATTATCCAAAGAAAGTTTTCCCTGTTCCACTAATTTTAGAATTACAGTTGCAGTAAACATTTTTGTAGTAGAAAAAATTTTGTATTGGCTGTTGTTTGTATTCTTTTCTCCGTTTTCCGCATTTCTGTAGCCATAGCTTTTCTCAAAGATGATTTTCCCTTTTTTTGCAACCAAGACAGAGCCGTTAAACTGATTGGCTTTTTCGTATGTTGAAAGTAATTCGTCTATTTCCTTAGTATTTTGAGAATAGCCAAGACCAATTCCGAACATTAAAAATACCGCTGTTAAAATATATTTCATAAAAGAAGATTCTAAAATTTTATTCATACTTCAGGTATTTCACAAGGTTCACTTTAGTTGCCTGATAAGCTTTGATACTTACGACTGCAAAAGTCAGTATCAATAAAGAAATCAAACTAAGGACGAATGGGAAAACCGGCATATCAATTCGGTAATCGAAATCCTTGAGCCATTCGTTCATCAGATAATAACTGATCGGAATACTTATTAGAACTGCAATGAACGTAATCCAAAGAAATTGCTTCGTCAACCCAAAAATTAAAGTTCCGTCTGATGCGCCTAAAGTCTTTCTAATCGCCACATCTTTCAGCTTCTGCTCGATCATTAATGATGACAATGCGAATAAGCCTAATAAAGCAACTATCAAAACCATTGCATTCAGGATGGTGAAAAGTGTTTGTTGTTTCTGATATTTAACAAAACTTTCAGCGAATTTTTTATCGATAAAATAAGAATCAAAAGGATAGCCAGGCTCTACATTTTTCTGCCAATAAGACTTTATTCTTTTTACCGTTCCATCGATATCGTCCGGTTTTATTTTCAGCTGAATGTTATAGACATTGTATCGTTTCCAATCTGTTTCTCTGTAATGGAAAAATATAATGGGTTCAATAGCTCTTCGGGGATTCAGAACGTTGAAATCCTTTACAATCCCTACAATATGGTAAGGTCTGTTATCGAATCCCGGGCGAACTTCATTCTTAAATGCCTGATCATCCGTCCAACCGAATTTGTTCACAAAAGCTTCATTGACCAAGACATTGGCAATAGTATCGGAAGCAAGATCCGGATTGAGCCAACGTCCTTTTTTAAGCTTCACATCCATAAACTGGAGGTAATTATAATCCATAGAACCGTGCTGCGCAAAAATGCTTTTGTCCATATAATCCATATTAGAATTGCTGAATCTCCCGCTTCCCGGAACCGCTTCTCCGTAAGACACATCGGCAACACCTTCTATTTTTCTCATTTCATTTTTGATGCGCTCATATTTCAGCCAGGGCTTGTCGCTATTTTCACTGAAATTAATCAGGAAAACCTGCTTCCCACTGAAGCCCAAGTCTTTATCCATCATATATTTCACCTGTTTGTTAACGATTAAACCACCAATGATAAAGAATGACGAAATGATTAATTGCAATGTCAAAATCCCGTTTCTCAGCCAAATGCCGTGTTTACTTCTGGCGAAATTTCCTTTCAAGGTTTCAATAGCTTTGAAGTTGGCTAGATAAGTAGCAGGAATCAATCCCGAAATCAATGTAACCGCCAAAACCATCAAGAATGAATAGAAGTAAATATGCCAGTCATTCATCACGATTTCCTTGTTGTAAAACTTGTTGAAGCTTGGTAAAAGAAGCTCTGTTAAAGCCAAAGACAAAAGATATGACGCCAAACAGATCACAAAAGTTTCCAACAAAAACTGAAGAACAAGATTGGATTTGGTACTTCCTATTGCTTTTCTGACGCCGATTTCTTTAGCACGTTGAGATGCCTGAGCGGTTTTAAGATTAATAAAATTAATGGCTGATAAAACAACAATCAAAACAGAAAGCGTAAACAGAATCATCATCGTTTTGAAATCTCCATTTCCAAACCAAGAGGCTTTGGCGTGCAGTTTTATCTTGTCAATCGGCGTAAACAAACTTCCTGTAGGACCGTACAATTCCAGATATTTTTGCGGTGTAACCCCTGCACCTTGCGCACTGATTTTTGCTCTGTACAAAAAGATATTGTCGTAGAATTTCTGTTGTAAAGCTTCTACATCTGTTCCGGGTTTCAGCAAAAAGAAACAGCCGTAATTGAAATTCCCCCATTGTTCTTTATCACCCTTCATCTGCTCATACGGCGAGAAGATAAAATCCGGTTTTATCTGGCTGTTCGCTTCCGGCAATTCATAAACTGCGGTTACAACAAAACTTTTATTATTGATTTTCACAGTTTCTCCTGCAACATTGGTTTTCCCGAAGAGATTTTTGGCCGCTTTTGTGGAAAGAGCCATTACTTTATCACCCTTCAGAGCATCTTTATAGCTTCCGGAGACCAATCTGAACGGGAAGAAATTGAAAAAACTTTCTGAAGCCGACATTCCTTCGCCCTGATAAACAGTTTTGACTTTCGTGGTCATTTTATAACCCATCCCCGAACCATTGAACAAGACAAAATCCTTAACCTCCGGAATCACTTTTATAGCACGCTCTGCCATTGGAACAGAAATATTATTTCCGTAGGTATTTTCTGCTTTGTTATGAGTTTGAAAAGCGTAGATATTTTCCTTTTTTGGATTCCATCTTTCGTAGGATTCTTCATCATTCCAATGCATCAGGATGAGCATAAATCCTGTCAGTCCAATTGTTAATCCAAACAAATTAATGATGGTGGAAAGCCAGTTTTTTTTGTAATTGATGAATGCTATTTTGAGCCAGTTGTTTAGCATAGTTTCGTTTTTAGGTTGGAAGATGGATGAGGGAAGATGGATGTTAATTATTATATGGAAAAACTTCCAGCATCTATCTTCTAGCTTCCATCTTTATTCGTATTTCAAATATTTAACTAAATTCACTTTCGTTGCCTGATAAGCTTTGATACTTACGACTGCAAAAGTCAGTATCAATAATAAAATCAAACTCAGGACGAATGGGAAAACCGGCATATCGATTCGGTAGGCGAAATCTTTCAGCCATTCGTTCATCAGATAATAACTGATCGGAATACTTATTAAAACTGCAATTAACGTAATCCAAAGAAATTGCTTCGTCAAACCAAAAATTAAAGTTCCGTCTGATGCGCCCAACGTTTTTCTAATCGCCACATCTTTCAGTTTCTGCTCAATCATTAATGAAGACAAAGCGAATAATCCTAATAAAGCTACCATCAAAACCATTGCGTTCAGGATGGTGAAAAGTGTCTGCTGTTTCTGATAAGTTTCAAAAGTTTTGGCAAATTGCTTATCGATAAAATAAGAATTGAATGGATAACCCGGTTCTACATTATTCTGCCAATAGGTTTTCAATCTTTTTACAGTTCCGTCGATATCGTCTGCTTTTAATTTCAATTGAATATTACTTACATTGTACCGTTTCCAGGAAGTTTCTCTGTAGTGGAAGAATATCATCGGCTCTACTTCGCTTTTCAAACTTCTGATGTTGAAATCTTTCACAATTCCTATAATGTGATAAGGTTTGTTATCGAATCCCGGTCTGATTTCCCTTTTCATTGCCTGTTCATTGGTCCATCCGAACTTTTTCAAAAATGCTTCATTGACCAATGCATTGTCAATTGTATCTGATGATAATTTAGGATTTAGAAAACGTCCTTTCAGAAGTTTAACATTCATAAACTGAAGATAATTATAGTCTATAGAACCGTGTCGCGCCTGAATACTGGTATTCAGATAATCCATATTAGAACTGCTTTGATTGTTGCTTCCCGGAGGCGCTTCTGAAAAAGATATACTTTCTACACCGGGTATTTTAGCCATTTCTGTTCTCAGTCTTTCATATTTCAGCCAAGGTTTTCCGTTATTGAATTCATTGAAATTAATCTGAAAAATCTGATTTCCATTGAAACCTAAATCTTTGTTCATCATATGTTTTACCTGCTGGTTGACAATCAATCCGCCGATGATAAAGAATGACGAAATGATTAATTGCAAAGTCAGGATTCCGTTTCTGAGCCAAACACCGTTTCTGCTTCTTGCAAAGTTTCCTTTCAGGGTTTCTATGGCTTTGAAATTGGATAAATATAAAGCAGGAATAAGACCGGAAATTACCGTAACCAAAACCACCATCACCAATGAATAGAAGTAAATATGCCAGTCGTTCATCACGATTTCCTTGTTATAAAACTTATTAAGACTTGGCAAAAGAATTTCTGTGAGCGCTAATGATAAAAGATAAGATGCAAAACAAATCAGGAAAGTTTCCATCAAAAACTGCAGAACCAGACTGGATTTTGTACTTCCAATCGCTTTTCTAACCCCAATTTCTTTCGCACGTTGAGAAGCCTGCGCTGTTTTAAGGTTAATAAAATTAATGGCCGATAAAATCACAATCAGAACAGATAAAGTAAACAGAATCATCAACGATTTGAAGTCTGGTTTCCCGAACCAAGTTGATTCTGAATGCAGTTTTATCTTATCAAGCGGTGTTAGCAATGTATCTGTCGGCCCGTAAGTATCAATAAACTGCTGAGGTGTCATTCCGGAACCTTTAGAGTTTATTTTTGCCCGAAGCATAATAATATCCAGGAATTTTTTCTCAAAGCTTCTAGGATCAGCGCCTTTTTTCAGTAAAAAAAAGCTGGCATAATTGAAGTTTCCCCAAGCTTCTTTATCATTTTTGATTTGCTCAGCAGGTTTGTAAACAAAATCAGGTTTCATTTGGCTGTTTCCGGCCGGCAGTTCATAGACTGCTGTAACAATATAATCTGTGGTGTTAATTTTTATCGTTTCGCCTGCGACATCCGTTTTTCCGAAAAGATTCTTTGCCACAACATTAGAAATAGCAATGTTGTTATCATTTTTGAGAACGTCTTTATAACTCCCGGCAACTAATTTGAATGGGAACAAGTTGAAAAAATTCTCTGAGACCGACATCCCGCCTTTCTGATAAGCCGTCGTATGTTTGGTGGTCATTTTGTAGGACATATCAGAACCATTCATCAAAACATAATCTTCGACTTCCGAGATTCGTTTCAATGCATTTTCTGCCAAAGGAATTGAGATAGCACCTCCATAAACATTATCTTTTTTGTAATAAGTCTGGAAATAATAGATGTCATCCTTTTTCGGATTCCATTTTTCAAAGGATTCTTCGTCATTCCAGTGCATCAGGATGAGCATAAATCCTGTCAAACCGATGGTTAAACCAAACAAATTAATGATGGTAGACAACCAGTTCTTTTTATAATTGATGAAGGCGATTTTGAGCCAATTTTTAAACATAATTATTTTTTTGTTGCAGGAAGAATGCTGGATGTCGGAAATTTTTCACCTAACATCCATCATCAGACATCCTTATTTAACAATTATTCGAAGTTTTTTGCATCCGCTTTTTCGAAAACATCCTTTCTCTGGGAAGAGTGTTCTTCGGAGAAAATTTCACCATCTTTCATATTCACGATTCTGGAAGCGTAACCTGCATCGTAAGACGAGTGCGTTACCATTGCAATTGTAGAACCTTCTCTATGGAGTTCTGCAAGGAGATTCATTACTTCATTTCCGTTGGAACTATCTAGATTTCCGGTTGGCTCATCGGCCAGAATTAATTTTGGTCTAGTCACCAAAGCTCTTGCAACCGCTGCTCTCTGTTGCTGACCGCCGGAAAGCTGCTGTGGATAATGTTTTGCCCTGTGAGCGATATTGATTTTCTCCATAATCTCTTCCACTCTTCTTTTTCTTTCTGAGGAGGAAACACCGTTGTAAATTAATGGTAATTCGATGTTTTCATAAACTGTCAATTCATCAATCAGATTAAAATTCTGAAAAATGAACCCGATATTTTTCTTTCTTATGTCCGATTTTTTCTTTTCAGAAGTTCCGATGGTTTCAACAGATTCAAATTGATATGAGCCGGATGAAGCGCTGTCCAGCAATCCCAGAATATTAAGAAAAGTAGATTTTCCGCAACCGGAAGGTCCCATTATCGCAACGAATTCGCCTTCTTTGATTTGCAGGCTTACATTGTTAAGCGCATTGGTTTGAACATCTTCTGTTTTATAGACTTTTGAAAGGTTTTGAATGTTTATCATTGTAGTATATTTTTTTTAATTATGATTCCGAATTTTTTATTTTTAAAGTCAATGACTATTGTTTTATCAAGGAAAAAAACATTTCCCATTACTCCGTCTAGCCCCTGTTGTTCAAAGGAAAAGTAATCTTCGTCTGTAAACCAAAACTCCTTGGTACTGAATGTCGATTTTCCGATGATCACATTTTTATTGGTTTCTATTGCTTTTACAACCAGAGGATTATTAAAATTTCTGATATTAAAGTTTTCAATAATTTTGGATGAATCAATTAAGTTTTGAAAATTCTTTTTATAAGAAACTATTGGAAAAATACTTGCACCCGTATCATATTGAAAATGATACACTTTACCATCAATCTCTACAGGAAGAATCGGTTTGTTATTAATAATCTTGATGTCAACAAAATCAATTTTTTTAGTGGTTTTTAATTGTTCACTTACAGTTATTTTTTGGTTAGGAAAATCAATAACCAGATATTTATTTTGAAACAAATCTGCTCCCACAACACCGCAAGCTTCCTCCTGTTCGAAGTTCAAAAGCCCGTTAAGTTTATAATTCTCAATTTTTAATTTTCCAACACTGAAATTCTGATGATCAACAGTGAAAACTTTGTGTCCAGCTGCTTCCATTGCTTCATCTACTTTCTTATTCTTAATAAACTCTGTTTTTTCAAAGCATTTATCATAGATTAAAGTCATATTAGCACCTAAATCAAATTGAAACCGATACGTTTTGTTTTCGATAGTGAAAGGCACGCTCATTGCGATTTTATCAACTAATTTTCCGTTAATAGAATCTTTTTCCCATTTAAAGTCAATACTTTGTCCTTTAACAAAAAGACCTATAATGACTGTGATTAAAAACAATAATCGGTTTTGCATTTTAGTTTATTGATTGTTTAATTATTGTTTCCAGTTTTTCACCGTGTAATTCAGACTTGTATTTTTATCCAGTGACAAAGAAACATCTTTCCCTTCTTCGATTCCGTCGATTTTCCCTTCCGTTTCCCAGTTTCCTTTGGTTAATTTGAATTTCAAATCAGGATAAGTTTTGAATGTAATTTGTCTGGTTGTTTCACCTGTTTTATTAAGTTTAATGACGTTAGGATTCCAATTCCCGATGCTTGACTGATTACCTGTAATATAAACATCACCGCTGTTTTCGGGAACATTTACCGTTAAATTCACTTCGTATTTTACATTAGATAAACCCAATTTTGTTCTCACTTTTTCTACACTGGTTTCATCCAAAACATTTAGCAATTCAGGAACAAAATCTTTAAACGACTGATATTTTTTACGGTTGTTTTCATATACTTCCATTTTCTTTTCAAATTCAGGAATCAGAACAAAGGAATAGTCATTCATATGCTGTTTTCGTAAGCTTTCAGCCAATTTCTGATTGCCATCAGCCAGCGCAATTCGGATTTCTCCTGTTCTTACGATATGCTCGGCAACACAAGACGGCCAGTAAGAATAACCGTGCATCGCCATCTTATCAACAAGAGCCTCAGACATCAGATTACTGCTCTTGTTAATCCTGTCTTCATATGGGCCCAAATGCTGATTGACAAACGAATGACCAAACTCGTGCGTGATTAAAAAATTGAGCGTTTCCGGATGATTGAAACCAAATTCTTTATAATCCCTGATATTATTTTTCTTTTCCAGCGGAAGATAAGGACTGCTGATCATATTGGCAATCTGCCCTTTGTCAGACTTAATCATTGGGCCGTTGCCGTGCCAGAAGACCGGAATGTTAGGCATAATATCCAACGGATTAATCCAGAATCTGTAAGCCAGAAACTTCTCGCCATAATATTGCTCCATTTTAGCCATATAGCCAGCCGGAATATTTTTTCTGACCTCATTCTTTGCGCCTTCTAAAAAACGGTTTTGGTCTTTGAAGAATTTTCCCAGATTTCTTTCGATATAAAACTCTCTCAACTGTTCGGCGAATTTTTCCACTGCTTCTTTCTTTGCATTATCATTTTCCTCAATCTGGTAAGCATAACCTTTTGCCGGAAAAATATTGTGCTTCAGTAAAACCTGATAAGTCAAATCCTGTTGCTGGCCGGCAACCTGCAGATAATCCTGCATCGCTTTGATGATTTTCGAATTATCATATTTTTCCATTTCCCTGTTCGCCAAATCTGCCAAAGGCAAATGACCAATATCTGCTCTCCCGTCGATGTAGAAAAGTCTTCCCTGATGCTTCGCTACAAGATATTCGACAATGGAATACGTGGCGATATTGGGATTGAATTCCACCTCCACTTTTGATTGAGATTTCAGATTCACCGCCAATAAAAACATCATCAAAGTCAAAATGCTTTTATTAATCATCTTTAAGGTCTTCATTTAATCTGAGTTTTCTAAGTTTATAGTTTATTATTTTAAATAGAATCGATTGTTCCTCCAGAACTTCTGCTTGCAGAAAATTTAATTCCTGACAATGTTTTATATCTGATTTTAGCTAATGAACTTGCAGAAGCGGTTAATTCTTTTGAAACACTCAAAGTTATCGATGATGTCGCACTTGCAGTTGCTATTGCAGTTTGAATATTCATATTTTTGGCATCCACAGAACTTGCACTATCCACATTGATTTTCGCATGATCTGCAGAACCGCTGATTTTTACCGAACTTGCAGAATTAGCATCAACATTCAGATTTTTCGTATTGATTTTTCCCGAAAATCCACCTGCACTATCGGTATTGATATTAACAACCGAAGCTTTAGAATCCGCAACAATTCTTCCGCTTCCATTGCTTTCAAAAGTTTGTTCAGCAGTTTCAAAAAGGCTTTTCACTTTTATAGAAGAGGCATTTCCGGCTTCTGCTTTTACAAGGTCTTTTGCATAAACAACCACTTTTGTATCGGCATTCTGAAGCGAAACATTAGGTTTGTATTGGATGTAAAGTGTTTTATTTTTCACTTCGATTTTAAGTTCTGACAAATGCGTGCTTGTCGCAACCGCTTTTTCTTCGTCTGACTTTACAATTTCCACTTCAATCGCCTGGGAAGTTTTCAAAGCATTGAATGAACTCAAATTAAAAGTCTTTGTTTCTGATTTCTGAATCCCATTCGAAAAATCATTTCCTTTCAATCTCGTAGAGGTCAAAAAAAGACCGATAATCATTGTTATTAATAGTAATAATAGTTTTTGCATTGTTATATTTTTTAGTTTTATTTAATAATCAGGCTCTGACTGTTATTTTTGAATATCTAATAATTCGTATTTTTTCAATTCAGAATAATCCGAAGTAATAACCGATTCACCTTGCTTCAGTCCGGAAACGACTTCATAATACAGAGGATTTTCTCTTCCCAGACTGATGTTTCGCTTTTCAGCTTTATTATTTTTCACTACAAAAATCCATTTCCCGTTCGTGTCTTTGTAGAAATTCCCTTTCGGAATCATCATACTTTGCGTATCGGCAGATAATTTCAGTTTCACTCCGAAAGTCATCCCGATTTTCAGGGTTGAAATTTTTGCATCAATGAAATTCAGTTCCACAGAAAACTGTCCGTCTTTCACTTCCGGAAGAATCTTCGTGATGATAACTTCATATTCTTTTCCATTGTTGTCAAGCGTTCCTTTGATTCCGTTCGTTAATTTATTAATATAATATTCATCCACTTTTGCGACCAACTTGTAACCTCCCATCAAATCGATTTTCCCGATGCTTTCTCCACTTGTCAGATTTTGTCCGAGAGAAATATTGAATGAGGACAACCTTCCCGAAGCCGGCGACATTATGAGGAAATTATTTTTGTTAGAACGAAGAATATTCAAACTTTTTTCCATCTGATTAATGGAATTATTGATGGCTGCAAACTGAGCGTTTCTCGAAACTTTCTCATTGGAAGCTCCTTTTTCAACAATTTGTTTTCTGTCTTTCTGATAATTCAAATTTTGTAAAGCAATATCATAATCGGTTTTCTTTCCGATTTCCGCATCGTACAATCTTTTCTGAAGATTAAAAGCCTGCAACGCCGTATTATAATCATTCTGAGACTGCAATAATTCTTTATCCTGACTGAATTCCTGATTCTTTAATTCTAAAAGCGAACTTCTCATCTGGCTGATCTGCTGCATAATTCCCGTTTCCTGATTCAGGTAATTGAATTCTGTATTCGGATTGTAAACTCTTGCGATGGGCTGCCCTTTGGTCAGCATTTGTCCGTCTTCCGCAAAAATTTCTTTTACAGCACCACCTTCCAAAACATTCACAAGAGAAGAATTAAGAGATTGCGTCTGCGCAGTTACCATCAACATATCTTCGAATTTTCCATTGGTCACTTCATCAATCGTGATATCTTCTGACTTTACATTATAAGTTTTTTTCTGATTCAAAAAATACCATCCGAAAACCGAAACCGTTAATGCAGATATGATGATAATTGAGACAAATTTTAGTTTAGATTTCTTTTTTACTATTTTCGTATCCATATTTAGATAACTGTTTTACATACAGACAATTACACAATGCGGATGCCACAAATTTATAATCTTGTAACACTCTGTAAATGTGATTAAATATAATTTTATTAATTTTAAAACTGTTCATTATCGGACACTTTTTGTACGGAAACGGACATATTAATTATAAATGATGAATTATAAATGATAAATTATTTTATTTTAGGGAAAAATTGATAACTTAATTGTCGTTACACTGTCACGACAATCTATAGAAAATAGGAAATAGTGTCGCCACCGGCTACACAATTGACGTTATGTAGAAATTAAAATTGTCGTTCCACTGGCACGAAAATTCGATTTTTTAAACAAATATGCATTAATATCAATAGGAATGGGCTTTAGCCCATTTAAAAAGTGGACAAAACAAAAAGGCTTTAGCCAAAACTTAAATTTTAAATGCGAAAAAAAGAAGCTCATATTTTAATTGTGGATGATGACGAAGATATTTTGTTTTCGGCGAGAGTCTGGCTCAAAAAGTTTTTTACGGAAGTAAGCTGTCTCAGTCAGCCCAAGAATATTCTGAAATTTTTATCCGAACAGCAAGTGGATGCGGTTCTTCTGGATATGAATTTCCGGAAAGGTTTTGAAAACGGACAGGACGGATTGTATTGGATGCAGGAAATCAAAACGCTGGAACCTCAGCTTCCGATTATCTTGATGACGGCTTACGGTGAAGTGGAATTAGCCGTTGAGGCCCTGAAAAACGGTGCTTCCGATTTTATTCTAAAACCCTGGAATAATGAAAAATTATACGCTTCCGTAAATTTGGCTGTCGATATTTCCCGAAAAAATAAGAAGCTGAATCAATGGGAAAATGTCAGCATCAAAACCAATCAATATCAATTGGAAACCCAATCGTCGGCAATGCAGGAAGTGATGGATCAGATTTCGAGGGTTTCTGCAACCGATGCCAATGTTTTGCTTTTGGGAGAAAACGGAACCGGAAAATATGTTTTGGCAGAACACATTCACGAATTGTCGGAAAGGAAGAATCAGCCTTTTGTTCATATCGATTTGGGAAGTCTTTCGGAAAATCTTTTTGAATCGGAATTATTCGGTTATAAAAAAGGAGCGTTTACGGATGCGCATCAGGATTATGCCGGAAAAATCGAAAATGCCGAAAACGGAACCGTTTTTCTTGATGAGATCGGAAATCTTCCGCTTCATCTCCAAACTAAATTGTTGAGTTTGATTCAAAACAGAAAACTTTCGAGAATCGGAGAAACTAAGGAACGAATGTTGGATGTGAGATTTATTTTTGCAACCAATGAAAACCTCAAAAAAGCCGTTGCTGAAAACCGTTTCCGAAAGGATTTGTATTACAGAATCAATACAGTTGAATTGAATATTCCGAGTCTGAGAGAACGGATTGAAGATATTTCAACTTTAGCTGATTATTTTTTAGAAAAATACAAACAAAAATATCACAAACCTGATTTGGCTTTAAATGAAAATTTAATTTCTGAATTAACCCATTACTCCTGGCCTGGAAACATCCGTGAGCTCGACCATTGCATCGAACGAAGCGTAATTCTTTCCAACGAGAAAAATCTTAAATTGCTGATGCCCCAAGATGAAGAATCAGAAAATACAATCGTGAATCTTAACATCGAAGAAATGGAAGAAATCCTGATTAAAAAAGCATTGAAAAAGCATCGGGGAAATATTTCTCTGGCGGCGGAAGATTTGGGATTGTCAAGAGCTGCGCTTTACAGAAGAATGGAGAAATTTGACTTGTAATATAATTAACCACAAAAGTCACAAAAGATAATTATTCCGTTAAAAATAGAAGTTCAAAAAAGAAAATGAATAACTTTTTGAACTTTTAAATAAATTGATCTACAAAAACTTTGTGCCTTTTGTGGTTAATAAAAAAATAAATGAAAAAACAACAAATATTCTGGATTATATTTATTCTATTGGCAATTGTCAGCGGAATTTTTGCTTTTGATTTTTATTCTCAAAATAAATGGATCAATTGCGTTTTGTTTTCATTGGTCGGTTTGGTCTGCATTATTTTGGCGCAGACCTCGGCTTTGTCTTACATCCAGAAAACGGAAAAACTGCTTTTGGCAATTCAGAAAAAGGATTTTTCATTGTTTCCAAAAACTGAGGAAAACGGCCTGGTTGATAATGCTGTGAAATTGTATTATCAAAGTAAAGAAGAGCATCTTTCGTTATCATCTTACCAACTATTATATGAGGAAATTTTGAATCAACTCGAAATAGGTTTGATGATTTTGTCAATGAAAAATGATGATTGGGAAGTTTTTTATGTGAATCCTATTTTTCTTGAAATTTTAGAAATCCCGAAGTATAATTCGTGGAATCTTTACGAAAATAAAGCGCCCGATTTCTACCAAATCATCAAACAAACGAATTACGAAAACTCTCAGGAATTTTTTGATATTTCGATTAATGAAAATACAAAACAATCGTTTTCATTAAGGACAAAAAAAGTTCAGAATGTAAAAAACCGCTTTTGCATCATCAGTTTAGAATCAGTTCAGAAAATTATTGAACAAAAAGAAAAATTAGCCTGGAATAACCTGATGAAAGTAATTTCTCACGAACTTCTGAATACTTTAACACCTGTTAACAGTCTGATTCAGAATCTTGAATACATTGCCAATCAGGAAATTATCGAAAAGGAAGACCAGCAGGATATGAAGGAAAGTCTGATGATTATCAATTCCAAATCAAAACAATTATTAAATTTTGTAGACGATTACCGTCAGGTTGCCGAACTTCCGAAACCGGTTTTCAAAACGATTTCTATATCTAATATTGTAGAATCTTCACTCAATTTTCTTAAGCCTGAATTTGAAAAAAAACATATCACCATTATTAATTCATTGGAAAATAATTTGATTTCTGCTGATGAAAAAATGATTGAAAGATGTTTAATTAATCTTTATCTCAATGCTATTTACGCTGTTTCCGATAATGTTGAAAGAACAATTAAAACCGAAATCAAAACTCACAACAAACGTATCATTCTAAGTGTAGAAGACAATGGAACCGGAATCCAAAAGGAAATCCAGGATAAGATTTTCCTTCCGTTTTTCACGACAAGAAGTAATGGTTCCGGAATTGGTTTAACGCTCAGCAAAAGCATTATCGAAGCCCATAAAGGCTACTTGAATTATAAACCTCTGGAACAGGGAAGCCGGTTTGAGATTTGGTTTGTGGAATAAAAGAAAAAAGACTTTAGATTCGAAAAAAATTATCGCAAAGGCACAAAAATTTATTAAATTCTAAGTTTAAAAGACGCAAAGATTTTATCTTCGATAAAATTCATATTGGAAACTTTGCGATAAATTCAAAATATAAATTATGAAGATAAAAAACAACGCTGGAGAAACGGTCGACTTCGAAATATCGAAATTGGAAAACTCACTTCGGAACTCCGGAGCGGACGAAAGCTCTGTAAAAAAAGTTCTGGAAACGGTTTTGCCAAAATGTTTCGAAGGCATCACAACCGGCGAACTGTACAGAATGGCTTTTGAGGAATTGAAGAAAATCTCAAATTCTGTCGCAGCAAGATACAGTCTGAAAAAAGCGTTGTTGGAGTTAGGACCTGCAGGATTCTATTTTGAACAATGGATTGCCAGAGTTTTTCAAAACATCGGCTACAAAACTGAAACCGGGCAATTGATAAAAGGCCATTCGGTGATACACGAAGCAGACGTTATCGCCAATAAAAACGACAAAACTTATTGGGTAGAATGTAAATTTCGAAATGCGGAAGACACGAAAATATCAGTAACAACGCCAATGTATGTTTTATCCCGAATAAAAGATATTTCTGATATCCAATACAATCTTTTCGGAACCAAAACCGAATTTACTGACGGCTGGCTGATTACCAATACTTATTTTACCAAAGATTCTGTGGCTTTTTCAGAATATTATGGATTGAGATTGTTATCCTGGGATTATCCGAAAGATAAGAACATCAAAAGTTTGGTGGACCAAAATGCGCTTTATCCAATTACTTGCCTGACGACTCTGGACGGAAAACAAAAGCAAAAACTATTGGAAAAGAAATGTATTCTGGTAAAGGAATTATTCAGCAATCACAATTTGTTGAATGTTTTAGAACTTAATCAACAAAGAAAATCCGAAGTTCTAAAAGAAGTGAAAGATCTAATGACAACAAAAATATCGGAATAAAAAAACCGCAGATTTTTTTGCGGTTTTATCTTTTTTCTATCCGTCTATTATCTATCCATCTAAAGAAAAGCTATTTCCCTTTTTGCGGCGGATAATTAGCCATTATCTCAGCTACAACCTGCGGGATTTGTTTTTGTTTTGACTTTGGCGAATCTACAGAAATTCCGCTTCCGGCACCTTGCCAGACCAATTTTTGAGTTTTCGCATCGATGATATCAATCACAATGGTTCCGCTGTTGTAGTTGTTGGTCCAGGTATTTCCCATACCGAAACCGCCGCCCCAGCCCCAAGGTCTTCCCCAACCCCAGCCATAGTTCATACTTGTTGTTACATCCTGAACTTTTTTGTGAGACGCTTTGACGTTGATGATCAAATCAGGATTTTGTGCCGATATCAATCCTTTTGCCTGAACTTGCTTGGACAATTCATTCAAAACTCTGTCTTTATCAAGATCGTTCAGTTTCAAATCATCTGTTCTTAGCAGATAAGTTTTGTAATTGGCGAAATTTGCTGTCGCCGAATAATCAGATTTAACTTGGAAAGGGCTGCAAGAAGTCACTCCCAAAGAAACTGCTGCCATTAATATGAAGAAATATTTTTTACTCATCGTTAATATATTTTTATTTTGGAATTCGTGAATCGTCGATTTCATAATATTAAGATTATTTAGGTTTTTTAATAAAAGTATCTGTCTTTTTATCATAGCCGTACGGGCAGTGTCTGCATCCGCTTTTACAGCAATAACCACGCTTCAGATGGAATTTTTCCGTAAAAACCTTATAACCCTGCTCGTTATAATAAAAGTCTTCATTCTCTTTGATGTCATTTAGTTTCATAAGTTAAAAAACTGTACCAAAATTTTTATCTTTGATTTATGATAGTCATCGTCTGTCAAAGATTACTCAAAAATATGAAAATTTCGGGGATAACTTTATTTCCGTTTATTTTTGTTCAGAGAAAGGAAGACAGCAAAAATAAGATTCTCATTAATCACGAAACCATTCATATTCGCCAGCAATTGGAATTGTTAATCGTTCCGTTTTACATCTGGTATCTCTCCGAATATTACCTGAAATATCTGAAATACAGAAACCCGCAACTTGCATACCGCAACATCAGTTTCGAAAGAGAAGCTTACGCCAATGACCAAAATCTGGATTATTTGAAAAAAAGAAAATTCTGGAGCTTCATTAATTATTTATAAGTCCAATATGAGACACTATTAGAAAAAGTAATTCCGGAGTTGATTTTTTCTCCAATATTACATTTTCCAGAAAAAAATTTCTCAGAATATAAAATAATCTAAATTTGCAGAATTATTTTCAAGACAACACAAATATGTCGCAAGATAGCAGCGGTCATTTTGACCTCAAAAAACTTTCGTGGATTGGAGTTTTAGTTTCGTTAGGAATTGTTTTCGGAGACATCGGAACATCGCCTCTTTATGTGATGAAAGCCATCATCAATGCTGGAAAAGCAGGCGGAATTATCTCCGAAGAATATATAGAAGGTGCATTGTCCTGCATCATTTGGACACTGACTTTACAAACCACTATCAAATATGTTATTATTGCTCTGAGGGCTGATAACAAAGGTGAGGGTGGAATCTTGTCCCTCTATTCTTTAGTCAAACGGTTCAAGAAAAAATGGTTGTACATCATTGCAATTATCGGAGCTGCGGCTCTTGTTGCAGATAGTATTATCACGCCCTCGTTGACGGTAATGTCAGCCATAGAAGGTCTTGAATTGGTAATGCATAAACCACCGGTTGTTCCAATTACACTGACTATTTTGGTGATTATTTTTGTCGTTCAGCAATTCGGCACCAGTTTCATTGGTAAATTTTTTGGGCCTGTTATGGTTCTTTGGTTTCTGGTTTTGGGCGGATTCGGTCTTGTTCATTTAGTTGAACATCCAATGATTATAAAAGCTTTTAACCCCTATTACGCCATAAAATTAATTTATAATTCTCCTAGCGCAATTGTTATTCTTGGAGCCGTTTTCCTTTGTACAACAGGAGCAGAAGCATTATATTCTGATCTTGGTCACTGCGGAATCAAGAACATCAGAGTGAGCTGGATTTTCGTGAAAGCAATGTTGATCCTGAATTATCTTGGACAAGGCGCTTGGTTGTTAAGCAATTATCACGAAGTATTCCGTGGCAAAAATCCATTTTTCGGTATTATGCCGGAATGGTTTATTATTCCAGGGGTGGTTATCGCAACAGCTGCTGCAATTATTGCGAGCCAGGCTGTAATTACAGGTGCATTTACAATGTTTTCAGAAGCTATGTCGCTCAATTTCTGGCCTAATCAGGAAATCGAATATCCTTCCGGAATCAAGGGACAGATGTATATCCCGAAAATCAATTGGGGAATTCTGCTTTTGTGTTTTGTGGTTGTGATGTATTTTAAAGAATCCGGAAGAATGGAAGCAGCCTATGGGCTTTCCATTACCGTGACAATGCTGATGACAACTATTCTTTTGGTTTTCTGGTTTTTGAAAACTAGAACAAACAAACTCTGGATCGCACTTTTCGCATTGATTTATATTGTGATAGAAGGTGGTTTTTTCAGTGCCAATATCATCAAGTTTTTCGAAGGCGGCTGGATGTCCGTTCTACTGGCTGGTTTCATAGGCATCTGTATGTATGCCTGGTATAATGGGAGAATTATCAAGACGACTTTCATTAAGTTTGTAAAACTTCAGAAATATATCTCTACAATAAAAGATATGAAACTGGATGAGACAATTCCGAAATATGCGACCAATTTGGCATTCTTCAGTCGTGCAAAACGGGATGATGAAGTAGAATCGAAGATCATCTATTCCATTATCAGGGCGCAACCTAAAAGAGCCGACCATTACTTCATTCTAAACATTGTTAATCAGGAAGATCCATATAGTTTCAAATATCATGTGGAAGAAATTCTGCCCGGAACAATTTATAAAATCAGTTTCTTGTTAGGATTCAAAAGAGACCGAAGAATTAATGATTATTTTCAGCAGATTTTGGCTGAAATGATGGAAGATGGAACAATTCCTGCAAGAAGCTCGCACCCTTCCTTAAGAGCACATAATATCCCGCCGGATCTGAAATTCGTCATTATTGATAATGTTTACATCAATGATTTTCTTCTCACCATCAAGGATAAAATCATTCTTAACATTTATAATTTTGTAAAGAAGCTGGGAAGTAATGATTTCACCGCCTATGGTGTTGCAAGTCATAATGTTGTAGTAGAGTCTGCTCCACTTCTAGACCAGAAAATCAAAATCGAGAGAATCGAAAAAGTCGAAAACAAGCATTACGAATAATCCCGAAAATTTCTTTAATTTTGTACTATGGATACGAAACAAAAAGATCTGAATATTGCAACCATAAAAGACGTCCTTAGACAGTATCTTATGGATAAAGGTTTCCGTAATACGCCGGAGAGATATACAATTCTTGAGGAGATTTACAATATGGAGCACCACTTCAACGTGGATGACCTTTACCTGCTAATGATGCAGAAAAAGTATCATGTAAGCAAAGCAACGATTTACAATACAATTGAAATTTTCCTGGATGCCGGATTGATCAGAAAGCATCAGTTCGGTGAAAAAACACTGAGCACATCGTCTTACGAAAAGTCTTATTTTGACAAGCAGCACGACCATTTGGTCATCTATAAAGAAAATTCTGATAAAGAGATCGAGGAAATCATAGAGTTCTGCGACCCAAGAATTCAAGGGATCAAAGATTCTATTGAGAAAGCATTTGGCGTAAGTATTGATACGCACTCCTTATACTTCTACGGACACAAGAAGTCTGAAAATTAATGAAGAAATCCTTTTTTGTTGTTCTAGTTCTGATTTTTGTTAGAATATTTTCCCAGGTTACACCACCAATCCAAAATCAAGGTCTGGTAAAAGACCCTTTTTTTAGCAATTCAAATCCTGGTTCTAACACTGATGCTTCCAAAAAAGTAAAACATATCCATTCTGATACTGCCGGTGTAAGCCCTGACAAATATGATGGAAATATGGTTTTCTCAGGAAATGTTCAGTTTGAACATCAAGGCTCTGTTCTTACAGCCGACGAAGTTGTTTTTTACCAAAAAGAAAATTTTCTCAAAGCGATTGGAAATGTTGTTTTAACAACACCGGACGGAAATAGAATCACTGCCGAAGAAATGGAATACGATGGCAACACACAACGTGGAATCGCCAGAAGAAATGTAGTCCTTACCGACCCGAAGCAAACCATAAAAACAGAAACACTTTATTACGATAAAATCCCAAATACAGCCTATTTCAACACCGGCGGAACGATTTACAGTAATGACGGAAGTGTAATGTACACCAAGACGGCGACATACTATCTCAACACCAAAATGATTGATTTCGTTGGCCGTTCCAATATCGAAACAGATAAATATACCATTGTCAGCGACAATATTAAGCAAAATCAAAATACAGGAGTTTCAGATTTTTTTGGGCCGACCACCATCAGAAACAAAGAAAACCCTAGAAATTATGTTTATACAGAACAGGGAACTTATAATTCCAAAACAGGAGAATCTTTCCTTAACAAAAACTCCAGAATTCATTATAATGACAAAATTCTGACAGGAGACAAATTATACTTCAACAGGAATACAGGCTTTGGAAAAGGGAACGGCAACGTGACCTTGGATGATCCAAAACAAAACCGCTACATCAAAGGTGGTTACGGTGAAATCTACGAAAAGAAAGATTCGGCTATGATTACCGACAAACCTTACGCTGTCAAAATTCTTAGCAAAGATTCGGTATATATGTCGGCAGAGAAATTTCTGACATTTCAAAGGCCAGATTCTGCCAACGCTTTGAAAAAGAAAAGCTTTCTGAGAGCCTTCAGAAAAGTACGGATTTTCAAAACCAATATGCAGGGCCGCGCAGACTCATTGAGCTTCAACGAGACCGATGGCGAAATGCATCTAATGCGCAAACCAATTCTCTGGATGGGTGCAAAACAGGTCACCGGCGACGAAATCCGGGTTTACAGCAATCCTGAAAAAGAAATCACCGATTCCATCCGTGTTCTTGGAAACGCTTTTGCCATCAGCAAAGCCGACTCATTGAATTTGAAAGATGAATTCAATCAAATCAAAAGCAAGAATATGATTGTCTATCTCAAAGATAACGCCATAGACATTGCAAAAGCAGTTGGCAACGCACAGGCCATAACTTATGCAGATGACACCAACGAGAAAACAAAAGAAGTGACCAGAATTGGAGTCGCATTGTCCACTTGCGGTGAAATTGTGGCCCATTTCATAGAACGAAAACTGGAACAGGTCGATTGTAATATCGGTGCCAATTCGGATATTTATCCAATGAGTAAAATCTCCAAAGATGAACGTTTCTTCAAGGATTTTAACTGGAATACCAAAGACCGTTTGCAGAAATGGGGCGATATTTTTCTAGATACGCCGAACTATCCGGAAATTGTTTATCAATCCGACAATTCTCTTTTTGAACGCGCCGAAGCAGAACGTAAAAAACTCGAGGAAAAAAACAAACCAAAAACACCGGTTCGGGTTAAGAAGTAAGAATTTTATTTGATAATGAAAATATCAAAAATATTTAAAATTATTTTCTGTGGGTTTATTTTTTCATTTGTGTCGATTGGTTGTACAAAAAAATATTCTACACTAATTCTTGAGATTAAAAATCAGAAAAAATCAAGTGGAAATTTCCCGGAACTTAATGAACTTATTGTCAAAAAAGATAATAAAATACTCAAGACATTTTTACCAAAAGAACTTAGTCCATTTATTGAAAATCCTCTGAAAATTGATAGTATCGAAAAAGGTACTTATCAGTTTGAGTATCATGATTTATTTGGCAGAAAGCAGATAAAAACTTACGAGGCAAATAACAGAAAAGATATAGACACTTTAATCATCAATCCTGATTATATTGACATTTCAAAGCAAATAGAAAACTCAGTTCTACGAAAATTAAAAGATAACCAGATGATTTTAAAATATGAATCAAAAGGTTGCTTTCATTCGATTTCTGATTCAATAATTGTCGAAAATAAAAACAATAAGTTCTTCTTTACAAATAATGGCAAGATTAGAGAACTTAATAAAAATGAATTGAACAAATTAATTCAATTCGAATCAGAATTATATTCAATTCCAAAAGAAGGAAATTGTACAACTGTTGAAAATTATAAACTCACATTTAAAAAGAAAACAAAAGAATTTATAAATGGAAATTGTAGTTGGAGCGGTTGGTGTAATTTGAAAGATGATTTAAAAATAAAAGATTAATAATATTGTAGATTACGATTCCTTGTTTTCTACAAATTCCCGAACTTTGCAAAAGTCAAGAAGTTCAAAAATCCCCGAAATACGATTTACGAATCTAACTTCTAAAATCTAATTTCTAACATCTATCCTACCAATGAAACAAAATTTCTTCAAATATCAAGCTCAAACAACACCTTATGCAGCAGGTTTCGAAGTGGAAAAAGCGGAAGGCAGCTACATCTATGGAAAAGACGGACGCGCCTATTTGGATTTTGTAGCTGGCGTTTCTGCCAATACACTTGGACATTCTCATCCAAAAGTGGTGAATGCGATTAAAGACCAAGCGGATAAATACTTGCATGTCATGGTTTACGGCGAATATGCTCAGGAAAAACCGGTAGAACTTTGCAGGCTTTTGGCAGAAGCCACACCTGAACCTTTGGAAGTCACTTACCTTGTGAACTCTGGCGCAGAAGCCATTGACGGAAGTTTGAAATTAGCTAAACGTTACACTGGAAGAGAGGAAATCATTGCCTTCAAAGATGCCTATCACGGGAACACACACGGTGCGCTTTCTGTTGCAGGGAATGAAGTTCACAAAAGAGAATTCCGTCCTTTGTTGCCAATGGTTAATTTTATCGAGTTTAATAATGAAAATGATTTTGATAAAATCACGGAGAAAACGGCTTGCGTCATTGTAGAAACCATTCAGGGAGCGGCTGGATTTATTACTCCGAAAGACAATTATTTCATCAATCTCAAAAAACGCTGCGAAGAAGTTGGTGCTTTGTTGATTTTGGATGAGATTCAGCCTGGATTTGGAAGAACAGGAAAGTTGTTTGCATTTGAGCATTATGGCATTGTTCCTGACATTTTGGTAATGGGAAAAGGAATGGGCGGCGGTGTTCCGGTTGGCGCTTTTATGAGTTCGAAAGAAATTATGACAAGCCTTTCACATTCTCCTAAATTGGGACATATCACGACATTCGGAGGAAATCCTTTGATTGCTGCGGCTTCTCACGCTACTCTGAAAGAAGTTTTGGAAAGCGGACTGATGAATGAGACAGATAAGAAGGAAAAAGTCTTCCGGGAATTATTGGTTCATCCGAAAATCAAAAACGTCAACGGGAAAGGACTGATGTTAGCTGTGAATCTCGGTTCTCCGGAATATACTTTGAAAGTCGCTTCAAAATGTATGGAAAAAGGTCTGATTGTTTTCTGGCAACTATACAGAAATGAATATCTGAGAATTTCACCTCCTTTGACAATCTCTGAAGACGAAATTCGAAAAGGTTGCGAAATTATTCTGGAAGCTTTGGATGAAGTGGGATAGATTTTAAATTAACATCCAATCGTCATCCCGTAGGAATCTCGACAGCGACGTTTAGATTCCTACGGAATGACAATATTGAGTTTTTAGAAAAAATCTTGATTTAACGACGAATCTGCAGCCCGACCTGAGTGGAATTCTTTTTCTGTCATTGCAATAATTGAAAGTTCTATGGATGGCTTCACCTCGTTCGCAATGACAGAAAAAAGCAGGAACGGAGGGCGGAAATAGCTGCCATAATAAAAATAAAAATTGCTATTCGACGCAGTCAAAAGCTGTCCAAATCTTTAGGTTGGATGATGTCAAATAATTATAAAAATTAGTGTTCATCAACGGTACAAAATCAGCTAATAAAAATCATACTTATTTTCTATAAAAAATTTGAATTTCCATAGACATTTTGATTTGGAAATAAGAAATTAATTTATATATTGCGCCACAATTAGAATTAGTATATGGCGAAAACGAAAGTGCAGTATGAATACAATATGCATTGTCTCTCGGAGATTTTGTATGAGTATCTGGCAAGTGCAGAAGGATTATCAGAATGGTTTGCAGACGACGTTGTAGAACGTGGAGACGATTTCTATTTCAGCTGGGGCGGTGGCCCTGCTGAGAAGGCGACGCTGATCCGTTACAAGCCGGAAAGTTTTGTGCGTTTCCGTTGGGAAGAGGATGAAGGGACGAAATATTTCTTCGAGCTTTCTATCGTCATTGATGAAATAACGGATGACCTTTCGCTTAACATCACCGACTTTTGTGAGCCTGGCGATGAGGAAGAAAACAAACTCTATTGGGAAAACCTGATAGAGAACTTACAGATAAAATTAGGCGCCGCTTAAAAATAAATGGATGAACGATTTTATCGTTCATTATTTTTTTATACTACAATGCAAAAATTAGTTTATACTGAAGAAAATCTTCAAGTTATCAACCGTTCTTTTCTTTATGGCGATTCGGTTTGGGTATCGTTCTTTGTAAGAAACGGAAATCTCATAATGGCCGAGGAATCTTATTTTTTCCTGATGGCATCGATGCGGAAAATGAGACTGAATATTCCGCTGACATACACCTTAGAATTTTTTCAGGAACTGTTTCAGAGAGAAGTTTTGAGTAAGGGTATTGAGAATGGAATTATCCAACTGATGGCTTACAGAAAGCAGGAAGACAAACCGCTTCCGAAATCTGAAACCGCTTTCTATTTTGAAGTGGAAGAATCGAGAGACATTCTTTATATACAAGGTAATATTGAACTGGATCTCATTAAGGAAATCAATGTTAATGCGAATCTTTTGAGTAACATCCGTGTTCATTCTGCCGAGAATATCTATGCTGAAATTTATGCCAAAGAAAATGATTTGGATGACGTTATTCTTCTGAATCCGAACAAGAAAATTGCTAGAAGTATCTTCGGAAATCTTTTGTTTCTCCAGAATAATGTGATTAAAATTCCGAAACAAACGGAAGGTGCTTATATTTCACCATTAATGGAAAACTTTGTCACTTTTGTTCACAAAAATAAACTGGCAGAAATTGAAGAAGCAGAAATCATCGCCTTCGAATCTCAAAAAGCTGAAGAAATCCTGAGAATCTCCGATGAAAAAGGCATTCACACAGTTTCAAAAATTAGAAATAAAACTTTTGAGAACACGAGATTTTCAGAAATGATTACCCAATGGAAAAATAGTTTTAATTAATTTTTTTACATAATTTTATAATTATTTAAAAATTAGTTCTACATTTGTCCCAACAAAAAAGCAAGAAATGTCTATACAACTTATGCATCATCATCACCATTCTCACGTTCAGGCGGGAAGGTAATGGTATGTCATAACTTCAAAATAATATTAACCGTCTGAGTAATCAGGCGGTTTTTTGTTTTCCAATTTTCCTTGTTGTTTACTCAGACCTTATCTATAAAATCAAAAATGAGTAAACTAAAATTAGCCATACAAAAAAATGGAAGACTGAGCGAAAAGTCTCTGAAACTGCTGGAAGAATGTGGCATCAAAATCTCCAACGGAACCAGAAAACTAAAGGCTGTTTCCACTAATTTTCCATTAGAAATCTTATTTCTTCGTGATGATGATATTCCGCAATATGTAGAGCAAGGTGTTGCTGATATCGGAATTATCGGTCTGAATGAAGTTTTGGAACAAAAGAAAATTATTGAAATTGTTCAAAAGCTTGGATTTGCCCAATGCAGATTGTCTCTGGCAATTCCGAAAGAAGAAAATTATAACGGAATCCCATATTTCGAAAATAAAAAAGTAGCAACTTCTTATCCAGAGATTCTTTCAAACTATTTCCAAGAAAATAACATCAATGCACAAATCGAAAAGATTGGTGGAAGTGTAGAAATCGCACCTGGAATCGGACTTTCCGACGGAATTTTTGACATCATCAGTACCGGTTCTACTCTACTGACTAATGGTTTGAAAGAAGTTGAAACTGTTCTGGAAAGTGAAGCCGTTTTGATTTCCAATGAGAATCTATCTAATGAAAATCTGGAGATTTTAAACAAACTTTTATTCAGAATCAATGCCGTAAAAGAAGCTTCGGAAAGCAAATACATTCTTCTGAATGCACCTAATGATAACCTTGAAAAAATTATCAATCTCTTACCCGGAATGAAATCGCCAACTATTCTTCCTTTAGCCGAAAGTGGTTGGTCATCCATTCATTCAGTCATCAAAGAAGATCAATTTTGGGAAGTGATTGAGAACCTGAAAAAGGAAGGCGCACAAGGAATTTTAGTTTTAGAAATTGAAAAAATGATATTATGATTAGGCAATATAAATACCCACCAGTCTACGAATGGAAATCACTTTGCGAAAGACCATTGCAAAATCAGGAAAATCTTTCTGAGCAAGTGAAATCTGTTTTTGACAAAGTGAAAATCAATGGTGATAAAGCTTTAAAGTTTTACACAGAAAAATTTGATGGCGTTATTTTAAATGATTTCAAAATTTCAGAACCAGAAATCATTGAAGCAAGCAAGCTAGTTTCTGGCGAATTAAAAACTGCGATTAAAACTGCTTCTGAAAATATCAGAAAATTTCACAATTCCCAACAGGAAGAAAAAAAAATCATCGAGACAACCGAAGGTGCTTTTTGTTGGCGAGAAAGTCGCGTAATTGAAAGTATTGGGATTTATATTCCAGGAGGAACTGCGCCTTTATTCTCCACAGTTTTGATGTTAGGAATTCCAGCAAATATTGCAGGCTGTAAAAACATTGCGCTTTGTTCGCCACCTGATAAAAATGGAAAAATCAATCCTGCAATTTTGTTCACCGCAAACTTAATTGGAATTAAAAACATTTTCAAAGTTGGAGGAAGTCAAGCAATTGCAGGTTTGACTTTTGGAACAGAAACGATTCCGAAAGTTGATAAAATCTTCGGACCAGGCAATCAATATGTGACTTCGGCCAAACAGCTGGCTCTGAATTATAATCTTGCCATCGACATTCCTGCTGGTCCAAGTGAGGTTTTGGTCATTGCAGATGAAAGTTCTGTTCCGGATTTTGTTGCTGCGGATTTGCTTTCACAAGCCGAACACGGAACAGATTCTCAAGTGATTTTATTAAGTAATTCTGAGAAAATTATTAATGAAATTAATATTGAAATTAAGAAACAACTAAAGGATTTACCAAGAAAAGAAATCGCAGAAATTGCTTTACAAAACAGCAAATCTATTTTGTTGAATTCTATTGATGAAGCCATTCAATTTTCAAATATTTATGCGCCGGAACATTTGATTTTAGCTGTCGAAAACGCAGAAAATTTCACTGATAAAATCAAGAACGCAGGCTCAGTATTTCTTGGAAATTACAGTCCGGAAAGTGCAGGTGATTATGCTTCCGGAACCAACCACACCTTGCCAACCAACGGTTTTGCTAAAAATTACAGCGGTGTTTCTCTGGACAGTTTTGTGAAGAAAATCACATTTCAGAATATCACAAAAAAAGGAATTCAAAACATTGGAAAAACCATTGAGTTAATGGCGGAAGCCGAAGAGTTGATGGCTCATAAAAATGCCGTTTCGGTAAGATTAAAATATTTAGAAAATGAAAGTTGATATTCAAAAATTAATCAGAAAAAATATCCTGAATCTTGAACCATACTCTTCAGCAAGAGACGAATTCAAAGGTGAAAACGGTATTTTTCTGGATGCGAACGAAAATCCTTTCGGAGAACTGAACCGTTATCCTGACCCTTATCAGAGCAAAGTAAAACAGAAATTAAGTGAAATAAATCAAATCTCAACTGAAAATATTTTCTTAGGAAACGGAAGCGATGAAGTGATTGATTTGGCTTTCCGGATATTTTGTGAACCGAAAAAAGATAAGGTTTTGACTTTTTCGCCAACTTATGGGATGTATAAGGTTTCTGCAAATATTAATGATGTGGAATTGATCAATCTTGATTTAAATGATGATTTTCAAATCAATTTAGAAACTTTAAAGCCATATTTAAAAGATGAAAATCTGAAAATTATCTTCATTTGTTCGCCTAATAATCCAACAGGAAATTCGATTAAAAATATTAAATATATTCTTGAAAATTTTAACGGAATTGTTTTCATTGACGAAGCTTACATCGATTTCAGTCCAGAAGAAAGTTTCAGAAATCAGATCAAAAATTATCCGAATCTTATCGTGAGCCAAACGTTCAGTAAAGCTTGGGCAATGGCTTCTGTACGGGTTGGAACTGCTTATGCTTCTGAAGAAATTATCAAATTTTATAATAAAGTGAAACCACCTTACAATATCAGTCAGCTCAATCAGGATACGATTCTAAACACACTTAGTAATGAAAAAATTAATCAGGTTTCAGAAAATATCAAAATCATTCAGAAAGAGAAAAAGAATCTAATTGAAAGTCTAAAAAAAATCAATTTGGTAAAAAAAACATTTCCTTCCGACACCAATTTTATTTTGATTGAAGTAGAAAATGCAGATTCAGTTTATCAGAAATTAGTTAATAAAAATGTGATTATCAGAAACCGAAATTCTGTAATTAAAAACTGTTTGAGAATTACTATCGGTTCTCCTGAAGAAAATGAAAAATTGATACAAGCTCTTCAAAATATTAATAACTAAAAACAGACACTTCGACTCCGCTCAGTGTGACATTGCTTATCAAACGCTGTTAGGCTGAGGCTCTCGAAGCCTTAGTAAAAATAAAAAGTCCATAAAAAATGAAAAAATTGCTATTTATAGACCGTGACGGAACTTTGGTTTTAGAACAGGAAGATTATCAGGTTGATTCTTTTCAGAAACTGAAATTCTATCCGCAAGTCTTCACTTATTTATCAAAAATTGCGAAAGAATTGGATTATGAATTGGTAATGGTTACGAATCAGGACGGTTTGGGAACAAAGTCACATCCGGAAGAAAACTTCTGGCCAGTTCAAAATTTCATTATCGAAACCTTTGAAAGTGAAGGTATTAAATTCGAAGATATTTTCATAGATAAAACATTCGCCAAAGATAATGCGCCAACCAGAAAACCGAATATAGGTCTATTGACGAGATATTTTGATAAGGATAGTTACGATTTGGAAAATTCATTCGTGATTGGCGACAGAATTACGGACGTGAAATTGGCAAAAAATCTCGGCTCAAAAGCGATTTTCATTAATAATGACGAAAGTCTTGGAGCTGACGAGATTTTAGAAAACGATGATTTGGAAAATGTTATTGCTCTAAAAACAACTTCGTGGAAAGCTATTTATGAATTTCTGAAACTCAAAAACAGAACTTCGGAAATTATCAGAAATACCAACGAAACTAAAATCAAAATCAAGCTAAATCTTGACGGAACAGGAAAATCCAGCATCGATACTGGAATTGCTTTCTTCGACCATATGCTGGATCAGATTGCAAAACACGGACAAATGGATTTGAAAATCAAGGTTGAAGGCGATTTGGATGTTGATGAACATCACACAATTGAGGACACAGGAATTGCACTTGGCGAAGCATTTAATCAGGCTTTAGGAAACAAATTGGGAATCGAACGTTACGCTTTTGTTTTGCCGATGGATGATTGTTTGGCGCAGGTTGCACTGGATTTTGGCGGCCGAAATTGGATCGTTTGGGATGCAGAATTCAAGCGTGAAATAATTGGAAAAATGCCTACCGAAATGTTCTTCCATTTCTTCAAATCTTTTTCAGATTCGGCGAAAGCGAATCTTAATATCAAAGCCGAAGGCGATAATGAACATCACAAAATTGAATCGATTTTCAAGGCTTTTGCAAAGTGTTTAAAATCAGCAGTAAAACGTGATTCGGACAAAATGATTCTTCCATCCACAAAAGGAACGTTATGAAAACAGTCATCATAGATTATAAAGCAGGAAATGTGCAAAGTTTTCTGTTTGCGATAGAAAGATTAGGATTTTCAGCAAAACTCACCAATCATCCTGATGAAATTTTCAAGGCTGACAAAGTGATATTTCCGGGCGTTGGAGAAGCGTCTTTTGCAATGAATTCTCTGAAAAAAACCGGCCTGGATTTACTGATTCCTGAATTAAAACAACCACTTTTGGGAATCTGTCTCGGGATGCAATTGCTCTGTAAATATTCGGAGGAAAGCGGCACTAAAGCTTTGGGGATTTTTGATGTTTCGGTGAAGAAATTTCCTGATTCTGTGCTGGTTCCACAGATTGGCTGGAATCAGATTTATAATTTGAAGTCGGATTTATTCAAAAATGTTCCTGAGCAAAGTTATATGTATCTCGTTCACAGTTATTATGCTGAGAAAAATGAAAATACGATTGCCACAACCGATTATTACGAAACTTACAGCACTGCTTTGCAAAAAGATAATTTTTTTGGAGTCCAGTTTCATCCAGAAAAAAGTGGCGTTTTCGGAAGTAAAATATTAGAAAATTTTTTAAAATTATGATTGTTTTAAAACCACAAAAGGGACAAAAGCAACTACTGAAAATTATACCTTACAAAAGAAACCGATTTTTTTAAGCTTTGAATATCTAACAAATATGAAAAAAATCTTTTGTGACTTTTGTGGTTTGAACTTTTTAATCATTAAAAATCAAAATAGAAAATGAGAATAATCTCAGCAATAGATATCATCAACGGAGAATGCGTCCGGCTTTCCAAAGGCGATTACAACAAGAAAACAATTTACAGCAAAAACGTTTTGGATGTCGCCAAAAACTTTGAGGATAACGGAATTCAGTTTTTGCATTTGGTTGATTTGGACGGTGCCAAACAAAACCGAATTATCAATTATAAAATATTAGACCAAATCTCTTCCAAAACCAATTTGATTATAGATTTTGGTGGTGGTTTGAAATCTGAAGAAGATATCAAAATCGCTTTTGAAAGTGGCGCAAAACAAGTGACTTTGGGAAGCGTTGCCGTCAAAAAGCCAGAATTATTTTTAGACAGTTTGGAAAAATATGGTTCAGAAAAAATCATTTTGGGGGCCGACGCCAAAAATGAAAAAATTGTAGTCTCCGGTTGGATAGAAGAAAGTGAAATTAATATTTGTGATTTCATCAAAGAAAAAATCAAATCTGGAATCCGATATGTGATTTCGACAGATATCAATAAAGACGGAATGTTGGAAGGCCCTTCTTTCGGATTATATGAAAAAATAATTGTCGAAAATCCTGATATCAAATTAATTGCTTCTGGTGGAATTACTTCTACTAACGATTTAGTTCAATTAAAATCTTTGGGCTGCGAAGGCGCGATTATCGGCAAAGCGTTGTACGAAAACCGGATTACACTTAGCGATTTAAAACCTTTTCTCTAATGTTAGCAAAAAGAATAATCCCTTGTCTCGATATCAAAAACGGACAAACAGTAAAAGGCGTCAACTTTCTGGATATCAAAGAAGTTGGAAATCCTGTGGAAATGGCCATCAAATATTCTGAACAAGGCGCAGACGAATTAGTTTTTCTGGATATTTCTGCAACTGATGAACGAAGAAAAACTTTGATTTCATTGGTGAGAGAAATTGCAAAACACATCAACATTCCTTTCACAGTTGGCGGTGGAATCAATGCTTTGGAAAATGTAGAAGAACTTTTGAAAAACGGAGCGGACAAAATCACGATTAATTCGGCTGCAATTTCCAATCCTGATCTGATAACAGACGTCGCCAAACGCTTTGGTTCGCAATGTATGGTTGTCGCGATTGACACAAAATTTGTGAAAAGGCAGAATAAAGTCTTCAGCAACGGCGGAAAAATTGAAACCGAAAAAGAATTGTTTTCCTGGGCAAAAGAAATAGAAAATCTAGGAGCCGGAGAAATCCTCCTGACATCAATGAATACAGACGGAACGAAATCCGGATTTGCAATTGACATTACAAAGCGGCTTTCGGAGCTGGTGAATATTCCTGTGATTGCTTCGGGTGGTGCTGGAACGATATTGCATTTTGAAGATCTTTTTACCGAAACTAAAGCAACCGGAGCTTTGGCAGCCAGTATTTTTCACTTCAATGAAATCGAAATTCCAGAACTTAAAAATTACCTTAAATCTAAAAACATGCCAATAAGATGACAATACAATTTGATAGAAATACGGGATTAATTCCAGTCATTATTCAGGATTACCTTAATCTCAAAGTCCTGATGCTTGGTTATATGAATCAAGAAGCCTTAACTAAAACTTTAGAGGAAAAAAAAGTTACGTTTTTTTCCCGTTCTAAAAATAGACTTTGGACAAAAGGCGAAACGTCAGGTAACTTTTTGGAATTGATTGATTGGAAATTAGACTGTGACAACGATACGATTCTCATCAAAGCAAAAGCTCTCGGACCGACATGTCACAAAGGAACGACAACTTGTTTTGCAGAAGAAAATGACAAAGGTTTTTTATACGAATTGCAAAAAAAGATTTCTGAAAAGATTGACACTAATGATGAAAGTTCTTATACCAATGAACTTTACAGAAAAGGCATCAACAAAGTGATTCAAAAAGTAGGTGAAGAGGCGGTGGAATTGGTTATCGAAGCGAAAGATAACAATAACGAATTATTTTTAAATGAAGCTTCAGATTTGATTTATCATTATTTGATTTTGTTGAAAGCTAAAGGTTTCACGATTGAAGATGTTGAGAAAATTCTGAAATCGAGGATTAAATAAAAAAATCCAGCAAAAGCTGGATTTTTATGGAGCCAATCTTGAAATTTTCCATTCAAAATCTTTTGTTAAAGAATACAAAATCCTGTCGTGAAGACGATTTGGCCGGCCTTGCCAAAATTCGATTTCATAGGGTTTTGCAATGTAACCGCCCCAGTTTTCAGGTCTTGGAATTTCTTTGTTTTCGAATTCGGTTTCTAAACTTTTCAACTTGCTTTCTAAAAATTCTCGATTTGGGATTTCCTGACTTTGTGGCGAAACAACAGCGCCTAACTGGCTTCCTTTTGGACGGGAATGAAAATAGCCGTCACTTAGATTTTCAGCAATTCTTTCAACATTGGCTTTGATGATAATTTGTCTTTCCAGGCTTGGCCAGAAAAAATGAAGACAAGCTTTGTGGTTTTTCTCAAGCGATTTTCCTTTTCGACTGTCGTAATTGGTGTAAAAAACAAAGCCTTCCCAATTATATGACTTGAGCAAAACCATTCTGACTCTAGGGCAACCGTCATCTTCGACTGTGGAAATAGCCATTGCATTAGCTTCGGAAACATGTGGATTTTCTTCAGCCTCCAGAAACCAATTTCGGAATTGTTCGATGGGGTTTTCTCTGACTTCGCTTTCGATAAGCTGGGATTTGTCGTAGACTTGTCTTTTATCGTGTAGGTTTTCGTTGTTCATTTTATGATTGAGATGTTTTATAATGTTAAAGCCTTTGAACGCAAAGTTCGCAAAGTTTTTTAAAAACTACTAATTGTTTTTAAGAGCCACAAAGACGCTTCGCTCATCAAAGGAAATTATATGTTGAATATGACAACTCTTCCTTTGTGCGAAGCGCGCCCCGACCTGAGTGGAGCTCTTTTTGTTTTTCTAAAAAACAAAAAAGCGGGAACGGAGGGCGGATAAAGGCGCCCCAATCCAAAAGATCCGACGAAGTTAAATTATTAGAATCTGAATCAATTTAACTTAAATTTTCATTGAATTCTTTTTCAAAAAAAATATTTTTTTATAGCTTTGATAGATGAATTACTCTTACAAAGGTAAAATTTTAATATCAACTCCCGATGCTTCCGGCGACATATTTTCCCGCTCGGTAGTGCTTATTATTGATCATAATGAGAATGGTGCTTTTGGCTTGATTCTGAATAAAAAAAATCAGAATATGAGTTCGCGTCTTTTGAGCATTTTTGGTTTTCCGGTGGAGCTTTATGAAGGTGGACCTGTGGAAAATGACAAGGTTTTCTTCATTCTTAAAGGTGAAAAAATCACGGAGCAATATTCTGAAATCAATGATGAATTTTACATTACTGAAGATATTGATTCTGTAGTCTCATCGATTGTTGAGGGTTCTGTAACTATTAATGACATCAAGGTTTTTTCCGGATATTCGGGTTGGTCTCCTTTACAGCTGGAAAGTGAAATCCAACGAAAAATGTGGACGATTGTGGATGTTTATAATCTGGATTATACGCTTCCGAATGACCAGAATCTCTGGAAAAAAATCATGCAGAATCTCGGTGGCGAATTTCTTCTCTGGGCAAATGCGCCTGAAGATGTGAGTTTGAACTGATGAGTTTTACACAAAGACACAAGGAATAATTTTCTTTTAGAATGTTTTACTGCACTAGGGAAACGGAAAATATTCGATTTTTTTTGCCTTTATGATTACTTTTTTATTTATATCGGGATCTGTTCTTCAAAAATAACTGTTCCGGCTTCTGTGTAATAAGTGCATGTTTTTGCATCAATATCAACAATCCATTTGTAAACACCGCTATCTGCACAATCTTTACAAAATTGGAAAAAGTCGGTTCCGCCTTGTTGATGATTTCGTAAGTCAGCTAAAAATTTTTCTGCATTCGGGATTCCGTAAATCAATAATGGTGCATATTGTTGTGGTGCGGAAACTTTGTAATCGTCGTTTCCTAAATAATTAGTAGAACCGTCTTCTACGAAAGTTTCCAAACTTTTAACGCCTAATTCTCTAATCGTTTTTGCGAATTGTGGGAATCCTTTTCCGCTTTCTACGTTGGAATGCGCATCTTGAATCTGTTGTAATGTAAACATCATTGTAAGTTTTTCTGTGTTTTTATTTTCTTAGTTAATTCTCTGACTTCTTTTTTTAATAAGTGAAAAGCCGGCTGAGCCATACTTACGTGGTCGAATCCGTCTTCCTCCAATAATTTGGTTGAAGGATGTTTTACGAGATTCAACATTCTTGCCAAATAAGCATTTTCTTCATACCGTCCGAACAATTCTAATTCTCTGTCACCGGTAATTAAAACAATGGGTGGCGCATCCTTTCTGACGTGGAACAAAGGCGCATATTGGTCAATTGTCGGTTGTAATTCCGGGATTCCTTGTTCTTTTCTGATTTGAAAATGCGTGATTGCCTGTCCACTAAATGGAATAAGTCCTGCAATCTGGTCTGCATCAATTTTATATTTTTGAAGATATTTTTTATCCAGCGTAATCATCATTGCCAGATAACCTCCCGCCGAATGTCCGGACTGGAAAATCAGATTTTTATTCCCACCGTATTTTTCAATATTCTCAAAAACCCAGGCCGTTGCTGCAGCGGCATCTTCTATGTAAGCCGGCGCCTTCACTTTTGGAGCTAAACGATATTCGACGCTTACAACGGCAATATTTTCATCTAATAATTCTTTTGGCAATTCATTATTGCCGCCAGTTAAACCTCCGCCGTGAAACCAAATCACAGTCGGGAAATTTTTGACATTGATTGGATAATAGAATTTCAGTTTGCATTGGGAACTGATGTAAGCATCGGCATTACTGATTTTTTCTGGGTAATAAGAAATATTGCTTTCAGTTTTATATTCTGTCTGAGCAAAACTGAATGCGAAGACTAAAATTACAATAAGACTGATTGGTTTTCTGAACATAATTTTACTTTTATTTAAACGCAAAGTCTGCAAGGATTTTTTTGTTCAATTCAATTTTTTAAAGTTACACAAAGTCGTAAAACTCATTAAAGAAAAACGATGTAATTTTATATTTCATAAAAATTTGACTTCGACATTTCCGGATTGATGATAGAAAAATCCGTCGCTGTCATATTCTATATTGGTAAGGCCTTCTAAAACATCATAAACCATTTTTTGCAAAACGCCATCGCCTATTCCGTGGATGATTTGTAAGGTTTTGATTTTATTCTTTCTACAAAAATCAATCGTTTCCAATAATTTTTCTCTCTGAATCATCAATCTTTCAAAAGCATCATAATCTGCAGGGTTTTTGACCAAAAAATTAAAGTGAAGGTCTAATTTCAACGGCGCTTTATTATGCTTTTTCGAAATGATTTTTGGACTTTCTTTTTTCCTGATAATTGGAGAGTTCTCGTATAATTCGGAATCGATAATTGTTAATTTCTCTTTAGAAAATTGATAAGTAAAGCCGTGTTCATCTTCAATTTTCACCTGATTGGCAATAATCTTCAGAACCTTACCCCTAAGATTTTCATCAATCACTGAAACTAAATCTCCAATTTTCATTTTATAATTAATAATTTTTTTAACGCAAAGGCCGCAAAGTTCTTTTTTAAAGACTAAATGCTTTTAAGGCCGCAAAGGCGTTTCACTCAGCAAAAATAAAAACTCTAATTCTCTTTAATTCTAAAACTATCAAACCCGACTTCCGAGTTCTATAATTTCCAAATCTTTGATTTCATCCTTATGGATTGTGAAACGCATCATTGTTCTCACTTTGTGCCATCCGGATTTTCCGCAAGCGCCAGGATTAAGATGAAGAAGATTATTCTTTTTATCAAACATCGCTTTCAGAATATGGGAATGTCCGGAAATAAATAATTTCGGTTTTCTTTCTGCGATCTCTTTCTTGGCCAAAGGTGAATATCGCTCAGGATAACCACCAATGTGAATCATCAAAACATCAACTTCTTCACATTTGAAACTCAAAACTTCAGGGAAAATTGTCCTGATTTTTGCTTCGTCAATATTACCGTAAACACCTCGGATTGGTTTTATTTTTTCTAATTCTTCAATCACAGCCATATTGCCAAAATCTCCGCAATGCCAAACTTCATCGGCATCTTTCGCATAATCAATAATCCTGTCATCAATGTAGGAATGGGTGTCTGATAAAAGAAGAATACGTTTCATTTTAAATTAGATTCAATTACAAAAGTACAAACTGATTTTTCATTAATTCTGAAATGTCAAGCCATATTTTAAAACATACCAGATTGTTATTGCGCCAGCAACACCTATCAATCCCAATAAAATCAATAGCCAAAACGCCCAAGTTTTCACTCCTTTTTTATACATTATTACAAAAACCAACTGCAAGATGAAAAATAAAAATAATAGAACAGCCAAATTTATAATCATCTGTTCTTGTGATATTTTCTTGCTAAAAAGAAAAACGGATACGAAAACTAAACTGACAACCATCATTTTTATAAATTCTGACGGCTGAGAGAGTCTATTTTTTTTGACTGGTCTCATTTTTAATGATTTTAGAATTACGAAATTACGAATTAACATTTTCTTTATAATTAAAAAAAAATCAGGAAATTTACAGCCGACATGAGATATTTTATAGAGTTTTCTTACAACGGTTCTGCATATTTTGGTTATCAGATTCAGCCCAAACAGATTTCTGTTCAGGAGGAATTGGAAAAGGCGTTGTCCACCATTCTTCGCGAACCCATCAAAACAACCGGAGCAGGAAGAACCGACACTGGTGTCCACGCAAAGAAAATGTTTGCCCATTTTGAAACCGAACAAACCCTTGATGAAAACTTAGTTCATAAACTCAATTCTTTTCTGTCAGAAAATATTGCTATCAAAAGAATATTTGAAGTTCCTGCAGATTTGCACGCTCGATTCAGTGCGACTTACAGAACTTATGAATATTACATTTCATTAGAAAAAAATCCTTTTTCGAAGGATTCTTCATGGCAATATTGGCGTCAAAAACCTTTGAACGTCGATCTAATGAACGAAGCATGCAAAATCCTTTTTGATTATGATGATTTTACGAGCTTCGCCAAACTACACACCGATAACAAAACCAACATTTGCAAAATCTATAAAGCCGAATGGGAACAGCTTGGAAATCAATTGAAATTCACGATTTCTGCCGACCGGTTTCTGAGAAATATGGTTAGAGCCATTGTCGGAACAATGGTTGAAGTGGGAAGCGGAAAAATTACTCCAAATGATTTGCGAAGAATTATTGAAGACAAATTCCGGAATTCTGCCGGTGTTTCCGCTCCTGCGCAAGGACTTTTTTTGATAGATGTTGGGTATGAGTTTTAGCATTTGAGAGTCGGAGCGTTTGAGAGTTTTTTATTGAGAAGTGAAATTATTTTTATAAATTTAACTGATTGATTTAAAACAAATAACCTCTTAAAACCGTAAATTGATGACCGAAATAGACAAGCTTGCATTCGCATTAAATCAATTTGCCGGACTTTCGGAAGATGATTTCAAAATGTCTTCGGATTTTTGGTTGGTGAAGAATTATAAAAAAGGTGAATTCTATAATCTTCGCGGAACGGTTTGCACTTATTTCGGATTTATTGTTGACGGCGTTTTCCGCTCTTACACGATTGACGAAAAAGCGGGTGAAGAGAAAAATGTTTTTCTCTATTCTGCGAACGGATTTGTAGTTTCTTTCAAGAGTTTTATCAATCAGATTCCTTGTGATTATTTTACACAGGCGATGACGGATGCTTCTATTATTTATATTCGTTATACGGATTTGCTTTCGTTGTATCAGAAATCGCATCAATGGGAAAAGTTTGGACGATTGTTGGCTCAGGAAGCTTTCAATGTGACAATGACAAGAATCGAAGGTTTTCTCTTGAAATCTCCTGAGGAACGTTATCTCGACCTTATTAAGCAACATCCTGATATTTTCAATAATGTTCCTTTATATCATATTTCATCTTACTTAGGGATTCAAGGGCATTCTCTTAGCCGGATTCGGAAAAGACTTTCTGGGAAATAATTCTGAATTTTATTGAAACGTTGAATCTTACGCAGCCCGAATTATCTCTAATTTTTATTTTTTTATTTGAATCGATGAATCTCGTTCCTCGATTTGAGCGGAAATCCTTTTTACGCGACGTAGTGGAGTGAAAAGATTGACCTTCGTCGAGCCACTTCGTTAGGTTTGGGAGCCCTTCGACAAGCTCAGAATAAACTACAGACGGATTAAGCTGCCCAAATAAATATCACATAATGAAACTCTCGCAGATTTTTCCGATTGAGCAGATAATTAATTACTTCATAAATATTTATTTATTAAAATGATACGATTTTAACTTGGGTTAAAGTTTTACACGTTCAATCTTCTGAACTTTGTCTCATAATTTAAACATCAAAATATTATGAAAACAAAAACTATCGTATTGATTCACGGATTATTCGTCAACAATACCAGCTGGAACGAATGGAAAACTTATTTCGAAAATCAAGGTTACAGTGTTCACACACCTTCCAATCCGGGACACGCAGGAAATCCTATCGAATTGAAAAGAAACGTTCCTTCCGAACTAACAACTGTAAGCTTTGAACTGACCTTGAACAATCTCGTGAAATTCATCGACACGCTTCCTGAGAAACCGATTGTTGTAGGACATTCTTTTGGTGGATTATTGGTCCAAAAACTGATTGAACTTGATAAAGCAGTTGCCGGAGTTAGCATAGACGGTGCACCACCAAAAAATGTAATGGCGCCTTTTTCAACGATAAAAATCGTTTGGCCGGTTTTCAATTTCTTCAAAGGAAACAGCCCGTATCTTGGAACAAAGGATTGGTATCATCGTGCGTTTTTTAATAATTATTCCCGAGAAGAAAGTGACAAATTGTACGAAACTGTTGCTGCTCCGGAAAGCAGAATACTGGCGAGAGACCCGCTTTTGAAATCGATTGGCAATGTTGATTTTAATAAAGCTCACAATCCGTTATTGTTCATTGGGGGTGCAAATGATGCTATTTTTCCGGCAGACTTCACTGCGAAAATTGCCAATTTCTTATAAAGATAAAAACAGTATGCTGGATTTGAAAATCTTTGAAGGGAGAAGTCATTTTATCTGTGGCGAAAATGGCTGGGAAGAAGTTGCCGGATACGTTTTGAACTGGATTGAGAAACAATAAATCTTATTCGTTTTGTCTATTAATAAATTTGGTTAATGGTCGGCGTTTCAATTTTTAAAGTCTTATTTTTGCAAAGATTTTTTTCGAGACTGAAAAAAACTCCGGAATTCTAAGAATAAAAATGAAACACCTCTTTACCAAATTTGCTTTTAATGATAGTTTTATGATTAAAGGTGTTCCATCTGACCTTAGAAAAATTAATAGAAACAGATGAAACAACAAAATACCTGGGACATTGTCAAGCGATTATTTTTAATCGGAATGAAATTTAGGTCGTGGTTTATTTTCACACTGATTATTTCAATTTTTCTCGCCATAGTTTCCACTTACAGACCGATTCTTACCAAAAATGTAGTCGATATAGACATTGTTAAGCTAAAGGATAAAGCCCAGCTGATGAAGCACATCTATATGCTGATTGGGTTAGTAATTGCAGAGACGATTCTTAACTTTTTCCTTGTTTATTTCTCGAACTTCATTTCGCAGAATGTTATTCGTGACATCAGGGAAAGGTTGTATCACAAACTGATTTATTTCAGAACTGCGTTCTTCGACAAAACCGCAATAGGAAATCTTGTAACAAGGGCTGTCGGCGATGTTGAAACGATTGCTACGGTTTACACAGATGGATTTTTGATGGTCTTCGGAGATATTCTGAGAATCGTGATGGTTCTTTTCGCAATGTTCCAGGTGGATACACATCTGAGTATGATTTCGTTAGCGATTCTCCCGATAATGGTTGTGATTACGAGAGTTTTCCAGAAGAAACTGAAAGTCGCATTTGGTTCTGAAAGAAGCTGGACGGCAACACAAAACAGTTTTGTGCAGGAACGTTTGGCCGGGATGTCATTGATTCAGGTTTTTAACAGAGAAGAAGCCGAGTTTAAGAAATTTGATACAATTAATATTGAGCTAAAAAAAGCTTTACTGAAAACGGTTTTTATCTTTTCCTTGTTCTTTCCTGTTGTTGAATTGATTTCGTCGCTTTTCATTGGATTTATCTTATTTTATGGTGGATTTATCAAATCTACGCCTGGAGTCATTATTGCTTTTATTCAGTTTATCAATATGTTGATTCGTCCTTTGAGACAGATTGCAGATAGATTTAATAATATCCAGAGAGGAATTGTCGGTGCAGAACGTGTTCTCGGCGTGATGGATGAAGACCAGGCAATGCCAAACAACGGAACAATTGCCAAAGACCATTTTGACGGAAAAATTGAGTTTGATAAAGTTCATTTTGCTTACGATGACAAACAAGAAGTTCTGAAAGGCATTGATTTCAAAGTGAATCCTGGCGAAACTGTCGCTATTGTCGGCGCGACCGGAGCCGGAAAATCGACAATTATCAGTTTGATTACAAGATTATATGACATCAATTCCGGAAAAATAATGCTGGACGATGTGGACATCAGAGATTATGAATTGTATAACCTGAGAAGTCATATTGGTGTTGTGCTTCAGGACGTTTTCCTTTTCCACGGTAGTATTTTTGAAAACCTGACTTTGGGTGATGAGGATATTACACTCGAAAATATCAAAAAAGCGGCGAAAGAAATTGAGGTTGATGAGTTCATCGAAAGATTACCAAATGGTTATGATTATGTGGTTAGCGAAAGAGGTTCTTCTATTTCCTTAGGACAAAGACAATTGTTATCATTCCTGAGAGCTTATCTGTCTGACCCTAAAATCCTGATTCTTGATGAAGCCACTTCATCTATCGACCACGAAAGTGAGAAACTCATCCAGAGAGCAACTGAAAAAATCACGAAAAACAGAACCTCAATCATCATAGCGCACAGACTTTCCACCATCGAAAAAGCTGACAAAATCATCGTAATGGACCACGGACTGATTGTGGAAGAAGGAACGCATCAGGAACTTCTGGCTAAGAATGGTTATTATTCAGTGCTTTATAAGGCTCAGGTTGTGAGTGAGGATGGAGAGAAGACGATTTAATTAATTTCAATTTTGATTAAGAATAAATTTGTAATTTTGATTAAACCTTTTAAAAATGAATATCGAATCGAGAAAAATAGAATTTGTTCAGGCTTTTCTGAATCTTCAAAATGAGGAGTTGATTTCTCAATTCGAAAAACTCTTGAAAAAAGCCAAACAATCTGAAAAAGAATTGGAGCCTTTTACGATTGAAGAATTAAATTCTCGCATAAACGTTTCATTAGAGGATTCTAAAAACGAGGACGTAACAGAATCAAACGAACTGCTTTCTGAAATCAAACATTGGTAATGAAAATATTTTGGACAGCATTCGCTAAAAGAGAATTAAGGAATATTTTCGATTACTACAAAATAAAAGCAAGTCCTAAAATTGCAAAAAAACTGGTTACTGAAATTGTTGAGAAAACTAATGTTTTAGATTTTCAAAACAAAATAGGACAAAAAGAAGAACTATTGTCTGGCAGAAAAGAAAATTTCAGATATTTGGTTTCCAATAATTATAAAATAATCTATTGGCTTAATAAAGAAAAGAATCGTATTGAAATCGTTGACATTTTTGACACTCGTCAAAATCCGCTGAAAATTGAACGGGAAAAATAATTGCTAATCTCTGATAATCTTATACCTGAAACTTATCAATCCCGAAGCCGCTATCAGACAAACTATGATGATGATTTTGAGATTTTTAATCCATAAACAAAGGTCTCTGCCAGTTAAGAGAGAAATGCAATCTTTCGGATTTCCAGTTTCATATTTCAGACTGATTTCAGTATTAAAAATACCAATTACAGAGACCGCAATAACCAAAATCAGCATAGTGATAATGGCTTGATAAACCGATTTCTTCATCATTTTTTGTTTTTAGTTTTTTTAGCGTTTTAAATTTTCAGGACATTCCAAGCATTTTCAATATTGTTATTTCTTAAATGATTTTGGGCTAATAAATGTACTTCTTTTTCCGAAGAAAAATTCCCTTGTGGCAAAACTTCTACATTGGCGAGCATTCCAAGGTCATTGCCTGTAAAAATATCACTTTGTCTGAGCTCATCGGGAAGCTGGTCGTAACCGATTCCTTTTGTAACTAAGGGTTTAGGAACTTCGAAGATATTATTTTCGTTATTTCTGGAATAGAAATTACTTCCCAATCTTGCTACCAAATCCAATTGTTTTTGGTCGAGATTTCCAGCTTCATCAAGATATTTTTCGTTGATATGAATCTTGACAATCTCTGCAATCACCAGATTTCCTGAACCTCCAAAATTACCAAGTGATTTAATTTCTAAAACCTTACACTCGAAATTAACTGGCGATTCTGCAATCAAAGGTGGCTTTACGATGTCAGCAGGTTTCATTGTTAATCCGGATTTGATAAACTCATTTACGCCATCTTCATATTCTGTACTGGCCAAAGAAACCTGCTGAACCATATCGAAATTGACGTTTCCAATAACCAATTCCGGCACTTCTTTCATATTTTCCAAAGTATGTTTTGTGGTATTGTCACGCACTCTTCTGGAAGGAGAAACAATAACAACAGGCGGAACCGTGCTGAACATATTAAAAAAACTGAAAGGCGAAAGATTGATTTCTCCTTTGCTGTTAATTGTACTTGCCAAGGCAATCGGTCGTGGCGCAATCGCGGTTTGCATTACTTGTTGCAACTGAACTGCTGAGATATCGGAAGGAATGATAGTTTTCATTATTTAATCGTTAAAAAGTTTTTAAACACTAGGAACACAAGGCTTTCACAAAGTCCACAAGAAGAAAACATTGTGAACTTTGTGAAATCTTTGTGTCTATTGTGGTAAAACAGCCGGCAAAATCTTTCCAGAAACTTCCCCAAATCCAACCCGGATTCCGTCTTTTTCTGACCAGGCTTTCATTGTGATGGTATCGCCGTCTTCTATGAATTTTCTCTCGATTCCGTTTTTGAGTTGCAATGGTTTTGTTCCTCTCCAGGTTAGTTCCAGCATAGAACCATAGGATTTTTCATCTTCTCCGGAAATAGTTCCACTGGCATAAACATCACCAACTTCAATATTACAGCCATTCACAGTGTGATGCGCCAACTGCTGACACATATTCCAATACATAAATTTGTAATTGCTTTCAGAAATCAAGTTTTCTTCAGAATTTTCTGGCTTAAGATAAACCTGAAGATTGATGTCATAATTTTTATCACCTTCGAATTTCAGATAACCCAAAACTTCCGGCTCTTGTTTTGGAGACTGTGTTTTGAATGGTTGCAAAGCTTCCAAAGTCACAATCCAGGGCGAAATGGATGAACCAAAATTTTTTCCCAAAAATGGTCCAAGAGGAACATATTCCCAACTCTGAATATCTCTTGCGGACCAATCGTTGAAAATCATCATCCCGAAAATCGCATCTTCCGCCTCAGAAACAGAAATCCTTTCTCCCAAATCTGTATTTTTATTCACGACAAAAGCCATTTCTAATTCGAAATCCAATTGTCTGGATGCGCTGAAAATCGGTTTATCCGAATCTGCAGGTTTAATCTGTCCGCAAGGTCTTGTGATATCGATTCCTGATAAAACAATCGACGAAGCACGACCGTGATAACCAACCGGCAAATGTTTCCAGTTTGGCAACAATGCATTGGCCGGGTCACGGAACATCATCCCGACATTGGTGGCGTGCTGAATACTACTATAAAAATCGGTATAATTCGGAATGTGTAAAGGCATCATCATTTGAATCTCATCCAGATTGTAAAAGCATTCCTCCAAAGCTCTTTCGTCTTTCGACAACAAAGAATCTTCTAACAACAATTGCTGAATTCTCTCACGAACTTTGTTCGTAATTGGTTTTCCTAATTCTATAAACTCGTTGATTGTGTAACCTTCGAAAACGTTTTCTTCAAAGCCTTTGATATCTTCAAAATAACCAAGATCAAATAACGTAGCCAAATCAATGACAATATCGCCGATTCTTGTAGCACAGGCAATAAATTCTTTGTTGAAAACACAAACTCCAAACGGAATATTATAAATTGAAAAATCGGAATCTGATGAATAATTGATGAAGGATTTCATTTTTTGAATTTAGAATTAGATTAAAAAATTAAAGCATTAAAAATAATGCTTTAATTGTAAAAATATAAGAAAATAATTTGGGGTTTAAAGGTTTCCGCGTTTTTCCTGCTCCCTTTCCAAAGCTTCGAAAAGTGCTTTGAAATTCCCAGCTCCGAAACTCTGAGCGCCGTGTCTCTCGATGATTTCGTAAAACAACGTTGGTCTGTCTTCCACAGGTTTTGTGAAAATCTGAAGTAGGTAACCTTCTTCATCGCAATCCACAAGAATTCCAAGACTCTGAAGTTTTCTGATATCTTCATCAATATCTCCTACTCTTTCAGGGATCATCTCGTAATACGCTTCCGGCGGCGGAGAAAGGAATTCCACACCTCTATTTTTAAGTTCTGTAACAGTTTTCACAATATCCTTTGTAGCAACTGCAATATGCTGAACGCCTTCACCTTCGTAAAAATCCAGGTATTCTTCTACCTGCGACTTTCTCTGACCTTCGGCCGGCTCATTGATTGGAAATTTGGCATAACCATTGCCATTAGACATTACTTTTGACATCAATGCAGAATATTCTGTATTGATTTGTTTATCATCAAATGAAAGAATATTCACGAATCCCATTACTTTCTCGTACCATTCAACGGTGGGAATCATTCTGTCCCAACCGACATTTCCTACACAATGGTCAACATACAACAACCCAACATCAGAAGGGTTATAATCGCTTTCCCACTTTTCGTAACCAGGCATAAAAGCGCCCATGTAATTTTTGCGTTCTATGAACATATGAACGGTTTCGCCGTAAGTGTAAATACCCGACATCCTCACCTCTCCGAATTCATCCGTAATTGTCTTGGGTTCCAAATATGGTTTTCCGCCACGTTTTGTTGTTTCTTCAAAAGCTTTGTAAGCATCATCCACCCAAAGTGCCAGAATCTTAACTCCGTCACCGTGTTTTCTCTGATGTTCACAAATCGGAGAATCTGATTTAAGACCCGAAGTTAAAACCAATCTGATTTTTCCTTGCTGCAAAACATAAGAAGCTCTGTCTCTGACGCCAGTTTCAGGACCAGCATAAGCAACAGACTGAAATCCAAACGCTGTTTTGTAAAAATGAGCTGCTTGCTTGGCATTTCCTACATAAAACTCTATAAAATCGGTACCGTTGATAGGGAGAAAATTCTCTGCTTGTGCGATTTTCTCTGCAAAAGTGAGTGTTGACATTTTACTTTTTTACTTATTAATCTCAGTTGCCAAGATAAGAATTTTTCGAAAACAAACTAACATTTGTTAGTTTTATTATATTTTTGAATATATGTTAAAAAAAACAGAGCATATATAATAATATATCAAAGAAGACTACAATAAATAAAATGAAATCGATTGCACTATGTCATATTATGAAATAATCCATGTTTTATATTATACAATGAATAATAATTAAAAAAACTTAACCTTTGTTAATTATTCTAATACAAACAATAAAAAATAATAATAAAAACGCAATATGTATTTTTAAGTACATTTAAGTTCGTGTATATATCAATTAGATTTCTACTTTTGTTTAAGAATTATGAAGATTCTAAGAACATAAGTGTAAGAATGAAGTCATGAAGCCGTCCGCCTTATGGCTTTTTTTGTATCACCTGATTAAGTAATCCGGAATTAGGATTATAATTATCCCAGATTTTCCAGGTATTATCTATTTTTTTGATAAAATAGATTTGTGTATCCAATTCGTTAACAATATATTCTTCATCAGAATTTTCCACTACAAAAACCAGATTCCAGAATTCCTGCGTTTTTACAACTACCATTTCTTTTTCTTCAGAAATAACATCAATATCAAAAATCTCGAAATTCGAACGGTTGTTATTAGTGAAAAGCTTCAGTTTTTTTTCACAAAGCTGTGAGCTGTAGTTTTTTATTCTTTCTATAAAAGGGGACTCCTTAAAAACATGATCATCAAAAATATCTATTCTTAGTTTTGGAAAAATTTTAAAAAACTCAAAATTCGCTTGACAATATTTGTAAACGATATCCTTGGTAAACTCTGTTCCAACCCCGGATTCGATATAGCTGTTAACCCCTTTTACACTTTTCACAAAAGAATTAAGATCTTTGAAACCCAGAAAAATGCAGATCTTGTCAAGCGTTTTGAGAAAGCGTAAATCATTATGTGTTTTATAATCATAATCACTTTCAAAAAAACGCTGAAGAGTAATATGAGAAATACTTGTTCCTAATTCAAATTTCCTCTCATTCTGAAGTTCTTCTTTTTTAGAAAGCTCATCCTTAATAATCTCGGACAAAATAATAAAATGGCTTCTTTTCCAAGGGTTCGAATTTCCCAATATAGAATTCTGGACAATCGGATGCTGACGGATCTTTTCTTTAATTAAATTGTAAATTGACTTCAAATCATCATTTTTTCAAGCTCAATCAAATATACAATAAATGGACAAAACCGGTTTCAAAAATCGTCAAAAAGTGTTTAAAACCTCAATATTAATAAGTTAGTTTGAAATTTATTATTTGAAACGATCATATGCGGCTTTATCTAGCATCTCCCTATCGTCCGGATGAGAAATCTCAATCAGAGCCTTTGCCCTTTGACGCAGGTTTTTACCATACAAATAAGCTGTACCGAATTCTGTTACCACATAATGAATATGGCCTCTGGTTGTAACAACACCTGCGCCTTGTTTAAGAAAAGGAACAATTCTCGGAACGCCTTTTTTGGTTCTGGAAGAGATTGCCATAATTGGTTTTCCACCTTCGCTCAAGGCAGCACCACGCATAAAATCCATTTGTCCACCGATACCGCTGAACTGATAAGTTCCGATAGAATCTGCACAAACCTGGCCAGTCAAATCAATTTCAATAGCTGAATTAATGGCATGCATTTTTTTATTTTTCATAATATTAATAGGAAAATTAACGTGCTGAACATCCATAAAAGCAATCGATGGATTATCATCTACAAAATCATACAGTTTTCTCGTTCCGAAGCAGAAACTGGTGATCGTTCTGTTGGTATGTGTTCCTTTGTATTTATTATTAACGATATCATTTTTAATCAAATCAATAACACCGTCACTTAGCATTTCCGTATGAACACCAAGATCTTTGTGATTTCCCAAGCATTTCAAAACCGCATCAGGAATGGTTCCGATTCCCATCTGCAACGTCGCTTTGTCATCTATTAATTCCGCAACGTTTTTTCCGATCAGCATTTCCTCAGCACCTACTTTTGCACCATAATCAATGGTTAAAAGATCTTCTTCGCTCCAAACCATTTTCTCGATTCTATTGATATGAATCATTCCATCGCCATGTGTTCTCGGCATTTTTGGATTAACGATAGCAATAATGGATTTGGCCGTATCAATAGCACTTCTTGCTACATCCACAGACGTTCCCAATGTACAATAGCCGTGATTATCCGGTGGAGAAACCGTTATCAAAGCCACATCAATCGGCAGAATTCCGTTTTTGAAAAGAATCGGAATTTCGCTAAGGAAAATCGGCACAAAATCACCGTGATCAGAGTTTACCGCTTCTCGCACAGGCGTTGATGTAAATAAGGAATTGATATAAAAATTATCCTTATAATCATGTTTAGCGATCTCTACATTCCCTTGTTGTGTGATGGAAACCATTTCTACATTTTTCAACCGGGAAGACTGTTTAGCTAATTCATCATACAAAAGATTAGGTGTGCAAGCACTACCATGTCCGAATATCCTGTCGCCACTTTTAATAATTGAAACCGCTTCTTCTGCACTAACGTAATTGATCATAACGAGTTAATTTTTTACAAATTTACTTTCTAAAGATAAGCAAAAAAATGAGCGTTGTCAGTTTGGTAAAAAGTCATATAAATTAGAGTGTGGAAACCAATCGATCTATAAACCAATCGTTTACTAATAAGTCAACAGCCTTTTTGAAAAATAATTGAAAATAAATTTTCAAAATTCAAATAAAATTTATTTACTTTGTAATTCAAAGTTCTTTACGATTGTTTAATTTAATATTTTGAGCTATGATTACAAAAAGTCAAAGAAACAATATTCTATTTTTGATTCCGGTTGCGTTGTTAAGCATTCCATTGGTTGCGATGCAGTTTACTAAAGAAGTCAATTGGTCGTTTTCCGATTTTGCTATTGGAGGTTTTATACTTTTCGGAACAGCATTCATCATTAAGTTAATTTTGGAGAAATTCAAAACAACCAAAAGCCGATTGATATTGATTATGTTAACATTTGCAGTTCTTATTTTGGTTTGGATAGAATTGGCAGTTGGCATTTTCGGAAGTCCGTTTGCCGGAAGCTAAAAAGGAATACAATTAAAAAAGCTAACATCTCTGTTAGCTTTTATTTTTTTATTCCAACCAACTTGTTTTGTAAGTCGGGTCTTCTACTTTTATGGCTTCCTCTGTCAGTTTCAAAGGTCTGAACGGGTCCACCATCACCGCATATTCATCCGTGAATTTTTTACCGATGCTTCTTTCCATCGCACCGGGATGCGGGCCGTGAACAATTCCGCCTGGATGTAGCGAAAAATCCATCAGATCCACATGATTCCGGCTCATAAAATCGCCTTCCGTATAAAACAAAACCTCATCGGAATCAATATTGGAATGATTGTAAGGCGCAGGAATAGCCTGTGGGTGATAATCATACATCCGCGCACAGAACGAGCAAACCACAAAGTTGTGCGCTTCAAAGTTCTGATGAACCGGAGGCGGCTGATGAATTCTACCCGTAATTGGTTCAAAGTTTTTGATATTAAATTTGTAAGGATAAAAATAACCGTCCCAGCCAACAACATCAAACGGATGTGTGGCATAGACGAAATCGGTAATTTGATTTTCTTTTTTGACTTTGATGAGAAAATCGCCTTTCTCATTTTTCGGTTCTACAAAAGTTGGTGGAATGATATCTCTCTCACAAAATGGTGAATGTTCCAGCAATTGCCCAAACTCGTTCCGGTAACGTTTTGGCGTATAAATAGGTGAATGCGCTTCTATAAAAAAGAAAACATTGTTTTCGGATACCAATTCCAGCTGATAAATAGTTCCTCTCGGAATAATAAGATAATCTCCGACTGAAAACTCAATATTACCGAGCATTGTTTTCAAAACACCTTTTCCTTCGTGGACAAAAAGCAGTTCGTCGCATTCTGCATTTTTATAAAAATAATCAGTCGATTTTCTCGGTTTTGCCAAGCCCATTTTGAGGTCGTTGTTTAGCATCAGAACTTTCCTGCTTTCCAAAAAATCATCCTCAGCGGTCACTTTTGCCCCTTTTATCATTCTTGGTGTTACGTTTTTTTCCACCGCAATTTTTGGTGTAACATCTTTTACATTGCCAATCGATTTGATTTGAGTCGGACGATACGTATGATAAAGCAACGATGCAATCCCGTGAAAACCTTCTGTTCCAAAGAGTTGCTCATAATAGAACTGGTCATCTTCGGATTTGAAAATCGTATGTCTTTTTTGAGGAACTTTCCCCAGCTGAACGTATCTCATTTTATTAGATTTGGCTTTTCTCAAATGTAATATTTTTTTATTTGAGCACAAAGTCCATAAAGATTTTATTAATTATTGAAAAGATTTTAAAGGCTGGCAAAGACGCTTCACTCAGCAAAAATGAATGGTAAAACATAATGCTGTTCTGTCTGGATGTTAAAAACTCTAGCCCTGATGGTAGCGGCATCCTTTTTTGTCATTGCGATTGTACAATGTTGAACAGATTGCTTCACTATGTTCGCAATGACAAAAAAGATATAGCGGACAGCAGGTTCCCGGCTTCTGAAAATTCCGGCTTTAAAAAGAATTATGAAATCGTTAAGACTCATTTTTAATAGAAAATGTTATCTTTGAGAATATTAAAATTAATACAGATGAATGATTCTTTAATGGTTTCTCAGTTGTCAGAAATCGAAAAAGCAGAATTTTACAGGAAAACCTATATGCACGTAGCGGTGGCAATCTTAGCCTTCGGCGCAGTAGAATATCTATTATTGAAAACCGTACCGCTGGAAACTATCCTAACTATGATTTCCGGAAAATACATCTGGCTTTTGGTCATCGGTGTATTTTGGTTAGCGTCAATGCTGGCAACTAAATTATCGTTTTCAGTTTCAAGAAATACACAGTATATGGGATTGGGACTATATGTTCTGATAGAAGCCGTGATCTTTCTGCCGATGTTGGGAATCGCAAGTTTGTATGCACCACAAGTCATCACTCAGGCCGCACTGGTAACGCTTTTTATGTTTGCAGGGTTGACTGCAACCGTTTTTTTCACCAACAAAGATTTTTCTTTTCTTAGAAACATCATTGTTATCGGCGGATTTGTAGCTTTGGGTGTCATTGTCGCAGGTGCAGTTTTTGGTTTTAATCTGGGACTTTGGTTTTCTTTGGCGATGGTGGGATTGGCAAGTGCAAGCATTCTTTACGAAACATATAACATCAAAAATATCTACAATAAGGAGCAATATGTCGGCGCAGCTTTGCAGATGTTTGCTTCGATTATGCTTTTGTTCTGGTACATCCTGAGAATCTTTCTGAGCAGAAGAGATTAGTATAGTAATCTTCGAGAGCCTCAGACTGCATTTTATAAATTCAGACAGATATAAATAATTAACTCACCAAAATTTGGTGAGTTTTTTTATGCAGAAATTTTAATCTTAAAACAAAATTTTAATTTTAAAATAAATTTGTTAGCTTTGTCTAACATTTTTGTTTTAATGAGATTAATCCTGTTTTCTTTTGTCGTTTTATCAAATTTTATTTTTGCTCAGACAGATTCTATCAAAATTGATTCTGTGAAAGTTAATGTTGTTGATTCTATTAAAAGATCTAATGAAATTGATGAAGTCACAATCACCCAATTTTCTGTAAAGAAATTGAACAGTCCGATCTCGACAGATGTTTATTCGCAACAGTTTTTCAGGAAAAATCCAACGCCCAGTATTTTTGAATCTATAGCAATGGTAAACGGCGTGAAGCCTCAGCTGAACTGTTCGGTTTGTAACACCGGCGATATTCATATCAACGGTTTGGAAGGGGCTTATACAATGATTTTAATTGATGGAATGCCGATTGTAAGTTCATTGTCCACAGTTTATGGATTGAGCGGAATCCCGAATAGTCTGATCGACAGAATCGAAATTACAAAAGGCCCTGCTTCATCAATTTATGGCTCGGAAGCGATGGGCGGCATCATTAATATCATTACAAAAAATGCCTTGCAAGCACCGAATTTTTCAGCGGATATGATGACCGGAAATCAAGGAGAAATCAATTTAGACATTGCGAAAAAAGTGATTGACAACAAAAATTTTTCGAGTTTATTGAGCTTAAATTATTTTTATTTTGGGAACAGGATTGACCAGAATAAAGACAATTTTACCGACACCGCTTTGCAACACAGAATCTCCTTCTTCAACAAATGGAATTTCAAAAGAAAGGAAAGTCGATTGGCGAGTTTTGCTTTGAGGTATTTTTATGAGGACAGATTTGGCGGAGAAATGCAGTGGAAAAAGAAAAACCGAGGTACGGACAATGTTTATGGTGAAAGCATTTATACTAATCGGTTTGAAATGTTTGGGATTTATCAACTCCCTATGAAAGGAAAATTCCTGCTTCAATATTCCTATAATTATCACGATCAAAATTCTTTCTACGGTAACACACCGTACATGGCGACTCAAAAAGTGTTGTTTCTGCAACTGAATTGGGAAAAGCAATTGGGAAAACATAACCTGAAATCAGGAATCAGTTATAAATCAAATTTCTACGATGACAATACACCTGGAACAGCCAATTTATTAGGAGAAAATCAACCAATGAAATCACCGATTGCTGGAATTTATGTAGAAGATGAGTGGGAAATCAATGACAAAAACACTTTACTGATCGGTTATCGTTATGATTATCATAAGATTCACAAATCTGTGCATTCGCCACGACTGGCCTGGAAATTTGAGCCCAATCCATACAATACTTTGAGATTGAGTTTCGGGACTGGTTTTCGTGTTGTGAATCTTTTTACAGAAGACCACGCAGCACTCACTGGTTCAAGGGAAGTTGTCATCAAAGAAGATTTGAAACCGGAGAAATCTCTGAACACGAATCTTAGTTATTTGATGAAAATTCCGGTAAACAATTATTTTATCAATGTTGATTTGAATGGATTTTATTCTTATTTCAATAATAAGATCATTGGTGATTTTGATTCGGAGCCGGACAAAATCATTTACAACAATTTATCTGGTCACGCCATTTCCAGAGGAATTTCGGCTGATGTGAGCACTAATTGGACTTTACCGTTCCAAGTGATGCTTGGTGTAACTTATATGGATGTCTATTCTGTGAACGACAAAGAAAAAACACAACAATTGCACGCTCCGAAATGGAGCGGAACTTATAATTTGACTTATCAATTTGAGAATCAATTTTCGCTGGATTTAACCGGGCAATTGTACGGACCAATGCGCTTACCGACGGTTCCCAATGATTTCCGGCCGGAATATTCGCCTTGGTTCACACTGATGAATATCCAGCTGAGTAAGAAATTTGAAAATGGTTTTGAAATCTATGGTGGAATCAGAAACCTGTTGAATTTTGTTCCAAAAAATCCGATTTTGAGACCGTTTGATCCGTTTGATAAAAATGTAGATGATGTAATAAATAATCCTTATGGTTACACTTTTGATACGACATACGGCTATTCGCCAATGCAGGGAATCCGAAGTTTTATTGGTATTCGGTATCAAATCAGATAGTTAATAAACCACAAGGACATAAAGGAATCACAAAGTTTTGTATTCGTTGTGATTCCTTTGTGACTTAATGTTAAGAAAATAAAAGATGAAACTATTAACTTCTCTACTATTAATGACTTTTGGAATTCTTCATTCTCAGGAATTGAAAACTTATTCATTCCAAAATTTATCTGAGAAATTAGAGAAACCGACTTTGATTTATATGAAAACAATTTGGTGTTCGATTTGTAAAATCCAGATGCATCAGATTGAAAAAGATCCGGAAGTTAAAAAACTTTTTAATGATAAAGTTTATTTTATCATCTTCGACACAGAAAAATCGAAAGAGAAAATTGAATTCTTTGGCAAAACTTACCAGTATATCTCGAATGGAAATGCAGGTATCCACGAATTAGCATTAGAATTGGCAAGAAACAAAAAACCGGTTTATCCAACCTGGATTTTGATTAATTCTGCAGGAAAGGTGTTGTTTTATCAGGAAGGATTGATTGATAATAAGTCGCTGAAAACTATGATAAGAAAAGCCTTTTGATTGATACAAAAGGCTTTGAGTATTTTTAAAGATTAACGCCACCGGAAACTTCAATCCTTTGTGCGTTAATCCATTTCGCATCATCGGTACAAAGAAAAGCGACAACACCGCCAATATCAGATGGGAGTCCAACTCTGCCAAGCGCTGTTGTTCCGGCAATATGCTGATTGATCTGGACATTATCTCTTACTACGCCACCTCCGAAATCGGTTTCAATAGCGCCCGGAGCAACAACATTGACGTTGATTCCGCGCTTTCCAAATTCCTGAGCTTCATATCTTGTCAAAACTTCGACAGCGCCTTTCAAAGCACCATAAACGCCGTAACCTAACATTGAAAACCTTGCTAATCCGGAAGAAATATTGACAATTCCACCACCGTCATTCATTAGTTCCAGAGATTTTTGAGTCAGGAAAAAAGGGGCTTTGAACTGGATATTAACCAAAGCATCAAAATCAGTTTCATTCATTTCCGCAATTGGTGCATTGATCCCGATTCCTGCATTGTTTACTAGATAATCAAATCTCTCAACACCGAATTTTTCTTTTAAAGCTGTTTTGAGTTGAGAGAAAAAAGAATCAAAATTTTTGGAATCAGAGACATCCAGCTGGAGCGCTAACGCTTTTTGACCAGATTTTTCGATTTCAGAAACTACAGCTTCCGCTGCTTCTTTTTTGCTGTTATAAGTGATAACAACATCCAAGCCTTTTTCTGCAATCCGGAAAGCCATTTCCTTTCCAAGTCCACGGCTTCCGCCTGTTATTAATGCAATTTTGTTTTGTGACATAATGTAAATTTTATATCACAAAGTTAGAATTAAACCAATAAAAAAAATGGTGACTGTTTCAGTTTAAATGGTGACAGTTTCAGATTTTTCCAGATGTGCTTCACGGTATTGTTTCGGCGTCATTCCTGCAAATCGCTTGAAAAACTTAGTAAAGTTGGAAGGATCGTAAGTGAGCATTTTGGCAATTTCTGCGATGCTGATTTTGTTGTCTTCGAGATGTTGCCTGGCGATATCAAGAATTTTATCTTCAACAAAAGAACACGGCGAATTACCCGTGACTAATTTTATGGTATTACTAAGATGTCGCGGATGGATATGCATCAACTCCGCAACATCTCGTATTTCATAGATATTTTCAGATTTTCCGGATAAAACATCAGCCAGATTCTGGTCAACAATTTTCAGAAAATCATTGGTGATTTCTTTTTGTCTGGCTAATATTTTTTTAGGAAGTGTTGTCATTATTTTTTTGTCAAATCCAAGCCACCGAAATTACCCGAACTCATCATCAGAAAAGCGCCTTTTGATTTATCCAACGTTTCCCAATATTTATGCAAATCTTCCGCATTGGTAAAGACTTTCAGGTTTTCATTTTTAAATTTTTCTTTGATCAATTCAGGAGAAATCGGATCCATTCTTTTGATTTTCAAAGCATCTTCCGAATAGAAAACGACTGCATTATCCAATCCATCCAAAGCATGATCATATTGTTCCAGAAAAACAGGGTTAAGACTTGAGTAAGTGTGCAATTCTAAAAAACCGAATGTTTCAGTTTTTGAAAACTGCTCTGCAAAAGCAGCAACTGTCGCCTTCACTTTACTTGGTGCGTGGGCAAAATCTTTATAAAGCAAACCGCCATCTTGTCTCTCTACTTTCTCCAATCTTTTGGAAGCGCCTTTGAAGCTCATAATAGCTTCATAAAATTCTTCTTCCATTATGCCCAACTGAGAACAGATAAATCTTGCGCCTTCCATATTCAGCAGATTGTGCTTACCGAAAACGGATAACGGAATGTCACCCATATCGGTTTTAAGGTTTACAATGCCGTTGACGATTTCATAATCAGGTGTTTTGTAAGGGATTTTCCGGAAGTAATTTTCGGCAGATTCAACAACTTTTACAACTTCAGCATCTTCTTCGTTGTAAACGAGAACGCCGCCTGGTGTGATACTCGCCACAAACTTTCTAAATTGTTCCACATAGTCATCAAATGTTTTAAACACATTGATGTGGTCCCAGGCAATTCCTGAAATCAAAGCAATATTGGGCTGGTATAATAAAAATTTGGAACGCAGATCGATTGGGGAAGACAGATACTCGTCGCCTTCTAGGATCATAAAATCATTATCCTCTGTAATTTTAACCATACAATCGAAGCCTTCCAATTGCGCACCAACCATATAATCGATGTCTTTCTGATGAAAATTCAGTACATGAAGAATCATTGATGTAATGGTTGTTTTGCCGTGCGAACCACCAATCACAACTCTGGTCTTTTCTTTGGATTGTTCGTAAAGAAACTCCGGATAAGAATAGATTTTCAGTCCCAATTCTTTTGCTTTTGCCAATTCCGGATTATCAGCGTGGGCGTGCATCCCGAGAATCACGGCGTCAATATCCGAAGTCAGTTTTTCCGGAAACCAGCCCATTTCTTCGGGAAGAATTCCTTTCTTTTCCAGTCGGGATCTAGAAGGTTCAAAAATAGCATCATCGGAACCAGTGACCTGATATCCTTTATCTTTGAGTGCAATAGCGAGATTATGCATCGCAGAACCGCCAATCGCAATAAAATGGGTTTTCAATTCTAAACAATTTTACACAAAAGTAAGGAGTTTTCTTTGAAAGATGTTAGAAATTAGAAATGAGAAGTGAGATTTTCCTTCATTATTAATAAAATAAAAAAACCTGACTTATAAAAATCAGGTTTCAAGAATATTTATGATAGAGTGGTTTGGATCTTGGGAGATTTATGCTCTATTTTGAGCTCTTCACCAGTTAATGTAAAATAGATATTCTGAAGCTGATGAAGATAATTACACTTGATATAATTGCCGAAGAATAAAAATCCTTCCAAAATTTTGTTTGAATCCAAATCAAAATCATAACGGCAACAATTTGGCAAATCGAATCTGATTCTGCTATTGGAGCGATAAGCTTCTTTGAATCCCAATTTTGAAAACCAATCAACCGTGAGTGCAATCGGTTTTAACTTTCTATAATCAATCGCAGTATCTTCATCAATTTTGACCAAGACACTCTCGTTATTATTTTCGACACCCATAATCGGGACAATCGAATCCCCGTACATCAGCAAATTATTAAGTCTAAGTTCTGTGGCTTCCATTTCAAAAAAGTATTAGTGATTATAAATTCAGTGTCCCTAGCTATAAACAAAAGCTTTGCCAAGATGATAGAAACTTGATAATTAATTTCAATTATTATTGAAGAGTTGATTTTTTGAAATCGCACTTACCGCTCTAAGATGTCTCCGTCCTTTCTTCGCCCATTCTGCGTCAGTATGTTATTATCAATCACTTAAGTTTTTTTATTTTAACAACTATGAAAAAAGAAGAACTCTGGTGGTATGCTCTTTGAAGTTGACCTAACCACAAAATCAATTCTTATGAAAAATACAGAACAACCAGTGTCCATTAGTCAGAAAACGGTTGTCATTACCGGCGCATCCAGTGGCGTAGGATTGGCGGCTGCCGAAGCTTTTGCAAAAGAAGGCTGCAATCTTGTACTGGCCGCCAGAGGAAAAGAAGCCCTGGACGAAACTGTAGCAATCTGTGAGGCGCTTGGTGCATCTGCCATCGCAGTTCCAACCAACGTTTCGGAGTTCAAAGAAGTTGAACATCTGGCAGAGAAAGCGTTGGAGGTTAATGGGAGTATTGACTTCTGGATCAATAATGCGGGAGTAATGGCAACCGGAAAATTCGAAGAAACACCGATTGAAGTCATTGATCAGGTTATCAAAACCAATCTTTTGGGATATATGCATGGCGCAAGAACCGTTCTTCCTATATTTAAAAAACAAAAACATGGTGTTCTCATTAATAATATCTCGATTGGCGGCTGGATGCCGGCTCCTTATGGAACAGCTTACTCCGCTTCAAAATAT
>MKVE01000017.1:205729-206286 GCA_001898785.1 Chryseobacterium sp. 36-9 | reverse complement strand
CATTGTAGGATTGTATCCAAGTATCCAGCGTTCTACAGGTAATATGCACTCCGCAAAATATTCTGGTCTAGACTTTAAAATTCCGCCCACTGCATCGGATCCTAAAAAATTAGCCGCAGCAATGGTTGAAATGGCAAAAAATCCCCGAAAAAGCAAGTTTACAGACTGGTCGTCTCTCTTTATGAGAACTGCTTATGGGCTTTTCCCAAAAACCGTTATCAATTCTACTTCCGCTGCTTTGAGATTGCTGATGAAAGAAGATAACAATACAGATACGGACGGTAATGTTCTGACACAATCCAAGAACCCGATGCGGATCTACGGCGAAACAATTCTGCCGGTCCAATCCAAAAAAACAAAGAAAATAATGTTGGCAGGATTGCTTGGAGCCGCAGCTCTGGTCATCATTTCAAAGTCAGGAAAGAAAAAGTAAACCTACATTAGATCTTATATCGAAGGTGAAAGCATTAGCATTCACCTTTTTAATTGGTCATTGATTATTTATTTTGAATTCATTCAAAATTTCTTCTAAATTCGAATGATAAATTAGCCGGATG
>MKVE01000017.1:153522-205722 GCA_001898785.1 Chryseobacterium sp. 36-9 | reverse complement strand
GACTATGAATAAAAATAATGACTGATGAAAATCCTGATTATTGAAGACGAAACCGAATTGGCGAAAAGTGTTGCAGAATACCTTTCGGAGGAGAACTATTTGTGCGAATTTGCTTTTACATTTTATGAAGCTATGTACAAGATAGAAACCTTTCAGTATGATTGCATTATTCTCGACATCATGCTTCCTGACGGTAATGGCCTGAAGATCCTGGAAGAGCTGAAAAAGCAAAACAAGCAAGACGGCGTTATCATTGTTTCAGCAAAAAACGCTCTGGAAGATAAGATAAAAGGCCTACAATTGGGTGCAGATGATTACCTTACTAAGCCATTTCATTTGTCTGAACTGATGGCGCGTATCTACTCTATCATCCGCAGAAAACAATTTAATAATTCTAATATCATCAGTCAGAATGAATTACAAATAGATCTTTTAGCTAAAACAGTTTCAGTTAATAATGAAATAATTGCGCTGACAAAAAAAGAGTTCGACCTGCTGATCTACTTTATCGGGAACAAGAACAAAGTCATTTCAAAAAGCACATTAGCAGAACATCTTTCCGGTGATTTCGCAGATATGCTGGATAACCACGACTTTGTTTATGCACACGTGAAGAATTTAAAGAAAAAACTGAATGATGCCGGCTGTGACAGGTATTTAAAAACTGTTTATGGAACGGGGTATAAATGGGAGAATTCATAACTTATAATTAGTGAAACCGCTTTTAAATAAAACAACCAAACCATTCATTATTTATGTCCTGATCATTCTGGTCATAAGTGTTCCCATCTATTATCTTGTTGTTGATGCCATTTGGAAACACGAATTAGATGAGCATAACGAAATTGTCGCTAAAAAAACGGCTTTTCAAATCAATAGCCTGAAATTATCCGATCAAAAATTACTAGAAACCATAAAGCTTTGGAACGAAGTCCAACCCACCACAAACATCCAAAATGTAGAAAAAAATGATAATTTCAAAGACAGCATTTTCATTATAGAGAAACCTCACGACTTTCTTCATTTTGAAGAGATTGACAGATTCCGATGTTTGTCAAAGATTATATATCTCAACAAAAAACCATATCGTTTCAATATCGAGACCAATATCGAAGAGTCCCAGGAAACCATATTTTTCATATCGCTGACGACAGTTATTCTTTTCATTCTGATTGTCGGCGGATTATTAATTCTCAACAGCAGGCTTTCAAAATCGGTCTGGAAACCTTTTCGTGAGACTTTGGATAAATTAAAAACTTTCAGCCTGAACAATGAGACAAAAATTGAATTTTCGCCGACCGATGTTGCTGAGTTTGATGAGCTGAACCAGTCGCTAGGTAAGCTAATAGAACATAACATTTCGGTCTATAAGACCCAGAAAGAGTTTACTGAGAATGCTTCACACGAACTGCAAACACCTTTAGCAATTTTAAAAAATAAACTTGATATTCTTTTGCAAAACGAGGATTTGACAGAAAAGCAATATCATATTGCGGAAGAGATGAATCGCGCATTATCCAGAAGTTCAAGAATCAACAAAAACCTTTTATTGTTAGCAAAAATTGAAAACAATCAGTTTGATAATTCTGAAATAAATTTTGATGAATTACTTAATCAAAGTATGGAAATCCTGCAGGAACATTTTGAGCAGAAAAACATTTCTGTCCATAGCGAAATTTCGTCACCGGTAAAAGTCAGCGGAAACATTGGATTAACCGAAGTACTGATTAACAATTTGATTTTAAACGCCATCCGGCATACTCCGGCCAATGGTTCAATTGGGATCAAACTGAGTCAATCTATTTTTGAGATATCAAATTCCGGAACAGAAAAACTGAATCCGGATCTGCTATTCAAAAGATTTTCGAGATTCTCAAAAGATAACAACGGAAGCGGCCTTGGACTTGCTATTGTAAAAGAAATTTGTAAATCTCAGAACTGGACAATTGATTATCAATTCGGGAATAATTATCATATATTTTCAGTAAAAATTATAAATTCTAAATTTCTTCCAAATTGATTTATTATTTTACCGTTTCAAAAAAACGCGTAGCTAATGAATCAAAAAAGTGAGAATTCAAAGCCATTTAGCAAAATTTTCAACAGCAGATTTTCTGTTCTAATTTCTATTTTAAGCTTATACATCCTATTTTCTGCGGTAATTAGAATTGTATTTCTGTTTTGGTCATCAAAGGATTTAGACTTTAATATACTCTATATTCTAAGAGCATTTTTCACAGGATTCTGTTATGATTTTGCTGTCGGAACGTTATTCTTATTATTGTATTCTGTCTATCTTTTATTATTTCCGAAAAGGTGGATTGGTTCCGGATTCGATAAGATTTTCACGTATGTTTATCTGGCGATTGTCCTTTTAATCATCTATTTCAGTCTTTTGGCAGAAATCCCTTTTTGGGATGAATTTGGCGTGAGATTCAATTTTATCGCTGTTGATTATTTGATTTACACTTACGAAGTTGTCTCAAACATCAACGAATCCTATCCTTTGCCACTCATCATTTTGGTATTGGTTGCACTAATTGTTCTGACATTTGTTTTCCTGCATAAAAGAAAAATATTCCAAAGAACATTTTCAGACAAAAGACCAATTTCAAAACGTCTGGTTTTTTTCTCAATATTAGTTTTTCCGGCTTTGGTATTAAGCTTAATTATGAAAAACAAGCAGGCGGATTTCACGAACAATTTAGTTCTGAATGAATTAGGTAAGAACGGAACATTCTCTTTTTTCGCAGCTTTCAAATCCAACCAATTAGATTACGAAACTTTTTATCCGAAAATTGATGACAAAGAAGCATACTCGGTTCTGAAGAAAAATCTTTTGCAAAACAATCAAACTTACGCTTCCAACCAATGGGACAATATCTCCAGAGTTACAAAATCTGAAAATGAACAACGCCCGAATGTCATTCTAATTGCCATAGAAAGCTTCAGTGGCGATTTTTTAAAAGCATTTGGTAACAAAGACAATCTCACTCCTAATTACGATAAACTGGCTAACGAAAGTATTTTCTTTACCAACCTTTACGCAACTGGAACACGAACTGTGCGAGGAATGGAAGCTTTAACATTGTCTGTTCCGCCAACGCCTGGAAACAGCATTGTGAGAAGACCGGACAATCAGAACCTTTTCTCTGTAGCTACGATTTTTGAAAAGAAAAATTATCAGCCTTACTTCATTTACGGTGGTGATGGTTATTTTGATAATATGAATAATTTTTTCGGAGGGCAAGGCTTTGATATTGTAGACAGAAACCGTGGAAATCCTTTGTCAGACGAAATCAAAACACAACGATTCAATATTCCGGACAACGAAGTGAGTTTTGAAAATGCCTGGGGAATCTGTGATGAGGATCTTTACAAACAATCCATTAAATATGCAGATAAAAGCACTAAGCAGAACAAACCGTTTTTCCAGTTTGTAATGACAACTTCCAATCATAAACCCTACACTTTTCCAGCAGGAAAAATCGACCTTCCGCAAGGAGATAGAAATGCGGCTGTGAAATATACCGATTATGCTTTAGGAAAATTCTTATCTGATGCGAAAACAAAATCCTGGTTCAAAAATACAGTATTTGTCATCGTTGCAGACCATTGTGCAAGCAGTGCCGGAAAATGGGAAATCAATATCGATAAGCATCATATCCCTGCGATTATTTATAACCTTCCTCAAAAAGCGGAGAAAATCAATCGTTTAACTTCACAGATTGATCTGATGCCGACATTGTTTGGTTATTTGGGATGGAATTATACAACCAGTTTGTACGGGAAAGATATCAATCAAACCAAAATTGGGGACGAACGTGCTTTCATAGGCAACTATAGAACTTTGGGAATGCTAAAAGGCAATACTTTCACACAAATCGATGACAGAAAAAGGGTAAAACAGTTTACTGTAAAAGATTCGGACAAATCTTTGAATGAAATTAAATCCAAAAATCAGCAGTTGATTTCCGAAACGATTTCTTATTATCAGACTGCTAGTGAGAGATTCAAAAATGGAAAAATGAAAGTGAAATAACGTCTTCTAAATATCTTCTAAATCAGGTTGCACCTTTGTCAAGTGAAATTGATGGTGTAACCTTTTTTATTGATAAAAATGATTATTGAAGTTGTTTTGTTATTCTTCGGGACCATTTTTGCATTCTGGCTGAGTGCCATTTGCGGAGGCGGCGCAAGTCTCATCCTGATTCCGATTCTGAATCTCTTGTTGCCGGCTTCTGTTGTTCCATTTTCCCTGACCGTTGGAACATTTACGAGTTCTGTATCAAGAATTGCCGTTTTTAAAAAGCATATCAACTGGAGGATTTTCTCTTGGTTTGTCCCGTTTTCAATTCCTGCGGTTTTGATTGGCGCTTACCTCATCAAATATATCAATCCGAATTATCTGCAATTGATCGTCGCTTTTTTCCTCATTGCCAACATTCCACAGCTTTTCAAAAAGATAAAAGCTAACGAAACCAATGAAAAAGCTTCGCCAAAATATGTTCTTGCGATTATTGGGTTTCTGGCAGGATTTGTTTCCGGAATTACCGGCGCAGTTGGATTGTTGTTTAATCGTTTTTATTTGAAGTTCGGACTCAAAAAAGAAGAAATTGTGGCAACCCGCGCAGCAAATGAAGTCTTTCTTCATCTTATCAAATTGGTGATTTATATTTTGCTCGGTCTTTATTCCAATCTCGCCTTGTGGTTGGGATTGGCAATTGCTGTTGCAACAATTATCTCGTCTTATACTGTCAGATATATCCTTCTTTACCTGAGTGAAAATCTCTTCAGAAAAATTGGATACAGCGCAATGGTTATTGCCGGAATTGCTTTATTAATCGGGACTTCTGATAAAATTATCCAGGAAGATAAACTGGGAGTTACGATCGCAAAAAGTGAATCCATAATCTCGTGGCGGTCAACAGATTTTGTAATTGAGTTTGCCTTCGATGACGGATTGGAAATTGAAAGACCGATTCATCGGGAAGAATTACCCAATTATCTAAAAACTAAATATGATTCTTTGAAAAATCATTACGATGTAATTCGTCTCGAAAAAGTTTTCACTTTCCGTAACAAACCTTACTATGAGTTTTATTGCTACAAAGACAATCAGCTTACCAAATTTGAAAGTTAATTTTTAATTCAGAATTTTCTCCGATGAAATACTTATTCTCAACCATATTAATTATTTTATTAAGCTCCCAAAACCTTTTGGCTCAGGACAGCATAGCCGTAAAAAATAATTCTACAGACAATATTTATGTACCAGAATTACACTCAGATAATACGCATCAATTCAGTTATAAAAAACTGATCATTCCTGCAGCTTTTATAAGCTATGGAGTTGCAACTTTGAAAATCGACCAATTAAAACAACTCAATTTCTCAACAAGAACCGAAATCAATGAACACAAACCCGACCACATCCGGCTGGATAATTACACGCAGTTTGCGCCGGCAGCCTTGGTCTATGGACTGAATGCTTTCGGAGTTGAGGGAAAACATAATTTTCGGGACCGAAGCATCATTTACGGTACATCATTATTGCTTGCCTCAGCTGTTGTATTGCCTACAAAACATTTGGCAAAAGAAGAAAGACCCGACCAATCGAATAACTTATCATTCCCATCTGGACATACGGCATTCGCCTTTGCATCTGCCCAATTCATGTATAGAGAATATAAAGACACTAATTTTTGGTTGGGAGTTTCAGGCTATTCTTTTGCAGTCTTTACCGGTGTTTACAGAATGCTTAATGACAAGCATTGGTTCAGCGATGTGGTTGCCGGTGCAGGAATCGGGATTTTGTCAACAGAAGCCGCTTATTGGTTATATCCTAAAATTAACAACTTGTTATCCGGAAAAAATAAAAATTCTTCAACGATGATTATGCCTTTCTACCAAAACAAAACAGCAGGAATAGGACTGGTAAAAAATTTCTAAATCCATATTGGCAAAATACTTGCTTATAAAACTGTAAGTAGGGGGATGCTTCGTTGGTCTTCCTACTTTTTTGTGGATATATGAAAACAAAAAACCCTAAAACATTGTAAACAAATGAATTAGGGTTTCATTGTGAGGTGCCTAGCGGATTCGAACCGCTGTAGATGGTGTTGCAGACCACTGCCTAGCCACTCGGCCAAAGCACCGTTTTATTGGTCTGCAAATTTAGTGTTTTTTTTCAAATTTCAAATTTTATCTTCAACTTTCTTGGAAAAATTTGGAGTTACTGATTTTACTTACTTAATAACCATCGAATTGCACCATAGCCCTGATGGTAACGGTTACCCCGCAGTTGGATTTGAAAAGCGGAAGGATAAGGCTGGTGGGAAGCGCCGGCACGAGGAGTATGAGTGGACAGCAGGTTCCCGGCTCCTGAAAATACATTTTTCGCATATTTTTAATTGATTATTACAATGTTTATTTAGGTTCTAAATAAGTATCTTTGCAGAAATTTTTTGAAATAATGGATAAATTCCAACTTAATACGATAGAAGAAGCGCTGGAGGATCTGAAAAACGGAAAAATGGTCATCGTGGTAGATGATGAAGACCGTGAAAACGAAGGCGACCTTCTGGCTGCTGCCGAACTGACAACTACTGAGATTGTTAATTTTATGGCAACTTATGCAAGAGGTTTGATTTGTATGCCGTTAACCGAAAAACGTTGTGATGAACTGGAGCTTCACTCGATGGTGGCCAACTCTACCGATCCAAAGGAAACAGCTTTTACCATTTCCGTAGACCTTCTTGGAAAAGGTGCAACAACGGGAATCTCGGCAAGTGACCGCGCGAAAACGATCCAAGCCATTATGGACCCGGACACGAAACCCGGTGACCTGATGAGACCGGGACACATCTTCCCACTCCGTGCCAGAGAAGGCGGTGTTCTGAAAAGAGCCGGCCACACGGAAGCTGCTATTGACCTGACAAGGCTGGCCGGGCTGAAGGAGGGCGGAGTCATCTGCGAAATCCTGAACGAAGACGGAACCATGTCCAGATTGCCACAGCTTCTGGAGTTTGGTAAAAAACATAATCTGAAAGTGGTTTCTATTGAAGATCTGATCCATTACCGATTGAGACAAGGTGACCTTGTTGAGAGAATCGAAGAGCGTGATATCAAAACCCATTTTGGCGATTTCAAATTTTATGTTTTTGAAGAGAAACCAACGGAACAGATACATTATGCCTTAACGAAAGGAACCTGGTCTGCAGATGAAGCGGTTCTTGTGAGGGTGCAGTCTTCGGGAACTTACTTCGATGTGTTCAGCAGATTGTCTAATGGTGAACATCCATTGATGCAGAAGGTAACAGACCTCATCAACGCGGAAGGAAAAGGTGCTGTCGTTTTTATCAACAATGTTTCTAACAAAGAAAATACATTAAGCAGAATCAAACATTTTCTTAATTTCCAGGATGGAACCAGCGAACAGCCTACGATTGCGCCAAATTTCCGGGATTATGGCATCGGAACTCAGATTTTGAAAGACCTTGGAATCAATAAATTTAAAGTAATCACCCAGAATCCTAATATTAAACCGATCCTTTCCGGTTACGATGTGGAAGTCACTGAGATGGTTGCATTGTAGACCTGAAATAATAGACGATGGAAATCCGTCGCATCAATAAAATAAAAAACGCGTTCCAATTGGAACGCGTTTTTTGTCTATATTCTACTGTCTATCTAACTTTTAATTCGCCGGCCAAAAATTATTTTTAGGATTGATATCCGGAACGATAGACTGCGGGTCAAGCTTTACATTCGTTACTTCTTTGTTAGAATCGATTTGGAACGTCCATTCCGTATTACGTTTCCAAACCTCAACCGGTAATTTAACAGTTTGTGTAGTTCCATCTTTGAAAGTCATAAGAACTGTTGTCGGCATTGGCAATTGTCCAATATTTTCAACGGTGATCTGTGCGCCGTTTTTGAAATCGCCATTGACAGGTTTCACATTTTTCACCGCCTGATCTACTTTCCACTTGTTCATAAACCAGCCTCGCCAGAACCAGTTCAGCTCCTCGCCAGAAACATTTTCCATCGTGTGGAAGAAATCCCAAGGTGTAGGATGTTTGAACGCCCATCTATGAACATATGTTTTGAATGCTTTATCAAACTTCTCAGGACCCAAAATAGTTTCTCTCAAGATTCCCAATCCAACGCCAGGCTTGAAATACGCCAAAACACCAATGCTTCTTTCCTTCATATTATCCGGACCAACCATAATCTGTTCAAAGTTATCGCTCTGAACAAAAGGTCCGATTTTGCTGATATCTTGCTTATGGTAATATTCGCCTTTGTTGAAAGCTTCCGTCGAAAGTTCATTGATAAATGTATTGAATCCTTCATCCATCCAGGCAAACACTCTTTCATTGGAGCCGACAATCATAGGAAACCAGGTGTGTCCAAATTCATGGTCTGTGACACCCCAAAGGTCAGCACCTTTTGATGCTCTGTGACAGAAAACGATTCCCGGATATTCCATTCCGCCTTCATTTCCGGCCACGTTGGTTGCGGCTGGATAAGGATATTCAAACCATTTTCCGGAGTAATGTTCAATGGCGGCTTTTGTATATTCGGTTGAGCGCCCCCAAGCTTTGTCGCCTGCGCTTTCTACAGGATAAGCCGAGATGGCCAACGATTTTTTTCCACTTGGAAGATTGATTCTCGCCGCATCGATAATGAATGCCGATGATGAAGCCCACGCGAAATCCCTCGCTTTTTCTATTTTGAATTTCCAGGTTTTTGTTCCTGAATTACTTCCTTTTCCTAATTCTGATTCCGGGTGAATCATCACTGTTTTGTCGCTCTTTCTTGCGTCGTTCCAACGGTTGACTTCTTCTTTAGAATAGACTTCTTTTTCGTTCAATAATTCTCCTGAAGCTACAACGTAATGATTAGCCGGAACCGTGATATTAGCCGACAAAGTTCCATATTCCAAATAGAATTCTGAAGCACCTAGATATGGCAAAGTGTTCCAACCCATCACATCATCGTACACGCACATTCTCGGATACCATTGCGCCAATGTGAAGATCTTCCCGTTCTTGGTATCTTCCACACCCATTCTGTCAGATCCGTACTTTGGAGAAATAAAAGAATATTCGATTTTTAATTTTGCAAAACCGCCATTCGCTTTCAGTTCGTTGGGCAGGTCAATCTGCATTCTGGTGTCGGTGATGGTATATTTAACATCTTTTCCATCGTATTTTACCGACTTAATTTTGTAACCACCGTCAAATGCTTCGCCGTGCGCACCGTTTCTACTTCCAGACAAAGGCACTACAGCATTCCCTCTGGAATCTTTAGCAAAAAGATTTTGATCAAGTTGCAGCCAAAGGAAACCCAATTGGTCAGGGCTATTATTGGTATAAGTGATTTCAGCCGAGCCTGTTAATTCATTGTTAGCTTCGTTAAGGCTGACATTCAGTTGATAATCGGCCGAATTCTGCCAATATTTGTGTCCCGGTTGTCCACTTGCAGAACGGGTTTCGGTTCCGGTCTGAGGATAGAAAAACGGTTTGAAAGCTTCCGTATAGTCATACTTTGGAGATTCCTGAGCGTAAGAATTGCCGACAAAAGCAAATATTGCTATAGCAGAAATCAAATTAGGGAGTTTGAATTGCATTAATGGAAAGATTTATTATTAAATAAGATTAGTCAAAAAAATCAAAAGGTTGTTACATTTTAACTTTAAGTATAGCATGACCAAAAATAAAATGATTTTCTAATCATTAATTAATGAGGTAATTTATCTCTAAAGTATCCATATACCCATGTTCCGAAAATCGCACTTATTAAAGTAATGATCACTGCAAAAGCGCCTGTTCCGATCTGAGCGAAAAGTGGGCCCGGACAAGCTCCCGTAATCGCCCACCCAAAGCCGAAGATCAATCCTCCGTAAATTTGTCCTTTGTTAAACTTTTTAGGTGCTATTGTAATCGGCTCTCCATCAAGAGTTTTTATGTTAAACTTTTTAATCAGCCATACGGAAATCATTCCTGTAAACACCGCACTTCCTATGACTCCATACATATGGAACGACTGCAAACGGAACATTTCCTGAATTCTGAACCAGCTGATGATTTCAGCTTTTACAAAAACAATCCCAAATAAAATTCCTAGCAAGAGGTATTTAAGGTTATGATACCATTTATTTTGAACAGTAATTTCATTATTGCAAACTGCATTATTATTTTTCATTGCTTATTTTTTATAGTGAAAGAATAATCGGCAACACGACATTGGCCACAAAAAAGCCACCGATCATAAAACAAATTGTTGCCACTAGAGATGGCCACTGCAGATTGGAAAGTCCCATAATAGCATGACCACTTGTACATCCTCCCGCATAACGGGTTCCAAAGCCTACTAAAAATCCTCCGACAACCATGGTTATAAAGCCTTTTAAGGTTAACAGACTTTTAAAATTCATTAATTGTGTTGGAACAAGATTACTGTAATCTGTAATTCCATAACCGGCTAATTCTGCCTTAAGTTTTGGGTTTACGATAATCTCTCCGGCATTCACCAGAAAATAGGCAGAAATCACTCCGCCAAAGAAAATTCCTAACACAAAGAATAAATTCCAGCTTTCTCTTCTCCAGTCGTATTTAAAAAAATTAATATTTCCCGGTATACAGGCTGCACAAATATGTCGCAATGATGAACTGATCCCGAAAGATTTGTTTCCTAAAATCAGTAATATCGGAACTGTAAGTCCTATTAACGGACCTGCAACGTACCAAGGCCAAGGTTCTTTTATAATATCAAGCATAAGTTATTTCAATTTATTTCTTTTTGAACTGACAGAAAATAAAGTTCTGAACGGTATTAAACGGTGTAATATGATCTTCTGTAAAAGATTTAACCAATTCAAAACTCTCCGAAAATATAGCTTTCAAACGGCCTTCATCATATTGTACAATAGGCAAACCGCTGCATTTTTGCGGACCATTTACAGAAAATGTACCAATAATCAATGTATCGGAAACTGCATTTTTGACAATCTCTGCGTATTTTTTTATCTCTTCTTCTGTGGTCAGAAAATGAAAAGCCGCTCTGTCATGCCAAATATCATAGGTTGTATTGGGTTTAAATTCCGTAATGTTTGTCGTAATCCAATTTACTTTTTCAGCTTGGGTCCCTAATCTTGTTTTTGCTTTTTCCAGTGCTTTTGCAGAGATATCCAGAACGGAAATATTTTCAAATCCTTTTTCGAGTAAAAAATCTGTCAGATTACTGTCTCCACCGCCAATGTCTATGATTTTTGAAGATTTGTCTTTCGAAGCCTCTTCTATAAGATCCAAAGAAGTTTGTGGAATTTTTTGCGTCCAGCTTACTTCATCCGGATTTTTGGTTTCATATACATTCTCCCAATGGTTTTTATAATCCTGCTGTTCAAAATTTATCATTATTTCGTTCTATTTTTATGAATACTATGTTGTATAAGCAACACACATTTAACTAATATAAGGAAAAACCTTAGTCTGACATACAAAATCACTTATAGGAATATCAGTTTGGGCAATCGCTTTAAATCCTCCTTCAATTTCGGTAAAGTTCCGGTAACCTCTTGCCTGAAGAATGCTTGCCGCCATCATACTTCTGTATCCACCTGCACAGTGCAGATAGAAATGTTCTTCAGTATTAATCTGACTAATCCATTCATTGATATATGCCAAAGGTTTATTATAGGCCTCGTCAATGTGCTCTGCATTATATTCGCTTTCTTTTCTTACATCGATAACTTTTACTGCTTTGTCCTTAATTTCATCTTCAAACTGCTTTGCTGAAATCCTGTGAATTGAATCCACCTCTTTTCCGCTATCTTTCCAGGCTTCAAAACCACCTTTTAAGAAACCTAAAACATGATCAAACCCAACTCTGCTCAGTCTGGTAATTGTTTCTTCTTCCTCATTTTCATTCGTCACCAATACAATCGACTGCTGTACATCTGCAATTAAGGCTCCTATCCACGGTGCAAAATCCCCGTTTAGTCCTATATTAACGGATTGCGGAATAAAGCCTTTTGCAAATTCATCATTATCTCTTACATCGAGAATCAAAGCTCCGGAAAAGTCTGCTGTTTCTTCAAATTCATCGGGAGATAAAGCTTTCGAGCCATGAGATAATACTTCATCAAAGCTTTCGTATCCTTTCTTATTCATGGCTACATTCATCCCAAAATAAGCGGGAGGCGGCAAAAGTCCGTCAGTTACAGCCTTTATAAAGCTTTCTTTATCTTTTTGATTTAAGGCATAGTTGGTTCTTTTCTGATTTCCCAACGTGTCTACCGTTTCTTTCTGCATATTTTTACCACAAGCCGAACCTGCGCCATGAGCCGGATAAACGACAATATCATCATTTAAAGGCATAATCTTCTGATATAAGCTGTCATAAAGCAATCCTGCCAATTGTTCCTGAGTCATATCCGCAGCTTTCTGAGCCAAATCAGGACGACCGACATCTCCCAAAAACAAAGTATCTCCGCTGAATAATGCTGTCTCTTTTCCATGTTCATCCATTAACAAAAAAGAAGAACTTTCCAGCGTGTGCCCCGGAGTATGCAGCACTTTAATTTTAATTTTTCCAATTTCAAAAACCTGATTGTCTTCGGCAATAATCGCTTCAAATTCCGGTAATGCAGTTGGCCCATAGACAATAGGCGCTCCCGTTTTTTGGCTTAAATCTACGTGACCGCTTACGAAATCTGCATGAAAGTGGGTTTCAAAAATATATTTAAGCGTCACTTCGTCTTTTTCCAATCGGTCAAGATAAGGTTTTGTCTCTCTTAGAGGATCAATAATAACCGCTTCCCCGTCGGAAATAATATAATAAGCTCCCTGAGCCAAACATCCTGTATAAATCTGTTCTATTTTCATTTTTAATAAATTTTGTTTTGTTGAGTACAAATTTCTTGTTTTAGTATTTCCTGCACAGCTACTTTTGTTACATAAGGATTTTTAGAGAAAAATTTCTTTAATGATGATATAAATCCCCATAACCAAAATAAACCATCCGAATGCAGGCTTCAGCTTTTTTCCATCGACTTTCTTCGATAAATACGAACCTATTATGATTCCTACAACAGCGATTGCCGATACGGATAACAGAAATCTCCAATTAATAAGCGTTCCCTGAATGGAGGAAAAAAATCCGATCAGAGAATTTAAAGAGATAATCACCAATGAAGTTCCAATTGCTACTTTCATGGGAGTTTTCAGAAGATTAACCAATGCCGGAATAATCATAAATCCTCCTCCCGCTCCGACTAATCCTGTTAAAACTCCAACAACAGAGCCTTCTCCTGCCGCTAAAAGTGTACTGTTTTTATCTTCTTGCTTTTCATCCGGCTGTTGTACATCTTTCCGGATCATTTTGTAGGAAGCTACCATCATTAATCCTGCAAAAATCAGCAGCAGAAAAATATCTTTGGTAATCATCAGATTGTTGATTCTTAAAACTTCATCCGGAATGAGAGGCAAAAGATAGTTGCGGGTAAGAAAAATGGAAATTACAGACGGAATTCCAAAAACTACGGCGATTTTAAGATTCACCAATCTTTTTTTGAAATACGCCATGGAACCGGCCACACTGCTTATTCCTACAATAAAAAGTGAATATTCTGTAGCCAATAATGCATCTATCCCGAAAAGATAGACAAGAACGGGAACGGTAAGAATACTTCCTCCTCCGCCAATTAATCCTAAAGAAACACCAATTAAAACCGATGCGATATAACCAAAAATTTCCATTTTTACTTCCTTTAATTTGAAAGCAAAAATGGAAATTCCATTATTTCTGTACAGTTACTTTTGTTACATAACTTAAAATAAAAGCTGAATTTTATTTCTACCGAGTTTCAACTGTCCTTCTTCTTCCAGCTGTTTCAGTAACCTGGAAACAACAACTCTGGCTGTTCCCAATTCATTGGCCAACTGTTCGTGAGTAATGATAATGGTACTCGAATTTGATAATTCTGATTTTTTCTGGAGCAGATTCAGCAATCTTTCGTCAACTTTCTTAAAGGCGATTGCATTAATAATATCCAATAGCTCCTCAAATCGTTTATGGTAAAGACGGAAAATATAATCTAACCATTCCGGATATTCTTTGATGAAAAGCGAAACTTTATCTATGGGTAAAAACAGAATCTCGGTATCTTCTTCCACTTCAGCTTTTACAATGCTTTTTTCATTGTGCATTCCACCCAAGAACGACATAATGCAGCTTTCTCCGGCTTTGATATAGTATAATAAAATTTCACGCCCGTCTTCCTCGGTACGAATCACCTTCATCATGCCTTTCATCACGATAGGAATAGAACGGATAGAGGAATTTTCATCTAATATAACATCTCCTTCATGATAGGTTTTGGTGATTCCATACTGATAAAGCTTTTCAACCAATTCAGGAGACGAATTAAACTCTGTATTAAGAACCGAGCCTGACATTATTAACTATCAATTTGATTTTTTCGCTTTTATCATCGCTTCCAAAGCATCCCACATTTCCTGAGGAATATCCTCCAACATATTGAATTCTCCTGCACCTTGTAGCCATTCTCCACCATCGATTGTGACCACTTCACCATTCATATAAGCAGAATAATCGGAAACGAGATAAGCGGCCAGATTCGCTAATTCCTGATGCTCTCCCACTCTTCTGAGCGGCACTTTTTTGCGCATATCAAATTTTTCCTGCAAATCTCCAGGTAATAATCTGTCCCAGGCACCTTTCGTTGGAAATGGTCCCGGCGCAATGGCATTAAAACGGATCCCATATTTCGCCCACTCCACCGCCAGACTTCTGGTCATTGCCAGAACGCCCGCCTTTGCACAAGCCGACGGAACAACATAAGCTGAACCTGTCCAGGCGTAAGTTGTCACGATGTTAAGAACTGTTCCAGGAATTTTGTTATCAATCCAATATTTTCCGACAGACAATGTACAGTTCTTGGTTCCTTTCAAAACTATATCTAAAATTGAATCAAAAGCCGAATGTGTTAATCTTTCGGTTGGCGATATGAAATTCCCGGCAGCGTTGTTTAAAAGAATATCGATTCTCCCAAATTCTTTTAAAGCCGCTTCTTTCATCGCTTCCACTTCTTCCCAATTTCTGACATCGCAAGCCACACAAAGCACTTTTCCACCAGTTTGTTCTTCGAGTTCTTTTGCTGTCCCCTGCAGTTTTTCCAAGTTTCTTGAAGTGATAACGACTTTCGCTCCGAGTTCCAGAAAATATTTGGTCATTGCTTTTCCAAGACCGCTTCCGCCACCAGTCACAATAGCGACTTTATCTTTGAGTGCGTCTTCGCGCAACATTGGTTGTGTATATAGATTCATTTAGTAAGTGATTTTTGATATTAATAAACGATGATTTGCGTCTGTGGTAAATTTAGATTTTTATTTTGTTTTGAGAATTAACAAAAGTTATGCACAAAATATGAACGCCATACAATTGCGCTCCGGCTTGAACGGAGCTCTTTTTGCGGAACGAAGTGGAGCAAAAAAGCGGGAGTGGAAGACGGAAAAGGCGCCCAAAAATCCTTCATCGTAGTTTTGGCTACAACAATCTTTGATTTGGTCACACCGTTCCGTTCATCATTTTTCAACTTTGTACTGTAAATAATTAACCCTTTAAAAACAATCAAAATGAGTACAAAAAAAGTATGGTTCGTGACTGGCGCTTCAAAAGGTTTAGGTCTGACATTAGTAAAAAAATTATTAACTGAAGGTTATTCCGTAGCGGCAACTTCAAGAAATGTTTCTGAATTACAGAAAGTCATCAGCGCAGAAAACTCTGATTTTCTTCCATTGGAAGTGGATTTGGTTAATGAAAATTCGGTTTCGGAAGCGATTTCTAAAACAGTTGAAAAATTCGGACAATTGGATGTTATCGTGAATAATGCGGGTTACGGACAATTGGGAACTCTAGAAGAATTAACCGATAAAGAAAGCCGTCAAAATTTTGACACCAATGTCTTTGGTTCTTTGAATATCATCAGAAAATCAATGCCTTACCTCAGAGCACAAAAAAGCGGTCTTGTGATTAACATTGCATCAATTGGCGGACTTTCAGGAGATTTTCCGGGTTGGGGAATCTATTGCGCTACCAAGTTTGCCGTTGTCGGTTTCACGGAAGCTTTGGCCGCTGAAGCGAAAGAATTTGGAGTGAATGCAACCGTTGTTTATCCCGGCTATTTCAGAACTGACTTTTTAACCGGCGGTTCTCTTCGCACACCTGAAAATGAAATTGATGCTTATGCAACGGCCAGACAAATTCAAAAAGCGCACGAGCAGGACATCAATGGCAATCAGCCCGGTGACCCGGAAAAAGCAGCGGTGGCCTTAATAGAATTAGCGGCAATGGAAAATCCACCGGTTCATTTGGTTTTAGGTTCCGATGCTTTTCAAATGGCAACCAATAAGTTAAGCACACTTCAAAATGAAATTTCTGATTTCAAAACATTAAGTATTTCAACAGATTACTAACTTTGTAAGGCAACAGTTTTCGGATTGTTGCCTTTAATTCTTCAGGTTATGACTAACAGAAAATTATATACGATTGACACCGTTGCTGAATTTCACAGGATTTGCGGATTGTCTCAACCTCAACACCCAATGATTAGTCTGGTGGATTACAGCCAGGTGGAATATCAAATTGAGGAATCGGAAATCAGCTGGGTTCAGGAATTGTATTTTATGGGTTTCAAGCGTGATATCCAGGGAAAACTGCATTACGGACAAAGCCAGTATGATTTTGACGGTGGTCTGATGTGCTTCATTGCGCCGAGACAACTGGTGAGGATGATTATTGACAAATACGATACGAAACCGTCCGGCTTTATTTTGGCTTTTCATCCCGATTTTATCTGGAATACCCCTTTGGCAAAGACCATTCACAATTATAAATTCTTCGGTTATGATGTCAATGAAGCGTTGTTTCTTTCTGAAAAAGAAGAAGAAACGTTGATTGGACTTTTCAAAGGCATCGAACGCGAATATCAGTCAGGAATTGATGAATTCACACAGAATATCATCATTTCTCAAATTGAAGTGATTCTGAATTACTGCGAACGATTTTATCAAAGACAATTCATCACCAGAAAAAAGAGCAATCATCAGATTTTGGATAAATTGGAACATATTCTGGAAGATTATTTCAAAAATGAAGTCATCAATAAAGGTTTGCCAACCGCCAATTACATAGCAGAATCTCTGAATATTTCCACTAATTATTTAGGAAGTCTTTTGAAATCCCTGACCGGACAAACCACGCAACAACACATCCACGAAAAACTAATCGAAAAAGCTAAGGAAAAACTTTCTACAACGGAACTTTCCGTGAGTGAAATTGCTTACGAACTGGGATTTGAGCATTCGCAGTCTTTTAGCAAACTGTTTAAAGCTAAGACTGATATTTCTCCTTTGGAGTTCCGGAAGTCGTTTAATTAAGTATAAAAAATTCTCTCGCAGATTGAGCTGATTACGCAGATTTTTTTCCGACTGATTTGCTTAATCTGCGTGAGTTTAAATTTTGGCTAAAGCCCACTCTTATTGATAATTATTTTTCAAAAACATCTTCCCTAATGTTTTTTTATGATTTTTACCCCAATCGGAAAGTGACATAATCACATTTTTCAGCGTTCTGCTATAATCTGTGGAAATATATTCTACCACAACCGGCGTCATTTCTGCGTGCACTACTCTTTTCACGAACCCATTCAGTTCCAAATCTTTCAGTTCATTAGACAAAACTCTTGCAGAAATTCCGGTAATCAATCTTTGCAATTCGTTGAAACGGATATTCCCCATTTCCTGCAGAACGATAATGATTTTCAGTTTCCACTTCCCCGAAATCACGTATAATGCGTCTTCCACTGCCGCAAGATTTTCGCCACAAGTGATTTTGCAACCTGCTTTACAAACTTCTACTTCGCTTTCCATAAGATTAAATTTAAAACTGCTAATAAAAAGGTTACTACTAACCTTTTGTCTACTACTTACTTTTGATAAGCAAATGTACATAATTTTGCTGAAGAAATTTTAATTATTCAAAAAATGAAATCGCTAACAAGCGATTCCTATACGACATTAAAAACAAATAAATATTTACGTATGAAAAATATACTTCATATTATTTCAAGTCCGAGAACGAATGGTTCGGCAAGCAGAACTTTAGGAAACGCTATTGAAGAAAAATTGCAGGAAGCATATCCCGAGCATTCGATTACAACTTTGGACTTGTTGAAAACGCCATTTCCGCATTTGGGCGAAGAGCAGGTCGATTCTTGGTTTATTCCGGCAGAAAACAGGACTCCTAAACAAAATCAAGCGGTAAAACGTTCAGACGATGCGATTGCGCAATTGCAGGCTTCGGATATTATTGTGATATCGGTTCCTATTTACAACTTCGGAATTCCTTCTGCTTTGAAAGCTTACATCGACCATATCGCTCGTGGCGGAATGACTTTCCAATATTCTGAAAACGGTTTTGAAGGTCTGGTAAAAAACAAAAAAGCATATATCGCGGTGGCAAGCGGTTCTGTTTTCTCGGAAGGCGATTATCAGTCATATGATTTTGTGGTTCCGTATTTGAGAAGTGTTCTCGGCTTTATTGGAGTTACGGATGTCAGTGTTTTCCGCGCTGAAGGTTTGGGACTTCCGCATCTTCAGGAAACGGCTTTGGAAAAGGGAATTGAAAGTATTGTGATTGCTTAATTTTAATTAATTGTTAGAAATAAAAATCCTCATCAAGCTAAATTTGATGAGGATTTTGTTTAATAAATTCTTATTGTAATATGAAAGATATTTGTCATTCTGACAAAGGAAGAATCTCAACAACTTAAGATTCTTCACTACATTTTATTTCGTTCAGCATGACATATTCAAAATTTTAATCATTTAATTTAGTCTTCAACTTCAAAAAGCAAACGCTCTCCGAATTTTTCTTCATTGATTTTTCCGTTTTCATAAACCAGATTTCCGTTGACGAAAGTATGGGTAACTTTAGAATGAAACTCAGTTCCTTCCAGCGGGCTCCAACCGCATTTATAAAGGATATTTTCTTTCTCAACCATCCAGTTTTCATTTAAATCAACCAAAACCAAGTCTGCTTTGTAACCTTCTCTGATGAAACCTCTTTTTTCGATTCTGAACAAAATCGCAGGATTGTGAGCCATTTTTTCAACGATTCTTTCCAAAGAAATCTTTCCGTTTTTGTAATTTTCCAACATCACCACCAAAGAATGTTGAACCAGAGGCGCCCCGGAAGGACATTTGGTGTAAACATTCTGTTTTTCTTCCCAAGTGTGCGGAGCATGATCGGTTGCAATCACATCGATTCGGTCATCCAACAACGCTTCCCAAAGTCCGTCCTTGTCTTTTTGTGTTTTTACGGCCGGATTCCATTTGATAAGTCCGCCTTTCGTGTCGTAATCTTCGTTGGTGAAAGTCAGATGATGAACACAAACTTCCGCCGTTATTTTTTTATCTTTTAAAGGAATATCATTTCTGAAAAGCTCCGTTTCAATCGCTGTTGACAAATGAAAAACGTGAAGTCTTGCTCCGGTTTTCTTTGCCAGTTCAATCGCTTTTGAGGAAGATTTATAACAAGCCTCCTCACTCCTTATTAAATGATGAAATTTCACCGGAATATCTTCGCCAAATTCATCCAGATATTTTTGAGTATTGGCTCTGATGGTTGCCTCGTCTTCACAGTGAACAGCGATCAACATTTTGGTATTACTGAAAATATTTTCTAAAGTTTCAGGATTGTCAACTAACATATTTCCTGTGGAAGAACCTAAAAATAATTTAATTCCGGGAACATTTCTCGGATTTGTTTTCAAAACTTCTTCCAGATTATCATTGGTTCCGCCCATCATAAAACCGTAGTTAGCGAAAGACTTTTGAGAAGCAATTTCGTATTTATCAGCCAACAATTCCTGAGTTACAGCATTGGGAACCGTATTGGGCTGTTCTATAAAACTTGTAGTTCCGCCTGCAATTGCAGAACGTGATTCTGTTTCAATATCGCCTTTCCAGGTCAAACCCGGCTCACGGAAATGCACCTGATCATCAATTACTCCCGGTAAAAGATATTTTCCCGAAGCATCGATAATCTGGTCTGCTTCTTCGGAAAGATTAGATTCAATTTTGGAAATCAAATCATTTTCGATGAGAATATCGCTTTGGATAATCTTCCCTTCGTTGACGATTTGGGCGTTTTTAATCAGGATTTTCATTTTACTTCCATATATAGAAGCAAAATTAAGTTTTTGAATTTATAAACCACAAAAGTCACAAAAGAAAAAAGTATCCTTGAATTGAAATTAAAGCAGACAAAGTTTCCTTTTTAAAACTTGCAAGTAAATAAAACTTTTGTGCCTTTTGTGGTTTTAAACTAAATTGCTTCAAAATTCCAAAGAATGTTTTCGAGAAAATTAATTTTAATTCTAACTGTTTTATGCGGTTCATTATTCAGTTCTCAGAAATTAGAAAACCTTGTCAAATTCGTAAATCCAATTATTGGAACCGAGAAAATGGGACATACTTTTCCTGGCGCGACTGTTCCTTTTGGAGCCGTTCAACTCAGTCCTGAAACCGACACTTTATCTTACGAAGTCAAAGGAAAATACAATCCTGATGTCTATAAATATTGCGCCGGATATCGCTATGAAGATAAAACGATTGTCGGTTTTTCGCACACGCATTTTAGTGGAACCGGACATTCGGATTTGGGTGATTTTCTGATAATGCCGACTGTTGGAAACTTAAAATTGAATCCCGGAACTGCTCAAAATCCCGAAAGTGGATTTCGTTCCAGATTTTCTCATCAGAACGAAAAAGCAGAAGCCGGCTATTATAAAGTGAAACTCGATGATTCTAATATTTTAGCGGAATTAACAGCAACTACAAGAGTTGGATTTCATCAATACACGTTTCCAAAATCTGATGATGCGCATATTATTTTGGATTTGATGTCAGGCATTTACAATTACGATGACAAGAATATCTGGACTTATGCAAGGATAGAAAACGACCGCAGAATTACAGGTTACCGACAAACCAATGGCTGGGCAAGGACAAGAACAGTTTATTTCGCAATGGAATTTTCGAGGCCTTTCAAATCTTACGGACAGAAAAATTTTGATTCAAAGCAAGCTTACCGAGGTTTTTGGAGAAAATGGAATCAGGATGAAAATTTCCCAGAAATTGCCGGAAAGAAAATCAGAATGCACTTCGATTTTGATACTCTGGACAATGAAAAAATTCAAATTAAGTTTGCGATTTCGCCAGTCAGTCAAGCCAATGCTTTGGAAAATTTACAGAAAGAAACACCGGATTGGAACTTTGATAACGTAAAAAATCAGGCTCAAAATAATTGGAATAAAGAACTGAGTAAAATCGTTGTCAATACTTTAAACGACAATGATAAAGTGAATTTTTACACGGCAATGTATCATACTTTCATCAATCCGACGACTTATATGGACATCAACGGTGAGTATAAAGGTCTCGACCAAAATGTTCATCAGGCAAAAGATTTTACAAACTACACCACATTTTCGCTTTGGGACACTTACCGCGCTTTGCATCCGTTCTTTAATATCATTCAGCCAAAACGAAATAATGATATGGTTAAATCAATGTTGGCACATTATGACCAGTTCAGCCTGAAAATGTTACCTTTTTGGTCGCATTACGCCAATGAAAACTGGTGTATGAGCGGTTATCATTCGGTTTCTTTGATTGCTGATGCCATTATTAAAAATACATTTACAGGAAATCTGGAGGAAGCTTTGAAGGCTTGTATCACCACTTCCAACAAACGAAGTTACGAAGGCATCGGCGAATACATCGACAAAGGCTATATCTCTGCGGAGAAAAACGGAACATCGGTTTCCAACACTTTGGAATACGCTTACGACGATTGGGCGATTGCTCAGATTGCAAAAAAATTAGGCAAAACCAACATCTATAATGAATATCTGAAACGTTCCGAAAACTGGAAAAATGTCTTCGACAAATCGATTGGTTTTATGAGACCTAGATTATCTGACGGAAGTTTCAAAAAAGAATTTGATTTGCTGAGCACGCACGGACAAGGCTTTATCGAAGGAAATTCGTGGAATTACAGCTTTTTCGTTCCGCATAATCCAGAGGAACTGATGAAATCGATGGGCGGAAAAAAGAAATTTGGAGAAAATCTGGATGAATTATTTTCGATGCATTTGCCCGACGAGTTTTTTGCCGATACTGAAGACATTACACGAGAAGGAATTATCGGTGGTTATGTTCACGGCAACGAACCCGCGCATCACGTCGCTTATCTCTATAATGTTGCCGGACAACCTTGGAAAACGCAGTCTCAAATCCGCAAAATTCTGAAAATGCAATACAAAGCAAAACCCGATGGATTAGGTGGAAATGACGATTGCGGACAAATGAGTGCGTGGTATATTTTCAGCAGTTTAGGATTCTATCCTGTTTCGCCGGGTTCTGATGAATATCAAATTGGAAGTCCAAGTGTGAAGAATGCAACTCTGAATCTTGAAAACGGAAAATCATTCGAAATTGAAGCTAAAAATCAGTCTGATAAAAATGTTTACATAGAAAAAATAGAACTGAATGGAAAAGCCATAAAAGATTTTACAATCAGACATCAGGATATTATGAATGGTGGAAAGCTGACATTCTATATGACCGACAAACCGAAGAAATAAAATTGAACTTTGACAGAATCCATTAATTTTGCAAAAATTTTCGAATCGAAATTAAAATGAAGAAACTTCTCGGACAAACCGCACTTTATGGATTAACGACTGTGATTATCAGACTCTTCCCATTCGTTATCAATCCTATTATTACGAGAACTTTTGGACCGACCGCTTATTCCCCTTTTGCCGACTTCTATTCGGTAGCAGGTGTTATTGCTGTCCTTTTGACGCACGGTATGGAAACCACTTTTTTCCGATTTGCTCTGGACGAAAAAGATGATAGAAAACTGATTTCAACTTCATTTTTCAGTGTTTTGGCTGTAACTTTGGTTTATCTTTTTTTCACATTGATTTACAGACAACCTCTTGCTGATGCTTTCAAAACACCAGACCAGGTTGACTTATTGGCAATCTTAACAGTGACTTTGGCTTTGGATGCTTTTTGTGCAATGCCTTTTGTAATGCTGAGGAAAAATGAAAGACCTTTGAAATATGCAGGAATCAGAATCACAAACGGAATTATTAATTTTCTTTTGGTTGTATTTTTCATCATTATTCTGCCAAAATATCCAAATGGAATTTTCAGATTAAAATACAGTCCGGAATTTGGAATCGGTTATGTTTTTGTAGCCAATCTTGTTGCAAGTTCAATCACATTTTTGATGTTATCGCAAGAATTATTAATCGCAAGGATAAAGTATTTCTCTTGGGAACTTTGGAAAAAGATGATAAAATATTCCTGGCCGATTACCATTGCAGGTTTGGCTGGAATCATCAACGAAACCTTTGACAGACAGTTTCTTAAATTTCTTTTACCAGAAGACATCGGTCGTCACGAATTAGGTGTGTATGGTGGTGTGGCAAAGGTTGTTACATTTGTTATTTTGTTCAGACAAGCTTATTCTTTAGGAATTGAACCATTTTTCTTTAGTAATTCCAAAAAAGATAACGCTAAAGAGATGTACGTAAGGCTAATGGATATTTTCATCGCAATCAATTGCCTGATTGTTTTATTCCTTTCTGTAAATCTTGATTGGATCGCAAAAGTTTACATCAACAATCCTGAATATTATGAAGGTATTGGAATTCTTCCGATATTGTTTTTTGCCAGCTTGTTTTTAGGGATTTATCTTAACCTTTCGATTTGGTACAAATTAACAGATAAAACGATCATTGGAGCATATATTTCAGGAATTGGCGTTTTGATTACAATTCTAATTAATTTTTATTTCATTCCGAAATATGGTTATTGGGCTTCGACTTGGGCAACCATTGCGAGTTACTTTGCCATGATGGTTATCTCGTACATTTGGGGGCATTACAAATATCCGATCCCTTACAATATTTACAAAAATATTACAGTCATTACCATCACAATGCTAGTGTCTCTGGTATGTTATCAATATTTAAAAGAAAACATTTGGCTAGGAAATGTTATATTTCTAATTTTGGCAACCTTCTTATTAAGAAAGGAAAAATTGATTCCGGCAAAAATTCTTAATAAAATTAAAAGGAAATAACAACTCAAACTTAATATTAACTAACTAATAGCCAAAAATTTAACAATAATTTTATGAAAATAATAGTTCCAATGGCTGGACGCGGATCCAGACTTAGACCTCATACACTGACAGTACCAAAACCATTGATCCCGATTGCAGGAAAGCCAATCGTACAGAGACTGGTAGAAGACATTGCAAAAGTAGCTAATGAGCCCATAGAGGAAATCGCCTTCATCATCGGAGATTTTGGACCGGAAGTAGAATCATCATTAATAAAAGTTGCTGAAAATCTTGGAGCAAAAGGAAGCATATATACACAAAACGAACCTTTGGGAACAGCTCACGCTATCAATTGTGCAAGGAAAAGTATGAGTGGGCCGGTAATTATTGCATTTGCTGATACATTATTCCGTGCAGATTTCCATTTGGATACCAATGCGGACGGTGTAATCTGGGTAAAAAAAGTTGATGATCCATCTGCTTTTGGGGTTGTGAAACTGGATGATTATGGTTTCATTACAGATTTTGTAGAAAAACCGAAAGAATATGTTTCTGATTTGGCCATTATCGGCATTTATTATTTCAATTCTGCGGAGAAATTGATGGCAGAAATTGACCATATAATGGATAATCATATTCTTGAAGGTGGCGAATATCAATTAACAACCGCATTAGAAAACCTCAGAGCAAAAGGTGCTAAATTTTCTTTAGGAAAAGTTGACGATTGGATGGATTGCGGAAATAAAAATGCCACTGTAGAAACTAACAGCAAAATTTTGCAGTACGAAAAAGAATGTATGGCAAAATATCCGGAATCTGCTAAAATCGAAAACTGCTTAATTATCCCGCCATGTTTTATTGGAGAAAATGTTAAGATTTCTAATTCTAAAATTGGCCCTAATGTTTCTCTTGGTAACAATACAATTGTCATTAATTCAAATATTGATAACTCATTAATCCAGGAGAATACCATTATTGACCATGGGAATCTAAGCAATTCAATGATTGGTAACTCTGCCAAATATTTTGGTGTAGCAAGAGAGATTTCTTTAGGTGATTATTCAGTTTTAGATTTCCTTTCAAAAGATTAATTTGTACAAATTATTAATACAGACTTTGTCAGACATCTGGCAAAGTTTGTCATTTTATTTAACTAAGTTTTTAGAAATATTAATTCCTATTTGGCGTTAATATTGTTAGATTCACTTGAAAAAAGTTTATGAAAACCTATCTTCTAATCATATTTTCAGCGCTACTGGTGGCATCATGTAGTGTTCAGAAAAAGACAACTCCCGAACAACCGGTAAGTACTACAAAACCAATTGAAAATAATTCTCAATTTTTCTCGGCAATAGAAAAAAAATCAACCTTTGATGCTGTAAAAATCAATAGTAAAATTGACGCAAAAACAGGTTCGTTTATTCCGACTCTGGATGCAGTGATCTATGTGGAAAACGGCCAAAAAATATGGATGAATTTAACTGCAGTTATTCTTCAGGCTGCAAGAGGTGTTGCAACTCCCGAAGGTATCAAAGGTTATTATAAACTTGATAAAACTTATATCGATTCTGATTTTAGTTATCTTAACAAACTATTAAATGTCAATTTTATAGATTATAATGCTTTACAGAATTTGCTGTTAGGAAAAACTTTTCTGCCGGTTTCCGACAATCAGTATAAACTGACTCAAAATGCTCAGGGTTTTAATCTCTCATCAAAGGAAACTCAAAAAATTACTGAAAACGGAAAAACAACCGAATATAATATCTCATTGGATTACGATAAAAACCTGGAGCTGAATCATGTATTACTTACCAACCCGAGGAATAATGATCAGTTAGAAATCACTTATTCTAATAGAGAAATTCTCAATAATGAAAGCTTTCCAAAAAGTGTTAAAATAATTATAAAAGCAAAGAAAACAGACGAAATATTGATTGAAAACACGAAATTTGATTTTTCCCGAATGGAAACTACTTATTCCGTTCCTGCCAATTATACAAAGACAGAAATTAAATGATTAAGAAATTAAGTTTTTTTATAAGTATTTTAGTATTCGGAATCGCTTTTGCACAGAAGGACAAAGAACAACTGCAAAAACAAAATGCAGAGCTCAAGAAACAGATTTCTTCTCTTAATGCAACTTTGAATCAGACAAAACAAGAATCTAAACTTTCTATAGCTTATCTCAATGCCGTGAATCAAAAACTGACGCTCAGAGAAAAAGTTTACAACAACACCCAAAAAGAAAAGAGATTTATAGAGGACGATATTTACAAACGTCAGCTTGAAATCAATAAGAATAACCGAGAACTAAAAGTCCTTCGTAAGAATTATGCAGAGATTCTTGTAAAAGCCTATAAAACAAAAGGTGTCCAAAACAAAGTCACCTTTATCCTCTCTTCCAAAAACCTTGGTGAAGCGCTTAAAAGGATAGAATATCTGAAAAGATACTCCGAATATCAGGACAAAAAAGCAGCGGAAATTTCTAATAAAGCCAAAGAAATCCGGAAAAACATTGCACTCAAGAAAAAATCTGTGAATGAAAAAGATAATCTTCTCCTTTCCCAGAAAAAAGAACTGGCGGTAATTGAAGGTGAAAGAAAACAAAAGCAGGAATTACTGAATGAATTCAAAAAGAATGAAGCACAATTAACCGCAGAAATAAGACAAAAGCAGGTTCAGCAAAAAGATCTCCAAAGACAGATCGCCAATATTATTGCTGAAGAGATCCGAATAGCGAAAGCCAAAGAAGAAGCAGAGAAAAAGGCTGAAGCTGAAAGAAAAAGGTTAGCAGAAATTGCCGCTAAAAAAGAAAAAGAAAGAATTGAAGCAGAAAACAGAGCCAGGCTGGCAGCAGCTGAAGCTGAAAGAAAAAAAGCAGAGGCTGAACTGAAAAAAGCTAATGAATTAGCTGCTAAAAAAGCAGAAGACGAAAGGAAATTAGCAGAATCTAACAAAGCAGCAGAGAAAAAGGCAGCAGCAGAAAAAGCAACAAGAGAAGCTGAAGAAAGAGCAAAAGCCGCTAATGACAAATTAGCAGCAGCTAAGGCTAACGAAGCAGCTATCAATAAGAAAAATGAAGATGCCAAAGATGAAGCGGAGAAAAAAGTAATGAAAAGTTATGGCGTCGGCTCTACTGTCGGAAGTAATTTTGCCGATAACAGAGGACATATCACTTTTCCTGTTGACAGAGGAACTGTAACGCACCGTTTTGGGAGACAGCCACATCCTGTTTTCAAAAATATTGTGGAAGAAAACATTGGAATCAAAATCGCTGTTTCGCCCGGAACAAAAGCCCGTTGTGTTTTTCCTGGAGTGGTTTCCAGCATCCAAGCAATTAATGGAAGCCGAACAGTTGTTGTAAAACATGGCAATTATTTCACTGTATACTCTAACTTAGCCAGTACATTGGTAAAAGCTAACCAGCAAGTCTCTGCAGGAACACTGATTGGAGAGGTTGGCAGTGATTTTGACGAATCTATTACATTAGATTTTCAGATTTGGAATGGTACGACTCCGGTAGATCCTCTAGGTTGGGTTTCGTATTAAAAAATACTTTAACTTTGCAAAAAAATTGAAATGACACTAGCAACTGTTATATTAAGTCTTTCTTGGCAACATATATTAATTGTAGCTTTGATATTGCTTTTATTATTTGGAGGTAAAAAAATTCCCGAATTGATGAAAGGTTTAGGCTCTGGCATTAAAGAGTTCAAAGATGCGGTAAAGGATGAAGATAAGAAAAAAGATTCATCATCTAATCCGAATGATCCTTCTTAAAAAAGAAATAATTAATGAATTTGACTGAAAAAGCATGGAAAATCTTTAACCAGTCGGTTAATGACTACCATATAAATGACGATGTTAATTCACAAGAAAACAATCCATTCCAAGCTAATAGTTTGGAATGGATTTTGTATTCAAAAAACTGGATTGATACCGTTCAGTGGCATCTGGAAGATATAATTCGAGAAGAAGATATTGACCCGACAGAAGCTTTAAAAATAAAAAGAAGGATTGATAAGCTCAATCAGAAAAGAACAGATATGGTTGAACAAATCGATTTCTGGTTCTATAAAACTTTTGAAAATATTGTTCCTGATCAGGATGCCAGAATCAACAGTGAAACACCAGCTTGGTCTATCGATAGATTTTCTATCTTATCATTGAAAATATATCACATGTCTATAGAAGCTTCCCGAAAAGATGCTTCGGAAGAACACAGATTACAATGTTCTCGAAAACTACAAGTCCTTCTTGAACAGAAAAAAGACTTGGAAACCGCAATAGATCAGCTACTTTCTGACATAGAAAACGGTAAAGTTAAGATGAAACTTTATAAACAGATGAAGATGTATAATGATGAGAGTCTTAACCCAGTCCTGTATCAAAAAATGCAGAGAAAATGAAAAGTTTGTACAAACTTTTAGCCGTTATATTTATCATTAATCTTTCAGACTCCTGTTCTACCAGTTCGGCAGCCTCAGAAGAATTGCATTCGGATAGTTTGTCAGATACATACGCATATCTTACACCGGAAGCCATTGTATATGCTTCTTCTATCTCCAACCTTATTTCAACTTTTCCTAAATTCAGAAATGATGCTGTAAATAGGGAAGTTTCCTCTTTAAAAAATTCGCTTACCAATTATCTTCTTGCAATCCGTAATTTTAACCTGGCAGATAAACATAACTCTCTCAGAGAATTTGAAAAGTATTATAAAAAGATACAAAAATTACGAAAGTTTATGACTCGTGATGATGACGAAGTGCTTAACAGATATATGGTAAAGATAAAAACCAATATGAATTTGCTGGAAGCATCTCAAAGCAAAAGTATAGAGTCAACTTCTATGTCTTCTAATTAACACCTTTTTATTTAATGTTAAAAACACAAGCAGAAGCGAACGTTCCCACAGATTTTGGGGAATTCAAAATGATGGCTTTTTCAGAAGATGATAAAAATTGGATGCCACATATGGCTCTGATTGCAAAAAATACAGATCTAGAAAAACCTGTTAATGTGAGAATCCATTCCGAATGTATCACCGGAGAAGTCTTTCATTCTCAAAAGTGCGAATGTGGACAGCAATTGGATTCAGCAATGAAATATATGCAGGAAAATGGTGGTCTGATTATCTATCTGAGACAAGAAGGAAGAAATATTGGCATCATCAATAAGCTTAAAGCTTATGCACTGCAAGAGAAAGGACTGGATACCGTTCAGGCTAATTTGGAATTGGGCTTACCTGCAGATGACAGGGATTTTGGCGTTGCAATAGAAATGCTGCAAAAATTAGGTGTCAAATCAGTCAATCTAATGACCAATAATCCTGAAAAAATACAGATTATCAAAGACAGTGATATCGAGTTCAATTCCAGGATACCATTACAAATTAAATCTAATGAAGCCAGTGCATCTTACCTCAAGACAAAAAAAGACTTTTTCGGGCATCTTTTGGATGATGAAAACCAATAAATCTCGAATTCTATAAAAAAATAAAACCCGTCAAATGACGGGTTTTTTTATTCGATACAATCAAATAAAAGTATTATTTCTTTTTAGCACCAGCAACAGCAGTAGCTAAATCAGCACCAGCCTTGAATTTTGCAACTTTTTTAGCAGCAATTTTGATTGGTTTTTTTGTAGCAGGATTGATACCTTGTCTTGCAGCTCTTTCAGATACCGAGAAAGTTCCAAATCCTACTAAAGATACTTTACCTTCTTTTTTCTTAAGAGTTTCTGTTACGTTAGAAACGAATGATTCCAAAGCTTTTTTAGCAGCAGCTTTTGTGATTTCTGCATCTTTTGCAATAGCGTCGATTAATTCAGACTTGTTCATAATATTTATTAATTAAAGTTATGTTGTTATAGCAAATATAAGACAATTTTAATATCACGCAAATATTTTTATAAAATTTAGTGAAAAATATATCTTTTATTTTATTATGATGAATTTTTACTAAAATCAATATTAACGAAAATACTCACTTTACAGCAATTCATTGCATACAATTTTCCACTATTCATCAACAATTGAGCCAAAACAAAACAACTAATATCAATATTCATAAATTCATAATAATCGCCGTTTATTTTGCGAGGTCTTATATAAGTTTTTAAGGAACAAATTTTTCAAACTTTTATTTATTTAACGTAAATTTGTACCTATGTTAATTGAAGTTTTTAAATCGAAAATTCACAGAGTTCGCGTCACAGAATCGGACCTTAATTATATTGGAAGCATCACTATAGACGAAGACCTTATAGAAGCGGCCGGTTTAATTGTTGGTGAAAGAGTCTACATTGTGAATGTGAATAACGGTGAGCGTTTTGACACTTATATTATCAAGGGCAAAAGAAAATCCGGAGATATTTGTCTTAACGGTCCTGCTGCAAGAAAAGTTCATAAAGGCGATATCATCATTATCATTGCTTATGCACAGATGACGCCGGAAGAAGCAAAAAATTTCCAGCCAAAAATAGTTTTTCCCGATGAGGCAACCAATCTTCTAACATAATTTCAACTCATAGCTCTTGGAAGAAAAAAAGTCATCAGCATTCAAAAATGCAATTACAATTCTGATTTCTGTTGCTGTTGCAGGAGTTTTTCTTTGGGTTGCTCTCAGAGGTCTGGACGTTGACAAAATCAAAAATTCTTTACAAAAAGCCAATTATCTTTGGGTATTGTTCGCAGCAGTTTTTGGTATTTCCGCTTATATTTTCAGGGCAGTTCGCTGGAACCTTCTACTGGAACCAATGGGTTACAAAATCTCTAACAGCAATTCGCTCTGGTCAATTTCTTTTGGATATCTGATGAATCTTACGATCCCAAGAAGTGGTGAAGTGGCCCGCTCAACAGCCCTTTATGGTGTCGAAAAAGTTCCTGTTGACAAATCTTTTGGAACTATTATCCTGGAACGGTTTGTGGATTTGGTTTGTATGGGAATCTTTGCATTATTAACATTGATTTTTAAATATGATGCTTTAATTGCTTTTTACAAATCTGCAACTGAACAAAAAAATCAAGCAGCACCTCAATCCGATTCTAACATGAGTTATATCGTTTTAGGCTTTATCGTTTTTCTGGTCATTTTGTTGTTCATCTTCAGAAAACATCTACAAAAATCATCCATTTACAACAAAATTGTTGGGTTTGGAAAAGGAATTTTAGAAGGTCTGAAATCCATTCTAAAACTTCGTCAAAAAGGAAAATTCATTCTTCTGACTGCAGGAATCTGGATCTGCTATTTCTTTGCATCATATTTAGTTTGCTTCTCACTTCCGGAAACTTCAGATTTTACTCCCGCTGACGGATGTTTCATTTTGGTTGTCGGAACATTAGGAATGATTATCCCAGCGAGTGGCGGAATCGGTGCTTTTAATCTGGCTATGAAATTTGGATTTACAGCCTTATTCATTTCTATGGGAAAAGACGCTGTGGAAGGCGGAGAATTAGGACTCGCCTATTCTTTCATCACATTGCCACTACAAATCATTATTATGCTCGTAATGGGACTTATTTCTATTCCGATGTTAGCTAAGAATAGAAAAATTTAACTCAACTTTCTCTTTTAAAGTTTACGTCTTTCCGTATTTTTTCTTCTTACAAAATTGTATTTTTGAAGAATGGAAATCTCTTATCTAATCATTGGTTTTTTTGTGGGCGGTATTTTAGGCGCTGCTATAGTTTATTTTGTGCTTAAGTCTTCTTCAGTTGCCAGGAATCTATATGATGAACTTAATAATAACTTCATCAAAATCAATTCTGACCTACAGAATTCTCAATCAAAAATTGATGAGCTTAACAGGTTCTTACAAGAAGAAAAATATAATAATGCTCAGCAATCTGATGTTCTTAATCAGTTAAAAAATAATGTCGCGACACTTTCTGCAGAGAACAATGCGCAATCACAGAAAATAACGGAACAGCAGGAACTTAATCAAAACCAAAATTCGGAAATACGAAATCTTCTGGACGAACTGCAAAAACTGATTGCTGTAAAATCACAATTATCAGCGCAAAACGAAACACTCCAGAAACTTCTCGATTCCCAGAAAGAAGAAATCACTAAAATCCAGGAACAGGCAAAAGAACAGTTTGAAAACCTGGCCAATAAAATCCTAGAAGAGAAAACTGAGAAATTCACAACACTTAATCAGACCAACTTGAAAACGATTCTTGAGCCTTTCCAGGAAAGAATTGTTGAGCTGAAAAATCGGGTGAATGAAGCGTATGAAAAGGAAAACCAAGAGCGTTTCTCACTTGCAGAAAAAGTGAAAGAACTCGCAGAGCTGAATCAACAGATTTCTGAAGACGCTAAAAAACTAACCAGAGCTCTGAAAGGTGAATCCAAAACCCAGGGTAATTGGGGCGAAATGATCCTGGAAAGCATTCTGGAAAAATCCGGCTTGGTAAAAGGCAGGGAATATTTCCTGGAACACGAGCTGCGGGATGAGGACAATAAAGCTTTGTTTTCAGAATTCTCCGGGAAGAAAATGCGTCCCGATGCAGTTGTGAAATATCCTGACGAACGGAATGTTATCATCGATTCCAAAGTTTCTCTTTCTGCTTTTACAGAATTGGTGGATGAGACCGATGCCAACATCATCATCATAAAACAAACACAGCATCTTAATTCAATCAAAAATCACATTCAGCAACTGTCTCAGAAAGCTTATGATGATTATGGAAAATCCCTTGATTTTGTAATGATGTTTATTCCGAGTGAGCCCGCCTATATTGCTGCGATGCAGATCGATCAGAACCTTTGGAACTTTGCCTACGAAAGACGGATTTTGTTACTAAATCCAAGCAACCTCATCACTTCTCTCAAACTGATTGCCGACCTTTGGAAACGCGAATATCAGAACCGTAATTCTATGGAAATTGCATCACAAGGTGCAAAATTGTATGACAAATTTGTAGGTTTTGTAGAGAATCTTGACAAAGTTGGAAAAAATATCGATCAGGCAAAAACCTCTTTTACTGATGCGTACAAACAGCTTTACACAGGAAACGATAACCTTGTAAGACAAACTGAGAAGTTGAAAAAGCTCGGCATCAAAAACAAAAAAGAAATCCCGCAAAGCTTGATAGATAATTCGGAAAACAACCTTATTGAAGAATAAAAACTCATTCAATAAAAACGCAGTTTATTATTAATGTATGCTTAGGTTCAGAATTCCGCGGCATTGAAATTTAATTTCAAAGAAACATTCCGTAAATTTGTATTGTGAATTCCAATCTAGAACTTCAGCTCAAAACCCTTCCTTCGGAACCCGGCGTTTATCGTTATTATGACAAGAACGACCAGCTTTTGTATGTAGGAAAAGCCAAGCATCTCAAAAAAAGAGTGCTTTCTTACTTCAACAAAAACCAGAACGGTTACCGGACACGGATTATGGTTTCCAAGATTCACAGACTGGAAACTACCGTGGTGAACAGCGAGTATGACGCTCTTTTACTGGAAAACAACCTGATAAAAGCACATCAGCCGTTTTATAACGTGATGCTGAAGGATGACAAATCCTATCCTTGGATTTGCATTAAAAATGAAGATTTTCCACGAATTTTTCTGACAAGGACAAAAATCAAAGACGGCTCTGAGTATTATGGACCTTACGCCAAAGTACGTCCCGCAAGAATACTTCTTGACACCATTAAGAGTCTTTATAAAATAAGAACCTGCAACCTGAATCTCGCTCCCGAAAAAATTGCGGAAGGAAAATATCGCGTTTGTCTGGAATATCACATCAAAAACTGTAACGGGCCTTGTGAATCACTCGAAACCAAGGAAGATTACGACGAAAAAGTAGAAGCTATCCGAGGAATTATAAAAGGAGATTTCCGTTTTGCAAAGAAATATCTGGAGGAAAGGATGTATCGTTTTGCGGCCAATCTTGAGTTCGAGAAAGCGCAGATGCTAAAACAAAATATAGAGTCTCTGGATGATTATCAGGCGAAGCATACCGTTGTTAATCCAAGTATTGACGATGTGGATGTTTTTGGAATGACAAGTGATGAAACGGCGGCTTATGTCAATTATTTCAAAATAAGAAACGGCTCTATTGTTCAGAGTTTTACAACAGAAATCAAAAAAGTTCTGGAAGAGACGGATGAAGATATCCTGGAAGAAGCGCTGGTAGAAATCAGACAGAAATTTGATTCTACATCCAAAGAGATTCTGATTCCTTTTCATTTGGGAATTGAAATTCCGAACGTTAAACTGATTGTTCCCAAAGTTGGAGACAAAAAACGAATCGTAGAACTTTCTGAAAAAAATGCAAAAGAATACCGTCTGGAAAAATTAAAACAAGTTCAGATCGTTGATCCGGAAAGACACACTAACCGGATTATGTCTGAGATGCAGAGAATTCTCAGAATGCCTGTTGAACCAAGACACATAGAAGGTTTTGATAACTCAAATATCCAGGGAACCAATCCGGTTTCGGCTTGTGTTGTTTTCAAAGATGGAAAACCGAGCAAAGCGGATTACAGAATTTTTCATCCAAAAACAGTGGAAGGTCCAAATGACTTTGCAACAATGGAGGAAGTCATCTACAGACGTTACAGAAGATTGATTGACGAAGGCGAACCTTTACCTCAACTGATTCTGATTGACGGTGGAAAAGGTCAATTATCATCAGCTGTCAAAAGTCTGAAATTACTTGGACTTTATGGAAAAATTACAATTATCGGCATTGCTAAAAGATTGGAAGAAATCTATTTCCCCGAAGATTCGATTCCATTATATATTGATAAAAAAGCGGAAACACTGAAAATTCTTCAACGTGTGAGAGACGAAGCACACCGCTTTGGTGTGAAGCATCACAGAACACGAAGAAAAAATTCAACCATAAAATCTGAGCTTGAAGAGATTCCGGGAGTTGGAGAAAAAACCATTGAATTGCTTTTATCAAAACTGAAATCTGTGAAACGCGTGAAAGAAGCGGACATTGTAACGCTGGAAGAAATTCTCGGAAAAGCTAAAGCTAAAATTGTCTGGGAGTTTTTTAATAATCCATCAAATTCATAACACCGCAACTATCGGAATTCTTATCCGTAATTCTTATCTTTGCAACCTAAAATTTAAAAATGAACAAATACATAAAATTTGTAGCAGCTGCAATCATTATCGCTTTAGGCGTTTATCTGATGTTCAATCGTAATATCGGTTGGGGAATCGTTTTGGTTGTGCTTTCTGCAATTCCAATCGCACTTTTCTTCAAAAACGAAAACATCCTTTTGGCTTTTTGGCAATTGAGAAAACAAAATCTCGAAAAAGCTTCTAAGTTTTTGTCTAACATCACCAATTACAAATCGCAGCTTCACAAAAGTCAATACGGCTATTTCCATTATCTGCAGGCGTTGACTATTGCTCAGGACAATCCTGCAAAAACAGAAGGATTGATGAAAAAAGCTTTGGAGTATGGCTTGAATATGAAGCACGACAGAGCAATGGCAAAACTTAATCTGGCAGCATCTGCACTTTCCAAAGGGAGAAAAGCGGAAGCCCAGAAACTTTTGGACGAGGCTAAGCAGTTGGATTCTGCAGGAATGATGGCTGACCAAATCAAAATGATGAAGGAACAGATGAAAATGCCGACAATGCAAAAACATATGCACAACCCGCATATGAGAAACAGAGGAAAGTTTTTCTAGTTATAAAATAAAGAGCAAAATTAGTTTTGCTCTTTTTCTTTACATTTCATCATTATTCTCATAGCCATAGAATTTTGGAATTCTCCAATGGTATTTGACAGCCAACGTCCTGATCGTAACAATTAAAATTATTGTAAAAATCTGAACCAGCGTGTAAGATAAGCCTGTAAATTTTGACATTAGCAAGAAAATTCCACCTCCTACGATACAGGCCGTTGCATAGATTTCTTTCCTGAAAATCAATGGGATTCTGTTCAACAGAATATCCCGGATAATCCCTCCAAAGCAACCGGTAATAGTTCCCAACGTGAGACATATCAAAGGATGCAGACCAGCTGTCAGCCCTTTCTGAATACCGATAATAGTGAATAATCCCAATCCAAAACTATCGAATATAAACAACGTTACTTTGAAGTTTTTTTCAATGGATTTAAAAATCATAGAAAATAAACAGGTAAAAAAGATCAGTGAGCAGGTCATCATATCAGTCATCCAAAAAACGGGAACATCCAAAAGCAAATCTCTTACTGTTCCGCCACCAACAGAGGTAACGAAAGCAATAATCAATACACCGAAAGGATCAAGGCGTTTCTGCATCGCTGCAAAACTACCCGACATTGCAAAGGAAATCGTTCCGAGGATTTCTATGATAAGATTAAATTGTTCGTGCACGTTTTTATAATTGACTGTTGATAAATGATAATCGATAAAATCTAAATATAATAATTAATCATTCATCAATTATAATTTATCATTTATATTCCTAGTTCTACCATTACGGGACAATGATCAGAATGTTTGACTTCTGCTAAAATTACAGCTCTCGTCATTTTATCTTTCAACGGTTCGGAAACAAAATTGTAGTCCAAACGCCATCCTTTGTTCCTTGCTCTTGAACCCGCTCTGTAACTCCACCAGGAATACTGATCCGGCTGATCATTAAAATATCTGAAACTGTCTGTGAGTTGATTCTCGCGCATAAAGCTGGTCATCCATTCCCTTTCCATCGGTAAAAAGCCAGATGTATTTGCCAGACCAATTGGATTATGAATATCAATCGCCTGGTGACAGATGTTGAAATCACCGCTGATGATTAAATTAGGGATAGTTTTTCTGAGTTCTTTAATATAAGCTAAGAAATCGAAACAGAATTGCATTTTAAAATCTAATCTTTCGATATTGGAAGCAGAAGGAACGTAGACGGAGATCACGGAAAACCCGTCAAAATCTGCACGCATAATTCGACCTTCGTTATCGTAGCTTTCGATACCGCAACCAAACTCCACGTGATTAGGCTTGACTTTGGAAGCAATCCCAACGCCACTGTAACCTTTTCTAACTGCCGAATGCCAATAACTATGATAACCCAACTTTTCGAAACTTTCTATATCGATTTGATCGTTTCCTGCTTTACTTTCCTGGATACAAATAACATCCGGGCTTGCAACATTAAGCCAGCCTAAAAAATCTTTGGTAAAGGCTGCCCGGATTCCGTTGACATTATAGGAAATGATTCTCATAGTAGTATGATGATAGATTTTTAAAAGCTTTAGTTTTTCAAAGTTCGGGATTTTGAATTGAATGGTCAAAAGAAATACGAAACTACTTTCTAGCCCCGATAGGAATGGCATCCTTTTTCTTTTTTCATTAAAAAGAAAAAGATATAGTGGATAGCGGGTGGGAATGGTGAAATAGTCGCCAACCTTGTTGCTTCTATAAATAAAAAAGGCGGAAAAGGTAATCAATCCTTTCCGCCCAATAAACCCAAATCAAATAAACTATGAAAAAAACTATTTGGGCTCTAATATGCTTATCGGGATGATGACCTCTTCCAGAGAGATTCCCCCGTGCTGATAGGTATCTTTATAATAGTTTACAAAATGGTTGTAGTTTTTCGGGTATGCCAAGAATGTGTTGTTCTTTGCAAAAATGTATTTTGAACTCAGGTTTCCTTTTGGCAGAAAGAGCTTGTCGGGATTGTCAATCGCCCAAACATCCCTATCATCATAAGTCAAACTTCTTCCGGTTTTATATCTGATGTTGGTTGACGTTTCCCTGTCACCTACAACTTTACTAGGTTTTTTAACATAAACCGTGCCGTGGTCTGTTGTAATTACCAGCTTGAAGCCATTTTCTGCTGCCGCTTTGATAATCTTGATTAATGATGAATTTTCAAACCAGTTATATGTTAAGGATCTGAATGTTTTATCATCTCTAATCAATTGATTGACAATATTATTATCTGTTTTCGCATGAGACAAAATATCAATAAAATTGTACACAATCACCAAGAGATCATTGTTCTTATGCTGATTGAAGTCGTCCAGAATTTTTCTTTCGAAATCCGCATTCAGGATTTTCAGATATTTCATTGATTTTCCGGATAAACCGATTCTCTTCATCTGGTCTTCCAGAAAGTCTCTCTCATGCTCATTCTTGTTGCCTTCTTCATTATCGTTAAACCAATATTCAGGAAATCTTTTTTCGATCTCTGACGGCATCAATCCAGCGAAAAATGAGTTACGTGCATATTGAGTCGCCGTCGGCAGAATACTGAAATAATAATCTTCAGAGGTCTTGTTGTAAAACCTTGTGAATAAAGGTTCTATGACCTTCCACTGATCGTATCTCAGGTTATCAACCATCAGCAGGAGAACTTTTTCTTTTTCAACTTCCGGCTTCACTTTGTCTTTGAAAAGTGTATGGCTCATCATCGGCTTTTCATTGCTGTGTAACCAATCTTCATAATTGTTCTCAACAAATTTTGAAAACTGGATGTTTGCTTCTTCTTTCTGATTCTGCAGAAGATCAGCAAACTCATTGTCAAAGACCTTATCGAATTTGATTTCCCAGTTCAGGATTTTCTTATAATATTCCGCCCAATCCTGATAAGTTCTGAGATAGGACAATTCCATACTCAGATTACGGAATTCCTGCTGGTAATCAACAATTGTTTTTTGTTCTACGAGCGTTTCACTCTGCAAGTTCTTTTTCAGAGACAAAAGCACCTGATTTGGGTTAACAGGCTTTAAAATATAATCTTCAATCTGAGATCCTATCGCCTGTTCCATAATATGCTCTTCTTCACTCTTGGTGACCATAACAATTTTAAGAGCATTGTCTTTTTCCTTGATCATCGGGATCGCTTCCAAACCGGATATTCCGGGCATATTCTCATCTAGCAGTGTTAATGCAAATTTCTCTTTTTCAATGATTTCAAGAGCCTCGTTCACATTGTTTACGGGCGTCACTTTATAACCTTTATTCTCTAAAAAGACAATATGAGGCCTTAGTAAATCCACTTCATCATCTATCCATAAAATTTTTCCTGACATATATATGTATGTTTGATTAATCTCTATCAAAATTATTACCAAAATATCTTAATAATAATTAATTAACTAAATCTTGACGTTAAATATTAGTTAATGCCAATAAAAAATTGCTAAAAACGTTTTCAAAATCGAAACCGCAATTAGCAATTAATAGTTTAAAATATATTATTAAAGTACAAGTGAAGCAATAAGCGCAGCAATTCCGGCGTAAATTGTAACGGTGATTATATCGGACATAGGCTGTGAGAAACGTTTTTCCAAAATAGCATCTTCTTCGATCTGGTTTTTATGGAATTTCATTTTCTTTTCAGGTTTATTCACCCGATGAACCACCAATGAATCACTTTCCCATTGGTCTACCTGGATCTTGTATCGCTTGTCGGCAACTTTTATTTTGTAGATCTTATCCGGCTGCAGCTTATCTTTTATTCCTAATTTTATAGATTGCTTCGGCTTTGAATTCGTTTCAATTTTTTCGGTATTAGCAATTTGCATTTGACTTTTTTGAACATGAGCTATCGCAGCATTATCATTTGCAGCCATTGCCATTTCGGAACTTTGAAGTCTTGTTCGTGGATTTTTATTTGTTTCGATCTCTTTTTCATCAGCAACCGATCTATATGTGTAACAGCTTGTAAAAAGACAAAATATAAGAAGCGCGTAAATGTTTTTCATAAAACCAAATTTAAGAAATTAAACGGATAATATCTATAATAAGTATTTGATGAAAAATAAAAGTCTGCTTAACAAAATTAAACAGACTTTCAAATTATAGATTCTTGAAATTATTATTCCAGAAATCAGTTTACTTTTTTAATTAGAGTAACTCATCAATTCTTTTTTGTTAGAATTATAGAGATGGAATTCCAGCATTTTGAAGGAATCTCTCGGGATGATGGTTACCCATTTTTTGTATTTCAAAAACCACTTGTTTTGGATACTTGCCAGTCCTTTCGTAAGATAGGCTTCCAGAAAAGGATGTACGTGAAGGTACAATTTGCCTTTTTCTTTTTGAATAATTGTTCTGATGGATTCTTCCATTCTTTCCACAATTACAATTGGAGCGATGATTTCGCCGTCCTTATTCGGATTTTCTTCGGATGTTTCGATGTGCTTTTCGGAACGGACACGTTGTCTTGTCATTTGGATCAGTCCGAATTTTGAAGGTGGCAAAATCTTATGTCTTGCTTTGTCACGCTTCATCTCTTCACGGAAGTGTTCATATAGTTCCTTCCTGTGTTCCGGATCTGTCATATCAATGAAATCCACCACAATGATTCCGCCCATATCCCGCAGACGCAATTGTCTTGCAATTTCTGTAGCTGCCATTTTGTTGACAGTCAAAGCGTGGGTTTTGTTGGTAGAAGATGACGAGATATTATTTCCGGAATTCACATCCACCACGTGAAGCGCTTCTGTGTGTTCAATTACCAGGTAAGCACCTTTGGAAGCCGGGATGTTCACATGTTTACCGAAACTCTGTTTCAGTTGTTTTTCTACATTATAGTATTCCAAAAGAGGAATATGAGAATCATAAAACTGAACGATATTTTTACGTTCCGGTGCAATTACTTCGATGTAAGATTTCATGTCCTCCACCATTTTTTCGTCATCACAAATGATGCTTACGAAGTCCTGGTTAAAGTTATCTCTTAAGATCGAAGACGCTTTGTCCTCTTCGCTCAGAACCTTACTAGGAACTTTATTTTTCTGAATATTCTTAAATGTGGATTCCCATTTTTTCACCAGCTGATTCATATCATTATGAAGCTCAGCCACTTTTTTCCCTTCTGCAACAGTTCTGATAATCACCCCAAAACCTTCCGGACGAATACTTTCTATCAAAGTTTTCAATCTGTTTTTTTCTTCGGGATCTCCAACTTTTTTGGAAACAGAAATTTTGTTATCGAAAGGAATCAGAACCAGAAAACGACCCGTAAGAGAAATCTGCGTAGAGATTCTCGGTCCTTTTGTAGAGATCGGTTCTTTTGTAATTTGTAGCAAAACAAGATCACCGGCTGTCAGAACTTTATCAACAGTTCCCAGCTTATCAATGTCCTTTGCTGTTTCAAAATTTTTAAGACTAGATGTCTGTTGTTTTTTGGAAATCGTATTTTTCAGAAACTTCTGATACGATAAAAATTGCGGACCAAGATCCTGATAATGTAAGAAAGCATCCTTATCCGTACCGATATTTACGAAAGCGGCATTAAGATTGGGGGCCAGTTTTTTGATCTTTCCGAGAAACAAATCACCAACAACAAAATCGGTTTTTGTTTCCAGCTCGTGAAGTTCAAAAAGGCGACCATCTTCCAATAAAGCAATTTTTGAAGCGTCTCCCTCATTGGAAATAATCAGTTCTTTCTTCATAACTTCATAAAAAGGTTTTATTAAGATTAGGTTGTAAATATAAAACAAAAATATAGCTGGCAAAACGCCAACTATATTTAATATGTTTAAGACTCAAAAAGGCTAAATTATTTTTTCTTCTTGTGTCTGTTTGCTCTTCTTCTTTTCTTTCTTTTGTGCGTTGCTACCTTGTGTCTTTTTCTTTTTTTTCCGCTTGGCATAATTTATATATTTTTTTACTGTTAATATTCAACTAATTATTTTACTGCAACTTTGGTCTTTACTTTTTCCACAAAAGTTTTTGAAGGTTTGAAAGCAGGAATATTATGAGCAGGGATTTCTATAGCTGTATTCTTAGAAATATTTCTACCTGTTTTAGCCGCTCTGGTTTTGATAATAAAAGATCCGAATCCTCTTAAATATACATTATCTCCATTATACATAGAGGTTCTGATTTCTTGCATAAAAGCTTCGATAACTTTCTGTGTATCATTCTTTTCTACTCCCAGCTTGTTCGAGATGGTATTTACCAATTCTGCCTTTGTCATTTTCTAAAATTCTTTATATTTTTGGTGTGCAAATATAAGACATATTTTTGAAAACAAACAAACAAAATGCTGATTTTCTTCACATTGGAAAAAAGCTTACGAAGTGGTACGATACCAATGCCAGACAACTTCCCTGGAGAGAAAACCAGCTTCCTTACAATATATGGATCAGCGAAATCGTCTTGCAGCAAACTCAGGTAAAACAAGGCCTTGGTCATTATCTCAGATTTATAGAAAGATTCCCGACCGTAAAAGAGCTTCATCAAGCTTCGGAAGACGATGTCTTGTTATATTGGAAAGGTCTTGGCTATTATTCCAGAGCCATTAATGTACACAAAGCAGCTCATCAGATTGTAGAAGATTTTGGCGGCGAATTTCCGAATCATTATAATGATATCTTAAAATTAAAAGGTGTCGGAAAATATACTGCTGCTGCGATTGCAAGCATTTGTTTCGATGAAAAAATACCCGCAGTTGATGGTAATTTCTATCGTGTTTTGTCAAGAATTTTTGCGGATGATTTTGACATTTCCAGTTCTAAAGCTTTTCAACATTTTTCAGATTTGGCTTTGTTAGTGATGCCGGACGAAAAACCTGGGGAATTCAACCAGGCTATAATGGATATCGGAGCTGAAATCTGCCGACCGAAGAATCCGCTTTGTATGTTCTGTCCTGTAAATGAAGATTGCATGGCTTTCCAAACCGGAAGAGTTTCGGAATTCCCTGTAAAAACGAAAAAGGTTAAAGTGTCAGATTTGAGTCTGAAATATTTTTTTGTGAAATATCAAAATCAATTTCTTATTAAACAACGCGGCAATGATTTTATCTGGAAAAAGTTATACGAATTCCCGACATCTATTCCTGAGAATTGGAACGAGTATATCATTAATTCAAAAATCGTCAATCATAAACTGACGCATAAAAATCTTTCTATTGAAATCAATCTCATCAATATCGATTCTAAAAAAGAATTTGAAAAATTTGCTTCTGATAATGATTTTTTGATCGTTAATGAAACACAGGCCGATGAAAAATCGTTTCCAAAACCTTTGCAGGATTTTTATGAATCAGTTTGTTTAAGCTAGGATTAAATTTAAAATTGAATCAGAAAATTGCTGATGCTCTGAGACTCCTCCAAACCAAGCTTTTTTCTCAGCCTTGACCTCGCTACAACAATACTGTGCGGACTTTGCTGCGTAATGGCCGAAATCTCTTTAGAAGAAAGATTCTGCCTTAGAAACACACAGAGACGAAGCTCGTTTTTGGTAAGTGACGGATATTTGTCTAATAATTTTTTATAAAAATCCTCATCAGTTTCTATAAACAGTTTCTCAAACTCAGATTTATTGAGCGCTTGTGACCCTTTCTTGAAGTCCATAATAATCCGGGAAATCATCTTCCGGTCGTCTTCGTACTTCGGGTCCATCTCTTTCAGCTCCTTTTGTGTGGTCTGGAAGATTTCGGAAGCCTGCATCATTTTGATCGCGTTATTGGCCAGTTCTTTATTTTTCTCGTCCAGTTTTTTGGCAAGCAGCTTATTTTCTGCCGCTTTTTTCTCGGATTTACTTTTCTGTAATTTGAACATCAGAAAAACAATCACCGAAAATAATAATAACAGCACCATTCCGGAGATGAAATAACGCTCCCTTTTTTTCTGCTGCTGAAGGAGTTCTTTCTGCTTATTCTTTTCCTCAAATTCCGATTCCAGCCTGGAAACTTTCTTAGCATTTTCTTTGTTGATGGTTGCTTCCGACAAAGATTTTGCAATGTGAAGATAGTATAATGCGCTTTTATAATCTTTTTGATTCTCAAAATAGGAAACCAGCTTTTCCGATGAAGATAATTTGATGTCAGAAAAATCGCTTCTGTTAGCAATATTGAAAGCGCTGGAAAGATAATAATAAGATGAATCTTTGCGCGATGGCTGCGAAAGATAGATATTCCCTATGTCTGTATAGAGACTTGCAAGGTCATAATCTGATTTGATTTTCTTAGCGAGACCGATGCCTTTTGACAGGTTAGAAATTGCCAGATCCTGTTCTTTTAATTTGACATTGACATCCGCAATATTTTCATAAGCAATAATAATATTGAAAGTATCTTTCAGTTTTTCATTTCTTTTCAGGAATTCCTTTAGCATTTCCAACGCTCTGGCGTAATTACCGTGCTCTTTTTCCAGGACTGCAAGATTATTATAGATAAGGGAGCCTTCAACATTTTGGCTTGATTTATTAGACTCAAATTTTTTAAGTGCCGATTCCCAGAAATACCGCGCTTTTTTATAGTTACCCATAAAATAATAACAGCCTCCAATATTATTCAGAATACTAAAAGAACGGTTGGATTCTTTCTCGTTTTTAATCTCCAAAGCTTTATAATAATAGCTAAGAGCCAAATAATAAGACTCCTGGTCTTTGTAACAATTACCGGCCGTCACATAAAGCTCAATCCGGGTTGAGTCCGCTATTTCTTTCTCAAAACGAAGCGCCTCTTGGATATAACTCATAGATTTGATACGGTTATTGTTATTTTCCCTAATCAAATTCACAAGACGTTTCACATAGGCATCAGAATTTTTAGAATCATTCTGCGCATTGATAAATGTCGTAAAAAGTATAAAAAATAAAGCTAAAACAGTCCGCATCCCGAGAAGTAATAATCAAAGTTAAGACTATTTTTCGATTATATTAAACCCTACTTTAAAAGTATTGATAATCAGAAATTTAAATCAAATGTATATAAAATGTTACTCGGCAAAAAACAGAGTATTTATAATGTTACCAACCAAAAAATTGAAAAGTTCTCACTTACTTGTAACATTGCATCAATTAATCATAAAAAATTAAATAAATGAATGTAAAATTACTATTAAAAAGCTTGTTTCTTTTATTTTTCGGGCTTTTCAATGCCCAACACATTACATTAGATACCTCATTAGTATCTGATACACAAGGAACCATAGATGAATGGTGGTATTGGTCTGGTGGATTTCCTGTTTTGGGAACCGGATTTACCCCTAATTCAAAAGTAACTGTCTTTGCAACTGACCCAGATGGTAAAAGATGGAGAGATTTTGAAGGAACAGCCGACAGCGAAGGGAAATTCTCTATCCAGATAAGTGCTAAGAAAAACAAATCGGTAAAAGGTGTGCACATTGTAAAGGCGACTGATGAAAATGGTAAGACCACCACTGCTAATCTAACTGTGATTGCCAATCCAAATGAAAGAATCGTCACCAGTACTAACTTCAAGTATCTGACAATGGACCAATTCTTTAACTTCGGTTTAAAACTCCACGCTACTAATGTACAACCTAATGCACAAGTTGTTGTTCACTTGTTCTCACCAAATGAATCCGGCTCAGGGATTACAGGACAGTATTATGCTGATGAAAATGGAAATTTTGATATTTCTTTCAATGGAAATACCAAAACATATCCGTGGGGAGAAACCATGCCGGATATAGCCGGAACCTGGAGAGTCAGCGTAAGTGAGTACAACTCTAATTATTTTGGAAGTACAGAATTCAGAATATTGCCAAATAACCCAACCCCACAATCATACGACCCAATAAATAAAGTAGAAAATTTTATTCCATCTACACCAATAACGCGTTTTGAAGTGAATGGCACGGGATATAATTCTGATCCGAACAGCACGGATTTTTACGAAGATATGACTGATAAAGTATTCAATTTGCAAGCCGGACAAACTTACAATGTGAAAATCAAGGGTAAAAACAGAGTTAGCTATGCTCCGGATACTTATACATTATTTATAGATTGGAACCATAACGGTATCCTGGATGAAGATAATGAAATCATCAGCGAAGGTTACATTTTCGGATCTACCGGTGTTGACGACAAGTTTACAGAGTTCCCGATTACTATTCCGCAAAATGCAATCAATGGAAATACAAGAGTGAGAGTTCTGAAAATGCAATCTGTAACAGAATATTCTATGTTCTGGCCGATTGGCGCATCGGGATATTATTATAACTCCGGACAGGCAGAAGATTATACATTTAATATTACAAATGGAATGACTGATCCTGGCTGCGAATTCTCTTGCCCTGCAGACATCAATGCCAATACCAACCCTGGCGGAACTACTGCAAAAGTCAACTATACTCTTCCTTTTGCCTGTACCGGAAACTCTACGGCGTCTTGCAGTATCAATTATCCTAGTAATAATTTTCAAAGTTTAGTTAGCTTTAGTAATGTTTTGGTAGCAAATGATTTCATTGTGCCGGCAGGACAAACAATGAAGGTGAATAAAATTGTCCCTAACTTTGTTAGATTCTCTTACGGAACAAGCGTTTACATCTATAAAGACAACAACGGTCAACCTGGCGAGCTTGTAAAATCTTTTGATAACCTTACTTATGAATCTCAAAATCAGGTTGGAACAGCTTCAAATGGATTTGCGGTTTATGAAGTTTCCATAAAATTACCAGAAACAGTAGAGTTACAAAGCGGGAAATACTGGGTGGCAATGCAAGGACAAGGACCTTTAGTTTCCTGGGAAGCTAAAACCAACGACGGATCAACTTCAAACACTTATATTTCCGGCAATAGCGGTAATAACTGGACCGTAAAAGACGGGTTAGACGGCGTTTTCAAAATTTATTATGAGTGCGCATCTGCTGCTCCGACACTAGTTTTGGTTCAGGGAGCGGAGTCCGGTTCAGACTTTCCAATCGGTGACAATGTAATTGTCCACAATCTGGTAAAAGACGGTGTGATTATAGATACCTGTGTTTTTAATATTCATGTTAAGGAGATATTAGCGACCAATGATGCTGTTAAAAATACGGTGAGAGTTTATCCTAATCCTGTAGGAGATCATCTTAATATTGAATCCGACAACAAACTGAACAAAGTTGAAGTTTATGACATGTCGGGTAAAAAGGTAATTGAACAAGATACAAATTCTAAAACATCAGTTCTAAACACCACAAAATTACCGAAAGGAAATTACATCCTGAAAACTAATAACGAAAAAGAAAGCAAGTCTTTCAAAATAATCAAAAAGTAAATTCATCTTTCATAATTATTTTAATAAAATGCTGTCTCATACGTGAGGCAGCATTTTCTTTTCAAAATACCTTTTTACTAATTTAATTATAATTATCTTTGCCGGACTTTGGTTTCCGAATGTTTTTATTCGGGATTAAAAGGGAACGGAGTGCAATTCTCCGACTGTCCCCGCAACTGTAAATCGCAATCCAATATTTTGCAATCTTGCCATTGCCCGCCAAAAATCGAGTGAGAAGGCGCAAAATCAGCGAAAGTCAGGAGACCTGCCAAGGATAATTTTTAATAAATGCTTTCGGAGGAAAGGCAGGTTATGATGAAACGTATTGTTACTTTTTTTTTAATCAGCTTATTGCATCAGGTTTCCGCCCAGGAATCTTTGATCGACACCGTATTCATTGATAATCAATTCAGTAAAGTTTCAAAAACTGCAAAAACATCCAACCTCACTTCTGATAAAATCCTGGAAAATTCAACTTCTTTATCAGATTTGTTGAGATTCCAGTCCAATATTTACATCAAAGAGAACGGAAGGGGTTCAACTTCATCACCCTCTTTTCGGGGAACACTGGCTTCGCACACCGCTTTTGTATGGAACGGAATCAACATCAATTCAATTTTTCTGGGGCAAGGCGACATTAATAACTTGAATCCTTTGAGTTATGAAAATGTCGGAATCAAATTCGGAGGCGGAAGTGTAATCTACGGAAGCGGTGCCATTGGCGGCTCAATACACCTCAACAATAGCCTGGATTATAACAAAGGTTTTGAAGGAACTGTTTTCTCAGAATATGGTTCATTTGCAACTATTAATTCTTTGGTTCGGGGGAAATTTAGTAATGAGAATTTCAGCTTCAATGCTGATATCAATCATTCACAAAGCAAAAATGATTTTGAAATTACTGAAAAAAAATTCATCAACCGAAACGGCGAATACCAGAACACCAGTTTCAATCTTGGTTTAGGTTATAAAATTAATCCGAATAATGAACTCTACTGGCAAAGTCAATATTATGACAGCGATCAGCACTACCCTATTTTTTCGGAAAATCAAACCAAAACAAAATATCAGGTTCAGACAATCCGAAGTCTGGCGGGTTGGAAATTACGTTCCGGACAATTTAAAAATAATTTGAAGCTTGCTCATATAGAAGACAATTTCCAGTATTTCAGCGATATTGATAAACCAAAAACAAGCAGCGGAATTGGCAAACAATATATTGTAAGAAATGATCTTGACTTTTTGGTTTCAAAAAAATCATCTTTTAACCTTATTACAGAATATCAGTATAATGAAGCAGAAGGTTTTGGTTCGGGTATTCAGAATCCAAAAAGAAACGCCGCTAACTTTTCGTTACTCTACAGAAACGTAAACCTTGAAAAATTCTACTGGGAGCTGGGCGCAAAACAGGATTTTGTAGAAGGTTACAAGAGTCCGTTTCTGTTTTCTGCCAGTGCAAAATATCTCGTCAACAACTGGTATCAAAGCTCAATTAATATTTCCAGGAATTTCAAAGCCCCAACTTTCAATGACCTGTATTGGGAACCTGGCGGAAACCGGGATTTGATTCCGGAAACTTCTTATCAGGCAGAGATGTCGCATTATTTTAGCTATCACAATTTCAAACTGGGAATTACGCCTTATTATATCAAAATGACTGATATGATCCAATGGGTTCCTGTAACTCCTGCCATCTGGTCTCCAAAGAATGTAAAAAAAGTTGATTTTTATGGCTTGGAAACCGAACTGTCTTTTAATAAAAATTGGAACAATCATAAGGTTGACGCCAAGATTAGCTATTCGCACACCAGATCTGTAGATTTGGAAACCAAAAAGCAGCTAAGTTACGTTCCGTTTCATCAGATCAATTTCAACAGCAGTTATCAATACAAAATCATTGGATTATTTTTCCAGGCTTTGTATAACAGCAAGCGTTACGTTGATGACAGTGAAATTAATTATCTGGAGAATTATTTTGTTCTCAATGCAGGAATCAAACTGAATCCAACGAAACACATACAGTTAGGATTTAAAATCAATAATATAACTGATGAAATCTATCAAACAGTGAATTATTATTTTATGCCGAAAAGAAATTATGCTGTCAATCTTAACCTGAATTTTTAAATAAATAATTTTAATACATATGAAAATCAACAACCTTTTAACTTGTTTTTTTGCATCGGCATTATTGCTGGTTGCTTCTTGTAATGACGATGACTTTGATTTCGAAAATCAGGAAAAGTCATACAGCGGAATCCTTGTTTCAAATGAAGGTAACTTTGGAACACCTAGCGGTGAAGTTTCTTTTATCCCGGCCGATTTTTCTACAATAGAAAACGGAATCTACAAAAAAGTGAATAATGCCGATCTTGGAGATGTTGTTAACAATATTGGGTTTTCCGGAGATCAAGCCTATATTGTTGCTAATAATTCTAACAAAATCGAAGTTGTCAATCGTTTCAGATTCAATAAAACGGCAACTATTACGGACAATGTAAAGCAGCCACGTTACATTACTTTTGCGAACAACAGTTTTTATGTTACAAACAGCACCTATAATGGAGATCAATATGTTGCGGTTTATAATTCTGCCAACAATAATTTCGTGAAAAAAATAAACTTTACGGACACTGTAGAAAGGATTGTTTCCGCGGGTAATAAGGTTTTTGTTCAACATGCTTCTTATGGATTTGGAAATAAAATTTCGGTTATCAACAGCGCAAACGAAGTAGAAAAACTTATTACACTTCCACACGGACAGATCACTAAAACTGTTGCAGCTGACAATGTGGTATATACATTAACCAATGATTATGTGGATACTTATTTATATCAAATCAATGCTGCGGGTGAAATCACAAAGGAAACCAAATATGCAGGAATTCCAAATGGAGAAAACCTGAGTATTGGAAATAACAAGGTTGTTTTCAATTCAAAAGGAAATGTTTATGTAACCGATTTATCAGGCACATCTACGCCTGTTCCCACTTTTACGATTGCTCCGTTTACAGATTATTCTACAATCTATGCTTTGGAAGTTCTTAATGGTAAAATTTTCATTTCCGATGCTAAGGATTACAAAGAAGCATCTAAAATTTCTGTTTATTCTCTTACCGGCAATCTTGAGAAAACATTTTCAGCAGGCATTATCGCCGGAGGTTTTTATAAAAATTAATTTTTTCATCATTTGTGTTTTTATAAGCTCTTCCTGGTATTTGGAAGAGCTTATTTTTTGGAAATAAAAATCAAATCCAAACTGTTAAGCACAATTTTTGCATAGCAGAATCCGAAAAATAAAGCTTAATTTTATAAAAAATTCACAATGAGGGAAAAGATCGTCATCATCGGAGGAGGTTTTGCAGGTTTACAGTTCGCACGTCATCTTAACAACAATCCAAAATATAAAGTAATGGTCATCGACAGGATGAACCACCATATGTTCCAGCCATTATTCTATCAGGTTGCAACCGGGCGGATTGAGCCTTCCAACATCTCTTTTCCTTTCAGGAAGATTTTCCAGAAATCGAAAAACATCCAGTTCCGGATGACAGAAATTGAGAAAATTATTCCTTCAGAAAATAAAATAATCGGTAAAGATGGTGTTTTTACCTATGATAAATTGGTGATAGCGACAGGCTGCAGAACTAATTTTTTTGGTAATCAAAAGATGCAGGAACTGACATTGGGAATGAAAAATACTCAAGAAGCGATCACCATCAGAAATCACATTTTAATGACTTTCGAAAAGATGATTATCGAAAGAAAAGCGAGCGATGACGGCAACTGGAATCTTGTAATTGTAGGAAGCGGGCCGACAGGTGTTGAGCTAGCCGGTGCATTTTCTGAAATGAAAACCTACATAATGCCGAGAGATTATCCAAGAATGAATTTTTCTGACCTCAACATCATTCTCATCAGTTCCGGCGACAAACCGCTGGAAGCAATGAGCCAGGAATCTCAGGACGCTGCGGAAAAATACCTGATTCAGCTTGGTGTGAAATTTCTGAAAAATGAACGGGTAACAGATTATGACGGTGACAAAATCTATATGCAAAGTGGCAACTCGATTCCCACAAATAATGTGATCTGGGCAGCAGGTGTTACTGGAAATATCATTGATGATTTCAATAAAGAAAATCTTGTGAGAAACCGATATATCGTTAATCGTTACAATCAGGTAAAAGGTTACGATAATATCTTTGCAATTGGTGATATCGCTTATATGGAAACACCAAAATATCCGCAAGGTCATCCTCAGGTCGCGAATGTTGCAATCAATCAAGGGAAAAATCTCGCTAAAAATTTCAAAAAAAATTCAGAAAAAGACTGGCAGGAATACGAATATATCGACCGCGGTTCTATGGCTACCATCGGGAAACACAGAGCCGTTGTCGATCTTCCGAAATTTAAATTTCAGGGTTTTCTTGCTTGGTATTTCTGGATGTTCTTACATTTGATGCTGATTCTGAGCGTCAGAAACAAAATTGCGATTTTCTTCAACTGGATGTGGAGCTATTTTAATAAAGACTCATCTCTGAGATTGATAATTGCACCTTCCAACAAAAACCCAACAGAACAATAATATAGATGATAATCGATGATTGATAATTGATTACAATTCGTCGCTCATCATTCATCATTTATCTTTTATCAATTATAAAAAATATGCGAATCGATATCATCAGCGTACTTCCTGAACTTATGGAAAGTCCGTTCAAAACATCAATCCTCAAAAGAGCGATGGAAAAAGGACTGGCAGAAGTTCATTTTCATAACATCAGACACTGGAGCATTAATAAACATCGCCAGATCGATGATGAACCTTATGGCGGCGGCGCTGGCATGGTGATGATGGTAGAACCGTTGGACAAATGCATCTCCGAACTTAAATCTCAAAGAGATTATGATGAAATCATCTATCTGACTCCTGACGGCGAAACATTGAACCAAAGAATCGCCAATACCTTATCAATTAAAAAGAATCTGATTTTTCTTTGCGGCCATTACAAAGGTATCGACCAGA
>MKVE01000017.1:108912-153428 GCA_001898785.1 Chryseobacterium sp. 36-9 | reverse complement strand
TATCCGATTATTGCCTGGCGTTTTGAATGACGAACAAAGCGCCCTGACAGACAGCTTTCAGGACGACCTTTTATCACCGCCAATCTATACAAGGCCTGAGGTTTATAAGGATTTAGCTGTTCCGAAAATTTTGTTGAGCGGTAATTTTGCAGCGATAGAAGATTGGCGTCACGATGAAGCTGTGAGGATCACGAAAGAGCGAAGACCCGATCTTTTGGAATAATTAATGATATAATCACATAACCTTTCTAATTTCTAGAGAGGTTTTTATTTGTTTCTAAAATCATTATCTTTATTTAAAATTGGATTTATGCAGAAGACTGTTTATGATAAAAGTGAATTACGGGATTTTGTGAACGACAGCATTTCGGGGAAAGTGAAAACTTTGGAATTTTACCTCAACTTCTCTCTGGAAGCCAGCCGTGACATCAAAAAAACATCAAAATATGATTCGATAAGAGAGGAGATTCAGGAGGAGATTTATCACTTGGATAAGCAAATGGTTTCGTTGAAAAGTATGCAGAACCAGATGCGAAAAGTCCTGAATTCGGAATCCGATGTTGTAAAATTAGGTTCACTGGTTATTACCAACAAAGCCCGCTTTTATATTTCTGTTTCTTTGGGAGAATTTTTCTTTCAGGGTGACCGTTTTTATGCCATTTCTCCCGAAAGTCCGATGGCGCAGACAATGATGGGAATGAAACCCGGCGATTCGTTTATCCTTAATAGAATCAGTCAGGAAATTGTGGAAATTTTTTAATCGATTTTGATTTTCAAAATTAAAGATTACCTAATTCTAATTCGTAATTTTACGGAATGGAAAACGCAACAATTCTCAAACACATTATAGAAGAGCGCAGAAGCATCTTCCCAAAAGATTACTCGGACAAAGAAATTCCACAGCATATCATTGACGAAATTCTCAGCAATGCCGTCCTAGCTCCGAATCATAAACGTACAAAACCTTGGCGCTTCAAAGTCTTCAAAGGAGAAGAAAAACAAAATCTTGGACAGGAATTACAAAATATTTACAAAGAAATCACACCAGACTTTCAGTTTCTGCAAAAAAAATATGATGATATTAGTTTTAAAATTTCGAAAGCCAACGCTGTCATTTCAATTGTGGTCGAATTCAGCGGATTAGTTCCGGACTGGGAAGAAATTGCCGCAACATCTATGGCTGTACAAAATATGTATCTCACTTGCACCGCCTACAGAATCGGCTGTTATTGGAGTTCTCCAAAACTGGTCAATCATCTCAAAGATTCTTTGAAAATTGAAGAGAATCAACAATGTTTGGGATTGTTTTATCTGGGAAGTTTGGAATAGATGAATATTTACAAAAATTTCAACGAAGAAGAATTAGTCGATGCCTATATTCAATGGATTGATAATTCGGGGAAAATCGGGAAAGAATTAGAAGAAGTTCTGATTGAGCGTGGAAATATTGATATAATTAAAGCGAAAGCCAATCATAAAAAGCTCATCATCAAAGAAAAAGGAAGAATTGCTTTTGAAATCAACAAAATGGTTTTGCAGAATAAAAGCTTGGAAGAAATTGACGAAAAAATATCTTCTGAATTTTTAGAAAAGGATGAACTTTCTTACTTCATTTTGGAAAAATACATTGTATTCGAACATAATAAAAAAGATTCTGAAGTTGATAAGGATACTATCTACAAAAGTATCATTGGTCTAGCTGTCGCATCAATTGCAGGATTTTTGTTTTTATTATTAATATTATTCATTATCAAAGGTTTCATTTTCTACTTGTTGGTTCCAACTTATATTGTTTGTTATTTTATTATAAAAATGATTACCGGAAAAAGTAGAAGTAATCTAGCCGTTTTTATTTCAACTTTTCTTGCTACAGTATTTTCGGCATTACTTGTGTTCTTAGTTTTTAAAAGTTCTATCAATTAAAATTCAATGCAAAAAATCTCAATATTCTGGTTTCGGAGAGACCTTCGTTTGGATGACAACAAAGGCTTGTCCGAAGCGTTGAAAGCTGATGAAAAAGTAATTCCCATTTTTATTTTTGACAAAGATATCCTTGACCTTCTCGATGATAAGCACGACCGTCGAGTCGATTACATTCATCAATCGCTTGAAAAAATCAATACAGAACTGTATGAGACTGGAAGTTCTCTTCTCACTTTTTACGGGAAACCTTTGGGTATTTTCAAACAATTACAAAAAGAATATGATATCCAATCGGTTTATTGCAACAGAGATTATGAACCTTCGGCAATCAAAAGAGATGACGAGGTTAAGGATTTTCTCCATTCAAAAAACATTGAGTTTATCGATTTCAAAGACCAGGTGATTTTTGAGAAAAATGAAGTCGTAAAGGACAATGGCGAGCCTTACACGGTTTACACACCCTATTCCAAAAAGTGGAAGAAATTGCTTTCAGAAAAGGATTACAACACAAATAATCTGAAGAACGACCAATTTCAAAAACTACCAAAAAAGAAAATCTTAACCTTAAAGGAAATCGGATTCGAGAAAACAGATTTGGAATTTGAAGAGCCAAAACTGGAATCCAAAATCATTGATGTTTACGATGAAAACCGAGATTTTCCAGCTTTGGACGCCACAACACATTTGGGAATCGCTTTGAGATTTGGAACAATTTCGATTCGGAAGTGTGTGAAATTTGCTTTGAGTCATAATGAAACCTGGCTTAATGAATTGATTTGGAGAGAGTTTTTCATGCAGATTCTTTTTCACTTTCCGAAAGTAGTGAAGCATTGTTTCAAGGAAAAATATGAAGATATCCAATGGCGCAACAACGAATCTGAATTTGAAAAATGGTGCGATGGTGAAACAGGTTATCCAATTGTAGATGCGGGAATGCGGCAACTGAACCAAACCGGGCGAATGCATAACAGAATCAGAATGGTAGTCGCCAGCTTTCTCACCAAACATCTTTTGATAGATTGGCGTTGGGGCGAAGCTTATTTTGCTAAGAAATTATTGGATTATGATTTGTCCGCCAACAACGGAAATTGGCAATGGGCAGCAGGTTGCGGCTGTGATGCAGCGCCTTATTTCAGAGTTTTCAATCCGGATGAGCAAACAAAGAAATTTGATAAGGATCTGAAATATATCAAAAAGTGGAATCCTGATTTTGAAAACAGTGTTCTGAATAACAGAATCGTGGAACATAAATTTGCTCGGGAAAGAGCTTTGGCAGCATATAAAAAAGCGTTGAATTAATCTAAATATTTGCCACAGAGTAAAGTTATTTTTAGTTTTGCGAAAAAATAAAACACGTAACTCTGATGAAAAAAATTGCAATCGTTATTTTTCTTCTAATCTTTAAATTATTTTTCACGCAAAACCGCGAAGCTAATGATTGCATTAATTATATTCAAATCTGCGGAAATCAAACAATTACATTAAATCCAACAGGCTATGGTTTACAGGAATTGGATAGCACCAAAGTATGCCATAGTATTGAACATAATTCTCTTTGGCTAAAATTCACTGTGAAAACTAGTGGAACTTTAGGCTTTGATCTTATTCCGACAAGTTCTGCCATTGATGTCGATTATGATTTCTGGATTTTTGGGCCCAAGGCTTCTTGCAGCGCATTGGGAAGCTCTATCAGATGCTCTACCACAAATCCTGAAGCAGCTTTTTTGGCTGATAATCATACAGGGATGAGAGATTCAGAACCTGCCGGTGATTTCTCTGAAGGTCCGGGCGAACTTGGCGATGGTTATATAAAATCTCTAGATGTTCTAGCTGGTGAATCTTACTTTTTAGTTATTGACAGACCTATTGGCAACGGTTCATTTACTCTTAATTGGACAGGAACAGCAATGCTGGAAGACCCATTCAGTTCTGCGCCCAATCCTTTCGGAGCAGTTCCAGATATCGCACTATGTAACACAAGTACAGTTTATGATTTTTCTTCTTATACATCTAATATATTAAATGGTAATCCTGATTTTGAGGTAACTTATTACGATACATACGAGGATGCTACTTATGATGAAAATAGAATTACCCGGCCTTTAACACTTAACAATCATAACTATTTTTATAGGATTCAAAGTAAAGTAACAGAATGTTTTCGGGTAGAAACAATCAAGGTCGAGTGGAAACCACTTACACTTTTAAATCCTGATCTAAAAGTTTGTAAAAACAACTTGAACCAAGGAGTCTTTAATCTTAAATCTGCAGTTCTTACCAGTGAACCGACATCAAGCATAAAATATTATCTGACATTACAGGAAGCTCAGGATCATATTCCCGGAACAGAAATTCTAAATCCTTCAGCTTACACTTCAGCCGGAGGTTCTGTGTTTGCCTGGGTGATCACAACCAATGGGTGTGAAAACTCTGCAGAAATATTTTTAAATTTCTATCCTGTTCCCAATGTAGATACAAGCTTATACGATGCTAATCTTTGTGATAATGATCTGGATAATTCAATCAGCTTAAAACTATCTGATATTACTCCTATTATTGTTAATAATCCTAACAATTTTGAAATCTATTACTATCTGACATCTAACCCGGTAACACCTTTATCTGACAATTTTACTTTCACAAGAAATACTTCAGTCATTGTTGAAGTAAGAAGTAAAAATGCTTGTTCGTCAGTTTTTGGAACAATCAATTTTAATATTGCCCCACAGATTTTACTGAATAGTGTATCACCAATAGAAATATGTGATACAGACCGCTCCGGAAACGAACCAATTAACCTGATTGATTACATTAATTTATTTACTACACAGGCATCTAACATTACTTTCTATGAAACCTCGAATGATGCAAAAACAAAACTAAATAGTATTTCTAATTTACAAGATCTTAAAGCCGACAAAAGCTACTTTTTCCGCTTTGAAAATAACATCGATTGCCCAGCAGTCGGAGAATTAAAATTAATTTTCAAAAATCCGAAAATATCAAGTATGCTACAAGATGTTACTATCTGCAAAGAAAACAATATAATCTTGGATGCCGGATCAGGTTTTGATGGTTATTTATGGGATTCTGGATCTACACTCTCTACTTCTGGATCATTAAGTGTGGGTGAACATTGGGTTGACCTTACATATGATGGCTGTACAACCAGACAAAAAGTGAATGTAATTGCTGAGGAAGAAGTTGTTATCAAAATTTTAGAAATTGAAAATAACATATTAAAAATTACCGCAACTGGGGGAACCGCTCCATACGAGTATTCTATGGATGGAATAATTTGGCAATCTTCAAATACTTTTAATAATGTTCCAAAAGGAATTCAGAAAGTGTATGTAAGAAGTGCTAAAAAATGCATTCCCTCTGTAAGAGAATTTTCTAATATCAATCTTGTTAATATTATAACTCCTAATGGCGACGGAAAAAATGATATACTGGATTACTCAAGCTTGAACCTGAAAGACCATGTCACATTTAAAATAGTTGACCGTAACGGTCAAATCGTTTTTGCATCAAAAGACGGAAAATATATTTGGGACGGAAAACATAACGGACGAATTTTACCAACTGCATCATATTGGTATATGCTGGAATGGACAGAGCCAGACACAGGAGTGATTCATAAATACAGCTCTTGGATTTTACTGAAAAACAGATAATTCCTCAATAGCCTGATTGTAGTGGAAATCCCGCAGCGAGGCGGCGGAGCGAGGAATTGCAACGGAGAGCAGTTTCCCGGCTCCTAAAAATTGAAAGTTTAAAGTTCTATTCTTAAGGTTTTTAGATTTTTTAATTCAAGCTATTGAACATTGAACTTTTTTTGTATCTTTGCGCACTTAATATTTAATCGGGACGTGATCCCACAAATTTAAAATTTATGTCAGTAAAAATCAGATTACAAAGACACGGATCAAAAGGGAAACCTTTTTTCCACATCGTGGTTGCAGATTCAAGAGCTAGAAGAGATGGTAGATTCATCGAGAAACTAGGAACTTACAACCCAATTACTAACCCTGCAACTATCGATTTGAACGTTGATTCTGCTGTAAAGTGGTTAAACAACGGAGCTCAGCCAACTGATACTGCAAGAGCTATCCTTTCTTACAAAGGTGCTTTGTACAAAAAACACCTTCAAGGTGGTGTTGCCAAAGGTGCTTTTGACGAGGCTGAAGCTGAGAAGAGATTCGCTGCTTGGGTTGAGGCTAAAGATGCTAAAGTACAAGGAAAAGTTGAAGGTTTATCAACGGCTAAAGCTGATGCTAAAAAAGCAGCTCTGGAAGCTGAAGCAAAAGTAAACCAGGCAAGAATTGATGCTGCTGCGAAAGCTGAGGCTGATGCAAAAGCTGCTGAAGAGGCTGCTAACGCTCCTGCTGAGGAAGTTGCAACAGAAGAAGCTGCTACTGAAGAGCCAACTGCTGAGGCAGAAGGAACTGAAGAAACTCAGGCTTAATTCTTTAACAAAAGATACAAAACAAAGACACGAAGTTTTCGTGTCTTTGTTGTTTAAAAATTCATCATCGGAAATAATGAAAAAAGAAGATTGCTATTTTTTAGGAACGATTACCAGAACACACGGATTACAAGGGAATGTTATCTTAAAACTAGACACAGACCAACCTGAGATGTACAACAAACTGGAATCGATTTTTGTGGAAGTCAATGGTTTACTAGTTCCTTTTTTTGTGGAGAAACAATCCTGGTCCAAAGCAGACACCAAAATTATTTCTTTCATAAATTCTTCCGAAGCCTTGGTGAATCAATCGCTTGGAAAAGGTGTTTATCTTCCACTTTCTACTCTACCGCCATTGACCGGGAAAAAATTCTATTACCACGAAGTGATTGGTTTCGAAATCCGTGAAGCTGATGGAAAAACTTGTGGAAATATTGTTTCTATCAATGACCAGACCGCTCAGAATTATTTCATCCTTGACCTTGCCGGAAAAGAAATCATCATTCCGATTATCAGAGACTGGATTCTGGAAGTGAATCGTGAAGAGAAATTCATCAAGATGTTTTTACCAGAAGGTTTGATGGACGTTTTCCTGATTCCTTCTAAAAAAGATGAATAAAAAAATCACTCTTTCAAAACGGCTGGCAACAGATATTCCTGAACAATTTTATCTACCTGCGAATGTGCATAAGGTCTATTATAAGCCTTTGCCGTGATAACTATTACAATAGGAAACTCTTTAAAAATAATAATTTTGTTTCCGCCGTTTCCGCTGGATTGATAAGATTCATAGCTTTTGTTTCCGACTTTGTAAACTTTTCGCCAAAACAGATAACCGTAACCTTCTGATTCTTTGTTATCAGCAAAATAGTTGGTAAAGGTTTTCTGAATCCAATTCTTTTCCAAAATTCTTTTCCCGTTCCAAGTTCCGTTATTTTTATAAAGCTGCCCGAACTTGGCAAAATCCAAAGCTCGCATTCGTAATCCACCTGCTAAAGAAGGTTTGTTTTGAGGTGTGAACTGCCATTTGTAATTCGTAATGCCAAGTGGTTGGAATAGTTTTTTGTCTGCATAATCCTTTAAACCTTTAGGAACAGATTTGTCCAGAATATCTCCGGTAACAACAACTCCTGCGGTGAAATAATGCCAAGTTTTTCCAATCTTATTTTCAGTCATTGGCAAATCCAAAGTAAATTTCACCCAATTATCCGTTGGATACATATTTTCCTCATTACCTGCAGAATCATAATCTTCATCGTTTCCGTCAAAAGCAGAACTCATTGTCAATAAGCTTTTAAGCGTAACACTATCTTTTTTCAGAGAATAATTCTTGAATTGTTTCAAATCATAAAAATCTTTCAGAGTTTGATTTTCATTTTTGATATAACCGTCTTTGATTGCAATTCCCATTAAAGCTGAAGAAAAGGATTTCCCGACCGAACGTGTATCATTTAAACTGTCTCTTCCATAACCGTTGAAATATTCTTCCAGCAATAGTTTTTCATTTTTAACCACAACAATTCCTGTAATCTCTCTGAATCTGTTTTCAGCAATTTTCTGATTGAGAAGTCTGATTTTTTCTTGGTTGATTTTCTCATTAGAAACTTTCCAACCACTGTTTGGTTTGATTTTTTGAAAAGCGATCTGTTCTTCGGAAATATTCTTTTTTGGAACAATTAAGTTGATTTCGCCAGAAGCAATTACATTTCCAATTTTCAAATCTGGATTTTTTAAGTATGGCTTGATTTCGATTTTCAAAGTATGGTTTCCAACATCCAAAGCATCCATTCCGCCATTTGCAAAGAAAAATCTCATCCAAAGATATCTTCCCCAAGAATCTTCATTTTGGGTGTTCAGAAACGGAATTCTAAAATTGGTTTTAATTTTTTTATCTTCCATTTTTCCCGCTCCGGAATTTAGATTTTCGGTATAAATCAATTTTCCGTCAACATAAAAATTGAATTGGTAATTTCCTTTTTTAAGCAACTCATCAACAGTCAAAGAATCATCAAGCTGATAAAGATAATTGACCAAAGAATTATCCAGAAAAACCCGAATATCAAAATCTTTGTCCTCCTGAAAAGTCATAGTTTTAAGAAAATCAGTTTCCTGTAGATTGTCAATTGAAACTACTTTATCTAAAAATAGAATTTGATTCAAATGCTTTTTCTGAACAGGTTTTTCGATTTTTTCAGGCTCAAAGATATTTTTAGTTTGACTTTGAGAAAATCCGAATACAAAAATCAGGAGAAATAAAAAAGTTGATTTCATTGTAAATTTTATCTGACAAAATTAAACTTTGACTTTTGAAAAAAATAGAATGAAATTAACATCGTTGTGATCCACAAAGACACAGAGATTTTCACAAAGAACACAAATTATTTTAATATTTGACGAAGTCAAACTTTGTGATCTTTGTGTTATAAAAATAAGCTTTTGTGTCTTTGTGGTAAATCAGAGTTTTTTCAGAATATTTTTAAATTTAAATGGCGTGACTCCAATATTTTCTTTAAAACACCGGATAAAATGACTTTGATCCGCAAATCCGCATTCCAAAGCAACTTCGGACAAAGAATCATTTTGATTAAGTAAAATCAATGATTTTTCGACTTTAAGTTTTCTGATATATTTTCCCAAGTTACACTGAAAATATTTTTGAAAATCACGACTCAAATGCATCGGATGAATGTTCAGAGTTTTTGAAAGTTCGGTTAAATTCAACTTTTCCGTAAAACTCTCGTGAAGAATTTCATCAATCTGATTGACCCAAATCGGTTTCTTTCCAGAGGAACTTTTCTGATTGGACAATTGGCTAAAAAGATTCAATAAAGTTTGATTAATGCTTAATTCAAAAGAATTATCATTCAATTTTGATTCTTTGAAAATCTGATAAATCAATAATTTGAAAGCAGGATTTTTGATATTAAAGCTGCCTTCCATATTTTCTTTCGAAAGATGAAATTTCTCAAACCATTCTTCTGTAATTTCGATATGGAAACCCCGCGTAAAAATGTCCGGTTTGATGTTGTAGTGCGCATCTTCCCAATGATGATAAAGCAAAGTTCCTGCAGAACAATCGTAGATTTCTTTCTTGTTCCCTTCCGTCATATTTCCCTGAAGCAGAAAAGTGAAATAAGGATTCTCGTGATAATGCCAATCGACATAAGGATGCGTGTATTCTGTGTCCGTAATGGTCAATCCATCGAAGTTGAGCTTTTCATTGGTCCGTCCAAAAAATTCGCCATTACGAAGTGTGTTCATTTTTTGAATTTAAAATAAATATCGGGATTTACATCAAATAAACAAATTTATATTTAATTCTATATCAATATGGTAGTATTTATACATTCAGGTTGTCTTTTTTTTCTAAATTTGCACTCACTTAATTTTAAAGAAGGAACTTTACAAAGTTTATACGATGAAAAGACAGACGATTAAAGACTTATTAGCAGATTACAAAAAAGTTTTGCATCACGACATTACCGTTCAGGGTTGGGTAAGAGCGTTCCGTTCTAACCGTTTTATAGCTCTTAATGACGGTTCTACAATCAATAATCTGCAAGTGGTTGTGGATTTTGAAAATTTCGACGAAGAAACTATCAAGAAAATCAATACTGCTTCGTCTTTGAAAGTTGTAGGTGAAGTAGTGGAAAGTCAAGGTGCAGGTCAAACTGTAGAAATCATCGCTAAGAAAATCACTGTTTTGGGAGATAATTTCTTTGACGAATTACAGGCAACCATTCTTCAACCTAAGAAACACAGTTTGGAAAAATTGCGTGAACAAGCGCATTTGAGATTCAGAACCAATTTGTTTGGAGCAGTTTTCAGAGTGCGACACGCAGTGAGTTTTGCGATTCATTCCTTCTTCAATCAAAATCAGTTTTTCTACATCAACACACCTGTAATTACAGGAGCTGATGCAGAAGGCGCTGGTGAAATGTTCGGCGTTACCAACTTCGACCTCGATAATATTCCAAAAACAAAAGAAGGAGAAATCGATTTCTCTCAGGATTTCTTTGGTAAAAAAACCAACCTGACAGTTTCCGGACAATTGGAAGGCGAAACTGCGGCAATGGGACTGGGGAGAATTTATACGTTTGGACCAACGTTCCGTGCAGAAAACTCCAATACAACACGTCACTTGGCTGAGTTCTGGATGATTGAGCCGGAAGTTGCTTTCAACAATTTGGAAGATAACATCGATTTGGCAGAAGACTTCCTGAAATATGTTATCAAATATGTTCTTGATAACTGCAAAGATGACTTGGATTTCCTTGACAAACGTTTTGCCGAAGAACAAAAATCTAAACCAGAAAAAGAAAGAGCAAAAGAAGGTCTTATCGAAAAGCTGGAAAATGTGATTGCGAAGAGATTCAAAAGAGTATCTTATACAGAGGCGATTGAGATTTTGCTGAATTCTAAAGAAAATAAAAAAGGGAAATTCGTTTATCCCGTTGAAAAATGGGGAACCGATTTACAGTCTGAGCACGAGAGATTCTTAGTAGAAAAACATTTTGAAAGCCCGGTTGTTTTGTTCGACTATCCGAAAGAAATCAAAGCATTCTATATGAAGCTGAACGATGACAACAAAACGGTTGCAGCAATGGATGTCCTTTTCCCTGGAATTGGTGAAATTATCGGTGGTTCTGAAAGAGAAGCGAGACTGGATGTTTTGAAAAATAAAATGGCAGAAATGCACGTTGACGAAGAAGAACTTTGGTGGTATCTTGACACTAGAAGATTTGGTTCAGTTCCGCACGCCGGATTTGGTTTAGGATTGGAAAGACTGGTTCTTTTTGTAACAGGAATGGCCAACATCAGAGATGTAATTCCTTTCCCAAGAACACCGAAAAGTGCAGAATTCTAAGCATTATTCAGACAATAAATAAAAGCAAAATTCCTTCAATTAAAAATGAAGGAATTTTTTTATGAATATCGATAAAATTTAAAATCATTAGATTTGAAAATATTAAAAATAAATCTTTAATGAAAAAGTTAAGCATTTACCTGATGACAGTCGGCGCCACCTTTTATGTTGGCAGTACTGTCACGGCACAGAACAAAACCGCAAGCCAGAAATCCGTACAAACCAACACGCCAAAAGATGAAGGCATCAACCTTTCCTATATGGACACTAATGTGAGACCTCAGGATGACTTCTATAATTATGTAAATGGTGGCTGGATGAAAACCGCAGTAATTCCTTCTGACAAGCCAAGTTGGGGCTCATTCAACGCTTTGAGAGAGGATGTGGACGTGGCATCTTTGGATATTCTGAACAAGGTGCTTTCGGAGAAATTTGCACCCAATTCGGAAGGCGAAAAAATTCAGGCATTGTACGGAACTTTCATAGACTGGAAAAAACGAAATGCAGAAGGTATCAAGCCTATTCAATCACAATTAGGAAAAATTGACGCCATTAAAAACGTCAAGGATCTACAAAAATATCTTATCGAAGCTACACCTTCCGGAGATAATCCTTTTTATGGATGGCGAGTTAGTGCAGACATGAAAAACTCCGTAATGAACGCGGTTTATCTGGGTGGACCAAGTTTAGGTTTAGGCAAAGATTACTATCAAAAAGTAAATGATGCCAATACCAAAACTTTAGCTGAATATAAAAACTACGTTGCCAAACTTGAGACGGTTTTAGGCAACAAAAATCCTGATGCAACAGCTCAGCAAATTGTTGATTTCGAGAAAAAACTGGCACAAGATCTTTTGACTCTGGAACAAGGTCGTGATGCGAATTTGCGGTACAATCCGAAAACCGTTGAAGAATTAAAACCTTTGGTGAAAAACATCAACCTTCCGGATTATCTTAAAACGGTTGGCGTTAACACAGACAAAGTGATTATTGGCGAATTGAAATATTATCAAAATATGGATTCTTGGATGACCGACAACAATATCGGACTCATCAAAGAATATATGAAGTATGACCTTCTTAACAACAATGCAGGCAATCTGGACCAGAATCTGGACAATATCCGCTTTGATTTCTATTCTAAATATCTGCAAGGTCAGCAGGAGCAGCGTTCTATGGAAAAACGTGGACTTGGAGTAATCAACGGCGTTTTAGGAGAAGCTTTTGGAAAACTTTACGTTGAGAAAAATTTCCCAGCGGAAGCCAAGCAAAAAATGGAAACGTATGTAGATTACATCAAAAAATCATTCAAGCTCCATATCGAAAATCTTGAATGGATGTCGCCAGTAACCAAGGAAAAGGCATTGGAAAAATTATCAAAATTCAAAGTGAAAATCGCTTATCCCGACAAGTGGAAAGATTATTCAAAATTAAATCTTAAACTCGCATCCAATGGCGGAACCTACTTTGATAATCTCGAGAAAATCACAGAATGGACATATGCGAAGAATCTGGACAAAGTAGGAAAACCGGTAGATAAGACGGAATGGGGAATGTCGCCACAAACCGTGAATGCCTACTACAGTTCTTCGAATAACGAAATTGTCTTTCCGGCAGCGATATTGCAACCGCCGTTTTTCAATTTCAAAGCCGATCCTGCTGTTAACTTTGGCGGAATCGGTGGTGTTATAGGACACGAGATTTCTCACGGATTCGATGACAGCGGTTCCCGTTTCGACGGCGATGGAAATCTGAACAATTGGTGGACAGACAGCGACAGAAAGAACTTTGATGAAAAAGTGGGACAGCTGGCAGCGCAGTATGATAAATACGAACCAGTGAAAGGAAGTTTCGTGAATGGAAAATTCACTAGTGGAGAAAACATTGGAGATTTAGGCGGAATTAATGTCGCTTACACAGCTTTACAAATGTATCTGAAAGACCACGGAAATCCTGGAAAAATTAGCGGTTTGACACAAGATCAAAGATTCTTTATGAGCTGGGCAACCGTTTGGAGAACCAAATCTACAGACAAGTATATGACCAACCAGGTTAAAACCGATCCGCATTCGCCGGGATATTACAGAAGTTTTGGACCACTGGTGAATATGGATGCATTTCAAAAAGCATTTGACATCAAGCCTGGAGACAAATTGTACGTAGCTCCGGAACACCGAATCAAAATCTGGTAAATAAAAAACCTTCAGACCGCAATCTGAAGGTTTTTTATTTTACTAACTATTTAACTTAAAATTAACACATCAAAAATCGTGCTAAACTTGTTGTTTTTAAAAAATATTTTTCTAACTTCGTAAAGTTGATCATTAAATTGACAATTGAAAAATTATGCTAAAGCAAAATCTACAACTTAAACTCGGTCAAAAACTAGCGCCTCAACAGATCCAATTGATGAAGCTGATACAACTTCATACTTTGGAGTTTGAAGAGGAATTGGAAAGAGAACTGGAAGAAAACCCCGCTTTAGAAAAAGTAGCGGATGAAAATGCGGAAGAAGACTATTCCAAAGCAGACGAAGAATACGAAAGTGAGGGCAATGAAAGTATCGAAACAGATTTTGATGTTGATGAATATCTTTACGATGACGAACCAAGCTATAAAACCGCAAGCAGTAATTATTCCGCCGATGATGAAGAATTTGACAATCAGTCCCTTTTAACAGAAGGTCAGACACTTTACGATTATCTCTTGGAACAAATTCGGCTTTCTAATATTGATGAAGAAGATTTGAAAATTGCAGAATATATTATCGGAAACCTTGATACAGACGGCTACCTGAGAAGAGAAATCAAATCCATCGTTGATGACCTAGCATTCTCACAAGGTATATATACAACTATCGAAAAAGTAACCGATATTCTTGAAAATTATGTTCAAAAACTGGATCCGCCAGGTGTTGGCGCAAGAGATCTGAGAGAATGCCTTCTTTTGCAGATTGAGAAAAAAGTAAGCTCTGACTCCGCGGTAATTTTAGCAGGAAACATCCTGCGAAATCAGTTTGATGCATTAGCAAATAAGCATTACAATAAAATCCTTCAGAAGTATGACATCGAAGAAGAGGATCTGAAAGAAGCTTTGGACGAAATCTCAAGATTATCGCCAAAAGTTGGAGGAAACTTTGATACACAAACGATCACTATTAATCAAGAGATTATTCCGGACTTTGTGATTCAAATCAAAGACAACCAGGTTATCCCTTCTTTGAATAATAAAAATGCGCCCACTCTAAGGGTTTCTGAAGAGTATAAAGAAATCCTATCAACTTATTCTCACGATAAAAATTCTGCAGAACATAAGCAGGCAGCACTTTTCATCAAACAAAAACTGGATGCTGCAAAATGGTATATTGATGCAATCAACCAAAGACAAAATACACTACTGCAAACTATTACTGCGATTGTAAAACTTCAGAAAGATTATTTCCTGACCGGCGACGAGAAAAACATCAAACCGATGATTCTGAAAGATGTTGCTGACATTACAGGCTTCGATATCTCGACCATTTCCAGAGTAGTAAAAAGCAAATATGCAGACACTCCTAACGGAATTGTTTATCTTAAAAACCTGTTTTCTGATTCATTAACCAATGATGACGGCGAAGAGGTTTCTACAAAAGAAATCAAGCAACACCTGCAGGAAGCTATAGACAAGGAAAATAAGAGAAAACCTTATACTGATGACGCTCTTGTGGGAATCCTCAAAGAAAAAGGCTACAACATTGCAAGAAGAACAATTGCAAAATACCGCGAACAACTGAATATCCCGGTAGCAAGATTAAGAAAAGAATTATAAATCCAACCTCGAATTATTTCGAGGTTTTTTATTGATTTTACAAACTGAATATTATAAATTTCGAGATATTCGTTAACATTATTTTAACGTTATTTAGAAAGATTACAAACTGTATTTTTCTGACATTTCTCAATGTTATATCACTCAACTATTTTCTAAATTTGTGAAAATTCAAATAACAACAGAATTATGGCAGGTATTACGTCTTCTATAGGCAGAAAATATGCTATGGCACTTTCAGCAATGTTTTTGCTGATTTTTTTGGTGATGCACTTGTCCACCAATTTTATTTCAATCTTCAGCGAAGATGGATTCAACACGGCATCTCATTTTATGGGATACAATCCTGCCGTTCAGTTTTTGATGCAGCCAATCCTGATTTTTGCAGTGGTTTTCCATTTTGTAATGGGCTTTGTTCTGGAAATCAAGAACAATAATGCACGACCTGTAAAATATGCGATGAACAATGGTTCTGCAAACTCTACATGGATGTCCAGAAACATGTTGATTTCCGGCGCTGTTATTTTAGCATTTTTAGCTTTGCATTTTTATGATTTTTGGTATCCGGAAATCAGTTATAAGTATATCCAAGGGAACAATCCTGATGAGTTGAGATATTGGGAAGAATTGCACCACAAGTTCCATGATATATGGAGAGTTGTTCTGTATGTAATTGCTTTCGTATTATTAGGCCTGCACTTAGCACACGGATTCCAGTCTTCTTTTCAATCTATAGGAGCAAGACATCCAAAGTATACGCCATTTATCAAAGCATTTGGAAACTGGTATTCTATTATCATTCCGCTTGGATTTATCATCATTGCAATTTATCATTTCGTTACTCAATAATATAAAAGTTAATTATGGGTTTAGATTCAAAAATTCCTGCTGGTCCGCTTAAGGACAAATGGAAACATCATAAAGATCATATGAACTTGGTTGCTCCAAACAACCGAGACAAAATAGATATCATTATTGTTGGGACAGGATTAGCCGGCGGTTCTGCTGCTGCGACTCTTGCTGAACAAGGCTATAATGTAAAAGCATTCTGTTATCAGGATTCTCCTAGAAGAGCACACTCAATTGCAGCTCAGGGAGGAATCAATGCGGCTAAGAATTATCAGGGCGACGGTGATTCAACTTACAGATTGTTCTATGACACGATCAAAGGTGGAGACTACCGCGCAAGAGAAGCTAACGTTTACAGATTAGCCGAAGTTTCTGCTAATATTATCGACCAGTGTGTTTCTCAGGGAGTTCCTTTCGGGAGAGATTACGGTGGTCAGCTAGATAACCGTTCGTTTGGTGGGGTTCAGGTGAAAAGAACATTTTACGCAAAAGGACAAACGGGACAACAGCTATTGTTAGGTGCATACTCTGCAATGAGCCGTCAGATCGGTAAAGGCAGAATCAAGATGTACAACCGTCATGAGATGATGGACCTTGTAATTGTTGACGGAAAAGCAAGAGGAATCATTGCAAGAAATCTTGTAACCGGTGAGATCGAAAGACATTCAGCCCACGCAGTTGTTATTGCTTCCGGAGGTTATGGAAACGTGTATTTCCTTTCTACCAACGCAATGGGATCCAACGTTTCTGCAGCCTGGAAAATTCATAAAAAGGGAGCCTATTTTGCAAACCCTTGTTACGTACAGATTCACCCGACTTGTATTCCGGTTCACGGAACTCAGCAGTCTAAACTGACTTTGATGTCAGAATCTCTTAGAAACTCAGGAAGAATCTGGGTTCCTAAAAATATTGAAGATTCTGTAGCGATCAGAGAAGGAAAACTTAGACCTGAAAATATTAAAGAAGAAGACAGGGATTATTACCTTGAAAGAAGATATCCTGCTTTTGGTAACCTGGTACCAAGAGACGTTGCCTCCAGAGCTGGTAAAGAAAGATGTGATGCAGGTTACGGAATTGAAAATAATGATACGAAAGAAGGCGTTTACCTGGATTTCTCTACAGAAATCATGAAAAAAGGTAAAGAAGCCGCTATCGAAAAACATATCCATAATCCAACGGAACAACAGATATACGATCTTGGTAAAAAGTGGATTGAAGAGAAATACGGTAACTTATTCGTAATGTACGAGAAAATTACTGCTGATGATCCTTACAAAACGCCAATGAAAATTTATCCTGCGGTACACTACACAATGGGTGGCGTATGGGTAGATTATAATTTGCAATCTACAATTCCCGGATGTTTCGTAATCGGAGAAGCTAACTTCTCAGATCACGGTGCTAACAGATTAGGAGCGTCTGCTTTGATGCAAGGTTTGGCAGACGGATATTTCGTCTTGCCTTATACAATTGCTGATTATCTTTCTGCTGACATCAGAACTGGTAAAATTCCGACAGAATCTGCAGCCTTTGACGATGCAGAAAAAGAGATTAAAGATAAGATCAATTTCTTCTTAACTAATAAAGGAACGCATTCAGTTGACTATTTCCATAAAAAACTAGGCCACATCATGTGGAATAAAGTGGGAATGGGAAGAACGCCTGAGGGCTTAAGAGAAGCCATCAAAGAAATCGAAGAAGTAAGAAAAGACTTCTGGCAGAATGTAAAAGTTCCCGGTGAAGCCGATAATCTGAATCCTGAATTGGAAAAAGCTTTCAGAGTTGCTGACTTCCTGGAACTAGGACAACTGATGGCAATCGATGCGCTAAACAGAAACGAATCTTGTGGAGGACACTTCCGTGAAGACCACTCTACTCCGGATGGAGAGGCAAAACGTGATGATGTGAATTACAAATATGTTGCCGCCTGGGAATATAAAGGTATGGACATCAATGCCGAAGTAATGCACAAGGAAGAGCTTGTGTATGAAAATATCGAAGTTAAAGCAAGAAGTTACAAATAATCTCCATTCAAAAATATATAAAAATGAGTGCAAAAAAAGGCTTAAATCTTACGCTGAAAATTTGGAGACAAAAAAATAATAAATCGAAGGGACAATTCGAAACTTATAAAATTTCTGACGTTTCAACAGATTCTTCATTCCTGGAAATGTTGGATATCCTGAATGAACAACTAATCAACGACGGGAAAGACCCGGTTGCATTTGATCATGATTGTCGTGAAGGAATCTGTGGTATGTGTTCGCTATATATCAATGGTAGAGCGCATGGTCCGGACACTGGGATTACCACTTGTCAGCTGCACATGCGTCATTTCAAGGATGGCGAAACGATCCACATCGAACCTTGGAGAAGTGTTGCTTTTCCGGTAATCAAAGATTTGGTGGTTGACAGAAGCGCATTTGATAGAGTAATGGCTGCAGGCGGCTTTATTTCTGTGAACACATCCGGGAACACCACCGATGCAAACAATATTCTTGTTCCAAAAGAAGATTCTGATAAAGCAATGGATGCCGCTGCCTGCATAGGATGTGGAGCTTGTGTAGCTACTTGTAAAAATGGTTCTGCAATGCTATTTGTGGGTGCCAAAGTTTCTCAGTTTGCATTATTGCCACAAGGTCGTGTAGAAGCGAAAAGAAGAGTCCTGAACATGGTGAAAGCTATGGACGAAGAAGGTTTCGGAAACTGTTCCAATACCGGAGCTTGTGAAGTAGAATGTCCAAAAGGAATCTCTCTGGAAAATATTGCAAGAATGAACAGAGAATATGCCGTAGCTAATCTTACTACAGCTAATTCTTAATCTAAAAAACAGAGCATAAAAAAATATAATCCGGTTGCAATTCAACCGGATTTTTCATTTGGAATAACTTACAAATCAAAAACACTCGGCCTTTTGGTAATGATACAATCCTTTACCCAAAGCATAAAAGCCAGGCCAAGATAAAACAAAAAGAAAATCCCTGCTGTTGCAAAAGTAGAATAGATAAAGAAAACCCGTAATTTGGAAACAGGAATACCGAGTTTGGTTCCGTATCTCGTCAAAACACCAAACCACTCCCTTTCCATCTTATGTCGTAAACCGTTAACAACTCTAGGCTCTTTCATTTCTTTTAAATCGAATTTTAAGCATCCGTTTTCAGCAACTGAAAACCAATACTGCAATTTAAGCATTTTTTCTGACTGCAAAATATTTTGTACTGATAAAGAAAGGCCTGGGTCTGTAAGGCATTTTCGAATTTCATTCCTAATACTTTCCATTCAGCAATAATAGAATTTTTCTCAGATTTCATCTGCTTATAGAAATCAAAAATATCATCGACTATTTCCGGATTGTGATTTTTATGATAGAAATATTTCAAAGGCAGAATTGTATTAATGATTATCAAATCAATGAAATCTTCACTAAGATATTTTTTATTTTCTACCGTCGAAATCTTTCCGAAATTGAACCGATTGTCCCAATACTCGGAAGCTTTGACATTATTAAGCAGACTGTACAAATCATCAATCGTTTTTGCTTCAATCAACTTTGAAAAAAGATTAGGTTGAGAATGATAAAGATTGGCTATTTGGGATAATCTTATGGTTGGGAAATTCGGTGGACGAAGTTTGGAAAATTTGGGATAAATCCGGACATCCGGCAAATTAAATTTCAATTTCAAAAAATCAAATTCCCGTTTCCAGATTTGCATAATTTCATCTTTCGGAACCTCCAAAAAACCGCAGATTCCAAAAAACAGAGCTTCCAGGTGGATATCATTTTGCTTGATTTTCTGGACAACTGCAAAATCAAGACTTTCCGCTATTTGAAGAAAAATTTCGGCATTCACTTTTAATCCAAAAGTGTAAAGCAGATTTTGGAATAAAACAGCTTCATAATTGTTATGATTTTTGTGTAGTGATTCCTCGAAGATTTGGGATTTGGCTTCTAATTTCTTAAGCAAAACCGTTTCTTCAAAAAACAAAGGGATTTTATTCTCATCAAATAATTCTTCGCAAGCAATAAAGGCGTGTTCTGCTTTTAGATTTTGATGGGTCTGAATCAGCTTCTCATCAATATAATTTTTGAGTTCCAAAGTCGGAATATTCTGCCGTTCTAATTCCGGGATATCACAATCGTTGATATAAACCACATGAAGAATAAGGTTTTCAAACTCAGGATTTCCGGAATGATTGTGAAAAAACCAATCGGACGCTTTGGTGTGAATCTCGATATTTCCTGCAAAAATGATGTTGTCAATCTTAATTTTGGCAAAGAGAAAATCCGGACCAGAATTCTTATTCCATTCTCCGAACTCCGGGATTTCAATAATTCGTCCGTCAGTAGAGATAAAATCGAAGTTCAGGAATTTTTTGTAATTCCAGATGTATTGTAATATTTCTTCATTCATTTGTGTGGACGTTTTATATAAAAATTTTCAAGCAAAAAACCCTTTCAAAGTTTGAAACTTTAAAAGGGTTTTAAGTTACAGAAATATTTTAAATGTAGATTCGAAAATTTAAACAATAATTTCAGACTATCTTTTATAAAGCGGTGTTCTTTTCGCCAGATATTCTAAAGTGGCTTTGTAAGCATTCTCATAAGGCCAAAATGAATTATGGTTTTGAGTGAAAAGGTTATCGCCATTAACGGAAAAGATGTTCATCGTGATGCTGGTATTGTAATTCTGATACGTTGTTGAAGAGGACGAGCCCGTGGAATTAACCTTTGCACCATTATTCTTCTGCGAAACATCTGTATTGGAGCTGCCGTAATTGGAGGTATATGTATTCGTCTTTTCTATGGAAACCAATCCGCTGATGACATATTCTACATTCAGGATGTGGGCAATTTCGCCCATGGTGAAGCCTTGCATATTACTTTCATTGATTCCGGCTTTGTACAATAGCGCGTTGGTTTCCGTAGGATCCTGGAACTTAAGATTCTGTTTTTTGGAATTGAAAATTGTATAAGTTTCCTGCTGGATTTTTTTGGTCATTGTCTCATTGCTTTTTTCCTGGTCTCTTACATAGCTGAAAGGCAAGATCGCTACTTTGTTCTTGTAATCTACGGACTGTGAAGTGTTCGGCGCAGTAGCAGCCGCATTAAGGTACTCTATGCGACCGGAAGAAAATGTGATTTTGGAAATGTCTTTTTTGTTGAGCGTGTATTCCAAAGTCTCGTTCTGATGAATAAACGTAATGTCATTCGGATTATACTTAACGACTTTTCCGCGGAGCTCGCTGCCGTCGGTCATTGTAATGGTATCAGTTTGGGAATAAACTAAGAAGCCAATTAACAAAAAGAAGATTGTAAGAAAGTGTTTTTTGATACTCATAATGTTGTGCTTTTGATGATTCAATAAATTATCAGAAATATTTTTCTCTAATTTATAAAATAATTTTTAATAAAACATTAGTCCTCAAATAATTATACATTATAATATTTCCCTAAAACACTTCGATTCCGCTCAGTGTGACAATTGTAATATCCAGAATTTTCACACTGAACGGAGTCGAAAGACTTTTTTCTTAATTTAGATTTTTATCAAACTTCTTATACTTCGCTTCTTCAAATTTAGCGATGGTCGTTTCGTACATATCAATGTAAATCGGAAGAATATTTTTCAAATCAAATTTTATTGCCTGAGCCTTGGCATTATTCTTCATTTCCGCCAGAAGGTCATCATTACTCAAAAGTTTGATTGTATAATTACTCATTGCTTCTACATTTCCAATCTCGGCCAAAAACCCTGTTTCCCCCTGGATATTAACTTCCGGAATTCCGCCTGCATTACTACTAATAACTGGTGTTCTAGCAGCCATTGCTTCCAATGCCGCCAAACCAAAACTCTCCTGCTCGGAAGGTAAAAGGAAAACGTCCGACAACTGCAGAATTCTATACAAATCGTTGACTTTTCCAAGCAATTTGATTTTGCCAATCAAGTCCGGATTGTTTTCCATAAATTCAGAAATCTTCTCCATATCCGGACCTTCGCCAATGATTATCAGTTTGGATTTGATTTTCTTGTTGACATTCTTGAAAATCTCCAGAACATCCTGAATTCTTTTAACCGGACGAAGGTTGGAAACGTGAATCAGAATCTTCTCATCATCACTTGCAAACTGTTCCCTTTGGCAAGTTTTGCAATCTTCGTCAAAAACAGAATTATCAATAAAATTGGTAATCACCTGGATTTCTTTCTGAATATTGAAAAACTGCAATGTGTCTTTCTTCAGACTTTCGGAAACAGAAGTTATCGTATCACTCTGGTTGATAGAAAATTCCACGGCGTGTTTATAACTCGGATGTTGACCAACCAAAGTAATATCCGTTCCGTGAAGCGTTGTTACCAAAGGCACATCTTTGTGTTCAGCCTTTAACATTTGCTTAGCTGTAAAAGCCGCATAAGCATAAGGAATCGCATAATGGGCGTGCAAAATATCCAATTTATAAAGATTCACAACGCGGTAAATCATTGATGACAAAGCGATATCATAAGGCTGATATTGAAACAACGGATAAGTCTGAACGTTGACCTTATGGAAAAAAATATTCGGATTCGTAACATCCAAACGTGCCGGCAATGCCGAACTTATGAAATGAACTTCATAACCTTTGTCGGCCAAAGACATTCCTAATTCTGTTGCCACAATTCCGCTTCCGCCGTATGTGGGATAGCAAAGTATTCCTATTTTCATTTTACTTTCTTATTGTTTTACACAAAAAATGTGAAAATTTATTTTTAAAGTTTCTCACCGATTTCACTAATCAGCACTGATAAATCTGCGAGACGAAAATTCTTAAGTTTTGTGGTTATAAATTTACTCCATTACAATCTTAGAATTTTTAGTTTCTGAACTATTTTTTCTATCAGTTTGATTTTGAATTTTAGCCTCGACATCCATTCCCATTCCGAATTTCAAATTGTCGTTCACCAAAACCGGAAGTCTTCCCGATATTTTTGTTTGTCCTAAAATTCCACTGGCTGTTGCTTTCATAGAATCGTCATTGTTTTCATAAGAAACCAAAACCGTAGAAACATTAGAAATATCAACATCTTTCAAAGCATAAGGACTCCCGAAAACATCCAGCATCACATTCTGATTTTTGCTCAAATCCACTAAAATCTTCTTGCTTGTGTCCGAAATTTTGTAAGGTTTGTAAGCCGTAGAATTATCTTTATGAAAACCAACAATCACTTTTGAGTTAGCAGGGATTGTATTGATTTCATTAGCTTTTTTAAGAATTACAGTTGTTCCTGTATTGATTTGATTCAGGAAAGTGTCATAGGGCGCTTCTTCTAACGGAATGTAATAATAAGTTTCTTTACAATCCAATGGCAATAACTTTTTATCATCTTTGATTAATGTCAAAGCATTTGCATACATTTTCTGAACCAAAGCCGAATGTGATGCATTATTCAAATCTTCGTTAACGTTTTCAGGATTGATGCTGTTGTATTGGTTCAAACCAAGATAATATTTGGTCAAAAGAATTTTCTTAACACTCTCTTCTACTCTTGTTTGTGAAATTTCGCCATTGTCAATTGCTTTTTGGATTAGTTTTTTTCCGGTTGCAACATCCTGTGAAAATAACATAATATCATTTCCTGCTTTGAAAGCTAACGCATCTAATTCTCCAGCTTTGAATTTATTGGCAACAGCTCCCATATTCAGTGCATCCGTTATAATCAAACCTTTGTAACCAAGCTTTTCTTTTAGAAGCCCTGTAATTATTTTTTTTGAAACCGAAGCCGGAATGTCTTTTTCGTTTTCCAAAGTCGGAACATACAGATGAGCAACCATAACACCGCCAACGCCTTTATTCATCAATGCTTTGAAAGGCGCAATTTCTATTTTCTCTAATCTTTCCAAATTATGAGAAACAACCGGCAGATCCAGATGCGAATCTGTGGAAGTATCACCATGACCAGGGAAATGTTTAATCGCCGCCAAAATTTTGTTATCCTGCAAACCACTGGAATATGCCAAAGCAGAATTCACAACATTATTGACATCAGAACCAAAACTACGGTTTCCGATAATCGGATTATTCGGATTGGTGTTCACATCCACAACCGGTGCAAAATCCCAGTTGATTCCCATTCTTTTACAATCCTCGGCAATCTTAGCAGACATCTCATAAATCAGATTTTTATCCTGTATTGCTCCTAGTGTGATCGCCCAGGGAAACTTGTGTGCTTTTGCAATTCTTTGGAATAACCCCCATTCTGCATCCATCCCAATCATCAGCGGCACTTTTGATTTGGACTGAAACTCATTAACCAGATTAATTTCTCTTGCGGCGTCATCCTGCATCAGAATCAATCCCCCGATTTTATCATTGACAACAATGTTCCTGATCTGATTAATAAAATCTTCACCTTTGTTGGTATAAAGCGCTACGATAAAAAGCTGTCCCAATTTTTCATCCTGAGAAAGTGAGTTATAAGTTATATCAACCCAACTGTTTGCTTTTTTAATATCTACAGAAGATAGATTTTTAGGCTGATACTGAGTGAAATAAAATTGTGAAATAAAAGTTATTATAAATAGACTTAACTTTTTCATATTTTGAAAATCTAAATTTTAGAAAGTTTCCATAAAGATATTAATTCCACGGAAATTAGCTATTTTTATGGTCTGCAATTTGCAATTAAAATTTAACGTAAAATATTATACCTATGAAAAAGTTTTTGCCCCTTTTATTATTGCTAGTTACTAGTGTTTTTATCTTCAGTTGTAAGGACGATAATGATGATGTACAAGTTCAAGTAGATTACCCCACAGTATACGACCTTAATTTAAATCTTATAAGAAACAGTGATGATTATTATGGATTTAATCAGCGCTTTGACAGACCTATGCTTGGACAGGATATTGTTTTAGTTTATAGAAAAAATAATCCCGGCTCCAACACTCCTATTTGGGAACCGCTTCCTAAGTCTTACTTTTTCAATGAGGGAACAATGGATTATACTTTTAACTTTACAACAGCAGATGTTCAGATTGATCTAAGAGCAGATTTTAATATGACTATAAAAGAAGACAATAATTTTAAAGCCAATTTCATCAATGGTCAAACCTTTAGAATTGTTCTAGTTCCTGCTGTATATGGAAATAAAAACGCTAATACTACTGACCTTCACAGAATGTCATACGAAGAAGTTATTAAAAAATACAACATTAATGACAGCAAAGTTGGAACATTATAATCCAATCTTATAAAGAAATTAAAAACCACAGTTTTGTGGTTTTTTTTATAATTAAAAATAAATAATACCAAATTAGTATGAATTAAACTTTTATTCCTAAATTTGTTTTCCATTAATTACAAAATTTAAAAAATATGTCTATTAAACTTGGTGATACAGCTCCGGATTTTGACGCAGAAAGCAGTCTTGGAAAAATTAACTTTTACGAATATCTTGGCGATTCCTGGGGAATCTTATTTTCTCATCCCGCAGACTACACGCCGGTTTGTACAACCGAACTGGGAAAAACATCACAATTAAAACCCGAATTTGACAAAAGAAATACAAAAGTTTTAGCATTGAGTGTTGACGGACTTGACAATCACAAAGGTTGGATCTCTGATATTAATGAAACTCAGAATACAGAAGTTGAATTCCCGATTATTGCCGATCAGGACAAAAAAGTTTCAGAATTATATGATTTTATCCATCCGAACGCCAGTGCTACTTTAACTGTAAGATCTTTATTAATTATCGATCCCAATAAAAAAGTAAGATTAATTATTACTTACCCGGCTTCAACGGGAAGAAATTTCACTGAAATCCTTAGAGTTTTGGATTCTTTACAATTAGTGGACGGCTATGGCGTTGCAACGCCTGTTGACTGGCAAGACGGCGAGGATGTGATTATACCGCCGGCAGTTTCCCAGGAAGATGCTGAAAAGAAGTTTACAAAAGGCGTGAAGGTCATAAAACCTTATTTACGATATACTCCACAACCAAATAAATAATTCTGGATTTACAGAAAAAGAAAGCTCAGATTACCTGAGCTTTTTATTTTTATTTGAAATTACTGCTTGTTTAGTTTGCTATAAAAACTTCTTTGACAAAGTCTCCAGTATTTAAAGGGATTTCTATAACGATATTTCCATTTTCATAATAGCCCAAAGTAGACTCGCCAGACGCAAGTTTAACACGAAAAACATCATTTTTTGCGGTGGTTTTAAAAGTCGCAAAAGGAACACTGCTATTCCCATCAACCAAGATAAACTGAGACTCATCAATTTGTATTTTTTGTAATGTCAGGTTACCTTTAGAATATTTTTGGGCAGATTTTTTAATATCCTGAGCTTTGCTGCTAGCAGCAGAGTTATTTGTTTGCATTGCAATGGTTTCATTTGCGGGAGCTGTACCAACAGATGTATTGGCAGGATTGGAAACAGGAATTTTTGCAGCAGCCTGTCTCATAGCATCTTGAAAACCAGGTTCGAATTCTTTGATTGTGCTGCTGGATTTTTCGGAGTAAATGATTTTGTTATTACAATCCTTGAATTGTAAGGAAATCTTGTTTCTCAATAAGCTTTTTTCATTAAGAACATCAGCATTCAAAATTTTACATGGATTAATCAATGCATCATTAGGCCAGTTACTTTTTTCAGCAGATAACACTATATATTTTTTGGATTTCAGAGAATTTCTCAAAATCGTATCCATTCCGTAATTTTCTTTCAGTGTTGCAAATTCAGATGGAATCATGACATATTTATAATCACCAACAGTCTGAGCATTAATCGCAACAAGTAAAAAAACTGATAATAAGCCAAGTATCTTTTTCATAATTCGAATTTAATAATTTTTCTAATTTCTAAAACCCTGCATATCCAATTTCAGAGAAAAGAAATTGGAATAAAAATTAGAACCGCCAATTCCGGAATTGGTAATGGCATAATCCAGCGTCAAACCTTTGTAACGGATTCCTATACCTGCACTAGGCTGGAAAGAAACTTTTCTTTTAAGGTCTTCTATATCAGTAATTGATTGGAAACGATTCAATCCCAATCTTACAAAAATCATATCCTGGAAAATCAATTCTCCACCCAAATAAGGGGTGATACTGGCAAAATCGGTGGAAATAAGTGCAGCCGTTTTAGCAAAATCTATGTTGACACCTGCTTCCGGTAATAATTTTAAATCTCTATTAAACTCATAAGTTCTGCTGACACCAAGATTCAATTTTGGCATCGTGATTTCCATTTTGTCCGTTGGCGCCGGGTTAAATTCTTCCCCATTCACAACTGCCGATAATTCTTTCTGATTAATGGTCCAAAAATTGACCGTTGTTGTAGCATCTCTTAGCATAAATCCATAGTTCCAATCGGTATCTGTATGGTAAATAGCTCCTAAATCAAATCCAAAACCATAACCACTTGCAAATTTTCCAACATTTCGGTAAACCACTTTTGCTGTTGCCCCAACATCTAATTTTTGATTTCCGTTGGGATGAAAGGCGTAAGAAAATAATGCTGCGTAATCTGATGTTGAAAACGAACTGATTTTATCATAATCAATATTTCCCTCAGAATCTATCAATTGAGTTGTATTAAGAATATTATCAACACCTAATCTTACTAATGAAATTGCGAAAACGCCGTTTCCGTAATCCAAAGGCTTCGCATAGGCGATATAATCGTATTTGGCAATGGATTCAAAATATTCTGCATGCATCGCCGCAGCCTGCCAGTCGCGGTCAATTTTCATCAATCCTGCCGGATTCCACATAGGGGAATAAACATCATCCTGGTTAGAAACAACTGCTCCTCCCATTGCCAAACCTCTGGCACCGGCACCAATATTCAAAAATTCATTAGAATACTTCCTGATGATTTGAGCATCAACAAGTTGCGAAAAAACAATCAGTAAAAAAAATAAAATTCTTTTCATCAAAAGCTGTTTACAGATGGTTGGTTTCTGTAGTTATATCCTCTTTTTTCCGTCTTGATTTTATAATGCCGTTGATAACAATTGCTATAATCATCACCAAGGAAGCAATATAAAAAACAGGACTCATATGTTCTGATGCTCCAAAGATAAAAAAAGCCAGAATAATCCCATAAACAGGCTCCAGATTTACAGTCAAAATCAACGTGAAAGGTGAAATAAACTTCATCAACTTGACACTTTCAAACATTGGATAAGCAGTAAAAACAGAAGCCAATAATGTTATTAACGCAATATCTGTATAACTTATTTCACTGACAGAAGAAATTTGTCCTGTGAAAATAAAAAACAAACTGATGATTAACCAACCGCCGGCAATCTCGTAGAAAATAATATTCCCAGAACTGGTTTTACCAAAAATTTTACCATTGAAAACAGAAAAGATCGTCCCGAAAAGTGCGCAAAGAATGCCATAAAATATGCCTTCTTTATATTTCAGCTCGGCATTGAAAATCATAGAAATACAAATCACAATAATAACGCCGATAACAATTTCCATCCAATCCGGTTTCCTTCTGAATATCAAAGGTTCTATCAATGCAGCAAATAACGTTGATAATGACAAACATGATAAAGCTATCGACACATTGGAAACCTTGATAGACTGGAAAAAGAACAGCCAGTGAAAAGCCATTACGCTTCCGATCCCTACTAATTTTAATAATAAGCCTTTTGTCACTTTGATGCTCTCCTTTTTTACAATCCGAAGATATAAATAAAGGAAAACTGCAGCAAATGACATTCTGTAAAAAACAAGGATGTGTGCATCAGCCGAAATCAATTTTCCTAAAATAGCCGTGAATCCCCATAAAAAAACGATAAAATGTAACCGCAGCAAATAAGAATTCTTCATTGGAAATATTGATTTTGATTTGCAAAACTAAGATAAATTTATGGGTTCACAGAGCATATTTTCTAATCAATACATGAAAAAATCCGTATAAAATTTTATACGGATCTTTTAATAAGAAAACTTATTAAAAATAAACATAAACTAACTAAAAATTTATCTCATTTAATCAATAAAACGCCAAAAATCAAAAAATATTACAAAACGAATATTAAATTTTAGTACCCATCAATACGATTGTATAATTAATAAACTCTTTCGTTTTGGTATATGTCAAAAAATTTTATCTTTAGGCCCAAAGAAAACCCTTATGGATTTAGAATTCAATAAAAGAGAAGATATCAACAAACTGAAACTTTCTGACATCAGAGCAGCTTTGGCAAAAATCAAATTAGGCGGCGGTGAAAAAGCACTTCAGAAACAACGCGATCAGGGAAAAATGACTGCCAGAGAACGTGTTGAGTATCTTTTTGATAAGAATTCTGACTCTATAGAAATCGGGGCATTTGCAGGTTATGAAATGTACGATAAAGAAGGCGGTTGTCCAGCAGGCGGCGTTGTTGTAAAAATCGGATATATCTCTGGTAAACAATGTATAGTTGTTGCGAATGATGCTACTGTAAAAGCCGGAGCATGGTTTCCGATCACAGGCAAGAAAAATTTGAGAGCTCAGGAAATCGCTATGGAAAACCGTTTGCCAATTATCTACCTTGTTGATTCTGCAGGTGTCTATCTTCCAATGCAAGATGAGATTTTCCCGGATAAAGAGATGTTTGGCAGAATTTTTAGAAATAATGCGAAAATGAGTTCTGCAGGAATTATCCAGATTTCTGCCATTATGGGAAGTTGTGTTGCCGGTGGCGCTTATCTTCCGATTATGAGTGATGAAGCAATGATTGTGGATAGAACAGGAAGTATTTTTCTGGCAGGAAGTTATCTTGTAAAAGCGGCAATTGGAGAAAATATCGATAACGAAACACTTGGCGGAGCAACTACACATTGTGAAATCTCTGGTGTTACAGATTATAAAGCCAAGGATGATAAGGATGCTTTGGATCGCATCAAAAATATAATGAAATCTATTGGAGATTTCGAAAAAGCTGGCTTTGACAGAACCGAAAGCTTTCCTCCAAAAGAAAATCCGGAAAATATTTTCGGAATTATGCCGGCCGTGAGATCTGAGCAATATGATACTTTTGAAATCATCAAATGTCTTGTAGATAATTCGGAATACGAAGAATATAAACCAGATTATGGGAAAAGCATTATTTGTGCAACAGCCAGAATCGATGGCTGGAGTGTAGGAATTGTTGCTAATCAAAGAAAACTCGTGAAAAGCGGCAAAGGCGAGATGCAGTTCGGTGGTGTTATCTACTCTGACTCTGCTGACAAGGCGACCCGCTTTATTGCGAATTGTAATCAACGAAAAATACCGTTGGTATTTCTTCAGGACGTTACAGGTTTTATGGTTGGTTCAAAATCCGAACACGGCGGCATCATCAAGGACGGTGCAAAAATGGTCAATGCTGTATCCAATTCGGTAGTTCCGAAATTCACTGTGATTACAGGAAATTCTTATGGCGCTGGAAATTACGCAATGTGCGGAAAAGCATATGATCCTAGATTAATTGTCGCCTGGCCATGGGCAGAACTGGCAGTAATGGGTGGTTCACAGGCAGGGAATGTTCTTTTACAAATCCAGGAATCAGCACTCAAAAAACAGGGAAAAGAAATTTCGGAAGAAGAAAGAAAAGATATTCTGGATAAAATCCTGAAGGATTATAACAAACAGACCCAACCTACTTATGCTGCAGCAAGACTTTGGACAGATGCCATCATCAATCCAATTGATACAAGAAAGTGGATCAGCATGGGAATAGAAGCAGTCAACCATTCTCCAATTACAGAAAAATTTAATCTAGGTGTGATTCAGGTATAAAATTTATTTTATCTTTGCAGGACACACTTATAAAGATGAAAAATTTATTTATTCCGATTGCCGGATTCCTGGCGATCACAAGCTTGTATGGGCAATGTACCATCACTGCAAGCAAAATTCCGGTTCAGAACGAAACAACAACTTTCACAGTTGACACAAAAGCACAATGTGAAGAATGTTACTCCTGGAAAGTATCAAATGATGACGTTGTTAAAATTGAAGAAAACAGTAAGATCAATAAGATCAATGTCACAGGAAAAGGCACTGGTAAAAGCACAATATCCGTTTCTGTTTTAACAGCTAAAGGATTAGTCCAATGTGAGAAAGATATTAATATTATTGATTCCAGGCAACAACTTGTTGAAAGCAGCTGCGGAATCAAAATCGATGATTTCAAAGATGTGAAAGTTAATGAATCCGTTATTTCATTCTTTCCCAATGCCAATTCTTCTGATTATCTTTACAAATGGACTGTTGCTTATTCTAACGGAGAATCCAGCGAATCCGATGATAAGATTCCACAATTCAATTATTCAGACAGCAATTACATTACTTCCGTAAAAGTTAAAATAACCAACAAGGCGCTTTTGTGCTCTATTACACTGATGAAAAAATTTGATCAGAATTACTGGAGAGCTACAAAAAACATTGTAGAGCAAAAAGCTTATTCACCAATCAGCTACAGTGATTATGTAAAACCCGAAAATAAAACTAAGATCACAAATTAATTATAAATTGTATTTATGTAAGTGAACCTCTCAATAATGAGAGGTTTTTTATATTTAAATAAACATTTAATAAAATTAAAATATTTTTTAACTTTATTAAAATTATCATTACATTTGTAAAACAAAAATAGAATAAATGAAACTTCCAATCATATGTCCAAGCTGCGACCATACTCTGAATGTAAGCCAGATGACTTGTCCATCTTGTGCAACTCAGGTGAATGGAGACTACGAATTACCTGTTCTTTTGAAACTGAACAGGGAAGAGCAAGAGTTCGTCCTCAATTTTTTTCTGTCCAGCGGAAGCATCAAAGAAATGGCAAAACAGGCTGAGTTGTCCTACCCAACAATGAGAAACAAAATGGATGATCTCATCGAAAAAGTAAAAAAACTTCAAAACTAAACCTATGACCTGGAAAACTATATTCAATCCGTTTGGGAAATTTAATGATATACATCTGCTTATTACAGGAATTATATTTTTCATTGTGAACATCTTTGGTTGTTATTATTCCGGAAATGTAAATGACAGTATTTTTCATCTTTCTCATTTAGATGAAAATCAAACGATTTGGGATGTTGCGAGAATTAATTCTTTAAGCTTTCTCTTTGCAATTATTATTTTATTTATACTTGCCAAATTCTTTAATAATAGAACGAGAATCATCGATATCATTAATACTATTCTCATATCTGCCATTCCATTAATTATAATAATGCCAGTCTACGGAATGTCATTTTTTAAGAATGCTACGGATAGTGTTACAAAAAGCGCAGGCGATCCAGGTCAAGTGGAAACAATTAATCTCATTATAGTTACGGCTTTTGCATTAGCAACTTTACCATTGATGATTTACAGTTTCGTATTGTATTATAACGGATTCAAAACGGCTACCAATATCAAAAAGTGGCAACACATTGTTCTCTTCGTAGTTGTTTCATTGATACTAATAATCGCGAGCCAGACTATACTTTAAACAAAATATAATTTTATGAAAACCAAGCTTTTATTGGTGCTGATTTTATTAGCACAGACTTTTTACGCCCAGGATTTAACCGGTTCCTGGAGAGGAGAAATCGATCTAGGCGCAATGAAACTGCCTTTGCTTCTTGATATCAAAAAAGAAAACAACGCTTATGTTTCTACTGCGAGAAGTCCAAAGCAAGGAGACAAAATTATTACAGTCGATAAAACCGAATTCCGTAACGATGAATTGATTTTTGAAATGAATGAGCTGAAGGCTTCTTACAAGGGTCTATACAAAACCGATCATTTTGAAGGAACCTTCGAACAGAATTCAAGATCGTTCCCGTTAAACCTTTATCGAAATGACGGCACCGTTAAGTCAAGTCCACAAGATCAAAAAATCAAAGACATCGGCAACAGAGAAATTAATACTAAGAAAATTGATGATTTCTTAAACTACCTGACGGCGAACAAACAGTCTGTTGGAAGTATTTCGATTTTCAGAAATGGGAAAGAAATTTATCAAAGAAATTTCGGACAAGACCAATTACCAAATGTCAAATGGAATCCCGACACACAGTATCAGGTTGGATCTATCAGCAAATTGTTTACAGCCGTAATGCTGATGCAACAGGTAGAAAAAGGAAAACTGAACATCAACGACAAGCTGTCCAAATATTATCCTGACATTCCAAATGCAGACAAAATCACCATCGAAAAACTAATGAATCACACCAGCGGTCTGGGAGATTATGTTGGAGAACATTATCAATGGTTATTCAAAAAACCAGTCGGAGACAAAACAATTCTTGACACGATCAAAGCACAAGGCGTAGAGTTTCAGCCGGGAGAAAAAACGAGATATTCCAATTCCGGATATTATCTTTTGAGCAGGATTCTGGAGAAAATTACAAAAAAACCTTATAATATTCTCTTAAAGGAAAAAATCACGAGCAAAGCGAATATGAAAAATACTTTGTCAGTTTTGGATAATCCTACCAATGTTTTCAGATCTTACAAGAATAAAGACGGTAATTGGACAGAAATAGAGGATTTCGATTTTCACAATTGCATCGGTTTGGGCGATATTGTTTCGACACCTTATGATCTAAATCTTTTTATTAATGCCTTATTTAACAATAAATTCGTTAAAAAAGAAACACTGGAAAATATGTTGCCAAAGCCAAGTTCAGATTTAAAATTCGGATTAGGAATAATGCCTGTTCCGTTTTACAATCAGGTTTCTTTTGGACACGGAGGTGATACAGCCGGAAGCCACTCGATCACTTCTTATAATACAAAAGAAGATTATTCGGTTTCTATGATTATTAATGGAGAAGAATTTCCCCACAACAATCTGGCTATCGGTATCCTGAGTTTGATTTATGATTCAGGTTATGAATATCCAAAATTTGGAACTCAAACTAATGATATTTCTAAAACACCTGAGAAATTCCAAAAATATATTGGTAATTATACTTCGCCTGATATTGCTATGGGTTTGAAAATCTATTCGGAAGATGATCAATTATTGGCGCAGGGAAAAGGACAATCAGCATTTCCTTTGGAATACGTTGATAAAGATCTGTTCAAATTCGCACCAGCTAACATCGAGGTGGTTTTCTTCCCGAATCAATTGCAGCTGAAGCAAAACGGCAAAACATACTATTTCACGAAGGAATAAAATTTAAAGGCTTCTTTTTTTGAAGCCTTTAAATTTCAGCAACTTTGGGAATTTTGCCTGTAATCTTTTTCCTGTGCTCAATGCCCCATTCTGCAAGATTCTCAATGATTTTTTTCAAAGTTCGTCCGTAGTCCGTTAATTCATATTCCACACTAATCGGTTGTGTGCTGAGAACTGTTCTTGTTACCAATTGATTGATTTCCAAATCTTTCAGTTCGCTGCTCAGCATTTTCGAAGAAACACCTGCGATTTCTTTCTGCAAATCAGAGAATCGCATTTTGTCATAACAAAGCGCCGCAATAATTTGAACTTTCCATCGGCCTTTCAAAATATCCATTGTATCCTGTACAGCGAGAAGGTTGGTTTTACAACATTTAATTTTCATAAATAATATCTTTTATTGAAGAAATGTAAATTAAATTTACGTTAATTCAATTTCACAACTTACTAATTATCAAATAAGTTACCTTTTTGTAACAGTAACTTTTAGTAACTTAATTACAAATATAAACTTTTGTTTTTTAACTTTGATGCCTCAAATCAAGAAAATTATAAAAAATGAGTTTATTAGAAGACTTAAACTGGCGATACGCAACCAAGAAAATGAATGGACAAGCCGTCCCTCAAGATAAGGTAGATTACATCGTAGAAGCTGCAAGATTGGCACCTTCGTCATCAGGTTTGCAACCTTACAGATTATTCGTCATTTCCAATAAAGAATTATTAGAAAAAATCCGGCCGATTGCTTTTGACCAGGCGCAGATTACAGACGGTTCTCACCTTTTGGTTTGGGCAGCTTGGGACGGTTATTCTCACAACAGCATCTCCGAAGTTTTTGAAAAAACAACATCTGAAAGGGGAATCCCTAAAGAAGCAATGGATGACTACAAAACCAGATTATGGGGAATGTACGAACCGCTTGGAAAGGAATGGCATGCGACACACGCTGCAAAACAAGCCTACATTTCTTTTGGATTGGCAATTGCTGCAGCTGCTGAGCAGAAAGTAGATGCAACACCAATGGAAGGTTTTAATAATGCTGCTCTTGATGAATTGTTAGGATTCCCTGAGAAAGGTTTGAAAAGTGTTGTGATTTTACCGCTGGGCTACAGAGAAGAAAATGGCGACTGGCTGGTGAATCTTAAAAAATACAGAACTCCAAAAGACGAGTTCGTTACTGAAATCAAATAAAAAAATATTTCTCTCGCTGATTAGACAGTTTACGCTGATTGTAAAAAATCGGCTTAATTCATAAAACCTACGAGAAAAATCAAATAAAAAAGCGGAAATAAATTTCCGCTTTTTTTCGTCTATTATCTTTTATCTAAAAGTCTATTGTCTGAATTTAATATCCCAAAAGTTTCAAAACATCTTCTGGTCTTTGTTCTTCCCGGAATAGTTCGTAAGTGAAGTTTCCGTCTTCATCCTTATCAATCAAAATATGTTTTGGCTGAGGCATCAGACAGTGGTGAACACCGCCGTAACCACCTATAGTTTCCTGATAAGCGCCTGTATGGAAAAAACCAATGTACAAAGGTTTCGTTTCATTGAAAACTGGCAGATAGATCGCATTCGTATGCTGTTCAGAATTATAATAATCATCTGAATCACAAGTCAATCCACCAAGAAAAACTCTTTCATAAGAATCATCCCAACGATTCAACGGCAACATAATGAAGTGACGGGAAATCGCCCAAGTATCAGGCAAAGTTGTCATAAAAGACGAGTCAATCATATTCCATTTTTCCCGGTCGTTCTGACGTTTCTGAGAAATTATTTTATAAAGATGGCCACCACTTTCTCCAACTGTGAAGCTTCCAAATTCTGTATAGATATTTGGCTCTTCAACGCCTTCTTCTTCGCAGAATTTTTTGATTTGAGACACGATCTCGTTAACCATGTAAGCATAATCGTAATCAAAATTAAGTGAAGTTTTGATTGGGAAACCACCACCGATATTCAACGAATCAACTTCCGGCGCAATTTTTTTCAATCTTGCATAGACGCGAAGACATTTGTACAACTCGTTCCAATAATAGGCCGTGTCTTTGATTCCGGTATTGATGAAAAAGTGAAGCATTTTCAGCCTAGCATTAGGATGCTCCGCAATTTTTTGGCTGTAATAAGGAATAATATCCTTGTATCCTATTCCTAATCTTGAGGTATAAAATTCGAATTTCGGTTCTTCCTCAGAAGCAATTCTGATTCCGATGTCAAAAGTCCTGTCGATACTTTCCGTTAGCTTATCCAACTCTCTGTAGTTATCAAGAATCGGTGTGATATTTTCGAAACCATTATTAATCAGCTCCGAAATTTTCGCCAAATAATCATCAGTTTTGAAACCGTTGCAAATGACTTCGATATCTTTAGTCACTTTTCCTTTGTCGTAAAGCGACTTCACGATATCCATATCATAAGCCGAAGACGTCTCCAGACTAATGTCATTTTTCAACGCTTCCTCTACAACAAACGCAAAATGACTGGACTTTGTGCAGTAGCAATATCTGTAATTTTTCTGATAATCGTTCTTTTCAAAAGCTTCTTTGAACCAGAATTTTGCCCTTTCTATATTCTGAGATATTTTTGGTAAATAATTGAACTTCAAAGGAGTCCCGAATTTTTCCACAACCTCCATCAGATTAATGTCGTGGAACTTCAGATTATTTTCTTCTACACTGAATTCCTCAGTTGGAAAATAAAGCGTTTGGTCAATTAGTTCAGAATATTTTATTTTCATTTCTGGCTAAAAAAGTTTAATTGTTTTACGATGCAAAAATGATGAAATAAACTGAATATTCACGTTAATAATTCCATAAAAATTAATGAATTAATTCCCAACAAAAATCAGCAGGTCACCTTGTTTATACTCAATTATAACATCTTTATTTTCAGCAACATTCCGTGTTCCGATTCGTTCTCCCAAAATTAAATCTTCTTTATACAAAGGCCATTTCAACCCTTTTGTTTCGATATTTTTTGCTATAGGAAAAGGCATCAAAGAAATCATCTTCCCTTTAACATCAGAAATTATGAATTTTTTCGGAATAAAGTAATATGAAGAGTATTCATCAAAAAAACGAAGATTCACTTTATCCTTAAATGCAAAAGCAACACTCAGATTCCCGAGAAAATGGTCTTGTTCTCCTCCACTTCCGCCATAAACATCAATTTCATCAAATCCTTTTTCGATAATGATTTCTAAGGCTTTATGAAAATCCGTTTTGTTCTGGTCAGGCGTTTCTATGATTTCAAAATTGTCATTCTGAGCCTGTCGAAGAATCTCTTCCTCAATTTTATGAGAATCGAAATCGCCGGAAATAAAGTCCAGTCTGTCCAATGGAAATTTCAGTTGTTTCAAATAATGAAATGCACCATCTGTACAAGCAATCAAATCATAACCTGACAAATTCGGAATTGATTTCGGAGAATCTCCGTTGATGAAAAGAAGCGCTTTTTTCAATTGCTTATTAATTTATAAAATTCTAAATATTGTTGCCATTTATTATCCGAATAAAAATACAAGTAACCATTTGTGTGACAACAATCTCTGTAATAAATTATTGCAAACTTCTTATCTATAGAAAAAATGGGATTCGAAATTGAATAAAAATCACGATTTTCCTTCTCAACTTGGTCTTCCTGATTTTTTAATTCTTTATGACATTCTTTTACTTGCTTATCTTTACTCCAATTAGGATTTACCTTTACAACAATTTGATTGTATTTTTTATTACTGATAATGCTGTCAAATTTCTCTTGACTTATTTTTTTGTCAACTAAAATATACTCATAAATTGCATTTTTAAATTTGGGGATTTTATCATCTGAAAAAACATACGCCTTCTCCAAATTATAATCATTCCAATCAATCTCAGTTTTAGAATTAAAAAAATCATCTTTTCTAAAAAATGGAATTTTAAGTCCTGAATCTTCAATTGATTCATTCAGATAATCGACATCAAAATCTGCTCTAAAACTTTTATTTAATAAATTATAATACTTAAACTCTTTAGGAATGAAATCTTTTGTGAAACTATCCACAAGACTTTCTGTTTCAAATTTCTGAGAAAAAATAAAATTTGAACAAAATAAAATAATTAATAGAAAAAATTTTTTCATTGATAGAATATATTTCAATCTAACTTCTATCATTCGGATTCCAATATTCCTCCGGCTCATTATTCAATTTTGAAACATATCTTGCCAAAACAAAAAGGTAATCCGACAAGCGGTTCAGATATTTGATTAATTCCACTCGTACTTCTTCCGACTGATTGAGAAAAACCAAACTACGTTCTGCACGTCTGCAAACCGTTCTCGCCACGTGAAGAAAAGTCGCCGCTTTTCCGCCTCCGGGTAAAATGAAATATTGCAAAGGCTCAACTTTCTCTTCCATTTCGTCCATCCAAGTTTCCAATTCTTCAATTTCTTTATCAGAAATCACAAGTGGAAGCCGTGCTTTTCCATTAGCCAAAAACAATTTATCAATCGGTGTTGAAGCTTCTGAACCAACGGTAAACAAATCAAACTGAATTTTCTTAAGCTGAGCAATGATATTCTCATCTTCGATATGTGATTTTGCAACACCAATATTAGCATTCAGTTCATCGATGTTTCCATAAGATTCTACTCTTGCGCTGGCTTTGGAGATTCTACTTCCGCCATAAAGTCCGGTTTCACCTTTGTCACCTGTTTTTGTATATATTTTCATTGTTTCTTTTTACGAAAGTTTAAAATTAAGGTTTTTATTTTTGAACCATATAGATACAGTAGAATTTTAAAACACTTAAGTCACTTTAGAAAGATATTTATATTGAAAACAAAGTTCACTAAAGATTAAAATCTTTGATTTTATAACTAAAGTGCCCTTACGTGACTTTTGAAATTAATTAATATAAAACTTAACTGTTAAACCTCTATATGTCTAAGTAATTTTAAATTAATTCTTAACTTGCTGTAATGAAAAAACCTTTTCAGAAAACAACCAATCTCATCCATATTTTCAATCAGCTAAAAAGTTTTATAAAACCTTACAAATGGATGGTTTTCGGGACTCTGGCTTTGACTTTTATCGGTGCTTTGTTTGCGCAGGTGAATCCGATTGTCTTGAAATATACGGTTGATGAAGTAACTAAGCTGACGCAGCTTCCACATCCGATGTCGGAAGGGATTCACGTTTTGATTCTGATTTCAATTATACTTTTAGGAAAAGAATTAGCCAATATTTTCATTCAGTTTGGTCAGAAATTTTATGGCGAAAAGATCCGAATTAATGTTAGTTCAGAATTGGCACAAGCGGCGATTGACAAAATTCTAACCTACCGAATTGCTTATTATAACGACGATAGACACGAATCAGGAAAACTTCAAATCCGCATCGACAGAGGAATTGAAAGCTTGACAAAATTGGTTCAAAATTTTTTCATTGATATTTTGCCCTTATTTTCAACTGCCATTATTGCTTTGATTGTAATGTATATGCAGAATCTTTACGTTGGTTTGGTTTCGACTTTTGTAATTCCGATTTACTTTTATGTAACCTCGAGGCAAGCTAAAAAATTAGGAAATGTAAGACGGACTTTAAGAAATCAACGGGAACAAAAAACATCCGGACTTCTGAATCTTATCAATTCCATAATGGTGATTAAGAGTTTTGTCCGTGAAAAATTTGAAGGCAGAAAACAGTACAATCTCCAGATGCATTTGATGGAAAGCCAGTTGTACACGCGCAGAACGAGTTTTATTTTCGATGGTTTGAAAACTTTTATCGAGCAATTTGGTGTCGTTTTGATTATCCTTTTGACGGTTTATCTGGTGCTTGACCAGCAAATGACGATTGGTGCGATTATGCTTCACATTATGTTGTTCAATAACGTTTCTGCGCCGATTCGCCAGCTTCACAGGATTTATGATGATATGAATGATGCTTTTATTTATGCCGAAGGTTATTTTGAAATCCTAAATGACGACGACGAAACCGAACCTAACGGAACGATTGATAATATTCCAATTCAAGGTAACTTTGAAATCAAAAACGTGGATTTCACTTATCCTAACGGTATGAAAGCCTTGAAAAATGTTTCGCTTAAAATACAAAATGGAAAAACGACCGCTTTGGTTGGATTGAGTGGTGCTGGAAAATCAACAGTTATCAATTTGCTTTGTAAGTTTTACGAACCTGATTCCGGAGAAATCCTTTTGGATGGCAATAATCTGAATGATTTTGATAATGATTATCTGCGTGATGACCTCGGTTTGGTTCTTCAGAAAAATCACATTTTCAAAGGAAGTATTGAAGATAATATCCGTTATGGAAATCTGGAAGCCACTTTGGACGAAATCAAAGAAGCAGCTACAAAAGCTTATCTTCACGAGCAGATTTTGGATTTGCCGGATGGTTATAATCACGACGCTACGCAACTTTCCGGCGGCCAGCAACAGAGAATTGCCATTGCAAGATTATTCCTGAAAAACCCACCGATTATTTTTCTGGATGAACCCACTGCAAGTCTGGACGCGATTGCAACGGAGCAAATCAAAAACTCTCTGGATGCGATTAAAAAAGACAGAACTGTGATTATTATTTCACATTCGTTGTCGCAAATTTTAGATTCTGATATGATTTACGTGATGAAAAAAGGCGAAGTTGTGGAAAACGGAACGCACGAAGAATTGTACGAAAAAGATGGAACTTACCGAGAAATTTTCGATGCGTCTGCCAGGAGTCTGAATCTGGATAGATTGGTGAAAACTTATAAAGATGAATGAAGACCATTACATTAAAAAAATAGACCGAGTTACTTCGATTCTAACACAACTGCAAACCAAATCGATTGTCCGAGCACAGGATTTGGCAGATAAATTTGATGTCAGCATCAGGACGATTTACAGAGATATCAAGACTTTGGAAAATGCAGGAATTCCGATTTTTGGAGAAGCTGGTTCCGGATATTCTTTGGTGGATGGTTACAAACTTCCACCCGTGATGTTCACAAAAGAAGAAGTTCTAAGTTTCATTACTGCAGAAAAACTGATGCAGAAGTTTTCTCATGAAAGTCTCGACTCTCATTACAATTCCGCAATGGAAAAAGTGAAAGCAGTCATCAGAAACTCGGAGAAACATCTGGTTACGACTATTGAGAATCAAATTGACATCTATTCCTATCGCCCGAAAAATTCTGACAATGTCAAAAATATTATTCCAATAATTCTGGAAAGCATTGCCGAAAAGAACCAGTTAAAAATCAGTTATAAAAATGTAAAAGACGAGGCTAGCGAAAGAATTATCGAAGCGGTTGGTATTTTCTACGAAGTCAATTACTGGTATATGATGGCGTTTTGTACAATGCGAAAGGATTTCCGACAATTTCGTGTAGATAGAATTTTGAAAATCGAGAAAACTCAGAATTCCTTTCATCAAGAATATGGAAATGTTGGAGATTACCGAAAAAAATCAAAGAATCAAAAAGTGAGTGTTAAACTTTTGGTTGAGAAAAAAATCCTGCCTTTTCTGGTTAATTCTAAAAAATATTATGGATTGATTTCTGAAGAAGAAAGTGGTAACCGGATGCTGATGACCTTTGAAACTGAGTGGATCGATGAAGGTTTTCCGCGCTGGCTAATTACGTTTGCAGATTTTGCGGAAATCCTTGAACCTGAATATCTCAAAGATACGATGAATGATTTAATTAGTAAAATTTCTAATCAATTGAACAAAAAATAAAGTCTGCCAAAAAGCAGACTTTAAAATCAAATCAAGCGTATAAAATTATCTTTCTCTTTCCCAGAAAAACGGAGGTTCAATTCCCAAAGCTCTCAGGTAAACATAACCCTGACCGCGGTGATGAATCTCGTTGTCCACAAAATAAAGAATGTTTTGATAAACCGGAAACTCATATTGTCCAAATAAATTGAATGTCTCCTGAAATCTTTCCTCTGTAATTTGGCTAAAGTATTCATTAATCGTTTCCGTTTCTTCATCCCATTTTGCCAAAAGCTCATCTTTGGTTGTGGGGTTGAAAGTTTCATCGAATTTATTAATTGTCCCTTCAACAATAGATTTCAGGGCTGGTCCGCCAATAGCAATCAGTTCAAGAGCTAATTTTGAAAACGGTCTCATTCCACCAATCGAGAATTCGAATAAATCTTTCTCGGGAAAAGCTTCAATCACTCTTCTGGTCAGATTTCTGTGGCCTTGCCAATGGATTAAAAGTTGTTGTGAGTCAAGGACTTTTGCGTTTGCGTTCATAATAGTTTGTTTTATTTGATACAAATTTATAACGCTGTTGTGACAATAGTTTGTCAGTAGGATTTTTGAATAATTTTTTTTTTGCAAAGGCGCAGAAATATTTGATTTGAGCAATAAAAAAGCCGCCAAGTTTTCCTTTGCGACTTTATATATTTATAACAAATTTAAAATGTCCGCCTTTGCGATACAATCTAAAACTTTTCAAACCTGAAGTTTTCTCCAAGATAAGCCTGTCTCACTTCCGGGTCATTGGCAAGATCTTCCGGCAAACCTTCTTTCAGGATTTTCCCTTCGAACATAATATAAGTTTTGTTGGTAATCGCCAAAGTCTGCTGAACGTTGTGATCGGTGATCAGAATTCCGATATTTTTCTCTACGAGAGACCTTACAATTTTCTGAATATCTTCTACCGCAATCGGGTCAACGCCTGCAAAAGGCTCATCCAGAAGGATAAAATTCGGACTTGTTGCCAGACAACGTGCAATTTCCGTTCTACGTCTTTCACCTCCGGAAAGCAGATCACCTCGATTTTTACGAACGTGTTCCAGGTGGAATTCTTCAATCAATTCATCACATTTTTTTCTCTGCTCCTTTTTAGATAGCTTCGTCAGTTGCAAAACACCCAGGATATTATCTTCAACAGATAGCTTCCTGAAAACCGAAGCTTCCTGCGCGAGATAACCGATTCCTTTCTGCGCTCGCCTGTACATCGCATCTTGTGTGATATTCTGATCATCCAGAAATACATTGCCCAAGGTTGGCTTCACCAATCCTACAATCATATAAAAAGATGTTGTTTTTCCTGCTCCGTTTGGCCCCAAAAGTCCGACAATTTCACCTTGTTGAACCTCCAACGACACGCCTTTTACCACCTTTTTCGGTCCGTATTCCTTGATTAAATTTTCTCCTCGTAAAATCATAAAACAAAGATAGATATTTTTTATCTTCTCATTATAACAATTTGGACGTGTCCCTCGCCTTCAGCAATGCAACAGCTCGGGCCGGGCTATCCACTGCAATCTTTTTGAACGCATGGGCGTTCAAAAAGGATTTCCGTTACTATCCCTCACGCACTGCGCAGAGTTAAATATTAGTCAAAAATTCATTTCACGACTCATAACGCATCATTCATAACTACTTTGTACATTTGCAAAAAATATAAAAATGCTCATAGAAAGCCTTCAAAACGAAAAAATAAAAAGATTGACCCGACTTCTATCCAAAAACCAGGACAGAAGAAAAGCCGGTGTTTTCATCGTAGAAGGTCAGCAGGAAAACGAACGCGCATTACATTTCGGAAATCAGCCGGAAGAATATTTTATCTGCGAAACTATTTTCAAAGGAATATTGCCCGATTCCAAAATTCATTTTGTCTCGGAAAAGATTTATGAAAAAATCGCCTATCGCGGAACAACCGAAGGAATTATAGGAATTTATAAATTAGAACAAAGGAATCTTGATGAATTCAAACCGAAACAAGATTCGGCAATCATCATTTTAGAAAGTGTGGAGAAACCGGGAAATCTTGGAGCAATCCTAAGAAGTTGCGAAGCATTTGGAATAAACGCTTTGATTGTTACCGATACAAGAACGGACTTCTACAACCCAAACGTTATCCGCTCAAGTGTTGGTTGTCTTTTCGGGATGAATATTTTCCAGGCTTCTAATGAAGAAACTTTAGAATTCTTAAAAATCAATGACTACAACATTTTCACTACTTTTATGAGTGATGATGCAAAACCTATTCAGGAGAAAGATTTGACTGCCAAATCTGCTGTTTTATTTGGAACAGAACATTCAGGTTTGAGTGACTTCTGGAAAGGAAAAGGAGAAAATGTGTTGATTCCAATGTCCGGAACTATTGATTCTCTTAACCTGAGTAACGCTGCTGCCATTACTTGCTACGAAATTCTGAGACAGAAATTAGACAAATAAAAAAACCGCCTCTAAAAGAAGCGGTTTATAATTCTTAACAGGGTTAAGATTATTTTTTAGCAGCAGCTGAATCAACTTTTTTAGCAGCTCCTTCTACTTTAGCAGCAGCAGAATCAACTTTTACAGCAGCAGAATCAACTTTAGCAGCAGCAGAATCAAGAGTTGCAGCAGAAGAATCTACTACAGCAGAATCAGCAGATGCAGTTTCTACGTTTTCAGTTTTTTTACAAGCTACAAGAGCAACAGCAGCGATAGCAGCTACGAATAATGACT
>MKVE01000017.1:76686-108866 GCA_001898785.1 Chryseobacterium sp. 36-9 | reverse complement strand
AATAAATCTTGCTTTTGAAAATTAATTGTAATATATTTGTAAAACACGATTTACAAATAAGAACAACTGTAAATCAACAAATTAAGAACAAAATACAACTTTGAGCGATATAGAATTTTCACATTTTCAATCCTTAAAAAAGGCCGTTCAGGAAAAATATCTTGAGACACACTCGCCGTCCTATGATGACATTTCCAAATGGAAGGGTATTGACATTATATATTTTCAAGAGGACTTAAGACAAAAAGCCAAAGGAAATATTAGCGAAAAAACCTTTTACACTTATTTCAAAAATAATGCTCAGGAAAAAATCCCGAGAATCGATATGCTGAATATCCTTTCTGTCTATGCAGGCTATAATTCCTGGTTCGAATTCAAAAAGAAAAACCCAATCGTAACAGCAGTCAATGATAGCTTTCAGACATCTTTACCTGTCGAAGTCCCTTCAGAGAACAAACCTGAGGTAATAGAGTCAAAAGTTCCAGTTACAATTGCTGAAAAACCGCCGGTCTCAATCGACAATCAGGCGTTTGACGAGATTAATCAGAATATCAATTTTAATAAACCTAAACAAAATTTCCTGAGAACATATTTGTGGTTAGGCATTTCTGCATTTTTATTTGCTGTTGTTTTGATTTTGGTATTTTATGACAATTTATTTTATAAAAAATACACTTACGCTTTTACTGACGCTGACAGAAATTCTTCTATAAAAGGAGAATTGGATGTAAAAATCATCAGAGAAAACGAATCTCCCATACTTTTTAAAGTGAAGCCTAACTCTCCCTTTGTTTATGAAACAAAAAGCAAGAAGCTTAAGATGATCATCTCTTCCCCTTTCTACAAGACAGACACTGTCAGCAGGGATTTGACAAGCGCTCCGGAATCAGAAAATATTGAATTGAAGCCTAATGACTATGCCATTCAGCTTTATTATTATTCAAAATCAATCACGGACTTTAAGAAAAAAACTAATGAACTCAACAGGCTTATAAGTGACAACGCATTGATTTATCAGGTTGTAGATAGTGACATCTATGGCATTGAAACAATGGATAAACAAAAATACATCTCGCTGGTTACGCTTCCTACAACATCACTGGAAAATTTGGAAGTGATCGATTCTCAGATGAAAAACGGTAAAATAGTCATGATTAAATTCAAAATTACTGATGATGGAAAAGAAAAATAACTTATATAAATGGATGTTGATACCAGCTCTGCTGATTATCGGAATTATATCCTGTAATAAAAAATACGAAGGTGATGATAATTCTCTGGAAACACTCAGAAATGCTAACAATAACGCAACCTATTCCAAAACAAAGCTGGATAGTTTGCAGGCTACTAATGTGATTACTTCGCAAAAAGTCCAGGATCTATTAGATTTATCGGCACTTTATACATCCGGAAATAAGGATACTGAAATAGATTCCGTCATCTATACACAGATGCAAGCTCATTTTCTTACAAAAGATTCAAATAACCTTAAGCCTTTGTTAAAGGAAATGGATAGCCTGAAAGTAAGATATGCAAAGGTCAATAACCTAATGACATCAAAAAAAATTAAGGAAAAGGATACGCTTGACTTTGCAACTTTTGATGTAGAATATTATGATAACAAGAGAACTTATATTACTACAGTTAATAGAAAAGCACAATATATGCTGAAGGCTTCGCCTGTGAAATTCCAGAAAGAATTCAAATTCTATTTTACAAGTTTTTATCCAAAAAATATAGACAGTATCAAATAAAAAAAGCCGCTAAATAGCGGCTTTTTTTGTAATAATTAGAATCTAATTATTTTTTGATTTCTTCTTTTGCAGCTTTTTCGTCAGCTTTTACTTCAGCTTTAGCAGAATCAGCAGTAGCTTTTACAGAATCAACTGTAGCAGTAGCAGTAGAATCGATAGCAGCAACAGCAGAATCAGCTTTTGCGTCTACTGAATCAACAGCAGCAGCTTCTACGTTATCAGTTTTTTTACAAGCTACAAGAGCGATAGCAGCGATAGCAGCTACAAATAATGACTTTTTCATTTTCTAAAAATTTAAATTAATTATTGTGATTATATTATCTTTTAATATTGAATCATATTAACAAGACAAAATTAGGACGGTCTGATAAAAATCAATTAGAAATAACTTGTAAAGCGTTTGTAAAGCATTTTACAAAAAAATACTATTGATTTTCAATTAATTAATATTAAAATCAATAAAATTATAAGGCGTTATCAAACCATCTAAAGCTATATCTGATTCAAAAACATCAGCAACATCTTGATCCGGAAAAAAAAAGTTTAAACCAATTTTATTATGAATCCCAAAATCCCCTGAAAAGAAAGAATCATAAAAACCTTTTCCATAACCTACTCTGTTTCCAAATCGATCGCAGTATAATAAAGGGACTAAAACATAGTCCAGATCAACATTAGAGTCAATATTAGAAACCGGCTCCTTGATTCCCCAATTATTAACTTCAAAATCCGAATCAGGAAAAATCTCTACAGATATCATTTTATCGCCTTTAATTTTTGGCACAAAAACCTTTAATTTTTTATCAAAAAAATAATCAATAAAAATCTGAGTATTGATTTCATTCATTTTTCCAATCGGTAAAAAAACATTAACTTTTTGATTTTCAATTACATTAAATTGTAAAACGAATTGTTCAAAGATTTTTTGAGACAAAAAATTGACCTCATCTTGTGATAAGGCCATTCTTTTTGCTTTATAAATCGATCTAAGTTCTTTTTTTGTAAGACTGAGATTCACTTTTAAATTGTATTAATTTTCTAAAATCTTGTAAAGTTTATCCGACAAGCGAACTCTGAAAGGCAGCTCAAAAGTAATCTGATCTCCCGCTTTCGCCGTATCGCTGAAATCACCATTTACAAAGATCTGAGTAACCGTAATTTCCTGATCGCCTGTTGTTGGTCCGGAAATTAACACTTTATCACCTACGGAAAGTTCATTATTTTCAATGAAGAACTGTGCAATTTTTGATTTTGAATAATAATGCTCCGCTTTTCCGATCAAAGTTTTTTTCGTTTTTATTTTCTGGCGAATATCTTTTGTCCCAGCTTTAGTCGCTTTTGCTAAAGTCTGTGTCGACAGATCTCCGGAATTTTTAAATTTCAAAGCTTCAGATTTTCCTTTTCTGAATACCTTATTTCCAACCTGAAGGCCTTTTCTTAGTTTCACCTGCTCTTCCCAAGGTAAATGAATGGTTTCCAGACATTCCGTAGAACATGTATTTTCCATTGCTGCCTTACATTCATCACACTGGATGAAAAGTAAATGACAGGCATCATTGGCACAATTGGTATGATTATCACAAGGTTTTCCGCACTGATGACACTGTGCAATAATATCATCTGTAATTCTTTCTCCTAAACGATGATCGAATACGAAGTTTTTACCGATGAATTTACTTTCGATTCCCTCTTCTTTAATCTGGCGTGTGTATTCGATGATTCCGCCTTCCAGCTGGAAAACATTTTTAAAGCCCTGATGTTTGAAGTAAGCGCTTGCCTTTTCACAACGGATTCCACCGGTGCAGTACATCAAAAGGTTTTTATCTTCTTTAAAATCTTGTAATTGTTCGTTGATGATCGGTAAACTTTCTCTGAAGTTTTCAACATCCGGAGTAATAGCCCCTTCAAAATGCCCTACTTCACTTTCGTAATGATTTCTGAAATCTACCACAATCGTGTTTGGATCATCCAACATATCGTTGAATTTCTTAGCTTTAAGATGAATTCCTTTATTGGTAACGTCAAAAGTTTCGTCATTGAGGCCGTCAGCAACGATTTTATGCCTTACTTTTATGGTTAGTTTTAAAAAAGAATGATTATCCTGCTCTACCGCCACATTCAGACGGATACCTTTCATAAAATCATAAGCCTCCAGCGTTTCGCGAAATGCCTCAAACTGATCCGCAGGAACACTCATCTGAGCGTTGATTCCTTCATGAGCAACATAAATACGACCCAATGCATCAAGAGCATTCCAGGCTATAAATAAATCGTCGCGAAATTTTTTGGGATCTTCAATTTTGGCATACGCATAGAAAGATAATGTAAGGCGCTCTTTTCCGGCCTCATCTATAAGTCGAGCTCTTTCTTCTGCGCTTAAGGTGTTGTACAGTTGCATGCTATAAACGTTTTAAGTGAGAAAATAATGGCGCAAAGATAAGAAATTTAGCCAATATTTTTGGGTTGATAGTTGTCAGCTATTCAGTAGGTCATCAAACGATATGATTAAACAGTCAAAGTAATTAAGTAAACCGTCAATGGCCTTGAGTAGATATTAAAGGCTCTTAAATAGACAATCAAAGTGCTTTAGTAGGCAATCAAAGATCTTGAGTAGACTGTCAAAGGAGTTAAGTAGACAATCAGAAGAGTAAAGTTGACTGTCAGAGAAGCAAAGTAGATTATTACAGGAGTAAAGTAAACAGTTACAAGACCAAAGTTGGGAATTACAGAAGCAAAGTTGACTCTTACAAAAGTTAAGTACACTGTTACAAGATTTAAGCAGACTATTACAGATACAATTAACCTTATATGGACTAGCCTTAAAACAATTAATCTTTATTATATTTACGTCATTAAAATTTGAAAAATGAAGAAAATTCTCTTATCTGTTGTTTTGATGGCAGCAGTTTTTTCCCAAAACATTAGTGCACAGGAAATCACATTAGATAAGATCTATTCCGGATATTACCGTGGAAAAGGAATTTCAGGAATTGCATCGCTGAATGATGGTGAAAATTATGCAACCATAGAAAAAGACGGCATCGCAAAATACAGCTACAAGACTTTCCAGAAAGTTGGCAACATTGTAGACGGAAGTTATGAGTCTTATATTTTTTCGGCGGATGAATCCAAAATTTTGCTTCAGAAAGAAAGCGAACAGATTTACAGACATTCTTTTTTAGGGAAATTTGATGTTAAGGATTTTAAATCCAATAAAGTAATGCCACTTAATAACGGCAATTATATCCAGGAACCGAAATTTTCGCCGGACGGAAGCAAAGTGGCTTTTATAATTGATAATAATTTGTTTTACCAGGATTTGACCTCGGGGAAAATTACTCAAATCACGAACGACGGGAAGAAAAATTCTATCATCAATGGGCTTGGAGACTGGGTTTATGAGGAGGAATTTGGTCACGCTGATTATTATCAATGGAACAAAGCAGGTGATGCGATTGTTTTCGTGAGGTTTGATGAGTCCAAAGTTCCGGAAATCTATATTCCTATCTACGGAAAATCACTATATCCAAAGGAGATGCGCTACAAATATCCAAAAGCAGGAGAAACCAACTCAACGGTTACTGCCAATCTTTATCAATTAAATTCGGCAAAAACAACCGTTTTGAATTTGGGAAGTTTTGAAAATTATTACATCCCGCAACTTTGGCAGACGAATGGCAAAGACGAAATAGTGTTGGCGACCAGCAACAGACACCACAATCACGTGGACTTGCTAAAAGTGGATACCAAGTCCGGCAACATAACCAAACTGCTTACGGAGACGGACAATGCCTGGATAGAAACCGATAATCTGACTTTGGAATTTTTGGATGACAACTCATTCCTTTGGGCTTCGGAACGTGATGGCTACAGACAATTGTATTGGTACGAAAAAGATGGAAAACTGAAAAAACAGGTCGCAAAAGGACAATGGGAAATCACAGATTACTATGGTTACAACCCAAAAACTAAAGAAGCATACATCCAAACAACCGAAAAAGGAAGCTTGAATAAAGTAGTCTCTAAACTGAACATCAACTCCGGAAAAACAACGTTGATTTCTTATCCAGAAGGTAATAACTCGGCAAGTTTCAGTAAATCTTTTAATTATTTCATCAATACCAATTCAACTGCAGGAACACCTTACAGATATGTATTGAAAGACGCATCGGGAAAAGAAATCAAGGAACTTCAGAATAACAATGAGTTGCTTTCCAAACTCCAAAAAGATAACTTCGTGACAAAGGAATTCATCACCATTCCGAATTCTGTTGGCGACCAGCTCAATGCCTGGATCATCAAGCCGAAAAACTTTGACCCGAACAAAAAATATCCATTGTTTATGTTCCAATATTCCGGTCCGGGTTCGCAGCAGGTTTCCAATTCGTGGGACGGCGGAAACGGAATCTGGTTCGAAATGCTGGCTCAAAAAGGCTATGTCATAGCTTGTGTGGACGGACGCGGAACAGGTTACAAAGGTTCTAAATTCAAAAAAGTAATTTATAAGCAATTAGGAAAATACGAAATCGAAGACCAGATTACTGCTGCAAAATGGTTCGGAAATCAGTCTTATATTGACAAATCCAGAATTGGAATCTTCGGATGGAGTTTTGGCGGTTATATGAGTTCTTTGGCTTTGACAAAGGGTGCGGATGTTTTCAAACTGGGAATTGCTGTTGCACCAGTGACAAACTGGAGATATTATGATACAGTTTACACAGAAAAATTCTTACAAACGCCACAGGAAAACCCGGAAGGTTATGACCAAAACTCGCCAACCACTTTTGCAAATCTGTTGAAAGGGAAATTCCTGTTGATCCACGGAACGGCGGATGACAATGTTCATTTCCAGAACTCTATGGAGTTTTCCGAAGCTTTGATTCAGAATAAAAAACAGTTTGAGTTTATGGCTTATCCGGATAAGAATCACGGAATCTATGGCGGACAAACCAGACCTCAGCTTTATGAGAAGATGACGAATTTTATTTTGGAGAATTTGTAAAACTTAATCTAAAATTTTGAAAGGCATTCTGAGATTTCAGAATGCTTTTTTTATAAATAAAATTTGGGATTAATTCGACTATGTAAAACTGCGATTATAATAATTTGGTCATCTTTCAAAACGTAATGTAAATGATAAGGAAATTGTTTTAGTAAGACTGTTCGAATTGATTTGTATTTTATTTCGAATCCTAATTCGGAATTAACTATTCTCGATTTTGCTTCTTCAATTCTTTCAAGAAATTTAGCTGGTAGTTTTTGATTGATTTGAGAATAATATTCCAAAATCTCTTCGATATCTTTTAATGCCTGAGAACTTAATTCAATATACATTTAGGAATATTTTTTCTTCAATTCTGCAATTGTATTATCAAAATCTAAAGTATTATTAGGATTTTTTTCAAGATACAATAATCTCTCATCCAAGATTTCTTTTTGCCAATCTTCCAGCCTCATATCATTTGAATCTTGTCTGTGCTTAAATTTTAAAAATGCCACATAATCGCTCACCTGCTGAAGAAGTTCCGTCGGCAGCGATTTCAAATCCTTTTCTAAATCTTTTATTGTGATTTCCATTGTTCAAGTGTTTAGCCTTATCAAAGTTAGCAATTTTTTTAATTGGCTGAAAAAAGCTATCTTTAATCACATCCTAAATTTATGAATCGCAAAATCATCGTCCCCATTCTATTTCTATTTGACATTATGATTTTTAGTCAAAGTGATAAAGAAGTATTGTTGCTGTACAAAAATGTCATTGATAAATCGGATTCATTATTAGCGGTTGGGAAAATAGCGCAAATTGATTCCAAAAAAGTTCTTTCGGACGCTAAATTAGCGGATAAAGAATATCCTGTTAAGTATTTTGAAAAATCAATGGAATATTTCAGGAATCATCAATATAACGAAAGTGGATTTCTATTCTATCTCGGGAAAATGAGAACAGAAGACCTTAATAATCTGGGACAGGAACATTATACTACTGGTAGTGAATATGACACCTTGCTGGAGGAAGGTCTATTTATATATCTGGCTGTTGATGCTGACAATTATGCAAAGGTTTTGAAAATGACGCAGGATTATTATGAGAACAATGATTACACCTACATCAGCAAAACCAAAGGTTATAAAAAGCTGAAAGACCCGAAAAATTATTCGCAAATGATTAAAGCTCTGCAGGAAGACAAAGGAAAAATCCAGGCTGAGCTGAACGCAGAAAGAGAAGAAATGAAGAAAAGGATTACGCCTTATTTTCAAATGCTTAAAGAGTAAATACAACAAAAGCCTTTCAAATCAGAGAGGCTTTTTCGTATATTAAATTTAAAATCCTATTTTTGGAAACGTTGTGAAAAATTAAGTTATGAAGACTAAGCATCCTAAAGGTTTACCTTATTTGTTTTTTACCGAGATGTGGGAACGTTTCGGTTACTATTTGATTCTGGGCATTTTCGTTCTCTATCTGATAGAGCCACAAGGCGTTGCCGGCGGATTGGGAATACCGGATAAAGATGCCGATGATATTTTCGGAACCTTCATTGCGCTCACTTATCTTACACCTTTTCTTGGCGGATTTTTGGCAGACCGCGTTTTAGGTTACATCAGATCCATTTATCTTGGCGGCGTTTTGATGGCAATTGGGTATATCGGCGTTGGTGTTTTTAAAGAATTGCCTCTGTTTTACGGTTCGCTTGCATTAATTATTATTGGGAATGGCTTTTTCAAACCAACCATTTCTACACTTTTGGGAAATCTATATTCCGAAGAACCTTATAAAGCGAACAAAGACTCCGGTTACAATATTTTCTATATGGGAATCAACATCGGGGCATTTATCTGTAATATCATTGCGGCATTTATGCGTAACAAATTCGGTTGGGGCGAAGCATTTATAACAGCCGGAGTTGGGATGTTGCTTGGATTGGTCATTTTTACGATTGGCAGAAAGCACTACATCCATGCGGCACAGATGAAACCGAAACAGGAAGGTGACACCAAATTGTCTGAAATCCTGATGAAAGTTTTTGTTCCTGCGATTATAGCGGGCGTTATCGGCTGGTTTGCTCCAACAATGGTTTTAGGAACCAACATTTTCGGAAGTACGAATACGGACGCCTTTATTTTTGCCTGCATTCCCGTGATTTACTTTTACGTTTCGTTGTATTTCAAATCGAATCCATTGGAGAAACCGGCGATTGGGGCTTTGCTTTCGATATTCCTCATCAGTATGTTTTTCTGGGCGGTTTTTAAACAAAATGGAACAGCTTTGACACGTTGGGCGAATTATTACACAGATAGAAGCGTGTCTGAAAAAGTCGAAAAGCCTTTGGCTTCGCTATATCTTGTCGAGGAGAAAAGTTATGCTGATAAAGAGACACCTATTTTTGATGAGCAATTCCGGTCTCAGAAAGATGCTGATGGAAAAACCTTAAAAGAAACCGGAAAAGATATATACTTTAGAAATGTTTCCGCTGGGAAAAAAGCAGAATTAGAATCCAATCCCGACAAACCTGTTTTCCTATACAACACAGAGTTATTCCAATCGATCAATCCTTTTTGGGTAATAGCTTTAACGCCAGTCATTGTTGGTTTCTGGGCAATGCTGAGAAAACGAGGAAAAGAACCTTTGACGCCCACGAAAATCGTTTTGGGATTATTCATCACCAGCTTATCTTGTCTTGTAATGGTTGCAGCCGTTTATGCTGGAAATAATGGTGCAGAAAAAGTCTCTTCACTTTGGTTGATTGCGGGATACGGCGTAGTAACAATTGGGGAACTTTGCCTGTCGCCAATGGGATTATCATTCGTTTCAAAATTATCTCCGGCAAGATTGACAGCCTTGATGATGGGAGGATTCTTCTTAGCCAATTCTGTTGGGAACAAATTGTCGGGAATCCTTGCAAGTACCTGGTACAATTATGAAAACAAAGCCAATTATTTCCTAGTCAATTTTGGCTTATTGATATTTGCAACATTGCTAGGATTAATGATGCTAAAACGACTGAACAGAATAATGAAAGAAAGTGGACATTAAATCGACAAAGACCTATTCATAGAAATTCATAGAAAGCAAAAGCGAAATTAGTCTAATTAATTTCGCTTTTTATTTGCTTAAATTTCAATAAAGTCATAATACTTTTTCAAAAGCTTTCCTTGCACTTCCCCGGAAATGAACTTCTCCACAATATTGGTAGCCTAATTTATCCAGAATCGCCAGCATTGCCGGATTATCAAAGTTGGTATCCACTTTTATACTGAATGTATTATTCTGTTTTGCAACATCTTCGATAAAACTAAAAATCTTTTTAGATAAACCTTTCCCCGCAAATTTATCTGAAATCGCAACTCTATGAACTACCAAAAAGTCTCCATTAGTCAGCCATTCACCTTCGATAGCGTCATAAGCCGGCTCATCATTGAAAATAAGTGCACTGTAACCGGCAATAATCCCGTCAACCAGTAAAACATAACCCAATCCTTTTTCGATATCAGATTTTACAGTTTCTAAGTTCGGATAACCATCCTGCCACTGCCGGCTGCCGTCGTTTTTTCTCCTTGTAATAGCGTCCTGTAATATTTCCCAAATCACCGAAGAATCTTCGGTAATTGCCTTTCTAAATTCTAAATACATTTCCATAAAAAGACAAAATTAAATCAAATCTGTAAAATATGGATTATTAAATCTTGCATAAACAGCAACTTGAATCACTTACGTTGATGAAAAAAAACTATATTTGTTACCTTTAAGAAAATTTAACAATTAATTTATATGGAGACAGTTCAGACTAATTCAAAACATCCTAGAGGTCTATGGGTCCTTTTTGGGACGGAGATGTGGGAGCGTTTTAATTTCTATGGAATGAGAGCTTTACTTACCTTATTTATGGTAAACTCTCTCTTAATAAGAGAAGCCGATGCTTCTATCATCTATGGTGGATTTTTAGCATTGTGTTATTTAACGCCGCTTTTAGGAGGTTTTATTTCTGATAAATATCTTGGAAACAGGAACTGTATTATTCTTGGAGGAAGTTTGATGGCAATTGGACAATTCCTACTTTTCCTGAGCGCATCTACTTTTTCTGACAATCTTGGAGGTGCAAAAGGCCTGATGTGGCTGGCACTTTTCATCATTATTTTCGGGAATGGATTCTTCAAACCGAATATCTCATCAATGGTGGGAAGTCTTTATCCAAAGCAAGAAAAGTCCAAACTGGATTCTGCTTTCACGATTTTCTATATGGGAATCAATATCGGAGCATTTCTAGGTCAGTTCATTTGTCCATACGTAGGTGATGTCAAAGATGCTGCCGGGGTAAGAGATATCTTTGCTTTCAAATGGGGATTCTTAGCCGCATCTATTGCAATGATCATCGGAACAGTGACATTCTTCATCCTTAAAAACAGATATGTGGTAACACCGGAAGGAAGACCAATCGGAGGATTACCAAAGCATAATACAAGCGAAGACTTTGAAGAAGGTGAAGCCCAAACAGCAAAATTCACAGGAAAAGCGATGGGAATAACAACGGTATTATTTGTGATTTTGTTTTTTGTCTTCAGATATTTTTTAGTAGGCGAATTTGGATTCAATTCTGTGGAAATGGGACAGCTGATTAAGGGAATCATTTATCCTTTCATCTATGCAGCCGGGATTTCATTAGCATTCCTGATTATGAGTTCTGCTGAAAATAAAATCGAAAGACAAAGAATCTGGGTAATCTACATTGTTTCGTTTTTCATTATTTTCTTCTGGGCAGCTTTTGAACAAGCAGGTTCATCACTAACCTTCATCGCAGATAATCAAACTGACAGAAATATTTTTGGCTGGGATATGCCGCCATCAATGGTTCAGATTTTCAACGGGCTTTTCGTGGTGCTTTTGGCTTTACCATTCAGTTTGCTTTGGGATAAATTAAGAGCTAAAGGCAAAGAGCCGGTTTCTCCTTTGAAACAGGCGATTGGTTTAGCTTTGATTGCACTATCTTATTTCATCATCGCTTACAACGTAAAAGACCTTGGAAACTCAGGATTATTAGCAATCAAATGGTTGATTCTACTGTATCTGATCCAAACAATGGGTGAACTTTGTTTATCGCCAATCGGATTGTCTTTGGTTGGTAAATTAGCGCCAAAAAGATTCTCATCTTTATTATATGGTGTATTCTTCATCGCCAATGCTGCAGGTTACGCGTTAGCCGGAACTTTGGGAGCAATCATCCCTGCAACTGGAGACAAATTTGCAAAAGCGCAGGAAATTGGTGTTAATCTTCAGGATGTTCTGGATAAAAAAATAACACTTAATCCTGAACAGGCAAAGGCTTTTGCTACAGCGCAATTGCCGACAGAATACACAACATTCGCAGGTTTTACCATTCACAATCTTTTCGAATTCTTTATGGTATTCGTGGTTCTTTGTGGAATTGCAGCCGTATTATTAGCCTTCTTATCGCCAATTCTTAAGAGAATGATGCACGGTGTGAAATAAAAATTTTCACATTGATTATAAATTCAAACCACCGGATATTCGGTGGTTTTTTGTTAAATTCGTATAATGGAAATCTCAGAAGACTCTTTGTTTCTTTCCGTAAAAGAAATTATTAATCAATCGCGCGAACGTGTTTTTCGAATGGCGAACTCTACTCTGTTGATTTCGTATTGGAAAATCGGACAACTCATTGTAGAAGATGAACAAAAAGGAAATGAGCGTGCAGAGTATGGAAAATTTGTTCTTAAAAATCTTTCTAAAAAACTGACTTTCGAATTCGGAAAAGGTTTTGATGAGAGCAATCTTAGAAATATGCGCTCTTTTTTTAATGCATTTCCAAAATGTGACGCATTGCGTCACGAATTGACCTGGACTCATTACAGATTGCTTTTAAAAATAGATAATCCTAATAAAATCAATTACTATATAGAAGAATCTATACAAAATCACTGGAGTTCCAGAGACCTCAAAATACAAATCAATTCTCTGGCTTACGAAAGAGTTTTGGAACATAAGAAATCTCCTGTTGATAATATCCAAAGCGTTCTGAAGGACCCATACATTTTTGAATTTTTAGGATTAAAAACGAATGAAAAGATTTCGGAAAAAGAAATCGAAACTGCCATTATTGACCACATTCAGAAATTTCTGCTTGAGTTTGGGAAAGGTTTCGCCTTCGTAGCCAGGCAGCAGCATATTTCTACAGATACTTCAGATTTTTATATCGACTTGGTTTTTTACAATTATATTCTGAAATGCTTTGTCATCATTGATTTAAAAACCGGAGAACTTTCTCATCAGGACATTGGACAAATCGATATGTATGTCAGAATGTACGATGATTTGAAACGTAACGAAGGCGATAATCCGACAATCGGAATTTTGCTGTGTTCTGAAAAAGATGAAACCATTGTAAAATATTCTGTCCTTAATGATAAGAATAATCTTTTTGCAAGCAAATATCTGCTCTACCTTCCAAAAGAGGAAGAACTGAAACAGATTATAGACCAAGATAGAATCCGGTTTGAGCTAGACAAAGAAAACAATAATTAAAATTTAATATCATAAACTTATTATGAATCTTACCCTCGAAGAAATTCAGAATTTCAAAGGCAAATACCCTAAACAGATTTGGTCTTTATTTTTCTCAGAAATGTGGGAGCGTTTTTGCTTTTATGGAATGCGGGGAATGCTCGTTTTCTTTATGATTTCCCAATTAAAATTTGGCGATGAACAGGCTAATCTTCAATATGGCGCAACGCAGGCATTTGTTTATGCATTTACATTTGTAGGCGGTTTGTTTGCCGATAAGATTCTTGGATTCAGAAAATCCTTATTTTGGGGCGGAATTCTGATGATTATCGGAAGCCTTATTCTTGCGGCCAATCCTCACGATTATTTCTTTTTAGGAATTTCATTCACTGTTGTGGGAACAGGATTTTTCAAACCGAATATCTCCACAATGGTTGGAAAACTATATAAGCCTAATGACAGCAGAACAGATGCGGGATTTTCCCTGTTCTATGCAGGAATCAACCTTGGAGCGCTATTGGGAGGCTATCTTTGTATTGCTATTGGAAAGGGCGAAATGTTTTCAGATCTGATTCCGGAGTACAAAAGATGGAATATAGCTTTTGGATTAGCGGCTATTGTTATGGTCGTTAGTCTGATTAATTTCATTTTTACACAAAGAAGCCTTGGGCCAATTGGACTTCAGCCTCAAAAGCTGAATGCTGACGGTACATTTTCTCCACTGGACAAATGGAAAGAATATGGCGTTTACATTTTATCATTAGTTTTCATTCCGTTGATTATGATAATGGTTTCCGTTCCGCAATACACGGATTATTTTATGTGGACGGTCGGACCATTGACACTGCTCTATCTTTTTTACGAGATGACAAAAGTGAATTCAGCCGAACGCAAAAAACTTTGGGCAGCGTTGATTTTCATTATTTTCTCCATTTTATTCTGGGGAATCTACGAACAGAGCGGCGGTTCATTAAGTATTTTCGCAGCGAAAAACCTCAACAAAGACCTTTTCGGATTGGATCCAAATGGCGTTAACAATTCTGGTGGTGCTTTCTTTATCATTTTTCTGGCACCTCTGGTTGGATTACTTTGGATCTGGTTAAATAAAAAGAAACTGGAACCGAATACTATTAATAAATTCGGGTTAGGCTTTATATTCCTGGGACTAGGTTATTATATTCTTTTCGGAACCAAATTTTTCGCTAATCTGCAAGGGATCACCTCGCTTAATATTTTCACCATTGCATTATTAGTAATCACTTTCGGAGAACTATGTTTATCACCAATCGGACTGTCTATTATGACAAAACTGTCTACAGAAAAACTACAGGGAATGATGATGGGAATGTGGTTTCTTGCCTCTGCTTATGGACAATATGTTGCGGGACAAATAGGTGCAGGAATGGCAAAGGTAAAAGCCGGCGCCAACAACTATGATGCGCTCATCACTTATACCGATGGATATAAACAATTGGGATTATACGCTCTAATTGCCGGAGTAATATTAATTTTGATTTCACCTTTTGTAAAAAAACTAATGCAAGGTGTAAAGTAAACTGAATCATTGAAACGTCTATAATTATGGAAAGCTAACTGAATATAAACACAGATGAAAAAAATACTATTATTAACCTTATTTCTAATTCAAGCTTCGGGTTTTGCACAGGTCCGCTGGATGACGATGACGCAGGCTTTGGCTGCGCAGAAAAAAGAGCCTAAAAAAATCCTGATTGACTTCTATGCTGATTGGTGTGCACCTTGTAAAGAGATGGACAAATTCACGTTCAATCATCCGGAGATTGCGAAGATTATCAATGAAAAATTCTATGCTGTTAAGTTCGAAAGTGACGGCAATGAGACAGTTAGTTTTGCCGGACATACCTTCATCAATCCTGACTATAAAAACAAGAAAACAAAAAATCCGCTTCACCAGTTTTCCAAGTATATGAACATCAATATGATTCCGACAATGGTTTTTCTGGATGAGAAAGCAGATCCAATCACCAGCCTTTCCGGAGCGCTCAAAGCCAAAGAAGTGGAACCCTATTTCACAATGATTGCTTCCGACGAATATAAAAACATCAAGACCCGAAAAGAATGGGAAAGCTACCAGAAAAAGTTCAGGTCGAAGATTAAGGATTAATTTAAATTCAAAAGAAAATTAATGCTACATTCTTTTCCGGGGACAAATTTTGCGTTTTTCTTTTGTGACTTTTGTGGTTTACTTTAATTTTCCCGAAATTCGTCGGAACAAATTTTTCTTGTTTGACTTTAGAAACTTCCATAGAATTTCTCAAAAATATCGGAACCGAACGCGCAAAACTCATCAAAAACGTGTTGGGAATCTCGACTGTGGAAGATTTGCTAACCTTTTATCCCATACGTTATATTGATAAAAGTAAGATTTACAAAATCGGTGATTTGACAAAAGAGCCGGATGCGGATATTCAGTTGAGAGGAAAAATCACAGATATCCAGGAAGTTGTTTACGAAAAGGGAAAACGTTTGTCCGCAAAATTTCGGGATGAAACCGGAACGATGGATTTAGTTTGGTTCCGATATACGAATTGGATGAAAGATTCGATTCCGTTAAATAAAGAAATCTTTATTTTTGGGAAAGTTAACCTGTTCAATGGGAATTTTTCGATGCCTCATCCAGAGATTGAAGCCGATGAAAAAAAAGCGTTGTCAGGTACGCTTTTACCGGTTTATCCTGGAAGTGAAAAACTGAGTAAGCGAGGCATTAATAATAAGTTTTTTCAAAATATCATTTTCAACCTTTTAAAAGATCTGCCTCAACTGATTTCAGAAAATCTGCCGGATTATCTTTTAAAATCGATGAAATTAATGGGAAGGCTGAATTCCTATTACAACATTCATTTTCCAAAAGATTTCAAACATTTTGAAGCGGCTGACACACGATTGAAATTTGAGGAAGCTTTTTTCTTTCAGCTAGGCTATGGCTTGAAAAAACTGCATCAGAAAACAAAATCATTTGGAAATCCGTTCCCAATTGTCGGTGATCATTTCACTAATTTCTATAACAATAATCTTCCTTTCGAATTAACGAACGCTCAAAAACGTGTTCTGAAAGAAATCAGAACCGATATGAAACGTTCGACTCAAATGAATCGCCTTTTGCAAGGCGATGTAGGCTCAGGAAAAACGATGGTTGCTTTGTTAACGATGTTGATCGCGATGGATAACGGATTCCAGTCTTGCCTGATGGCTCCGACAGAAATCCTGGCTCAGCAACATTTCAATTCGATCCAAGAATTATTACAAAATACGGATATCAACGTCAGACTTTTGACCGGTTCATCCAAAGCTTCGGAAAGAAAAATCATCCACGAAGAATTAGAAAATGGTCAACTATCTATCCTGATCGGAACACATGCAATCCTTGAAGACAAAGTGAAATTTCAAAAATTGGGATTGGCAATTATTGATGAACAACATAGATTTGGAGTAGCTCAACGTGCGAAACTTTGGGCAAAAAATAATATTCCGCCTCATATTTTGGTAATGACAGCAACACCGATTCCGAGGACGTTGGCGATGAGTTTTTATTCGGATCTGGATGTTTCTGTGATTGACGAAATGCCAGTTGGAAGAAAACCAATCATTACGGCACACAGACGGGAAAAAGACCGCCTTTCAGTGTATCAATTTTGCAGGGATGAGATTGAAAAAGGTCGCCAGATTTACTTTGTATATCCGCTCATCGAAGAATCGGAAACCATGGATTACAAAAACCTGATGGAAGGCCTGGATCACGTAATGACTTTCTTCAAAAGCTATAATGTAACAATGGTGCACGGAAGAATGAAACCTGCAGAGAAAGATATCAATATGCAATTCTTTGCTTCCGGAAATGCCCAGATTATGGTTGCAACAACCGTAATAGAAGTTGGCGTCAATGTTCCCAATGCTTCTGTTATGGTGATTGAAAGTGCGGAAAGATTTGGGTTGTCACAGCTTCATCAGTTGCGGGGACGTGTTGGAAGAGGTGCTGAACAAAGTTATTGTATCCTGATGACAGACGACAAACTGAGCAAAGAAAGCCGGACGAGAATCAAAACGATGGTTCAGACGAATGACGGTTTCAAAATCTCGGAAGTTGATATGGAATTGCGTGGTCCTGGTGATATTCTCGGAACTCAGCAAAGTGGTGTCATCGATTTCAAAAAATTAAGCCTGATAGAAGATTCTGCAATTATCAAAGCTTCAAAATCAACTGTTGAAAAAATCCTGGAAAGAGATTCTCTTCTCAATCATCCCGATAATCAAGTGATGAAACAGTATTACATCAGGCAATATAAAGGAAAAAATAAATGGTCGCAGATCAGCTAATTGGTAATTCCATCAGATAGTCATCCATTACATAACCGTTTCCAACATCCAAAATTTTTTCTTCATAAATTTTAAATCCTTGATATTCATAAAATTTTTGAGCAGAATTATTTTTATTAACCGTTAGAATCAGTCTTCGGTTTCCATTTTTCTTAGCTTCATTTTTCACAAATTCCAAAACTTCTTTGCCTAAGCCTTTTCCTTGTGCTTCTTTCAAAAAATAAATCCTATGGAGCTTTGTAGTTTCCGGTTCTTGATGGAATTCAAACCCAACAAAACCTAAAAACTGATTTTCTTCCCGGATCAGATAATAATGAAAATTGGGGTTTTCGAAATGTTTTTTCAAAGCTTCTTCAGAATACATCATATCCAACATGTAATCAATCTGATCTTGTTTCAAAATATCGGCATAAGCAACAACCCAGGACTTTTTTGCTAAGTCCTGAATGGTGGGAATATCTTTTTCTTTTGCTTTGATAATCATAATTAAAAAATTTCTTTAATAATTTCTAGGGATTTTGGCTCTCTGAAATCTGCTAAATGATAATGGTAATATACTAAAATAGAGTCCAGAAAATTTTGTTTTACAATTCTGCTAAATTTAATGTCATAAGGATTTTCTGACATCAACAATTCTTTCCAAATGGCTGAAATATCCTTATTAAAAAAATGATGTGATTCAGTTTCTTCGAAGTTTCCGGACTCAGGGTTCAAAAAAACATGTTGGTTGAATAATGGTTGTAAGCCCTGATGCTTCAGTAACTGGAAAATAAAAACCAAATGTGACTGGAAATTTTCTGTTTGCAATTCATATAGAAAATTAGTTATTTCATAAAAAATATTCTGATTCTGACTTTCATTTCTGAGAACCTGATTCAACAGATCCGATACAAAAAACAAAACGGAATTTTTTCTGATATCAGAACTGAAGAGATTAGCATTCTTTTGCTCTATCTTCAATATATTCCGGATATTCTTCTTTCTGTCTGATGTCTGAAGAAATAGCTGGTTCAAAGGAAACAGGAATGCTTTCTTTTTGTTCTTTGGAGCATAAATTCCTTTTGCAAAGAAACTTTCGAATCCGTTTTCCTTACAAAAACAATGGAGAACAGCATCGTGATCTCCATATTTTGTATATGACAATAAAAAAACTTCCTGTGTCATTGATTAGTTCACAACGGCAATTTTTGCGGTAGCCTTATCTGTTCCGTCTTCGTTTGTCATCAAGACATAATAGATCCCCGAAGCCACTCTCACACCACGTTGATTATTAAGATTCCACTCAAAATAACCACCATTCGCGACTGCGGAATGTACAAGATTACCAGCAGCATCAGTAATTCTGATATTTGTTTTTTGCGCTAATCCACGGATTCTAACATTACCTTTGTATTGAGCATACACTACCGGATTTGGATAAACCAATACATTACCAAAATTGGATGTAACTTCAGAAACATCACCTTGATAAACCACAATACCATCTGTAGTCGCAAAATAAACTTTGCCTGTTTTTTCATCAATTTTGATATCTGTTACACTGTTGTTGGGTAAGGATGAATTAGACTTAGTAAAATGATAAATTGTTCTATCACCATTGGGTGTGATATAAAAAACACCACCACCATCAACAGAAATCCATTTTTGATTTCCGGAATCTACTACAATCTGTAAAATTTTCGCATCCCTGAAAAGTTCTTCGGCCAATCCATTTTCTTCAATAACAATAGGATCGGTCTGCGGATTTTCTTCCAAGATAGCAGATTTGGGGTTAGATAGAATTCTAAGCCCTTCTCCATTCCCTATCCATACATCATCATTATTATCCACAGATACAGATGAAGTTCCATTGATAGGTAAATTATTAGTGGTTTTTAAAACTTTGAATTTGTCATCCGATGTTGATGCTGCAGTATTATTGTAGTCATACATCAAGAGTCCGCCATCCGAAAAGAAAGGTGCAGGAATATATATAATACCGTTTTTCGTAAGCGGTTTTTGTATACCCCCGATATTAAAAGTAGTAAATGGATCTGCCCCGAAAGCATCTGCGGCTTTATTAAACAGATAAAAACTGGAAACACTACAGTTACCGCTTAATGCCGGGATGGTACATTGTACACTACAGAAAAGGTTATTTTGCTCATCAAAAGTAAGCCCCACAGGTCTGTAATAATAAGCACTACCATTATTAAAGTTATATCTTTTTACAAACTCATTATTTTGCATTTTGTATACACCTTTTTCGGCTGGAGCAGGTCCGTTAGCAAAAAAGTTTGTAAAATAAACAGTAGTAGGATCAGAAGGATCCGGAACTACATCCAGAATATTAAAAAGAATAGTAGAGTTGCTTACAAAAAACTGTGGGTAGTTCCATTTTGTGCCATCGTAATGATAATAACCAATTTTTTGTTCATTAGGTTTTGAAGGTGTAGCAATAGGGTCTGCATCTCTATTTCCGGAAGATACCCATATCTGATTATTGAGAAGGGATAATTTATAAGATCTATTATTATAGGGTCCATCTGGTTTAAAAATGCTTTTTTGTTCATTATACATCCCGGAAACCTTGGTTCCTGTAAATAAAGCATTATTATATACCAAAGCAGTATTGATCAATTCTCCCGCATTAAAATTCTTCTGCTGAATTCCATTTGTACCATAAACATAAACCTGTGATTCATCGGATACGATGATCTGATTATTTGTAACTTTCACATCCTGAATATTGGTGAACGTTCTGGGAATTGTTGAAAAAGTTGTCCCTGTACCATATTTGACCTGATTATTACTTGCAAAAGCAATAACAGCATTTGCATCTACTTTTTTAAAAGCTCCCGACTGAAAGTTTGCCCAACTGGAATATACGGGAAATGTGGAATTAACCTCATGATACTTTAGTCCTGCGTCGGTCGCTGCATATACAACGTTATCCTTTAATACTGCTGCATTTACAGCCTGATAAACTCCCCCTACAGCAAAAAATGCAGTATCCCCAAATTCTCTTCTCGAAACATTAAAAATTGATAAGCCATAACCTGATGAAATAATTGCTCTATCACCATTAATGGATATATGATTTATATTTTTACTACCATTATAACCTGTTGCCAAAGGAATGTCAACTACCATAAAAATACCGTTAGGAGTAATTACATCAAGTGAACCACTTTGATAACCCACAATGCCCGTTTGAGTTTCTGCATTATAATCAAAGGCGGAAATTTTAACTTCATGCAAACCATTGGCTTTTGATAGCTTTTTAATTTCTCCTGTTCCTGGATAATAGTAAAAGATGCCATTCTCGGTAGCCGCAATTATACGATCTCCATCTTCACGTATTACCAAAACGTTATTGTACGAAAACAAATCACTCCATTTGGTTGTCTGCGCCTGAGAAATCAGAATTATAAAAATTGATATAAGTAATAAAATTTTTTTCATCTTAAACTATTATGCTTTCATCTATTAACTGATTATTCCACGAAATATTTTTTATGTTTTTGTTTTTATCAAAATAAAAATCTAATCTTCCTAATAAAATCCCTGCCCATCCTACCTGATTGACTATAACGTTTTTACCATTTTTATTCTGAAAGCTTAATGGTTCTTTCAAAAAAGTATGTGTATGGCCTCCTAAAATCAAATCTATTCCGGAAGTTTTTGCTGCCAAATGTTTATCCGACATTTTCTCAGGCTGGTCCTGGTAATCAAAACCAATGTGGGACAAGCAAATTACCAAATCACATTTTTTCTCGTTTCTTAAAAAATCGGCATAATGCTGAGCCACTTCAATTGGATCGTGATAAACCGTTTCTGCATAGTTCTTCTTTCCAACCAAGCCATTCAGCTCGATTCCGACTCCAAAAATTCCTATTCTGATTCCGTCTTTGTTGAAGATTTTATATTGCTCGGTTTTTCCGTCAAGGATTGTATTTTTGAAATCATAATTAGAGCAAATGAAAGGAAATTTTGCATTCGGAAGGACTTTCAGAAAACCTTCCAAGCCATTATCAAAATCGTGATTTCCCATTGTTGACGCATCATATTGCATCATACTCATCAGTTTAAATTCCAATTCGCCGCCAAAGAAATTGAAGTAAGGTGTTCCCTGGAAAATATCGCCGGAATCCAAAAGCAACACATTTTTTTCCTCGCTCCTGATTTTCTTGATCAATGACGCTCTTCTGGCAAAGCCTCCTTGATTTGGATTTTTGGTGTAAGAAGCGTCGAATGGTTCGATTCTACTGTGTTGATCATTCGTGTGAAGAATCGTTAGTTTATGCGCTGACTCTTTTTTCAGAATATCAAATGGCTCTGCCAACAAAAGATTAGGAGACAATGTCAGAGCGAGACTTCCACCTCCGATATATTTTAGAAACTCTTTTCTTTTCATTATTCCTGCACTTTTTTGTTTTTGAAAATCAATCTTACGTCGTCTGGAGAAGAAATCTCTGGATTTTGTTTGAACTTTTCCAGGAAGAGATCACGCATCTTGATCCCTGTTGATATCATTTCACCCTTGCTAAAAAAGAACATATTATCTCCTCCCAAAGCCAGATAATCAGAAGTTGCGATATAATAATTTTTATTATAATCGATTGTTTTTCCGTTGATCAATTTTTTAGAAATCGAATTATTTTCATCCGTTTCAATGACCAAATGAGAAACCGGATTATTTTTCTGAGTTTTCAGATAGTAATCAAATAATCCTTCCACGTCTTTTCCATTCATTTTGATGATGACGATTTCATTTTCGAAAGGCATCACTTCATAGATTTGTTTGGTCACAATATCTCCTTTTGGGATGATGGTTCTGATTCCTCCGATATTGATCACTGCCGCATCTATTGCAGGAATGTTATTCTTTTTCGCCCATTCGTCAGCACCTTCGAAAGTATAATCCGCCAGAAGGTTTCCCAGGTTGCTGTTGTCTCCTGATTTATTAAGTTCCGTATTGGTATGAGAAATTTTGGTATTCATTTTACCTTCCAATTCGTGTTTGTAAGGTTCTATGATAGCAGCCATTTCTTTATCCTCCGTGAGATCGCTGGTGATGTAAATATTCTTTTCGGTATGGATGTTTGCTATATTGAGCGGTGCTTTACAACCAATCAACAACAAACTGATGATACCAAATCCTAATAATTTATTTTTATTCATTTAATTTTTATCTTAATTACTGAATCGTGAATCTCCGATTTCATTTAAAAATAATATGGATACAAATCTAATGATTTTCGGGTTTTAAAACTAAATTAATCCTGTTATTGATTCTTCAAATTGGATTCTTAATTATAACATTTTGAGATGTTGTTTTTATGAAATGAATTGCACGCAGCCCGGCCTGAGTGGAGCTCATCCGCCACAGGCGGATAGCGGGAACGGAGGACGGAAATAGCTGCCCAAATAAAAATATTAATATTGACAATTTAACAGCAACATCAATGTTTTAAATAAATATTGTGAGTGAGTTCTATTGTCTGTTTATCAAAATAAATTAACTTTGAGAAATTTAATTTTCAAATAAAAATGGGTCAGCTAAAAGGCGTAGGTGTAGCTTTGGTAACACCTTTCAATGAAGATCTATCCGTAGATTTTGATTCTCTTACGAGATTAATCGATTATAATATAGACAACGGAACCAGCTTCCTGGTTGTTTTGGGAACTACAGCTGAGGCTGCAACACTTTCTAAGGAAGAAAAGGACAGAGTCATTGCTCACATCACCAAGATCAATAATAACAGATTACCATTAGTTTTAGGAATTGGCGGAAATAATACGGCTGAAGTTGTACAGCAAATCAAGGAAACGGATTTGTCAGATTTTGATGCTGTTTTATCGGTTTCTCCTTATTACAACAAACCAAATCAGGAAGGGCTTTACCAGCATTACAAAGCTTTGGCGGAAACTGGCGAAAAAATCATCATTTATAATGTTCCCGGAAGAACTGGTCAAAATGTTGAAGCTTCTACAACTTTGCGTTTAGCTAACGATTTCCCGAATCTTTTTATGATTAAAGAAGCAGCACCAAATATTTTGCAGTATTTCGATATCCTGAGACAAAAGCCAGAGAATTTTTCACTAATGTCTGGCGATGACGAATATACTTTGCCAGTGACTTTGGCGGGCGGTGACGGTGTCATTTCGGTAATCGGCCAGGCCTATCCCAAAGAATTTTCTACAATGGTAAAATTGGCTCGCAACAGAGAAGTGGATGAAGCTTATAAAATTCACAATTCTTTGGTAGAAATCACAAGATTGATCTTTGCTGAAGGTAATCCTTGCGGCATCAAAACTATCCTTGCGGAAAAAGGTTTGATTAAAAATTACTTGAGACTTCCATTAGTTGCGGCTTCGGAAGGACTTCAGGAAAAGATAAGACAAGAGATGCAAAAGCTTTCTTAAAAAATAAAAAGGTTCAGAGATTCTGAACCTTTCTTGTTATATATCCAATTTGATTTTATAAACATCGGAAGAGTTTCTTACAATACCTTCCTGAAAAAATCCGCCATTCTGAGGAATCAATTCGATAAAATCAAAAACGAGACAATCTTTTGGTAATCCTGAGAAAATCAATGTAAACCAATATTCTTTTCCATAAGGGACATCTGTCCAATCCGGGAACAAGCTGATATTCTCAAAATGAATCAGCTTGGAAATATGTTCAGAATGCCTGTCAACCAAATAAGTTGAAGACCAAATTCTGATTTTCTCCTCCAAAAACATATCTGATTTGTAACAGCAATGCAATATGACTTGCTTTTCTTCCAGGATTTCCGTTTTCAGTTTCAGAAGAAGGTCTTCGGAGATATTCGGTTTTACTTTTGTTTCACTCATTGGTTGAGTTCTGTATTAATAGTCCAATTCCAGTTTTTCTTTAGAATAATCTCTGATGTGATGAATCAATTCCGGATGCTCAGCTAATTTTTTACCATAACTCGGGATCATTTCCAGAAGTTTATCATACCAGTCTGTTGTCAGTTTCTTTTCAAAACATTTCTCCAAAACCATTATCATTGCAAATGCAGATGTACTTGCTCCGGGAGAAGCCCCTAATAATGATGCGATATTTCCTTCTTTGTTCACAACAACTTCTGTCCCGAACTCTAGTCTTCCACCTTCGAAACGGTCTCTTTTAATAATCTGGACTCTTTGTCCTGCATGTTTCAGTTCCCAGTCTTCTTCTTTTGCATCTTTCACAAAATCCCTCAGATGTGACATTCTCTGAGATTTGTTCATCGTTACTTGCTGAATCAAATATCTCGTTAAAGGCATATTGTGCCACCAAGCTCCGAACAAAGAACGGATATTTTTGAAGTTGACACTTTCCGGCAAATCCAGATAACTTCCTTCTTTTAGAAACTTAGTTGAAAATCCTGCAAAAGGCCCGAACAACAATGCTTTTTTTCCGTCAATAATTCGAAGATCAAGATGTGGAACTGACATTGGCGGCGCACCAACCGTTGCCTGTGTATAAACTTTAGCGTGGTGTTTTTCCACCAATTCCGGGTTGGTTGTAACCAGCCATTGCCCGCTTACAGGAAAACCGCCATAACCTTTGCTTTCCTCGATGCCTGAACTCTCCAAAAGTGGTAAAGCATAACCGCCGGCTCCTATGAAAACAAAGTCAGCGTTTACAGTTTGTTTATGAAGATTTTTCCTGTCATTGACCTGCAGTTCCCAGCCACCTTTTCCATCGGCATCAATATCTTTAACCTCGTGGTAAGTGAAAACTTCTACAGATTCAGTTTTGTTGAGATGATCAATTAATTTCGACGTTAATTTTCCGAAATCGACATCGGTTCCCAGATCCATTTTAGTTGCAGCCAGTTTGTCCGATGGCATTCTTTTATGCATCATTAGCGGAACCCATTCGTTCAGTTTTTGATGATCATCAGAATATTCCATCCCTTGGAACAGAGGCGACTTTTGTAATGCTTCGTGTCTTTTTTTAAGATATTCCACATCTTTTTCACCAAAAACAAAGCTCATATGTGAGCAGGAATTAATGAATTCTTTCGGCTTATCAATAATACCTTTATTAATCAGGTAAGACCAGAATTGCTTAGAAACTTCGAACTGTTCAGCAATATATTCCGCTTTTTTGATGTCAATTTTACCTTCTTTTTCCGGCGTGTAATTCAGTTCACAAAAAGCGGAATGTCCTGTTCCTGCATTGTTCCATGCAGATGAACTTTCTTTTGCCACTTCGCCTAATCGCTCAAAAATTACAATTTCCAGATTCGGGTCAAATTCGTGAAGCATTGTTGCCAGAGTTGCACTCATTATACCACCTCCGATCAATGCAACATCATACTTTGGTTTAGGGGTCATTTATTTAGATTTTTTGGTTACAAAATTACAGATTAATGTCAAGTTTTGTGCCTCATTATTTTCAAAATAACTTATCATTTGTTAAGAAATCTCAAATCTGGTTGTAAAGTGTTATCTGAAATTTTAAATCATTAATTTTGCAAGGACTTTGGAAAATCGGAGTGTAAAAAAAATGAAAGCTTTAAAAACACTGAATCCATATTTCTGGAAACATCGCGTCTTACTTTTTTGGGGATTTTTATTCATTGTCCTGAGTAATTTTTTCGCGATCTACAAAATCCAGTATATCGGTCAGACCATTAATATCATTGAGAAAAATTACTCAACACTTAACTTATCATCAGACCTTAACATCATTGATAATGTTAAGAATAACTGGACTTATTTCAGAGTAATTTTTATCAACTCAGGAATATTAATTGGGTGTTCGTTACTTTCGGGCTTCTTTACCTTTATGATGAGGCAAACCATTATTGTAGCATCCAGAAGGATTGAATACGAACTGAAAAATAAAATCTATCGCCATTATCAGGAATTGTCGGTCACAGATTATAAAAAGACAACCATTGGAGATCTGTTGAATCGCTTGAGTGAAGATGTTGTAGCCATCAGAATGTATCTTGGGCCTGGCGTGATGTATGTTGTGAATTTGATTATCTTATTAATCATTACCAGCGTTTATATGTTTATGACCGATCTGCAGATGACACTTTGGACTTTGATCCCGCTTCCGATCCTTTCTTACGGGATTTATAAAGTGAGCGACATTATCAACAAAAAATCGAAAGTCATGCAGAAAAGCCAGTCTGCAATTTCGACATTTGTACAAGACAGTTTTTCCGGAATCCGGGTTGTAAAGTTTTTCAGTAAAGAAAGATATATTGAGAAAAATTACGGAATCAAAGTAAAAGATTATCAGGACAAAGCGCTTGATCTGGCTAGAACTGAAGCTTACTTTTTTACGATTATCATTTTCGTCATCGGGCTTCTGAATGTTGCGATTCTTTACATTGGCGGGCAAAAATATATTGCCGGAGAAATGAGTGTAGGAACCATTGCCGACTTCTTTATGTATATTAATATGTTGATTTTTCCTTTCTCTATGTTGGGTTGGGTAACGTCTGTCAATCAAAGAGCGGAAGCCAGTATGCAGCGTGTGAATGAGTTTCTGGATTTGAAATCTGAAATTATTAACACAAATAATGAAGTTTATCCGATAACAGGCGACATCGAATTCCGAAATGTAAGCTACACTTATCCAAATACGGGGATCAAGGCTATAGAAAATCTCAGTTTTAAAATTAATGCCGGAAAATCGCTTGCAATAATGGGTAAAACCGGAAGCGGAAAATCAACAATCGCACAATTGCTTTGCCGGTTAATTGATCCGGATGAAGGTGAAATTCTTATCGACGGTAAGAACCTAAAAACTCATAATCTGAAACTTTACCGAGACCAAATCGGTTATACGCCACAAGAAAGTTATCTTTTTTCTGACACGATAGAGAACAATATTGGATTCGCCATTGACAATCCAAATCATAATTTGGTAGTAGAAATGGCGAAAAAGGCAGATGTTCACAAAAATATTGAAGAATTCAAAGAGCAATATCAAACGATGGTTGGTGAACGCGGTGTAATGCTTTCTGGCGGGCAAAAACAGAGGATTTGTATTGCCAGAGCAATGATAAAACAGCCAAATATTCTGATCTTTGATGACTGCCTTTCCGCCTTGGATACCGAAACGGAAGAGAATATTTTACAAAACATTGATAAGGATATCAAAAATACAACTTCCATCATAATAACTCACAGAGAATCAAGCGCAAAAAGAGCAGATGAAATTCTATATTTGAATTAATCGACAAATAAATTCAACTCATTTTTTATCAATATTTTAAGAAAAAAGAGGATTTAACAGATTTTTTTAACAAAATATTTTGAAATTCCGAGAATTCTGTTATATTTGTTAATACAGATTTCTAAAAAATATTTAACAATGAGTGAATTTAAGGAACGACATGAGAATGAGATTTTCACTAAAGTGTTGAAAGCAGGAAGAAGAACTTATTTCTTTGATGTGCGGGAGACAAAGGCGGGTGATTATTATTTGACCATTACAGAAAGTAAGAAAAACTTCGGGGAAAATGGCGAGGCTACTTTTGAAAAACACAAGATCTATCTTTACAAAGAAGATTTCAAAAGTTTCCAGGAATTATTTAATGAATCGACAGATTTTATTATCCAGCAAAAAGGCGAAGATGTAATCTCTGAAAGACATGATAAAGACTTCAAATCCAAATCTTTTACGATAGATTCTGACGACGAGGTTTAAAAGAAAAAGCGCATTATATAATGCGCTTTTTTATTTCAGGTATTTTGTAAATATTTTCCTATTTGCAATTTACCATAATTAGCTTTTAAAATTACCGCTATAAATATTGGATAATAAAGCAACATATATCTTGGCAAAGGTGCAATAACATAAAAGAAAAGAAAAAATAGATATAAACCACCCGTAATATAAACGAGAAAACTTCTTTTATTTTGCAGATAAAGTTTTTTTAATGATATTATTAATAAAATCTGAATAAAAATACTATACAAGCTATAAAATAAATAGACCTTATTGCGATTGAGTCCTTCGTAGCCAGGAAAATATTGCGTTAAATTAATTAAAAATTTAATAACTGTCTGTTTTACAAAAAGTTTAGGGTTATTTTCTACAAACTCCATATTCAGATTGTGCAAATATTCATTCATATCTTTTTCATTTGTGAACATTTTTGACAGTGTCGTATTTGATAGAGTCAGTTTTAATTTTGAAGAATATGGATTATTAAAAGTAATATAAGGATCATATTTTTCACTATAACCTTTAGCAAAATTAAAATTAAATGATGTTGAATATGCAAATGTTCCTATTTTATAATAGTTTCTGATACACCAAGGTAAATAGATCAAGGATGCGACTAATAAAAATGATATCGCATTTTTTAAAGATATTCTTTTCGAAATGTAAAAAGCAATAACTGATAGAATAATAATAAATATAAATTCATATCTCAGATACAAGCTTATCGTACAGATAAGAACAATAGAAAGCCATTGTTTATTGCTGATTGATTTTGATACTGATATTCTATAAATTACTGAAAAGAACAAAAGCATTGAACTGAGAGAAAATGCAAATGAGCTAACTTTATAAATCCCTATTAAAAGCGGAGGAAAGAATAATATTGAGCAAAACCCTGCAATTACAATTATAGATGTAATTTTCTCTTTAAACAGAGTTTTGAAAAGCGAGAATAACGAGAAAAAGATTACTAATCCTTGTATAAAACATACAATTTCCAACCAATTGCTTCCGAAAATTTTGCTCGAAATTAGTAGAAAATAAGAGTAAAAAGGAGGCATGTATGCCGTATATTTTCCATATAAACGATATTCCCAGCCGTAATTGGAAAAGTCTTTCATAATAACCATCCACTCATATTCTAATGAGATCTGTTTTCTTAAGAAATAAATACTGACTATCAAATAAATCAAGAATATCAAAAAATATATTTTCTTCATGAGTTTTCTAGGAAATTACATTTTTCTTCTGTTTAGATTTTTGATACAAGATAACTAATAAATATGAAACCAAAATCAATTGATACCATTCAAAATCTAACTTAAATCGAATGTTTGCTGCATGACCTATCAGATAAGGAAAGGTAAAATTGGCAAAAAATAAAAGTGAAAAATAAAATAATAATTTTGATCGGCGGTATAAAAATACGAGTGAGATGATGGTTAGGATATTTAATACAATAATGTACAATTTTCTTGTTACCAATACTGATAAAGAATTGTCATTATAATATTTCAAAGGAACATACCAAAGACATATAAAATTGCCCACAGCTTTCTTTACGAAAAAATGAGGCTCAAAATTAGTTACTTTTCTTACTTCATTTTTAAAAACCTTTTCATATATGAATTCATCATGCTCGTTTCTCATTTCATATAAGGTTTCATCTCTTTTAAGAGGGATCAATTTCAAATCATTAAAAAACTGAACATTATCCTTGAATCCAAAATAAATGTTTTGCCAAACCGGAGTCTTTGAAATAATAATTTTGTCAAATACAACATAATTTCTAATAACCCAAGGCGAATAAAACAAAACTGTTCCAAAAGAAATTAATATCAAATTTTTGAAATTAATCTTTTTGAAAATCAGTAATGATAAAATTAAAATTCCGGCTATTGGAATCACAACAACTTGTGTCAGAAATAATATTCCGCTTATAAAACTGAAAAAAATATAGCCTTTAAAACTACCGGAATCCCGAAACCAGATTTTTAAATATAAATAAATCCAATAAAGAAATAACGGAACAAATATGTTAGTCGCCTCTATTATAAATGAATAAAAATAGTAAGCCGGAGACAATAAAAACAAATATCCTGCAGCTATCCCAACTTTTTCCTGATTAAAAAATCTCGTGATTTTGCACATCAATACAGGCACTAAGAAAAATAAAGCAGATTGCGCTACAGCAGCATATCTGAGTGCTTCACTGTTAAATAAATAGACAAATACGCTGACAAATAGAGGATAGATCGGTAATTTATAAGCAGTAGAGCCTAAATTAATAAACTCGGAATATTGATGATATTTTATGAGGTTTACAGCAATAGTATAATCTTCAAAGACCGAAAATTGTTCTTTAAAAAATAGTATGACTATACATTTAGAAAGTAATACAAGAATATTTGCTATCAATAATCTTTTATAATTAAAAACAAGATTAAAGTACTTTTCCATATATTAATTATAGCTTACAATATAATAAAAAAAACGCTTCTCTATGAGAAACGTTTTAGTTTTGGGTGAATGATGGGTCTCGAACCCACGACCTTCGGAACCACAATCCGACGCTCTAACCAACTGAGCTACAATCACCGTTTTGCGTGTGCAAATATAGAGAATTTTATCGATTACTAACAAACAATTCCGTCAAAATTTTTGAAAGCGAGCAATTTTTCTGTTGTGAAGCCTTCAGCGTACTCTACTCCTGAAAGTCTTCCGAGATCTTGTGCTCTGTAAGTCAGACTCTCCAAAAAGTCTTTGGTTGCAATTGGTGTTATCGGTTCGTTGGATTCGGGATTATAAAATTGAGTTTTGTAGGCTAGACAGGCTTCAATTTTTTTGTTCAGAAAGCCAGATATGTCAACTACAAAGTCCGGTGTTATATTTTTCCATTGGATATAATGAAAAATTTGCTTCGGTCTCCAGACATCCTGAATGTTTCCTTTATCAAAAGTTTCTATCTTTCTCAATCCTGCCAAGAAACACGCATCGGAAACTAGCTTTGCAGCTTTTGCATGATCCGGATGACGATCATCTATAGCATTAGCCAATACTATTTCCGGTTGATACTTTCTTATCTTTTCAACAATTTTCAATTGATACTCTTCAGAATTATTCAGGAAGCCATCTTTTAATTTAAGATTTTCTCTAATGCTGATTCCCATAATATCTGCCGCGTTTTTCGCTTCAACAGCTCTGGTATCGCGTGTCCCTCTGGTTCCTAATTCACCTTCGGTTAAATCAATAATACCAATTTTTTTACCTTCAGAAATCAATTTCACAATGGTTCCGCCACAGCCCAACTCTACATCATCGGGATGAGCTCCGATTGCTAAAATATCACATTTCATTTGAATCTAATTTTTATACAAATTTACTAAAACAAAACTTCCCAATTTTTGAAATTGGGAAGTTTGATAATGAAAATAATTTTAAAAAATTATTTGTTTAAAGTCTTTTGAAGATTAATTGCATCCTGATATGTCGGCTCATATTCAAGTGACTTCGCAATCGCTTGTTTTGCTTTTTCAGGATTGGCATCTTTTTCCATATAAGCTATAAAGAAATAAGCATAACCTAGACTCTGCTTACTCGCTTCTATTTCAGCCGGCTTCACAAGAGAAATAAATTTTTCGTAAGAAGATTTTGCCATATCATTATTTCCTGCCTGCTGATAAGCATAACCCTGGCTATAATAAGCAGGAGCCCAATCTGGTAACGCAGAAGACATCTTGCTCCAGGTTAATATAGCGCCATTCCAGTTCTGAACATTTTGATATTCCTGAGCAAGTTTATAAAGTGAGTCGGTATCTTTAGGATTAGCTGCTACTTTGGCTTTTAACGCCTCTATGGTAGCATTTGT
>MKVE01000017.1:73670-76663 GCA_001898785.1 Chryseobacterium sp. 36-9 | reverse complement strand
TACTGATTCCGCCTTTTATTTTAGCCAATTCTTCGTCCCATTTCAGTGTTTCATCTTTTGCGGCTTTCGCAAATGCAACTTTCTGTTGAGCCACTGCTTCCAGTTGTGCTTTTACAGCAGCATCCTTTTCAGTTTTTGCTAATCCGGCAGCAATTAAACCTTGTAAACCTTCATCAGAAGCCTGTACTCTACTTTTCTCAGCCTGAGAAAGGAATGTATCCATATTTTGTTTCGCACCAGCATAATCACCATCTCCATATTGAATATAAGATCTTAATTTATATTTGATCGGGTCATTAACCTTATCAAAAACCTCGTCTAAGGTTTTTTTGGCATTGGCATAATCCTCATTAGTAAAGTAAAGTTTTGCTATTTCCAATTTGGTATATGGATCATCGTCCGCATACTTTGTATAATTAATAAGGTTTTGTGTAGCCTCAGCATTTTTCTGATACTTGATATTAAATCCAGCAAGAGCTTTGTAAGCCGGTGCATAAGTAGGATCTACGGCAATTGCTTTATCAATATTCTCTTTAGCTTGCTGCCATTGTTGTGCAGCAATCCAAAGAGTACCTTTTCTTGTGAATACAGAAGCTTTATTTTTGGCTACAGCTTCTGCTTTATCATAAGCAGACATGGCATTTCCCGGATCTTTTTTCAAACGGTAAGCGTCGCCTAAAGAATAATAATAATTGGCAGGAACACCTCCTTTTTGTGCTTTTTCAATCGCTTTATTAAGATATGTAATAGCTAGATCAGGAGAACTGTTTTTTTCAAATAAAGTCAAAGCTTCTCCCGCTCTGAACAATACTTCAGCATCCTTTTCTTTAGAGTCTTTTACAATCTGTTGAATTTCTGCGATTGCTGATTTGTCACCTTTACCAAGTTTTATAGAAGCCAACCCGATTTTGTTTAAATAACTTTTTGGATCTGCGGCTAAACCTTTATTAAAACTTTCCTGAGCTTCTGTGAAGTTAGGATCGAACTGTGTTAAATATGTGTTACCTAAGTAAAAATAGTTACTTGCTTCCTTAGGATTTTGGTTAATTAAATCAGTAAAATTTTGTTTTGCCTTAGCATACTTTTGACTGTCTACATAATTGATACCGTCCTGGACACTCTGCCCAAAAGTTAGATTCACAAAAAAACCTACTGCAGCAGTTAAAGCAATTTTCTTCGTTAAATTCATTATATACTTTGTTTTCATTATTTTTTCAAAAAATTAAATCGCTGGTATGAATCGCAATATTCAGACCATTATTTTATAAAAAAAAGTTTTTTAAGTTAAAATAATATTAAAATTTAATATTATCTCATTTGTACCTCCCTTTTGAATATATTGTAAGGTTGTAAACCTTCTTTTTCAACAATGATCTGCCCTAATTGCTGACAGGAAAATCGTATAAATCCATTTCCTAATCCGTAATAAGCTTCATTGGTTAAAAAATAGAGAACCCTTGTAAAGGGATATCTCATATCTCTCAAATTATCAAGAGAAGCTTCATAGCTTTTATTTCCTTCTGTAATTTTGAGAACTTTTAATTGGGCTCTTAATTTTTGAGCTTCTTCCCCAAAAGGGCGGCTAATCGTATTAAAACTAATAACGCCAATTTTGTCGGGATAATTCTTCAATTGCTCTACTACATTTTCATTACCATTGATAATTGAAAATTTCAGATCAGATGGATTTTTATTAAATTTTTGAGCAATGAAATTAAGATTATTGGAGTTGGTACCATCAAAAATCAACCGTTTTTTATCAGACATCAACTCAGTATTAATTTCATCCATAGAGATTGATTCTAAAGGAGAATCTTTAGGTACAACAAAAAGAACTGCATCCGCAGCAAATTTGGCAGGTTGCCAAGGCAAATCAATTTTGGCATCGTACGCTTTTTTTTCGTCGTCAGAAAGCTCACGAGACATTACAATAACCCTAACTTTTTTATCTAAAAGATCAAGTAAACCTAAGTCTTCTTTTTTGATAACAACATTGATTTTTGTTTCAGGATTAAGTGCAGTATATCTTTCTACTAAAGCTTCTGTAACGCTTTTAAAAGACTCATCTGCCTCAAGGGTAATTTCACCTTTGTTAGGCGTATCAATTTCTTTTGTCTTTTCTTTTGAACAAGAAAAAGCAATAGCATAAATAGCCACTAGTAAGAAAAATATTTTTTTCATTTTAATTATCATTTTTAATTCTGAAAATAGCCCGTACTATTCTGAAGATACCATAAGCTATTAATAAACCTCCTAATGGGTAAGCCACATTAGGTTCCAGAATAATGATGAAGAATTTATAAAGTATAACAACGATTCCTAAAACTATGTAGAAAATTCCTGTTATCAAAGAAAGCCAATTAAACATATACAAATCTAATAAAAAAAGAGAAGTTATAAAAACTTCTCTTTTAATATGATATTACAAAAAAATTCTATTGGAAATTCATTGTAATTGGGAATCTAAATCTAGATCTTACAGGCTGTCCATTAACTTTACCAGGAGTCCATTTTGTCTTGATTCCTTTTACAGTAGCTTCAGCTTCTCTATTAAAATCAGCATTAGATCCATTGGCTTTTACCTGAGTTAGTGTACCATCTTTTTCAACTACGAAAGTAACTTCCGTTTTAAGAGTACCTTCACCTTCCAAGTTACCAGAGTCAAAATTATTTTGAAATTTACTTCTGAAAGAATTGATACCTCCCGGGAATTCAGCTGATTGATCAACCGATTCATAAACTTCGTTTGTTACTGGTTTTACCTCAGCCGTTGTAGATTTACCTGTGGACGGCGGCGGTGGCGGTGGCGTATAAGTTGGCGTTTTCACACCTTCCTGATTCTGCAACCCCGTTGTAGTTTCCAATTGTTGTGTAATTGGTGGTGGTGGTGTTTCAATCTTTGGAACTCTTTTTGGCTCCGGAACAACATTCTGGATTACCTCCTGCTTTTCTTCCTCTTTTGGTGGAGGTGGTGGAGGTGGTTCTTCTTCTTT
>MKVE01000017.1:0-73641 GCA_001898785.1 Chryseobacterium sp. 36-9 | reverse complement strand
GGATATTTACCAGATTTGCATCCACTTCGGTTTTTTCCTTAGCATTCATTTGTTGAATCTTAAGGTAAATCAGCGGAGAAACTGCCAAAAGAAGAAAGAAAGCTGTCCCAATTAAAAAAGACCTTGTAAGCAACTTAGGATAAGTAGTCCTTAGATCATAAGCTCCATACTCTTTATTTCTATTTTCAAATACAATCTCATCAAGAGTCAGATCGTATTTTAGATTATCATCTGCCATTGTTTATATTTTTAACATGATACTTGTAGAGAGGTTATTCCCCAACTTTCTTTTTATAAACAGCCAATTCCCATGGTTTGATATCGGTAACCCCATATCTCTCATTTTTGGTAATAGCCATTTCATCAAGAATATCTACAAAGTTCTTATATACTGCATCGTCAGTCGGCTTGATAATTACGGTGAATTTGTCTTTATCAGCTGCTCTAGCTTTTGCTTGCTCAATTACTTTTCTAATTCCTTCTCTATCAAAGTTGGTTTCAACAAGAGTCTGATCGTTAAGACCTTGTTGATCTTGCTGATGATAAAAAATCTTATTATCCTTACCTATGATGATAGAAATTGAATTACTTAGTTTAATCTCTGTATCTGGTGGTTTTTGGTTTTCCTTCGGTTTCGCAGGAAGACCAAGATCCATTACGTTTGGTTTGCTAAATGTGGTGGTAAACATAAAGAATGTAATCAAAAGAAAACCTAAGTCTACCATCGGCGTCATATCTACGCGGGTATTCTGCTTTTTCGAACGGACCTTGCCGCCTTTCCCGCTATCCTCTTTTACTTGAACTTCTGCCATTTCTATTGATTATTCAGATTTTTCTTGTGATGTTATCAACCAAAATTTAAGAAAGTCAATATCTCTTAAACCTTCAAACAAACTTTTCACCTTCGGGTATTTTGTAGTTACATCTCCTTTAATTGCTAACTTATAGTTAGGATTAACGGCTAAACTTTGTTGAACCCAGTCAATTAATTGCTTGTTTGTACTATCCATTGGAATACCATCTTTCGCCTTAAAAGTTTTTTGCTGATCTTCTGGAAGATTCAAATAACTTTTTAGCTGCCCCATTGGTACTCCTACCGCCTGTACTTTTGTAAATGCTACTTTCTCAGGATCAGTGAAACTCATTCCGTATTTCTGACCCATTTTATCCAATAGTTGCATTCTTTCTGTACCGTTTTCAACCGGTTGAAAATAGAATACACCATTCTGAGTAACATTAATCGTCATAAGACTTGCATCAGGAAGCAATTTCTCTGATATAGAAGAAGGCGGTTTTATCTGCTCCACATCAGGTTTTTTGAACTGTGTGGTTAATATAAAGAATGTAAGTAGTAGGAACGCAACGTCGCACATCGCGGTCATATCCGTAACTACCCCATGTCTTTTTGGTTTAATTCTCGCCATTATTTAAATGTCTTTGTTAACTAATTTATGATGATTTTAAAAATGTAAGTTTTACATTTTTATTTATTTCCAATTGCTATTAATTTCTTAGTGAAACTCAGCAAAAGACTGTTGGATACTCATAGAGATTTCGTCAATCTTATAAGTTAAACCATCTATTTTAGAAGTAAAGAAGTTATAAAGGATAATTGCGATAGCAGAAGTACCAATACCCAAAGCTGTGTTCATCAAGGCTTCTGAGATACCGATTGATAATGCAGCAGCATCCGGAGTTCCACCTCCACCACCTAAAGCAGCGAACGCTCTGATCATCCCGATTACCGTTCCCAATAGTGCTACTAATGTTGCAACTGTTCCCAAAGTAGAAAGGATCATCATGTTCTTTTCCAACATTGGCATTTCAAGAGTTGTTGCTTCTTCTATAGCTTTGTTAAGAGCCGCCATTTTTTGTTCTTTGTCTAGTGTAGTATCTTTCGCCAGTGCTTTGTAAGTAGTTAAACCTTCTTTTACAACATTACCTACAGATCCTTGTTGTCTGTCGCACTCTTCAAGAGCTTCGTCAACTCTGTTTTGGTTCAATAAACTTCTAATTTTTAAAACAAAATTATCAAGATTACCATTACCAGAAGCTTTGCTCAAAACGAATGCACGCTCGATCGCGAAAACTATTACTGTGATCATGAATGTAATAAGGATTGGTACAATAAACCCTCCCATGTAAACCATCCCAAGACCGTGTGGGTGCAATTCCTTACTTTCGATATCTGCAAATGCAACCGAAGCTACACCATTGATACGCGCATCTTCTTGAAAGTTAGACGGGTTACCACAAACAAATAAATAAATGGCAATACCTATTACTAATAAGATAGGAATAATTACCGCTGGGTTAAGACCTCCTTTTTTCTTAGCAACTACTTGCTCATCCGTGTTTGAAACATTCATTTCCATATTAAAACTAAATTATAATTGTTAAATTTTATCGTGTAAAATAAAGTCAAATTTTTGAAAAATGCAAAATTATTTTCCGTTTGACTTGTAATTTTTTTATCTGCTAAAATAGCAATTTTTAATTATTAATTAAATTAAAACAGTGTTTTTATGAATTCATTATCTCTTTTAGAAACATTAATGGAAGATATATAAAATTGATTTAAATAAATTATGATTTTAATTTTAATAAATTCCAAAGTAAAGAATGATAATTTTTCTTAACATTTCTTAAAACCGTAAAATCACATAACAATATTAATGATTTTCTTCGGAACAAAAATGAAATTTTTAACTGATTTATCTCCTAAAACCTTCTTTACGTCATCATTCTCCATCATCAATTTTTCAACATCTTCCTTACCTAAGTCGGCCGCTAATTTGATTTTAAATTTCATCTTACCATTGAAACTTACCGGATAATCTATCTCATCCTCAACAAGATAGCTTTCATCAAGAACAGGAAATGGTTCAAATTCAACAGAATCATTATTTCCCAGCAAATTCCATACCTCTTCGCAAATATGTGGCGCATATGGTGAGATAATAACAGCCAAAGGTTGCAAAATATTGCGTTTATTACATTTTAATTTCTGGAATTCGTTCACAGCAATCATAAATGATGATACAGAAGTGTTGAAAGAAAAATTCTCAATATCGAAATTCACCTTCTTTATTAAGGTGTGAAGGATTTTATATTCCTCTTTTGTTGGCTCTTCATCAGAAACAGAGAAATTATCACCATCGAAATACAAATTCCAGAATTTTTTCAGAAAACCATAAACGCCGCTAAGACCTTGTGTGTTCCAAGGTTTGGATTGTTCTAATGGACCAAGGAACATTTCGTACAATCTTAAACCGTCTGCTCCATATTCATTACAGATATCATCTGGGTTGACGACATTGTATTTTGATTTGGACATCTTTTCTACTTCACGACCTGTGATGTATTTTCCATCTTCCAAAATAAATTCAGCATCAGCATAATCTGGTCTCCAAGCTTTGAAAGCTTCAGTATCTAATTCGTCTGTTGTTCCTTTTAATAAAGAAATATCTACGTGAAGGGATTGAATATCTCCCAAAAATAGAACATTATCCAACATTTCCACATCAGAAGAATTAATATTTAATTCTTTAAGTTTGTTATAATATATAATTCCTAACTCATCTAATTCGTGAGGAATTTCAACTTCATTGTAATAAAAATCTAAACCTCCATTTTTAAAATCATCCTTAACAGCTTTATCTGCGACTTGTTTTTTATAATGAGAAATTGCGTCAGCATATTTTTTTGATACAAATAGGTTATCAGGTAAAATGAGATTAGAATCTTTCAAATCATATTTAATATCTGAAGGGTAGTCAGGAAGTAATTTATATACAAACGCACTCATCCCCAAAATCATCCCTTGATTAATTAATTTTTGGAAAGGCTCATTTTGTTCAATATAACCTCTGTCTTTCAAAAACATATTCCAAAAACGGGAATATAGCAAATGTCCGGTCGCGTGTTCACTTCCTCCTATGTATAAATCTACCTGTCCCCAATAATCTGCCAATTCTTTTTTTACAAAAACCTCATCATCATTTGGATCCATATATCTTAGGAAATACCATGAACTTCCTGCCCAACCCGGCATTGTAGATAATTCTAACGGGAAAACCGTTTTTTCGTCAATTAAATTAGTATCCACAACTTTTTGATTTGCTTCGTCCCATGCAAAAGTTTTTGCATTTCCTAGTGGCGGATCTCCGTCTTCAGTTGGCAAATATTTTTCAACTTCAGGAAGTTCCAAAGGCAACGCAGAAGTTGGTAATGTGTAAGGCATTCCATCCTTATAATATATAGGAACAGGTTCTCCCCAATATCTTTGTCTTGAAAAAATCGCATCACGCTGTCTGTAGTTCGTTGTTCCGTGACCAATTCCTTTTTTCTCAATGGCTGCAATAATCGCTGCTTTTGCATCATTATAATTAAGACCGTTTAAGAAATCCGAATTCACGCAAACAGAATCTTTAGAATCAAAAGAAGCTTCCTGAACATCTTCGTCAGTTTCTACAACTTTTTTAATTTCTAAATTAAATTTCTTCGCAAATCTGTGATCACGTTCATCATGTGCGGGAACAGCCATTACAGCTCCTGTTCCGTAACCCATCAGAACATAATCTGAAATATAGATCGGCATTTTTTCTCCACTGAACGGATTGATCGCATAACTTCCCGTGAAAGCGCCTGAAACGTTTTTCACGTCAGACATTCTGTCTCTTTCAGATTTTTTGGAAGTTTCTTCAATATAAGTATCTACTTCAGCTTTTTGTTCTGCCGTAGTAATTGTTTCTACTAAAGGGTTTTCAGGAGCCAGCACCATAAAAGTTGCTCCGAAGATCGTATCAGGTCTTGTCGTGAAAACCTCAACGATTTCGTCATGACCTTCAACATTGAACTTCACCTGTGCCCCCTGAGATTTTCCGATCCAGTATTCCTGAGAATCTTTCAACGGCTGTGGCCAATCCAAAGTTTTAAGACCCTGCAACAATCTTTCGGAATATGCAGAAATTCTCATACTCCACTGCATCATTTTCTTTTGAAAAACAGGAAAACCTCCTCTTTCGGATTTTCCGTCTTTTACCTCATCATTTGCTAAAACTGTTCCTAATGCGGGACACCAGTTTACAGTCGTTTCTGCTCTGTAGGCTAAACGGTAATTTAAAAGGATGTCTTCTTTATCCATTTCAGAAGCTTCTTTCCATTCTTCTGCCGTGAAATTCAATTCGTCGTTCTGATTGGCATTTAAACCCTCTGTTCCTTTTTCTTCAAAACGTTTAATCAAAGAAGAAATGGGCTCTGCTTTGTCTGTATCTTTATTATACCATGAATGGAACAATTCAATGAAAATCCATTGTGTCCATTTATAATAAGAAGCGTCGGAAGTTCTTACTTCCCGGCTCCAGTCGAAAGAGAAACCGATTTTTCTCAGCTGCTCTTCGTATCTTGTAATGTTTTGTTCAGTCGTGATCGCAGGATGCTGTCCTGTTTGAATAGCATACTGTTCAGCAGGAAGTCCGAAACTGTCATAACCAACCGGGTGGAGCACATTAAAACCTTGATGTCTTTTATATCTTGCATAAATGTCGGAAGCAATATATCCAAGCGGATGACCTACGTGAAGTCCTGCCCCGGAAGGATACGGAAACATATCGAGAACATAAAATTTGGGTTTGTCTGTGTTATTGGAAGTTTTGTACGTTTGGTTGTCTTCCCAGTATTTCTGCCACTTTTTTTCTATCTGCTGATGATCGTAAAACATTCTATGAAGTAAGAATTAATAATGATTTTTTTTTAGATTCACAAAGTTAAGATTTTGAGAGGAAATGACAACTTTAAATTTAACACTATTAATTTTCGAGTCCTTTCTCTTTATTCTTTTATCTTACATGCTTTATTTATCTTTGCAAAAAATCGCAAGTGGCAGAAATTTCTATAATCACACCGAACTATAATTCTTCAAAATATCTGAATGAAACCATCCAATCTGTTCTCAATCAAACTTTCCAGGATTGGGAATGGCTGATTACTGATGATTGTTCGACAGATAATTCGGTGGAAATTTTAGGAAAACAAAGCGATCCGAGAATAAAAGTTTTCAAAGCTGAGAAAAACGGAGGCGCCGGACACGCAAGAAATATTTCCCTTGAAAATGCGACAGGAAGATTCATTACTTTTCTGGATGCAGATGATTTTTGGGAACCCAATTTCCTTGAAGAAATGGTCAATTTTATGAAGTCCGAAAATGCAGAATTGGCTTATTCCACTTATTCTCGTTGTGATGAGAATCTAAATCCTACAAAAATTGGTGATTTTGAAGCAGACACCATTGTGACCTTCAGTAACCTTTTGAAGACCTGCCGATTATCGCTTTTATCATCTATGTATGATTCTGAAAGAGTGGGGAAATTCTATTTTCCGGAAGGTACAAAACGTGAAGACCACGTGATGTGGCTGGAACTATTAAAAAAAATCCCACAAGGAAAACCTCTGCAAAAAACTTTATCAAAATACCGAATGCTTCCCAACAGCGTTTCAAGGAATAAATCAAATATTATGAAAGATCAATATCTGGTTTATAAAAATTATATGAAATTTTCAACTTTGAAATCTTTGTATTATACAGCCAATTGGGCTTTTAACGGATTTATGAAATATTCTAAACTATTCAATTAATGGAATATTCAAAGGAATTTAAAGCCGCGCTCAGTCAGTTTTCGCATTCGGAAAAGGATAAGTTGATTTTCAGATTACTGAAGAAAGACAAATTACTGTCCAAGAAATTGTATTTTGAGCTTATCGATGAGGAAACAACAGATGACAAGCGCAACACAATGGAAGCTTACATCAAGGAAAGAATCTTAGAAATATCAAAGTACATAGGCAATCCGAAATATTTCCTGGTTTTAGTACGAAAATTAAGCGCTGAAATCACAGAACATGTCAAAGTGACAACGGATAAATTTGGAGATGTTTATTTGAATTTATTTTTGATTAATGAAATTTTGGGACACAACGATAAATTACAAAAACAGAGATTCGATGCGGTTTATAAACTTTACATTTACCTTATCAACAAGATTTTCAAAGCCTTAATTCAAATTAAAAAATTGGATGAAGATTATTGGTTGGAATTTGACGAAATTCTATCAGATATCGATTCCAAAATCCATAATAATCTTTATTTTGAAAAGCTTTGCATCAATAACGGTTTAGATTTCAACTGGCTGAAATGTGAAAATATCCCAGACCATTTTGAATTGATTGTGAAGGAGATAAAAAGTCAGGGATTTTTGAAATAGGATTTTTAACCACAAAGACGCAAAGTTTTCACAAAGAACACAAAAATTACAGCTCAATTCGTTGTGAACTTTGCGACAAGCCTTGTGAGCATCGTGTTTAAGTCGACGATGTTTTGTTCAAAATCTTCTTTACAATAATCTCCGTCGCATCAGGCTGAGAATTCACAAAATTGTAAGCATTTTCGGACATCTGTTTCAGGAAAGATTTCTCTTCATCCTCTGTCTGCGAATCTTTATTAATCAATTCTGTGATAAAAGCTGAAGCCGCAACAAAGTCGTCAAAACATTTGGCTCCTTTCGCCTCAATCAGTGTATCTGCCTCCGGGTTCTTCTTGTACTGATTTCCAAAAATCACCGGAACACCATAGACCGCCGCTTCCAGAATATTATGCAAACCAGCCGAATGAAATCCGCCTCCCACAACCGCAAGATCCGCATAAGAATACAATTTGGAAAGTTTCCCGATACTATCTATGATGAGAGTTTGAGAGTTTGAGAGTTCAGGGATATGAGAATTTGTAAGGGAACTGTATAATATAGCATTCGGAAATAATTTCTGCAGATGCGGAACCCTGTGCAAATCGTGAGGAGCAATGATGAGTTTCATTTTGGGAAGTTTTTTTGCCACAACCTGAGCAATATCTTCCTCTGCCTGCCAACTGCTTCCGAAGACAATCAGCTTTTGGTCCGCTTTGAATTCTTCTATGAATTCCAGGTGATTATCTCTGTCTAAAAATTGTTTCACCCGGTCAAATCGTGTATCACCAGAAACCGTAGAATTGGTCAATCCTATTTTTTTTGCCAAAGCCTGTGATTTGATAGTCTGATGAAAAAACCAGTCGATGTTTTGACGAAGCTGTTTTGCAAACCATTTTCCATAACTTTCAAAAAAAACCTGATGCTCATAAAACAAAGCCGAAATCACATAGATTTTCACGCCCCGATTCTTCAACTCTTCCAGAAGATTGTACCAATAATCATATTTAACCGTGAAGAAAATCTCCGTCTCAAAAGAGGAAACAAAGTCTTTCACATCTTTTTTTCTGTCAAAAGGCAAATAGCAGACAGCATCAGCAATCTGTTTTCTTTTCTTCACATTCTCATAACCGGAAGGCGAAAAAAACGTCACTAGAGTCTTATGTTCCGGGAATTGTTCCTTCAGCTTTTCAAGAACCGGAAGTCCCTGCTCATACTCGCCAAGACTTGCAGCGTGCATCCAAAGCACTTTTTGTCCCTGGATGCTGTCTAGAACGATTTTAAGAGATTCTTTTCTTCCCCGGACTCCTTTTTTTGTTTTGGAATCGAAGAGTGAGAAGACTTTCATCCCGAAAATCATTAAGTGAACGAAAAGATTGTATAGAGATTTCATCTTTTATTTTTCTACTGCAAATCTATCATTATTTGTTGAAGGATTCGATATGACGAGAAATTCCAAATTAACATCTGATTGATTTTCTATCAGGTGATTTCTATTTGGCGAGATATGAAATCCCGAGTTTTCAGCAACCTCGAAAACTTCTCCATCAACAGTAAACGTTGCTTTTCCTTTTAAAATAAAGAAAAACTGTTGGGCGTTTTTATGGAAATGCAATTGCTCTTTTGAATTTGGAGGCATCGTTTCCTGCTTAATGGAAAGATTATTTGAGTTAAGCAAAACCCAACTGTCGCAGTTTCCACCCCAGATATAATGTTCTGTATTTTGTTTTGATTTTATCATAGTTTGTTTTTGATTAAGACAAATTTAAAGATTAGAAATTATAAACCGTAACTTTGTCATTCTGAAAGAATCTCAACAGTCTAGATTCCTCGGGAATGACAATATTGGATTTTGCAAACTGTTGTTTTTATGTTGAATCCGCAGCCCAACTTGAGCGGAAATCCTTTTTATGCAGTGGAGTGAAAAGATTGACTTCGTCGAACCACTTCGTTAGGTTTGGGAGCGGAAGGCGGAAATAGCTGCCATAATTATTGAAATAAACGGGAAGTGAAAAATTAACATAAAAAAGTTTTTAAATATTTGCCACTCAAAATAAAATCCCTATATTTGCAGTCTGAAAATAAAAAGATAATTACGAACTAAATATATTAGTGATGAGTAAAAGAACATTCCAACCATCTGAAAGAAAAAGAAGAAACAAGCACGGTTTCCGTGAAAGAATGTCTACACCAAACGGAAGAAGAGTGTTGGCAGCTAGAAGAGCGAAAGGCAGAAAGAGCTTAACTGTTAGTGCATCTCGCGCTAAGAGATAATTTTCTTTAATTATCATATACAAAAAATGCTTGAAAAATTTTCAAGCATTTTTTGTTGTTAAAATTTCCCAAAAGTAAAAGCGGAAAAATAAGTTTTTGCTATTTTTGACTTTCACAAACTTTCAATTTTCTAATTATGCCGCACAGAAATGATCCGGGTATCGATATTATAGATTTGAGCAATGCTAAGATTGTACAGAAAAACTTTACCGTCCTGAATGATGTTGATCTTCATATCAAAAAAGGAAAATTCTGTTATCTGATCGGGAAAACAGGTTCCGGGAAAAGCTCTCTTCTGAAAGTCCTTTACGGGCAACTTCCCTTGCAAGGCGGAAGCGGACAAGTCGCAGGTTTTGATTTGAAGAAACTGAAACAATCTGACGTTCCAAACCTAAGAAGAAAATTAGGAATTGTTTTCCAGGATTTTCAGCTTTTGCCGGATAGAAATATTGAAAAAAATCTTCTTTTTGTCCTCCAGGCAACCGGCTGGAAAGACAAACATAAAATGGAAGCAAGAATTGATGAAGTCCTGTCCAGCGTTGGGATGAAAACAAAAAAACACAAGATGCCACATCAGCTTTCCGGTGGTGAGCAGCAACGTGCCGCGATTGCAAGAGCTTTGTTAAATCATCCAGAATTGATTCTTGCAGATGAGCCAACAGGAAATCTTGACCCGGAAACGTCAAACGATATTATGACGCTTCTTAAAAATCTAGCGGAAGAAAACCATTGTGCAGTTGTAATGGCGACACACGATTATCATATGATTCAGAATTATCCCGGCGAAGCCATCCGGTGCGAAAACGGACAGGTTTCTGTTCTGGACACAGCGGAATTATTCGAATAAAAAAAATTATTAGTTATAGATAAAAAAGCTCTCTGAAAATTCAGAGAGCTTTTTTGTTGAATATATGGAAATCTTTTGTCAGCTCAAGATATTCATCGGAATAAACTCTTGGTGACTTTTCAATAACAAAATTCTCTTTTTTAGTTCCCGATTGTTGGAATGAATATTCTAAAACTACTCTTTTCGGTTCAGCCGTTTCGATTCCTTTAATAATGACCTTTCTTTTGAGAAACAGATTATTATTAAGACAAATCTGAGTGAATTGTTTTTCGGAATCAATAGGAATAACAACAGAAAACAAACCTTCATCAGAAAGTAATTGTGAAGCCTTCTGGATCAAATCAGAGAAATCCAACTCCAATCTTTGTCTTGCCAGGATATCTTTGTCAGAGCTGTTAATTTCAAAATAAGGCGGATTCGAAATAATTAAATCAAATTTTTCCCCGGTTTCAAATTGTTTAAAATCCTGAAGTTGACTTTTGATTCTATCTGAAAAAGGAGAATTTAAAAAATTAGTTTGAGAGATATTAACAGCTTCGGAATTAATATCAATGGCTAAGATATTGGCATCAGGATTTCTCTGAGCCAGCATCAGGGAAATAATTCCGGTTCCGGTTCCGACTTCCAGAATTTGTTTTGCTCCCATCACATCAGATAAAACACCTAACAAAACGGCGTCTGTCCCAACCCGGAAAACATCAGAACTCTGCAGGATGTCGAATTGCTTAAATCGAAACGATTTCATCTAAAGATTGGAAGGCATTGAGATAGTGAAAATCGCTCCTTTGTCAATAGTTGAAATCACTGTAATCGTTCCGTTATAGTCTTCAACCATTCGTTTCACCATTGTTAGTCCGATTCCCATTCCACTGTTTTTTGACGTGAAATTCGGGTCGAAAATTTTGTCGAGTTGATCCGCCGAGATTCCTATGCCATTATCTTCCACTGTGATTCGGATTCGTTTTTCAATTTTCTCCAGATCAACATTAATGACCGATTTTCTACCATCCGCTTTGGCCTGACTGGCATTGGTTACAAGGTTGGTAATGATTCTTGTCAGATAATCCCTGTCGATCTTCATCATTATGTTGTCATGGTTGGCATGGACAAAAATATTTTCATCACTGAAGATCGTCAGAACATTTTTGATTTCTTTATTAAGATTGATTTCCTCATCATTTCTTTTAGGCAGTTGTGCAAACTCCGAAAAAGCACTTGCTACTCTACTGATAACATCAATTTGCCCGATGATTACTTCACTTAGATTTTTAACTTTCATTTCGTTATTCGGATCATTGGGATCAAATTTTCTTTCAAAATTCTGCATCATCAGTTTCATAGGCGTCAGAGGATTTTTAACTTCGTGTGCCACTTGTTTTGCCATCTCTTCCCACGCGGATTGTTTTTCGATATAGCTAAGACGTTCCCTTTGGTCAGCAATTTCAGAGATCATTTTATTATAAGCTTTTACCAATGCGTTTAGCTCATCGTTCTTATAGTATTTAATCGGCTGGAGATTTTTATCAAACAGATTAATCCTGCTAATCATAGATGTGAAACGTGTAATTGCCTCTGTTAGGTTATTTGAAATAATCCAGCTAAACCAGATACTGAACAGAATAATCAAAAGATTAACACCGATGATGTATGCAAAATAATGTTTGAAAACCTCCATATAAGCACTCTCATTGTGGTAATAGGGGAAATAAACATAGGCAATATCTTCCAGCATGTTATTCTTCAGCACCATATAAGAAGAGACAATTGTCGCTTTCAATCTATCATCATAGGATTTATCATCATATTGTTTTCCGTTTTTTCTGATCGCCTTGATGACATCAGCAGGCATTTTTTTCTGGATGACAAGATTCGGTTCCTTGTTGGATAAAAGGTAATTCCCTTTCAGATCATAGATGATAATATCGTGTTTGTTGATATCGGCAATCTCATAGATTTCGTTTTCAAGAATTTTAGGAATGTCATTAGTTTCTACCTGAGAATGACTAAGTGCATAATCCAGAGAAGACATCAGCGCTTCGGATTTATTCTGCATATCCGTTTTGCTTTGCATCTTGGCATTGTCACGCAAAATCACAAACGACAAAGCAGCCGAAGTGATAACACTTAGGAAGCAAATCGCTAAAAATCCAATAAAAACCCTATTTCTTAACCGGTAACCTTTATAATCACTTAATGGCATTTTGCTTTTTCAAAAGTTTCGCAACATATTTCCCAATGATGTCGAATTCCAGATTCACCACATCACCTATTTTCAAATGCTTCATATTTGTAAACTCCCACGTGTAGGGAATTATTGCAACAGAAAACCTATTTGTATCGCTCTCGGCAACCGTCAGACTCGTTCCGTTTACAGTAACAGAACCTTGCGGAACCGTTGTATATTCTGTAGTTTCTTCGTAAGAAATTGTAATAAAGTAACTTCCATTCTGGTCTTCGATACTTTCTACAACTCCGGTTTTGTCAACGTGACCCTGAACGATATGACCATCCAATCTTCCTTCGAATTTCAAACAGCGTTCCAAATTCACTTCCGTTCCCACATTCCAAAAATTAAGATTGGTTTTTTCCAGTGTTTCGTTGATCGCCGTTACCTTGTAAGAATCGCTGTTGATTTCCACAACAGTCAGGCAACAGCCGTTATGAGCCAGGCTTTGGTCGATTTTCAACTCCTGTGTGAAAGGACAACTCAGTACAAAATCGATATTACTTTCGTTCTTGTCAATTTTCTCTACTTTTCCCGTTGCTTCAATTATTCCTGTAAACATTCTTTTATTTTTTATTGATTTTTTTAGGAGCTTAATCCCGCTTTCCGTTGCAATCTTTTCCTTTTCAAAGAAAAGAAAAAGGATTTCCACTACAATCGGGGCTATGGCATTTGTCATCAATATAACATTTAGTTATAGAACTAGTATGCAACCAACCTAAAAAAACCTAAATTTGTAAAATTCTTTTAAATGTCAAAGATAAACAAATGAGCTCCAAACATCATAAAATCAGAGTAGGAATTTCAATCGGCGATTTCAACGGAATCGGACCCGAGATTATTCTGAAATCTCTGAAAGACAAAACCATTACGGATTTCTTCACGCCGGTTATTTTTGGATCAGGTAAATTATTTACTTATCAGAAAAACGTTTTCAAATTGCAGACGAATTTTAATTATATCAATTCTGCAAAAGAAGTTCAGGGTGGGAAAATCAATATGGTAAACCTTACAAAAGAGAATAGTAATATAGAATTTGGTGTTCCTACAGAAGAATCCACAAGAATGGCGATCGATTCTTTGGAAGCTGCAACAGAAGCTCTACTTAAAAATGAAATCGATGTTTTGGTAACCGCTCCTATCAATAAGGATGAGATGATGAAGTACGGCTTTGCTCACGCCGGACACACAGGCTATTTTGAAGAGAAAGCGCAGAAAAAAGCGGTAATGTTTATGGTAACAGACGATCTGAAAGTTGCTGTTTCCACGCATCACATTCCAGTTGCTGATATTGCAAAAAACATTTCGAAAGAAAAAATCAAGAAGCAGATCAGACAATTGATAACAACTTTGAAGGAAGACTTCTGCGTACAAAAACCAAAAATTGCAGTTTTAGGACTTAATCCTCACGCTGGCGACGGCGGCGTCATCGGCAAAGAAGAAATTGAAATCATACAACCTGCCATTAAAGAACTTTTTGAAACTGGCGCTCTGGCTTTTGGTCCGTATCCTGCCGACAGCTTTTTCCAGCCGGAAAAATACAAGGCTTTTGATGCAGTTTTGGCAATGTATCACGACCAGGGATTAGCACCTTTCAAAACCATTGCTTACGAAGAAGGCGTCAATTACACTGCCGGCTTACCTTTTATCAGAACTTCGCCGGATCACGGTGTTGCTTATGACATCGCAGGGAAAAACCTGGCTGATGAAACTTCTTTTTCGGAAGCTATTTTTACAGCCATCAGGATTTTTAAGAACAGAACCGAATATCGGGAACTGATGGAAAACCAGCTTCGTCCAAAAGCCATGCATATTAATAACGGCGTGGATGAAGACCTTCCAACCGAAGCTGAGTAAACAAAAATATTGGAAGTAATTTTTTGCATTTCAAGTATTTCCAAAAAACATTTTGTTATTTAAAAAAATTAAATTATTTTTGCACACCATTTTTTATGGACAGATTTAGAAACTACGATATTGCTTTTTCTGGTCTTAAAACCGGAAAGCACGATTTCAAATTCGAAATCAATCAGGAGTTCTTTGATTTATTTGAGACTGAACAAGAGTTTTTTAACCCAAAAATTGATGTGGATGTTCACTTGGACAAACACACCACATTTTTGGAATTCTATATCAACGTTTCAGGAACAGTTCAATTGATTTGCGACATCAGCAATGATGAATTTTCTGAAAACATTGAGAATGATCTGAAGGTTCTTGTAAAATTTGGTGAAGAATATGATGATAGTAATGAAGATATTATCACGATTCCTCAAAAAGATAGCGAGTTCAACATAGCCAATCTTGTATATGAAGCCGTTGTTTTATCGATCCCGATGAAAAAACTGGCGCCATCCGTAAGAGACAATGATGAATATCAAAAACTCCTTGACCAATACAGTCCAAAAGAAATTGAAGAAGAGGAAGAACAAAGCACCGATCCAAGATGGGAAGCTTTGAAAAAGTTAAGAGACAATAATTAAGTATAACTATAATTCGTTTGAATTTTTAAAATAATCAACAATGGCACATCCTAAGAGAAGACAGTCGTCTACAAGAAGAGATAAAAGAAGAACTCACTACAAAGCTGTAGCGCCTCAATTAGCAAAAGACGCTACTACTGGTGAATTGCATCTTTATCACAGAGCTCACTGGCATGAAGGAAAACTTTACTACAAAGGAAAAGTTGTATTAGAGAAAACTGTAGAAACAACAGAAGAAAACTAAGATTTATCTTCCGATAATCTTATACACAACATAAAAAACCACTCGGATTTTATCAATTTGGGTGGTTTTTTATTATATTTGGCGTTCAAAACAATTTAAAAATTTTATGGATATAAAAGACATTCAGAATCTTGTAAGATTTGTTGCAAAGGCAGGTGTTTCCGAAGTAAAGTATAAAAACAAAGACTTCGAAATCTATATCAAAACTCCACTTGGAGGAGAACCTGTAAGTTATGTAACTCCTCAAGTTGCTTACCAGGCTCCTGTTTCCGCACCAGTTGCAAATACAGGATCTGCTCCTGCAGCTTCTGAAGCAACAAGCTCTGCTGATGACAGCAAATATATTACAATCAAGTCTCCAATGATTGGTACTTTCTACAGAAAGCCATCTCCGGATAAAGACGTTTTTGTAAATGTTGGTGATGCTGTAACAGAAGGAAAAGTAGTTTGCGTGATCGAAGCAATGAAGCTTTTCAACCAAATTGAATCAGAAGTTAGCGGAAAAATCGTGAAAATATTGGTTGATGACGCTTCACCTGTAGAGTATGATCAGCCATTATTCTTAGTTGATCCATCTTAAGGAATTTTAAGGTAAAAGATTATAAATTTTAGATGAAATTCTTTCGTTTAAAATTAATTTAAAATTCAAAATTTATAATTTCGAACAGATGTTCAAAAAAATATTAATCGCAAACCGTGGTGAGATCGCAATGCGGATCTTGCGTACGGCAAAAGAAATGGGGATCAAAACGGTTGCTGTTTATTCGACAGCAGATAAAGACAGTCTTCACGTGCGTTTTGCAGACGAAGCTGTTTGTATTGGTCCACCAATGAGTAAGGACTCTTATCTCAAAATCCCTAATATCATTGCTGCTGCAGAGATCACCAATGCAGACGCCATCCATCCGGGTTACGGATTCTTGTCGGAGAATGCGAATTTCTCCAGAATCTGTGCTAAAAACGGCATCAAATTCATTGGAGCTACGCCTGAGCAAATCGAGAAAATGGGAGACAAAGCTACAGCTAAAGCAACAATGAAAGCTGCTGGAATCCCATGTGTTCCAGGTTCTGACGGATTAATTGATTCTTACGAAGATGCTAAGAAAACGGCTAAAGAAATCGGTTATCCTGTCATGATCAAAGCGACTGCTGGTGGTGGTGGAAAAGGTATGAGAGCCGTTTGGAAAGAGGAAGACCTAAAAGACCATTGGGATTCTGCCATTCAGGAAGCAGTTGCTGCTTTTGGAAACGGCGGAATGTATATGGAAAAATTGATTGAAGAGCCTAGACACATTGAGATTCAGATTGCCGGAGACCAATATGGAAAAGCTTGCCATCTTTCTGAAAGAGACTGTTCTGTACAGAGAAGAAACCAGAAACTAATCGAAGAAACACCTTCTCCTTTTATGACAGATGAGCTCCGTGAAAAGATGGGAGCTGCCGCTGTAAAAGCCGCTGAGTTTATTGGTTATGAAGGTGTTGGAACCATCGAATTCCTGGTAGACAAACACAGAAATTTTTATTTCATGGAAATGAATACCAGAATCCAGGTTGAGCACCCGATTACCGAACAAGTTGTTGACTACGATTTGATCCGTGAGCAGATTTTGCTAGCATCAGGAACACCAATCAGCGGAAAAAATTACTATCCGAAGATGCATGCTATAGAATGCAGAATCAATGCAGAAGATCCTTATGCCGATTTTCGTCCATCTCCGGGAAGAATCACCGGACTGAATATTCCTGGCGGGCACGGTGTAAGAGTTGACACACACGTTTATTCGGGATATGCGATTCCACCAAACTACGATTCTATGATTGCCAAGCTTATTGTAACAGCTCAAACCAGAGAAGAAGCAATTGCAAAAATGAAACGTGCTTTGGAAGAGTTTTATATCGAAGGTGTAAAAACTACCATCCCGTTCCACAGACAATTATTGGAAAATGAAGATTTCTTAGCAGGAAATTATACTACGAAGTTTATGGAAGACTTTGTAATGGACAGAAGTTTTGATAATCATTAATCGTTTTCATTTTAATAAAATAAAAACTACTCTAGAAATGGAGTAGTTTTTTTATTTATGTAATTATAAGTTTTCATTAATTCATATCTGCAAAAATTGATAAAAGTGCAATTGGTTCATATTAAAAATCAACTATTGAAATCAAGAATAAAATACACAATTAGATATGATCTTTTGAAGAATAATATTCTTAGATTTGTAAAAAATAAAATTTATGTCAACAGCAGAAATCACAAAGAATTCTCAATATTTTATCGATCTCGAAAATCAATTTGGCGCTCACAATTACCATCCGCTTCCTGTGGTACTGGACAAAGGTGAGGGCGTCTATGTTTGGGATGTCGAAGGTAAAAAGTATTACGATTTTTTGTCTGCTTATTCCGCTGTTAATCAAGGACATTCTCATCCAAAAATTGTGGATGCTTTGGTAGAACAAGCCAAAAAATTAGCTTTGACATCAAGAGCTTTCTATAATTCTAAATTAGGAGAATACGAGAAAAAGATCACTACTTTATTTGGATTTGACAAAGTGCTTCCTATGAATTCCGGAGCCGAAGCTGTAGAAACAGCGGTTAAACTAGCCAGAAAATGGAGCTACGAAATAAAAGGCATTTCTGAAAATGCTGCTAAAATTATTGTTTGTGAAAATAATTTCCATGGAAGAACAACGACAATTGTTTCTTTCTCTAATGATCCTGATGCTAACCAAAATTATGGTCCTTTCACACCCGGATTTATAAAAATCCCTTATAACGACCTCAATTCTTTAGAAGAAGCTTTAAAAAATGATTCTGAAAATATTGCGGCATTTTTAGCAGAACCAATACAAGGTGAAGCCGGGGTTTATGTTCCTGATGAAGGATTCTTAAAAGGCGCATCGGAATTATGTAAAAAATATAATGTTCTTTTCATTGCGGACGAAGTTCAGACCGGGATTGCAAGAACAGGAAAATTAATCGCCTGTCATCATGAAAATGTTCAGCCAGACATTTTGATTCTTGGAAAAGCACTTTCCGGAGGAATGTATCCTGTTTCCGCAGTCCTTGCAAATGATGATATTATGAATGTTATCAAGCCCGGGCAACATGGTTCTACTTTCGGAGGGAATCCGATTGCCTGTGCCGTTGCTGTTGCAGCTCTTGATGTAGTTGAAGAAGAACATTTATCCGAAAGAGCTGAGGAATTGGGTCAACTTTTCCGTTCTGAGATTGAAAAATTAATTCAGAAAACAGATCTGATCACAAAAGTTCGTGGAAAAGGATTATTGAATGCTATTCTAATCAATGATACGCCTGACAGCAAAACAGCCTGGAATCTTTGTTTAAAGTTAAAAGAAAATGGACTTCTTGCAAAACCTACGCACGGCAACATCATCAGATTGGCACCGCCTTTGGTCATTAGTGAGGAACAATTGATGGATTGTGTGAAAATCATTGAGAAAACCGTTTTAGAGTTTTAAATCATGACCCTTTCACTTGCTGTCATCACCTATAATGAGGAAAACAATATTGTCCGTCTTCTGAATGCTCTAGAAGATATAGTGGATGAAATTATTATTGTTGACAGTTTCTCGACTGACAAAACAAAACACATCTGCACAGAATATCCAAAAGTAAAGTTTTTCGAAAAAAAATTTGTGGGATATGGCGAACAAAAGAATTATGCCTTAAATCTCTGTACAATGGATTGGGTTCTTTTTCTTGATGCTGATGAAGTTCCCAATGAATGGCTGAAAAAATCTATAAAGACAGTTATAGAATCTTCTAATGCTGCATATAATGTATATAAAGCGAAATTCATTAATCATTTAGGAATTCATATCATTCGGCACGGAGGTTGGGGAAATGTGATGCGTGAAAGACTTTTTAAAAGGAATAGCGCAAAATATTCTAATGACAAGGTGCACGAATTTCTCATCACTTCGGAAAAAGCCGGAGTCTTGGAGGGAAACATTGATCATTATACTTACAGATGCATCCACCATCACGTCACGAAAATCAATACCTATTCTGATATGATGGCTGAAAAAATGTTTGAGAGTGGCAAAAAGATAAACCGCCTCAAAATTATTTTTAATCCGATTTTTGAATTTAATAAAGTCTTCTTTTTTAAATTTGGTTTTCTGGATGGATTTGCTGGGTTTTACGTTGCAAAAACACTTGCTTACTACACCTTTCTTAAATACATCAAATTGAAAGAAAAAGTGAAACTGAAACAGTTGGGAATGAATAATGTATACTCAGCATGATTTGGCTTTATGTTTTTTTGGCTTTAGGAATATTCGTCACTGTATACTTTAGACTTTACCTTTTTGCGGTTCCAAAGAATAGATTGACCATTCTGATGTATCATCAAATCGAAAAAGACGGTGCAGAAGAACTAACCATAAGTCCTGAAAACTTAGAAAAGCAATTTTCTTATCTCAGTCAAAATCATTTTAATTCTATTTTTTTCAGTGAAATCAATCAGACTTGCAGTAAAAAAATCATTCTAACCTTTGATGACGGGTATGAAAACAATGCTCAATATCTTCCTTCATTATTAGAAAAATACCATCTCAAGGCAACGATTTTTATTCCTACAAAATTTATTCAGCAAGGTTATAAATCATATAAAATGATGACTTTTGAAGATATTCGGAATTTGGATAGAAAAAAAATTGAAATTGCGCTTCACAGCCATAGTCATGATAATTTTAAGAATTTTAGTTTAGATTTTATCGAGAATGATCTGAAAGAGCATATGAATATTCTTGATGAAGAAAAAATAATTTACTCTAAAGTTTTGGCATATCCTTATGGTGGTTATCCTAAAAACGATCCAAAAAAATCTGACCTGTTTCAGCTTTTAAAAAATTTAGGAATCGAATTTGCTGTTAGAATAGGAAATAAAATTAATTATCTCCCGGCAAAAGAGCCTTACGAATTGTGCCGAATTGATATAAAGGGAAATGAGTCTCTTTTAAAATTCAAATTAAAACTTATCTTTGGCAGGCTAAAGATTTTTTAAAAGTGTTCGGATGGCATTATTGGGATTTAGAAAATGTAGCGATGGAAGTAAGTGGCTTAATCATAACATATAACGAGCAGAATAACATACGCGAGGTAATAGAATGTTTTGACTTTTGTGATGAAATTATTGTTGTTGATTCTTTCAGCACAGATCAAACTGTGGAAATTGCCCGTACATTTCCGAAAGTTAAAATTATTCAGAATAAATTTGAAGATTTTACAAAACAAAGAAATCTCGCTTTGGATGCTGCAAAGAATGATTGGGTTCTATTTTTGGATGGTGATGAGAGAATCACGCCGAAATTAAGAAAGGAAATTTTGAAAACTGTAGAAAACCCGAATGCAAAAGATGCTTACTATTTTTACAGAACATTCTTTCTAGGCAGGAAAAAAATCAATTTTTCAGGAACTCAGAATGACAAAAATTTTCGCTTGTTCAGAAAGTCGAAAGCGCATTATTCCGAAAATAAAAAAGTGCATGAGACTTTGGAAGTCAACGGAACTGTTGGCGTTTTAAGACACAAACTTCTTCATTATTCTTTTGAAAATTATGATCAGTTCAAAAATAAAATGCTGTCTTACGGCAGATTAAAAGGTAAGGAACTTCAACTGAAGGGTGAAAAATATAACTTCATTATACAATGGAGCAAAGTTATTTTCAAATTCTTTAAAACTTACTTTATAAAACTTGGAATATTGGATGGCATCAATGGGTTGAAAATCAGCTACCTTCAAAGTGTGTACGTCTACGAAACTTATAGAACTTTGAAACAGTAATTCAACTTTTCAAGAGTTTATTTGTTAATATAGAGAGGTTTTTTGTTCTTATAAAATTGATCAACTAAGTTTTTGAGCTTTCTTTGGGTACTTGATTCCTTAACCTTTACTGGAATTTTACTGAAATCAATTTGTCTGATCTTTTCAACAATTTCATCCAAAGAATAATTTTTCATAAAAATTTCTTTCAAAAAATGGCTGATAATCTGGTTCCATTCTGGTTTATTTCCCCAATAATGACCAACAACTTTATCCGCAGGTTTCAGTTTTGAAAATTCATTGAGTCCCAAAGAAAATGCAAACTGTTCTATCAATCTTCTTGTCACACCGTCCGCACACATCGCATCATTAATCCCTAAAGTTAAATCGAGACAACCAAAATGTTTTGGAGAAATCCCGATTAGACCAGCATTCCACATTGTAGAGTTGTTATCTATTTTGACATTAAAATAGGACTTTCCTTTCATTTGTTTCCACATCAGTCTTTCGGTTTTTGATGAAAGAGCCGATAGCTTTCCTTCTGCTACGTGCATAAAATTTTGTCCATTTTTCATTCCATCACGTAGAGAATTCATATTCTGATAAAAAAAAGTATCACCATCCAAATATAGAATAGAGTCTGACGGATATTTTTCGGCAACTAATTGTAGCGCTTTGATTTTCACCCTCCAAAAAAATTGATATTTACCTTCCCACTCTTTTATTAGTGCACGGCTAATTGGTAATATTTCTATCTTATCCTGAAAAGAAGCAAATAATGATGGATCTTCTGCAACCACGATAATCCTGTCTTCAGTATTTTTATGCGCAAAGGCAGTATACGCTGAAAAATAGACTTGCTGGTAATTTTCCAGGTTGCTGCCAAATACTAAATATACAATATTCATATATTGATAAAATTTTTACTGATTAATAAATCTTCTTATCTTCTTATAAGGTCAAATTTAGTAAAAACCTCCAGATCTCAACTTTTTTAGCTTGATATATTTTTATTATATTGCGTCATAAAATATCCAGCAATTATGGTTATCTGCATAATGTTTGTTTTTATGTATTAAACAAATTTTAAAAAGATTAATTCGCTGCCTAATAAAATGAACAATCATCTACTGATAAGTCTAATCATTCCTTGTTACAATGCAGAGAGGTCTTTGGAAAAATGCCTGACTAGTGTTATTAATCAATCTTATAGCAATTTAGAAATTATTATTATTGATGATGGTTCTACAGACGGGACTTCAAAAATCTATGAATATTTCCAAATTAAAGATAAAAGAATAAAAATTTTTAAGCAAGCTAATTCCGGCGTATCAAAAGCGAGAAATAAAGGAGTAAAATCGGCTACTGGCGAATATATTTGTTTTGTGGATTCTGATGACTGGGTAGAACCGGATTATTGTTCAGAGTTGTATCATTTACTTGTTAATGAACATGCAGATATTTCTATTATAGAAGCATCATATGAGGATGAAGATGGAAACATTGTATTCAACAAACCGATTTCGCAGGAGAAAATATTTGATGGAAACAGAGCTTTGATACTTTTATTAGAAGATGAGGAAATCCAAAGCCATCCCTGGGGAAAATTATACAAAGCCGTTTTTTTCAAGAACGTAAACTTTCCTGAAAATCTTAAAAGCTTTGAAGACTATTCCACGCTTTTCAAAATATTTCATAAAACAACGAAAGTCGCTAAATCCAATAAAAAACTTTACCATTACATTCAACGGGAAGACAGTCTTTCCCATAATCTTTCGCCCGAGACTGCTTATTTTTTTTATTTGGCGATTATGGAGGTATTCAGATTTTGGCAGAGTTCAGAAACAATCGGAAATCAAAGTAAGATCAGCAAAAATATAATTAGAAAACTGTTGATGGTACTGAAAAGAATTATCAGAAATACTTCGGTAAATCAAATGAAATTAGAAAAAGAGGAAATTCGCAAGTCATTCTATTCATTCCTGAAATATCCAATAAGAGATATCGGTATAGAGTATTATCTCTATTTGAGATTATATTATTATTACCCCAATTTATACGCAAAATTAATTTCTAAATAATGATATCTAACAATCGTTACTTTTGTGTTTAACCCATTTTAGCTGATAGAACTAAAGAAGAATTATTTTCTGAAATCATTTTGATATTTTGGCAAAAACAAAAGAAATAGACTGATCATCCATTTGAAAATTCGCCAAGCTACTGGATATTTTTTTATATGTAAAACCTGTTTCATTCTTTTTGCTCGCATTTCCTGAGTTAATTTTGCATCTTCTTTGAATGCAGAAAAATATTTGTTCAGTGTTTTCTCTCGTTCCTGATTGTAAACAGGTAGATTTTCCGATTTAGCAGAAATACCTGAAAAATCATAATAACAAATTATTTCGTTTAAGTATTTGTGAGAGACATTGTAAATAGAAATTAGAATAATAAAAAACTCCCAATCTGCACAAATTTTATAATTCTCATTATAAAAAAAATAGTCACTGAATAAAGATCTCTTGATGAAAGCCGCCTGATGATTAAGACCACCATCATAGAAGAAGCCAAACGTTAAATTGTTCGGAGACTTTATCACCTTTCTGTAACCTTTATCTTCATTAAAGAAAACGGAATCTCCATATAGAATGCCAATACCAGAATCAAATTGATTCTTTACTTTTTCCAGAACAAATTCATCATAAAAAAAATCGCCACTATTCATAAAAATAACGTAATCACCAGTCGCTTTACGAATTCCTTTATTCATAGCATTATAAACACCAGAATCTTTCTCAGACACCCAATAATTGATTTGATGATTTTGCTCTATCAACTCTTTGCATCCGTCTGTGCTTCCTCCGTCAATTACGATGAACTCAAAGTCCTTCCAGGTCTGAACACGGACAGAATCAAAAGTTTTGACAAGACCTTCTTTATTATTATAATTGATTGTAATGATTGTTAATTTCATTCTCTTATATCTTCAGCTGCTAATATGTAAACTTCCAAACACTGTTTTGCGGCTACTTCCCAATCAAATTTTTTCACCTGTAGTAATCCTTTTTCTGAAAATTGTTTTCTGAGATTTTCATCTTTTAATAGCATTTTCATTTTTTGCCTCAAATCTGCCTCTGATGTACAATCAAAATACATACCTGCCTGGCCTGCAACTTCCGGGAACGATGAGCTATCGGATAAAATTATAGGACATCCACATGCCATGGATTCTAATACCGGTATTCCAAAGCCTTCATATAGTGAAGGAAAAACAAAAAATATTGCATTTTTGTAAAAGAGGCCTAGCTCATTTTCCTCAAAATTCTTTTGTAAGATTTGTTTATCTAGCCCTTTTTTTTTGATGAAGTCTATTTCTTCGTCAGTAAACTCTCCGCCACCGGCTGCCAATAGAATCAAATTCGGATTATCCTTTAATATTGGATCTATCGCATTGACTAAGAATGTGAAATTTTTATAATTTGCACGAGATCCTACATATAAGATATAACTTGAAGGTAAATCAACATTTACATTGCGATCAATTTTTATTGAGCTCCCATGATATATAACTACTATCTTATCCGGATCAATGTGAGGATAAAATTTGAGAATATCTTTTTTTGTATTATTAGATACTGCAATAATTCTGCTAGCTTTTTCTATTAATATTGATTTGAATTCTATAACATTATAGGGATCATTCTCAAAATATTGCGGCATCAATTCATGAATCATGTCATAAACCGTCAACACAAAAGGTTTTTCTCTAATTAAATCAAGAAAATATGGATCGTAATAAGTAGGGATAAATACATCATAATTATTTTCGTGACATATTTTTTCAAGCAATTGATTTGCATTTTTTTTTCTCAACGATTTGGTACTGATCCCAAGAAAAGCAAGAGTATTGTATAATGATGTTAAAAATATATTTTTCGTAAGTAGGTCCGAATCTTTTAAATATATGTTATCCGTACTATAAATAGGTATATTGACATCTACAGCTGGTTTCTTAGCAAGCACAGAAAAAATCTCTGTGTAGTAACGGGAAATACCACCATATTTTTGCTGATTAAAAATCTGTGGATCAACCAATATCTTCATTTTTCAATTATATTAAAACCTTTGTTTCTGGATTAAAACAATACTAATTAAAAAATTATTAACTTCTATCATATTCATCCTCCAACCTTACGATATCTTCTTCTCCAAAGTAAGTTCCGGTCTGGACTTCTATAAAAACAACAGGCTTATCCGTAAGATTCATAATTCTGTGTTTCGCACCCAATGGGATAAAAACGCTTTCCCCATAACCCAAAGAGATTTCTTTGTCATCTAAAACAATTGTTGCGTTGCCTTCAACGATTGTCCATTGCTCCTGTCTTTTATGGTGATACTGATAAGATAATTTTTGGCCGGGATTGACTTCTATTCGTTTCAATTTATAGTTAGGTTCATCCGCCAAAACATAATATTTACCCCAAGGTCTTTCGCCAATTTCTAACATAGCTATTATTTTAATCTTCAAAAATACTATTTCAGATAAGATTAACCAAATTCAAAAAAGTAAAAACCATTAAAATTTCTTAATTTTGCGCCACAATTTTCAGTAAACAATGATTCCTGAAAAAAATAAACGTCTATTTATGAAAAAAGTAAGAGTGCGATTTGCGCCAAGTCCTACAGGAGCTTTACATTTAGGAGGAGTCAGAACGGCTTTGTATGATTATCTGTTCGCAAAAAATCAAGGAGGAGAATTCGTTCTTAGAATCGAAGATACCGATACGGCAAGATATGTAGAAGGCGCGGAAGATTATATTATGAATTCCCTGGAATGGTGTGGAATCGTTCCCGATGAAAGTCCAAAAGTAGGCGGTCCATATGCACCTTACCGCCAGTCTGAGAGAAGAGATATCTATGACAAATACAAAGAGCAAATCCTGAAAACTGATTATGCTTATATCGCTTTTGACACGCCTGAAGAATTGGATGCTATCAGAAAAGAATTCGAAGCAAGAGGTGACGTTTTCTCTTACAATTATCAGACAAGACAGCAGTTGAGAAACAGTATTTCTCTTTCTTTTGAAGAAGTTCAGAAACTGTTGAATGATAATGTTCCTTATGTTGTACGTTTCAAAATGCCGATTGACAGAGTTCTTAATCTTCAGGATATTATCAGAGGAAATTTCTCAGTTAATACTAATACTTTAGATGATAAAGTTCTAATTAAAAACGATGGAATGCCAACCTATCATTTTGCAAATGTTGTAGATGATTTTGAGATGAAAATCTCTCACGTCATTCGTGGTGAGGAGTGGCTGCCGTCAATGCCTTTGCACGTTTTATTATACGAAGCAATGGGTTGGGATGCTCCGGAATTTGCTCATCTTTCTTTGATATTAAAACCGGAAGGTAAAGGAAAACTAAGCAAAAGAGACGGTGCAAAATTCGGTTTTCCGGTTTTTCCCATGGATTTCAAAGATCCGGAAAGTGATGAGATATGGAAAGGTTATAAAGAGTCAGGCTATTTTCCAGAGGCTTTCATTAATATGACAGCACTTTTAGGTTGGACACCTTCGAATGATAAAGAAATTGTTTCTTTGGACGAAATGATTGCCGAATTTGATCTTCATAAAGTTCATAAAGCCGGCGCAAGATTTGATCCGCAGAAAGCTAAGTGGTTCAATCAGGAATATCTTAAACTGAAATCTGATGAAGAGGTTTTAGTTTTATTAAAAGAAGTTGACGAAGTAAAATCATTGAACATTTCTGATGAAAAATTATTGAAAATTGTTTCATTGATGAAAGAAAGAGCGACTTTTGTAGTGGATATCTATAACGATGGAAAATTCTTCTTCGCAGCACCAAATTCCTATGACGAAAAGGCCTTGAAAAAAGCCTGGAATGATACAACCTCAGCAGTTTTAAAAGATCTTTCTACAAAACTAGAAATAACAGAATTTCACCCAGAAGTTTTGAAACAAACCATACATCATTTTGCGGAGGAACATTCTTTGGGAATGGGAAAAGTCATGATGCCGCTTCGTTTGGCTCTTGTTGGAGAGCTGAAAGGTCCTGATGTTCCGGATATTATGAATATCATTGGCAAAGAGGAAACGCTGGCAAGAATCGAAAAAGCAATTAATTCAAATTAATTATATAATTCAAAACCATTTGTAAAAAAAAGATTATTTTTGAATTTGGTTTAATCCAAACAGAATATGGAATATTTAGAATTTGAACAACCTGTAAAAGAACTGATCGAGCAGTACGAAAAATGTGTACAATTAGGCACTGAAAGCGGCATCGATGTAGATGAATCCTGCAAAAAGATCAAGGATAAAATAGAAGACACCAAGAAAAAAATATACGGAAACATTACACCTTGGCAAAGAGTCCAGCTTTCCAGACATCCGGACAGACCGTACACATTGGATTATATCCATGGTCTGGCAGATGAAGGAAGCTTTGTAGAATTGCACGGTGACAGAAACTTCGGTGATGATCCTGCCATGGTTGGCGGCATTGCCAGCATCAGCGGTAATACAGTGATGCTGATCGGAACTCAGAAAGGTAGAACAACCAAAGAACGTCAGCACAGACGTTTTGGGATGTCTAACCCGGAAGGTTATAGAAAAGCTCTTAGATTGATGAAATTGGCGGAAAAATTCAATATTCCTGTAGTAACTTTTGTGGATACACCTGGAGCTTATCCTGGTCTGGAAGCGGAAGAGCGTGGACAGGGTGAAGCAATCGCCAGAAACATCTATGAGATGTGCCAACTGAAAACACCGATCATTACCGTAATTATTGGTGAAGGTGCAAGTGGTGGTGCATTAGGAATCGGTGTTGGAAACAAGGTTTATATGCTTGAAAACACATGGTATTCGGTAATATCTCCGGAGAATTGTTCCGCAATCCTATGGAGAAGCTGGGAATACAAAGAAACAGCCGCAAACACAATGAAGCTTACTGGTGAAGATATGCTGAAACAAAAGCTTATTGACGATATTATTCCTGAACCATTGGGCGGTGCACACTATAATCCTACAGCGACTTATGAAAACGTGAAGAAGGTTTTGCTGAAAGATATCAAGACATTGTCCAAAATGCCGGTTGAGAAACTGGTTGCAGAGCGACAGGATAAGTTTATTGCGATGGGAGAATTCAAAGGGTAAGATTAATTATTCTTTTGATAATTATAAAATTAGCCCTTTCAGAGTTAAAAGCTCCGAAAGGGTTTTTTCGTTGTTTTGTTTGTACAAACGTTATTATATCTTCAACATCGATCGCAGTCCGACTTGAGCGGAAATCCCTTTTACGCAACAAGATGGAGTAAAAAGATTGACTTCATCGAACCACTTCATTAGGTTTGGGAGCGGAAGGCGGAAAAACTGTCATAAAAAAAAGCGATCCAATAACTTGAACCGCTTTTTATATTTAAGAAAAAATCCTCTGATTATTCTGCATCGAAGTCAGCGTCTGCATCAGCAGAAACTTTTTCTCCTTCTTCTTTAGACTTTTCTTTTTCTGCTTTTCTTTGAGATTGACCTTCTTTTACAGCGTCTGCTACAACAGAAAGGATCATATCGATAGATTTTGAAGCATCATCATTTCCTGGGATTACGAAATCCACTTTTCTTGGATCTGAGTTAGTATCTACAATACCGAAAACTGGGATACCCAATTTCTTAGCTTCTGTAACCGCGATGTGTTCTCTCATAATATCAACTACGAAAATAGCTGAAGGCAATCTCACCATATCTGCAATAGATCCTAAGTTTTTCTCAAGATTAGCTCTTTGACGATCTACTTGTAATCTTTCTTTTTTAGATAAAGTTTCGAATGTTCCGTCTTTCTTCATTTTATCGATAGCGTTCATTTTTTTAACCGCTTTTCTGATAGTTACGAAGTTCGTCAGCATTCCTCCTGGCCATCTTTCAGTGATGTAAGGCATGTTAAGTTCTGCAGCATGTTTTGCAACCACTTCTTTCGCTTGCTTCTTAGTCGCTACGAAAAGAACTTTTTTACCTGAAGAAGTAATTTTTTCTAAAGCGCTACAAGCTTCGTCCAATTTTACTGCTGTTTTATGTAAATCTACGATGTGAATACCGTTTTTCTCCATGAAAATGTATGGAGCCATATTTGGATTCCACTTTCTGGTCATGTGACCGAAGTGTACACCAGCCTCTAAAAGGTCTTTTACATTTGCTTTTGCCATGTTTTCTTGTTTTTTGTTAGTTTACTTTCCGCTTTTCGGCAATCAATTTTACTTTAGATGGGAGTAAAATTTGGATGCTAAACGTAACGGGCAATTTTTTGTTAGATTAATAGATTTTAAGTAATAGATAACGAACCAAAATAGTTCTGAAATCTGAAACCCAGAATCCGAAGTCTGATAATTAACGTTTTGAGAATTGGAATCTCTTTCTCGCTTTTTTCTGACCTGGTTTCTTTCTCTCTACCATTCTTGCATCTCTGGTCAACAATCCTTGTGGTTTAAGAACCAATCTGAATTCTTCGTTGATCTCGCACAATGCTCTTGAAACACCTAGTCTGATAGCTTCTGCCTGACCAGTGATTCCTCCACCAAAAACATTAACAGTCAAGTCATACTGACCTAAAGTTTCTGTCAATAAAAATGGCTGATTAACTTTGTAAACTAAAACATCTGTACAAAAATATGTTTTAGCATCTTTTCCGTTTATAGTAATGTTACCAGTTCCTGGCTTCACATAAACTCTTGCAACAGAAGTTTTTCTTCTTCCGATTTTGTGTACTATAGACATACTCAATTATTTGAATTCGTTAACATTGATTACTTTTGGCTGTTGAGCTTCGTGTTTGTGCTCAGTTCCTTCATATAGATAAAGGTTTTTGAATAAAGCCGAACCTAATCTGTTTTTTGGCAACATACCTTTTACAGATTTTTCCAATACTTTAAGAGCATCTTTTTTTCTAAGCTCTTCAGCAGTCATAGACTTCTGACCACCTGGATATCCAGTGTGCCAAATGTAAGTTTTGTCTGCCCACTTGTTTCCGGAAAGTGTAACTTTCCCAGCGTTCAAAACGATTACGTTATCTCCACAATCTACGTGCGGTGTGTAATTCGTTTTGTGCTTACCTCTCAAAATCTTTGCAACAGTAGAAGCTAGTCTTCCCAACGGTTGCTCAGCAGCGTCTACCACAACCCATTCTTTATTAGCGGTAGCTTTGTTTGCCGATACTGTTTTGTAACTTAATGTATTCACAATTTATCGTTTACGATTAAACATAATTTTCCCCTAAAGGGTGTGCAAAGGTAAGAATTTTTTCCCGGATGAAAAATTTTCCTCAGAAAAATATTTTAATTTTCTAAAAACTAATACGTTAACGAATCATTAATTACCCGAAAACTTTCTAAAATTTGTCAAAATAAGCTTTATTTATAATTCGGGATTTTTATATTTTTGAGGAAAATTCTATAAAATGAGCCACGGAAAACTGAGAGAAGAAAAAGATTGCCTTAATTGCGGACACCATGTTGAGGAACATTATTGTCCGCATTGTGGCCAACAGAACATCGAGACCAGGCAGCCTTTCCATTACCTTTTCACTCATTTCGTAGAAGACTTCACCCATTATGACGGTCAGTTCTGGGGAACTCTTAAAAATCTTCTTTTCAAACCCGGCAAATTAACCAATACTTATCTGGAAGGTAAAAGACAAAAATTTGTTCCGCCGGTTAAGCTTTATATTTTCATCAGTTTCATCACATTTTTCCTGTTTGCCGTATTTCCGCCATTCAAGATTAATTTTGAAGGTAAAAAAGAACCTGGAAAAGAAAAGACAATCTCTTTGAACAGACTGGCTGAAACTTCCAAAAAGCTCGATAGCATCAGAACGGAAGAAAAAATAAAAGGAACAGATTCTGTAACTATTAGTAAAGTGAATACTTTGCTGAAAGATTCCGCAAGATTAAGTGATATAGAAGACAGCTTTGACATGAGCAAGAAGCTGGATGATAATTTTGAATATAATGGTTATACAAATCAAAAATCATTTGATTCTGCAAAAGCAAAAAATCCTTCGTTCTTCGATTTCATCAATGTGCCTGTTGCCCATAAGTTTTTCGAACTGAAGGAAAAAGGTATTACAAAAGGAGAAATCGTAAAAAAATTGGGTGAGACCTCTTTTCATAATCTGCCAAAAGCTTTGTTCATTTATCTTCCGATTTTTGCATTCTTCCTGTGGATTTTCCATAACAAGAAAAAATGGTGGTATTTTGACCACGGGATTTTCACGTTACATTATTTCAGTTTTTTATTATTGACCATTTTGTTATTTTCCTTTTTATATAAATTGGCAGACGTAACGCATTCTTCAATCAGTGTCATCATTTATTTATTGATGAATGTGATATTCTTCTACAGCATCGTATATTTTTTCATAGCCCATTATAAGGTTTACCATACACACGGTGTTATCAGTTTTATCATCGGCTGCATTTTGTTTATGTTCAATTTCTTTGCATTTATGCTTTTGGTAATAGGCTTAGGCGTCATCAGCTTTCTGATGATTCATTAAAAACAAAAAGCCGGACTTCGAAAAGTCCGGCTTTTAAATCATATAACCTAAAAATTAATACCTCAACGATTTGCTTTCCCGGAAGCTGGCAATCATATAATACGCTACGAAAACCGTAGAGAACTTGATAATCGAAGGAACTGCAGTTTCAAAATTGAAACATAACAATCCGACAGCAACCAAAAAAACAATTCCAATAAAGGAAATTCCCATTTTCTTTGGAAGCGACCATTCCGGGTGGTCCACAAAATAAGCCAATCCCCAGCCAATTCCAAAAGCCGAAGCGACGTAAAGTTCAACCCAAAATTCAGCAGGTCCACCTGTTAAACGTCTCAAAAAAAAACTAATCAGAGTTCCAACTACGAAATACATCAGCGCTTTTATCATTTCAAAAAATTTTGACAAAAGTAAGGATTGTTATTTTTATAAATAATCAAACCACAAAAGGCACAAAAGAAAAATCTAAATAAAGGATTAGAAAAAAAGAAAACATCAAAATTCGCTATTTCTATTTAACTTTTGAAATAGAAAAAACCTATGCAATTTGTAACTTTTGTGGCTTATAATCAACATCAATTCCTTAGATTTGTTTAAATGATATTTTTATGCGCGAGGTAAGACTCAATTCGATTCTGGACAATGACTTCTACAAGATCACAATGCAAAACGCAGTAGTAAAGCTTTTTACCAACGAGATTGTAAAATATGAATTCATTAACAGAGGAAAACACAGCTTCCCAGAAGGTTTTGCGGAGGAACTGAGAAAATCCGTCAATGCAATGGCTGAATTGAAACTGACCAAAGACGAAAAAAAATATCTGAAAGTCACTTGTCCTTATCTTGCTCTACCCTACCTCGATTTTTTGGAAGGTTTTCATTACGACCCTTCGGAAGTGAAGATCGAACAAAACGGAAATGAGCTAAAAGTTTCGGTTGAAGGCCTCTGGTACAGAACAATTCTCTGGGAAGTTCCGCTCCTGTCGCTTATCAGTGAACTTCATTACGAAATGAATCACATGGAGCGACAGACCAATGAAGAAGTTATTGGCAAGACGCTGGAAAAAGCCGCACATCTTACAGAACTCGGTGTTCCGTTTGCGGAATTCGGAACAAGAAGAAGGCATTCTTATAAGGTTCACAGATTGGTGATGGACGCCTTGATTCAGGATAAAAAATCAACTTTTACGGGTACTTCCAATGTCCATTTGGCGATGCTTTACAAGGTAAAACCAATCGGAACACACGCACACGAGTGGTTTATGTTTCACGCAGCTGAATTTGGGTTCAAGATGGCTAATTCCATTGCGTTAGAAAACTGGGTTAATGTTTACCGTGGAGATTTAGGCGTTGCACTGTCTGACACTTATACAACTGATGTTTTCTTCCAACAGTTTGATAAGAAATTTGCGAAGCTGTTTGACGGTGTTCGTCACGATAGTGGTGATCCTTTTGAATTTGCTGATAAAACCATTGCACATTATCTGAAGAACGGCATCAACCCATTATTCAAATACATTATTTTTTCTGACGGTCTTAATCTCGAAAAAGTGGAGGAAATCACCAATTACTGTAGAGGAAAAATCGGGATTTCTTTTGGGATCGGAACCAATCTTACCAATGATGTCGGACTCAAACCAATGAATATAGTAATGAAGCTCATCAGCGTAAAAGGCATCAATAACGAGTGGATCCCAACAGTAAAACTCTCTGATGAAAAAGGAAAATATACCGGAGATCCAAAAATGATCGAGCTTGCCAAGGAGTTTTTGAGGATAAAATAAATATGAATAAAGAGAAATCTAAATTATTTAGAAAAGTCAATACTACAACATTTAATGTCCATCATAACTTTGGTGGAGATTTTAAAAACACGAGGCATAAAAAGGAAACTTTAAAATTAATTAAAGGAAAAATGTCCGGTAAAAAAGAACGAGGGTTAGATTATACTCCTCTCTATCGATTTTTATTATCAAAAGTAGGATCTGATTGGGACGAAGTTTTTAGTGAGGCAAAATCTAGATTAGATAAAAGTGAGCCTATTTTTTGGATGGTCGCTTTAATTGAGGAAAATAAAAAAGATTTTATTCGAGTTGGCGAATCTTCTTATTTTTCTGGTTTATATGTTGATTATAATGGCATTTTACAATTAACCAATCCTCAACTTACTGCAAAGGATATGAAACCTTATTGCAATTGCTGTACTCATACGTTTAATGGAAAATTATTTGGAACGGAATAATAAAGTGAATATTCCAAAAATATCTTTAGCCAACTTTTCCTTCATAATCTTATCAATTATTTCGAAAATCAAAACATTTTAAAATGACAAATTTCCCAGTAATAGCTTCAACATTGTCAGAAACAGAATTAGGAAATTTTATTCAAGAAAAATATGTTTTAAATGAAAATTTTGACTGTAAGCTGTTTCGAACTGGAGTTAATCATACTTATTTTTTATCAGATACAAGCACGAAGTTTGTTGTCAGAGTTTATTGCCATCAATGGAGAACAAAAATCGAAATTGATCAGGAATTAGAACTTTTAAACCTACTTAAAACCCATAATCTTTCAATTTCATTTCCAATTGCCGATAAAGATGGAAAATTCATTCAAGAAATAAATGCTCCCGAAGGACTTCGATATGCTGTTGTTTTCACATTTGCAGAAGGCGAAAAAATAAGATTTATGACCAATGAAACCTGCTTTGCAATTGGTTCGCTTATGGCTGAAATTCACAATATAACTGCAACTAAAAAAATAGATAGGGTAAATTATAATTCTGATATTTTGTTGAATAAATCTTATGATCATCTGACTTCTTATTTTCCCGAGGATTTAAATGAAATGAAATATCTCAAAGAAATTGGCAATAAAATATCCAAGAATTTTGAAAAAAATGCTTTTTCAGAAAATCAAAAAGGAATAATTCATCTGGATATTTGGTACGATAACTTGAGTGTGAATAATGAAAAGGAGATTACCATTTTCGATTTTGACAACTGTGGAAATGGATTGCTGATTTTGGATATTGGCTATTTCTGCAAACAATTATTTTTCATTGAATCCGGCAAACAAATCTACGAATCGAAGGTTGAAAGTTTCCTGAACGGCTACAGAAAGAAAAGAAATCTATCCGCTGATGAACTTAAACTAATTCCCGACGCAGGAGCATCAATTTTCTTGTTTTACCTTGGTGTTCAGGCGCAGAGATTTGATTGGTCTAATATATTCTTTACCGAAAACTATCTCAAAATGTTTGTAGAAAGAATTAAAAACTGGATGGACTATTATGATAACAAAGCAGCAATAGAACACATATAAAAAAACAAAAATGAGCAAAATATTTACAATCAGTTAAGTTGATTTTCATCTTTTTAAATCAACTTATAAAATTCTGTTAAATATTTTTAATAGCCATTGTCGCATCAAAAAAGTTTTTAATTTTACTAAAGACGAAAGTTGAAATTAAAATGCGATTGGTGCCCGCTTTGTTTGGCATCAATTTTAATAGTTATAAAACACAACCTAAATAAATTAATTTTTATCCTATGAAAAAAACATTTAAAATTGCGGCTCTTGCATTGATGGTATCAATGACAGCCGTTTCCTGCAAAAAGAAAGTTTCTGATGCGGAACTGACTTCCCAGGCAACCACAGCAATCACGGCTTATCCAGGAACATCTGTTGAAGTGAAAGAGGGACAAGCTCACCTAAGCGGAGTTTTTGCAACCGAAGCTGATAAACAAGCTGCTATCGACGCTCTTAAAAAAGTTCAGGGTATCAAAGATGTTCACGATATGGCAACCGTAGCCCCAGCAGCCGCGCCTGTGGAAGTGAATACTGTTGACGCCGCTGTTTTACAGAAAGTGAATGATGCGCTTAAAGATATCCCGGGCGTAAAAGCGGAAGATGTTGCAGGAACATTAACATTGACAGGAACTACAACTGCTGCTAATGCAAGAAAAGTAAAAGAATCTGTAGATGCGCTTAAAATTGGTAAATACGATAATAAAATCACTGTAAAATAATCACAAATGAGTTTACAAGACAAATATGCAAGTGTAGTTTCTGCTGCTCAGTCGGCAGGACTTTCCGACCTTTCTGTTCAGGAACAGGACGGTGTTTTATATATCACAGGAAAAGCGTCTAGCAGCGCAGCAAAAGATTCAGTTTGGAATGCTTTGGGCGCTATTGATTCTTCTTATACAGCAACCGATATTAATATCGATGTTCAGGTTTCCGGATTGGCAGCTGGCGCTTCTTTAACTGTTGCAACTGATGAGTCTAATCTTAATATCAGACAGGAACCTTCTACGGAAGCTGCAGTTGTAGGAAAAGCAGCTAAAGGTGAAGTGGTAACTTTGGTTGAGCAATCTTCTGACGACTGGTGGAAAATCAAAACTGCTGATGGCGAAGAAGGTTATGCTTACGCAAGATATTTGAAAGCTTAATTTCAAAACTTAATTAAATTTAAAACCTCTGATGTTTCAGGGGTTTTTTCTATTTTTGGTGCCGAAAACTATAACATTTGATGAAAAAATTCTGGCTTATTTTTATTTTCGCTTTTCTAAAACTGAATGCGCAGACTTACAGCTTAACCGGAAAAGTGACGGACGTAAATAATAATCCGTTGGAAAACATTACTGTTTCTTTGATGAAACAAAAAGATTCGGCAATTATCAATTACATTGGAACAAGTAAATGCGGAAACTTCAGCATCAAAGTTCCTCCACAAAACGAAGCCTCATTTCTACAGATTTCCGGAGACAAACTCAAACCATTCTCTCAAAAATTCGAGTCCATTCATCAAAATGAAAATCTCGGAACAATCAAACTCAGCAAAGAACTTGTAACGAATATAGAAGAAGTCAAAATCACGGTTTCACCTGTTAAAATTAAAAAAGATACAGTTGAGTACAACGCTTCTTCTCTGAAAGTAAAACCTGATTCCAAAATTGACGACTTGGTGAAAGAAATTCCTGGAGCCGAAATCGATGCGGATGGAAAAATTACGGTTAACGGAAAATCTGTGAGCAAAATCCATATCAACGGGAAACCGTTGTTTGATAAAAATGGAAAAATAGAGTTGGAAACGATTCCTGCCAACATCATCAAAAAAATTCAGGTTACCACTTCCAAAACCAAGGAAGAAGAACTCACAGGAAGAACACCAATCACAGACAGCCTCACAGTGAATTTTGAAATGGATCCTAAAAATAAAGTTGGAGTTACAAGCAACATCAGATTGGGCTACGGTTCCGATGAACGTTATGACGGTGCAATTTTCTTTACAAAAATAAAACAGGATTCACGCCTTTCATTAGCAGCAGGTTCCAATAATATCAATGCAGGATTATCCGGAAAAACGGGTTCCGGAGCAGGAATTTTCAGTACAACAATTGTGAATGCAACCTACTCTAACAAGTTTGATAACTTCGATTTGGACAGACTGAATGCCAATTATTATGAAAGAAACTCCGAAACGTATTCCAAATCTGCCCGAACCACCTTTCTGCCCGACTACAAATTAGACAGAAATACAGAACGTACTGGCGACAGGGATTTGCGAAGATTGGGATTCAGCGCCAATTCGATTTTGAAATTGGATAAGTTCACAAACATTATTTTCAATTCCAATTTTAATAACAACGCCACCGAAAGTACTTCTGACAATCAGTCTGTAACCTTACGGGATGATGTTCTGCTCAATTCAAGCTCGGGTTCTGTGAAACAAAAATCTGTCAATAATGGTTTTTCACAATCATTAGGAATTACAAGAAGATTCCTGAAAGAAAGACGAACTTTTTCAGCGTCTGTCAGCAGCAATGTGATGGATAACAGTGGCACCGATTATAATCTGACAACGACAATATTTCATCAGTCTCCCGAAGAAAATGATTATCGAAATCAGCGCTCAGTTTCTAAAAATCAAAATATAGATTTTAACTTCAATGCGAGATATGATGAACCAGTTTCCGATTCGGCTATCGTTTCCACAGAAATTACCTACAAATCTCTGTCACTCAAAAATGATAGAAAGGTTCACGATTTTGATACGGTGACGGGAGAATTTTCTACATTCAATTCTTTGTTGTCTAATACAATTAATCAGAACATCAATTCACTTTATGCTGTGATGGGTTATGATTTGAACAAAACCAAATTCCGGTTTTTCTTCAATGCTAATCTGGAAATCAACAACAACGATTTTCATTCTTTCTTTAATAATGACAATATCGATTTCAGAAAAAACTTCATTTTCCCGAATTATAACACAAGATTCGTTTACAAATTTTCCAGTAGCAAATCCTTGGAACTATCCAACCAAAGCGATTTCACAGCTCCTCAGATGACGGCGGTCAATCCTTATATAGACCTTTCCAATCCGTTGCTTACCACACAGGGAAATCCTGATTTGAAAAGCACCTGGAAAAATACGAGCTCCATTTATTTTGTGAATAAGAATCTTCCGAAACATATTACTCACTCAACTTCACTGAAATTCAGTTATACGGATAATAACGTTTCCGATTTTTCTTACTATGACGATACGGGAAGGCAGTTCAGAACTTTTGCCAACATTAGTGGAAACAAAACCCTAAGTTGGGATAGCCGTTTTTCAAAAACCTACAAATGGGATAAAAATGAATTCCGGATTTCGCCATCATTTCTGACAAGCTACACCCACAGAAAAGGTTTTGTGGATGGTGTCCAATACACCAACACGATTTACAATATTGCGCCGAAGATGACTGTGAGGCTTAACTTGAGAGATATTTTGGACCTGACCGGCTCTGCCAATCTCAATTATAATTTCTCCAATTACACCAATTATAGGATTGATAGAACGCGAGCGGCTCAACAAAATTACACTATCGGAATGGTGACTTACTTTTTGAAATCCAATCTTTATTTCACAAACGACATCAATGTGACCAAGAATAATAACATTTCGGCAGGTTTCAACAGGACTTCCTATTTCTGGAATTCCAGCGTGAATTATAAATTCTACAAAAAACAAATGACACTGCGATTCAACATGAATGATGTTCTGAATCAACGTCAAAATGCTATCAGAAATATCGGCGACAATTACATCGAAGACAGAGAAGAACTTGTCCTGAAACGTTATTTTATGCTATCACTGATGATGAATCTAAATAAGTTCGGAGGCAAGAAAAGCTGATAAAACTCTTCTAAGCGAAGGGGCTTTGTGAACTTAAAGCAAATCAAATACCCTTGTGTTCTTTGTGTTCAAAAACCTTAATACAAAACCTCTTTCGTCAAAATACTTTCGATATTATCAGGATAATCCACTTCTATCATCTGGTCAGAATTAATCCATTCTCTGATTTTAATTGGATCCAATTTATCCGAATTCGCAACACCCAATCTGTCCAGCGCAAAAGCATTACACTCTTGTTCATATTGATTTTCTATTGGGATAACGAATAGTTTTTTGTGCATAAACAATGCTTCAGCAGGCGTTTCGAAGCCGGCATTACAAAGAATTCCTTCACAAGATTCGAACAGTTCCAGGTATTTTCTCTCATCAATCGGGAAGATTTCTACGTTGCTGAATTTCTGATGTTGCTTGGCATATTTAGAAAAAACTTTCCATTGAACATCGATTCTTGTCAGAAAATTTGTGATGACTTCATCAGAAAAACTTGGTAGATAAACCAAATAATGGCCTTTGTTTTCAGGATTCAGTTTTCTAATTTTTTGTCGGATAACCGGCTTTTTGATATGGGAGTTATAATTTTCAAAATGGAATCCGATTTTCTTTTCACAAGGCACATAATGTTTCAGGATAAAATCTCCAAACCAATCTTTTTTATCCGGTTTCGGTGTTTCCTTAAAAGTTAAAGATGCCTGATGACTTAATTCTACAATCGGTAGATTTTTTAGTTTCGCAGCCCAGCCAGTCAACGGTTCAAAATCGTTGATGATTAAATCATACGCACTTAAATCCAAATCTTTGATGACTTTTGCCGCTTTGCAGAAATTATTCTCAAGAAAGGTTTTTTTGTAAGACAATCCACCTGTTTTATTATAAAGCAAAGAAATCCCTTTGAATCGAAAATCGATATCAAAATCAGACTTCAACTGGGTCTGATGTCCGCTGATTAAAGTGTCTACCAATGCGTGTTTCTTCAAAATCGGGATGATTTCCTGCGCTCTGGCAAGATGTCCGTTTCCTGTTCCTTGAAAGGCGTATAATATTTTCATAAGGATTTAAAAAATTAAATATTTGTGTTTTTATGGATAATCGTAAGATTTATATGGACTGTAATAGTTTTTACTGCTTACGCCTTTATTTTATGTTCTTTCGATGTTGTTTTTAATTCTAACAACTATATTTTAATTTTTAGCGTAATTGTCTTTAGTTATTGCAAATTAGTTTTCACTTTCATCACTTTTGTTTTACATTATACTAATATGGTTTTCATGATTATCGATGTAGTTTTATATTCTTCCACCTTAGTTTCAATTTTTAACACATTAGTTTTAAATACGATGAGCAACGTTATCAACTACACAATCTGCGTCACGATTTTCATCATCTCTGCACTGTCTATTTCTTTCATTTCCTCTGGTTCTTCATCCATAAGAGTGTGTTTTTCCTCCTCGTAAACGAAAAGTTTCCAGTCGCCATTATGATATTCCAAAGCCGAAAGATTTTCCACCCAGTCACCGGAATTCAGATACATACATTTTCCTTTTTTACCAACTACTTCCCGGATTTGAGGCTGATGAATATGCCCGCAAATCACATAATCGAAATCATTTTCAATCGCCAGTTCCGAAGCAGTCAATTCAAAATCACCAATATACTTCACAGCCTTTTTGACATTATTCTTGATTTTTTTGGAGAATGAATATTTTTCTCTGCCAATTTTCTCAAGAAACCAATTCACGAGATTGTTAATAGCAATCAGCAAGTCGTAACCTTTTCCTCCTAATTTTGCAATCCATTTGGAGTGCTGAACCGATGCATCAAAAACATCACCGTGAAAAATCCAGGCTTTTTTATCGCCTAGTTTCAGAACGTGTTTGTTACAAAGCTTCAGTTTTCCTAATTCGAAATCTGTGAAATTTCTAAACGCTTCATCGTGATTTCCAGTGATGTAGAAAACCTCGGATTCTTTGGTTGCAAACGATATTAACTTTTTAACCACTTTCAAATGAGACTTCGGAAAATAAGATTTCTTGAACTGCCAGATGTCGATGATATCGCCGTTCAGAATCAAAGTTTTGGGACGGATAGAGTTTAGGTATCTCAATAGCTCTTTCGCCTTGCAACCGTAAGTTCCAAGATGTACATCAGAAATAATGACGATTTCCACATCCCTTTTCATTAACTATCAGATTTGTACAAAGAAATAATTCTAATTTGAACTGTGCGTGAATGTTATTTTATTTTTGTTGATCAGAATCGGCAGTTTTTATTGGAGTTCTTAATATTAATTTAAAATATTAGTGGTTATTCTCTCAAAAATATTAGTTTTGTTCAGTTTCAATTTATATCAGGACTTATAAAGCTTAGATTAAACACAAAGCTCACAAAGATTTTTTTGAATATTGAAACTGCTTAAAGCCCACAAAGCTGCTTGATTTGAACTTCTTATTTCAGCGAAACGCCTTTGTGAACTTTAAAACATTAATAATAAATAGATTAAAAAACTTTGTGCACTTTGTGTTCAAAAAATAAATTAGTTATGAAAGGTCAGAATAAACTGTTTTTCGCAATCATTATTGCACTAATCTTAGGTGTTGTTTTAGGAGGAATTGTCCACACCAATTATCCCGACTCTTCCGAAAATTTTTCTAAGAATATCAAACTGTTGGGAACAGTTTTTATCCGACTGATTCAGATGATTATTGCGCCTTTGGTTTTCTCGACTTTGGTGGTTGGGATTGCTAAAATGGGCGACATCAAAATGGTCGGTCGCGTTGGCACAAAAGCAATGCTTTGGTTCATTACGGCTTCCTTGGTTTCCTTATTGATTGGCTTGGTTTTAGTGAATTGGTTAGAGCCTGGCCACGTTACCAAGTTACCAATTCAAGATGCTTCTTCAGCTTCCGAAATCGTGAGTAACAGCAAAGGATTTTCTATGGAAGACTTTGTGAAACACGTGATTCCGAAAAGTTTATTCGAAGCTTTTGCAAGCAATGAAGTTCTTCAGATCGTTGTATTTTCGGTAATGTTTGGGATTGCGTTGTCAGCAATGGGTGAAGAATATGCAAAACCTGTCATCAAAGGGCTAGATATCATTGCTCACGCTATTTTAAAAATGGTCGGTTACATCATGTGGGTTGCGCCGCTTGGAGTTTTCGGGGCAATTGCGGCAGTTGTTGCTACCAATGGTTTTGAGATTTTTAAAGTTTATGCCATTTATCTCAGAGATTTTTTCTTTGCTTTGGCTGTTCTTTGGCTGGTTCTTTTATTAGTTGGTTATATGATTCTTGGCAATCGCCTTTTCGAATTATTGAGAAGAATCAAAGAACCTTTGTTGATTGCATTTTCCACCACAAGCTCAGAAGCTGTTTTCCCAAAATTGGTAGAAGAACTGGAAAGATTCGGATGTAATAATAGAATTGTTTCTTTTATTTTGCCATTAGGTTATTCTTTCAACTTGGATGGCAGTATGATGTATATGACTTTCGCGTCTATTTTCATTGCCCAGATTTACGGCATCGATATGCCATTAGGACAACAGATCATAATGCTTTTGGTTCTGATGTTAACAAGTAAAGGAATTGCTGGCGTTCCGAGAGCAAGCTTGGTTATTATCGTTGCGGCGTGTGGAATGTTTGATATTCCGGTGGAAGGTATTGCTTTGATTCTGCCAATCGACCATTTCTGCGATATGGGAAGAAGCATGACCAATGTTTTGGGTAATGCGCTTGCGACGTCTGCTGTGAGTAAATGGGAAGGGCAGTTGGAGAGTTAGAAATTTATTTTACAATATATACACAATTTTGTCATTCCGGAGGAATCTAAACTGTTGAGATTCTTTCAGAATGACAAATTACTTTTTAATGATGTAACAAATCAAACTTTAGAATTGTCCTATGTCATAAATAGATACTAATGAAACAAATTCTTTTAATCCTATTATTTCTAAATATTTCATTTTTAGGATTTTCTCAAAACTCCCAGCAAACAAAAGTAATTGACAACTATCTGACGGAAGTAATGAAAACTTTTGAAATTCCAGGTTTGGCAGTTGGAGTAGTCAAAAATGATAAAATAATTTTCCAAAAATATTATGGTAAAGAAAACTTAGAATCTGATAAAAAAGTGGATTCTAATTCTCTTTTCAGAGTTTATTCTACGACAAAACTGATTACCAATGTTGCCGTTTTTCAATTGATTGAGAAAGGACAATTGTCTTTAGAAGATGACATTTCAAAATATCTGGATAATCTTCCCAAAGAATGGCAAAACGTCAAAGTAAAAAACCTATTGTCGCATTCATCTGGTATTCCAGATTTTGAACGTCATAATTTACCTACAAATATTTCCAATACTGAAGTTTTTGAACGACTTTCCAAAGAAAAAATGGAATTCGAAACTGGTAATCGATTCAGTTATAATCAGACCAATTATATGATGTTGGCAATGATTATCGAAAAGATAAGCGGACAAAAATTTGAAGATTTTGTGTTGAAAAATCAGTTTTCTGATGCGAAGAACAAAGTCATATTCAATTCCGATTCTTTTGAAGAAATTCCCAATCGCATTCAGTTTTACAGATATAATGATTCTCTCCAACAGTATAAAAAATCAACGCACGTCGGTGGTTTGAGGGCTCATCCTGCTAATGGACTGGCCATTTCACTTCCCGATTTTTTACAATGGAGCATTAATCTTGACACCAACAAATTCCTTACAGACCAAACAAAAAAGTTGATGTGGAAACCTTTTGATTATACCAATAAACAAGATATTTTTGCGCACGGTTGGGAAATTACCAAAACTGGAAATGTAACGTCTTATGGTTTTTCCGGCGGAAACATCAATGCTTACAGTATTTTTCCTGACAATGATTTGTCAATCATTTTTATGTCGAACGGCTACAAATACAATTCTTTTCCCCCACTTTATTTTATAGTCAATCATATTGCAGGATTGATTGATAAACAATTAGCAAATCCGTATTGGTCAAGAGAAGAATCAGTTGCTTCTGAAATTATTAATAAACCTAATATTAAAAAGGAAATTTATGGTTATAGGATTGAGAATGATAAAGTGATTTTTGCTTACAATGTTCCTAAAAATTTAAATGCTGAAGCGATAACGAAAATGGCTGTTGCTGGTTCATTCAACGATTGGAATCCTGCTAATACAATGTATCAAATGATTAGAAAAGACCGAGACACTTTTGAATTGGTTTTGCCTAAATCTCAATTCGAGAAAGGAAAGACTTATGAGTTCAGATTTGTGATGAACAAAAATGGTTGGTTTACGACGCCTTACAGCGCACTCAACACAAATGGAAAACCTGATGATAATAATCTGACTTTTAAGGTTGATTAAAATTTAATCTTTGAAAGCACTTCGACTCCGCTCAGTATGACAGCTCTAGTAAGATTCACTTTTCCGGCATTGTCAGTCTGAGGCTCTCGAAGACTTTAAATACTAAAAATCCATTAAAAGTGTAGATTCAGATTCCTTCGGAATGACAAAAATTTATTTTTATTGACAAATTCAAATTATATAGACTAAACCCATAGCCCTGATTGCAGTGGAAATCCTTTTTTGAGTTAGCTTCGAGATCTCAGTCTGACAAAACGTGATGCAAAAAAGATTGTAACGAAAGCAGGTTCCCGGCTCCTATATAAATTGGAGGGCTTGGAAAGTTGTAAAGCTCTTTTTTGTTTTATGTTTACATCAAAACATCCCAACTCAAAAAACACTTTAACTAAGCCCATGTCAAAAAATCATTAGCATAGACAAAATCACAAATCCTATTGATTCTAAATTAATTTTTAAATCCGTAAATTTGTTGTCTCAAAGATTAATAAAATTTTATGCTGACGAAATCAAAAGTTCAGGATTTTCTGAAAGAGATAGAAGTAGATGACCTCGTAAGTAATTTCCACGTGATGGGTGACGATGTCTATATCGATATGACCGCACATTCACCTGCGATGCACGAAAAGAAAAAGCTGGAAGTTGCTATGAAACAAGCTTTTGCTTCGGAATTCGGTGAACACATCAACTTAAAATTGAAAATCGTTTCTCCCGAATTGCCTGCAACACCTCCAACTAATGAAATCAAAGGAAAACAGATTCCGGGTATTCAAAACATCATTGCTATCGCTTCCGGAAAAGGTGGCGTTGGAAAATCTACTGTTGCAGCAAATCTTGCAGTAACGTTAGCAAAAATGGGGTTCAAAGTCGGACTTTTGGATGCAGATATCTACGGACCGTCTGTTCCGACGATGCTTGACACAGAAGGACAAAAACCAATTTCTGTAGAAGTGAACGGCAGAAATCTGATGAAGCCCATCGAAAATTACGGCGTAAAAATGTTGTCTATCGGATATTTTTCCGGGGCTAACCAAGCTGTAGTCTGGAGAGGACCAATGGCTTCCAAAGCCTTGAATCAGATGATCCGTGATGCGGATTGGGGAGAATTAGATTTCCTTTTGATAGACCTACCTCCGGGAACTGGCGATATTCATCTTTCTATTATTCAGGAAGTTCCAGTAACGGGTGCTGTGATTGTGAGTACACCTCAGCACGTTGCTTTGGCTGATGTAAGAAAGGGAATTGCTATGTTCAATATGGAAAGTATCAACATTCCGGTTTTGGGATTGATAGAAAATATGGCTTATTTCACACCGGAAGAGTTACCTGAGAATAAATATTATATCTTTGGAAAACAAGGCGCCCAATTTATGGCAGAGGATTTGGGAATCCCGGTTTTGGGAGAGATTCCTTTGATTCAAAGTATCAGAGAAGCAGGAGATGTAGGAAGGCCGGCAGCTTTGCAGGAGAATTCCAAAATCTCTGAAATCTATACCAAAACTGCTCAGAATATGGTTGAAAGCCTTGTGGAAAGAAACACCAATCTGCCGCCAACCGAGGCTGTGAAAATCACAACTATGGCTGGTTGCTCACCTAAGAAAAAATAACTTTATGAGTAATATAAATCAAATTCAGGAAGAACTGGCAACCAAAGTAATGGAAGCTTTGGATAGTATTCGTCCATTTCTAAACAAAGATGGTGGCGATATTGAGCTTGTAGATGTACAGGGAACTACTGTGATTGTAAGACTACTGGGACATTGCTCAAGTTGTGGGATCAGTAGCTCTACCATGAAACTGGGTGTGGAAAACACCATCAAGCAATTTGCTCCGGAAATAGAAACTGTTATTAATATAGAATAAAAAAAATCCCGATTCAGATTTGAGTCGGGATTTTTATTTGTTTCAAATTATTATTCTACAATTTCTGCATCAATAATTTTAGGATTATCCTTCTGGCTTTCCCAAAGCAGAAACTTGTCCACTTCCTTCATCAGCATCGGAATGGCAAAAGCTAAGATTGCCAGATCATCCAAAGCACCAATTCCCAAAACAAAATCTGGAATAATATCAATTGGAGAAATTACGTAAAGCAGCGCTAATGCCGGAATTAAAATGTCGGTAAACTTCATTTTATATTCTCCTTTCCGCCAGAGTTTAATCATTCTAACAGCCGCAGGAATCTTTTGGAGAAATCCTTTGTGTTTTATAGCTTCCTGAGCTATTTTGAATTTTGAATGTTTCATTTTGTGTTTGATTTTTTTCATTTTAGACTGCAAAATTTGCAAATTCTATTCCATTGTATTTTTTATAATTGTTAATTAACTTTCTTTAAGGAAAATACGATTAAGTTAGTTTATCAGTCAGTTTTGCAAATTGTTTCTCTGCATTTTTTCCTTCATACAAAATATCATAAACAGCATTGATAATAGGAAGTTTCAGTTTCTTTTCTTTACAAATGGCATAGATTCCGTTAGTTGCATAATAACCTTCGGCAACCATACTCATGGACTGGATTGCAGATTTAACCGTATAACCTTTTCCAATTAAGTTTCCAAGGTTTCTGTTTCTGGAGAACAAAGAATAAGCTGTTACAATCAAATCTCCCAGATAAGCACTGTCGTTTACATCTCTCGGTTCCGGATAAATCGCTTCCAGGAAAGTTTCCATTTCACGAATTGCGTTAGAAACGTACACTGCAATAAAGTTATCTCCATAACCCAAACCGCTCGCAATTCCGGCACCGATGGCATATATATTTTTAAGAATGGCAGAATATTCGTTTCCGAGAATATCGCTGCTGGTATTCACTTTGATATAACAAGATGACAGGATCTCCTGCAAAATTTCCGCATCTTCCTGCTCTGCCACAGCCACTGTAAGATACGATAAACGCTCCATTGCCACTTCTTCCGCATGACAAGGACCGGCAATAACTGCCTGATTTTTGAATCCGATTTTGAATTCGTCGCGAAGATAATGTGCCACAATATCATTATGTTTTGGGACAATTCCCTTAATCGCTGAACAGAACAATTTGTCCTGATACTCGCATGTCAGTTTTTCCATAGATTCTGCAAGATAAATGGAAGGAACTGCCAGAATAACAACATCCGAATTGGAAACCAACTCATTGATATCTGTAGTGATTTTAAGTTTTTTTAGGTTGAAACTAACGGTGGTGAGGTAAGTCGGATTATGTCCGCGCTGCTCAATTGCACCCTTTACAAACTCATTCCGAACACACCAGTTGACCGTTTTGCAGTTTTCAAGAAGCATTTTCACGATTGCTGTCGCAAAACTTCCGCTTCCCAAAACGCCAACCCGCACATTCTTAGATGATTTAGTCAATTTCTTAGCCATTATTTGTCGTCTTTTTCATTGCTACAAATCTAAGGTTATTTATGAATTTACCTCAATGTAAATTTTCTTTAACAATTAATTAAGAATTATTAACTTTTGTTAAATAAAAATTCGCTCAACGTTGATTAAAATTGAAAAATGTAAAAAATTCTTACTTTTGCAGTCCATTTTAAAAATCAATTAATGGTCCAATTTCTAAAATCAAAGAAGAAAACCAATATTGTTCTTATACTTCTTCTAGTCGCTTGCTTTGTTCAGGCTATGATTATTGCAAAACTCTATACTGGAAAAGACGATAAGGTCTATGAAGTGAATCTTGTTAAAATCAATAATGAAAAAGACAGCATCGATCATCTCCAGCTGAAAACCGACCTTGCGATTGTTGACCAAAGTATACGGAGTATCGACGGATTCCTAAAATCAAAAAATGTTTCTGACCTTAGAATAGAAAGATTAGCAAAAGACAGCCTGGAGAATGAAGTTTATCTTGCCAAAGTCAGTAACCGCTACAGCCAATACCTGGTCGATCTGGAACAACGGTTACAGCAGGTTCCGTTAGGTATTCCTACGGATGGCTATATTTCTTCGAATTTCGGGATCAGAAAAAATCCAATTCCTCCAAAATCTACGGAAATTACAAATAATTCTAATGTTGCCGAAGAAAAGGACAGCCTTGGAAATGTCGTGAAAAGACAGGCAATTGTAAAGGAAGATAAAAATGCGTCCAGTAATGCTCCGGCCGAGAAAGACCAAATGCAATTCCATAAAGGATTGGACATCGCTGTAGCTTACGGAAGTCCTGTAAAATGTGCAGCATCCGGAAAAGTGATTTTTGCCGGTGTGAAAGGAGGATACGGCAATTGTGTGATTATAGAGCACAGTAATGGATTGGCAACTCTTTATGGCCATCTTTCCGAAGTTTTGGTAGAAACTAATGATCGTGTAAAAGTTGGTCAGATCATCGCAAAATCAGGAAATACCGGACGCTCTACAGGTCCCCATCTTCATTATGAAGTTCATAAAAATAACCAACCCATCAATCCAAGGTTGTTTTTGAATTTCTGATGATTTGGATTTTTCGAAAACATATATATTAGTTTGATAAATTGTGGAAAAATAAAAAACGCTCCAGAAACCTGGAGCGTTTTATTATATAAGAATATCAATTATTTTTTCAATTCTTCAAGAAACTCATCGTGAGAGATTTTGGTTTCTTTCTTTTTAGATTTTTCAAGGATAACATCTTTCAACTTAGCCATAGCAACTTCGGAAGAAATTTGTCTTACCTGATTCTCATCTTTCAGCATTTCTGCTGCATATTTCTGAACCTCATCATCACCTAGATGGTGGATTCCGTAGATTGCTAACTGGTTTCTTACCAATTGCTCAGCTTGTCCAAGAACCTCTGCATAATCCAATTGGATATCGTTATCATTCATCAGTTTTCCTTCTAGGATCTGACCTTTGATAATATTTTTCTCGTTTTCAAGGATTTCTTTTGCCTGCTCTTCAGAAGTGATATTCTGGTTGGAGAACAATAACCACTTAATAAGAAAAGCTTCCGGTAGTTTGATTTCTTCTTTTTCGTTAATTTGTTGAAGGATTTTATTTACGAAATGTACATCAGCATTTTGTTGGAAATACTCATCCAATTCAGATTTCACTCTCGCTTTCAATTCTTCTTCAGTTTTGATAACATCTTTACCATAAACTTTATCGAAAAGCTCTTGATTAAGCTCTGCAAAGTTCAACCCGTAGATATCTTTTACAGTTACTTCCACTTCGTTGTGGTGAAGGTGTTCTGCTTCTTCTTTGCTGAATCCTAATTGTTTTGCCAACTCTTCCTTAGCCTGAAGATCTTCTTTAGACACTTTTACAGAATCGTCTTTCTTCAGTTTTTTAACCAGATCATAAGCTTCTTTCTGTTCTTTGGAAACAGTTACGTTTTTTGGTGCATGGTGGTGATCACCTTCAGCCTCAGCTTCTACAACTTGAGAAACTTCCAATGCCACATAAGAATCTTTACCGATTTTTTCCTCAGGAACTCTTTCGGCAAAACGCTTTTGCATATTTTCTACACTTGTAGAGATTTCTTTGTCAGAAGCTTCAACTTTGTAGTGAGGCGCTTCATATTTAGTCAAATCTACAGTGAATTCCGGCTCATATCCAACTTCGAAAGCTACGGATAAAGAATCTGCATTATGGTTAAAATCGTTTACCGGCTGAGGAACCGGCTGCCCGACTAATCTTAGTTTATTTTCATTAACGTAGTTATTCAACGCATCAGAAATTTGCTTATTGATTTCCTCGTAAGCAATACCGGCTTCATATTGTTTTCTAACCATGCTCAATGGTACTTTTCCTTTTCTGAATCCAGGAACCTGTGCATTTTTCGCATAGTTGATCAATTGCTTTTCTACTTTTTCTTTATAGTCTGATTTTTCCAATGTTACTGTAAGCAATGCACTTACTTCATCATGGTTTGTCGCTGTAACGTTCATTAATTGAAATTTTTAGGTTGCAAAAGTAGGTAAATTCTGAGGAAATTCAAAATTATTTACTTCCTTGATATTTATAAAAAAATCATAAAGTTTTCGCAAAAAAATAAAGATGCCTTTTGGAAAGACATCTTTATTTCAACATATTAAATAAATATTGGATTAATGAGCATCTACAGTAATATCAACATCTGTTTCACCTCCGGTAGTCTGACCTAGCTGATTAGCTGCAGAAGGATAATTTTGATTAACTGTAGCTGGCCCGTGAACCAACTTGATATTCATTTTTCCGGTTTCCTGTGTAGAATTAATGGTCCATTCTGTTCTAAGACCTAATTTTTGTCCATCTGTTCTTACAATATCATTAGCAGCTCTCACTACAACAATATCCGCATTAGCAGGATTGAATGTAATAAAATGATGATCTTTCTCTTCCTCTATCTCATCCGAAGAGTGGTAATGATCATCGTGCTTGATTTGGAAATCCAAAACAGCAAAATAAGTATCACCAGCGTGCAAATGCAAATGCCCATCTGCAACACCAGAAATTACACTAATAGTTTGAACATCACTAGCATTAGCTTTATTAGTTAATGTCAAAACTACTTTTCCAATCTCATCGTGCTCGTGTACGTCTTCAGGAACATCATCATCGCTGTTTCTACAAGACAAGATAAAAAAGGCTGCTAAAAGTGCTAGTGTAATATTTAATAATTTTTTCATTTCGATTTAAATTTTAAGTTTGTAATAATTAAAAATTGTATTTCAGAGTTACCACTAAGTTTCTTCCCGGCTCGTACATATAATATCTAAGCCTGTTCAGATATTCTCGATACTCTGTGTTAAATAAGTTGTTGATTCTGAAATTGACATTCAGATGTTTGAATAAGTTAGCGCCCAATGTCGCATTGAAACTTGTATAAGCTGCAGGCGGCGTACTGAAATCGACAATCTCACTTCTCTCCACACCATCTTTTATAAAAGTAACAGGAAGATTGGCTATCGGATAACGTTTCTGCCTGAACACATTGTCATTTTCTAATGTTACATAGAATTGAGAAGGTTTGTGAAGCATAATTTCAATTGAGTTTCTGTTTCTCGCCGGCATCATCAGAATCAATGGCTGATTGTTCGTGAGGTCATCGCCTCTCAAAACGCTGTACCCTGATTTCCATTTCAGATTATCCAAAATTGACAGTTCTGCATCCACATCCACACCAAGCATTCTTGCTTTAACTTGCTGATAAGATTCCACAGGGAAAACACCTCGGTTAGTATTCATAACACCCGTTGGAATTTGATTAATAAAACTATCAGAATACATCAGATAAGGATTCGCTTCGATATGAAGACCTTTCAAGACATCAAACTGACCTGCCAAAGAAAGATTCACATTGTAAATCGTTTCTTTTTTGATACTCAGATTCCCTTCCTCCATTATGGCTGCCGAATGATGTAATCCGTCCGCAAAAAGTTCCGCAGGATTCGGCGTTCTTTCCGCTCTGGAAAGATTGAGTTTAAATTCAAAATCTTGAGTTGGTTTATAATTCAGACCGACATTGGCAGAGAGATTATGATAATCCAGAATAGGTCTTGTCAGAATTCGGCTTCCGGATTCGCTTACAAAGAATTCCGAAAATTGGCTGGCATAATTATCATTCCATTTATCAGAATCATAATATTTGTAAGCATCATATCTGCTGAAGTCATATCTAACTGCGGCTTCCGCATTCAATTTTGAACTGAATCTATATTTGAAAATTGAAAATGCGCCTGCATCATATCGGTAATAATCAGGAATCAGACGTCTTGCTTTGGTTGCCGGATCTGGAAAATTATCCTGAAAACTTCCGGAGATACCGCTTTCCAAACTCCAATTCAGACGCTCAATCAAATGAACCAAACTGGCAGAATGCGTAATTAACCTCAAGTCCATTGATGGAACATTCAGCAATTCTCCTCTTCGGATATCAAATTCCTTTCTTCGGTTATATTGGAAGCTGTATTGAAAAGTCAGTTTCCCAAAATCGGAGAAACGTTTGTAAGCAGAAACTTTAGCAATATGATGCGCCACTTCCTGCTTAGGATTATCAATATCGTAACTGAAGTTATCCAAAAAATAAGGTTGCCCAAAGTTAACAGCATTGTAAAAATCCTCCGGACTCGACAAATGTGCACCTTTATAAATCCCGAATTCCTGATTGGTTCCACTGTAAGAAACATCAAACCCTTGTAGGAAACTATGTTTCCCAAACGCAAAATTGAAAGAATTAAACTCCTGACCTGTATTTTGCAACGTATGATGCGGAATATATTGATCACCCGTTTTTCTGTAAGTTCCACCAGCTTTTACAAACCAATCATTTTCCCAAGATTTAATAATTGTAGCGCCTAATTCCCCTCCTCTTCCATTAGAAATTCCGGAAAGTCTAATGTTACCCATTATTGTATCTTTTTTTGGTAAAATCGCGGGTTCCAGAACCACAACGCCGCCAACACCTTCGTTCCCATATTTCAGAGCGGAAGCACCTTTGATGACATCGATGTGTTCAAAATCGGTGACATCAATATTAGGAGCGTGCTCTACGCCCCATTCTTGCTCAGCCATTTTCACGCCGTTGTTCAGGATAGAAATTCGGCTTCCGTATAAGCCACGTATAACCGGTTTTGTAATATTATTTCCTGTTTTCAAAGCTGAAACACCTGTGATTCTGGATAATAAATTTCCCAGATTTTCCGTGGAATTCCTATCAATTTCTGTCTTGTCCAGCGTACTCATAATCACAGAACTTTTGGTTTTGTGACTGCCGTGGAGTGTGACGCCTTGTATCTCGTTGGAATGGTGTTCCAATATGATGGCCAAATGCAAGTCTCTGTCGACTTTTACATTTTCAGTATAATCGTCGCAGAGAGGATGCTTTGCGACCAGCTGATGCGACCCTGCAGAGATGTTGCTGAATGAAAACCTTCCTTTTTTATCGGTTTTCGTGGTAGAATTTCCTAACGTTACAACGGCATTTTCCAGCATCGTTTTGTCGTGGAAATCCTGAACAGTTCCTTCTACAGAATAGCTCTGCGCGGTTACTAATGTAAGTCCGAAAAAGACCAGCATTAGATTTATAATGTGTTTCATTTATTTAAAATGTATAATTGAAGTAGATGTTAGAATTTAGATTTGAGATATTAGAACACAATTCTAAAGTCCATCTTTTTTATTGAAATTAATTCTTGACGCAATTTTGAAACGTAGAATCACACGCAGCCCGACCTGAACGGAGCTCTTTTTCTTTTTTTGCTAAAAAAGAAAAAAGCGGGAGTGGAGGGCGGATAAAGCTGCCCAAATAATTTTCGGATTCATATCTACCAATATGTCGAGACTTCGCCTCTTTTTAAATGGTTGATATTTATGTTACCGAAATTACGAGACTTCGTCTCTTGCCAAAATGGTTTGAATTAATTCAATGAAGTTCTCAATGGATTATTGAGAAAATTGAAATTTAAGAAAATGCGGGTGGACCGCGGAGCTGAATGGTTGATTTGGTTTGTTCCCAAATTTTTTCCTGAGCGGAGATGATCTGCTCGGTTTCTTGTGTGTGGTTCTCAAAATAAAAAGTGAACTGCTCCGGAACCAGCGAGTTGCCTGTTGCCAAAAAATGACAAGCCAGACAGTCACCCGATTGATTGCTCGAAAGCTCCTTCGTAATAGACTTTTCTGTTTTTTTGGAACCAGAATCTTTGAAAAAAGATTCGCCCTTGTGGTTATGTAATTCTGAAGAAAACAAAACCACAAAAACATACATCGCAGTAATAAATACCGAAATGATTTTCTGAAATTGTTTGTTTTTCTTGTTCAACATAGCCACAAAGGTAGAAATTTTTTATAACTGAATCTAATATTATGTTAAATTCTAAAAATATTAAGAGTTTAAAATGAATGCAAAAAAAATTCTCGCAGATTTAACAGTTGATACAGATAATTCAAAAATCTGCTTAATTTGCCAAATCTGCGAGAGATATTTTTTAAAGAATTACAAACTTTTATTTCTCTTGTTCAAAATATAAACGGTAGTATTTCCCCTTCTCGTCCTGTCCCGTTTCTATCATTTTGCGGTCGCCATGGATGTAGATATGGAAATTTTTATCGAGTTTAATAATCGATTTAAAATGTCTCTGTTGCTTTTTAACCGCTTGTGTGTTAATCGGGAAATCTTCAGAAATCGAGATCTGCATATCCTGCTCATAATCAGATTTGAAGTTGGAAAAACTCTCGATAACACTTTCATCCTGCAAAACTTCATTGACAAAATCATCATATTTGAACTCTTCTTTTTCTTTGAAGAAATTGATAGACTTGTTGAGAAAATCCGCCTGGTCAGCTTTGGAAACTTCAAACTCTTCCGGTAACTTTTGTGTGATAAAATCCTTATAAACTGTCAATGTTTCCTGGGTGTGGAAGTATTCGTCGTCGCGTTGTTTTACTTTCAGGAAGTCCTCGAACCAATAATACATATCGCCGTTTTTGTTGTTATCAACCACAGACAGGATGTAGCCGGTTTCTTTGTCATTGTTATAGATCAAAGCCGCTTTGTCGATTTTTGACAGGCTGATCCCAAAATCTCTTTCGATTTCAAAAGATTCATCCTGAGGATTGATTTTAAGGAAACCTTCCCTCTTTTCAGTTTTGAACAGCCCGATAGAATCTATTTTTTTGTCACTGTTGTCAGCAGACTCGATAACATCGCCTTCAAAATAAACAACGAACAACTCACCGGCCTGAACGCGCGGATTTTCTGCCGCATCATAAAGATGTTTGGCAATATTCTCAGATTCCCATTGGAACTTGGCCTTGTCTTCAAAAATTTCGGACACAGAACTGTAAACAGGATTATTCACCAGATAAGAGTCGCTGTAGAACTGGAACTGCTCTTCCGATTTGAAAGCACTCATAAAATAATTTCCGAGCAATTCCTTCATCTCATCTTCCAGCTGTAGCTCTTCCTGGGAAAGCGTTAAAGATTCTCCATTGATTTTATTCCCGACTCTGTGAACTGTAATTTTTGAAAACATTTGTTTTTGTTTTAGGATTGCAAAGATAATTTATTCTCTTGTTTTCTAACGAATCAAAATACTGTCATTGCGAACGAAGTGAAGCAATCTTAATATTAGTAGCAAAAATCCCCGAGCTCACGCTCAGGGATTCCACACAATCATTTGATTCTAAGAATTAGGATTTTCAGGATTCTCCTCTTGTCCTTTCTTCTCCGCCCTCACCTTGGTCAGCAATTTCGAAATCGTATAATCATCCTTCTTTACCGTATTTTTGAAAACCTTTTTACCATTGTTGCTCACTTTGGAGATATAGCGGTAAGCATTCTCAAACAAAACCTTATTAGCTTCTACAAGAGATTTTCTGTTACTGATAATCGCAATTTGTTCCGCATTCCAGGCCTCTAGCTGAGGAAGGATCGGAGGAAAATACTTCAAAAAATCTTTCGGCATATTCCCGGCATCCAGTTCCGCCTGATGGCTATCAAGATACGGCAGCACCTCTCTCAGATCGTATACGGCACCCTCAATATTTCTTGTGGTCAGTTTGCTTCGGATGCCGGATATAGAGGCAGACTCCAGTCCGGCATCTTTCACATAGTCTATCAAAAACAACAATTTTTGATTAGCCTCATCCGCCAGTCCGTACAGCTTTTTGGTCACGCTTTTCAGTTCCTCCGTTTTCGCCAGCACAGATGCCGTTCCTCGAACTGCATCAATAGCATTCTGAAATTCAGCCACAAAATCCGAATCCATCATCTTGTAATGTCCCGCCAGTTCCGCTTGATCCCTGTTAAAACTTGCAATCAGCGCATCGCCAATCGCCGGATACTCCTCATAGTTTAAATTGTTATTTCCCATTTTTTATGTTTTTGAATTAATTTTATTTATGGTTTGATTTACTCTTCTGATTATCTACTCGACTCTTCTGATTGTCTACTCAACTCCTCTGATTGTCTTCTTAACTCTTCTGATAGTTTTCTCAAGTCATCTGATTGTCTATTCAAGTCATCTAACTGTCAACTTAACTTCTCTGATTGTCTACTTAACTCTTCTGACCGTCTACTCAACTTCTCTGATTACTTTCTCAATTCTTCTGACAATCTACTTTATTCTTATGATTATCAACACAACAACTAAGACACTCAAATATATTTATATTTTCATTCACAAACAAACATTATTTAAAATAATTTTCATATAAAAATCCTATTTAATTTATTTTTTAAACAACTAAAAACCATTACAATTAACAAAAACCCTTCACCTATAAAATTATGATTGAATTCTAAAAATCGATAAGCCATTATTAAAACAAATAATCACAGATACCCAGAATATTTTATCTTTGATACAAATCTTTATCAAAATGACCTCATCCTCTCAAAAATATATGCTGTTATTATTTTTATTGATGACATTCTCTCTGTCAAAAGCCCAAACCATAGAGGAGGAAGTAGCGAAAAAATCCTGCGAATGCATTGATTTGAAACTAAAGGAATCCAATATCGTATCCAAAGAAGAAATCAACAATTGTATTGGACAAAGTCTAGATGTTGTTTTGAAATCCAAAACGGAAAAAGAAGCAAAAAAATACATGAGAAATATTAATGCTTTTGTCGAAAAAGCCAGAATAATTTACAAATCTGTTTCAGAGAATTGTCTGCCAAAGACAAATTAAGAAACAAAAAAACCCAGCCTCGGCTGGGTAAAAACTAATAACCATGAAAACTCAAATTAAACATGAGAATCGCTTCAACTAGAAGCAATAAGTAAGCCATCAAATTTTAAAAATCTTATAAAAAATGTTATTTTATGTTAAAAAAATCGATTAATGATTTTGTATTTTCTGCTTTGAATATTTCAATATAAAAAAATCCCCTCGCTTACGCTCGGGGATTTATATTTAATCAGTCTCTGACTGCTTATTTTACTTCTTCTAATATAATAACTACTATAAATCAAATAGTTATATTTTTATGGTACAAATATGGTACAAAAAAGTTATTCTTTATTTATGTATTAAATATTTACACATAAAAACCTTCTCAACTAATGGGAGATATTATAATTTACAATCTAACCAATATTATAATTTTTTTGACTTAGAACAGTATTTTATAAATAATCTTTTTTATTGATTTATTTTATAATAAACTTTGTATTCAGATCGCCAGTTTTCAAAATATAAATACCCTTAGGAAGATCTGTAAGAATAATTGTATTATCTTTTTGAAATGGATTTTCAATTGTCTGTACTAATTGACCAGTCATATTATAAATCAAAGCAATTTTATATTGTCCTAGATTTTTTCCGCCTAACACATAAATCTTATTATCTTTTACGGGATTAGGAACGATCACAAGACTTTTTGACAAATCTACATCTGCAACTCCCATATAAGCACCCCAAATTAAAGCGACGAACTCAGGACGATCGATGTATGGATTTCTATTACCTTGGTAAGTGAATGCCGCATTATTTCTTGCTATCTCAAAAGGAGAAACAGGATCTAAATTATTCCACTCGAGTAATTGTTTTAATTCCCATGTCTGTAAGCCAGGGTAGGCTGTACTACCTAATATGTTTCCGCTGCTGAAACCTGATAGCTGCGTCTCGTATCTGGTTACAAAATATAATATCATTCTGGCAATATCACCTTTAAACTCATCAATTGGTTCAAAAACAGTCCCCGCATAACCTGCAGATACTGAACTTCCCAGTTTAGAACCGTTTAGTGATGTAAATGAGGTTGATCCTACTTTTCCAAAAGGATAATTTGATCGCATTCCGTTGACTTTTCCGTCAGTAGGTGTAACAAAATGGACATCAGATCTCATCGGTAAATTCTGATTAAATAAACTTTGCGGTACGACATGTTCTCGGTTGTAACAGTCTCCTTCAACACTATAATTTCCACATTGTTTGACTCCATGATTATAAATATATGGATCTGTTCCTGTCGGATTTTCAGAATACATATCCATTACAGTTCCATCATTTTCGTAGAAATAATCCCTATCTGTGCTTTGAAAAGCTGTCAGCAAATTGCCATAGCCATTATCTTGGTGGCCGTTGGTAATGATAGTTTTCAACTTTGACTTTAAAGAAGCTCCTGATAATCCCGCAGTGCCATCATAATAGTTTGACGGAGCCTGTCCATAAACAGAATTTAATACAAGGCTTACCAAAAGAGTTAGTACAAGTTTTTTCATTTTGATTTAAATAAAGGGTTAATATTATGGTTTAAAAAATTTGTTGATAATTTGTCATTTTCCGTCATTATGAGTGTGTGTTTTTTCCGAAGGATGCGAATGAATCTTAACATATTTGATATTAAAATTGTATACCTGATGAATTACCAAAAGGAGCATAAAAAGAAGCCAGCCAACAATAAAAAAAAGATCTTGAGAAGTAAGCCTGTGCTTACCTCTTCGAATAATTTTTCTTCTAAAACGTCGTTTAAATCCCATGTTCTAAATTAGAAGGTTATCTGATAATTAATCCCAAAAGTATTGCTATGACCATTCTTTTGATAAAGAGGGGCAAGCATAGAGACAGATTTTTTGTTTTTATTAGCTGATAAAAACATATTGATTTTCGGAAATAGCCAATAAGCTAATTCGGTTGAAAGTATTCCTACCCCAGCGCCCGCTACTACATCTGTTACCCAGTGTTTGTTATTAATAACTCTGTAAACACTTGTGAATATTGCAAATGGATATCCTGATAAACTGAGCCAATAATTACTGTCTCTATATTCTCTATACATAAACTGCGCTGTTGAAAAAGCAATTGCTGCATGCCCAGACGGAAAAGACATATTGTTGGATTTATCTGGGCGTTCTTCTCCAATTAAATATTTTGAAGGTATTACGATTGCTGTCGATATTAGCTGCGATGTTGCAAGAATAATTGTTCTTTCTCTTAAATTATGCTTGCCTTTCAAACCTGAAATATTAAATCCATAAACCATCACGGCAGGTATGAATTGGGTATAATTATCCAATGTAGAATTATGAAGATTATGGTCTTTTACTTCTTTTCGTACTCCTGCATCAAATTCTTTCATTTTAGGAATAGCGAAACTCATCGCTCCTATGGATATTAAACTTGTAGGGGCTATAAGTCTCTTATAACTAAAATTATTTTCAGGTTTTTGGACAGCAATCGTATCCCCAATTTTTTCACTTACTGTTAAGCTATCCTGTGCTAAAGCCAAATTGCATACTAGCATAAAAAAAAGAACTGGAATCTTATTTATAATATTGATTATCATTGGATTAATTGAAAAATTAGAGTAAATAGTTTTGTTGAATATTTTCAATAAACAACCTGTTCTCGGTTTGAGAACTTTATTTTAATTGATATTTGTTGGAACTTTTCTTAAGTGATTAGTGAAATTAGAATGCTATGTTATTTTTATTTGAAATTCATTCGTTGGATGCGTACAGCATTTAGAATTGCAATCAATGCAACACCTACATCTGCAAAAACAGCTTCCCACATTGTTGCCAATCCTCCGGCTCCAAGAATTAAAACAATTGCTTTGACCACAAATGCTAAAATGATGTTCTGCCAGACAATTCTTTTAGTTTTTTTGCCAATGTTAATAGCCATTGGTATTTTTGAAGGTTTATCATCTTGAATCACGACATCAGCAGTCTCAATGGTCGCATCACTCCCTAAGCCGCCCATGGCAATACCGACATCACTTAAAGCAACCACTGGGGCATCATTAACACCGTCACCAACAAATGCAACGCTCTCATTTTTGGATTTTATTTCTTTCACCTTGTTCACTTTATCCTCAGGAAGAAGGTCACCGAAAGCGTTGTCAATTCCTATTTGTTCTGCGACATATTTTACAACGCTTGTTTTGTCACCACTAAGCATTGTTGCCTTTACATTTAAATTATGTAACAGTTCTAAAGTTTTTTTAGCATCGTCTTTAATACTATCAGCGATAGTTATGTAGCCTGCAAATTTTTTATCATAAGCAATTGCAATAACGGTGTAAACAATTTTTGAAGGATCAACATCATATTGAATATTGAACTTATCCATAAGCTTGAAATTCCCTACGAGTATATCCTTACCGTTGATTACAGCTTTAAGACCATGACCTGCAATTTCCTCAGAATTCTCAACATTAATTGATGTATCCAAATCGCCAACATATTCGTGGATAGCAGTTGCCACAGGATGGGTACTCTTGCTCTCTACAACATTAACCATCTTAAGGATTTCATTTTTATCAAATTCTGATTTAATATCGACTTCCTGAACTTTAAATACTCCTTCCGTCATAGTACCGGTTTTATCCATCACAACATTTTTTATTTCGGCAATCTTATCTAGAAAATTACTGCCTTTAAATAAAATTCCGTTTCGACTTGCTGCACCAATACCTCCAAAATACCCTAAAGGAATTGAAATGACTAAAGCACAAGGACAAGAAATTACCAGAAAGATCAAAGCTCTGTATAACCAATCTCTAAAAATATAATTATCGACAAAAAAATATGGAATAAGACATATCAGTACTGCTAACACAACAACAATCGGAGTATAAACTCTTGCAAATCTTCTTATAAACAGCTCCGTAGGTGCCTTCTGCGCAGTCGCATTTTGAACCAATTCTAAAATCTTACTGAGTTTACTGTCCTCATAAGCTGTATTGATTTTTACCAAAGCAACACTATTCATATTAATCATCCCTGCAAGAACAGTCTCTCCTTTATTTTTTGTATCAGGTTTACTTTCGCCGGTTAGTGCTGCCGTATTAAAAGATGCTGAATCTGAAATAAGCTCTCCATCCAAAGCAAGTTTTTCTCCAGGTTTTAACTGTATGGTTTGCCCTATCTCTGCATTGGAAGCTTTAATAGTTTTTGTTTCGTTATTTTCAATAATTGTCACCTCATCCGGTCTTTGATCAAGAAGAGCTTTAATATTACTTTTTGCTCTTGTTACTGCTAGTGTTTGAAAAACTTCCCCTACAGCATAAAATAACATAACAGCTACACCTTCAGGATATTCACCAATTATAAAAGCTCCTATAGTTGCGATACTCATCAAAAAGAATTCAGAGAAAACATCACCATCCTTAATGCTTTCAAAAGCTTCTTTTAAAACAGGAAGCCCGACAGGGGCATAAGCTGCTGCATACCAAACAATACGAATCCAATCTTTAAACCAGTCTGGTTTAAAATAATTATCTAACGCAATTCCCAACAGAAGCAATAACAATGAAACTATTGCGGGAAGGAACATCTGAAAAGTACTCTTATCACTATTGTCATGATCGTGGTTATGTCCATCGTCATCGGAATGATGCTGTACTTCTTTCTTTACATTTGTTGAACAACAGCCATTATCCTCAACAATGAGTTTTTTGGCTCCTGCATCCTTATAAATCTTGCCTTCCTGAGGCGTACAGCAAAGCTGGTTACCTTGCTCATCGTAAGTGTGTTGATGTTTCATAGAAGTATATTTTAAGTGATTTTTAATTTTTTATTTTAAATTTTTACTTTGCTCCTTCTTTGCAATCCAGTTTTTATACCATTTGAATTTATTCAGGCTTAATACAAAAAGGGTGAGAACAGTTGCTAAAAATGACAATAAAAACATATTTAAGGCAAGAGCCGCTCCAATAGCTGACGCTGCCCATAGTGCTGTAGATGTTGTTAATCCCTGCATATTGCTTGATTTATCTTTTAATGCTAATCCAGCACTTATAAATCCAAGTCCTGCCGGAATTGCTGCAAGCATTCTGGCTATCGCTGATTTATCATCTGTAAGATGAGAGGCAACCGCAACAAAAAGACAAGATGCCAAGCAAAGAATAGCAAACGTTCGTATACCGGCATCTTTATGAGCTGCTTCTCTTTCATAACCTATAATGCTGCCGAATAATATAGATAGCAGCAATTTGCCTGAAAGAATAAGTTCAAATTTTATATCCATGTTGTATCTAACATTACTTGATTATTTTTGTTTCAAACCTTGATTTTTATAGAGATAATATGCAGTTTGATAATTTGCGACAGCCTTGTTAATATACTGATCAGAAAAAATCTTTGGTATCTGTTGATTTTGCGTTTTATTATATAAATAAGCTTCCACTTTCTGCTGAGGGCTCAATATCACAAGTTTATCGTTTTCCATATATCCCAACTTTTGATAGGTACTTACAAAAATTCTAGGAATATAATTGTCGCTCAAAACATTCTTACCATAAAGGTTACTTCTGTAGTTCCATCCCATTAAATCAAATAAAGTTGGATAAAGATCAATTTGTGAACACATTTTTTCAATTTTTAAAGAGTTTTGGTTCGGAAGATTTATAATCATTGCTGGGATATGATATTTGGAAATATCAATTTCATTTTTACCTGCGCTACTTGCGCAGTGATCAGCTACAATCACAAATACTGTATTTTTAAACCACGGCTTACTTCTAGCTTTTTTAAAGAATTGTCCGATAGCATAATCTGTATATTTTATTGCACCTTCCCTACCCGAACCGGATGGTATATCAATTTTGCCATCAGGATATGTAAACGGACGGTGATTGGAAGTGGTCATCACAAAATCATAAAAAGATTTTCCTTGTTTATATTTCTGGTCTGCCTGTTTAATCACTTGATTGTATAAATCTTCGTCACAAATCCCCCATGCATTTTCAAACGTAATTTCTTTCTGGTTGATCGGCGTCCTCAATGCCTGATAGTTTTCTTTTGCCAAAGGATTTCTCTTCTTATCTATAATATCATATCCGTTATTTCCAAAATATTTATTCATATTATCAAAATATCCATCTCCTCCATAAATAAATGTGTTATCGTAACCTTGTGCACTAAAAATTGAGCCTATAGTTGTAAGATGATCATTATCTTCTCTTCTGACAATACTGTTGCCTGGCGTTGGTGGGACAGCTAACGACAAAGCCTCCATTCCACGCACTGTTCTGGTTCCTGTAGCATACATTTGTGAGAATAAAATGCCACCGCCGGCTAAAGAATCTAAATTTGGAGTAAGCCCTTGTTTATTCCCGAAAGTACCCATAAAGTCCGCGCTGAAACTTTCCATTGTTATCATTATAACATTTGGCTTTATAAGATTTTGTTTGCTGGATATTTTTCGTTCTATAGAAAGGTTATTTGAGAAAAATCTTTGATTATCGTTCAAATCAGTTCTAACTATTTTAAAAGCGCTTTCGTTATCAATTAGTTTGTAAAAATGATCGTAATTGATTTCATTGTTTTTATAGGCGGAGAAAAACGAATAAATTCCTGCCTTAGAAATTTCATTTTGATAACGATTGACACTTTTATCTGCTAAACTATTACTGATAAACAAAGAGTATATTATGGTAAGGCAGAAAAATCCTAAAAAAACAATTAGTCTAACCGAAAATTTATGTTGTCCGTTAAATGAAAAAAAGAATATTTTGCTTTTGTAAAACAAAATAAATATTAAGGTCATAAGCAGAAGTATCGATGATATCAAAACGGGTAAAGGGTAAGACTCATTTATGTTATTAATAACTTCGTAAGTATATACCAAATAATCTACAGCAATAAAATTAAATCGGCTCTCAAACTCCTGCCAAAATGTAACCTCGGCAAAAAATGAAAATAAATGTATAAGAAGAAAAATAATAAAAGTGCTGTAGGTAATAATTTTATTGAATAAAGACCTTATGTATTTCTGAGGAAAAATCAATAGATAAAAACTGTATGGTAGCAGAAAGAATAATCCAACTCCAAAGTCAAACAAAAATCCCAGAAGAAAAATTTTCATTATAGGTAACAGAGATAAATCAGCCTTTTGAAAACTGACTGCTAAAAATCCAAATCGGAGAAGTAAAGACGATACCAGATAAAATAAAAAAGAATAAACCAGTAATGTGTAATTGCCCCAATAGTTTTGTTTTAATTTCATATATCTAAATATTTGAAATGATTAATTGCGTAAAAAAATACGTAAGTATGTAATTCATCTTGAATAGACCCAGATTTTTATAATTCATAGTCTATTTGATGTTTTAGAAATTTTCCCATTTACTTATTTCATCTATTAATGCAAGATGGCACAACTGCTATTATAGATGAACCTCCCCCTCTTGGTGCCCTTCAGTTTCAATTTGGAATGTAGTATGGCTAATTTTAAATTCAGAGGTGGCTTTATCTGACAAATTTTTCAAAAGTTTATTGAGATCTTCCTGATGGTCGGCTACTACGTGGGAACTCATCGCATTAACGCCGGAAGTCAATGACCAAACGTGGAGATCATGAAGTTTAATAACTCCTTTTACAGATTCCAAAGAATTTCTAAGCTCTTCTATATTGACATCTTTTGGAGTTCCTTCTAATAAAACATTCACAGCTTCTTTCAAGAGCTTCCAGGTTCTCGGAAATATTAATAACCCTATCACAGCGGAAATAAGGGGATCAGCATAATACCATCCTGTCGTCAACATAATAACTCCGGCAATCATTACTCCTACTGAGGTAAGCGCGTCAGAAAGAACCTCAAAGTAGGCACCCTTCATATTTAGGCTTTCACCTGAATCTTTTCTAATAATCATGATTCCGATAATATTCACCAGCAAGCCTATTCCGGCAACGATCATCATAGCTGTGCTCTGTACTTCAGGGGGATTTTTGAACCTTTGCCATGCTTCAAACAATACATATACAGAAATTCCCAACAGAACTACCGCATTGATTACTGCCGCCAGAATTTCTGTTCGGTAATAGCCGAATGTTTTCTGTGCATCGGCTTTTCTTTCACCAATTTTGATTGCTATAAAAGCAAGGAATAATCCGACCACATCAGTAAGCATATGAGCTGCATCGGCAAGTAGCGCAAGACTTTTAGTAGCTAAACCGCCAATAACTTCGGCAATCATATAAGTGCCACTTAAACATAAGACAATTAAAAGATTTCTTTTATGTTTTGCAGAAGCCGAAATATTTTTATTCTGATCGTTCATAACACTAAGATTTGTATTAGATTAAGCCTACATTTCATAATAGCTTGTACTCACTTCTTTAACTGGTACATTCTTCTCTCCGATCATTTGCAAAAGATTGATTTCAATTGTTTTTGCTAATGATGTCATTGGAGTATCTACCGGTGTATTTTCAAAGGGGTCCTGCATTATGATTGCTGTTTTCTCAATAGCTATAAAAATCACAGGTACAATAATTGTCGTGGCAATCTCAACACCAAGTTGTGAGTCTTCCAGTCCAAATGGCAGAAGAAATGCAAAAACGTAAATCAATGTATGCAGCAAAATGCTGTAGGCACGAGGGAAAACAGTATTTTTTAAACGCTCACATTTTCCCATACTGTCACAAAACCTGATGACCATATCGTTCATCTGTACCAATTTGTATTCAGATAAATTCTCCTGTTCTGCCAATTTCCTAAGGTGATCAGAATGTTTATCTAAAAGGGCATTGGGAATATTTAAAGCATTGATGTTTTGCGATTCTAAGTATTCTCTTACTCTTATTGAAAAAGGTACTTTTCTTAAACTTTCTCCTAAAGCATTCAGCCAGATGATATGTCGTTCTGCAAACTCAGATGTATCGTTTTCTGAGTTAGGGAAAAATTGTTTTATTAATCTCATAAATGATCTTGAATCATTCACAATAGCGCCCCAAACGGTTCTTGCTTCCCACCATCTTTCATAAGATTGTGCAGTCCTGAATGCTAAAAGTAAAGAGACAGCAGTTCCTAAAAGTGCAGGAATACTCAATGGTATGGTAATTTTTTTCAAAAAATCAATGTCGTCTAAAAAGCCTATTAGAAAAGCAAAGCTGACAATCAAAACGATCTGAAATTTAATCTGTTTAACAAAATACCAAACCGAAATTCTTTTGTTTAAAAGCATAATTGAGGATTTTTTAATTATTGACTAAATTTATTTTGCAACATTGTTTTACGTTTTTTTATTACTTTTAAAATAATGTATAGAATCATAGTAAGAATACAGCCTACAATAAAAATCATATTATAATGCGTATGTCTTAGGATAATTTCTCCGGTAATTTCAAAAACAGTAAAAATCAGAAACATGGCAAAAAGTCCGTTTTTTTCTTTTAATAGAACTTTTTTTAAACTGAAGCTAAGATGAGTATTTCTGAAAAGGTATAAATTCGGTATAAAAACCGGTACTTTATCAGCCCACTTAGTATATTGCTCTCCAAATTTTCTTTCTAAAAATTGCTCTTCAGCAAAAACAATCCTTTCATAATAGACCCAATAAAAAAACACAAATGAAATTACAAACCACAGATTTTCAGTAAACATCGCAAGCCCAAGCCACATAAAAAAATTACCTAAGTACAATGGATTTCTGGTTGTACTGTAAATACCTGTAGTGTTTAATTCATCTGCAACCTGCCCTGCTTTTGTATTTCTTCCTGAAGTATTATGCGGAGTAAAACCAACAGTATACACTCTTATAATCAAACCTAAAATGCTTACAGCTAAACAAAGCATCTCAAAGAAAAGTGAACAATCATTATCGTTTTTCAGCAAAACATTTTGGATAAAAACTCCTAAGCCAAGCGCCAGAACGATAATCGGCAAAAAACTTCTGTATCTGAACAGCCAATTTCCCTGGGTTTCTAATTCTTGTTTTAAAGGCATAACTAATATTTTTAAAATCAAGTGAAATCAAGATAGGATTTCACTTGATTATTGATTAATTAATGTCCGTGGTCTCCTGCATTAGAAAGCTTAGCATTCACGAAGAATGCGCCTTTTACCACAATTTTTGCATCAGGTGCAATTGCACTCACAGGCGTAATCGCTGTGTAACCCATATCTGAAGTCCCTTTTACCACTTCAATTTTTTCAAAATTCATTTTCTTAGCCTGCTCCTTTGCATGGTTTCCTGCTTCGGTTTCATTTTTGTGACCGTGTTCCGCCTCTCCTTCATCATGCCCGTGACCATGATCGTCATCTCCTTTTTCTTCAGCGTGCTCTTCCACTTTTTTAGAAGTTTGTACAAATACATAGAATTTACCATCGGCTTCTACAATAGCTTCATTTGGAACGGCGGGAGTTTGTGAATTTCCAAGGCTTACATTTCCTGTAATATTCATTCCGTCAATCAAGCCAGCTTTGTTCCCGGTAACCATTGCATGAACTGAAATCGTTTTACTTTCATTTTCAAAAGATGATCCGATGCTGTACACTTTTGCATTAAAGGTTTCTTCCGGATTGTTGGTGAGCTTAAACTGCACAATCTGACCAACTTTCATTTTGGGAAGATCTCTTTCAAAGACTTGTAAATCCAAATGAATTGAGCTGTTATCGATGATCTCCAAAACCGGTGACGATACATCAACATAACTTCCTATCTGTGCATTAATCGTACTAACTGTTCCGCTGATTGGCGATGTAATGACCAAGCCTGATCTTAGGTTTCCATTGCTTACTTTCCCAGGACTGATTCCCATTAGCTGTAATTGTCTTTGTAACGATGATCTCTGGGTTCTTAAACTTTTTAGCTCCGCATCAGAACTTTGCAGATTCTTTTTTGCTCCGGCATCATTGTCAAAAAGCTCCTTTTGCCTTCTGAATTCCTGCTCTGCATAAGTTATTCTGCTGTTAATAGTCAGATATTGTTCCTGTAACTGAATGTATTCAGGGTTACTGATTGTAGCAATAACCTGTCCCTGTCTTACATAATCTCCTATCTGAACGGTTAATGTCTTAATGACACCTCCATACAGTGAAGTGACCGTTGCCTTTCTGTTATTGGGTACACGAAGAACACCATTTGCCTTAATAGTTGAGGCTAAATCTTTCATTTCTAAAGTTCCAAGACTGATTCCTACAGATTTCATCTGTTCTTCAGTCAGTTCCGCAATAGTTTGCGGAGCTTCTTCGTGACTTTCTTCTGCCTGTTCTGTTTTTGGTTTCTCTTCTCCTTCTGCCGGAGCATCTTTTTTTCCACAGCTGACCGCTAGAATAGAAATTAAGGCTAGAGATACAATGCTATATTTGATTTTCATTTGTCTATTTATTGATGATTGAATTAATGATAACTACAGATTCGTTGACCTGTTGAATAGATTCCAGGTATTTAAGCTGAATATTGGTGGAAGTCTGCAGTGCAAAAAGATATTCTACATAAGAAATTTCTCCTGTTTTATAACCTAATTGTCCTGCTTTGGCAATTTTCTCAGCATTTGGAATCGCTTGATTAACGTAGTAGTCATACTGATTAACATTTTGCTGATATTGATTAAATGCATTTTGCAATTGCGCTTCAAGCTGCTTTTGCTGGAATTTTGCATTTGATTCTGCCATTTGTCTCTGATATTCATAAGACTGGATTCTTGCTTTCGTAGCTCCAAATGTCAAAGGAATAGAAACACCAATTGTTGCCGAATGAAACCTGTTTCCTCCATTGAAATACTGATCCATCCCGTTGATGGTTTGAAATCCTATCAATGACTGATTAGTATATCCGATGGTAAAGTCAGGAAGTCCCAAAGATTTTTCAACTTTCTTATTTTTTTCCGCAATCTGCATTTCCTGATAAAAAGCTTTTACGGTAGGATGCTGTGCAATGGCACTGCTGTCTAAAACATATTGTGCTTGTAGCGGATGATAGTTCTGATCAAATGGAACTGAAATATCCTCTTCAATATTTAGCAATGTTTTTAAATTTTTATAGGCATTGGTAAGATAAACCTCATTCTGTTTAAGCAATAAGTTGATTTCCCCTCTCTGTGTTTCAGCTGTATTGATTTCAATTTTTTTAATATCTCCGGCTTTAAACCTAACCGTTGCAACTCTGATAAAGTCATTGTATAAACTATCCAGATTGCTAAGCTTGGATTTATTAAATTGTAAATACTCAATTTGATAATAATACGTTCGAACCTGTTTCGCTAATTCATTCATAGAAACTTCCCTGTTGATTTGCTTTCCTTTAATCTGTTCCGCAATCAACTCTTTTCTTGCTTTGAACAAAGTTGGAAATGGAATCGTTTGGGAGATCGAAAATGATTGGTCAAATTTCTTAGAGTTATACTGCCCCAATTGAGCATCCACATTCATTTTCGGGAGCTCTTTGGACGTTGGAATCAATGCCTGTGTAGCTTTAATATCCAGATCTCTCGATCGGATTGATTGATTATTCTCAATAGCAGTACGTGTAGCTTCTTCGACTGTTATGGTTCTTCCCTGTTGTGCACTAAAAGTCTGTCCTAAAAATAAAAATCCTAAAACCACAATGGCGGTTACCGATTTGTTATTGATCTTTTTTAAATTAATCTTGGTATTAAAAATAATATACAACATTGGTAAGACAAATAATGTTAAGAAAGTCGCCGTAACCAAACCTCCGATAACAACTGTCGCCAAAGGTTTTTGCACTTCAGCTCCTGCACCTGTAGAAATAGCCATCGGTAAAAATCCTAATGAAGCTACTGTTGCAGTCATTAAAACAGGTCTTAATCTTGTTTTTGTACCTTCCATTACTCTTTTCAGAATATTGGTCTCGCCTTCCTTTTCCAATTGATTAAATGTTCCAATCAATACAATTCCATTCAAAACGGCAACACCAAATAAAGCAATAAAGCCAATTCCGGCACTGATACTGAATGGCATATCTCTCAATAATAATGCGAATACACCACCAATCGCACTCATAGGAATAGCCGTAAAAATTAAAGTGGCTTGCTTAAATGAATTAAATGTAAAATAAAGCAGCATAAAGATTAAGAATAGCGATACTGGAACTGCAATCATTAATCTCTTACTTGCTGCCTGAAGATTCTCAAATTGACCTCCATAGGTAAAATAATATCCTGCAGGAAGTTTTACTTCTTTATCGAGCTTTGATTGTATGTCCTTAACTACACTTTCAACATCACGGTCTTTCACATTGAAACCTATTACAATCCTTCTTTTTCCCGCTTCGCGGCTGATTTGGGCAGGCCCTAATTTGTAACTAATATTAGCAACCTGGGCGAGTGGAATTTGCGTTCCAGAGGCAGTAGAAATCATTAGATTACTAACATCGTCAATATTTGTTCTGTGTAAACTGTCTAATCTTACAACCAGATCGAACCTCCTTTCATTTTCAAAAACCTGACCTGCTGATTTACCTGCAAAAGCTGTACTTACTGCATTATTAACGTCTTCAATGTTTAATCCGTAATTGGCCATTCTGGTTCTGTCATACTCTACGTTAATCTGAGGGAGTCCGCTTACACGCTCAATTTGGGGAGATGTAGAACCTTTAACAGACTGTATTACCTTAGCAGTCTTATCAGCATAAATTGCCAGAGAATCTAAGTTTTCACCAAAAATTTTAACTGCAACATCTTGTCTAATACCTGTCATTAACTCATTAAAACGCATTTGGATAGGTTGGTTCTTTTCAAAGAAAACTCCAGGAATCACTTCTAATTTCTCTGAGATTTCATCAGCGAGTTCGTCATACGTTTTCTTTGTTTTCCATTCTTTCTGAGGTTTCAAGATAACCATCATATCAGTAGCTTCCGGTGGCATTGGGTCGGTAGGTACTTCAGCAGCGCCAGTTTTACCAACAACCATTTTTACCTCATCAAACTGTTTTATAATTCTTGAAGCCTGCATTGAAGTTTCAATACTTTGATTTAAGGAACTTCCTTGTGGAAGGATACAGTGGAATGCAAAATCGCCTTCCTGCAACTGAGGTATAAATTCACCACCCATTCTCCCAAAAACAAATATTGCTACAGCAAAGAGAGCTACGGTTCCTCCAACCAGCCAATATTTTATTTTTAATGCTTTTTCCAATAAAGGCTGATAAACTTTCTGAATTCTGTTCATCATTTTATCAGAGAAATTTTCTTTGTGGCTCATCTTTTTTGATAAGAATAAAGCACTCATCATCGGAATATAAGTCAATGATAAAATCAGAGCGCCCAAAATAGCAAATCCCACAGTTTTAGCCATAGGCGTAAACATTTTACCTTCTACTCCCACCAATGTTAAAATCGGAATGTATACAATTAGAATAATGATTTCTCCAAATGCTGCACTACTTCTGATTTTGGATGCAGAAAGAAAAACTTCTTCATCCATTTCTGCTTGGGTAAGCATTTTTTTTGATTTATTCAAGCCTAAATGATGTAAGGTAGCTTCCACAATAATAACTGCCCCATCAACAATAAGCCCGAAATCAATCGCTCCTAAACTCATCAGGTTAGCACTCACACCAAACACATTCATCATTCCTAATGCAAACAGTAATGATAATGGAATAGCTGATGCTACAATTAAACCTGCTCTTAAATTACCCAAGAAGATAACAAGTACGAAGATGACAATGAGTGCACCTTCAATTAGGTTTTTTTCTACTGTGTCGATTGCTCTTCCAACCAGGTCGGTTCTATGTATAACTGGTATCTTTTCTTTAATTCTGTTCACCACTTCATTACTGTTGGCTCCCTTTAGCATCATAACAACACCTCCCACAGCATCGACCTGACCATTAAAAGTCATTGCACCATATCTCACAGCACTTCCCAGACGCACTTCAGCAACATCTTTTATGAAGATTGGAACACTGCCCGTATTATTTTTAACTACAATGTTCCCTGCGTCTTCTAAAGATGTTACCAAACCGATTCCACGGATAAAATATGCATTTGGCTTTTTATCAATATAAGCACCTCCTGTATTCTGATTATTTTTTTCGAGAGCGGTAAAAATATCAGATATACTTACGCCCATCGCTCTTAATCTGTCTGGATTTACAGCGACCTCGTATTGTTTTAACTGACCGCCAAAACTGTTGATCTCTGCAACTCCAGGTGTTCCATTAAGCTGTCTTCGCACAATCCAGTCCTGCATTGTTCGCAGTTCTTTAGCATCATACTTTTTCTCACTGCCTTTTTTGGGATGCAGGATATATTGATAAACTTCTCCAAGTCCAGTACTAACAGGGGCAAGTTCAGGAGTTCCAACACCTTGGGGAATTTCTTCTTCTGCTTGTTTTAATTTTTCAGTAACCAGTTGGCGAGCAAAATAAATATCTACCTCTTCTTTAAAAACAACTGTAATCACTGATAGACCGAATCTAGAAATACTCCTAGTTTCCTCAATATCTGGTACATTTGCGATACTTTGTTCAATTGGGAAGGTAACAAGTTGTTCTACTTCCTGTCCAGCAAGTGTGGGACATACTGTGATGATCTGCACCTGATTATTGGTAATATCCGGTGTAGCATCAATTGGCAGTTTGGTTGCGCTCCAAACTCCCCAAATAATCAATAACAAGGTCATGATACCAATGACAATCTTGTTCTTGATACTAAATCTTATGATTTTATCTAACATTGAATTTAATTTTTATTGGATTGCCCAAAGTTAAAATCAGTATAAAACTGAATTTAAAAGATGATGCAAAGATGAATAGGATTACAGTGCAATGATATTGCAAAGTTTCCAAGACAATTTAGATGAAAGGGAATCCTTCCATCATATCAATAAAAATTATATTTTAGGCGGTTGCCAGATTTGGTCGTACACCAAATAAGCGAAGTCGTTTTTCTGAAAATGGATTTTCTTAGAAAAAAACGCAGTAGCGATTCTTGAAAAAACTAGAATTGGTTCGATTTTATAAGATGCCACCGTGGTTCTGCAACAGTTGCAAGAACAAAATGGAGAACAAGAATCTGCCTTCGAATGTGAATCTTCTTGTGTCTTTGAACTTAAAGAATAATTGAAATCTTGCTTAAAAGACTGAGCATTTGCACTATCTAGACATGGCATTATGGATAACGCCACAAAATAGATGATGAAAAGTAGTCTTACAAATTTCATAATGCAAATGTATAAAATATAATTACCAAAAAAATATTTTATCCTAAAATTTTAAGGAAATTATACATTTGATTATGCCGAATCAAAAAAATAAAATACCTACAATACATCTAAGTCATTTATAATTATAGAAAAAAACTGATGCTTTTAGATAAAATTAGATATGTACATTTAAATAATATTGCCACCATAATTTAATTTTAACTCAATTTTTCAGTAAACTAATTTTCATTTTTTTCAAAACAAAATTATATATTAATTTACACTTGATTTTTAGATGAATAATATATTAAATTCTTATATCAATATTGGTCTTTCCAAATTATAATACTTCTTTAATATAGATGTACATATTAAATATTCAAAAAATCATCTTAAAATAGGTTCTAAAATTGAACTGAATTTACGTAATTTTCTTTAGTAACCTTTTTCTAAGAACTGTTTCTGAATCTGTAAAACTGACTCTTTTGAAGGGTAAAAACTAAAGTAATCTAAAACTTTTAAAATTATAGAACTTGAAATATTTATACCTCCCTCCAGAATTTCTAATCGTGAATATTCCTCATTAATAGTGATTTTATCTGTTTTTGTCGTTCTGTAATCTTCCCCTTGTTAGTAACACTCAAAAGTAGAGTTTTTTGTTAATATTTCCGTTGTAGGTGTTGGAAG
>MKVE01000016.1:180510-226907 GCA_001898785.1 Chryseobacterium sp. 36-9 | reverse complement strand
CAACTATTAAATCAGGTAATGGTACAGATATGGAGTTTTTAATTAACTTCATTGATTATCAATATCATATAAAGATATAATAAAAAAACGATGTACATAGTGCATCGTTTTTTATTTTTGCCGACTAAAAAAGCAAAATAGCGATCCCGGAATGTACTGTTCTTATATCAGATGGTTCAGATGTGGAGTTGTTAATTTACTTTAAATCATTATGAATAAACGGCGAAATCAATGTATTCACTGTAATTACAGCTACTGTATCAAGGCAGGAATAACATCACAAAATAAACAGCGCTATCAGTGCAAAAAATGCAAAAAGAAGTTTATTGGGAACTATTCTTATCGTGCATATCATAAAAGTACTAATCATAATATTCAACTGTTGATAAAAGAAGGAGTTGGTATTAGAGGAATTAGCAGATTACTTGATGTCAGCAAGACGACTGTACTAAAAAAGATTTTAAAAATCGCTTCTAAAGTTGTTAAGCCACCAATCCCTCAGAATATTACAATCGAAATTGATGAGTTAAAAACGTATACTAAAAGTAAAACCAATGGGCGGTGGGTAGTTGCAGCATATTGCAGGGAGACAAAGAAAGTAATTGACTATAAGTTTGGTAGAAGAACAACTAAAACAATTCAATCTATTACTGATACTTTACTTTTTGCAAATCCAAAAAAAATCTATAGTGATCGCCTGAATATCTACCCTAAACTAATTCCAAAGAATCTTCACAGTACTAAACGAAGAGAGACCAATCACATTGAGCGGAAATTTCTTGATTTACGCACTCATATAAAACGATTAGGAAGAAAGAGTATTAATAAGGCTCAAAGAGATAAATATACAGACGCTATATTGAGAATTTATTTTTGGGGGATTTCTCTTAATGAAAATAAGGGATCTAGAAGTTTGTCTTATTTGCATTAAGCTGAACTCTTGATTTTTTAATAAGTAAATTCGTAATTTTGTATATCCAAGTATACAAATTACTGTATTTAAGCAACTACATATTTCAATGTACATCCATCTCAAATATATAAAAATAGTAAAATTTAATAATATTTGTATTTACTGTATTTTGGGTACACTAAAAAGTATATTGCTCTCTAATTTACTTTAATCCGTTCGTAAATTCTGTAGGACTTTTACCCATGTATTTCTTAAAAGTTCTACCAAAATATGAAATACTGCTGTAGCCTGTATTATAACACGCTTCTGTAATGCTTTTACCTTCCATTAACAATTTACAAGCTTTTTCAACCCTGTATTGATTGACAAAATCTGAAAAAGTAATCTTAGTTGCTTTTTTGAAAAAATTACAGAATGCAGGTAAGGTAAGATTAGCAAGATCCGCAACTTCATTGATGTCAATCGGCTTATCATAATTTTTTTCAAGAAAGGTAAAAATAACTTGCAAACGTTCTTTATGTTTCGAGATAATTGTGTGTGGCATAACTTCTTTGTTCAGCAAAACATAATCTTTCTCCTCTGATAATTCGAACAATATATTCAGCAAGAGAATATACCTTTTTGAGTTTTCAGTTTCAAATAACTGAATAAGTTTAGGTAATATTTTTTTTTTCGTTTTAGAATTGAATAGTATTCCAAACTTAGACAACGCAATTAATTTTCTTAAAGCGGTAATCTCTTCAATTTCCCGAGGGAAAACTATAATTTCTTCTCGAAATTGAATTACTATTTCTTCATGAGGATCCAGAGAATTGATTCCAAATCCTGAATGAGGAATATTGGGCCCTATCAATACCAGATCCCCATTCATATAATTGCTTTTGTGATAACCAACATGTCTTGTACCGCTTCCTGATACTACACATATCAATTCTATCTCGGGATGGTAATGGTATTCCCATTTTAGTTCTTTTACAGGCACATTATTATGTAATGTTCTAAAAGAGCAGTTTTTATCCGGAATGATGCTTTCGTAACTTACTTTCATTACTTTAATAATTAATACAAACTAAATATACTATAATAATTAATACAGTGACAATAATGATTTATTATGTGAAATAATTGTAAACGCAATGTTAATACTTTTGTCACCAAGATTAAAATGAATGAAAAATTTTAGAATCAACATCATTCTGTTTTTAAATTATTTTGTTTTTGCAATTCTCCTGAATTCTGTAGGAACGGTAATTTTACAGATGCAGCAAAACTTCGGGATCTCAAAATCTTCAGCAAGCGTGCTGGAAGGTTTCAAAGACCTGCCGATTGCTATTTGTTCATTCATTCTGGCTTCATTTTTACCGAAGATCGGTATTAAAAACTCTATGTTGATCGCATTGCTTTTGGTAAGCTGTATGTGTTTTGTGATGCCCTTCGCAAATGAATTTTGGTTTTTTAAACTATTATTTACAATTGTCGGAGTTTCTTTTGCTTTAATTAAAATTTCCGTTTTCACTTCTATCGGATTGGTAACGGATACAGATAAAGAGCATTCAAGTTTTATGGGTTATCTGGAAGGTTTTTTTATGATCGGCGTATTAATGGGAAATGTTTTATTCAGCTTATTCATAGACGACCAAAATCCGAGATCAACCCATTGGCTGAATGTGTACTGGGTTTTGGGAGGAATTTCAACACTGTCTTTTTTGTTTTTATTCTTCACAAAACTAGACGAACACGAAGCAAAAAGCGAGAAAACAGATTTGCTGGGAGATCTTAAAAACAGTGTGAGTTTATTCAGTTATAAAAAAGTGTTGTTCTTTTTACTGTGCGCTTTCCTTTTCGTTTTGGTGGAGCAAAGTTTCCAGACCTGGACACCGACTTTTTACAAAGAAATTTTGAAAGTTCCTACCTCAATGAGCATTCAGGCAGGAGCGGTTTTAGCGGGGGCTTTTGCACTGGGAAGATTTTTATCAGGCTTTTTCTCCAAAAAATTCAGTTGGATTTATGTGGTTTCTTTTTGCGTGGTAGGTTTTGCAATAAGTATTTTACTGGTTTTACCTTTAACTCATAACATTAACATTGATACAAACACAACATGGTTAAATGCTCCGTTGGTCGTGTATTTATTTCCTTTGATGGGCGGTTTGCTGGCCCCGATTTATCCAAGTATTAATTCGGTGATCTTAGCATCGATTCCGAAATATTTACACAGTGCAATGTCTGGTTTAATTGTGGTTTTCTCTGCAATCGGAGGAACGATCGGTTCGATTATTACAGGTTTTGTGTTTCAGGAATTCAGTGGACAGCAGGCATTTTATCTTTCACTGATTCCGCTTTCTTTGTTGATTATTTCGGCAATTTTCATGAATAAATTAAAAATAAATCCTAAAAAATAAAGATGAACAAACAACTATACATAAAGGAAATTCAGGAACTTTTTGATGATGTGCAAAGATCAAAGGTCTTTGAAGATCAGAAGATAATGACCGATGCGGTTCCGTTGTTTCCGATTGAAGAAATTAATGCAAAATATGAAGCAGAAAAGCAATCAGAAAATTTTAATTTGAAGGAATTCGTGATGTCGAATTTTGACTTTTTAGGAGCTAAAATTTCCATCCAGAGAGAAGATCATCTGCCAATTGAAGAACACATCGAAAAATTATGGGATGAACTGGCAAGAACTGCTTATGAAGAAAAAGGAACGTTGCTGAAACTTCCAAAACCTTACGTTGTTCCCGGAGGTCGTTTTAATGAGTTCTTCTATTGGGACAGTTATTATATTATGCTTGGTCTGCAGGTTTCCGGGAGGATAGAAATGATGGAAAATATTATTGAAAACTGTTCTTATTTAATCCAGAATGTAGGATTTGTGCCAAATGCAAGCAGAACTCATTTTTTAAGCCGTTCTCAGCCACCTTATTTTTCACTGATGCTGGATCTGCTTTTTGAAACGACGAAAGACGAAAATATTTACATCAAATATCACGATACTTTAGAAAAAGAATATGCTTTCTGGATGAACGGAACTGAAAAGCTTGAAAACGGTTCGGCGGTAAAAAGAGTGGTGAAAACGATTCATGGAGATATTTTGAACAGATATTACGATGCTGAGAACGAACCCCGTCCTGAAAGTTATTTAATTGATATTGAAGACAGTGTAAATGCTGAGGAAGAATTTTACAGGAACATCAGAAGTGCCTGCGAATCGGGTTGGGATTTTTCCAGCAGATGGTTTGCAGACGGCGAAAATATACAGACCATTGAAACTCTGAATATATCACAGGTTGATCTGAATTGTCTTTTGTGGCATTTGGAAAAAACACTGGCAAAATCTTCGGAAATTCAAAATTTAACAGAAAAAGAAAGCTATTACAAAAAAAGAGCTGAAAGCCGCAGGAAGAATATTGATATTTATTTTTGGGAAGGTACGATGTACAAAGATTTTCACTTAGGCAAAAATGAAAATACAGCTTCAGAAAGTATAGCCATACTGTACCCTCTATTTCTTGGAATTGCTTCACACAATCAAGCTGAAATAACAGCAAAAACCATTGAAGAAAAATTACTGTATAAAGGTGGTTTGGCTACAACAACCAAACAAACTGGCCAGCAATGGGATTTTCCAAATGCATGGGCGCCTTATCAATGGCTGGGATTTAAAGCAATGAAGAATTATGGCTTTGATGATCTGGCGGATAAAATAAAAAATAACTGGTGCAAAAATGTAGAAAGAGTTTACAAAAACACAGGAAAGCTGATGGAAAAATATAATGTAGAGGACACCAATAGCATTGCAGGTGGAGGAGAATATCCAAATCAGGATGGATTTGGATGGACAAATGGAGTTTACTTAAAACTTAAAAACAACATTTAATAAAATTAAACAACATTTAAATACTACTGATATGAAAAACAAATCAATTCTTTTCATTGTGGGTATTGCGTCGCTCTATCTGAACAATGCTTATGCACAACAAAACCAACAAGACTCTCTCAAATCAAAAAGCATCGACGAAGTGGTAGTTACCGGAGTTTTTGACAAACGTTTAAGAATGAATTCGCCAATTGCGATTTCAGTACTTAAAGCAGATGTTTTGGAAAAGCAGGTGGCTGTGAGTGCTCCCGACCTCCTGAAAAATGTTCCGGGTGTATATGTCAATTCTTCAAACGGGGAAATTAGAAACAGTGTTGCTTCGCGTGGGATTACCGTAGGAACACAGGATGGAAGTTTCGGTTACGAATATGTATCAATGCAGGAAGACGGCTTACCGATTACTAATACGACTTACTACAACTACGGCCCCGATTTCTTTCTTAGAGCAGATGCTACTATAGAAAGACTTGATGCTGTTCGTGGTGGTTCTTCTTCCATTACTACAGCAAATGCGCCTGGAGGAATTTTTAATTACGTTTCTAAAACAGGAGGAAAGAAATTAGCTGGTGAGGCACGATTCAGAACAGGACTTCAGGGGAAAAATAGTAATGGACTTTACCGTACCGACCTTAATATCGGCGGACCGTTAGCAGAAAACCTGTTTTTTAATATTGGTGGATTTTACCGTTATGACGAGGGAGCAAGATCTCCGGGTGCCTATCCTTTAAATAACGGTGGACAGGTAAAAGCTAACATTGTAAAAAAATATAATTCCGGATCATTAAAATTGTATGTAAAATATCTGAAGGACAGGAATGGTTATTCTATGGCCATCCCGACCAGAGGCTATGGCGATCCGAGACCTGCAGAAGGATTTGATAACAGTTCCTCTATCCTTTTACCGCCAGTCACTTATGATCAGGGGAATTTTGTGGAAGGTGGAAACCTACATTATGATTCCAGAAGACAGGTTGACAATACATACCGTTCCGTAGGACTGAACTGGGAGCAAAAATTAGGAAACGGTTGGAATCTTGACAATAAGATAAGAGTTTCCAATAACGATGTGCGTTACAATACTTCCACCAGCACATCCATTATTGCTGCAGATAATAAAGCTTTTTTCGATCTGTTCGGGACAGGAACGGGAGCAGGAACTTTTACTTTCAGGGATCATAATACAGGTCAGGTATTATATAGCATCAACTCTGTAATTCCGACAGGAGGAAGCAATCCTGTATACACTGTAACAGCTAACAATCTTCCGGGACAAACGTTGAGAAACAATTCCGTATTCATTACACCGCTTCAGACCTATCAGAACAAAGTAAAAGAAGTCCTTAACCAGTTAACGATTACCAAGAAGTGGAGGAATATGAACTTCGCATTGGGAGGTTATTTAGGTTATTCCGATGTGGCGAGGGTTTCCGGCGGTGGTGGTGTAGCCATTACCACAATGGAACCAAATCCAAGAATTATCGATATGGAATTTACCGGAACTTTAGGAGGTCATATCGGAACTTTCCAGATGACAAATCCTTCCGGAATGGCGCAGTTTGCAAGCAATAACGGTTCTCTGTTAGGTTTCTATGCGATCCAGAGGCAGCTTGCGGGATTCTTTGGTCACACTTGGGACATTACACCGGCATTGACCTTGGATTGGGGTATCCGTTATGAAAAGCAAAGCATAAAAAATCATAACACCAGAGCTTATCTCAAATCCACAACAGGCCCAGACGGTAATCCTCTGACCCTGTATGATAACTCAGTGTTGGACAAAACAGAGACAGTATATCCTGAGCGTACACTGTATGCATTTTCTTATTCAGCAGCAGTTAATTATAGAATCAATACCAATCTATCAGTGTATTCAAGATTCTCCCAAGGGAAAAAATCGCCGGATCTGGATGTTTATTTTGCAACCAACCGCTTAAGCACCATTGGATTGTTAGATCCTAAACAGCGTACTACCAACCAGCTGGAAGCAGGTCTGAAAGCCAAGTATGATAAATTTGATCTTTTTGCAACGCCATTCTATAGCGTGCTGAAAAAAGTGCCTTCCGGCGGATCTGCCACAATGCCGGCATCGGCGGGAGGAGGTTTCTATGCTTTGCCAACGTTGTATAATGATTACAGAACGATAGGATTGGAAATAGAATCCAACATACGACCTTTGGATTATCTGAGCATAAGAGCTGTGCTAACAGTTCAGAAATCTAAGATCACTAATGGAACTTATTGGGTTGTAAATAATCCGGGGCCAGCTGATGATGTAGTGGCTTCTTTCACAGGAAACGAAACCGGAGCAACACCAAGATTGTTTTTCAACATTACGCCGACACTTAATTTGGGCAAATTCTATTCGCTTCTTACGTGGAACTATATGGGAAAACGACAGGCGAACAATGCCAATGCTTTTACGTTACCAGCATTCTCAATGTTTGATTTCGGGGCAGGATATGAATTTACATCAAAAATGTCAGCATCAGTTAATGTAAATAATTTATTCAACACCTATGCAACAATGAGTTGGACAAGACCAGGTTCTTATGCAGATCAAAGAGCACCTTTAGATAATTTCACACCTGAAATGTACCAGGCAGCAGAAAGTGCAAATATGCCGTATTTTACGGTAGCTAATCCGCCAAGATCTGTGTTTGTTTCGGTTACCTATAAGTTTTAATTGATAATATTAAAAATATGTTTAGAAAGATCATCTGCCTGATAATAATACTACGGACAGCTATCGGCATTGATGCTCAAAAAATAGTAAAGGGCAGTAATCTTCTATTAAACCGGAACAGTATTGCTGTTGATAAAGCCAACCAGGTCAAGATAAGGTTTTATAAACCTACTGCTAAAAGCATTAAGCTGAAAGGCGGTGATGTTTTTTCAAATCTAAATATCCGTACACAAAAAGATGTGTACGGATATTGGAATATAATAACTTCACCCGTACCTATCGGATTCCATTATTTTTGGATAGAGGCGGATAATGAAAAATATCTAATTCCAAAACGTGAAAAGTATTTTGCATACAATTCATTTGTAAATGGTTTTGAAATAGATTCGGGTGAAGATTTTTTTAAAAACAAAAACGTTTCCAAAGGTAAGATCAGAAAACATAATTATTTTTCGAAAGGACTGGTAAAGAGAAATTATTATATGTATTATCCAGCCAATTTCAATAGTAAAAAGGCTTATCCTCTTTTAGTTTTGTACCACGGAGCCGGTGAGGATAATACGGGCTGGATACATCAAGGTAGAATTCAATATATTTTAGATAACCTTATTGCTGAAAAAAGAATTGATCCTATAATGGTTCTGCTGGCTGAAGGAGATATCGAAAGAAACACAAATGCTGATATTGAAACTTCTACTTTGGAAAATATAGATTCTATTGAAAAGAATTTGACAGATTCTATTTTATTGCCATTAAAACAACGTTGCAATATTACACATTTTTATATTGCAGGTTTATCAAGAGGTAGTTTTCAGGCTTTAAAAATTAGTAATGATTATCCTGATATTTTTTCTAAAGTTGGGCTTTTCAGTCCTGTAATTTATGGTGGTAGCAAAGTAGATGATTTTAAATTACTAAATACATCCACATTTCAAAATCAATCATTTTTTATTGGGATCGGGAACAAAGAAAAAGAGAGATATTATCATTTCAAAAACTCACTTCAAACAGAACTGGAAAAACAAAATACCAATTTCAAAATGTATGAATCACAGGATACTTATCACGAATGGCTAACCTGGCGGCGTTGTCTGTACCAATTTTTAATTTGGCTTAACGAGAAACAGGTTGATAAATGACACTTCTCAAAAAATAGTGTTTGCATTAAATGTTGGCTATTATTTTAGAATCACTGTATTCTGATTTTTAATAAATTAAATTATATGTTTGATAAAACCATAAAAGTACTTTTTATATCTTTTGCTTTAGCAGGGTTAAATGCGCAAAAAAAAATAATTGGTACGATCAAAAAACCAAAGCTTGTAGTAGGAATTGTTGTTGACCAGATGCGCTGGGACTATCTCTACCGTTATGAAAAAAAATATCGTAAAGACGGCTTTAAAAGAATGTTGAAAGAGGGGTATTCTCTCAATAATGTTCATATTCCTTACATTCCTACCATAACTGCTGTTGGGCATACTTCAATTTACACTGGATCTGTTCCTTCAATTCACGGTATTATTGGGAATAATTGGCTCGATAAAGAAACCGGAAAAAGCGTTTATTGTACTGCGGATCCGAATGTAGCTCCTGTTGGTTCTGATGACAGGAAAAATGGTAGTCATTCTCCCGTTAATTTATGGACAACCACAGTTACTGATCAATTAAGAATTGCTAGTAATTTCAGATCAAAAGTGGTAGGTGTTTCATTGAAAGACCGTGCTTCTATTTTACCTGCCGGGCATAATCCAACGGCAGCATTTTGGTTTGATGACTCTACCGGGAATTTTATTACCAGTACTTATTATATGAATGAACTGCCAAAATGGGTCAACGATTTCAATAATGAAAAGCATCCTGAAAAATTTCTGTCTAATGGCTGGAATACCATTTTACCAATAAATGAGTATACAGAAAGTACTCAGGATAATGTGTTATGGGAACAGCCGGTTGGAAGTGCAAAACAACCTGTGTTTCCTTATGAAAACCTGATGACAGATTATTCGAAGAACAAAGGAGTTATAAGAACAACTCCTTTTGGAAATACACTTACACTACAGTTTGCCAAGTCTGCTTTGGATCATTATGAATTAGGAAAAGGAGATGAAACAGATTTTCTGGCAATCAATCTCGCATCTACGGACTATATAGGGCATTCTTACGGCCCTAATTCTGTCGAAGTTGAGGATACTTATATTAGACTAGACAACGATCTGGCTGCATTTTTCAAAACGCTTGACGAGAAGATCGGGAAAAATAATTATTTGGTTTTCTTATCTGCTGATCATGGCGGGGCTAATTCGGAAGGTTTTCTGAAATCGAATAAGATACCAAGTGGTTTCTTTGACGAAGATCTGAAAAGATCATTAGAAGAGGAATTGCAAAAAAAGTATCAGTCTGAAAGAATTGTTTTAGGTATAGACAATTATCAGATTTATCTTAATGATGCTACAATAAATGAAAAAGGGTTAAATACAGAAAAGGTAAAATCAATAGTCATTGATTATTTAAATAAAAAACCAGAGATTTTATTTGCGTTTGACCTGAAAGCTACAGCAATAACTCCTATTGCTGAGCCATTAAAATCACGGGCTATTGCAGGCTACAACTGGAAAAGAAGTGGTGATGTACAAATTGTTCCACGTGATGGTATGCTTCCAAGTTATGCAAAAAAAGGGACTACCCATGGTGCGTGGAATTCCTATGATTCTCACATACCACTTATTTTTATGGGTTGGGGAATCAGAAATGGTAAAAGTAATACTGATTATTATATGACCGATATTGCTCCCACAATTTCAGCTTTGCTACATATCCAGTTTCCAAGCGGTAATGTTGGGAATCCAATCAGTGAAGTGATTAAAATTAAATAGATTTAAGATTTATATTTTTTATTCTGAAATGATGTTCTTTATATTATTAAGAGTGGGAGTCCTGTCATAAAAACTTTTTCTGGAGCAGATCTGAAGTGAAAGTTTGCCAACTATATTTTATAGGCTATATCATCAGGTATTTTAGTTTTTGAGATTGGAAATGTATTTACTAAAAAAATATCACTTTGTTTTTTAGAATTTTCTACATATTTACTACGTTGACATTGGTACAATATTTCGCTATTAACACCTTTATTAAACCATTTTGTATATTTTTGCAAAAATCTAATATTCAAACTGAAATGAAAAATTTAAAATTGGCAATACTCATGCTGGTTGTTCCTGTTTTAAACTTCGCACAGTCAAAAGTTACTGACTTTTCAAAGTTATATCTGGATGATTTATACAATAATAGTAGTAAGATAGGTTCTATATCTCCCGATGATACAAATTTTGATGACCTCGAAGCTATCGGGAAATCAATAGGTGATGCAAGAATAGTGCTGTTGGGAGAACCCAGTCATGGAGATGGAGGAGCAATCTCAATGAAAACAAGATTAGTAAAGTATCTCCACGAAAAGAAACAATTTGATGTTCTTCTGTTCGAAGCCGATTTATATTCTATCATGTTTGATCTCGCTAATTTGAAAGATCCATCAAGTATCGTTGCTTCATCCAAAGAAAATATATATACCTGTTGGTCTGAAAGTTCTGTCAGTGAGGATTTATGGAAATATTACAGCCGTGAATTGGCAGGTAATAATCCATTAAAAATAGGTGGATTCGATCCACGACATGCCGGGAAGTTTGCCAAAACAAAATTAATTGGAAACTTGACCGAGCTGGCGAAAAATGCCGGTCATGATATCGAATCCAAAACTTACCACTCTTTTATAAAAGACCTGGAATACATTTTACAAAATGAGTTTCGCTCAAAGAAGGATTCTGTTAATGCCGGAAATTTTCATTCAGAAATCAACAATATTGAGGAGGCCGTCATGTTCAACGACAAAGAAAATAAGCTTCGTCAAATATGGCTCATTGAGATCAACAATATCAGGAATCTATTTGATATGCTGATTGAGGGTAAAAACAGAGATATTTTAATGGCAAAGAATTTTATCTTTCTCGCAAAGCACGTATTCCCTGATCAAAAAATTATGGTATGGTCTCATAATAACCATAATGTTCTTGATGTAAATACGTATGCATCATTTGATAAAGATTTTGCAAAAAACTGGTATGACAACAACACCTACGAAGGGTTTACCTATTTTGGAAGTGACATCTTCAGAACGTTTGGAGATCAGATATACTCATTGGCGATAACTTCTGGTACTGGTAATTTTTCACCAAAATTTTTTGGGAACGACTATTTCCACGCAGATTTTACCAAAACAGCAAAGGTTCCCAAATCAGGAGAAGGATCTTTGGAATGGTATTTAAACAAGAAAAAAAGTAATGTGCTCTTTATTCCTTTACCAAAACAGCAAGGTAAGCCAAGTGGCTATCCGTGGTTCTCTGCAAGATTGCTTGACCTGGGCTTCGAAGCAAAAATGGATTATACTTCTGCATTCAATGGAATAATATATGTGAATAAAACAGTTGATCTTAATGGACAGTGATCTAAATCAGTTCTATAAATTTTTGTAACTATATATTTCGATGTACTATTTCAAAAATATAAAATAGTCAAATGGCGATGGTCTATCAAATTTTTGTATTCAATCTAAAACCCATACTTTGCATAGGGATATTCTAGTACATTCAAGTATATAATCACCTAATATTATTGAAAACAAGGGTGTTGGTAATGCTCTGCGTTTTTGCTGGTCCATAAAATTCAGGGGCTCTGCAAATTACGGCATCCAGTTCTCCGGACTGCATTTCTTTCAGAACCATTTCCGCCATTTTCCGGCGAACTTTTCCTTTTCTTCCTACAGGTTGAAAAGCGGTCTTTTCCGTCAAAATTCTGTCATCCTGCGGATACATATATGTATTATCAAAAAACACCAGCTTAGTACCGTTGATTTTACATGCATCAATCACATTCCTAAGAATCAGAGGAAACTGTTTCTCCCACAATTCTGAACTGATGGGCAGTCCCAGCGTAAAGTAAGCAATCTCACTTCCCTTAACCGCTTCAACAGCTTTTTCTTTTACAGATAAATCTGCAGAGAAAACATCATCCGTATCATTCACTTTTTTCGCATCACGACTGACGATCCTGATGTCGGAAGTGAAATTTCTTTTTAGCTCTCTGGCCAATTCCTCACCTATTTGTCCGTTAGCTCCTAATATAGTTTGCATATTTTCTTGCTTTTAAATTATAGTACAAATTTCAGTAACCTGCCTGAAAACATCGTATCTGCATTAACGTAAGTTGTAACATAATCTCTGCTACATTACTTTCTTCAGCCACTGCATTTTTTTGTCGGTGTAAGGCGGATATTTCCAGTTTGGTTCTCCCCAGGTAGATCTTTCAATAATTGATTTCTGATGCGAAAACGCAAGAAAATCAGTTTGTTAAAGTTGAATCGGAGTTTTCCATTGTTGTCGGATTTTTTTGTGCAAATAGTATTGAATTGGAACTTAAGAACATGATTGAGAACAAAAATGTTTTGGTGCTGTTTTTCATTTTATAATAATGATTATGGTTAATGTGAAGATGAAATCTGTTTTTCCAGCTCTTTCATCATACTTTATTTAAAGATCAAGAATAACCATTATAAGAATTCGAATATTTGTTGTATATCCCCAATACAAAGGAAAACCAATGGAGAGGAGATCCTGCGTATCTGAAATCGTTCCTCAATCCTTCCAAAACAAATTCCCTTCATTCATCAAAGCGTCCACTTTCGACATTCTGGAAACCGCTTCCGCAGAACAGCTTGCATCCACCAAAACAATATTGGCTGCATCTCCGGCTTTTGGCCATTGCTGTTCACCTTTTTTATTGAGCGGAAGAGTATTTTGTGTCGCAAATTCTAATGCTCTTGACAACTCAAATTCCGATTCATAACCGTACAATTCGGCAATTAAATTCGCTTTTTGCAACATATTTCCCGAACCGAATGTGCTCCAGTAATCCTGAACGTTATCATTTCCAATCAAAACATTCACACCGTGTTTTTTCAGGGTAGGAATCGGCATTACCTTCCCTCTGAATGGTACAGAAGAAGCAATGCCTACTTTTGCAGCGGCTAGTTTTTCAGCAATTTCGTCGGCTTCTTTCTGGTTTAAATGAGCTAAAGCAAAAGCATGACTCACAAACGTTTTTCCCTGAAGCTGCGGATTTTCTATTGCTTTTTCAATCAAATAATTAATCGTCTTCATTCCGGAATCACCAGTTTCATGTAAGTGAATATCAATTCCTTTTCCATGATCCAAAGCTAATTGAACTGTAAAATCCATTACCTTTTCAATATTTCCATCAATGCTTAAAGGGTCTAGACCTCCGATAAAACCAACACTTTCCAACTTCGCTGCCTCTTTCATCAAAGGTGCAGATTCCGTATAATAAATACCGTGTTGCGGAAAAGCGACCAATTCAGCTTTAAATGAATCTTTTTTATTTTCTAAGGCTTTTTCTAAATGTTCAAGCGATTTTAATCCTGAAGTCGGGTCAATATTAAAATGTGTTCTCACGAAATTCGTTCCGTAGCTTTGGAGTAAATTAATTAATTCTTCCGCTCTTTCTATGGAAGTTTTCAATAATTCCGGAATGATTTCCTGTTCGTAGGCAATCATATCTTTTACCGTTCTTCTTTTTGGTGAAAGCGCTTGCCACGGAAGTCCGTACCATGTTTTATCCAAATGAACATGCATATCCTTAAAAGCCGGAAGCATCAGTTTTCCTTTGGCATCAATAGCTTTTACATTGGCATCATTCGGTTTTACGGCTTTAATTTTCCCGCCTTCAATCTCTACACAAAACAAATCGGTTTTTGTATGAATTATTTCCTGATTATCGTATTCAAAACCTGTTTCCAAACGGACATTTTTCATCACAAAATTACCTTTTGCGACAAGTTGATATGGTGACTGCATTTCTTTAATTTAATACTACAAAGTTACAGCCACACAATTTTAAAAAGGTGTATGAATTATGTCTTGTTTTGTACAGATTATTCTTTGAACTGGGAAGGCGTCATGCCTGTTTGTGCCTTGAAGAATTTTGAGAAACTTGCATGATCGTAGAAACCGAGATCGTAAACAATATCTTTCACCGACATTTCGGAAACTTTCAACAATCGTTTCGCTTCCAGTAAAATCCTGTCCTGAATTAGTGAAGAAGCCGAAGCATTAAGGTTTTTCTTGCAGACAATATTCAAATAATTGGCAGAAATATTTAGTTTATCAGCATAAAAAGAAACCGAACGTTCCGTTTTAAAATATTGATTAATTAAGTTTAAAAATTTAGAAATAATCGGGTTCGAATTATACACTTCAAAATCTTTAAAAGCTCCTTCCACCGATTTACTGATCAGTAAACCAATCAGCTCACTTCTTTTCTGAATCAGTTCCCAAAAAGTATTTTCTTCCTTTAGTTCTTTTTTAATCGCCTGAAATTCATGTAAAAGCAATTCGTAAATTTCTTCTGAAACGGTAAAAGCCGGATGCTGAAAATAATAAGAGGACGAAAACCTCAAAGCTGGAAGAAAACTTTCATACCATTCGCGACTGATCATTAATTGATAACCAACCGTCTCTTTTTCGATTGTCCACTGATGCACCTGATCCGGAAAGACCAAATGAATTTGATGGTCTCCAACCTGATATTCAATAAAATCGATGATGTGAACTCCTTTTCCTTTTTCAAAAAGATTAATGATGAAAAAATCATGCTTATGAGGCTCATCAATGCTGCTTTCACCACTTAATTCATTAAAGAGAAGATCACAACCTTTCGATTGCTTTTCTGCAAATTCATGAATCCCGAGAATCGGAAAATAATCTGACTGTCCCATTACACAATAATTTACTCTAAAATAAGCAAATTTTATAAGAATGACTTTTTAAATTAAAACACTACATTTCCTTGATGAATCAACGATTCCACATTAGAAATCCTTGAAACCGCTTCTGCGGAACAGCTTGCATTTAAGAAAGCCAAATCTGCATCGTCTCCAGCTTTTGGCCATTGCTGATTTCCTTTATCATCCAACGGCAAAATGTTTCCTGTAGCCAGTTTCAGGCTTCGTGATAATAAAAATTCTGTAGATTGTCCGTACAATTGTGCCATTAAATTCGCTTTCTGCAGTACACTTCCAGTTCCGAAAGTGTTCCAATGATCAACAATACTGTCGTTTCCTGTCAATACTTTTACATTATGTTTATACAAAGTCGGAATCGGCATAATCAGGCTTCCGAATGGAATGGTAGAAACAATTCCAATCCCCGCATTGGCTAATTTTTCGGCAACTTCCTCTTGTTTTGGCTTTTCTAATTTTCCTAAAACGAAACAGTGACTTAAATAGGTTTTTCCTTTCAATGCAGGATTTTCATTTACCTTTTCCATCAAATATTCAACCGTTTTCAGACCAGATTCTCCGCTTTCGTGCAGGTGAATATCAATTCCTTTTTTATTATCCAAAGCCAACTGAACCGTGAAATCCATCGTTTTTTCAATCGCTCCGTCAATCGTAAACGGATCTACACCGCCAATGAAATCAATATCCATTTTAGCGGCTTCTTTAAGATACGGAACCGAATCTGTATAAAATACTCCATGCTGCGGAAAAGCCACCAATTCTGCCCCGAAAGTTTTCTTTTTATTATCTAAAGCTTTCTGAAGATTTTTTAATGACTGTAATTTTGAAGTCGGTTCAATATTCACGTGGCTTCTCGCATAAGATGTTCCTTTTGATTGCAATAATTTAATCATTTTTTCAGCCTTGAAAGTAGAATTTTTCAGCATTTCAGGAAGTATTTGCTGTTCCAGAGCAATCATTCCTTTCACACCGCCTTTTCTTCTTCTGACAGCCTGCCATTTATCTCCGTAAAACGTTTTATCCAAATGAATGTGCATATCTTTGAAAGCCGGAAGCATCAAAAATCCTTTTGCATCAATAGCTTTTGCATTGGGTTGATTGGGTGAAATTTTGGAAATTTTCCCGTTTTCAATTTCGATATAAAACAAGTCTGTTTTGGTCGCGATTACTTCACCTTCCTCATATTCAAAACCGGTTTCAAGCCTTACATTTTTTAAAGCTAATTTTCCTGTAGCAACCGTCGCATTACTGAAAATTGATGTTGCGCTCATCATATTCGGAGTTAAAGCCAATCCTGCCATTGCTAATGCTGAGTTTTTAAGAAAATCTTTACGGGATATAGAGTTTGAAGTGTTCATTTCCAAATTGTTTAAAACAAATTTAGAAAGAATCTGAACCATTGGGGTGTATGGTTTATAACAATGCTTGTATGATTTATTAGGTTTGTATGTAAGATTCTGTAACAAAATAATCTCAATGCATAGTTGCCTATTATTTACCAAAGATTTATTTTAATTACTATATTTGCATATTGTATACAGTATGCAATTTGAAATATGATAACACAAGAATCACTAAAAAATCAAATCATAAAAGCATTGTGGCAGCTAATCATTGATGGTAAAATAATGCCCAATGAGCCTATGCGTGAAATACAACTGACAGAATTGCTAAACATCAGTCGAACGCCGCTAAGAGATGCGCTTCAGCAATTGGAATGGGAAGGAATTGTAGTTTATGAACCAAGAAAAGGATATCGGTTGGCTCAATTTTCAGAGGCTGATATTTATGAAATTTATCCTTTGAGAGCAAAATTAGAATCGTTTGCTTTAGAATTATCGGGAGTTCCAGACAAAAAAGTTTTGAACGAACTGAATGAGATTAATTTAAAAATAATCAATTCTAAATCTCCAAAAGAAATAGTTGAACTAGACGAAAGCTGGCATTTGTTACTGATTTCAAATTGTACAAATCAGAGACTTTTAAAAATGATAAAAACCTTGCATCGCCAATCCCAACGGTATGAATACGCTTATATGGCAATGAATACAACAGTTGAGAAATCCGGCAATCAACACGAAAATATCATCCTCCAATTACAAAACGGACAACTCCGAAAGGCCACAGAGTTATTGGCTGAAAATAATTTGGTTGGAATGGATGCGCTTATAAATTGGTTGAAAACTGACAATAAATAAAATGAGATATCCTTTAATATTATTAATAGCTCTATTCTTTCCACAAATGAAGATTTTCGGTTCTATATATAAAACCACTTCGGATAGAAAAATAATTGTAGCTGACAGTTTGGTGAAGGCTAAAGAAAAACCTTTCCCATCTGCCCAAAAGTTAGTTCAAAATGATTCTATCAACCAATTGAATCTTTATAATCAATATAAACCCGAATTTGAGAAATACGAAAAACTACACGGGAAATATATTCAAACCAATAATACAAAATTACATTATCTGGAGTGGGGAAATGCTAAAAATCCTACCCTTATTTGGATTCATGGAACTTATAGCAATGGTTACGAACTTTATGAAATTATAGACGAACTCGTCCAAATGAATTTACACGTTATTGCGGTAGATTATTACGGACACGGATTTACTTCAATTCCTGAAAAAGATGTTTCAATATATGATGCAGTAGACGATATAAAGTTTTTACTGGACAAATTAAAAATCAAAAAAGCAATTATTGGCGGTTGGTCTAGAGGTGGAACTATAAGTACCGCTTTTTATGATGCTTACCCGCAAATGGTTCAGGCACTTATCCTTGAAGACGGCGGTTCCGTAGCTTGGGATTTTAATGTAAAATCTACTGATATTGAAAAAGATATCGAAGATATAAAACAGTATTATCGCAATAAAAAGGAACTGATTTTTGACACAGAATTTGAGGCTTATTGGTATATGTATAATAACTGGGGAATAAAAGGGAAGCAAGGTGAAAAATTGAAAAAAGAAATTTTTACATCATATGCAAGGATTAAGAAAAATGAAAATGGAAAATTTGAAATTAATCCAGGGGCAGAAGAGCTTACAGGAGAAAATAAGGCAGAAGAGAATATTGCTATAATTTACACGCCGTTCACTTCGAAACATAGTTTTGGGGCATCTACACATCAGCTAAATCCTAAAATTATTTATCGAAATCTCACGATACCTATGCTCATTTTTGATCCGATCAGCAAAAATGATTGGTTCGATTTCAAGGATGAAAATGCTGCGCTGGCTCAAAAACATCCATCCCTTATTACCCACAAAATTTACGAAAAAACCGGGCACGGTGTAAAGGATGAAAAACCAAACGATGTTCTTAACGATATTCAGGTTTTTCTAAATTACAATAAACTCACTCAATGAGAGTATTGGTTTTCGTTTTTTTATTCATAACAATCAATTATGCTTTTGCACAAAATGCAAATTCTGAAAACCGATTGCTGAAAAAAACGTTGAAAAAAGATAGCATTCTAGCAGAATTTTCGGAACTATATCATCTTACAAATACGATTCATCCGGGACAGTTTATGTTTTGTTCAAAAAAAGAATTTGACCAAACGTATCAATCCTTATATAAGTCTATCAAAACAGACCTTTCCATTGTTGAATATTATAAATTAACAGCCACTTTAATGGCAAAAATTAAAGATGGGCATACCGCAGTTGACAGAACTCAAGTTGTTACTTTGCTTAAGGAAAGATTGCTATTTCCATTCAGTATTTATAAAATTAACAGCAATTATTATTTGAACAGATCTACCAATGAAAATAAGGATTATGCCGGTTTGCAAATCTTAAAAATTAACGGAATCGAGATAAAATCAATAGTAAAGGAAATTGAAAAATACATTCATCTTGAAGGCAGAAATGAAACAGGACTAAATACTCGGTTTAATATTTTCCCATTTTACTATTTCATTTTTAACCCAACTGATCAATTTCAGATAGATTATTTGGATACAAATAATCGTAAGCAAAAGAAGATAATAAAAGGAATACCTTTTGAAACGTACACAAAAAGTATTACTGAAAAAATTGAACCTTTACAAACGGAATTCAAAACGGGCAATTTGGCGATTCTAAAATTTCATTCCTTTGCAAATGGTTACAATGAAAATGACAGAAAAAAGGTTGAAAAACAATTAGATAACTTTTTTACAAAATTAGACAGTTTAAAAACGAATCATTTAATCCTTGATTTGCGAGATAATAGCGGTGGCTCTGCGGATATAGCCAGTTATCTTTTCTCCTATTTAACCAATAAACCTTTCTCCTATCTTGACTATCAAGGAGCAGAATATAATACTGTAGAAGATTGGAAACATTATGCTCAAAACCCTAATAATATTGAGGAAATAAATCTGAATGAAACAAAATTAAAAAATGGACTCAATTGCTACACCGAAACAGATAGCATAGATGTTTGGTGGTTTGAACAGCAGCAAAACAAGCCCAATTATTATAAAGGCAATATCAGTGTATTGATAAATGGCGGATGTTTTTCCACCACAGGACATTTACTAGCCTTGATGAGAGAATATAAAATCGGCAAGTTTTATGGCGAATATTCTCAGGGAAGCCATTACAGTAATGCAGGTGGACAAGCTTTTGTTTTACCCTACTCCAAAACATTGGTTTGGATACCTACTTTTCAGTACAAAATGAAAACACCTAATTTTCAGTATGATCCAAAAGGAATTAGACCGGAGGTAGATATACCAATTGAACCGGACGACTTGAAAACGAAATTCGATAGACCAATGGATTTTGTGTTAAAACAAATTGAAGGAAATAAATGAACGAATATCCAATCTGTTTTTTGATTTTTTATTCTTTGTCTGCTTTTATTGTATGATACACATCAAATGCAGTATAAATCCGGGTTTCCTTTAATTTACCATTTTTGTAGATTTCTACTTTTTCCTTATCACCTGATTTTTTATTGAAATAAATAATTTCTTTTAATTCCTTTTTCCCGTTGTATAATTCGGTTTTAAAATTTCTGCCGTCTACCTGATAATAAATGGCACTCAGCTTTCCGTTGTCTTTATAATGATAGCGTTTGGAATTATAAAAATTGCCCTCTTCAATGGTTTTGCCATCGTAAACATACTGGACTGTATATTTTCCTTCCTGTATCAACTGTTGTGCATCGTTATAGATAAAATAGTAAGCCCCGTCTTTAGGATTTTTCAACTCATAACGAGTTACCAATTTAGGTTTTTGACCGGGATTACCCTGCATTCCTTCTTCTGCCTTGAAAACCAGTGTATCGTTTTGTGATACCCACAGCGTATCGGTATCATTAGGACCTGTTTTATGATAGACTTTAGAAATGATTTTATTGCCTTTTGGGATGTCATCATTGGTCTTACAGCCGTTACATCCGGTAATAACCATCATTAAAAACAGGAAAAATATTATTGTTTTCATCATATTGATTTTTTTATTTTTAACCATGGATTGCAAATCCGTGCGATCAGGTTTTTATTCTTTTTTAGAAATGGTTTTAATTTTTTAATAATCGTCTTATAGAAACCAAATGCCCAAATAAAACAACAGGAACAATAAAAGTAGGCAACCAACTAAACGGAAAATTTAAAATAGCTATGTTCGGTTGTTCAAATGCAAATTTCTGTACAGGAGATGGTGCGGAGAAAAAAGCATTTACAACAATATTAATCAGAAGACAAAGGCAGATAAAATTCCAAAGCAAAATTACTTTCCTGCTAATTTTTCTTTTAGTCAATCCAAAGTATGCGATTATTGGTGCTGTTATACCTGCTATAATATCGAAGTTTTTTCCCTCGAAAGTCATTAGTTCTGGAATCGCTTTATTCAGAAAAAGCCAAAACAGTACAATCTCGACAGGAACTCTGACGATATTCAAATAAGTAATGTTTGTCAGAGATAAACTGTCAATAAATTGCCGTCCTTTTTTCGTTGAAAACAAAACGACAATTGCCAAAATCGGTGGCAAAATCCCAAACAACAGTATTTTGGGAGGAAATGAATTTGTGTTGGAACTATAAATATTTTTGAGCGTCAACACAGCTTGGATAGTTAGCCATATTATTAAACTGATAATGATTATCGTTGAATTTTTCTGCGTAATTGGAGAAGATGACGCCTGAATAACCAGAGAGAATAAAAAAAGTGTTGTAACTACTGTCAGCCCGAACGTTAAGGAAATGCATATAGGTAAGTTTTCTAACATCATTAATCTGAATTAGACTACAAGGTATAAATATTTTCTGTTTATGATGCTTTCCATAAAACAAGAAATTGGCTTTTTTTCACTCATCCAATTTGAACTTGTTACCATTATTCTGTCTTTCTCTATTTTGATCGTTTTGCCGGAGGCTGGGATTTTTAGCACAAAAGTTTAATAGAATTACTACTGTTAAACCTTGCACAAATGCTCAATCGTAGTCGTCAAGCCCCGATTTTGGCAATACAATGTTATTAAAAGTATTAAATCGTATGTTGCATTTTACACTCAAATACATAATTATCAATAAGTTATAAAATAAGAAAGAACAGAATAATGCAGAAAAACGCAACGAAATGTTAGGTTTGTTGTACCAAATGTTGTACCTTTGTATCAGGTTGCACTGCTTTGAAATAGCTGATTTATAAAGGGTTTCATCGTTTTGCACTCGATTGTTTTTTTTAGTACAACAAATATAATACTTTTTCTTATGGCTTCAATAAAATTAGTACTTCGGACAAACCAAGAAGATAAAACAGGTCATAGCCCTTTATACATAAGGGTTATAAAGGACAGGAAAGCCAAATTTGTAGCCACAGGCGTAAAGCTGAAACGCAACGAATGGGACGATGATAAGCAGAAAATAAAGAAGAACCACGCCAACAGTGCAAGAATGAACGCCTTTCTTGCCCAGAAGATTGCCGATGCAGAGGGAACAGTTGCAGACCACGAACGCAAAAGAAAATCCGTATCAGCCCGAAAACTCAAAGAAGCAATAAAAGGTAAGGATATGGCAAACTTCTTTGAATATGCTTATAACCGTTGTGAGCGTATCAAAGGAACGGTATCGGTTGCCACTTACAGGAACTACAAACAGTATGTAGCCAAGTTTGAAAAATTTATAGGGCACAGGGAAGTATATTTTGATGATATTACCGTTACGATGTTGAAAGATTACATCAATCATATGTCCAATAATTTGAAGAACGGAGCAACTACCGTACACTATTCTTTGTTGATTTTGTCCGTAATGTTTCGTGATGCTCAAAGGGAAGATGTAATAGAAGAAAACATTTATCCGTTTTCAAAAGTTCGTGTAAAACGTGATAAAGGCAAACGATTATTTTTGAGCAAAGAACAGGTAGAAAAGCTACGCAATTTAAAAATTGAATATACCGGAAAGGACGAAGTATTTAGGGATATGTTTATTTTTTCTGTGTATGCCGGTGGTTTACGTTTTAGTGATGTGGTAAGTTTGAAATGGGAGCATTTTAACGAGAAAGAACAACGCATTACAAAGACCATTCGCAAAACAGGAAGAACCCACAATTTTAAAATCGGGCAGATTGCAATAGATATTCTGAACCAATACAAAACAGGCATATCACAACCAAGTGATTTTGTTTTCCCGATATTGGAAGATGTAGAAAGGTTTGATGCCGATACCGATTATCAGGCATATATCATCAATACAAAAAATATCCTATGCGGTCAGAAGTTGCGTAGATTGGGTAAGGATATGGAATTGCCTTTCTCTTTATCATTCCATTTAAGCCGTCATACGTTCGCTACAAATGCTTTAAACAATGGTATGCGAATAGAATACGTTTCAAAGCTGTTAGACCATTCAGATATTGGTATTACTCAAATTTATGCCAAAGTGATTAGCGAAGAATTGGATAATGCGGTAGATAAGTATATTAACTAACCTTTCTTATTCTGTAATTTATTTAGCGTTTCCTCAATCATTTCCATTCTCTTTTTAACCTTTTCAGCAGAAGCATCAAGCGTATATCCCTCGTCAATCATTTCTTTTATGAGTAACATTTTTTTTATGTTTTCATAATTATAACGCCTGTTTTTACCCTCTTCTTCGGTTAGACTTGTAATAATTCCCTTTTCTTCCCAGTAACGGATTTGACGTGTAGCAATACCCGTAATCTGCGATACCTCGCCAATACCTACAACTAATTTATCCAAGAAATCAAAGTCAAATGACAGGTCTTTATTTGCTTCCTTTTTGCTCATTTTGCAAATTATTTACAATCAATGTTGCAAATATAGAATAATAGTCTTTATTTTGCAATTGTAAATTATTTACAATTATTGAATATTCAAAACATTTTAGGTATGAAAAAGGCAATTATTATTTTAATGGCATTAATAACAATTTTAACAACAATGACTATGACAGTAAAAGCAAATAGTTTAAAAACCGCATCTATGGAAGAAGTTTCTTATGATGATGCACAGTCTTATTTGGAAGCATTTCAAAAAGTCATAAAAATTCCAAATGGCTATTCATTCCATTCTGTAAATAAAGTAAAAGCAGATGGTGTTCAGGCTTATCTATTTCGCTTGGAAAAATCTGAAAACAAGGGTATGAACGGAGAACATTACTCCTTTGTAATTTCAGAAAAGGATAAACAAGTTTTGGGATTTACCAATATGGATAAAAGATATTCCAATACAAAGATGCTTTCAAAATCAGAAACCGAAAAAATAGCAAAAGATTTTCTGTTGAAGTTGGACAACTCATTAGCCAGTGAACTGAAAAATCTTTGGATAGAAAGACACGATGAAGAAATTTCGGTTAACGGAAAGAAAACAGTCATAGCGGGAATGAAATACAAATGTTATCGGGCTTCACAAAATGACTATGCGTGGGTAATTGTTGGCTTTGACGGTTCTGTAATTACATTTGAACGAAACATAAAATGGAATAACGGCGAACATAAACGCATTACCGAAAAATGGTTACACGATAATTGGTTGGCTGAGAATAACCTAAATATACCAACCGAAGAGCAAACATTAAAAAACTTGCAGAAGAAACTTTTGCAAATGGAGCTTTAAACAAATTGAATGTAGAGGAAATGTTGCGAGGTTTTCATCCAGACTTTGCAATCTGCATAGCTAAAGGAAATGACCTTTTTCGTCTTCCCCTTCGTGATTGGATGAAAGTTGTAGAAGAATACAAAAACAATCCCGAAAAAGTAAAATCAGGAATTAGAAACCTCGATTATTCGATTGAAGTTTTAGAAATCACAGGAAATACAGCAGTCGTAAAAACACAGTTTTTCAGAGATGAAAAACTAATCATTACAGATTATCTGTCCTACATAAAATATCCCGACGGCTGGAAAGCTGTTGCAAAAGTTTCTAATGAACATATTGTAAATCCATTACAACTTAGTCTTTAAATCAAATAATATGAGAACTACAATTTTAATTATTCTAACCTATTTAAGTATGAATTACGTACAAGCACAAACAAAAGAAAAATCAGCACTTATCCTTATCGAAACACAAAACGAATGGATGCACAAAGACGGTAAATTGTATAAGGCATTAGTAAAGGATAAGGAAATGATGCACAATTCAATCGCTAACATCGAAAAGGCGTTAGACTATGCAAGAAAAAACAACATCGAAGTTATTCACGTAGGATTGCGGTTTGAAAAAGGTTATCCCGAATTAGCCAACGGAAAAAGCGGTCTGCGAAAAGCCATACCCAATGCAGGTACTTTCCCGATTAACGAATTTGGTTCACAGTTCTATGAAACGGTAAAACCGATTGAGGGCGAGTTTGTGATTACTGGACGAGCGGGTGCAAGTGGATTTACAGGCTCTAATTTAGATGTGTACCTGCGTAACAACAAAATTGAAAATCTGTACTTGGTTGGTTATGCTACCCACGTTTGCGTAGAAAGCACCTTGCGTGATGCCCACGAAAAGGGTTACAACACCTTTCTGATTTCGGACGGAACTTCAGCATTTAACCGTATGCAACAGGACTATGTTTTAAGCGAGGTTGTACATCATTTTGGGGAGCATCTAACAACCAAAGAGTTTATGAATGAATAAAGATTTAAAAATAACATTGCGGTTTGTGGTTTTAATAGCCACACCGCTTTGTTTAGTTAATAGTTTACTCTTCAGCTTTGGTTTGACAGATTTCTGGCAGGAATGGCTCAAACGCTTTTTGTTCAATTATGCGATTTCTTTTCCCCAAGCTGTTTTATATGTTACGCTTATAAAATGGTATGACAGGAGAAAATTAAATTGATTTTAAAATTAGACTGTAAATATGCCTCACAATCATCAAATAAAGCAAACCGTTCAATTTCCCGAACTTACGACTATTCTAAAAGAGCAGTCCGAAAATGCTTTGTTTGATATTTTACAGGAAAATGTAAAAGATAATGATACCTATTGTCGGGAGTTAATAAATAAAATTCTGAAACTGCCTTATGCCAAACTACCCGATTTCTTTTCACACCATTGCGATTTCACAACCAACCCAATTAAATGGTTGAATAAATTTGAAAAGCTAATATCAGATAATGAAGCACTGTTTAGCAGTTCTACCAATCAGGGGCGAATGATAAAATGCTATACCATTATCGAGAGCAAGCGAAAGGAAATAGAATTGACAGGCTATAAACATACGGTTGCAAAATTGCCAATGCAGTATGTAAATGCCGAATGTGAAGAACGATATTTTTCATTTAAAGAAACCAAAAACAGAGTGGACGAATTGCAGGACTATACACAAAAAATAATGTTCCTTACCAAAGAAAAATTTGATTACGAACAGGCAAGCATAGACTTTATAAATCCTAAACTACCCGACTACTCAAACCAATGTCAGAAAGAAATAGACCAGATACAGCATTTAAACCGTTTAACAAATGAATTTTCTGTTGAGCAAATGAACAAGAATAAAAACGGCATTCCTTTTAACAAGCTCAAAATAAATTGCAACATCAATCAGTTAGTAGATATATTTTACCAACTACACAGAGAATTGTTTACAGACGGCAAACCCATTATTGACGGAAACATAAATGATATTGTTGCAGTGCTTGTAAATTCATTCGTAGATAAAGACGGCAGGGAATTAAGTCCCGAAACAGTCAAAACAATGCTTACACCCTCAAAGACCGATAAACGTCCCAAACCACACAAAAGAATAGACATTGATAAAATGTTGTAAATAAATCTTGTCCCGAAAGACCAAGTACGGACATAATGACTTTTTTGCATTGTTGTCCTTTGCTTCCATAATCATAAAATTATTTGAAAATGGAAGCAATTATTTTAAGCAAAGACCAATACACAGAATTGGTAGCAAGGTTAGACGAAATCACAACACGTCTTAACGCAAAAAACGAACCCAAAAAGGACACCTTTTTAGACAATCAGGAGTTTTTAATGCTGATGAAAATTTCCAAGCGAACCGCCCAAACGTGGAGGGACGAGGGGCGTATTTCATTCAGTCAGGTAGGCAACAAAATTTATTACAAGCTGTCAGACGTTGAAAAACTGTTGCAGGAACATTACAACAAAGCATTTGCTAAAAAGTAATGCAGGTAAGAGTTTCAGAACAAAAAAAAACGTTTGACTATGGTAGTAAGTATTTTTAAAAACTTCAATGAAGTAGTGCAGAACAGCAAAGTAGTTGAAGTATTAGACGACATCAAAACAGGTAAGTATATCAATGTGATAACTTATTTAAGAAAGTCGCTTGCAGAAAGCAAAATGGAAGCATACGAAAGGGCAAAGAAATCTTTGCCCGCTTTCACGCCTTCGGCTTCCTTTAAAGGTGGCAGAAAATTAGAGTTTGTTACACAATATACCCAAATCGTAGTATTAGACATTGACAAGCTCACAAAGGAACAATTAACCAATGCTAAAGCATTGGCACAGGAAACGCCCTACACTTATTCGGCTTTTATCAGTCCATCGGGAAACGGTTTAAAAATCTTTGTTCGTGTCAATTCAGCACAGGAAAACCACAAAGAAGCATTTATAACACTTCAAAAATTCTATGAAGAATTTTTATCATTACCCATTGACAAATCAGGCAAAGACGTTACACGCCTTTGCTTCGTGTCTTACGACACGGATTTATATTTGAATGAAAATGCAACGGTATATCCTGTAATTTCAACCGAAGATTTAAGCCCATACTTTAACCAAGAGCAGGAAGCAGAACCCGAACCGCCAACCATTGCTTGCAATGGTTTACCCACACAGCAATTCAATAATGATTACTTGACCGTTTACGAACATTGTGTAAGGTTTACCGAGAAAAAAGAAAGCTATGTAAACGGCAATAGAAACAACTTTGTGCATTTATTGGCTTGCAATCTCAACCGTAAAGGAGTGCCATTGCCTATGGCAATGGGCTATATCCTTTCTGATTATAATTATGATGCAAAGGAAGTCGCAACAACGGTAAACAGTGCTTACAACAACACCCACGAACACAACAAAAGTACCTTATCCATTTCGCCAAATGGCGAAATTTCCGAGCAACCCAAAAGTATAAAATCATCTGAAGAAGAAACGGACGAGGAAGAAGAAAAACCAAGTTTCATTGACAGGTTAGAAACCTTTTTAAACTACCGTTATAGCTTTCGCTATAACGTTGTTTCGGGAAAGTTGGAGTACAAGGCAACCAAAGCTACGCTTTGGAAACCTGTAACGGATTTTGTAGAAAATTCCATATTGAGAGAAATACTCAAAGCAAAAGTAAAATGCAACATCAATACACTACGCAATTTGTTACGTTCAGATTACTGCGAGCAGTTCGACCCATTCAAAAACTATTTTGATAACCTGCCAAACAATGAAGATGAAACCGACTACATTACAGAGCTTGCCAATACCATAACCACAACAAAGCAGGATTTGTGGCAGGTATGTTTTAAAAAATGGTTTGTCGCAATGGTGGCTTGTGTAACCAATGATAAAGCAATCAATCAGACCGTAATTGTATTTAGTGGCAAACAGGGAGTAGGAAAAACAACGTGGATAGAAAAGCTCATACCAAAGCCTTTAAAGGATTATATGTTTTCGGGAACAATCAACCCCAATAATAAAGATACTTTAATCCATTTAGCGGAATGTATGCTAATCAATTTGGACGAACTCGAAAACCTAAATCGTACAGAGATAGGAACACTAAAAGAATTGATTACGAAAACGCATATCCGTATGCGTAAAGCATACGGACATAACAACGAAACCCTGCCACGCAGGGCATCGTTTGCAGGCAGTGTAAACACTGCCCAATTCTTAAACGATACAACAGGTTCGAGGCGTTTCCTATGCTTTGAAGTGGAACACATCGAGTACACCCATAACATTGACATCAACCAAGCGTATGCACAGGCAAGGCAACTCTATAAAGACGGTTTCCGTTATTGGTTCAATCAGGAAGAAATAAAAGAAATCAACCTGAACAATGAACAATACCAAATCAGAAGCCCAGAAGAAGAATTATTATTAACGTGGTTTGAGATAGCCGACAGAGATACAGCAAACAATTTTCTGAACACCACACAGATAGCCACCAAATTAGCAGAGAGAGCAAAGCTGAACATCACAGACGGTACAGTTATGAAGTTAGGCAAAGCATTGAAGAAACACAACTATTTGAGGTTATCCAAAAAAAGCGGTTATGTGTATGCAGTAAGGGAATTGAGTTGGGAAGAAGTGGACAATCAAAACAGGGAAAAAGAACCGCCACCCGAACCGCCCAAACCACCAGAGCAAACAGGCTTACCGTTCTGAATTTCTAAAAGGTGCATTTTGCACCTTTTTTCATTTGTTGGAGTGGATAAGTAAGATAACCTTTTTTGAACAAAAAGAATTTTCATTTTTTAGCTTCGCTAAAAAACAAACCAAAACAATACAATATAAAGCAAACTAATCTTAACAGTTCATTATTTTACTTCCGATAATCCCGATAAATCATTTTTTTAATTCCTGCGGAATAAAAAAATATTCTTTTGCTGAAATGTAGTTATCCTACTTATCTTCTTATTTTGCGTTGAATTGCATTACTATAATAGCAGTATAAAATGAACAAAAATTGTTCATTCAAATACGCTTTGCTTTTTGAATTTCATTCGGTGCATTCTGCACCTCATTACATTAGTTTAGGAGGATAAGTAAGATAACCTTTTTCGGGCAAAAACATTTTTCATTTTTTATCTGCGATAAAAAACAAACCAAAACAAAACTATTCGGTGCAAATGGAAACCTGCGGTTTACCATTTTGCACCCATACAGCCCAATAAATCAGTTTTTATATTTCTGCGAAATACAAAAAAATGTTTTTCAGTAAGTTTAGTTATCCTACTAATTGGTGTAAAAGAAAGTAGGTAAATAATTGAATAGATTGCGAACAACAGAATAGTTGTTATTAGTCGAATAAAGCAATATCTTTTTCAATTGCTTTTTTAGGAGTTGATTTTAGAAATAGGGCTACTTCATAATGGCAATTTTTAAGCTTTTTATCACCACCGCAATAACATCTATCGTTTCTTCCAATCTTTGTGACAGACAAATAATTTTCTAAAAACTTTTTTATGTCTTTTCGATTGGTGGTATTCAATAGTGTTTCATACACCTGAACAGTACCATTATCTTGATGCCCCCATTCTTCAAGTCCTTCTGTTACTCCGTTTTGCTTTAGAAGTACCCAAGAGAAATATTTTGGTAAATAATAGTCAATAAAATCATACAATCTTAATCCTCCACTTATAAGTTCGTTTGCGACATAAGTATGCTCAACACAAATTGCACCTTCTTTGCTGATATGGAAATCGTCGTGCTTTTCAATTTTTTCATCAGTTGAAAAAACAATTGGAAATGCGTTGGGATACGCTTTGGGGAGTAGCAAGATAATCCCAAAGCTTTCAATCAAGTCGCCTTTATCATCTTTGAGGAAAAAATTACCACTAAATCTATAAAAGTCGTTTACTTTTCCGTCATATCTTAAACCGGAATTGGCTTTTAAAGTGGCAATTTTATCCTCTTCAAAGTTCCTTATCTTGAATTTCCTATTTGAGATAAGGTTTGTACCCGCTAACATTTTGCTGTAGTTGATTGATGTTTTGTTGAACTCTTGGATTAGGCAATATTGATGGTCCTGTAAAAGTTAAATCTCCATTTTCATCTTCTTGTATTTGTGGATGATTTTTTAAAAACTTCTCCCAATGGAAATCGTGTTGTTTATATCTGAAGTATTCATCAGGTATTTCGTAAACATATGGCTGTTCGCTACCATTCTTTTTGTACTTTTTATAGGTAAAGTAATCTTTACTGTCAGACTTGAAAGGTAAAATATTATCCCCAACTACAACACCGTTACTTTCCGCTTGAGCTTGCATTTTGCAGGCCAAACTCGTATGTAAACTTGTAGTAGTTACCTCGCTACATTCACCAATACCTGCGTTATGCCAAAGCGTATCTTCATCATTACCAAAATCTATTCCAATTCTTGTGTATATTCGATTAACACCTTGTTCATCGAAAAGATTTTTCAAATCATTTTTAACGAAGTAGCTGATGAATGAAGATGCCATCAATGCATCATCAACAGCTTTCTGCTTAGAAATGCCTTTACCTCCAAAGTATACCATTAACCCGTCCCCTTGTAAACGATGAACATAACCATCAAAATACCAACAGGTATGTATTGTAGCAAGCTGAATAGTTCTGCATATATTTGCAACAACATCCGGGTCATACTTTTTAAATAATCCAGTAGAGTTTCTTACATCAACAAACATTGAAACGATATAGTGATATTCACTTCCGTTTGTATTCTTCAAATGGCTAAAGCTTGGATGTGACCCTAATTTTTCCTCATACTTTGTAACCTGTCCGGTTATTGTATTTAGAGCACTTAAGCTTCTGAAATTTGCTTCGTTTTTTGTTTTATCTATCCATTCCATTTTAGGATGCGAAGATAATTTTCCACTAAAGTTTTCGTAACTCAAACCTTTCTGCAGATTGTTCTTTTTTCCTTGTCTCAAATAATGAGCAATGTCGTCTGCGTAATTTTTATAAAGTTTCTGTTCCATAAATTCTATCTTAAAATTTTAATTCCAATAATGATGATGCAAATGAAGCATCCGCCTAACAAATAAGTAGCGGTTTTCAATCTGCTGAATTTCTTTTGAAGTCCACAAGCCAACAAATACACTTGATGTACATAATCCTCATACCTTTTTTCATCTGTAACATTGAAATACATCAGTTTGAAGCTTTCAAAAGAAATATTTGATACGTTGCCAAAGTTGATTGCAGACCCATTCACACTATCAGCCTGCTTGTTTAGGTATGGAATGATTGCCCATAGGGTATAACCAAGACTTAATAAACAGCAAATTAAGCCGACCCATACAAGGAGCGTAACACCACATTCATTGGCGATTGTGTCTTTTATGCTGTAATAGCCAGTTATCATACCACCAAGTAAAAAGGTATTTAATGTCAAAAACAAATTACCCTTGTTATTGATGCTGTCGTAGTAGTGGTCGTACCTGTCCATAGTATGCTTCAGTGTATCCATTTTATCGGAAACAGTTGAAGTGTTTATTGTATTCGCTTCGCTCATAACTCTAAATTTTATTTACTAAATCCAATACCAATTATAGCCAACAATAATGTTGCGAGTATTCCATTTCCAACCTGATTGCTAAACGGTTTATTATATTGAACCGCATTAGCATAATGCTCACAGTTGAAATTGACCAAATCGTATTGTGTTCCAATTAGGGCAATTGCACGATTTACAGCTAATCGTCGTTGAAAATTATTACCGGTAAAAGGTTCAACTCTTGTTAAATGATAACCATCTCTGAATAAGTAGTTTTCATCTACCTTTTGAACTCCCTTCCCAATATAATTTTCGATATACTGTCTGTTTCCATAAGCATCATTACCGATGTATATAGCGTGGTGCTGAACAAATCCTAAATTGCTTTTAGGCAGAACCAGCCTGTCCCCAGGTTGTAGGTTCTTTAAATTGTAGGTTTCTGCCATAAGTATTTATGTTAAATCTTCGATTGTTGCAGTAGGAGCGTTACGTTTTACGCTATCAATACCGTTATCCCTTGCAGCGGTAGAGGAATACATTTCACTTGTGCCCAAAACCTGATAGTTATTAGCCACCTGATTAAAGTAAGGTTGTCCCGCAGTCGAAGTTTTCTTATCGAAATTTTTGTCGGCTACACAAACCTTACTGCTTGCCACACCATCAAGGCAACCTTGTTTACTTACATAAGTTTCACTTGTTATAAGTGTTTCTCCATTTGTCGCTTTCAATGTCCAGCGAAATTGACCATTACTTGTTCTTTTAATTTGGTACTTGCCCATTTTTATAATATTTTAAAAGTCATGAATGCACCTATTTGCATTCAAAAACAAAGTTACAAAATGTATTCCAAAAACAAAATTTGTCAACCAAATTTGTAAACTGACAGGTTTTGATAATATCTATGTCATATTGTCCTATTTTTAAGCGTATGGAGTGTGTGAAATTTTGTCATAGTTACAATTTTGTATTACAAAATGTCATTTAGCTATTGTTTTTGTCAACTAAAAGAATTACCTTTGCAGTACAAATACAGAATTACAATGGAAACAAAAGCAATATTTGCGGAAAGATTTAAGTCAGCCCGTCTTATGAATGGTTTCTCATTGCAGGATTTGGCTGATGCTTTAGGTGGTACTTTGTCACGTCAAGCTTTGCATCGTTACGAAAAAGGAGAGGTAATTCCTGATGCAGAAAAAATCAATATGCTAAGCAAAGCACTCAATATTAGCCCTGATTATTTTTTCAGAACTACTAAAGTTGAATTTAGCGATATTGAATACAGAAAGCTGAGCAGAATGCCACAAAAGGATGTAGCAATTATCAATGAAACTACCAAAGAATATCTTTCACGCTATTTAGAATTGGAAGAAATTATTGGACTTCCTCATAGTTTTGATAATCCTCTAAAAGATTTTGGAAAGGTTACTACTTACGAGCAGGTAAATAAAGCGGCAGAACTATTAAGACAGGAATGGTCTTTAGGTACTGGTCCAATATTCAACATCGTAGAACTTTTAGAAGATAAGAATATCAAAGTTGTAAAGCTGAATGTAGACGAAGATTTTGATGGTTTACAGACTTTTGTTAATAAAATTATACCTGTTGTAGCTTACAACGAAAGAAAAGCCAATAAGCCAGATAGAATACGTTTCACCTTGCTTCACGAATTAGCACATTTACTTTTAAACTTGGAGGAATGTAACGAAAGGCAAAAGGAAACTTTATGCCATCAGTTTGCAGGTGCAATGTTATTGCCTGAAGAAACCATTATAGCAGAGTTAGGAAAACATCGTACAAAGCTATCAACTTTAGAATTGGGTAATATTAAAAAGCAGTATGGTATTTCAATGCAAGCAATTGTAATGAGAGCAAAAGTTTGTGGTATTATTAATGACAATTATACCAAACAGTTCTTCTTTTTAATTAGACAGCAAAATTGGAAAATTGATGAACCTGTAGAATATCAAGGAATTGAAGAAAGCAACCGCTTTGAACAATTATTATTTAGAGCTTTGATAGAAGACCAGATTTCAATGTCAAAAGCAGCTTCATTGTCTAATCAATCTTTGGCTGAATTTAAAAAACAGCATCAACCGATGTTTTAATATAAATTCCCCCAATGCCAAATACCTCTCAGAATAATGAAACTAAAAATAGCTGTTACAGATGCTTGTATTTTTATAGACCTTTATGATTTAGGTCTTGTTAATGCGTTTTTTCAACTTGAAATAGATATACATACTACGACTTCTGTTTATTTTGAATTATATTCTGAACAGCAACAAATTTTAAAAGCCTATCAATCCGTTGATAGGCTTATTGTTCATAATCTTAAAGAAGAAGATTTTCTTCAAATCCAGTCAGAACCTTATCCCAAATCTCTATCTGAAACTGATAAATCCGTTTTACACGTTGCCAATAAGCTAAACGCCTGTGTATTGAGTAGCGATAAGACCGTTAGGAATTGTGCTAAAAATAAGGACATTGAATATCACGGTATGATTTGGATATTTGATAAGCTTATAGAAGCAAATGTTCTCTCAAAGAAACAAGCTGCTATAAAACTTGAAGAACTTGTAACAACTAATTTTATTTTTCAGAATAATAAGCCCTTAGTCGCAGAGATTGAAAAGAGATTAAAGCTTTGGAAGTAAGATAAACTATTCTTGCCCACGCTCTGCCTACGCACAAAAAAAGACGGCTTTAGCCAGACCCAACCGCACAAGCCCAACGCCTTCGTCTGTCTTCTATGGCATTTCCACCGTTTGCAACTGTCATACTTTTTGCGTTGTTTTTTGCCAACGCTCAACAGCACATTGCAATCCTCGTTCCTGCGGTTGCAAAGAGCTGTCCCAATGCGAAAAAAACAAAGCAAAAAGACACTGCACTCCAACCACCACCACCGTTCCGTTTATGCCAGTATGCAAATCGGCGGAAGCTAAGTTACATAATGTGGCATTATAGTACTTTTCCCCACGCTTATAGGCGACTATGCCAACGCAGAAAAGTCCCATAATAACATTATGTAAAATAGCCAATGCCATAGCCCGCTACCCGAAAAAATATCCCCACGCACAAACCCCACACTGATATTTTTCGGGTATCGGAAGCCGTCTTTTTTTCTCCCCACGCCTTGCCCTCGCTTCTTTGCCACGCTCCCCACCACCCATTTCAGCGGTGCAGTAAAAAAATAAAGCATTAGATTTTAGTAATGCCAATGTGCTGAATAAAGTGTTTAGTCATTTCACTTCATTACATTTCGGTAAGCTAAAGCAAAATTTACCTTCATTTATTCCGTTCCATTCCTGCACACCTTATTTCAGCACCGCACAGCAAGCGTATTTCGTGCCTCATACCCTTGCTTTTTTCCCACGCTTCAGATAATGGTATGCTTTATTTTTTACTGCGGAGTGTTTGCCCCATTGCCAACGCTCAATAACGGATAATCGAATAAATCAACGGTAGTAGGTTTACGTTTTCCAAAAGAAAAAAGAATAAAAAGGAAAGCAAAGGTAGGTGGCTACGCACAAGCCCACCGCACCAAAAAAAATCCAAAAGACTACGGCATAATGGCAAGGCATTTAGGGTGGCTTCGCCAAGTTGTTTTTTTGCCTTGCCACCCTTCGGGACTTATTCCGTTTCCTTTTGGATTTTTTGCCACGCCACCTGATGAATGGCTTTCTTTTTTTTCTGTTTTTTTCTTTGTAAAAAAGTTTTGGTTTTCAGCCACAGCAACGAAAAAAGCGGAGCAAATCTCAAAAGTGGTGCGATATGAAAGCCGTTAAAATCTTTACTTACAACCCGAAAAATCAAAAATCAGAATTTGAATTTTACGCCTTATCTAAAGGCTTAAACAGTGGCAAGCCCTTAGATAGCCCTTGCCCGAATTGCTTTGTTATTTCCTGCCGTAATGCACAGGAATTGGACGTTTACCGTAGCTTATTATTTGGCTTATGGCAAACAAAATCATTTCATCAGTTTTTAATCGGTTCGGTCATTCCTTACATTCGGATAGGCGATTTTAAAAACTTCGTTTCTGAACAGGCAAGCCACTTGAAAGGCAAAGAAAAAGTATTTAAAAATGATATTCGCAGGGTTAAGACATTGGAGCAACGAGAAAGGCACATATACGAACAGTTGCTTTTAATTTCAGAATTGAAACGCATTTACATTGCAAGACATTTAAAGCGGTAGCCCTTTGGACTACGCTCTTTTGCCTTTACAGTTCCCACCGATTGACCGATACTTGCAACATTAACCACATATAAAGGCAATATAAAAGCACCGTTTTATAAATAGAGTGTAAACAGGTGCAACAAAAAATCCTGCCCGATTGGGCAGGATTTCAAACATTTACCAAAACTGAAAACCTTTTGTTTACTCTTTTTTAGGTTCGCTAAAATTTTCAGTCGGTTTTGTTTCTTCGTTATTGTCGGTCTGCATTGCCGTTTGTGATATGGCAGTTGCCACAGTTCCGCCAAGTATTAAATAACCGCCTACGGTTACAATGGTGGCAGGTAACGCAATGGGTGCGGTCAGGATTGCAGCGCCTACGGCTGTTAAAGTGATACCGATGTTCCGAATGATTTTAAACCATTTCGGGGTTGGAGCTTTCACACGCTCTACTAAATTTAAACTATTGCTTTTCATTGTTGAAATTTTTTAAAATGATTTTTTCTAAATTGTTTACTCGGTGTTCCAGGTAATCTACTTTATGATTAAGCAAATCATAACTGTTTTTAAACTCTGTTTTGATTAACAAAGCCATTGTTTTTACTTCGGTCAAATCCTTTTCCATTTTCTTAAAATCAGAATGGAGCTGTTTAATGAAGTAGGCAACAATCGCCAACAGCATACTAATCAGAGAGCCGAACACGATGTTTAATGTGATTGCATTTTCCATTGATACACGTTTTTAAAATTGGAAATTGTTTTCAATGCTGATACCTTTTTCACTGCCTTGTGCTATTGCCAATAGCTTTGGGTAAATCATTTGGTAAGCATCTTTACTGCGTAGCACTTGAAAATCGCCATTAACCAACTCAAACCCGAAACCACACAACGGACAACCTGCCGTATGGGTGTAAGTGTTCCCGATATGGATATACACAAAACTGAAATTTGGTAAGCCGTTTATCTCAATCATACCTTTATGGAGCTTTGGGAATTTCTGCCGATACTCGGCATTCATTCCGCCCCAAGTGTTCAGCCTTAAAGTATAGTTACCTGTTGGGATTGCGGTTTGCTTTGGAATTTTTATACTTCTGATTTTATCTTCCAATAAATAACATTGGAAAACATCATCAATATAAAGTTGGCTCAATGTGCTTTGTTTGCCTTCCGCTACTCTTAAAATTTTTGTTCTCATCGAAGATTGATTTTAAAGGTTAGAAATAAAAGCCCCTCGCAATGCTTGGGGCTTTCGTTTGTGAGTGCTTAAAACGCATCTTCAATCCGTAAGCAGTTGCCCGAAGAAAACGCATAATGATTGCCGTTTACCTCTTGGAAAAACTCAATCCCGATGCACTGAATAACGGTTACATTCGTCCCCAATGTTGGAGCAGTCGGAAACGTAGCCGTTAATGTAGAGCCTGCAAATGCCGTATTTAACGGAGAGTAGGGCGAGTATTCAATAACACTCAATTCGTTGTTTGCGATGTCGTCAGGTTCATACGTTCCTGTTGTAGCGTTATAAACGAAGTCAGCGACCACCGCCAAAGCGTTAATCAATCTGAAATGCGTTGCCCCAGACGGTGCAGAAACTAAATCGGCAGAGTTAAACGGTGCTACGGTAAAATCTGCACTATCCCTGCCTGCGGTATGGGTAACATCGTAGGGAGCGTTAAAAACACCATTCAGAGAAAGTTTTTTATCAAACTCAAATCCCAATAAATAATTTCTTTGGGTTGAGATTTCAACTTTCCTGTAACCCCTTGCCTCTGTACCGTCTTCCAGATTGATTTTCTTCATTACGGACGTTAAACGTCCTGTAACTTGGCTGTCCGCCATTTTCGACATCAATGCAGATAGTGCGGTTCTTACCGACTTACCAGCTCTTGCACAACCGCCAAACTCATTCATATTCTCACGAGTTCGCTCAAATTCGGGGGCGGTCTTTACCTGTTCTGCGGTAGGACCGCCCACCATACCCGCAAAAAATCCCTGTTGTCCTTTGATTTTGAAATGTCGGACATCGCCTATCGTTCCGACATACTTCATAAGTCCTTTTTGTCTTGCCATTGTCTTAAATTTTATGAGTTAATAAATACGTTGCGTACGCATTTACAAAGTTCACGCTATACTATTTTATAGACAATACACAACATATTGAAATACAACGCAATACGGTGCTAACGCACCGAAAACAGGAAAATGAAAAGGGCAGAACTGCAATCGGAATGGTAGAACGGACGAAAAATTGACAGGAAAACAAATAAAAAAAGCAAGGATTTTCACTATAAAAATCCTTGCTCTGAATGGTGTAAAAAATATGCCTCTAGAAGTTGTACTTATGTTGTACCTATGATTTGAAAAAGTATGTAAATGTGCTGAAAATCAATGTTCTATAATAAGACTTTTATTAATACCTTGTTAGCGGTAGGCATTGATTTTATTTTCTGTTAGATTTAAATCTTGTTTTAATTCATATTCTACCTCATTGTCATTCAAATCAGCTATTTTAATAAAGTTAAGTTTTTCAATCAGTTTTATTGCCTTTTCATTTTGTTTAGTTGTTGCAGCCCAAATGCGCTTTAATCCAATATTATTTATTCCGAATTCAATTGCTAATATCAATGCATTAGTCATATAACCTTGTCCACGGTATTGGGGTAATAAAACGCATCCTAGTTCTCCTTCGCCTTTGTCAAGTCCTCGATAGTAACCGCAAGTTCCAACAATTTTATTTGTTAATTTGTCTACGATGCCCCAATGGATTGAATTTCCATTGCTGTAGTCTGTGTTTATCTTGGCTTGCATTTCTACAGCTTGTGTCAATGTTGTAGCTTGAATTGAGTCGTAGAATGAAATTTCAATAATGTCATTAATGTCGGAAAGTTGAATTTGTCGCAACATTACTTTGTCGTCTGAAACGATTGGAAATTTATCGTATGGTGGAAGTCTCATTTTATTGTTTAAAGTATTACTTATGCTTACCGCTAACACCCAAATATATGCATTGTGTCAATACAAATTACCCTGATGTTGTGAATTTGCAATCCGTGGTTTTCTTTTCTTTTATCATTGCAGCCTATCAAAAAAAGCTTCAAATTAAATAGCAACTATTGTTTAAAAACCTGTAAACTATCCTTGTATGCTTCTTTGTACAATTCAATAATCTTCACTAATATTTCTGTTCGTTCTTCGTCAGAAATCTTCTGTCCATTATCCCATTTGGTAATCGTCTTAGGATCAATCATCGCAAATCTGGCAGATATATCGCAAACCAAAGCCCTATCATCTTTTTGAAAAAACAATTCTTCGCCTCTGCCCAATAGCTTTAATTTAAAAACGGTTTTATCCTTATCCGTAAATTCATACGCTCCGGTGATGGTTTCTTTGATTTGTTGCACATAATTCATATTAATTAAGAATGTATCATCAATTTTTCAGTTTTTCAAACTTCCCGGTTTTGTCTAAAACGTAGGTTTCGTCTTTAAAAATTGGCTTTTCTTCAATCATCCAATTGGAACTGGTTACCACTATTTTGTCTTTCTCTATTTTGCTCGTTTTCCCGAAGGCGGATTCCGCAATTTCATCGTAGGCAATCTCCAGTTTGTCAATTATTTTATCGTTCTTATCTACAGTAAGCAATGTTGTGAACAGTTCGTTCTCACCGCCCTGATAGGTAACGACAACCGACGTAAAGTTTTGGGAGAAAGGTATTTTGTAGTTTATGCGGAAATTGGTTGCATCCTTACGTCTCGGATCAAACTTGATCCGTTTCAGAAAACCATTGTCACGCATCCCGAATTTTTCAAAATCATCAAAACGGGTACTATCTGTTATCGGAAAATTGCGTTCGGGAAGATTTGCCAACAAGTCCGTTTTAGTAATGGAAATTTCTTTATCCGCTTTTGCAGGAATGCTGTCTTTTGCAACATTTTCCGTAGCTTTCTTTTCTGTTTTGCCGTTGCAGGCAGAGAAAAGAAATGTTGTTGCCAAACATATTGTAATAACTTTTTTCATCTGTTTATTTTTATTGTTTAATTGGTCAGGAATTCGCCATAATAATCCAGCTTTTGGGTATACAAACTGTTTATAGCCCATTTCTCATTTCATTTTACCTTTTTTAAAATCAGTTGTTGTTCCGTTCTATCTATGCTGTACTTGTTTTCGAGGTGGTGCTGTCCCGAATAATCACTATAGTCGAATTTCAAATTCAATACATTATTTTCCACATTCCATTTTGAATTGCTTATTTTCAGATCCTGAATGGCGGACATACCATCTCCAAATTCACCATAGGTATTTACTGCTATGGTTTTATCCTTTGGGTGGAAGATAATCGTATTGTAGCTGGGAAAAATTTCCTGTTTAAAATTTTTATTCCTGGTATTGCTAAAAGTGAGGATGCTGTCGCTCCAGGCATTTGTTACTGCCCATTCCCCGTCCAATTTTTTCATAAATTCCTGTTCGGTATCCGAAATTTTGGTATGGTCTTCAACCGTGTTTTTAGTGGTTCCGTTGTTACACGAAACTATAAACAGCACCGATAAAAATAATGTGGTTAGGTTTTTCATTTTAATAAATTGTATTAACGTTCTGGATTTGCATTCAGTGTTTTGAACGGACTACAAAACTTTGACGTCGAAAGCTAATGACCTACAACTGAATTGGCTTGTAAGAAAGCGCCTTATCAACAATTTCTTCCGGTGTTAAACCATCATTTTCCTTTGAAAAAAACAGATCGGAAGCATTTGGATCAGGCACATTATTTGCGAAAAGCGCTAATAAGTCATCCTCTTCTTCTTCACTTTCTGATTCTTTTTTGCTCATCATTTTATTTGATTTTTAAGTATTCCTAACCTGTTGTTATAAAGATAATTTCCGTTTTCTATAATCAGATAACATTCCGATGTGGACTTAAATTTCCTTTCGCCACGCTGATAATAAAACAGTTTGTGCATCGTTCCCAGTCTGCCGGTATTGGTCAATTTTGTGGTGATGCTTTTATCAAATTCCTTTAGCTTTTTTAGTTTTTCGTCCACTTTTATATCCGTAATGTTCTTAGCAAAAGTGGTATCCGCTTTTACTTTTGTGGTATAATCTGGTGCTAAAAACATTGCATCATCTATGATTACGTCATTTTTTTTGTTGATGCGTATTGGATATTTTGAATCTACCGTTTCTGAAAGATACGTTTTTCCGCTGATTACATTTTTAATCGTAATGCTGTTTTTTATAACAACGTCTTTAACTGCTTTTTCGTTACTTTTTATGTTTTTGGTATCGGCAGAAACCTGTTCTTGGGTTTGTACAACATAAACCGAATCATTTACAAACGTGATAAAAGGTTGCAATGAAACCGAATCTTTTTTCTCAACGAAAACAACTTCTCCGTTTTCTATTAATTTTTCCAAGGTGAGTACGTTTGGATGCTTGTCCTTGCTAGTGCAGGATTGAAACAGAGATGCTGTTATAAGAAAAAATAGGCTTAGTTTTTTCATACATTACATAATAAAAAAATCACAATCATCAAGACTTGCCGGAAACTCAAAACTATTGATATAATCATAATCTAAATCGGGCTTTGCTCGATCCAATTCCTCTTTAGTTACCTTTTTGGAAATCAATATGAGAAAAGAACCGAATGCATCATAAACGATCTTCGCATAATCTTCCGGTGAAGTATCATTATCAATTAGCGTGGAAACGACACCAATTGAGGAAAATTTAAGGTTCCCTTGGGTATTAAATTTGGGCTCTGGCCTGAATTTGTTTACTTCTGTATTAAAAGGAGAATCTGTAAAAAATTTATGTTGCTCCGGATCAAATTTCACTAAATCCAAGGTTAGCCTGTAATTATATTTACTATCAACCATTATTTTCTTTGGGACCAATATTTCCTAGTATATATACTGCCAAATATATGCCCTGACTTTGGCATTGATTTTTGGTGAATGTGGAAGGTATTCTTCTTCAACTATTGTTCTTATTACAATCATAGATTTTTTATTAACGGTAATTCTTTTTTCAAAACCTCTATTTGTCCAGCTTTCAGGTATCTTGGCAACAATTTGAGTTTCTGTAGCTTTTTCAATTTGTATAAAACACTGAAATCCGGTGTTTTTTCTTCAAATGCAATTGATAAATGTAAGTATTTTAATTGGGTCAACACGTTTAAAGGTTCAATGCTTTTGACTGATTTTCCTGTTCCGCTCATTTTGCCGTGGTCAATAAAAAGCTCTTCAAGATTGGTTAAATCTGATATTGGAGCTAAGTCGTAAAGGTTATTGATCCCATAGATATACAAAGTTTTCAGGTTTTTCATTCCCGCCACAAAATGAATATTTTCAACTTTTTTAAAGTTCGCCAATATCAAAACTTCCAATGATTTCAGAAAGGATAAATTGGGAATTTCCTTTTGCTGATTTGTGCTTATTTGCAGGTATTTTAGATTGGGTAATGTCGCGAACATGGCAAGGCGTTCTTCATCAATATCATTTATGCTGATTGCCTCAATGCTTTTGTTTCCGCTTAATGATGTAAGGTTACTGTACTCCAGCTTAAATTTTTTAAGCGGGGTACTCATGCTTACATATTTTGTATCTACAGGTAGCTCCGACAGGTCAAATGGTGCAGTTACCATTCCTTCCAAAACACCCAAATGAGCGTAAGCTCCATTGGGTGCTTTTTCTTCCAATAAATAATGAGTCCAATCCATATTTTATGTGGTGAAATATTATAAAAACTTTATCCTTCTCAAATCAAAATCAATATTATTACCTGAAAGATTTTCTTTGTGATACAACATTTCTTCGTCATCATCCTCAAAGTCCACATCTCCCATTAGTTTTTGCAGTTCAATAATTTCATATTGCAGGTACTGATTGAAATTCTCGAATACTTTCGCTTTCTTTAAAGGATCGTGCGAAAATAGCCAGATAGAGAAATCATTTGTATCAAAACAAACCGGATTGTTGCCGGGACTTTCGGCAAATACGAGATATTGTCCAGCTTCTTCCTCTGTAAAATGTTCTTTCACAAAACTCCAGTTCGACTTAGACAGATTGATAAAATGCTCAGGTTTGTAGAGATTGTACATAAAATCGATGCTTTCAATTCCTCCAAAATTCCTGTAATATTCCGTTACATCTTCGGACAAGTAAAAATCGGTATTCAATTCATCCAAACCTGCAACTTCCACATCATAACTTTCCAAAAAAGCGGTGAGTTTTTCTATCCAATTCGACTCCCCGATTGTGGCTATAGGCAATGTTATATTTTTCATTATCAAAGTATTTTTTACAATTTTCTATATTATTGAAAGAACACTCGCTCTACAGACTGTATAGCAAATCATTATTTACTTCCATTTCTGTACCTGTTTAATAACGCTTCTTTCCATTCGGCACTGGGACATTCATTGATAATATTTATATAGGATTTATCATCAATATTTCCATACAGGCTTTCCACAAGTTGAAGTAAATCCCATTGCAAATCATAAAAAGCAGTTTCTGGGAAAAGTGAAATTAATGCTTTTCCTTCCTCTATATTTATTGGCTTTTGAATAGTAGTAAGAAGCTGATTATATTTTTCAACCAATAAATTCGTGCTTTCATCATCATTTCCAGATTCATCCGGCATTCTGTCCATTTCTTTCAGTTTTAAAATTTCAGTTCTCATTTAATTGAAGATTTTAGTGTTTTTATACACTTTTAATAAACCCTGTTCCCTGAAATCGTAAGTGTATGTTTGGTTCTTATGGATGGACAACACCTTCCATCAGTTTCCGCATATTCCATTTTTTCTATTACGATCTTTCCATTACTGATGGTGTCAACGGTAAACAAATAGTCCGGTTCGTAACCGGCAATCACTTTCACCTTGTTTCCCTCATTTTTATACAACGCCATGCCCCTGCCTACAATCGCATTGCCGCCTTCGGCAGACGCCAGCGAAAAGTAAATGGCTATATCTTCAATGCCATCACCGGTAAAATCTCCGGTGTAGGACTGCTGTACATCCAATATACCATCCCGGGATTTGAGGATTTTGGGCAGATATTGTACAAACTGCTTTTCTGCCTGCTTTACAGCTTCATTTATTGAGAGTTTACCTTTTACAGAAGCTGGTTTATTTAAAGTTTTTATCAGCTTTCCATTTTCATCGTTGGGATCAGTCCGGTAATAATAGATCTGATTATTTTCCTTAAATACCCGCTTTTGCAAGTCGCTATCACTGATGTCCCCGCAACCGGTAGGGATTAAAAATGGTTCAACGATCTGTTCCCAGGTTGCGTTTTTCAGGGAATATGTTGTCATAGTATAGGTGCAACCATTCATAGGAGCCTGAAATAAAGAAATCTCATCCGCCCCGTCATTATCCAGATCGCCTTCATTCACTAAACGGATGTTACAACAGCCCGCTTTTATGGGGATGATACCTTTATCTGAAAACCGAACTTCATATTCGTCAGAGGTACCGTCCTCTACGGGATTCCCTTCTCCTTCTTTAATTTTTACTACAGTGGCAAAATCAGTCTGTCCGTCACCGTTAAAATCGCCTTCTATTTTCTCACCAAAGTTAGAGGGAGCAGAAGGTTCTATCACGGATTTTTCTTTTGGTTTGTCCGGATTCTTACAATTTATTAGAGTAACAAGAAGCAGAAATAATATCGAAAGAAAAGTAATTTGTTTTTTCATAGATTGATTTCTTTTATTAGCTGGTCCGAATTTCAGTCAATTATTATCAGGAGTTCCAACATTCAGAATTTCATTTTAAATCTTCCTGATGGCTTCAACATTTTCTGAGTTTTCAGGATCGAAATTAATAATAGCCAAACACTTTATATTTTGTGTAGTAGCGAGCTAAAAGTTGCTAATTCAGATTTAACATTATTATTAGTTTTATCCAAAATTTGTGTTTTAAAAATACTAACTTACAAAAAAATCCAAAATAGAAATATGTTTATTGCTACGCTGTTTTTATAAGTTAAAAGGAGGTGAAAACCTCCTTCATCATATCATAAATATTGTTATATATCGTTTCTGATTGCTGCTAAAATATAATTGCTGTTTAATTTCATTATTTTTCCAATTCTCTAACTTCTTCAAATGGGGGCATCAAGATAATGGTACTGTTCAGGTGAATGAAACACTATTGAATACCGCCAATCGAAAAGACATAAAAAAGTTTTTAGAAAATTATTTGTCTGTCACAAAGATTGGAAGAAACGATAAATGTTATTGCGGTGGTAATAAAAAGCTTAAAAATTGCCATTATGAAGTAGCCCTATTTCTAAAATCAACTCCTAAAAAAGCAATTGAAAAAGATATTGATTTATTCGACTAATAACAACTATTCTGTTGTTCGCAATCTATTCAATTATGAAGAAATATACCATAAAAAAAATTAATCATTTGGTAGCGTTCTAAACTGGTTGTCTCCTAAAAAATATATGCTCCTGGAGTTAGTGACCTAATAATGAACATTCCAGAAGGAGGTCACTTTTATTTCGATGAAATTTCTGAAAAAGCTGGCGGGGAGTGCTAAGTAGCATTAAACAGAGGTAACTATTCTGATAAATTTATATCATTTATTTTTCCAAAAAATTCTTTTTCAAAAATTTGAAAAAGTAGAGTGTAGCAAAAGTTTCTTTATTGACAATCTGTAATTTATGTAGTGTTAAAGGAAAAAAATAGCAATTTATTTGTGAATAGTAAAAATATCTATATCTTTGCATCAGTTAAAACGGCGTAACTCTTAATCTTGTTTTAGAAAAGTGACCTATTCAGTGACCTGAAAAACAAGAGAACAGTATAACTCCGATAGATAGGGCTTTTTTTAAAAAGATACAAGTCCCGTCCGGATCGCAAAAGTTTTATCAATTTACTTTAACAAAATTGATCCGGTAGTTCAGCTGGTTAGAATGCCGCCCTGTCACGGCGGAGGTCGCGGGTTCGAGTCCCGTCCGGATCGCAGAAACAGTCCTTATATATTATATAAGGACTGTTTTTTTATATATTTTATTAATAAAGCACAAATGAATGGAAAAAAAAATTCAAGCCAATTCCCGAAGTAAAGAAATTACACTACAATATTTTCAATTTTTAGATCAGCATATCTCAGATGTTGTTGAAGGGAAAGCTTCAGAGTTTATGGAACTTAATCAGATTGCTTCCGGACTTGCCATTTCCCACCAACACTTGACGGATACGATAAAGAAAGAAATGGGTAAGCATCCTTGCCATTTTTATGATGAGAAAATC
>MKVE01000016.1:163620-180478 GCA_001898785.1 Chryseobacterium sp. 36-9 | reverse complement strand
AGAAACTTCTATTGCACAGATTTCATTATCACTGACTTATGATCCCTCTAACTTTTCAAAATTTTTCAAAAAATGGACGGGGATGACGCCTGGACAATTCAGAAAAACAATGTAATGATTTCCGAAATTATTCTAACATCCGAAAAGTTCACCATGCTTTAATAACTGTAAATTTTCATATTTGTATTGTTAACAATTAATAATAAGTAATATGTCAAAACACGATGTGAAAGAGAAAGTGGTCCTTATTGCCGGAGGTGGTAAAAATCTTGGAGGATTATTAAGCAGAGACTTTGCTGCTAAAGGTGCAAAACTAGCAATTCATTACAATAGTGAGGGTTCAAGAGCAGAAAGCGAAAAAACTTTGGTCGACGTTCAGGCTTTAGGTGCAGAAGCTTTTTTGTTTCAGGCTGACCTTACGAAAGTTGAAAACATAACTAAATTCTTCGACGAAACCATCAGTAAGTTCGGAACTATTGATATTGCTATCAATACGGTTGGGATGGTATTAAAAAAGCCTTTTACCGAAACTACAGAAAAAGAATACGATACAATGTCGGACATCAATTCGAAAGTGGCGTATTTCTTCCTGCAGGAAGCTGGTAAAAAAGTAGCTGATCACGGGAAAATCTGTACGATTGTAACGTCTCTTCTTGCGGCTTACACAGGTCTTTATTCTACGTATGCTGGAATGAAAGCGCCAGTAGAGCACTTCACAAGAGCGGCTTCTAAAGAATTCGGAGCCAGAGGTATTTCTGTAACAGCAGTTGCGCCCGGACCAATGGATACGCCATTTTTCTATGGTCAGGAAGCTGATGATGCTGTGGCTTATCACAAGTCTGCTTCCGCATTAGGTGGTCTTACCGATATCAAAGATATTGCTCCATTGGTAGAGTTTTTAGTAACTGACGGATGGTGGATTACCGGTCAGACGATCTTTGCTAACGGCGGATACACGACAAGGTAATAAAGTAATCATAAGCTCTTTCAAAGTTGGGAATTGGAAAAGCTTCTATTCCCAACTTTTATTTTATGGAGATCAGCGAAGCTAAATTGTTGCTACCAGAATTGAACTCAACCCAGCCTGAAATATGGGCAGACTTAGGTTGCGGAAGCGGAACTTTTACTTATGCCTTAGCCGAAAAATTATCAACGGAAAGTAAAATATTTGCTGTTGACAGAATCCAACAAGAATTTTCAGAACGTTATCATCAAGCAAAAATTGATTTTAAACAGGCCGATTTTGAAAATAATGATTTGAATATTCTTTCTCTGGATGGGATTCTTTTAGCCAATGCACTGCATTTTGTAAAAAATAAGGTAAGGTTAATTCAAAAGCTGGAAGGATATTTTGAGCAAGGAAACGGAAGATGGATCATTGTAGAATACGACCATTCGGTTCCGAACCAATGGGAGCCGTATCCAATTCCTTTTGTTCAGTTGAAGTTGTTATTCAGTCAATTTGGTTATTCAAAAATTGAAAAAATAGGCGAAAGAAAGTCTGTTTTTGGCGGAACAATGTATTCGGCTTTCATTACTAAAACTTAAAAAATTAATTACGATGATACTTAAAATTATAAATGGAATTCTGATTCTGGTTGCCGTTTTTATGGGCTTCAAACAAGGGTATGCTATGTTTTCCGGAAAACCTGAAATGATGGAGATGTTCGGAAAATGGGGTTTTGGAAAAACCGGACTGATGATTAACGGAGCTGTTACTATTCTTGCAGCAGTATTAATTCTTTTCCCAAAAACTTTTGTCTGGGGAAATTTCCTTATGGCAGCAGGAATTTTGCTGATTATCTGTTTTCATCTGCTTGATAAAGATCTAAAAGGTGTTGCAGTCGAACTTCCGTTTCTATTGCTTAATCTATTGATTATCTATCTTCAGCATCCTTTGAAGAGTGCTTAATTAATTCTAAAAACACAAATGATGAAAAAAATATTATTTGCAAACCTTTCAGCATTGGTATTCTGTTCCGTAACAGCCTGCGCGCAGAATAAAACAGAAAAAACACAGAAATTATCTGAAAATAAAAATCTAACCCTTAAAAAAACACAACAAACTATGGACTTATCAAAAATTACCAACCCAACTGTGAATGCTGCAATGACAGCGTGGCAAAACGGTGACAGCAAAACTTTCTTATCCTATTTTACAGCTAATCCTACAATGACGGATGATGGAAACCCGAGAGGTTTTCAGGCGTTTATAAAAGAAGCTTGTGGCGAAGAAAAATTCCTTACTATAGATTCTGTTGAAAATGACGGGAAAGATATTACCGGAAATTTCAAGGCTGGAAAATGGGGAACTTTTAAGGTGTTCTTCAGATTTCATCAGAATTCTGATGGCAAATTCGACCGTCTGGACATCGGGCAAGCCCATTAATTTTTAAGAATATTAAAATAATTTAATCATTGAATCCTCTCTTGATAAAGAAAGGATTTATATGTGGTTGGATCATTCATTACACTGGATTTCTATTAACAACGACCAATAAATAACACAATAACTAAAAATCATTCATTAAAAAATGAACAAAAAACTACTTTTATTATCGGTATTTTTTATACTGATATTTGGAAAAATAAATGCCCAATCACAGGTTTATATTGATGTGCTAGCCGGACATAAAGGATTAACCTCCGAATTCTTTTTCCTGGAACCTATAGACAAAGATGCGCGTTGGACTGTTATTTCCCGAAGCGAAATGCATCTCCAGGAATATGAAACAGAACATCCGGGATTTGTAAATTACAACATCTTTGCTTACAACTTCAAAAACCATTTCGGTATTACCGCCGGAACGTATGCGACTTCTCATTATCCGTTCAGTGCAAGGCTTGGAGTTCAGTATCTGAGAGAAAGTGAAAAATGGCTGGTTTATACCAATCTTTCTACTGCCGTTACCAAAGATCCGGATGCACAACTTCTTGTAGTTTTAGGCTATCTGCCGGAACTGAGCGAAAAATGGAGACTCGTTACCAGGCTGGAGGCAAGAACGGCCATCAATTATGATCACGGTCACGCATTCAGCACACAACAGCTTAAACTTGGTGCTCAATACAATGAAAAAATCGGTTTTGGTATAGGTGTAGAAGTTGAAGAACACGGCAAAAGTTCTCACAAAGACTTCAATATCGGGCCTTTTTTAAGAGTTAATTTTTAAATCCCAAAAACATAAAAAATGAAATTAAGTTATAATAAACTTGCCGGCCAGAGTGCTGAGCGTATTAATGCTATCAGCGATGCCGTTTTTGGCGTGGCAATGACCCTTCTCGTATTGGAGATCAAAGTTCCGGAGTTGGAAGGTCACGAGACGGAAGGCGATCTGATGCACGCTTTCTTTGCTCTGATGCCGAAATTCCTGGTTTACTTCTTAAGTTTTATGACAGCCGGAATCTTCTGGGTAGGGCAGTCAGCACAGTTCCGTCATATTGAGAAAAGTGACAGAAATCTTATCTGGATCAACCTGCTTTTCCTGCTTTTTGTATCTACATTGCCTTTTTCAACCGCTTTTCTGGGCGATCACATCAATTTTAAATTTTCTATTCTATTGTATTGGCTTAATATTTTGCTGATGGGAATATTCCTTTATATCAACTGGACATATGCCGACAGGAAAGGCTTCATCACAGAAGAGACCAGAGATACGGTCTATGAGCCAATCAGGAGAAGGATTCTGGTAGCGCAGGCATTATATTTCTTTGGAGCATTGCTTTGTTTTATTAATCCGTATCTGAGTATCGGAGTCATTATCGCTATCCAGCTGAATTATGCTTTTGCTTTTTTCTCCGGTAGTGAAAAGAAATAGTAATTAATAGTTTGAGAGATGAGTTTTAAATGAAAAAACTAATATCATTTATTTCATTTTTGTCTGTGTGGCTTATATCTGCGCAGGAAGCTAAGGATCATTCGCTTAAAATAAGCGGATTTGCAGAAGTTTATTATCAATATGATTCTAACAACCCGGAAAATAATTCACGTCCGGGTTTTATTTACAGTCACCATCGGAATAATGAAGTTAATATCAATTTAGCATTCATTAAAGCCAGTTATGAAACTGAAAAACTCCGCGCTAATCTTGCTTTAGCAACAGGAACTTATATGAATGCCAATTACTCCGAAGAACAGGGTGTTCTAAAAAATATTTATGAAGCCAACATCGGTTTTAAAGTTTCAAAGAATAAAAACATCTGGATCGATGCCGGAGTTTTTCCTTCTCATATTGGTTTTGAAAGTGCTATAGTAAAAGACAACTGGACTTTGACAAGAAGTATTGCAGCAGAAAATTCGCCTTATTTTGAAACCGGAGCAAAAATCTCTTATACAACGGACAATGGAAAATGGCTGATGAACGGTTTGATTGTCAACGGATGGCAAAGAATTCAGCAGGTTGATGGAAACAGCAGTCCGTCTTTTGGTCATCAGTTAACTTTTATGCCGAATGAAAAATTGACCATCAACAGCAGTTCATTCATCGGAAATGACAAGCCAGACAGCATCCGGCAAATGCGGTATTTTCACAACCTCTACGGAATCTATAAAATTAATAACAAATGGGCGGTAAGAGCCGGTTTTGATTTGGGAGCTGAACAAAAATATAAGGGAAGTAATTCTTACAATATCTGGTATACTCCGGTTTTGATTGCTAAATATTCACCAACGGAAAAACTCAGTATTGCGGCACGCGGTGAATATTATGATGATAAAAATGGAGTAAAAATAACAACAGGAACTCAAAATGGATTTCAAATGTTCGGTTATTCTTTAAATTTTGATTATCAGATTTTGTCTAATTTGCTTTGGCGAACAGAAGTCAGAAATCTTAATAACAGAGATGCTATTTTTCTCAATAGAAATAAAAAATCGGAAAATGATAGTTTTACGGCGGTGACTTCTTTGTCTGTTTTTTTCTAAATAATTGCTGTTTTTATTGCAATTAATATTTCCTGTTTATCTCCAGCATTTTATTTCCTGAACAAAGAGACAATTATATATACTTTATTGAATATAATAACTGCTATTTCTTTGTTCCCCGAATTTGTAACATCATGCGATTTCTTCATAAGTTAAAAAAAGAGCTAAAAACTTAGCTCTTTTCTTATCAATGAAAATTGGGGTTTATTTTAAGATCATTGAGATCAAGCTGTAATTCTGCTTTCCGGATTTCCTCATCATCATAATACTTTTCACGTCTCATCTGGAAGATTTCAAGTCTTTGCTTGGCGTATATTTCCTTTAAAATTTCTTCATATTTATCAATCTCCTGAGTCGTACAATGATTACATTCCAAAAGATCCAATTGGTTTTCCGTGTTTTCGGTTTCAATAGAAATCTGAGAATGATAGTTTTTCAAAAGATTGCTTTTATTGATGATTTCAGAATAATTGGTGTTGATATGATTCAGAGCCAGTCTGTTTAGTCTGATTTGTATCTGGGCTTCCTGCTGTTCTTGCGGCAAAACAGTATCCATTGATGGAATATCAAGCTTTTTAACAAGAAAAGGTAAACTAAGGCCCTGTATGACTAATGTGATGAAAATTACAATGAATGTAATTAATAAAATCAAATTTCTATGTGGAAATGCTGTCCCATCTGACATTGTAAATGGTATTGATAATGCTGTAGCCAGAGAAACCACACCTCGCATGCCGGCCCAGCCGATTACAAGAGGTCCTTTCCAGCCCGGTGATTGTTCTTTTCTGACAGATTTGAACAGCCATCTCGGGACAAAAGCAGCAGGATAAACCCATAAAAATCGAATTACAATTACCACAGCGCTTATGATAACCCCATATTTGATTCCCTGAATCAATGATGCTTCTTCTAACCCATGAATAATTGCGGGAAGTGATAATCCGATCAATATAAAGACCATCGCGTTCATTACGAAAATTACTGTAGTCCAAACGCCCAACATATTGAGTCGTGTATTTCCGTTTTTGAAAATCTCGTGAGATCTGTATGAGATAAAGAGTCCGCCGGTTACAACTGCCATTACACCGGAAAAGTGGAATTGCTCCGCACCAAGATATAAAATATAAGGAGTCATGATTGTTAAGGCAGCGTCAATTGCTGATGTTGTAGGTAGGAATCTGTGGATAAGGTACATTATACCTGCTCCTACTAATCCTACAACAATTCCCATCCCTGCAACTAAGAAGAATTGTCCCACAGCTTCATGCATAGAGAAAGATCCGGTAAGAATCGCAGCTAATGCAAATCTAAATACAATTAATGATGATGCATCATTAACAAGACTTTCACCTTCCAGAATGCTGAGAATTCTTTTAGGAACAGGCAGCCCTTTTAGGACAGATGTTGCAGCAACGGCATCTGGTGGCGAAACTATCCCGCCTAACAAAAATCCAAGTGCTAATGTGAATCCTGGAATTATAGCCTGAGAAAGATAAGCGACAATCAAAGATGTGGCAAAAACAAGTCCAAAAGCTAACAAGGCGATTGGTCTTTTCCATTTCCAAAAGTCATTCCAGGAAGTGTACCAGGCGGCTTCGTATAACAATGGAGGGAGAAAAATGAGAAAAACCAGTTCCGGGTCTAATTCTATTTCGGGGATTCCAGGTAAAAGACTGATAATCAATCCTGCCAAAACTAAGAAGATAGGATAGGCGATGTTCATTTTTTTTGCTACCATTACCATCATGAAAACTGAGAAAAGTAATGCGAGAATCAATAATAAATTATGATGCATCTGTAAAGAAATTAAATTATGTTTTTATTGTAAAAGTATGATTCCGGATACTAAAATCCTAAAGATTATATTAATTAAATAAAAAAATAAATTGGGTAAATCATTTTAACTGCTCAATTGTTTAATAATTAATTGATTAAAAAAAATATATTTTTAATAATTATCATTTTTAAAGATTAATTTTTACCTTTTCAGTTGTAACAAACAGACAATATTTAAGACAAATTAACTAAAATATCATATTCAAAAAAATGAAAAAGATCTCTTTCAGTGCATTGATGTTAACTTCATTATTTAATGTTGCTTTTGCACAAACCAAACAAGCTGCTTTGGAGCTTAATTACATGGACACATCAGTGCGTCCGCAAGATGATTTCTACAATTACGTTAACGGAACCTGGATGAAAACTGCAAAAATTCCTGCAGATAAGCCAAGCTGGGGCTCTTTTAATCAGTTAAGAGAAACTACAGATAATAATTCTTTAGGATTGTTGGATAACATATTGAAAGAAAAATTTGCTGCCGGATCTGAAGGACAAAAGATCCAGGCACTTTACGAAACTTACATGGATATGAAGAAGCGTAATGCAGACGGGCTTAATCCTATCAAAGCAGATCTTGCAAAAATTGATGCGATTAAAAATCTTGCTGATCTGCAAAAATATCTGGTAGAAGCTACGAGAAGAGGAGAGAATCCTTTTTATGATTGGGGAGTTGACGGAGATCTTAAGAATTCTAAAATGAATGCAGTTTATCTGGGTGATGCTTCTTTTGGTCTTGGGAGAGATTATTACCAGAAAGAATCTGCAAAAAATACAGAAACCATTGCAGAATATAAAAAGTACGTAGCGAAGGTGTTATCAGAGATTGGTTACAAAAATGCGGATGTTGTTGCAGGGCAGATTGTTGATTTTGAAAAGAAAATGGCAAAAACATTATTAACCAACGAACAGATCCGTGATGCGAACCTGCAGTATAATCCAAAGACTTTGCCTGAGCTAAAAACTCTTGTAAAAAGTGTGGATCTTCCAAGATATCTTGCTGAGGTTGGTGTTAATACCGATAAAGTAATCATTGGGGAACTGAACTATTATAAAAATCTTGATACTTTTTTAACGGAAAAAAATATTCCTTTGATTAAGGATTATATGAAGTTCCATTTGACATCAGGCAGTGCTGGTTATCTTAATCAGAAAATGGATGATCTTAAGTTTGATTTCTATAGCAAGTATCTACAGGGTCAGCAAGAACAAAGAGCCTTGAACAAGAGAGCTTTATCTCTAATTAATGGCGTTCTTGGGGAAGCTTTTGGAAAAGTGTATGTTGATAAATATTTCACACCGGAAGCTAAGGCTCAGATGATGACTTATATCGATTATCTAAAGAAAAGTTTTGGTGTACATATCAATGGGTTAACATGGATGTCTTCTACAACTAAGCAGAAAGCACTTGATAAGTTAAACAAGTTCACAGTGAAAATCGCTTACCCTGACAAATGGAAAGATTATTCTAAGCTGAATCTTAAGTCTGAAAAGGATGGAGGAACTTTGTATTCTAACCTGCAAAATGTAGAGAGCTGGCATTATACCAAAGAATTGGAAAAAGTAGGTAAGCCTGTTGATAAAACAGAATGGGGAATGTCTCCACAAACGGTAAATGCCTATTATAATCCTGTGAATAACGAAATCGTTTTTCCTGCTGCTATTCTTCAGCCACCATTCTTTAATCCCGGAGCCGATGCTGCTGTTAACTTTGGAGGTATTGGGGCGGTTATCGGTCACGAGATGACTCACGGTTTTGATGACAGTGGCGCTCAGTTTGATGGTGACGGAAACCTAACGGATTGGTGGACTGCTGAAGATAAAACTAATTTTGAAAAAGCAACTAAAAGCTTGGCTGCACAATATGATAAATATGAACCAGCAAAAGATGTCCATGTGAATGGTACTTTCACTAATGGTGAGAATATTGCAGACTTAGGCGGGGTTAATATTGCCTATGATGCATTACAGATGTATCTGAAGGATAAAGGCAATCCTGGTAAGATTGACGGTTATACACCAGATCAAAGATTTTTCTTGAGCTGGGCTACAGTTTGGAGAACTTTATCAACGGACAAGTATCTAACCAATCAGGTTAAAACAGATCCGCATTCTCCTGGTTTTTATAGAAGCTTTGGACCATTGGTTAATACAGATGCTTTCTATAAAGCTTTTGATGTTAAAGAAGGCGACAAATTATATAAAAAGCCGGAAGAAAGAATTAAAATCTGGTAGAATTTCAATTCAAAATTATTTAATAGTCCTGCAATTCAGCAGGGCTATTTTTTTGCAAACAATTAAAATCAAGATTAAATAAATCGCACTAAATAAATTATTAAAAGAGAATATAAAAAAACCCGCTCATTTGAGCGGGTTTAAATTTATAAATCTAAAAAATTATTTTTTGATTGCTTTGAAAGTTTTGATGCTTCCGTCTTCCATTTTAAGATTTACAATATATAAACCAGATTTCAAATTAGAAAGATTAAGCTCAGCAGCTGGAGCAAGTGTTTTAACTTCTCTTCCTGAGATGTCATTTACAGATACTGATTTAACACCTTTTACATCAGAGATGTTAAGTACATCTGTAAATGGATTAGGGTAAACAGAAACTGATTTTTTGTTAACATCAGAAACAGCTAAGAATTCTTGATAATCAATAGTATAATCTTCTACCTGACCATTAATCATATCATTACAAGCAGTTAGTAAAGGAGTATTTAATGTTGCAGCTGCAGTTGATTGGAAGTTGTATTTAACTCTCATGAATTTTTTACCAAAACTTGTTCCTGCAGGAATAGTTATGTTTCCTGTTAAAGTAACAGGATTAGCAGTTACTCCGCCTACATAAACTTTTGTAGCAAAAGTATTAAAATATTGTTCGCCGGCATCATCAAAATCACCATCGTTATTCCAGTCAATAAAGGCAGACATAGCCCATCCATTTGCTGCGTTTCCATTAGTTGTTCCTAATACAGTTAATGGCACAGATGTAACATTACTTTTTACTACAAATTCTGTAGCAGTAAAATCCTGGTGTACAGGGAAGCTTCCTATAGTTGTAGCAGTAGGGTCTGATGTATTTGTTGTTCCTGAAAAACTTACTGATTTAATTGGAGCAATTGCTGCAGGTGCAGTAGATGTTAATGGTCCGCAATGAGCTACTGTGGTATTTGTTGAGAATGTAATTTCCTGACAACCTGTAGCATCACCTACTGTATTAGTAGAAACAATTTTCGCATAATAAGTAGTGTTGGTCATAAGAGAAACATTAGTTGAAGTTAAGTTTCCTGCAACAGTTGTATTTAGGACGTCAGAAGCTCCTGGAGTTGTTCCAACCGTAACTTTGTATTTAGTGGCAGTAGCTACAGTATTCCACTTTAATGCAACAGTACCAGCGGATATTGTGCTACCTGTAGTAGGAGTTGTAAATGCTGTACAAGCTGGTGCCGTGGTAACAGCATCTTGTTTTATCACAATGTCATCAATATATAACGCACCAGTAGTAGATCCAGTTCTCTGTAACCAAGTTCCTATACCATATCTTTTATCAGGATCAATTACCCCTGCAGGGATAGTTGCGCTAACTGTACCACAAGTTGTAACTGCAGCAGATGTAAGCGCTACACCTGTTCCCACCGTTGTAATAGACCAGCTGTTAGCTGTTTCATCAAATAATGCATACATAACATACAGAGTTCCTGTAAGGCCTGCAGCTTTTTTATATTTGAAACTAACATTAACTTGTTGTCCATTTCCTGCCTGTCCATAAAGATCTCCAACTTCAGCTACATCAGCCATCCAACCTGTTTGCGTTACTGTACTAGAATAAGTAAGAGAGCCTGATGTTGTACCACTACAAAATTGAGTAGTATTAAAACCCCCTCCCCCAAATTGATAAAATCCGGTAGTATCATTTTCGAAATCTTGGGTGAAGTCATATTGAGCATTCACGCCAATACCCATTGCCAATAGACAAGAGAATAGAATTTTTTTCATAATATAATAAATTTTATTAAACTGATACGAATATATAGTTTTTTTTTCTTTTGGAAAAAGATATTAACATTAAAATATCTAAAAAGTTATCAAAACAAAAAAGCCACTCATCGGAGTGGCTTCATTATTATAAAAATGTAAATTATTTTTTTATCGCTTTGAAAGATTTGACACTTCCGTCTTCCATCTTAAGGTTTACAATATATAGACCTTGTTTCAGATTAGATAAATTAAGTTCTGCTGATGGCGCAAAGGTTTTAACTTGTCTTCCTGAGATATCATTTACTGAAATAGATTTAACTCCTTTTATATCAGATATTTTCAATACATCCGCAAATGGATTAGGATAGACAGAAACATTATTTACTTTGTTAGTATCAGATACAGCAAGGAATTCTTTTATTTCTACGGCATAATCTTCTACTTCTCCATATGTTGCAGTTCCACAAGCGGTATTGCTATTTGCTCCTCCCGAATTTGAGTATCTTACTCTCATACGAGTAACGCCTATTACAGCATTAGCTGGAACAGTAATAGATGCTGTACTAGTAACTGCATTCACGGTGATTGCTGTACGTTCAGTGCTATCATCGAAGACTCCATCATGGTTATAATCTATCCAGGCATAAGCTACATCATTAGTATAGTAACCTGTAGTACTTCCATTGGTGATGCTGATAGTGTAAGATCTTTGTCTTTCAATACCTGCAGCAGTGACTGTTCCTGTATAATCTGTATATGTTGCGCGTGTAGATGTATTATCGAGGTTTGATAAAACTACTCTTGTAATTGCTAATCCTGTATTTGCATCTGTAGTTCCACTAGAAGCACAATAAACAAAATTACCAGTTGTGAATGTTATTTCTGAGCATCCTGTAGCATCACCAATATTGTTACTAGCTACAACCTTAACATAATAACTTGTATTCGGTTGTAAGAATAGAGAATAGGTCGGTGCTGTTGTTGAGGCGCCATTTGCTATCTCTGTTCCTCCAGAAGTTGTTCCTGCATACACTTTATAACTTGTCGCTCCATTCACAGAAGCCCAATTCAATGTAGTAGGATTAGGTACTACGTTTGTTGCACCATTAACAGGAGTACTGATTGTCACACAACCAGGAACTGTAGTAGGGGCTACATAAGTGAATTCGTAAGCACCCACATCAGGAGTAGAAGCATTTCTTGTTATTCCGGCGTAATCTGTAGTATAGCCAGCTAATACTTGCCCGGCATTATCCATTAACTGGGTATTTGAATCACTCTCATTTAATTTTAAGAAATCAGCGTTTGTGCCAACGGTAGATTTAAATAATGGATTAACACTTAAGGAATTGGCTTCACGAGATGCTACAAATGTCTGAAATGCTGAAAGTGTGGTATATGCAGTTGTACCATTGTAGTAAATATTCTGGTTTGTACCTGTTCCAGAATAAAAATCGTTATTGTTGGAATTTGTAGAATAGTTTGCAATTCCTGTTGCATTTCTTCTTAGTGCCGATGCAAAACCAGTTCCCTTAGGAGTAGAAGTGTTAACAAGAACGTTATTTCTAAGATCTAAAGCAGCTGTTGTCGCTGTTGCACTATTTGCATGGTATAAAGCTGCGGAATTAAAGTTTGCACCTGAAGAAGTAGCATTTAAATAAACAGAATTATAATATACATTCAAGTTAGATGTTGTTCCTGTTGATGCAAGGTATATTCCGGCTAAACCAACAGAAGTTGAACTAGAAGAAGGTGTATTTAGTCCACTAACAAGATTATTTACGATGTTAGTTGTTGTAGAAGCTGTTGATCCGCCCACGTAGATTCCATAAGCTAAACCTGCGGCTCCATTAGATGTAAGGTTGTAAACTTTATTACGTAGTACATTCCCATTTGTCGCCGTTGAAGCAAGATATATTCCATAAGGTGTTGATGAACTTAAAGTTGCACTTGTTGTCACATCGCTTACGCTATTGTCGGAAACGTTTAAAGTTCCTGTGGAACCACTGTAAATTCCAAAGAATGATCCTACAGAAAGTCCTTTTACGCTATTTCCTGATAATGTAAGATTACCTGTACTATTATGGATGATGCCATATACAGCAGGTACAGATGTGCCGGATAAAATTGCAGTTGTACCAATATTAATAGTATTATTAGCAGCCGAAAGTATCGCGCCTGTGCCACCACTAAAAATACCATAATGTGATGATAAACTGCTAGTACTAGCATAATAAGTATTTCTATCTGTAGCGGTAATTGTATTGTTGTTTGCTGTGAAAGTAGATCCACTTCCGGCTAAATAGATACCTACAGCTCCAATTCCCTGACCAAATGTGATATTGTTGTAAGAGGCATTAGTGCCATTTTGGTTTGAAGCAAATACTGCGTATGATGTAATATAACCATAGCCATCATTGGCAAAAGATCCAAAATTAGAAATAGTATTAGCTGTTGTTGCAGAAGTTCCTCCTATGTCATTGTTTTGATCATATAATGTATAAGGAGATGTTGCTGCATAGCCATTGAATGCAATACCATTGCTCGCCGCATTAAGGATATTGTTAGAATATACTTTATTAGAACTGTTGGTTCCATTAACAGAAGTAGGAACTACTGCTACACCACTAGCATCATAATGAGCAAAGTAAACACCAACAGATGAATAATTGATTAATGATGAAAAAGTTATTTTACTGTTTTTAACAGTGTTGAAGTTACTTCCGTCTGTTGCTGAAAGATTCAAAAATGCAAAGCCTCTTTCGTTGAGAGTAGTAGCTGTGGTGTTACTAGAACTTTCCTTTAAGTCAATTCCATCGATTGTAACATAATCAACTCCTACAAATTTAAAAAAAGTATCGCCAACTAGATTAGTGTTACCAGTTGCTGTAAGGTCAACACTTCCTACTCCTCCTGTAATAACGGGGTTGGAACCAGATCCTGATTTTTGGATTATTAATGGATTAGTTGAGGATAAGGTTGCATTCAATGTAGCGTTACCTAGGACAAATCCACCGGTTGGAGCTGTTTCAGTGTATCCTGCAGGTAGATTAATAATGGCTCCGCCTGTGCCAACACCTTGAGCATTAAGATCAGCAAATGCTGCTAGCAGGGTAGGGTAATCTACGCCGATCGTTTTTGTCCCAGTAACTTGGGCTGTAACACAGGTTCCTAATGCTATTAAACTTGTTAGTAAAATTTTCTTCATAATTATTTAGTTATTTATAAAACTCAGCAAATCTAATAATTATTTTTATTAATATATTATTCTATTTATATTTTTTTGTTTTAAATGTTGTTTTATTTGAAAAGTTGATATTTTGCCGATCATTTTATTTGAATAAATAAAAATAACCGCCATAAGGCGGTTATCATATTAATTTTATGATTTAATAAAATTATTTCTTAATTGTTTTGAAAGATTTAACGCTTCCATCATGCATATTAAGGTTAATAATGTATAAACCCTCCTTCAACTGAGATAAATTAAGTTCTGTAGCAGGAGCTAGAGTTTTAATTTGTCTTCCGGAAATATCATTCACTGAGATTGATTTAACATCTTTGATGTCAGATATTTTAACTACATCAACAAATGGATTAGGATAAACATTGATCAGACCCTTATTAACATCTGATACGGCCATAGTTGGACTAACTACATTGATTGTGTAATCTTCTGCTTGGCCATACCCAGCTGTTCCTGTAGTTGCAGTAGCAGTTGTACCACTAGAATAACATGGGCTTAAATAAAAACTGCTTGTACCATAATTTTTCTTAATTCTCATTCTTGTGTTTCCAAGAGTGGCACCTGCAGGGACAACTATATTTCCAGTTGCAGTTTTACCATCTACTCCGGTAGAGCCTGTTAAAGCAACAGCTGTTCCCGTTGTTCCAAAATAAGTCTCTCCAGAATCTAAGAAATCTCCATCTTGATTCCAGTCAATGAAAACTATGAATCTAGTTGTAAAAGTATTTCCAGCAGCTCCTGTGTATCCTTCAAATGTAATTGGATATGTTTTTCCTTGCTCAACTGTAGCTACTTTGCTAATGAAGTTTTCATGTGCTGTAGCACCTGTAGTCGCAGCCGAAGATGTATTAGTTAAATCATTCAATTTAACAGAAGTAATAGGCTCTATTCCACTGCTGAATGTTAGGTTTCCGGAACAATAAGGTAAGAAAGGATTGTTCATCGTGGTTAATGAATATACCGGACAACCAGTAGCAGATCCGTCGGCATTTATAGCAACTATTTGCCAATAATAAGTGGTGTTTGCAGCAGTACCTGTGATGTTAATACCCGTAGCAGTAGCAGCTGTTGTCGTAAGAAGGGGTAAGCTGGATGCGTTTGTTCCAAAATATACTTGATAACCAGTTGGTGTACCACCGGTAGTTGGTGCAGTCCATGCTAATGGGGTAGTTCCATAAGCAACACCGGTAGCTCCGTTTGCAGGAGACAGTCCTCCTACACAACCAGGTGGATTAGGTGTTGATGTTGAAAACGAATTAGTAGAACATCCCGTAGCACTTCCAAGTGTGTTTTTTGGAACCACTTTCCAGTAATAAGTAGTGTTAGCAGCCCATGTCGTAGGAGATGCATAACCGGTACCTGTAAAGTTTCCAATAAGCGTCGTTGGATTTGCATTTGTATCAAGATATAAATCGTAAGATGTTGCATATGGAGATGCTGTCCAAGAGACATACGCTCCCACATTAACTGCAGTAGCTCCATTTGCAGGGCTGTTTGCTGCAATACAATTAGGAACTGCAGTTGGAGCAACTGTGGACGTTACTGTGAAGTCATCAACCGCAAAACCAAATTGATCATTAGAAGTACATTGAATTCCAATATATACTTGTTGTCCTGCATATGCACTTAAATTGTATGTGTACTCATGCCATGTAACATCAGCAGGTGTAGTTTGTACCGCATTAATTGCTGTGAAATTTGCTACAGCAGTTCCAGTTGTGGAAACATATACTCTGAATTTTTCAGCGCCATATGTTCCATCGCAAGATTTAGCCCAAAAGCTTAAAGTTCCGCCATCAGAAGATAGTTGGATCTTTGGAGATATTAACCAATCATTGTTACTTGGTGTTGTGGCTGCGAAAACAACCATTGATTTGTTACCTGTTCTAGCAGTCCAGTTTGAAGTAGATGTTGGAGTTAAAGCAGGAGTTGTTGTTGTAGCATTAAAAACTTGATAAGATTTTTTAACACCAGAATTTGCAAAAGTAACCCCATTAAAACCATAAGTTGCTGATTGATCAACATCTAAAAGTGTCCAACTCCCGACGTTTGTGATAGAGAAGTCAGTGTAGTCTTCAAAGCTGTCTTGGAAAACTACATTTTGTGCGTTAGTGCCAATTCCTATGGCTATAAAACACGATAGTAAAAGTTTCTTCATAATTGTTTAATTTATAATTACTTTCACAAATGTATTATTTTTTATTAAACGGTAATTATTTTTTTTTTTATTAATTTATAATTTTTTGAAATTTTATATTAATATTGATAATTGTTGTTTTGATGTAATAAAAAATCCGATTTGAATAATCGGATTAAATTAAAATGTGTCATTTAATTCAAAAAAACTTCATAATTATTTATTTGATGAATTACTTCCAGCAGATTTTCATTGATATTAATATGATGCTGCATAGAGACCACTTCCAAAACAGATTGGTCTTCCGGATTTTTGATAAAGAAATTAAGCTTTTGCTCACCTTGATTCTGAATCAGTTTTTCTCTGAAAAACTCAATATCGGTTTTTCTTAAGGATTCAAGCGGTACAACAATTGACAAGCTCTTTGCGAATCTGTCAAAGGCTTCCTTCAGTTCAAGAACATCGTTGACATTCACAAAAACTCGTCCGTCTTTCCCTTGTGTGAATTTGATTTTCATGATCACGAATCGCTGTACTTCCAGTTTATCTTTCAGTCGCATATAGTCTCTGTCGCCTAATCGGAAAGAGTAGGAACCTGTATAATCTTCCAGCATCACGAAAGCTACTTTTTCCCCGCTTCGGAAACCGTCCGCGACGCGATATTCTGTAATTAATCCCGCAACTGTGTATTCCTTGGTGTTGTCTTTTTCGTTTTGGCGATCTTTCCAGCTCTTTT
>MKVE01000016.1:66743-163601 GCA_001898785.1 Chryseobacterium sp. 36-9 | reverse complement strand
TCAACTTCATCAAGATTCAGGAAATTAAAATTACCTTTCGGTTCTGCTTTTATAGTAATTTCTTCGATGATTTCATCTTCCAGTCCGCCTTCATCTGAAACAGCAATGTCCGGAATGTCTTCGTCAGGAATGCTGTCTGCTTCCAAAATCGGAACTACCTCTTCCAAAACGACTTCTTCCTTCTTCTCTTCCAAAACTGCTTTTTTAGAAAGAACACCCTGCATAAACTGGAATTGATATTTGAATTCGTCCAAAGGATGCGCAGAAAGATAGAATCCGATAATCTCCTTTTCCCTATTGAGCTTATGCATATTTGGCCATTCCGCACAAGGTGCCAATTTTGGCTGCTCAATCTGAACTTCCTCGGCGAAATCCGCAAATAGCGAATTCTCCATTTCGTTTTTACTGTCCTGGAAACTTTGTCCATATCTTGAAAGTCTTTCAATATTAGTTCTTCCGGCAGAATCCAGATCAAAATACTGCCCACGGTGATAAGAGTCGAGTTCATCAAAAGCGCCGGCAATCACCAAACTTTCAGCCACTCTTTTATTGACCTGAGAAGAAGGAACTCTTTCAAAAAAGTCATAAATGTTTTTGAATCTTCCATTTTCCCGGGTTTTGGTAATCGCTTCGCTTGGTCCTTCACCAATTCCTTTGATAGCGCCTAAACCGAAACGGATTTGACCTTTTTCGTTAACGGAAAATTTATACTGTGATTCATTGACATCGGGTCCCAAAACATCAACACCTATCGCTTTACAGTCCTCCATAAACATAGTGATAGAAGCGGTATTGTTGATGTTGTTGCTCATTACGCTTGCCATATACTCCGCAGGGTAATTGGCTTTCAGATAAGCGGTCTGATAAGCAATCCACGCATAACAAGTTGAGTGGGATTTGTTGAATGCATATTCTGCAAATGCTTTCCAGTCGTTCCAGATTTTTTCCAGCCGTTCTTCATTAAGGTTGTTTTTGCGTCCACCTTCAATGAATTTCGGGTACATTTTATTAAGAACATCAATTTGCTTTTTACCCATTGCTTTTCTCAATGTATCAGCTTCACCTTTAGTAAAGTTGGCTAATTTCTGAGACAAAAGCATTACCTGTTCCTGATAAACAGTAATTCCATAGGTTTCTTCCAGGTATTCTTCAAGTTCTGGTAAGTCGTAAACGATTTCCTCGGTCCCGTGTTTTCTGTTGATGAAATTAGGGATGTATTTAATAGGACCTGGACGATAAAGGGCGTTCATTGCAATAAGGTCGGCAAAAACCGTCGGTTTCAATTCACGCATGTATTTTTGCATTCCCGGGCTTTCGTACTGGAAAATACCAATAGTTCTTCCTTCTTTAAATAATTGATAAGTTTTGGCATCATCCAGCGGAATTTTGTCTGGGTCAATATCCACTCCGTGACGTTCTTTGACCAGCTTTACAGCATCTTTGATAATGGTCAAAGTCCTTAGTCCAAGGAAATCCATTTTCAAAAGTCCGGCACTTTCCGCAACAGAGTTGTCAAACTGAGAAACCAGGATATCCGCATCTTTTGCAGCAATTGTAATCGGAACCAGATTGCTTACAGGTTCCGGTGTGATGATAACACCACAGGCATGGATTCCGGTGTTCCGGATGCAGCCTTCCATTTTCTTGGCGCTTTCCAGAACCGAAAATCTTGGATCGTTCGGATTATCGAGAACGGCTTTCATTTCATCCACCAACTGCTGTTCTTCCGGTTTTAGTTTGTCATATTTTGCTAAGGCTTTCCCGATATTCATTCCGGGAGTTGAAGGAACCAGCTTGGCAATCATATTGGTCTCAGGAATCGAAACGTCCAAAACCCGGCCAGCATCTTTAATGGCTGATTTTCCACCAAGCACTGAATAAGTGATAATCTGGGCAACCTGTTCCTGGCCATATTTGTCAACCACCCATTTGATGATTTTATCACGGCCTTCATCGTCAAAATCAATATCAATATCGGGCATCGAAACCCTTTCCGGATTCAGGAATCTCTCAAAAAGGAGATCATATTTAATAGGGTCAACATTTGTGATACCAATACAATAGGCTACTGCTGAACCTGCAGCAGAACCACGACCGGGACCAACCCAAACGCCCATATTCCTGGCTTCGTTGCAAAAATCCTGAACAATCAAAAAGTAACCAGGGTAACCTGTATTGGCGATAACATCAAGCTCAAAATCAAGACGCTCCTTGATTTCATCGGTGATTTCATTATAACGTTTTCTCGCTCCTTCATAGGTCAAATGAGTTAGATAAGCCATCTCTCCACGTTTTCCGCCATCGATGTCATCTTCCGGATTGATGAATTCTTGCGGAATATCGAATTTCGGAAGCAATACATCACGTTTCAATGTGTAAGGCTTGAACTTAGCTAAAAATTCCTCATAAGCTTCGAAAGCATCAGGATAAGCCAGGAAAGTTTCTTTGAGCTCGTCAGAATTCTTGATATAATATTCGTCAGTAGTCAATCCTTTTCTTTTTCCGAAGCCTTTTCCAATTGGTGTTGATAATTTTTCGCCGTCTTTAATACAGCTTAAAATATCCTGAATATTGGCATCACTTTTATTGGTGTAAAAAGTCTCATTCTGCGCAAGAATTTTCACATTATATTTATCCGCGAATTGAAGCAACACTTCATTTAAGTGTTCTTCTTCAGGCAGTTTGTGATTCTGGATCTGAACATAAAAGTCATCTCCGAATTCATTTTTCCACCATTGGAACAATTCTTCACCGCGCTGTTCACCGATATTAAGAATGGTGCTTGGAATGTCGCCATAAATACCGGAAGTCAATGCAATAACCCCTTCTTTATACTGAGAAATCAGCTCACGACTAATTCTCGGAACGCCGAAGTAAAATCCTTTCTGGAAACCAATACTTGATAGCTTGACTAAGTTTTTATATCCTTTAAAATCTTTTGCCAAAAGAACGACTTGTGTTCTTCTGTCCGGATCATCTTTGGTAAATTGTTTTTGCTCGTATCTGTCCGAGATGTAAAATTCACAGCCAACTATTGGAATCAGTTGGTCATTATTCGGTTCTGCTTCATCGAACGTTTCTCCCTTTTCTTCAGCTTCCTGTTTTTTGGAGAGATATTCTTTATATTTTTTTGCAATGTCGGAATTGGCACTTTCCACTGCAGAAACAAATTTGAAAGCACCCATCATATTTCCTATATCAACTAATCCTACAGCCGAGAATTTCTCTTCAGTTGCTTTTTTGATGAGGTCATTGATGTTAGTAGTCGCTGTCAATGTGGAGAAAACACTGTGGTTGTCAAAATGGAAATATTTTCCCAAATCAATTTCATCCACACTTCCGAAATCGGATTGTTTTTTCTTGTTATTGAAGCTTGCAACCTGTCTTCTGATGATAATTCCAAAAGGCTGAATAGGATCCGGGTTAGCATTTTGGAATTCCTTTAGTCTGGAGTCAGGGATTTTCAGAACATCTGCCGGAATTACACCGATTCTCATCATCTCGAAGAAAACCTGAGCCGTAGCGTTCACATCGGCTGCCGCGTTGTGTGCTTCATCAAATTTGTGACCGTATAATTTTTCGTAGAGTTCTTCAAGTTTCGGAGATTTATATTTTCCGCCTCGTCCACCTTCCAGTTTACAATAATCTGTTCCCAGAATCATTGTATCCGCTTTTGGTTTTTCCTGCAGATTATCTTTAATATTTTTTCGATGAAATTCTGCACCTACAATGTTGTAATCAAATTCCACATTGTGTCCGGAAACAACTCTGACCTTTTCCAGAACTTGAGCAAACTCTTTCAGAACTTCTTCCAGATCCCGACCTTCTTCGTTTGCAATTTTAGTCGTGATACCGTGAATTCTGGCTGCGTTGAAAGGAATGTCATAACCTTCCGGTTTTATGATATAATCTTGATTTTCAATTAGATTTCCATCGTCGTCGTGCAATTGCCACGCAATCTGAACCATTCTTGGCCAATTATCGGAATCGGAAAGCGGAGCGTTGAAATTTTTGGGTAAACCAGTGGTTTCAGTATCGAAAACTAAATACATCTACATTAGAAATTTGTGTAAAGTTACTATTTTGAATCACATAAAAAAAGTATCATTTATCCAAATTTGGTATTAATTTTTTTGATTGTGTATTAAAAATTAATGTGCTGATTTATTATTGATTATCTTTGCAAAAACAATCATAATGAAAAGAATTTTATTCGGTATAAGCTTTATATTTTCATTTTATTTTTCTAATGCACAGAATCTTAAACTGAAAAATGAATTCACTCAAAAAAGATTGCAAAATGAAAATAGGCTTGATTCTTATTTCTTAAAAACAACAGCCAGATATTCTCAAAAAGCAAAGGATAGCCTGAAGAAGAATCTTGCAGGTTTTGCCGGAGAAATTCCTGTTTTTTATTCAGTAGAAGAAACAAGCGCCAATGCTACGGCTAATGTTGATGAACTTCAGGCTGGAACTGTTTCCGGTATTACATCGCCTTTAACAGGAAATGGTGTCAAAATTACAATATTTGATGCCGGAAGAATTCAGGATACGCATGAGCAATTTACTACCAACAGAGCCGTAAACAAAGAAGCATCAACGGAAGCGAAACATTTTCATGGTACTAACGTCAATAGTATTTTGATCGGTAACGGAATTGCAACCGGTACTTTTACTCAAAGCAGCGTTTCTTATCCAAAAGCTAATGCAAAAGGTATCCTTCCGCAAGGAACTACGGATAATTATATGTATGCCACTACGGCTTTAGGAAATAATTATGAGAAATTGGCAAGCTTGCCGGGCCTCAATATATCTAATCATTCTTATGGCACCAATTATGGCTGGAATAAGCCGAATTCTACCAATACTTATTACTGGTATGGAAATTATGATTTGAATCACACGGATACTTATGGCGGTGCTTATGGTGATAATGACTATAATTTTGATAAAATTGTTTATTCACAACCGCAACAGATTATTGTCAAATCTACAGGAAACTATTATGGAGTTGGTCCGGATGCATCTTCTGTAAAATACAGATATAGTTTTGCTTCCAACAGCTGGGTTACATTTGGTCCTAATGATGAAGTTCCTCCTGCTAACTGCAGCCAGGGTAATACTTGTGTTTATTTTGGATCTTTGGCAAAAAATATTATTACAGTCGGAGCAGTTAACCAATTAACTACTGCAAATCACAAATACACCCAGGCAAGTGATGTAGTAAAAGGAAGTTTCAGCAGCGCAGGTCCCAGAAAAGACGGGGCAGTGAAGCCAGATCTTACGGCTGTCGGCGTTGATATGATAATGGCTAATTACACTACGGCAAGTCCAAACGCTACGAATCTCTATGTACTTAATTACGGAACATCCTATGCTGCACCGATGGTTTCCGGAATTGCCGGTGCTTTGACTCAAATCCAAAGAAATATTGCTGGAAACAGCAGTTTTATCTTCAATGCAGACGAAATGAAAGCCTTACTGACACACACTGCTAATGAAGCAGGAAGACCAGGTCCGGATGTTTGGTACGGCTGGGGTTTGGTTGATGCTAAAAAAGCGGCACAGGTTTTAGTAAACAGATTGACGGATGATGCTGTTCTTGAGAAAGTTAATCTGCAATCTGGTGTTACCTTCACAAAAGAAATTAAAGCAAGGGGATCTGAACCTTTAAAAGTAAGTATTTCTTGGGTTGATCCGGCGATTGCACCTTTCACAACGGACAGTGACTTCCAAAATAATCATACTTCCAGAATCGTGAATGATCTTGATCTCAGGGTAGTGGAAGTGGGTTCAGGAACGACCTATTATCCTTGGAAACTTGACATTAATGATCCTAATGCCAATGCTACGAAAGGGGATAATACAGTTGATAATGTAGAACAGATTGTTATCGATAATCCAGCAGCAGATGGAATCTATAGAGTAGAGGTCACGAATAAAAATTCTCTTGTTAATCAGGAAGGTAATCCGGCGACACAGGATTTTGCTTTGGTTGCAACAGGTACTAAGAAAATGACTTTAGCAGCTAATGATTCAAGTAAAGATGAGATTAAAATCTATCCGACAAGAACGAAGGATATTATCAATATTGAATTTCCTGACAAGGCAGAAAGAATAGTTGTCTTTGATATGAACGGGAAATTAATTTTTGAATCCAATAACGCATCCAAATCTCAGAAAATTAATCTGAATAACTTCTCAAGTGGAGTTTACATTATCTCTGTGAAAACAAAATCCGGCGTTGTTTCTAAGAAAATTATTAAGGAATAATTCCCACAAAACATAAATAAAAAAGCCATCGAATTCCGATGGCTTTTGATTTTATAATTACTACAAATTAGATTGTAGATAATCTTAATGTATTTGTTTTTCCACCATTGTGGACAGGCATTGCATTCAGATTAACAACAAAGTCACCTTGCTCTACAAAACCATAATTGTGAGTCAGCATATTAACCTGGATTACAGTCTCATCAGTCGATTTCTGCATGTCGTAATAAAATGCTCTAACACCCCAAAGGAGGTTAAGCATTGTAATCACACGCTTATTAGAGCTAAAAACGATAATATGAGAAGAAGGTCTGTGCGCAGAAATCTGGAAGGCAGTATAACCTGAAGCGGTAAGAGTGACGATCGCTTCTGCACCAGTCGATTTTGCGATGTCAACAGCGGAACGGCAAATTTTATCAGTGATAAAACGCTCATCTACACAGTTGATTTTTTCTTCGATAACGTGATTCAGTTTAGAATATAAAGCCGTTCTTTCGATATTCTTAACAATCTTAGCCATATTTCTTACAACATCCACTGGATATTTTCCAACAGAAGTCTCTCCGGAAAGCATCACAGCATCAGCACCGTCCAATACAGAGTTAGCAACGTCGTTAACTTCTGCTCTTGTTGGCGTCAAGCTGGTAATCATCGTTTCCATCATCTGGGTAGCGATAATGACAGGTTTTGCGTAAAGTCTAGCCTTATTAACCAAATTTTTCTGAATAACCGGAACCTGCTCCATTGGAACTTCAACACCAAGATCTCCTCTTGCAACCATTAGACAGTCGCACTCCATCAGGATTTGGTCTATGTTTTTTACACCTTCCGGTTTCTCGATTTTAGCAATGATTGGCGTTTTTGTTTTGTTAGTTGGATGCTTAGCCATCAAATCTTTTAGATCGATGATATCCTGTGCATGACGAACAAATGAAAGAGCGATCCAGTCAAACTCGTTGTCTAGCATAAAGTTAGCATCCTCGATATCTTTTTCTGTCAAAGCAGGAAGAGAAACATTTGTATTAGGAAGGTTAACTCCTTTTTTAGAACTCAAAGGCCCACCTTGGATTGTTTTAGCTCTTACAGTATCTACTTCATTCGTTTCGATAACCTCAAGAACCAATTTTCCATCATCAATCAAGATTCTTTCTCCAACTTTTACATCCTGAGGAAACTTCTCGTAAGTCATATAAACTTTTGTAGAATCTCCTTCCATTTTTTCGTTAGTAAAAGTTAAGACATCTCCCGGGTTAAGGAAAGAGCCTTCTTTTACTACACCAACTCTTAATTTAGGACCTTGCAAATCTCCTAAAATAGAGACCGAGTAGCCATATTCTTTATTGATTTCACGGATTATATCAACATTTCTCTTTACCAATTCGTAATCGGCGTGAGAAAAATTAATTCTAAATACATCAACACCAGCTTGTATCATCTGTATCATCGTTTCCTTGCTGGAAGTAGCAGGGCCTAGTGTTGCAATGATTTTTGTTTTTTTTAGGTTTTTATTCATAATATTGAATTAATTGATAAAGTTCTTCTTCAGAACTTAAAGAATATTCTTGAATTTTAAATACAAAATTTTCCGGGAGCAAAATTAACGAAAAATCCGCAAATATATCGGAATTTGTTAAAATGTAATCTACATCTTGGTGTAGATTTAGTAAAAATTTAATATTTGATTCATCTGAAAAAAGCTGATTTTGGACTTTTTTTTCAGTGGATAGAATAGATTTGTTAGAAATAAAATGATAACAGTTTTTGGAAAATCTGTCATACGCCTGATAACGCGAAAATGCATAGTCAAAAAATTCCCCTTTGATGGCTATATCTTCAATTCTTTTGAAGTTAAAATCATTGGTTTTATTGAGTAGAAAAAACAATTCGTGCTCCGGGATTGCTTTGATAAGACGAATCAATCCTATGGTGATCTCTGTGTGATCTTCTTCTAGCTTAAGAAATTGTTTTTTGATTTTCAATAATATTTTCTTTTTTGCTCAATACATAAAAAGCGCGTTGTGCGGCTTTTTCTTCGGCTTTCTTTTTAGATGCTTCTACCGCATTGGAGATTCTCTCATTATGAAGCCAAACGTAGCAGCGGAAAACCGTTACTTTATTCGGTTGGAATTCCTCACAAGTCTCGTACTTGATCGGGATTTTTTTCTTTTGGCTCCATTCCAGCAAAAGACCTTTGTAGCTGATAATCTTATTTTCCAGCTTATTGATGGTAGAAGGTGTGAGAATCCTGTCCAAAACAATTTTCTTACAAAACTCGTAATCAATATCAAGGTAGATAGCGCCAATCAAAGCTTCCAGAAGATTTCCGGAGATGTTTTCGCTCAGTACCGTCTGGCTTGTATCCGCTTGTAATAAAGAGCTTAACTTCAGATCTTCTCCAAGCTTATTAAGGTTTTTCCTGTTTACGATTTTGGATTTCATCTGCGTGAGAAATCCTTCGTTTTCATTCGGGTAAGTCTGAAAAAGATGACAAGAAATAATGGTTCCTAAAACAGAATCCCCTAAAAACTCTAGACGTTCGTAATTTTTTTTATTCGTACTTTTTGAAGAGGATTTTAAAGAAAATGCCTCTTTAAAGATTTCCAAATTATGGATGTTGTATCCAACGATTTCAGAAATTTTTTTGCGAAAAAGAATATCTTTTTCCGAAAGTTTTTGTGTTCTGTTTTTTGGAAGTAATTTGAAAAAATAATTTTTCAACTCCATAAAAACATCATATTATATTTTTTTGAAAAGAACACAGGCATTGTGACCTCCAAAACCAAACGTATTACTCATAGCAATATTCACATCTTTTTCAACCGCATGGTTGAAAGTGAAGTTCAGTCTGCTATCAATATTTTCATCATCAGTAAAATGATTGATGGTTGGCGGAACAATACCGTGGATAATGGTATGTAAAGCAGCAATGGCTTCAATAACACCGGCAGCACCCAAAAGGTGACCTGTCATTGACTTTGTAGAATTGATCTGAATATCGTAAGCGTGCTCTCCGAATAATTTTGCAATAGCATTAGATTCTGCGATGTCTCCTAGTGGAGTAGATGTACCGTGCATATTGATATGATCTACTTCATCAGCAGTTACACCAGCGTCTTCTAAACAATTCTTCATTACCAGATAAGCGCCCAGACCTTCAGGATGCGGTGCTGTCATATGATGTGCATCTGCACTCATACCACCACCAGCTAATTCTGCATAGATTGTTGCACCTCTTTGTTTGGCGTGTTCATATTCTTCCAGAATAATACAACCCGCTCCTTCACCCAAAACAAATCCATCTCTGTCTTTATCGAAAGGTCGAGAAGCTGTTTTTGGATCGTCGTTTCTTGTAGAAAGTGCGTGCATCGCATTGAAACCTCCCATTCCGCTCGCTGTAACAGCAGCTTCAGAACCTCCGCAAACGATAACGTCTGCTTTTCCAAGGTTGATCAGCATTTTAGCGTCGATCAAGGCATTTGCAGATGATGCACAGGCTGAAACAGTTGTGTAATTAGGCCCATGGAAACCGTACTCTATCGAGATATTTCCTGGCGTAATGTCTGCAATCATCTTTGGAATAAAGAATGGATTGAATCTAGGAATACCGTTAGACTCAGCAAAACCTAAAACTTCTGTTTCGAAAGTTTCCAGTCCGCCAATTCCTGATCCCCAAACTACACCTACGCGATCTTTATTCACATTATCTTCGATAAGTCTGCTGTGCGCAATGGCTTCTCTGGCGGCAATCTGACCGAACTGAGAATTTCTATCCATTTTTTTAGCCTCTTTTTTATCAAAATAATTAAGAGGATCGTAGTTTTTAACCTCGCTGGCAAACTTGGTTTTGAAATTAGTGGAATCAAAAAGAGTAATAGGAGCAGCACCGCTCTCGCCCTTTATAAGGTTTTCCCAGTATTCTTTAGCATTATTTCCGATCGGTGTAATAGCGCCGAAGCCGGTTACAACTACTCTTTTTAATTCCATAAATTTTTTTGTCTAGATAATATTATTTATTTACAACTTCTTCGATGTAAGCAATAGCGTGACCTACAGTTGTAATTTTTTCTGCTTGATCATCAGGAATCTGAATATTGAATTCTTTTTCGAACTCCATGATTAATTCTACAGTATCCAAAGAATCAGCTCCTAAATCATTAGTGAAGCTAGCTTCTGGAGTTACTTCTGTTTCTTCAACGTCAAGCTTATCAGCGATGATAGCTTTTACTCTTGATGCAATGTCTGACATAGTATTTATTTTTAATTATGTTAATTTAGGTGCAAATATATAAAATTTCAAATCATTTCAATTTTTTTTTACTTTTTTAAACTCGTTGCAAATCTATCCTTTTTATAATCACAACTTTAAATTTACTCTAATTATAGTCCACAAATTTGTTTATTTTTGCCGTATATTATAATGATATTATGGAACAATTTCCTGATAATGATGATGATCTGTTTACAGGCAAGGATCATACGCCTCTCAGAAAAGATGCTTTTGATCTTTCTCCTGATGAAAAAGTAAAAAAAATCGAACTGCTATTTGGGGAGATTATGCAAACTCTGGGTTTGGATATGACTGATGATTCTTTAAAAGATTCTCCAAAGCGTGTTGCAAAGATGTACGTAAACGAAATTTTCGGTGGTCTTCTTCCGGAAAATAAACCGGGTGTCTCCACTTTTAAGAATCAGTATAAGTACCGTCAAATGCTGGTTGAGAAAGATATCACGGTTTATTCTTTCTGCGAACATCATTTCTTGCCGATTATCGGAAAAGCGCACGTGGCTTACATTTCAAATGGTGAAGTCATCGGTTTGTCAAAAATTAACAGAATTGTGGACTATTATGCAAAACGTCCGCAGGTTCAGGAACGTTTGACAATGCAGATTGTAGACGCTTTGAAAGAAGCTCTTGGTACCAATAATGTTGCTTGTATCATAGATGCAAAACATCTTTGTGTGAATTGCAGAGGAATCAAAGACACAGCAAGTTCTACAATTACAGCAGAATTGAGCGGAATTTTCAGAACCAATCCAATTACCAGACAGGAGTTCTTGCATTATGTAGGAAGTCATGCGAAATTTGATTAATTTAATTTGAAAAGGTTAATTTGAAGATGAAAAACTTTGTGGGATTTTTTTCATTCCAAAGGAGTCTCAATATTTTATTGGTTTTGAATTTAGTCTTATTTTTTTCTTGTAAAAAAGAACAGAAAATTCCAAATTGTGAAGAGGCACGAAAAATTGCAAAATCAGATTTTGAAAAAAGAAAATATATTTATTATGACTATCAATATTTGACCGATGATAAATCTTCAAATAAAGAATTTGCCGAAATTTTAAAAAAGGAAAATATAAATGTTATTTACAAAACAAAATATCCAATATCAGATGTAATTGTTCCTGAAGAAAAAATTGAGGAAAGTAAAAAATGTTATCAAATAATGATGAATTATCAATTGGAAGCTAAATTCGGAAATCTTTTTTTTGATAGTGCTAGAATTGAATCAAAGAAAATACATCTTCAAAATCTAAAGATTAAATAATTATCAGGTTCTCAAAATAGATTTATGAATCATCATTTAAAAGCAATTAATAATGATAAAATTTAAAAAAAAGTCGAACAAAATATTTATAGCAACAATTATTTGTTGTTATTGTTATGTGTCAATATTTTAAATCATTTATCAAATATCATTCATCATTTATAAAAAGATGCAACTAAAAATATACAACTCGCTTACAGGCGAAAAAGAAGTTTTCAAATCCATATTAGAAGGTAATATCGGGATGTACGTCTGCGGACCAACGGTTTACAGCAATGTACATTTGGGAAATGTAAGAACATTTCTGTCCTTCGATTTCATTTACAGAAGTCTTCAATTCTTAGGTTATAAAGTAAGATATGTCAGAAATATCACGGATGCAGGGCACCTTACGGACGATGGCGATATCAACAATGACAGATTCATCAAGCAATCCAGGCTGGAAAAACTGGAACCGATGGAAATCGTACAAAAATATACGGTCGATTTTCACGAAGTTTTGAAGAAATTCAACTTGCTTCCACCGACGATTGAGCCTACTGCTACCGGACACATCATCGAACAATTAGAATTAACGAAACTTTTGGTGGAAAAAGGTTTTGCTTACGAGAGCAACGGCTCTGTTTATTTTGATGTTTTGGAATACAATGCGAGAGGTCTTAATTATGGAGAATTGTCCAGGAGAAATATAGAAGAATTATTTGCTAATACTAGAGACCTTGACGGACAAGGCGAGAAAAAAAATCCTCAGGATTTTGCACTTTGGAAAAAGGCTTCACCAGAACATATTATGAAATGGCCTTCGCCCTGGGGTGAAGGATTCCCAGGCTGGCATCTGGAATGTACAGCAATGAGCACCAAATATCTGGGAGACCAATTCGATATTCACGGTGGTGGAATGGATTTGAAATTCCCGCACCACGAATGTGAAATCGCTCAGGGAAAAGCTTGCAATGGAGTAGAACCCGTGAAATACTGGATGCACGCCAATATGCTCACAATGAACGGACAAAGAATGAGTAAGCAATCTGGGAATTATATTCTTCCAATGGAATTGATTACCGGAAATAATGATTTCTTTGAGAAAGCTTTTCATCCAAGTGTGTTGAGATTCTGCTTTTTACAGGCGCATTACAGAAGTGTTCTGGATATTTCTAATGATGCAATGTTGGCGAGTGAAAAAGGTTTCAATCGATTGATGGAAGCTGTGAAAATCCTTAACACTCAAACTCAGGTTGAAGGTGTGGAAGCTTCTTCTTTTGATTATAAAAACTGGAAAGAAAAAGTTTTGGAAGCTTTGTCAGACGATTTCAATAGTCCGATTTTAATTTCCCATTTGTTCGAGGCAGTGAAGTTTATTTCAGCTTCGAAGTTGGGGAAAGAAAGTATCTCTACGGAAGATTATGAAGATTTGAAACAATTCCTGAACGCAATTGTTTTTGATGTTTTGGGATTGGAAACAATTGAAGAATCTAATAACGATAAGCTTGACCAGACTTTGCAGGTTTTAATTGATTTAAGAAATCAAGCCAGAAAGGCAAAAAACTGGGAGTTATCTGACCAAATCCGCGACCAGCTTCTTGAAAAAGGGATTGAGCTGAAAGATGGAAGAGATGGAACAAGTTATGTTCTGAATTAATTCATTAAAACAATAAATATTTAAACCTTTCGTAAAAAACGGAAGGTTTTTTTGTTGATGTAAGTGTTATATTGTAGAAATACTTAACTTAGTGTCAATTAATTAAACACTTTTACTATGAAAAAATCTCTATCAACTTTACTTTTATTGTTTATTGGCGCAAGTTCTTTTGCTCAGCAGGATATTTTTGCACTCACTGGAAAAGATGCTGCAAATATTATTTTTCAGGATTTTCGTGCTTTGGATTCCAGAAGAGGAATTACTGAAAATATTCTTTTGTCAGGTAAAGACCAGCCTAGAGTTTATTCCAGCAAATTAAACAAAGATATTTCTGAAGATGTTAAATCTTCAGCCAATGCTTTATCCAGTCAAATTGCAGCTTTAGCTGTCGATGGAAGAGGGAAATTGGTTTATATGCCGATGTTTTCTTCCAATATTTATATTTTGGATTCCAAAACAAAAGACATCACGTTGCTGGAAAATAATCTTTCCAATCCGACATCTTGCGACATTGGTTCGCAGTTTTCCAGAATGGCAACAGGGAATGATGGCAACGTCTATGCGCTTTCCAATTCAGGTTCTCAGCTTCTGAAAATTTCTAGCAAAGATGGAAAATATGCGGTTACAGATTTAGGCGTTGTGAAAGATGATTCTGGAAATGGAGAAAATCAGTTAAGCAAGATGCAAACTGGCTTTGGAGGCGATATGATTGCTGATGATAATAACAATTTCTATGTTTTTTCAGCTTTTGGAAGTGTCTTCAAAGTGTCTTTGAATGATATGAAAGCGAAATTCATCGGGAAAATAAAATCTTTGCCTGAGAATTTTTCGATTAATGGCGTTGCAGTCAATGCTGAAGGTAAAATTGTTTTGGCCAGTGCAAAAGGCGGCGCTTTTCATAGTGTAAATCTCGAAACATTACAGGCGGAAAAGATGAATAACAATCTTAATATGCCAGTTTATGACCTCGGAAGTCCTTATGTTTTGAAATCGAACAAAGCTGCTATTGATATTAGTAAAAATGATATTTACCCAACAAATGTTTCAGAAGGCTTTGTGAATATAAGAATTGCGACTAACCAAAAAGGAAATGCTAATGTGAAAGTTTATAATGCTTCCGGAAATCTGGTTTCCAATCAAACCATTACCAATATTTCCAATTCTGAGAACAGAATTGAATTAGACAAATTAGTTTCTGGTATTTATGTGGTTAATGTGGAATCCGAAAATGGGAAAACAATTGTTTCTAAGAAAATCATTGTTAAATAGTTTACTTTTTAATCTTAAATATTTAAAAATACGGTTAACGAAAGTTAAACCGTATTTTTATTTTAGCAAAGAAGTTTATTTTTGAAAAAACTATCAGCGTTTGAAACGATTTTTACAGATTCTTTTTCTTATTTTATATGGTTTTACTTTTTCTCAGAACATTTCAGGAAACGTAATGTCAGAGGACGAAGTTCTCATTCCCAAAGTTTTGATTGTGAATATGACTACTAATCAAAAAACTTATAGTGATTCTTATGGGAAATTTTCAATCGATGCTAATATAGGAGACGAAATTCGGTTTGCTAAGGAAAGTTACAGATTAGGAAAAATAGTGATTACCAGTAATAATTTTCAGGTCGTTAAATTGGAGAAAATCCCGCAAGAGATAGAGGAAGTGAAAATCATCAATAAAAATCTTGCAGAATCCCAGGAAGAAAAACTAAGAAAAGATATAGGATTACCGAAAGGTCCGGAAAAACCTCGCGAAAAACCAGCTGATGCGGTTGATGATATTGTAAAGCCACTAATAAGAATTCCTCCAATGGTTAATGTTCAGGCAATCTATGATGTTGTTAGCGGCAAATCAAAACGTCTAAGAAGACTTTATAAATATGAAGATTTGCAGGAAGGTTTGGCTTGGATTCAGAATAATGTAGACTTAGAATATTTTGCAGAAGCCGGAATTTCACCAGATAAATTCAATGATTTTCTGATGTATTCTCTAAAAGATGAGAAAGTCCTGATGTATATGAAAGCCAAAAATATAGGTGGAATTACTGTTTCCTTGGATAATCATATTGCGGCTTATCTGGAAGTTATTTCGAAAAAAAAATAAATTTTACACCATTGCAAGAAATCATTAAATTGCGTCAATATTAATAGACCTTAATAAATGAAACTATACTTTAGTGTTAACTTCGGAACAAAAGTTGGCCAGCGGCTCATTTTGCGCCTATTTGACGACAAAAATGAGCATCGTGATTACAGCCTGAACTATTCCGAAAATAACAACTGGACCTCTGAAATTGATTATTTTTCCAAATCAATTCTCTACAAATATCTTGTTGTAACCGAAGATGGTGAAGTTTTGGACGAAGAGATTCCTTTTCATAGACTTAATTTGCCTAATAGCTTCAAAGAATTTGTAATTTTTGACCAATGGAATCTTAAAAATTTCCCCGAAAATTATCTGACCAACAAAATCCTTCACAACCGTTTACAAGGTTTTCAGCCTGCAAAACAACCGGTTGTCAAAAAACACACACATCTTTTCCGAATAGAAGCGCCGCTTTATCATCCGAATTGGAAATTGGTTTTGATTGGAAATGTAGACGCTTTGGGAAATTGGGATTATGAAAAAGCAATTGAACTGAATGAAACTGATTACGGTGTTTGGGAAACCGGCGTAGAAATCAATTCTCATCAAACGATTCTTTACAAATACGCAATTAAAGATAAAAATACGGGTAAGGTTTTTTATGTTGAACCAGGCGAAAATCGTTGGGTTTTCGGAAACCCGAATAAGGATATTCTTTATGTGAAAGCGGACCATTATTTCAAATTAGATAACCATACGCTTTGGCATTCTGCAGGTGTTGCGGTTCCTGTTTTTTCTTTGAGAACGGAAGACGGTTTCGGAGTTGGAGAATTTCCTGATATCAAAAAATTAGGCGATTGGGCTAATGAAACCAAGCTTTCTGTGATTCAGATTTTGCCAATTAATGATACGACTGCGAATTACACTTGGACAGATTCTTATCCTTACGCGGCGATTTCGGTTTATGCACTTCATCCGCAATATCTTTCGATTGAAAAATTAGAATATGCTTTGCCAAAGGATTTGGTGAAAGATTATCAATCGAAAAAAGCGGAACTAAATGCGTTGTCTTTGATTGATTACGAGCAGATGATTTCCGGAAAATGGAAATATGCAAAAGCAGTTTTCGAAGAGAATAAAGGCACGATTCTAAAAGATAAAAACTTCAAAAAGTTCATTAAAGATAATGAAGAATGGCTAATGCCTTACTCTGCATTTTGTGTTTTGAGAGACAAATACAAAACGCCCAACTTTAACGAATGGAAGACGCATAAAAAATATGTGGCGGGAAAAGTAGCAACGCTTTATTCTCCAAAGCATAAAGAATATTCTCAATTGATGCTTCATGCGTGGATTCAGTATCAGTTGCATCTGCAGTTACAGGATGCTGTAGAATATCTTCATCATTTAGGAATTTCTGTGAAAGGAGATTTGCCGATTGGGATTTACCGACATTCTGTAGAAGCCTGGACAGAGCAGGAATTATTCGGGATGGATTTCCAGGCTGGTGCGCCGCCGGATCAATTCTCGGATTTGGGACAAAACTGGGAATTCCCTACTTATAACTGGGAAGTGATGAAAGCCGATGGTTATCAATGGTGGAAAAAACGTTTCAAAGTCTTAGAACAATATTTTGATGCGATGAGAATTGACCACATTCTAGGGTTTTTTAGAATCTGGAGAATGCCAATTTCTGCGACTCAAGGATTGTTAGGTTATTTTTACCCAGCCCTTCCTGTTACAGAAAAAGAGTTTGCGGACAGACAGATTCCTTTTAATTATGACCGTTATGTAAAGCCATTTGTGAATGATCCTATTCTTTGGGAAAACTTTGGCGAGTTTAAAGAGAAAGTTCAGAGCCGTTTCTTTGATAATCATCATAATGGCGTTTACACTTTCAAACCGGAATTTGATACGCAGAGAAAATTAACCGATTATTTCAAAAAAGAATCTTGGGACTGGGCAGAAGAAAAATTGATTTCTCTGGCTGGAAATGTTCTATTCTTAACAGAGGAAACAGAAAATGGAATCGTTTATCATCCAAGGTTTAACATTGCTAAGACAACTTCGTTCAAATATCTTCCGGAGTGGGAAAAAGCGAAATTGCTTGACCTTTATAATGATTATTTTTTCAAACGTCAGGATGGACTTTGGTATCAGAAAGCAATGGAAAAATTACCGGCTTTACTGAATTCTACAACGATGTTGATTTGTGGTGAGGATTTAGGTTTGGTTCCGGATTCAGTTCCTGTTGTGATGGATAAATTGGCGATTACCGCTTTGAAAGTTCAAAGAATGCCTTCGGAAAATATCGCTTGGTACGACCCAAAAAATGTAAGTTATCTTAATGTTGTTACAGCTTCTTCTCACGACAGCTCTACACTGAGACAATGGTGGCATGAGGATAGAAATTTGACTCAAAAATATTTTAACAATCAGTTAGGTCAATATGGTACAGCACCTTGGGATTTGTCCCCGGAATTGTCAGAAATCATAATGAAGCAGCATCTTTATACGGATGCAATGCTGGCAATCTTTCCGATTCAGGAATTTTTGGCAACGGATGAAGAATTAATGAATCCGAATATGGATGAAGAAAGAATCAATAATCCTGCTGTTTTTCCACATTACTGGCGATACAGGATACACCTGAACTTGGAAGATTTGAAAACTAAAGACAAATTCAATCAGAAAATTGCAAGCTGGGTTGAAAATAGCGACCGATATTAATCCCAAAAAATAAATTTTAAAGCCTTTCAAATTTTTGAAGGGCTTTTTTATTGAAAATTATTAGTCTGATTATCAATGCTAAAATAGGTTTTCGAATCTATTTTTAATTCAAATATAAGTCTTGGTTTAACTTTTTTTCTTCGTTCATATCCAAAAGATAGAAAGTTCAGAATCACAGATATGAATTTTCTGTTTTAATTATTTAAAATAAAAGAAATGAAAAAGATAATTTTAGGACTTGCTTTGATTTTAGGAAGCATGACATTTGCCCAGGACTATTACGATACTTATCCTCAGGACTATAATGGTTACGAATATTATGATAATTCATATGATTATCCGGATGATTATTATTACAACTATCCTGCGGATTATTATCCGGATCAGTATTACCAGGGTTATTATAACGATTACAGAAATGCTGTTTTCTCTGTTAATTGGGATCAGTTTTTTATTCAATACCGCTTGAGTCCGTTTCAGATCAATCAGATCATGATGCTGAATAATAGATTTGCATCTTATGCTGCCTGGAATGCCTATTACAGATGGAATCCGGACAGATGGTATTATGACAGGTTTTTTGCTTTACAAAATATATTAGGGCCAAGAATCTTCGTTGTTTATCAAAATGTTTATTTCCGGGGAAGAAGCCCTTTTGTATATTACAGAAACCGTTGTGTCAACTTCTATGCAAGACGATATCCTGTAAGACCGGTTTATAGAAATGTGAATATCAACATCTACAGAGTTGACAGAAACAATTTCAGAGATGGTTTCAGAAGTATTGGCAGGAATCAGGATATGATTCAGCCAAATAGAAATAACGGAACCAGAAACGATAATCCAAGAAGCGGGTCAAACGGAAACGGCTGGGGTGGAATAAGAAATTCTCAAAGTGAAGGAATCAGATCTAATGAGAACAGTGGTGTCAGAAATGTCGGAGGAATAAGAAATGGCGGTTTCGAAAATAATGATCGCCCACAAGTTCAACCAGAAGGGATTAGAAATTCCGGTGGAATAAGAAATGGAAATGGTTTTGGAAAGGATCATTCACCAATTCAATCAGATGGGATCAGAAATCAAGGCGGAATCAGACAAAATCAGAATTCTGAAAGAAGAATTGAAAACAGGGGCAATGGCAACCAAAGGAACTCTTCTCCAAGATCCGAGAACGGTATTAGAAATTCGGGAAATAGATTTGTTTCAAGGTAATTAAATTAAAATTTATAATTATTTAACAATATCACTGATTAACTTTATAATTATTAACAAATCAAACTAACAGATAAAAATTTATTAATATTTAAATCAATTAAAAAATGAAAAAATTAATTTTAAGTGTAGCATTCCTTGGATTAGGTGTTTTCGGTTTTGCTCAAACAACAGATAGAAAAGCGGACTTTGAACAGAAAAAAGCAGAAAGACTCCAAAAGATGAAACAAGAGCTGAATCTTACTGATGCTCAGGTTGCCCAGATCAAGGCGTTACACGAGCAGAAAGCTGCCGAAAGAAAGCAGGAAATGACAGCGAAAAAAGAAGACAGAATGCAAAAGATGAAACAGAATGAAGCAGATATGCAAAAAATTCTGACTCCTGACCAATACAAAAAGTTTCAAGAGATGAAAGCTAAGAAAATGACAGAAAGAAGGGAACAATTCCAAAATAGAAAAAGCGCGGAAACAGCTGTAGTGAAGTAAGTTATTATTTAGTGGTTAATTTTATGAAAGAGTGGTTTTTTAAGCCGCTCTTTTTTTATATTTGGGAAAAATTTAACATTTATGGTTAGCGATACTATTATTACATTAATTAATGAACAAATAACAAAGGAACAATATGCGGCACAGCTTTATTTATCTATGAGTGCCTGGTTTTATTCTCAGGATCTTGAGGGTATTGCCAACTATTTCCGTGTACAATCTAAAGAAGAACTCATGCATGCGGATAAAATGTTTGATTATGTTCATGATATTGGTGGAAAAATTATTCTGAACGAAGTTCCAAAACCTCCGCATGAATTCAATAATGCTCAGGAGATTTTTGAAAAAGCTTTGGAACATGAGAGATTGGTAACAAAAAGTATTTTCAATATCGTAAAAGCAGCTAATGATGAAGGCGATTTTGCAACGACAAGCTTTTTGCAATGGTTTATCAATGAGCAGGTAGAAGAAGAATCCAGTGCATCACTCTTAGTAACAAAAATCAAAATGGTAAAAGATAATCCGTCTGCATTATATCTTTTTGATCAGGAACTGGCTCAAAGAGTTTTCAATCCTGCTGCGGAGAATTGATTTAAAATTACACAGATGAAAAAACTAATAACCCTATTGGTGTTAATGTCTGTCAGGACGTTTTCACAAAACTACGCGATATCCGAAATTCCGGAAGAACTTAAAAAAGATGCGAATGCTGTAATTCGCAATATTAGTTCCGAATATGTTATCAAAGCTGAAGATAATATTGAACTAAAGAAGAAAATCATTATTTCTATATTGAACAAAGCAGGTGAAAGCGTTTCGTACGTTTATATCCCTTATGATAAATACAGCAAAATTTCTGATATTAAAATCAAAATTCTGGATGAGAATGGGAAACAAATTAAAACCTATTCTAAGAGTGATCTGAATGATGTCAGCCAGTCAAATGATTCCTATCTATATTCTGATGACAGAGCTTTGAGAATGAGAATCATTCATCCGGTTTATCCTTATACTATAGAAACTTCTTACACAGAGAGGTCATCAGACACGGTATTCCTTCCCGTATTACAACCTTATATGGATGAAAACGTTTCAGTACAAAACTGGAGTGTGGAATTCAAAAATGAATCAGGGATTAAACTTCGTAAAAAAGTCACAGAAACATCTTTTGGAAAAGCAGAGATATCGGAATCTGATCAGTATTTAAAAGCGGCTTACAAAAATCTTCCGGCTTATAAAGATGAAAATTATTCCCCTGATGAAAAAGTTGTTGTGTCCAAGGTAGAATTCGCATTAGATAAAGCCTGTTTGAAAGGTATTTGCGGTGATTTTTCCAACTGGAACAGTTTTGCGAATTGGTATAAAGGTTTACTGGATCCCGTTTCTGTTGTGACGCCGGAAATTCAGCAAGAGGTAAATGCTCTTAACCTTAGCGGAACTGTTTCTGAAAAAGTACAGAAAATCTATCAATACATGCAAAGCAAAACACGGTATGTTTTTGTTGCAATCGGAATTGGCGGCTGGCAGCCGATGTCTGCGGATGATGTTAGAAAGAAAGGTTACGGCGATTGCAAAGCTTTGACCAATTATATGAGAGTTCTTTTGAAAGCTGCAGGAATTCCTTCTTATTATTCTGTAATTTATAGTGATAAAACGGCGAAAACTTTTGATAAAGATTTCCCGAAAATGGATGGCAATCACATCATACTTTGCGTACCGACAGAGAATGGAAATATCTGGTTGGAAAATACTTCGCAAAATATAGCTTTCAACCATTTGAGTTATACAACTATGGACAGAAATGTGATCATGGTAAAAGATAACACAGCGGAGATCATTGATACACCGAAGTCTTTATCTGAAAATAATAAGGAGATTTTAAAAATAAAAGCCAATATCTCAGCGGATAATACATTGAGCGTTTCTTCCAGTTTTAATTTCTCAGGAGGGATGTATGATATATTTTTACCATTGGTTTCTCTATCGCCGGCAGATCAAAAAGATGCTATGAGAAAGCGGTATGATTATCTCCAGTTTTCTAATATCGATGTAACAAATTTGAAAAATGACAGAACTGAAGCAACAATAAATTTTGATTTAAACTTCAAAGCAAATAACTATTCCAAGTCACTAGGATCTGACATATATTTCAGAGCGATCCCGTTTTTAGATTCCGATTTTTACTTGGAAAGTACAGATAGAAAACTTCCAATTGAGATTCCATTTGGATTCACGGATGATTATGAGATAGAATATACAATTCCCGAAAACTACAAATTTTCTGAAAATCTAGCTCCTGCAACTCTTGATTCTGAGTTCGGAAGTTTTTCTATGGAATTTGTAAACCAAGATAAAAAGCTTTTGGTTAAGAGAAAATTTATGCTAAAGAAAGGTACTTTTCCTCCGGATAAGATTTCGGATTATATTAATTTCAGAAAAAAAGCAAATAAATTAGATCATACAAAAATACTTATAACAAAACTTTAATAAAAACCAGATAATGAAAACTAAAATTTTACAATTGATACTGATTGGCGCAGTTCTTCCAATTTTTGCACAATACAAATTTCTTGACGTTCCAAAGTTGGATAATGAAGATCTAAAATCGACTACTTATTCAAAAAATCCTTCAGAAGCAGCAGAAATTCTTTATAAATCTTATCATTATTATATAACTGATGGAGAACTCAATTTGGATGTTGTAAGCCGTATAAAGATTTATAAAAAAGATCAGGCAGAAAAATTCCTTAATCAGGAAATCTATACTTATGATGGTAAAAATAACAAATCGGAAAAGGTAACTTCTCTTAAAGTTTATACCTATAATCTTGTTAACGGCAAAGTAGAAACTACAACTGTTGAAAAAAACTCTAAATACAAATCTAAAGAATCTAAATACTATACAGTTACTAAGTTTGCTTTCGAAAATGTGAAAGACGGTTCTGTTGTAGAATACAAATATTCTGTTTTGTCACCTTATGTTTGGTCCGTAGATAAGGTTACTGTAGAAGATAATGTCCCCACGCGCCGTTTTGATTATGTTTTGGATTTTCCAAAATATCTTGGATTCAACATCGATTATAAAGGAAGCCTAACACCAAAAAACAGAGATGTTGCTGATAAAAACATCTACGGAGGAGAATATTATACTTATAGGTTTGGGTATGAGAATATTCCGCCTTACAGAGATGAGAAATATGTTCATAATCTGGATAACTATAGAACATCTATAAGAGCAGAGCTTAATTCTACCAATATTACAAGAGTACCGGGAGTTTATGAATCTGGTGATTTAGGAGGATTCAAGTCTTACGCAGTAAGCTGGAACGATATCCGCAAGCAATTGTATGACTCCGAATATTTTGGAGAACAATTGAAAAAGAAATCTTTGGTAAAAGAGCTGCTTCCTGCTGATATTAAGAATATCTCTTCTCCTGCTGAAAAAGCGGCTGCAATTCAGAAATTTGTGGAGAAAAATTATACTTGGAACAATTATTATACTGTAGGAGCGGAAGATGGTAAAGGAATTAAAAATCTTTTAGAAACCAAAGTGGGAAGTTCTGGCGAGATCAATCTGTTGATGATCTTGTTAATGAGAAGTGCTGGCTTAGATGCTCAGCCAATCGTGTTATCTACAATAGGAAGAGGGCTCTTACTGGATCATTCTCCCTCTTTGAACCAACTTAATTATGTTTTGGCTTTACTGGATATTGGAGGAAAAGCCGTTATTTATGATGCCACATCAAAGATGATGCTCCCGAATCTTATCCGTCCGAACGCACTTAATTATAATGGATATGTGATGACGGAGAAAGAAGCTAAAAAAGTAAATATTTTTTGCCCAGGAAAAAGCACAACTTATCTTACGGTTGATGCAAAGTTAAATCCTGACGGAACGGTTGAAGGTTCATTTTCAGATAAAGATACAATGTTGTATGCAATGATGAACAACGAGAAATATAATGAAGATAAAACTGCTTATCAAAAAGAATCTTACAAAGACCGTTATACATTTCCTTTTACAAACATCAAAACAGAATTATTGGATAATAATGATTTCCAGACTAGTTTTGATTTCGATTCCGATTCTTTTGTGGACGGGATTGGCGGTAAGTTGGTTTTCAATCCATTGTTATTCCTTTACAACAAGTCTCATGATTTTGATCAGACCGAAGAGCGTCGTTCACCTATTGAGCTTTACACAGGTTATGATAAGATCAAAAAAGTGACCATTACTTTACCGGACGGTTATGCTTTTGAGAATGTGCCAAAATCCAAGAAATTCAGAACAGAGGACAGTGCAATCCAATATGTCTATAAAGTGACTCAAGAAGGTAATAAGCTGACTGTGGAAACCACAACTACGGTTGAAGATCCCGTTTATCCGAAAGAATATTATCCGGCATTCAAACAGATATTCGATAATATCACGAAGATGGAAGGCCAGGTTGTAACAGCCGTTAAGAAATAAAAAGCAAATCCCGGGAAATTATTTTCTCGGGATTTTGTTTATATATAGATCACGTCAGTTTTGATGACTTTCTTGCCAAACTGCTCCAGCTTATTTTTATAAATTTCAACTTGCTTTTGGTCTTTGTCTTTTTCCTCGCCGGTCTTGAAATCCACAATGATAATGCCATTTTCCGTTTCTACCAATCGGTCCGGACGATACGTTTTGGATTGCTCATTTTCTGTCGCAAACATTTCTCTTTCATTGATGATTTTCAGATGGTCTTCAAAATAAGCAGAATAGTTAGCATCAGTAAGAACATTTTCAATCCTTTCCAGTATAGATTTTTTTTCTTCATTCGTAATAACGCCGTCCAGAAGATAAGAGTTCAGAACTTTGGAAACATCTTTTTTAGTTTTGACTTTAGACAAAATCTCGTGCGTGAAAATTCCCATTCGCACGTGTTCTACACGGTTTTGATAATTTTTGGAAGTGGTAGCAATTTCTATATTCGAAGCTCTTTCTGTTTTCTGGGAAATCGAATTGATGTTTTCTGAGAGATACTCTTTTTTCTTTTTCCGTTTTTGTTTTCTTAAATCAGTAACAGGGAAAATATCGAACGAATCCAATCTCTCGTGATTTTCTGCTGGTTGAAATTCAGTCACAAAATCAAATAATTCCAGATGATTAGAAGATTTGCTAGGTTTTTCCAGATAGAGAAACAGCTGTTCCACAGGTCTTGTAGTTGCAACGTATTGAATACAAAAACGGTCAATTTTATTCCGGTAAGAATTTTCAAAATTGAACTGCGCTAGATCTTCGTCATACGTTTCCAGCTCGGAAGAAAACTGAGTCAAAATCACGGTTTTCAATTCATCTTCACTGTTGAGATCGTACCATTCGGAGAATTTTTTATCGCTGTTTTCGTTTCGCATCGGGATAAAAACCACCGGAAACTCCAGACCTTTAGCTTTATGAATGGTCATAATCTGAACGGCATCGATATTCTCACTCGCCTGGATGCTGATTTTCGAAGCTTCGTCATCCCAGAATTTCAGGAATTCTTTCAATGTAGCACCAGCATTTTGTGTGTAATTGAAAAGCATTTCCAGAAAGTTAAGAAGGAAATCATTTTCTTTATTTTCAACCGAAAATTCCTGAATGTAGTATTCGATGAAATTATAAAGATTAAGTTGCGGAACATCATTTTGGATCAATTTAATATGATAATGAGAATCGATATAATTTTCGATTTCTGACTTAGATTCCAGATTCAGAATGGTTTTGATTTCAGAGGTGAAATCTGTCATTGTGATTCTGCCGGAAACATTCAGAAAATACATCATTTTAACGAGAAACTGACGATTCTTTGGTGTAATTTCCCACTTCAAATATTCAATTAAAGCTTTGATTGTAAAAGATAAATCAAGTGTCAATCCTTTCTCAGAAATGTTTTTGATATGGGTTTCTTTTCCATTATACTGGACTTTCAGATTTCCTAATAGTTGGGAATAATTAAAAATATCATTATTCCCTCGGCAAAGAATTGTGATGTCTGAAAACGTAAATCCATTATCCAGACATTCCTGGATGTCATTTCGCATTTTCTCAGCAGATTCTTCATAAAAAACAGATTTCACCGAGTTTTCCAAAAGATGGACTTTGACTCGGCCTTCCATGTTGGATTGTGCTTCCTGAACAGCATTTTCACCAAAGATTTTTTTATGCTCATCATTCAAAGCCTTAGACATAAAATCATACAACCGGTTATTGAAATCGACAATATTCTTAGCGCTTCGCCAATTGAATCTTAGATGTTCAGCGGTTGCAAATTTTGGTGTGATCTCTTTTTGATTGATGATATTCAGCATCAGCTCACTTTCGCCACCGCGGAATCGATAGATGCTCTGTTTCGGGTCACCGACAATCGTAAAACTCGTATTGTCCGAAGTAATGCTGTTATCACGCAGTGGTAAAAAATTTTGCCATTGCATCGCTGAGGTATCCTGGAATTCATCAAAAAAATAGTGCTGAAACTGCGTTCCTACTTTCTCATAAATAAAAGCGGAAGGCTCATTCCGAAGATTTTCATTAATGATAATATTAAATTTCGAAAGCAAAACCAAATCGTTTTCTTCTTCGATTTCCAACAGCTTTTTCTGGATGTCGGCGTTGACCTTCAAAGGCAGAATCGCTTCCAGGATTTTTTCTTTTTTCTGAGAATCGATATAAAGGTCGATAATATCTTTTCGCCAGGAAATCAGTTGCGGCAGGATTTCCTCGATGTCACTTTGTTTATGCTTTGATTTTGCAGCAGCACCTTTAAAGTAAGTTGTCAATGCAGAATCTTCGTTGGAAGGAAAAGGAAATCCGTCTCGCTTTTTGTTATAAAAATCCTGAACCTTTTGGAAAAAACCACCTAAACCGTTTTTTCCCTGAGCAAAATCTTCAATATCAACATCACGACTTTTGATTAATTCCAAAGCTTGTGCTGCCAACTGAGATGATTTTATTTTATTATCACTGATTTTTTTTCGAAGCTCATTTTTTTTGTTCTCATAAGCCTGCCACTCAAAATCTTTATTGTCCTGCAAAGGCTGGTAATGAATATCATTCACAAATTTCTTCGCCGAATTATAAAGGGTTTGATTCAGATTGACCCGCTCATTATTGTCCAGATTATAATTGACAAAATCCATAAACGCTTCGGAAACGGTCTGTTCCTCGCCAATCTCGTCCAGCATCTTGTCCACGGCTTCAATCAGATAAGGTTCCGGCTGAATCTCCAGGTTGAAGTTCTGAGCCAATCCTAATTCATAAGAAAAACTTTTGACTAATCTGGAGTTGAACTTATCAATCGTTCCAATGTTAAGCGTAGAGTAGTGGTGTAAAATATAATCGAGAACTTTTTGAGAACGATGTCTCAAATCGTCTAATGTAATTCGATATCCTTGCTCTGAGAGCGCTTTTTGGATGTTTTTAAGGTCTTGATTTTCGGAATAGTTTTCTTTCACAAACTCACCAAGATAGAAAAGGATTCTTTCTTTCATCTCATTGGCGGCTTTGTTCGTAAACGTTAATGCAATAATAGTCCTGATCGCATCCGGCTGATTCGGAAATCTAAGGCAGATCATCAACAGTCGCTGAACCAACGTGTAAGTTTTGCCGGAACCAGCCGAAGCATTGATGACTGTATATGAGTTTTGCATAGTAAACAAAGATAAAAGAAATATGATACAATAATCAAGACAAAAGAAACACAATGAAAATCAAGGATCTGAAAGTGTAAATTTTTAACTTGGGTTTGTTCGTTCTTTCTTTCTATGTCCTATGTTCGTCCTTCGTTCGATGTAAAGATATCTGATGAAATTAAATCAAATGGTTTTAATTTACTTTAAAATATTAATTGAATTATGGGTTTTTTAGTTTTCGATTTGGTGTGTTAGATTTTCACATCATAATCCAGGCGGAAAGATTTTCTGTGATGAATATTCGGTCCGAATTTTTTCAAAGCTTTTTGATGTGTTTTGGTACAATAACCGAAATTGGTATTCCAGCCATAGTCCGGAAATTCGTCATGTAGTTTTATCATCAGATTATCACGGTAGTTTTTCGCCAAAATAGATGCAGCTGCGATTGAAAGATATTTGCTGTCCCCTTTAATTATACAATGATGCGGGATAAAATTATATGGATGAAACTTGTTTCCATCTACCAAAATCAGTTCAGGCCTTGTTTTGAGCTGATCGAGCGCAAGATGCATGGCGTGCAGACTTGCATTGAGAATATTATGCTGGTCGATAAACTCAGGAGGCAGTTCTGCTATTGCAAAATCTACTGCATTCTCGCGGATATATCTATCCAGATTTTGTCTTGTCTGAAAATTTAACGTTTTAGAATCGTTAACTAAATTTTGCTTAAAATTTTTATCTACAATTACCGCAGCAGCAACCACAGGCCCGGCCAAGCAGCCTCTTCCGACTTCGTCGCATCCAGCTTCTATGAAGGTTTCTGAGAAATTTTGTATTAATAGCATAATAAAAATAACTCAGTAAAGTTATGAATAATGCGGGCTTATATAGTATTACTTAACTTATTTTTAACAGTTTTGTTGTGTGTTTTAATAAAGTTTCGCATTTTTGCTAAATTGAAAAATTTGATTTGATATGAAAAAATTAACAACAAGCGTGTTAGCTGTGGTTCTTTCATCGTCTTTTGCAATGGTTTCTGCACAAAAAGCACAAGATACTGCGAAAACGAGAGAAATTGAAGAAGTAGTGATAACAGGCGCACTGGGTATCAAAAGAAAAGCTGATGCCGTAACATCTGCACAACAGGTCGTATCCGCAGAACAATTGAATCAGGCTGGAAACCCAAATGCGGTTCAAGCATTAGCTGGTAAGGTTATTGGGTTGCAAATTAACCAAAATAACAGTTCCGTTAATAGCGAAAATTCGATTCAATTGAGAGGTATGCGTTCCATTTCAGGTAAAAACGAGGCGTTAATAGTAATTGATAATGTCATTACAACTGCGACTGTTTTACAAACATTACCTCCCGATGCTATTGAATCCTTGAATGTAATTAAGGGAGCACAAGGTGCAGCATTGTATGGATCAGATGGTGTAAATGGTGTAATCATTGTTACCACTAAACGTGGTGCGAAAAATAAGCTATCAGTATCTTATGATGGTACTGTAGATTTTGAATCAGTAGCATTTGTTCCTAAAAGACAAAATAAATATGGACAGGGCTGGGATAAAGCGAGAGATCAATATGAAAATGGTTCTTGGGGCCCTGCTTTTGATGGGAGTACTACAGCATATGGTCTTCCTATGTATGATTACAATGGCGATGGCGTAATTGATTTAAATGGCATTGGCTGGGGAGATGATGGACTCACAGGAGATAATCTTGCAGCTATGATTAGATCATATGATGCAAGACCCAATGAAGTTAAAGATTTTTTTAGAGTTGGCTCAACACTCAGTAATACAATTACTTTGAACGCTGGAAGCGAAGGTAAGTATACAATGCTAAGCTTGAATAATACCAAAAGAGGTTTTATTATTGATGGCGATGATTCTAATAAGACTTCGGTATTATTTAAGGCAGGTGCTAAAGTAAATAAATTTTCATTTGACGTAGGTCTTAATTATATAAGAACTGATTTTAAGCAAACTACTACAATGTTTGATGAAACTACTAATGATGCACTATATTGGGGATTATTGCAATCTTCGCCAGATATTCCAATTACTAGCTATAAAAACTACCCGGACAATGCTTTTGCATGGAATGCTTTTTATCAAAATCCATATTGGAGAATGAAGCATGTAAGGCAAGATTACAGCAGAAACTTTTTCAGTGCTAACTTAGGCTTGAATTATGAAATTGATAAGCATATCAATGTACGATATACTGGCAATATACAAGGAACCTTTTCTAGATCTACTAAACATAGAGATGCTTTCTCAAGTTCAATCTATAAAGGAGCTGGTGCTTCTAGTATAAAATCTATTGCTTCTGCTTTATTTTTAGATGATAGAAATAATTGGGATTACTATGGAGACTTGATGTTAAACTTTGATTATGATTTAACAGATGACCTTAATTTGAAAGTAAATGTTGGACATAACTATCAGGATCATAGACTTGAGGTTATACAAAATGGAGGAACGAACTTAGCTGTTCCTGGTGTATACACAATGACCAATGTTACCCAACCGTTAGCAGCTGGTTCATCTGCTTTTTCTCCGGTAAATGGGACTTATAGAAAAAACTCTCATGCAGTTTTTGCAAATTTAGATTTGGCATATAAAAATTTCTTGTTCTTAAATGCTACTGGTAGAAATGAATGGTCTTCTGTTTTACCAAAAAATAATAATTCGTATTTTTATCCATCAGTTGGGCTTTCATTTGTACCAACTAAAGCTTGGGATTTTGGAGGGAATGTTCTTTCTTATATGAAAATTTCCGGAAACTGGACAAAGGTTGGAAATTCAAGCACTATAGATTGGTACGATATTAATTCTACTGCAGAGCTTGTGGCAGGTTTCCCTTTCTCTGGTGTAAATTCATATAGAAATGGTATGGTTCAAACAGATCCAAACATAAAACCTGAATTTATTACAACTCAAGAACTTAACTTGGATTTAGGCTTTTTTAATGATAGAATAAGATTGAATGGATCTATTTACCAGCAAGATACAAAAGATTTGATTACTAAACAGACTACTTCTTCGGCATCAGGAATTAATCAGAAATTAATCAATATTGCAAAAATGCGCTCAAAAGGAGCTGAGATTAATTTGGGATTAACCCCGATTAGAACTTCTGAATTCAAATGGGATTTGAATCTTGGTTATTCTTATAATGAATCTATTGTTCTAGATATTATGGATGGTGTTAATGAAATTAATCTACAATCTGGAACTACTTGGGGAATATATGCACAAACGGGTTCTATTTTTCCATTAATCAAGGCGTCAATGATGCAAAGAGATGATCAGGGTAGAATTATTATAAATCCTGCTACAGGTATGCCTCTTCTCACATCTAGTTTCCAAAACGCAGGTAGTTCTGTACCAAAAAGTATTTACACATTTAATACCAATGTTTCTTACAAAGGCTTTAAATTAGGTGTTGTGGCTGATTATAGATATGGTGCCAAATTTATTGCTGATGTGAAATCTGGTATGGCTTTTAATGGGACTTTATATGATTCTGGTGAAGTTGTCAGAGAAAATGGAGGATTCATAATGCCAAATTCTGTCATCCCTGATGGTAACGGAGGTTATATTCCTAATACAACGATAAGAACTGGAGGAAGTACTTATAGTTCTGTAATTAATTGGTTTTCTAGCAATTATGCTACTTATGGTGAGAATCTTCTTACTGATGGGCAAGTTTTTAAAATTAGAGAAATATCATTAGCTTATAGTTTACCAAAAGATAAAGTTAAAGCATATGGACTTGAGGAGATTACGTTTGGAGTACACGCTAGAAACCCTTTTCAAAAGTTTGCTAAAGACAATTTAAATTATGCAGATCCTGAAACCAGTTATTATTCTGGTACTGTTAATAACGCACGTGGAGTAGCTTCTCGTACACAGTATCCTAACACTAAAGTATATGGTTTCACTTTAAATGTCAAATTTTAATCATAAATTTATTATAATGAAAAAGTATTTATTATTATCAATCATATCTTTGGCCGCTATTTCTTGTGAATTAGATGATAATCTTAATCCAAATAAAGTTTTAGCGGATCAGGTTGCGCCAAATTTGCGACTTTCGGGTGCTTCTACAACAGCATATGCCGTACAAGCAGGAGTTGTAACTAGTGGAGAAAGAGGAGGAATGAATTTATTGGGAAATGCGTGGACAAATACCTGGTCGGGCAACTATGCTCAATTTGGTAATCCATTCATCACAGAATCAAATCTAAACTTTACCACTACATATAGACAAGCTATTTTTACAGATATGTATAAAGCGGTTACAAGATTTCAAAGAATTATTGATTTTGGGAATCAATATCCAAACTATGTTGCTATAGCTAAAATTCAGAAGGCTTATTATATGCAATATATTGTAGATTTATATGGTAATGTCCCCTATACAGATGCATTTAAAGAAGCAAATAACCCCACTCCAAAATACGATAAGGATGTAGATGTATATAAGGGTTTAGTTTCTGAATTATTAGATGCTAAAAATTTGATAGGATCTTATGGCACTAACGTGAGTTTTGCTGTTACAGCATCTTCAGATCCTATTTTTAAAGGGAGTATGACAAAATGGAATGAATTTGCAAATACTGTTTTGTTAAAATTTGCAGTTCGACTTTCAAATACAACAAATACCCAAGGTATTGCATTAAGAAATCAAATTATTAGTGCTCTATCAGGAGCTACTTTTATCTCTGCTGATGTTGCAATCAATCCAGGATATAGTGGAGCAACAACAGATGCTTTAAACCCCTTATATAATGCATTTGGTATAAAAACCGCGGCAGGAGCATCTAATACTAATGGATATCTATTAATGACTGCTTCAGATCATGCTGTAAAGGTATTACAAGGAGACGCATCAAAAATTACTAGTGGGATACAAGATTCTAGAATTGAATTTCTTTTTACAAAAGGAAAGCAGTATAACAATACAACTGCCGGAGGAGCTACAGGTTATTATGGTTATCCACAGGGGATGACCAATGATGATTATAAAGTTCATATGGGTTATACTGTTGATGCTAGAAAGCCTCTGACTGAAAACTTTTCTTTGTTAGCAGGATTATTCACTTCTGCTACAGGAGCTTCATCTAATGGATATCTAATGATGAAAGCAGAAAGTGAGTTATTACAAGCAGAAGCTGCATTGCGTGGCTATGCTGGTTTTTCTAATGATCAAGCCCACTTTAATAATGCAATTACTGCTTCTTTTACTTTTGATGGTAAGGCAGCGGATGCGGCAAGTTATATCGCAAATATTTCAAGCAAGGCTAAAGTTGGATGGACTGGAAGTACAGAGGATAAAATAGCTGCAATACAATATCAGCGTTGGGTGGCTTTAATTAATTACAATGGTATTGAATCATATATCAATTATTTAAGAACAGGTTATCCTGAAACTCCTTTGTCAACTATCAGTACACAACCAAACAAACCTTGGAGACTCCTTTATCCAGCGGATGAATATTCAAATAATAGTGCAAATGTACCTGTTGTTACGCAGGCTCAAGTATTTACTAAAAATGAATTCACTCCTTTTATCTATAAATAATCAAATATTTATTAAAAAAAACCGCATTGTTGCGGTTTTTTTAATAAGCTTTATGAAAATATAATCAAAAACTCCAAAGTCTTTAGATTTGGAGTTTTTTGATTATGATAAGTTAATATTTAGTATAATTAATGATACAATTCTAATTATAATAGTAATTATTCTATACTTAATATGCGAAGTAGTTAACAATTATTAACATTTTTATTGGATATATTAATTAAGTTTTGCAAATTTGTTTATTGAAAAATTTGATTTGATATGAAAAAATTAACAACAAGCGTGTTGGCAGTAGTTCTTTCGTCATCTTTTGCAGTAGTTTCTGCACAAAAGGTACAAGATACTGCAAAGACGCAAGATATCGAAGGCGTAGTAGTGACGGCTTTAGGTATCAAAAGAGAAAAAAAATCTTTGGGTTATGCAACTCAAGAAGTAAAAGGTGAGGAAGTGAATAAAAATCCAACTGTAAACTTTTTGAATAATTTATCAGGTAAAGTTGCTGGTTTAGAGATTAAGCAGAGTACTAACTTTGGAGGATCGATTAATGTAGTTACAAGAGGTTACAAATCATTGCTTAATGATAATCAAGCACTTTTTGTAGTAGACGGGGTTCCAGTTATGAACAAGAATATTAATACTTCTGGACAAACACAAGGCTCTGGAGGTTATGATTATGGAAATTCTGTATCGGATATCAACCCTAATGATATTGAAACCATTAACGTTTTGAAGGGTGCTGCAGCAACAGCATTATATGGTTCTAGAGCTCAAAACGGAGCAATTATTATTACAACAAAGAGAGGGAAGAAAAATACCAAAGGTATTGGAATGGAGTTTTCTAGCTCTATCACTGTTTCCTCTATCGATAAGTCAACATTTCCTAAATATCAGACTGAGTATGGACAAGGCTATGAGGGAGAGAGTTTTTCAGGAGATTATTTAGGAAGTCCAATAGTTGCTTTTGGTAATGATGCATCTTATGGATCTGCTTATGATGGTTCCATGGTATGGCAATATGGAGCTTTTATTCCGGGTTCTTCAACATTTGGTCAAAGAACACCTTGGCAAATGGCGAAAAATGGACCAATTACTTTTTTCAACAAAGCTACAAATTATGTTAATAGCATCTCATTCAATGGAGGAAATGATATTTCAACATATCGTTTCAGTTATACCAATACAGATGCTACGGATATAATGCCAAATAGTTCTTTAATTAAAAATAACTTTAGTGGAAATGCTTCATATAAGTTAACAGAAAAATTAACAGCTAATTTTTATGCTAATTACATAACTCAAAAAACGAAAGGTAGAAATAGCACTGGTTATAATGATAATATAATGACCAATTTTAGACAGTGGTGGCCAACAAATGTTGATATAAAAGAGTTACAGAACTTTTATATGAACTCTGGGAAAAACTATACATGGAATATGCGTAGCAGAACAGACTTGCGACCTGCTTTTTGGGATAATCCTTATTTCCAAAGATATGAGAACTATCAGAATGATTCGAAAGATAGATTTGCAGGAAATTTTAGTTTAAATTATGATGTTTCTAAAAATTTTAATCTATTATTTAGAGCAGGAACTGATTCATATACAATGACGGTTGAAGATAGAAAAGCTGTCGGCTCTTATACAGGAAATAATTTTGGTCTTAATGTAGTTACACAGCCTTCGGGTTATGCTATAAGTCAATACAAATTTTCTGAATCAAATTATGATTTTATTGCAACATATAAGAATAATTTCAATGATTTCAGTTTAAATGCGTTAGTAGGTGGAAATGTTAATGTGCAAAAGAATTTTTCTAATCAACAATCTACTTCAGGTGGATTATCTGTAGCTGGAATTTATACTATCGCAAATTCTGCATCATCGCCAGCAAGACCATTAATATCCGATCTTTCAAAGTATATTTACGGAGTTTTTGGACAAGTTTCTTTAGGTTATAAAAATACCTATTTTTTGGAAGGAACCTACAGAAGAGATCAATCAACCTCACTACCTGAGGATGATAATGTTTATTGGTACCCTTCTTTATCTACAAGTATAGTATTTTCTAATTTAATTAAGACTAATTGGTTAGATTTTGGAAAGATTAGAGCAGCATATGCTGAAGTTGGATCTGATACAGGGGCAGATCAACTACGTAATAGGTATTTATCTCAAGCTTCTTTTGGAGAAATTTTAGTAAATGCTTACAATACTACATTAAGAAATTCTGAGCTAAGATCTCAAAGTCTTAAAAATATTGAATTAGGAATAGAAGCTAAAATGTTTAATAATCGATTTGGTTTTGATGTAGCTTGGTTCCAGAACAAAGCTTACGAACAAATTATACCACTACCTGTTTCTTTATCAACAGGATTAGCTGCTAAAATTCAAAATGCTGGAGAATTAACTACTAAAGGTTTTGAAGTAACAATTAATGCAACACCTATAAAAACTAATGATTTTTCTTGGGATATGACACTGAACTGGTCTAATCCATGGACAAGAGTTACGCAATTAGCGCCAGGTATTGAAAATATTACTATTGGTAGTTTACAAGGAGGGGTAAGTATTAATGCTCCACTCAATGGTGATTATGGTTCGATTTGGACTTCAGATTATGTTTATGACCCTAATGGAAATAAAATAGTAGGAGAGAATGGAATGTATCTAACAACTGATAAAGCAATATATAATCAAGGTAGCTTTCAAGCAAAGTGGACTGGAGGTTTAAATAATACATTTACGTACAAAAATCTATCCTTAAGTTTCCTTATTGATTGGAAGAAAGGTGGCAAGGTATATTCTCTTGACCAATTCTATGGTTATGGAACGGGATTATATCCTGATTCAGTAGGAATCAATGATTTAGGAAACCCAATAAGAAACACTATTGCGAATGGCGGAGGACAGGTTCTACCAGGAGTTATGTTACAAAATGGAGTATATGTTCCTAACACAATAAGGTTAGATAGATCTCAATCAAGCCAAGTTTTGGGTACTGACTATCCAGGTGCTGCTTATGTTTATGATGCTAGTTTTGTGAAACTTAGAGAAGTTGCGATTACGTATAAATTCGACAAAAATTTATTTAACTCAACATTTATTCAAGGAATATCAGTTGGACTGATAGGAAGTAATTTATGGATTATACATAAAAATTTACCATATGCTGATCCCGAAGCTGGTCTTTCATCAGGTAATATACAAGGTTACCAGTCTGGTGTTATGCCAACGACAAGAAACATTTCGTTTAACATGAAAATTAATTTTTAAGACATGAAAAAAATTGTAATAACATCTATAATAGCCCTTTTCTTTGTTGGTTGCAGAACCAGTGATGATGTAAATTTAGATCAACATGCTAGCTATGAAACTTTGCAAGAGCCACTTCTTACTTATGCTGAAAAAGAACTAAGTGATTACCTAACTACACCCAGCGTGAATGAGAATAATTTTAGGCTTACAATGCAATATTGGACTGAAACAATTTATGTTAATGAAAGTAATTATGATTTTACAAACCGTAATGTTTCTAACAATGTATGGCGAGATAATTATGTTAATGTATTAATGAATTTAAATCAAGCATCAAAAATTGTTGAAGCCTATGTACCTACTTTTGCCGAGCAAGCTGCATGGCCTGCTAAAAAAAATAATCAACTGGCAATTCTAGATATTTTAAAAGTATTTACTTATCAGGTATTGGTAGATACTTATGGAGATATACCTTATACACAGTCATTAGATATTGATAAATATCCTCTTCCAAAATATGATAAAGCAGCAGATATTTATTCATCACTTATAAATAGATTATCAAGTGATATCAATAATCTAACTACAGCTGGAGGGACTTTCGGTAGCGGAGATATTTTCTATAAAGGTAATATTAGCAAGTGGCAAAAATTTGGAAATTCATTACTCCTTAAGCTTGGAATTGCTTTAGCTGATGTTAATCCAACATTAGCACAAGCAACAGTAAGTAAAGCCATAACTGGTGGTGTGATGACTTCTTCTGCTGATAGTTGTCTTTTTCAGTATTTAACAGCATCACCAAATCGTAATCCGATTTATACAGAGGTTGCTTCTAGAGATGATTTTATTGCTGGAAAAACATTAGTTGATTATATGAATGCTAGTAATGATAAAAGAATTGAAAAATACTATTCAACCGATAATGAAGCTGGTGATTATATTGGACAAGTTATAGGCACTCCAGGAGCTTTTTCTGATTTTGCTTATGCTGGTGATTTTGCTTATACTACTAATACTCCTGGAATTATAATGAGCTATACAGAAGTTGCCTTTTATCTAGCAGAAGCAGCTGCAAGATGGAACATTGGTGGTAGCGCTGCACCTTTGTATAATATTGCTGTAACATCTTCTTTTAGAGATTGGGGATTAGAATCAGAAGCTGCTAACTACCTTATTGATAATCCTTACGATTCTACTAATTGGAAAAAGTCTATTGGTGAACAGGCTTGGGTAGCAATGTATAATCAAGCTGTTACATCATGGAATTTTTACAGAAGATTAGATTATCCTCAATTAACTGCTCCGAGCACAGCTATTGCAAATGCTGAAGGAAAAGTTCCTGTTAGACTTCAATATCCGGCATTAGAAGCTACTACAAATGGTACTAACTATGCAGCGGCTTCAACGTCAATTGGAGGAGATAAGTTAACAACAAAAATTTTCTGGGATAAAAATTAACAGAATTATTAATACATATTATTAAACCCGCAGAAATGCGGGTTTTTTATTGAATTTCATCAAATAAAAAACCTGAGAAATTTTTTCTCAGGTTTTTTTATATAATTTGGTCAATTTTACCTCCCAAACAATCCGCCACCCATTCCAGGCATATTCGGCATTTTGCTCATCATCTGCATCATTTGTTTTCCTTGAGGGCCTTGCATCATTTTCATCATTTTGCCCATTTGATCAAATTGTTTCATTAACGCATTCACATCTTCCAACTTTCTTCCGGAACCCTTTGCGATTCTTTGTTTTCTAGGCATATTAATAATAGAAGGCCTTCTTCTCTCTTCCGGTGTCATCGAGTGGATGATAGCTTCGATATGTTTGAAAGCATCATCATTGATATCCACATCTTTAATCGCTTTTCCGACACCAGGAATCATTCCCATCAGGTCCTTCATATTACCCATTTTCTTGATTTGGTTGATTTGTTTCAAAAAGTCATCGAAACCAAATTCATTCTTAGCAATTTTCTTGTGTAGCTTTTTCGCTTCCTCCTCATCAAATTGTTCCTGAGCTCTTTCTACTAAGGAAACAACGTCGCCCATGCCGAGAATCCTGTCCGCCATTCTTTCCGGGTAGAAAAGGTCCAGCGCTTCCATTTTTTCTCCGGTAGAGATAAATTTGATTGGCTTTTCAACTACGGAACGGATTGTTAACGCAGCTCCCCCACGAGTATCACCATCCAATTTGGTCAAAACAACTCCGTCGAAATTCAAAGTGTCATTGAAGGCTTTTGCTGTATTCACAGCATCTTGTCCTGTCATCGAATCTACAACGAATAGTGTCTCAGTTGGTTTAATCGTTTGATGAACCGACTTGATTTCGTTCATCATTTGCTCATCAATCGCCAAACGACCAGCCGTATCCACGATAATCGTATCGAACCCGTTCGACTTGGCATAATTAATCGCATTCTCAGCAATTGCAACAGGATTTTTATTTTCTTCTTCCGTATAAACAGGAATATTGATTTGAGTTCCCAGCACTTTCAACTGGTCAATCGCCGCAGGTCTGTAAATGTCACAAGCTACCAAAAGTGGTTTTTTGCTTCTTTTTTGTTTCAGATAATTGGCTAATTTTCCAGAGAAAGTCGTTTTACCAGAACCTTGAAGACCAGCAATCAAAATAACAGTTGGTTTTCCGGAAAGGTTGACTCCTTCTTGTGAACCTCCCATCAAATCTACCAATTCGTCGTGAACAATTTTCGTCATCAATTGTCCCGGCGTTAGCGATGTCAAAACGTTTTCTCCAATCGCTTTGTCCTGAACTCTTTTTGTAAGGTCTTTTGCAACTTTATAATTTACATCGGCATCCACCAATGCTCTTCGGATTTCCTTTACCGTTTCTGCAACGTTGATTTCCGTGATTTTTCCACGTCCGGAAATATTATGAAGTGCTTTATCTAGCTTGTCTTGTAAACTGTTAAACATAACTTTAATAAGATATTTAAGGTTGCAAAAATAAGAAAATTTAAACGAAAGTTACAGAATCATACTCTAGAATTATCAATCATCACTTATCAGTCATCGTTTATTTTATTTGGGCAGCTTAATCCGCCTTCCGCTCCCAATCTTTTTTGCACAAGCTTTCAATCTAAATAGAGTCTAAGTCCAAGCAAAAAAGGATTTCCGCTCAAGTCGGGCTGCAGATTCTAAGTAAAAACAATATTTAGCATTAAATACAATATTGTCATTCCGTAGGAAACCTAACGAAGTGGTTCGACGGAGTCAATCTAAACTTAGCTGTCGAGATTCCTACAAAATGACAAACTAGATTTTACAATTATATTTCTTTGATAAGCAAAGTGCCTTTGTGAACCTAAAATATTTTTAATAATTTCAAAAGAAATCTTTGTGCACTTTGTGTTAAAATCTACAATAAGAATAAGATAAAATACTTTCCTTACTTTTGCAAAAATCAAAAATTGGAAGACAAAAAAAATAACGCCTCCGATTCCCTTAGAAAATATGGCAAGTATTCTTCTGTGGTGTTTCAGATGCTGTTCATCATTGGAATTGCTTTTTGGGGTGGACATCAGTTGGATTTGTATTTTGAAACCGGGTCCAATGTTTTGGTTTTAGTGATAGGACTCACCGGTCTTTGCCTTTCATTATATACAACTTTGAAAAGACTCGAAATTTTAAATAAAGAACAACAGGACGATGCAAAACAAAAGTAACCTTATTATCAGTGTGATATTTTTTCTCACATTTATTATACATTTCGCAATCTGGAAATTTGCATTTCATCTTGACGAAGTGGTTATTATCAAGTTTTATCTGTTCCTCGCCATTATCTTTATGATGATGATAACATTGATTGTTCTTATTAACAAAATCATTCCACAATTCCTCGGGTTGGCGGTGATAGGGCTGATTCTGGTGAAATTCGGGATGATGTATCTGATAAAAAATAAGCTTCATTTCGAGGAAATCCCAGACTACAAGTTCCATTTTATCATTCCGTATTTTGTTCTGACAGCATTGCTTACATACTATGCAATTCGGTTAATTAATTATGACAAAAAACAGTAAAAATATTCTTCAAAAGAAAAAAAATAGTCTATTTTTGCAAAACGAAAAAAAAATCTACCGATGCTAAAGAAAACGGCAATTTTATTTTACAGTTTATTGATGTTTGTAACCACTTTTGCTCAGCACGAAAATGTTGAAAATCAACACGGTAAACCTGTAACTGAAACTTCTGAACTTTCTGAAAAAGACCGCGCTACCAAAGAAGTCAAAGAGTTTGTGGATCATCACATTTTGGATGCTCACGACGTGGCGATTATGGTAGATAAGGATGGTCATCACATCGGGTTTCCATTGCCGGTGATTATTTATGATGAAGGATTTCATTTCTTTATGAGTAATACAAAGGGTGTGGATGGTCATGAGTTTATCCATGGTTCTCCGGTAGAAAGCAATGGTAAATTCTACACGCTTCACCACGAAAAAATCTACAGAACAGATTCTAAAGGAACGATTACATTAGACGAAGCTCATCACCCAACTGAAAAAAGAGTTTTGGACTTGTCTATTACTAAAAGTGTTTTGGTGATTTTCTTAGTAGCGGTTTTGATGATTGTTCTGTTCGGTGGAATGGCTAGGTCTTATAAAAAGTCATTGATTCCTTCAGGTGCTGCTAAATTTCTGGAGCCAATCATTATTTTCGTAAGAGATGATATTGCGATTCCTAACATCGGCCACAAGTATAAGAGATTTATGGGGTATCTGTTAACGGTATTTTTCTTCATCTTGTTCCTGAATGTTCTAGGTTTGATGCCTTTTGGAATTAATGTAACCGGTAATATTGCGATTACATTCTTCCTGGCTATTATGACTTATCTGATTACGACTTTTTCCGGGTCAAAAGATTATTGGAAACATATCTTCTGGATGCCGGGCGTTCCTGTTCCGATGAAATTTATTATGTTGCCAATCGAATTGTTAGGAACTTTGACTAAGCCATTTGCATTAATGATTCGTCTTTTTGCAAATATGACAGCTGGTCACATCGTTGTAATGACTTTGATTGGTTCAATTTACATTTTCAAAAACTGGATTGCAGGTGTTGCGTTTCCATTCCTGACATTGGTAATCTATTTATTGGAAGTATTAGTAGCGTTTTTGCAGGCTTATATCTTTACAATGCTTTCGGCTTTGTTTATCGGTATGGCTGTGGAAGAGCACGAGCATGACCACGCTCATTAATTAAATTAGAAAAAACAATTTTTTAAATTATATATTATGGAAATCCCTAGAATTATTGGTGCAGGTCTTATTGTACTAGGTGTAGGTATCGGTCTTGGAAAAATTGGTGCGGCTGCTCTTGAAGCAATCGCTAGACAACCAGAACAATCTGGAAAAATCCAAACTGCTATGCTTATTGCTGCTGCACTAGTAGAAGGTGTTGCTTTCGCTGCGTTATTCGCATCATAAGCCAAACAAAACTTAAAACATTGTTGTAGCGGTTGGCTGCAACAATGTTTAAATTTAAAAATTTTAAAAAATTAATCTCACTATATAATGGAATTACTTCATCAGTTTTCATCAGGATTATTTATTATTCAGTCCATCATTTTCCTGGTATTGCTTTTCATCTTAGGAAAGTTTGCCTGGAAACCAATTCTTAAATCTATCGATGAGAGAGAAACATCTATCATTGATGCGCTTAATCAGGCAAAATTAGCTAAACAAGAGATGGCTCAGTTGAAAGAAGATAACGAAAGAATCCTACGCGAAGCAAGAGCTGAAAGAGACGGTATCTTGAAAGAAGCGAGAGAAATGAAGGATAAAATCGTTAATGAAGCTAAAGACAGTGCAAAAGCTGAAGGCGAGAAAATGATTGAGGCAGCCAGACAATCTATCCAAACGGAAAAGAATGCGGCTATGGCTGACATCAAAAATCAGATCGGTACTTTGTCTGTTAACATCGCTGAAAATATCTTGAGAGAGAAATTGAATAACGATGGTGCGCACAATACTTTGGTAGAAAATATTTTAAACAAATCTAACCTTAACTAATCAGGATGCTGACATCTAAAGTAGCTAAAAGATACGCACAAGGTTTATTGGATTTCACACAGGAATCCGGTAATACAGAATCGGTTTTTGCTGAGATGAAAGACGTTGTTAAAATTATGTCTGAATCTAAGGAATTAAATCAATTTCTTAATACGCCTTTCATTGATGCCAGAAAAAAAGATGCTGTAGCTTTGGAAATTTTTAAGAATTTTTCTTCGGTTTCCCAAAATATCATCAGATTAGTCATCAGACAAGGCAGAGAATCTCAGCTTAAAAATATTGCTCAGGAATTCATCAATAAAGTAGAAGACATCAAAGGAACGCAACGTATCTCTTTGGTTACAGCTACAAAATTGTCAGAGCAAAATATTCAGAAAATCATTGCTGATTCTAATATGATAAATGTTTCTAACTACGATTTGGAAACGATTATCAAACCGGAAATTCTCGGAGGTTACATTCTGAGAGTAGGTGACCAGCAAATCGATGCTTCAGTTAAAACAAAACTGAACAATATCAAAAAAGAATTTCAACTTAATTAAGAAAAAACAACCATATAATGGCAGAAATAAATCCGGCAGAAGTATCAGCGATACTGAAGCAGCAATTAGCAAATTTCGATACTCAATCTAACGTAGAAGAAGTTGGAACTGTACTTACTATCGGTGATGGTATCGCTCGTGTTTACGGTTTAGAAAATGTGCAGTACGGAGAATTGGTAAGATTCGAAGCTGGAGTAGAAGGTATCGTTCTTAACCTTGAAGAAGATAACGTAGGTGTGGCACTTCTTGGTGAATCCAAAATGGTAAAAGAAGGTGATACTGTAAAAAGAACTAACAGAATCTCTTCTATCAAAGTTGGAGAAGGAATGCTTGGTAGAGTTGTTGATACTCTGGGAAATCCAATCGATGGAAAAGGACCTATCGAAGGTGAACTTTACGAGATGCCTTTGGAAAGAAAAGCGCCGGGAGTTATCTTCCGTCAGCCGGTAACTGAACCGCTTCAGACTGGTATCGTTGCTATCGATTCTATGATTCCTGTAGGAAGAGGACAAAGAGAGTTGATCATTGGTGACAGACAGACTGGTAAGACAGTTGTTGCTATTGACACCATTATCAATCAAAAAGAATTTTATGATGCTGGTCAGCCAGTATATTGTATATATGTTGCAATTGGACAAAAAGCTTCAACTGTAGCACAAATCGTTAAAACATTAGAAGATAAAGGGGCTTTGGCTTATACAGTAATTGTTGCTGCTAACGCTTCTGACCCGGTTCCAATGCAGGTTTATTCTGCGATGGCAGGTGCTTCTATCGGAGAATACTTCAGAGACACTGGTCGTGCTGCTTTGATCGTTTATGATGATTTATCAAAACAGGCGGTTGCTTACCGTGAGCTTTCTCTTCTATTGAGAAGACCACCAGGCCGTGAGGCTTATCCAGGAGACGTTTTCTACTTGCACTCCAGATTATTGGAAAGAGCAGCAAAAGTAATTGCTGATGATTCTATCGCAAAACAAATGAACGATTTGCCAGAATCTCTTAAGCCAATCGTGAAAGGTGGTGGTTCATTAACAGCACTTCCAATCATCGAAACTCAGGCTGGTGACGTTTCTGCATATATTCCGACCAACGTAATTTCTATTACAGACGGCCAGATTTTCCTAGAGTCTGACTTGTTCAACTCAGGGGTTCGTCCGGCGATCAACGTTGGTATCTCTGTATCGAGAGTTGGAGGTAACGCTCAGATCAAATCAATGAAAAAAGTGTCTGGTACCTTGAAATTAGACCAGGCTCAATATAAAGAATTGGAAGCGTTTGCGAAGTTCGGTTCTGACTTGGATGCTGCTACGTTGGCAGTTATCTCAAAAGGAGAAAGAAACGTGGAACTTTTGAAGCAGCCGGTGAACTCTCCACTTCCGGTAGAAAGCCAAGTGGCGATGATCTATGCAGGAACTGAGAACCTATTGAGAAATATCCCAATCAGAAAGGTAAAGGAATTCCAGGTAGAATATGTGGATTTCTTGAGAAACAAACATCCGGAAGTGATGGCAGCTCTAAAAGCCGGTAAAATTGATGACCAATTAACTGGTGTTTTGAAGCAAGTTGCAACAGAACTTTCTGCGAAATATAATTAAAAATTAGTTGATGGTTTTTGGTTGATAGTTGACAGAATTTTCTAAAACTAACAACCAACAACCGACAACCAACAACTAAAAATAATATGGCAAACTTAAAAGAAATACGAGGCAGGATTTCATCTATATCTTCAACGATGCAGATTACAAGTGCTATGAAAATGGTTTCCGCTGCGAAACTGAAGAAAGCACAAGACGCAATCGTAATGCTGAGACCTTACTCAGAAAAACTTCAGGAGATTATAGAGAACGTAAGTGCTGCTTCTGATGCTGAGAACATCTCAGAATTCGCTATAGAAAGAGAAGTTAAAAAAGTGCTTTTCATTACGGTGACTTCCAACAGAGGTTTGGCTGGAGCTTTCAACTCTTCTGTTATCAAAGAATTGAACGCTCAGTTCTCCGCTAACGAAAATGTAGATGTGGAGGTTTTAACCATCGGTAAGAAAGCTTTTGATGCACTTAGAAAAAACAAAACTGTTTACGAAAACCACAGTTCTTTGTTTGACAATCTTTCTTTCGACCATGTTTCAAATATGACAAGTAAAGTGATGTCAGATTTCAAAGCTGGAAAGTTTGACAAAGTTTACGTTGTTTATAACAAATTCATCAACGCTGCTACTCAGGAAGTAGTAACTGAGCAGGTTTTACCAATTGCAGTTTCTGCAGAAAAAACAAGCTCAGACGTTAATGTAGATTACATTTTCGAACCAGGAAGACAAGAAATTTTGGAAACATTGATTCCGAAATCAATTAAAACTCAGATATTCAAAGCTGTTTTAGATTCTGTAGCATCAGAACACGGTGCAAGGATGACAGCGATGCACAAGGCGACCGATAATGCAGAGGCACTTAGAAATGATCTTAAGATTTTCTACAACAAAGCAAGACAGGCAGCCATCACCAACGAAATATTAGAAATTGTTTCCGGAGCAGAAGCGCTTAAGAACAGTTAATAAAGATAAGTTAAAGTTAGTAGTTAGTTATAAAAAGCATTGGAGGTCAAACTTCAGTGCTTTTTATTATTTTGGGCCTGATGGAAGTGTGATTTCAAGCGAAATGACTGTAGAAAATAGAACGGTTGAAGCGGAGTTCCGTAAGAGCGACACTATCAAACCAAATATTCGCAGCTCTTGATAACTCCAATTCTTATGCTCAACATCATAATTGATATTAAAAAAATTATCTATCTTTGTGCAGATTGTATAACAACATTACATGGACCCCGATAGTTTAGTCAAACTTCTCATTGCATTATTTTTAGTTCTTCTGAATGGCTTTTTCGTAGCCGCCGAATTCTCAATCGTTAAAGTACGATACTCCCAGATCCAGCTCAAAGCTGCAGAAGGGAACACAATGGCAAAACAAGCCGAAAATATTATCAAAAATCTTGATGCTTATCTGTCAGCAACCCAGTTAGGAATTACGTTGGCATCACTTGCCCTTGGTTGGGTAGGAGAGAGTGCTTTGCATCATATTATAGAATCTATTTTTCATTCATTGAATATTGAGTTGGCTCAAACTACGGTTACAACTATTTCAGTTGTTTGCAGCTTCTTGTTGATTACAGTGATGCACATTGTATTTGGAGAATTAGTTCCAAAATCGATTGCGATTAGAAAATCGGAATCTACAACCTTGTTCATTGCATATCCTTTGCATCTATTTTATAATGTCTTCCGTCCATTTATTTGGTTGATGAATTCATTATCTAACGGATTTTTAAGAATTATCAAAATACATCCGGCTTCGGAACACGATATTCACTCTACAGAAGAATTGCAGTTGTTGGTAAAACAATCCGCAGACAGTGGAGAAATCGAAGAGGAAAATTATGAGATCATCAAGAATGCATTTGATTTTACAGATCATAATGCCAAGCAAATTATGATCACGAGACAAAATATTTCTTCTATCGATATTGAGGATGACAAGGAAGAAATTATTTCTCAGATTATGGATAGCGGTTATTCGCGTATTCCGGTTTATGAAGGTTCGATTGATAATATTGTAGGGATTTTTTATACGAAAGAAATTATCAGAGAATACATCAAAAGTAAAGGTGAACTAACTCACGAGGATCTGAGAGGCTTGATGAGAGAAGCATTCTTCGTTGTTGGAAGTAAAAAGATTTCGGACTTGTTAAAAGTATTCCAGTTCAAAAAACAGCATATGGCAATTGTTATTGATGAATTCGGTGGAACAGAGGGAATCATTACGCTGGAAGATATTTTGGAAGAGTTAGTCGGCGAGATCCAGGATGAGGAAGATGAAGAGGATAAGATTGTTGATAAAGTTGGAGATAATACCTATTGGGTAAAAGCAACGCAGCCTTTGGAAGAAATCAACGAGTGTCTTCCCAAAAAAATCCCGCCTTCCGAAGAAGGAGAATATAACACATTGGCCGGTTTTATCTTAAATGAATTACAGGATATTCCGGAAGAAAATCAGGAATTCGATTACGGGCCTTATCATTTTAAGATCCTTAAGATGCAAAATAAGAGTGTAGAATTGGTAGAATTGTTTTATAACAAATCCTTGGTAGAAGATATCACAGACGAAATCACTGAAGGTTAATCAATAATTATGAAAATCTATAACAACAAATCTTACGATCAGCCAAAACGCGAGTACGAGGAAGAAGTATTGGTTTTGGAAGAAGAGGATGAAGTGTACAAGCTGGTGCTTCATAATGATGATATCAATACATTTGATTTTGTAATCATGTGTCTCATCGAGATTTGTGAACACACTTTGGAACAGGCGGAACAATGTACGATCCTGGTCCATTACAAAGGAAAATGTACTGTAAAAACCGGAGCATTAGAAAAGCTTAAACCCATGAATCAGGCATTGCTTGACAGAGGTCTGAGTTCTGAAATAGTATAAAACAAAAACTATCACACATGTGATAGTTTTTTTTATTTTAATGAAATCTGTAATTGGCTTCCGGCAATATATTATTTTTCAGGAATTCTTCATATTCCGGTGAAAGAATGGCTCTGCCGTAAGTGTTTTTTCCGGACATTCCGCCTAATCTGATTTTATCTTTCCCATATTTTGAATTCAGTTTATCAATCGCTTTCATAATAGGAATATGCTTGGAATCGACATCTTTTTCAAAAAGGTTAATCAGTCTTTCGTTATCAGGAACAAAATCCGAAACCATAACGCCTGCTTTTTTATAGTGGAATCCTTCTTTATAGATAGCCTCAAAGATCGAATTCGCGTACTTTGCCAAAACAATAGACGAACTGCTGGGATTGGGTAAAACAATAGAAAAGCCGTCCTTGTATTCCCCTAGTTCTTTTCGGAATCGGTTGGTTTGGATAAATACACTGATGACTTTACAGCAAGAATTTTGCTTCCTCAATTTCTCAGCACAATAGATAGCGAAAGTTTCGATACGTTCTGCGATTTCTTCTTTGTTAGTAACCATTTTCATAAAACTTCTGCTAACGACAATAGACTTTTTTGGAGAAGCTTTATCGAGTTCCAATTGAGGAATTCCCTTCAGTTCATTAATCATTCTCACACCATGGATGCCCATTATTTTTCGTATCCATATCTCCGGCTTTTGTAGAAGATCCCAGGCTTTATAAACGCCGTTGTCCATCATTTTTGCGCTCAGTTTTCTGCCAATTCCCCAAACATCTCCTACATCCAGATCCTTCAATGCGGCTTCTATTTTTTCTTTAGAATCCATTATATAGACACCTTCACAATATTTGATAGGCTCTTTTTTTACAATATGATTCGCAATTTTACAAAGTGTTTTTGTCGGTGCAACGCCAATACTTACCGGAAGCCCTTTGAGCTCTACTTTAATCTTATTTTTAATATCAATACAATATTTTTCTAAGTCAAAATATCTGAAACCGTGGAAATCTAAAAATAGTTCATCAATACTGTAAACCTCGTGTTTCATAACATATTTGCTTGCTATTTTCATCACCTCTTGGCTATAAAAATTATAAAGTTCAAATTTTGCGGAGAACACTCTTACCCGATGTTCTGCAAAAAGATCTTTGTATTTAAACGCCGGTGCTCCCATTGGAATTCCCAGAGCCTTAGCTTCATTGCTTCTTGAAACCACGCATCCGTCATTGTTGGACAATACCACAACAGGCTGATTCTCCAGTGTAGAATCTAATGTTCTTTCGCAGGATACGAAAAAATTGTTGCAGTCTAATAAGGCATTCATGTTGGAAAATGGAGATAATATTTTCATCAAAGTTATAAAACAATTTGGATGAAAATATTTTTATTTTTCCACAAAAATTTAATCTTATATATGTAGTTTATTTTGTTTTTTCTAATACTAAACATTAGTTTCTTTAAATTTTATAATATAATTTAAAAATAAATTTGCTATTTTGGTTGTGTGTTAAAATAATATTTATGAATTTGAAAATTACTCTTATTACAGGATTTGCACTGACATTTTCTACGATTTACCAGGCACAGACTACGGAATTACAAGTCAAGGCAAAAGACTGGATCTCAAAAAACTCAAATAAAATCGGGACAACCTCAAATGATCATTTTGATTTTCGTTCTTCAAGAAAAAGCCAGTCCGGGGAAACTTTAAGATTTCAGCAAACTATTAATGGTGTCCCTGTCTATGAAGGTGATATTGCTATCCATTTTAATAGGCAAGGCGACATCACTTATGCAACGGAAGTTTCTGTTTCCAAAAAACTGAAACAAATTGATACGACTCCTTCATATAGTAAGGAAAATGCTTTTGAAAAGGCAAAAGCCGCCGCCCATATCGCCGGTGAAATTACGCATCAGGAAAATGATCTTTATGTTTTTCTTACAAATGAAGGAGAAACTAAACTGGTGCATAGAGTCATTATCAATTCTTACGAGACACCCGGAGATTGGGAGGTTATGGTAGATGCACATTCCGGAGAAGTAATCAGAGTTCAGGATATTGCCAATTATCACCACGATGATAACCGGAAGAAAAAGCCAAAGCAAAAACCTGCAGAGATGAAAGCTGCCGGAACAGCTTATATCTTTGATCCGGATCCACTATCCAGAGCACACGTTTCCTATGGCGGAGACTATGTTGATAATAATGATGCCACCAATGCAAGCCTTGATGCTGCAAGAAGCCTGGTTGCTTTACCAGACATTACTTTTTCAAACGGAGTGTATAGCCTGAAAAGCAAATATGTACAGGTGGCAGATTTCGAATCACCTTCAACAGGTTTGTTCACACAAGCTTCTCCTGATTTTCTTTTTAACAGGAACGATCAGGGATTCGAAGCTGTTAATGCTTTTTATCATCTGGACAGAAGCATGGCTTACATCAACGAAACCCTGGGAATCAATTGTAAATCGACACTGAACAACGGCATCCTACTTTTTGATCCGCACGGTTTGAGTGGTGACGACAATTCTCATTTTATCCCAAGTTCACAGAGATTGGCTTTTGGAGAAGGCTGTGTGGATGATGCCGAAGATGCAGATGTTGTTTTACATGAGTTTGGACATGCTATTCATTATTGGATAACAGGGCTGAAATCTTCTTCTTCGCAAGGTTTAGGAGAAGGCTCGGGAGACTATTGGGCCATGTCTTATAGCAGAAGCCTTAACCAATGGGCTTCGAATGAACCTCAGTACAACTGGATGTTCAGTTGGGACGGACACAACGAGTGTTGGAATGGCAGGATAACGAACTATACCAAAAAGTATCCGTCGGGACTTACAGGCACTATTCATACCGATGGGCAAATCTGGGCGACGGCGTTGATGCGAATCTATAACAGAATTGGTAAGGAAAAAACGGACCGTATTTTTCTTGAGGGACTCAGCATGACCAATTCTTCTTCTAATCAGCAGACTGCAGCTATTGCGGTAAGACAGGCGGCTATTGATATGGTTGGAACTTATGGTTTTACTTGTGGTGATGTAGCTACTATCACGGAAGAGTTTGTGACAAGCGGTTATACACTTCCTGCTTATCAGTGTACAATCCTTGCTGTTTCGGATGTTGGTAAAAACTCTGTTTCAGTTTATCCGAATCCGGTAACTGAGAAACTAACGGTTTCAATGGAATTCAAAAAAGCAGAAACTGCTGAGATCTATAGCTTAGATGGAAGAAAGATTTCTGAACAAAGCATAAATGATAATAACAATGTAATTAATGTTTCCAGTCTTAACAAAGGTGTTTACATGCTCAAAATAAAAGGAACTGATATCGTTCAAAAGTTTATTAAGAAATAATATCAACTTTGTAATAAAAAAAAAACCCGACTGGATAAAGTCGGGTTTTTTGATGTTTAAAATTTCACATTGAAAACTTTTTCTTCGCCGTTACGTTTTACCGTTACAGGATGCTCCTCACCGGAATTGATCTTTGCAAGGCAATCCATATAAGAATACACTTCTTTTACCTCGCATTTTCCGATTTTTGTAAGAACATCACCTTGTTCTATACCGGCTTTAGCCGCAGGTCTGTTGTCCATCACGCCGTCAATCAACATTCCATCTTTGCTGTCGGCATAACTTGGCATAATCCCAAGTGTTACCTTATATTTCGGGACGGCTTTTGTTGTAGTGACTTTTGTTTTAGTGAATGGTATCTCTTTCTCATTAGCTAACGCATTTGCCAGATTAAAAACATAATTGGTAATCACTTTTTCTCCGGGATAATTGATCTTATCCGCATCATCACTCGGCTTGTGATAATCATTATGTGTTCCTGTGAAAAAGAACAACACAGGAATGTCTTTCAGATAAAAAGAGGTATGATCACTCGGACCAACTCCCGATTCGTCCAAAGCGAGGTTAACCCCGGCCGGTTTATATTTTTTCACCAGATCTGATAGAATGGGAGAAGTTCCAACACCGCCAACAGTAAGATCTTTATCCTTATTCAGTCTGCCGACCATATCCATATTGATCATAAAAATTGTATTTGGATAGGTTGTTTTGATGGTTTCCGCTAATTTTTTAGACCCCATCAACCCGTCCTCTTCTCCGGAAAATAAAGCAAAAATATAGTTCAAATTTTCCTTAGTTCTATTTTGTGAGAACATTCTCGCCAATTCCAGAACTGCAGCAGTTCCGGAAGCGTTGTCATCGGCGCCGTTATGGATTTGTCCATCCGAATTGGCAAGAGTAGAGTTGTGGTGCTCGTTGAGTCCAAGGTGATCATAGTGTGCACCGATCACCATTGTTTTTTCCGCTTTGTTGTCAAGAACAGCCACTACATTTTTACCATTAACTTTTACAGAAGATTGGTCATCATGAGGATTCAGTTTGACATCATATTCAAAATTTTGAATGAAATCTTTTCCTGCGTAAGGCTTCAGTCCCAGCTTTTTGAATTCGGAAGAAAGATAGTTGGCGGCTTTTATTTCGCCTTCAGAACCCGTGAGCCTTCCTTTCAGTTCATCAGAAGCCAGATAATAGATGTGCTTCTTCAGATTATCTTCATTAACTAATTCTGCAGGATCACTGTCTACCCAATCTGCAATAAAAACATTGGTCTCATGTTGCTTTTCACCTTGTCTGTTACTTGCAAAAACTAATTTTTTTCCGTCAGGAGAAAACATAGCAAACGCATTGAATTCACTTTCGTAAGTAATTTGTTGTAGATTTTTTCCGTCGATATCAATCATATATAACTGGAAATCATATCCTCTTGTAGAATGATGATTGGACGAGAAAATTATTTTTTTATCCGAAGGATGAAAATAAGGTGCCCAGTTAGCTTTACCCAGATTTGTGATTTGCTTCAGATTTGTTCCGTCAATGTTCATTGTATAAATCTCCATTGCTGTCGGCGCAACGAGATTTTCAGCCAGTAATTCTTTATATTCTTTTATCTCTTCTTCGGTTTTAGGACGGGAAGAACGGAAAACTAATTTTTTGCTGTCGTGAGAAAAAAATGCACCGCCGTCATAACCTAAACCGTGGGTCAATTGCTTCAGGTTTTTTCCATCAATATCCATTATCCATATTTCGAGATCGCCGCTTCTGGTAGAGGTGAAGGCAATCTTTTTTCCGTCAGGAGAAACCACAGCTTCCGCATCATATCCTGGAGAATCTGTTAATTGTTTTGTAATGTTTCCATTAAGGTCTGCCTCATAAATTTCAAAATCGGAATAGATCGGCCAGAGATATTTGCCGTCTTTTCTGGGTGCCGGTTTTGGCGGACACTCCGGATTTGCTTTATGTGTTGATGCGTAGATGATATGTTTACCGTCGGGCATAAAAAAAGAGCAGGTCGTTCTTCCTTTTCCTGTGGATACTAATTTAAGGTTGGATCCAGCAGGCTTTTGAGAAAGATTGTATAGATAGATCTGATCACATTTTGCACCAATTGCGGGATTGGTAACCTGCATCGTAAGCATTTTGCTGTTGGGTGAGAAATAGGCTTCGGCATTATCTCCGCCAAAGGTGAGTTTTGTAATGTTTTTCAGGTTTTTTTCCTGAGAGAAATAGACTGTGGAAATACTGAGTAATGATATTGTTGCTAGTTTTTTTACAAACATAGATACTAATTTTTATTAAGAACAAATCTAATGTTTTTTTGTGTATTTCGCATTCCAATATTTGTCATAAAAAATCCCGAGATATTTCTCGGGATTAATATTTAAAAGATAATTTTAATTATTCAATAATAATTTTTTTCGTGACTTTATCCTTATCTGCAGTTACAGTTCCAAGGTAAACGCCCGGTTGGAGGTGTGAAATATCAATCTGATGATTGTTTTCCGTATTAAATAAAATTTGATTTCCATTCATATCAGTGATTTCGAATGTAAAACTCTTGATTGAGTTATCGATTTTCAAATTCAATATGTTTTTTGCAGGATTGGGATAAAATTGTACTGCTTCCAAAATCTTTGAAGTAGAAGCATTCTCGACAGCTAGGATACTTTTAGAAGCAACAGAAAAATGTTGTATTGAACCCACAGCTGATTTACCAACATTCAAAACATAAACAGGATCCATATTGACATACAAATCATTGGCTGTATGAACATAAGGATTGTTATAACCGCCTTCATATTCCCAATATCCAGTAATGATTTCTCCATTTTGCTGGAAAGGAACATAATCGGTGCTTTCTGCCGGATCAAAATCTACCGCTAACGGAGAATATAATAAAGTACAGTTAGCTAATTCCTGAACCGCAATGGCAGCCGCGGCATTATTGCTTGTAGGTGAAGCCTGATCTTTATCGTGATAAAGCTTAGTATTTGCTTTTGATGCCAATCCGCCAACCTGATCCAGATTGACAACTACTTTGATGTCCATTTTCGGACTAGTTCCATTTACGATTTGGGAAACATATCTTGAGCTTCCCAAGAGCCCTTGTTCTTCTCCGGAAAAATGGATGAATTTGATCGAATATTCAGTTGGAACATCTTTTAGAATTCTGGCTATTTCCAGAATTATGGATGTTCCGCTTCCATTGTCATTGGTTCCGGGACCATTAATCGAATCAAAATGTCCGCAGACAATTACAAATTTATTAGGATAAAGTGTTCCTGTTTTTGTAACAATAAGATTTTTAGAAGAATAACCATTTGCAGTCCAGGAATGTTCAAAAAAATCTGCGGTTGTATAACCTAAAGAAATATATTTATTTTTTATCCAGTTAAAAGCATTGGTATTTTGTGTGGTTCCGGTTCTTTTGACACCTAGAGCTTCAAATTCTTGTAAATAAGAATTAATGTTGGTTTGAGAAACTTTATTAGCTCTGTCTTGATAAGCTTGGATAAAAGTCTGGGCTCTTAAAATAGAAGTGAGTATAAAAAGTGTAAAGATTATTGTAGATCTTTTGATCATATTGTAAGAATTTTGGCAAAAATAAAAAAATCCTGAGATATTTCTCAGGATTTTATATTGATAACAAAGATTTGTAATTATTTTACTTGATCTACAACAGCTTTAAAAGCTTCAGGGTGGTTCATTGCAAGGTCTGCAAGAACTTTTCTGTTAAGCTCGATGTTGTTTTTCTTAAGAGCCCCCATAAACTGAGAGTAAGACATCCCGTGCTCTCTGGCACCAGCGTTGATACGCGTTACCCAAAGGCTTCTGAAGTTTCTTTTCTTCTCTTTTCTTCCGCGGTAAGCATATTGCATTGCTTTTTCAACCGCATTTTTAGCTACAGTCCAAACATTTTTTCTTCTACCGAAAAAACCTTTAGCTTGCTTAAGTACTTTTTTTCTGCGCGCTCTGGACGCTACAGCATTTACTGATCTTGGCATAATGTTAATTGTTTTTTTGAAATGTGCGGTAATTATTTCATTACTCTTAGTGGCTCCATTTCAGGGTTAAATTGTTGAATTTGTTTCGAATTCTTATAAACCGAATATAGATTTATAAAAACTACTTAATTGCTAATTGTCTCAAAACACTTTTTGTGTCCACATTAGCAACATAAGAAGTTTGCGTCAGATTTCTCTTCTGCTTAGTTTCTTTCTTTGTCAAGATGTGGCTTTTGAAAGCATTCTTTCTTTTGATCTTACCAGTTCCGGTAAGAGCAAAACGCTTTTTAGCACCTGATTTCGTTTTTAATTTTGGCATTGTTCTGCTTTTTATAATTTGTTATCAATATTCACTTTTTACTTCCTAAGGATAATTAGGAATAATAGTTTGCAAAATTACTAAAAAATGTTCAAAGTAAAAAAACAAAAACCTCAAATTTAAATTCGAGGTTAATATATTGAATAAAGATATTCTGTAATCTTATTTTGCCGGCTTTTTCGGACTCATCATCATAATCATCCTTTTTCCTTCAAGCTTAGGAAGCTGGTCAACTTTTCCAACGTGTTCCAGATCTTGAGCTAACTTCAAAAGAAGAATTTCTCCCTGATCTTTGAAGATGATAGAACGTCCTTTGAAGAATACATAAGTCTTCAGTTTAGAACCTTCTTCCAGGAATTTTTCAGCATGCTTTTTCTTGAATTCGTAATCGTGATCATCAGTTTGAGGTCCAAATCTGATTTCTTTTACAACTACTTTTACTTGCTTGGCTTTTAATTCCTTCTGCTTTTTCTTTTGCTCGTACAAGAATTTTTTATAATCCAGGATACGGGAGATATAAGGTTCTGCCTTATCGGAAATAACCACAAGGTCCAGTTCCTGATCTCTTGCTATTTCTAAAGCTTTTGCCAACGGATAAACTCCGGGTTCAACGTTTTCTCCAACCAAACGTACTTCTTTTGCTCGGATTTTATCATTGATTTGATGAAGGTCTTCCTGGACTGGGCGTCTCATCGGACCTCGGCTGTTGTTTCTTTTTAGTGCTATGGTTTTAAAATTTTAAAATTAATATTTGTTCTAAGGTTCTATTGGTTTCCACCTAATTCAAAATCTGGTTTTGCCTGTTGTTTAAAGTATGTTATAAACGCATCAACGCTCATTTCTCCTAGGTCACCTTCGCCTCTTCTTCTAACAGAAATTGTACCATTACTTTCCTCGTTCTCACCTACAATTAGCATAAATGGTAGCTTTTTCAATTCGGCATCACGAATTTTCTTGCCTGTTTTCTCGTTTCTGTCGTCTATTAAGCCGCAAATATCGTGATTTTCTAATAATTGTGAAACTTTTTTTGCATAATCTGCATATTTTTCACTAATAGGCAAGATTGTGAATTGCTCAGGACTCAGCCAAAGAGGAAAATCTCCTGCAGTGTTTTCAATTAGAATCGCAATGAAACGCTCCATAGAACCGAATGGCGCTCTGTGGATCATCACGGGTCTATGTTTTTCGTTATCGTTGCCATTATACCAAAGATCAAATCTCTCCGGTAAATTGTAATCAACCTGGATTGTTCCCAGTTGCCAGCTTCTTCCTAGGGCATCTTTCACCATAAAGTCTAACTTAGGACCGTAGAATGCCGCTTCGCCATATTCAGTAACAGTCTTAAGTCCTTTGGATTTTGCTGCTGTAACAATGGCATTTTCTGCTTTTTCCCAATTTTCATCGGAACCGATATATTTTTCTCTGTTGTCAGGATCTCTCAATGAAATTTGTGCTGTAAAATCAGCAAATCCAAGTGATCCAAAAACATATAACACAAGGTCAATTACCTTTTCAAATTCCTGTAACAATTGGTCTGGCGTACAAAAAAGGTGGGCATCATCCTGGGTAAATCCACGAACTCTTGTCAAGCCGTGTAATTCTCCGGATTGCTCATACCTGTAAACAGTTCCGAATTCTGCATAACGTTTTGGTAAGTCTTTGTAAGACCATTGTTGTACTTTGTAAATCTCACAGTGGTGAGGACAGTTCATTGGTTTCAACAAAAACTCTTCTCCTTCGTTTGGAGTTTTAATTGGCTGGAAGCTGTCTGCTCCATATTTGTCCCAGTGTCCCGAAGTTACATACAATTCTTTAGCTCCTATATGTGGAGAAATTACGAATTCGTAACCTTGTTTTTTCTGAGCCTCTGATAAGAAATTTTCTAATTTTTTTCTCAATGCTGCTCCTTTTGGTAACCAAAGTGGAAGACCTGCACCTACTTTTTCAGAAAATGCAAAAATGCCTAATTCTTTACCAAGCTTTCTGTGATCTCTTCTTTTAGCTTCCTCAAGTTTTTCGAGATATTCAGCTAATTCTTTTTGTTTAGGGAAAGAAATCCCGTAAACCCTTGTCAACTGGGGATTTTTATCATCGCCTCTCCAGTAAGCTCCGGCTGCATTAAGAATCTTCACAGCTTTCACAATTCCTGTTGAAGGGATGTGCCCACCTCTACAAAGGTCTGTGAAGTTGTCGTGCGTTACGAAAGTGATTTCGCCATCAGGCAGATTTTCAATCAATTCAGTTTTGAAAGGATTGTCTGCATATTCCTTCAAAGCTTCTGCTTTAGAAACTTCACGCAGGTTGAAAGTAGAATTTTTCTTAGCGTTTTCTAAGATTTTCTTTTCTAATTTCTCAAAGTCCTTTTCAGACAAAGGCTCTCCACCGAAATCCACATCATAGTAGAATCCGTTTGCAATTGCAGGTCCTATTGTTAGCTTGGCATTAGGATAAAATTCCATAATCGCCTGAGCCAACAAGTGAGCAGATGAATGCCAGAATGCTTTTTTTCCCATATCGTCATTCCACGTCAAAAGCTGCACAGTAGAATCCTCCGTTATCGTGGTGTCTACTTCTGTCTGTTTTCCGTTTACGATGGCAGAAATGGTATTTCTCGCCAAACCGTCACTTATACTTTGCGCAACTTGTAGTGGAGTAACTGCTCCTTCATATTCTCTGATACTGCCATCAGGAAGTGTAATTTTTAGCATAATGGTTTAAAAATAATGTTTGCAAATTTACGAAATTTCAGGAAATAGGACACGAGATAATTTTGCATTTAAGTTAATTAATTACAAAAAATAAGGACTGAAAAATCTCAGTCCTTATCACTATGTAAAGTTATATATCAGGATGTATGGTTTTTAATCTTTTTTACCTTGCGAATCCATCTCGTCAGACATCCCTTTTTCCGGAGTATAAGCCGCCTGTCTCTCGTCTGTGAAGTATAGATCATTTTTAGCCTTAGCGATAATTCTTGCTCTTTTGCTTTCGGAGATCGGATATTCGTGGTGGGTGTCTGCGTACTTTCCCGAAATATAATCTCTGGTTTTTTCTTCGATGTCGATGGCGCCGTTTTCATCCAAAATGTTTTTCACAGCGTTTGCATCATCTTCGTTGTCAACATAAACCGTTACGGTATCACTATCAACGCTAGCGTATTCGTAACGGTCTTGTTCCAAAGTGCTGTTGTCAAAAAGCCAATGCCAAAATCCTTTCTTTTTGTTATCCACACTTTCCAGTGCTTCTTTTTCTGTATGAGAGATCGTATAATCATAAAATCCCGCATTTTCTAATTTGGTAAGGACATCATTGCATTCCTTTTCATTGGGGAATAGTCCAAAAACAGTGTAAGACATAATAATATTTTTTGGTGTTAAACATATTTGTCTAAATCAAACAAAAATTGTGGCAGAAAAGTAGATTGAATAGATTTTAACAAATTTTTAATAATTAAACCTAAAAATGTCTTGGTTAAAACCCCTGATTTCTATATGAAAAAGCCTTCCAAAAATTAGAAGGCTATACAAATTTTAAAAAACCGTTAGTTTGGAATAATAGTTTAATTAATTTTAAAACCCAATCCGTCGGGTTCTTCGGCAATCCAGTTTTCGTGCAGATGATGCCTTCTATTGTTAGTAAAAAACAGATTGTTTTTTGCCTTGGCGATGATTTTTGCATTTTTACTTTCAGAAATCACATATTCCTTAGGAAAAACAGAGTAATTTTCAGTCATATAATCCTGAGTTTTTTCTTCAACATTCACTGCGCCATTGTTGTCAAGAATATCTCTTACAATGTGGGCGTCCTGTTCCGTTTTCAAATGAACGGTTATCGTGTTGTGGTCGATACTTGCGTATTCGAAACGGGCTCTGTCAAGATGATTGTCATCAAATAACCAATTCCAGAATCCGTTTTTCTTTTCTATATCTACGTCATTAAGGATTTCTTTTTCGGAATGAGAAATACTATAATCGTAGTAACCTGCGCTTTCTAATTTTGAGAGGACTTTGTCAACTTCCACCTGATTTGGGAAAAGCCCTATGACAAGATAAGACATAACTGATGATTTTTGGTGAAACAGAACTTTAAAACACAGTGAAAACCATAATTAGTAAACTTTTGATTTTCAGTATTAAATGTAAGCTTTATTTCTTAAACAAAAAAGAAAATCCTTTCAAATTTTGAAAGGATTACTTGCGTTTTTTCCGAATCTTGTTATTCATCGGTGTTGTCTGTTTTTCCGTCCTTGTTAATTTTCGAACTTTTATCCACATCATTTTTGTCGATGTCAGGTGGATTTTTTTTGTCAGATGCAGCAGGGATATTTTTGAAATCTTCATTCTGCTTTTTGTTCTCGGCAGAATTGTTGTTTTCAGTCTTTTTATCAGGATTCATAACGGTAATTTTTTATAATTCTTTAGAAGAGAACGTGTTTGTTTTGTCTTCTATCGAATAATGCAAGGCTTTTGCCAAAATAAAAATTTCGTTAAGATTTTCTTTCAGTTGTTTTTTGCTTTCCTGTTTCAGTTGTTCCTGATTAACGCTTTTTGTCATATTTTTCTTAGCGGATTCCATAATGCCGTTGATATCGCTTTGCTTGAATCTATTAACCGCATAATCATCCATAAAATGAATTTTCACATCCGGGAAAATCTTAATTTCCGGCTGCGGCAGCTCATCAATAATAACCTTTTTGTTGACCGTGTCCACATCGATTTTCATTTTTTTCAAATCGTAGGAAACCTGAGCTTTTGCAGTCGTATAAAGAACCATTTCTCTTGGTAAAATATCGAATCCTGCAATACTTGCTGCTGAACTTTTATGTGTTTGAAAACTAGAAAAATCCTGCTCTAGAACGACCATTTTGTTCATTTTCTGGATTTGATTCGTAATCAAATAATAATCCTGATTGACCAAAGCCGCTTCGTCTTTTTTGTTGCAACTTCTCCACGACAAGAAAACAAAAACCGTGAGAATAATCCCGAAAATAAAGGAAAGTAAACCTGTATATTTATTCATTGATTTAGAATTTATCAGCAATGTTTAAACGTTGAATTGTTGCAGCCCGACTTGAACGGAGCTCACCCGCCTTTGGCGAGGTAGCGGGAGTGGAAGGCGGATAAAGCTGCCCAAATTATTATTTAAACAAACTTGAATTGTCTTTTTTCAGAATGTTTAGCAAATCTCTTTCCAAATAGCCTGTTTCCGGCATTTCTGTAATCCTTCCGATTTCTTTGCCGTATTTTTTGACAATTATCGTTGGAACGCGCGTGATATTATACAATCCTTCTTCACCAGCAGGGGATTCTTTTTTGCGATTCACAGCGATGATCTGCATTTTGCCGGTATTGTATTTCAACGCGTCCAAAATCTTAATCAATCTTGGGAATTCTCTGTGGCTGTCTTCGCACCAGCTTCCAACAAAAACTACCAGACTGTAAGAATTGAGTTTTTCTTTTTTTAATTCTGCTAAGCCCGTTTGGTCAACCTGATAACGGTTATATTCTTCATCAAACCAGGTTTTGAACGGCTCTTTTCTAAACTGGTCAAGCGTCTGCGTTCCGAGCAACATTTTTCCGTCGTTTTTGGATTCTACTTCTCGGTTGACAATCACTCTTTCCGCACAGGAATTAACCGTTGTCAAGGCAATGATGCCTAATAATATTGAGATTTTTCTCATTATGTTTTGTTTTTTAACCACAAGATTCACGAAGTTTTTGCACAAAGAGCACAATTTCAAAACTTAATAATTTCATTTGTGAGCCTGGTGAAATCTTTGTGTTTATTGTGATTACTTATTAATGATGTCTTTCAAATCAGCTGCAGAGTAATATTTGTTCTTCAGAACTTTGTTGTCTGCAACCCTGTGAACATTGTATTTGTTACCAGATTTTTCGTAATAAGCATCGGTTCCTTTGGCTTTATAAAATTCTACAGTTTCCTGCGCCTGAATTTCATTATCACAAGCTTTGGACATATTAGAACGCTGAACTTCATTAAACAATTCCACAAATTTTTCTCCCAAACCAAACTCCAAAACAGCACCGCTCAAAACATACTGCAAATCACAAAGTGCATCGGCCACTTCTACCAAATCATTGTCTTCGATGGCTTTTTTCAGCTCGTCCAATTCCTCCTGCAAAAGACTGACTCTCAAATCTGCACGTTCTTTTGAAGGAATCTGCGGCGTGTCAAGAATTGGGGCGTTGAAGGTTTTGTGAAATTCGGCTACCTGATTCAGGCTATCTAATTTATCCATTATTTTCTAAAATTTTAACAAATATAAAAAATGCCGTCCAAGGAGACAGCATTTAATAAAATTAAAATGTTTTTGAGTTGATGTTTATTACTTCAATCGTTCCAACACACCTTTTCGTTTTACAATATTTTTATAATCCCATTGTATTTTTCCGGATTTTTCCAACCAGCGCTTTAAATGTTCTTTATTAATTTCATTCCAATCATTATAAAAAATAGAAGCATCCTGAAATTTTTTGCCTTCTACACTGAGCTTTTCTTCATCAAAATCTTTTCCACTCCAAAACATCAATCGAATTCCTTTCTTTTGTTTGCTGTAACCAACAATTGGATTTCCATCGAGAAACCAAACAGGATGAGCGTGCCAGATTTTATTCTCTGCTTCTGAAAGATGTTTGCAGATTTCTTCGGAAAGAATATCGACAATCTTTTGGTCTTCTATTTCAAGATTTTGATTGTATGAAATGATGTCCTGATTCATTATGTTTAAATTTAAAAACCCTTTCAAAGTTATAAATTCTGAAAGGGTTTAATTCTTATAATTGCTAATTATTTAAAATTCTAATCACAAATATCTCTTCCAATCACCAATCTTTGGATTTCAGAAGTTCCTTCGCCAATGGTACACAATTTAGAATCTCTGTAGAATTTCTCAACCGGGAAATCTTTCGTGTAACCATAACCACCGAAGATTTGAACCGCATTATTAGAAATCCTAACGCAAGCTTCAGAAGCATACAATTTTGCCATTGCGCCTTCGCGTGTCATTTTTTGTTTGGCGTTTTTCAGGTCAGATGCTCTTCTGATTAGTAATTCTGAAGCATCAATTTCTGTTGCCATATCAGCTAACATAAAGTTAACCGCCTGAAAACTTGAAATCGATTTTCCGAACTGATGTCTTTCCTGAGCGTATTTAAGAGCTGCTTTGTATGCGCCTCTCGCAATTCCCAAACTCAAAGCTGCGATAGAAATACGACCGCCATCCAAAATCTTCATTGCCTGTTTAAAACCACTTCCAACTTCCCCCAATCTATGAGAGTCCGGAACGCGAACATTATCGAAAATCAATTCAGCAGTTTCGGAAGCACGCATTCCTAGTTTGTTTTCTTTTTTCCCGGAAGTAAAACCAGCCATTCCTTTTTCCAAAACAAAAGCGGTGGAATTATTTTTTGCTCCTTTTTCTCCAGTTCTTGTCATTACAACTGCAATGTCTCCGGAAATAGCGTGTGTGATAAAGTTTTTTGCACCGTTGATAATCCAATCATCTCCGTCTTTTACAGCTGTGGTGGACATTCCACCAGAGTCTGAACCTGTGTTGTGTTCTGTCAATCCCCAAGCACCGATTACTTTTCCAGAAGCTAGTTTAGGAAGCCATTTTTTTCTCTGCTCTTCATTCCCGAATTCATAAATGTGATTGGTGCAAAGTGAATTGTGCGCTGCAACGGATAATCCGATAGAAGGATCAACCTGGGAAATCTCGTCCAAAATGGTCACATATTCCTGATAACCAAGACCAGAACCGCCATATTCTTCGGGAATTACAATTCCCATGAAGCCCAATTCTCCCAATTGATGAAACAATTCTACAGGAAAAGTCTGGCTCTCGTCCCAATCCATAATGTTGGGGCGAATATTTTTTTCAGCGAAATCTTTGGCCGTTTCAGCTATCATTTTTAAGTTGTCCATAGTTTGGGTTTCCATATTTTTATCTTTGTGCCCAAATATAGAAAAATTAGGTTAAGCACAATTTTTTTTTAAAATTTGTTTTTTCTTCTTTAAGAATCGAGGTTTTCATTATTTTAGCATAGAAATTTTTCACAATGAATCCAAAACTGAAAACCCTGTTTTTCTTTCTCATCGGAGCATTTGCCGGAATATTGACAATGTATCTGATTTCAAATTATAAAATTGAGAAGAGGAATCAATATGCTCAGGAAACTACGCATATAGATAATTATAATGAATCAGGAAAAGAAGATTCTGATTCGCCTAAAAAACCTGAAAAAAAATATCAAAATCAGTCCAACGATAATTCGATAGAAGAATTAACAGACGATGACAAAGTGATTGCTTACGTAAAATCCAATCACAAATTACCCGATTTTTACATCACAAAATCTGAAGCAAAAAGCCAAGGCTGGAATCCGTCCAAAGGAAATCTTTGTGACGTTTTACCGGGAAAGGCAATTGGAGGCGATCAATTCAGTAATCGTGAAAAACAATTGCCGAAAGGTGAACAATACTACGAAGCAGACGTTAATTACGATTGCGGAAACCGCGGAGCAGACCGAATTGTCTTTACTAAAAATGGCGATGTTTGGCTCACGAAAAATCATTATCAATCGTTTGAGAAACAATAAAAATAGGGAAGGCTTCGAGAGTCTCAGCCTGACAATCATCAACTATCAACCAACAACTATCAACTTAGAATGAAAGAAATATATATAGATTTCGTCGACATTGGCGATTATGAAGACTTTTACGAACAACTGAAATCAAAATTGAAATTGCCGGAATATTTTGGTGACAATCTGGACGCATTGTTTGATGTGATTTCGGGAGAACTGGAAATGCCGCTTCATCTCGAATTTGTGAATATGAGCGTTGACCAATTGGAATTATTTGAAGACTTGCTCACGACTTTGGAGGATGCAGAAGATGAGGTTGAAGGGTTTACATTTACTTATTATCTGGAGCAATACGAAGATGAAGAATAATATCAGAAAAGCGACTCAGGACGATTTGGTTCAGCTTTCACAATTGTTTGATGAATATAGAATGTTCTACCACAAAACATCTGATTTTTTAGGCGCTCAACAATTTTTATCTGAAAGACTGGAGAAAAAAGATTCAGAGATTTTCGTAGCTGAAGATGAAGGAAAATTGGTGGGATTCACGCAATTGTATCCGCTTTTTTCATCAACAAGAATGAAACGTTACTGGCTATTAAACGACCTGTATGTTAATTCGAATTCCCGTGGAAAAGGTTTTTCAAAAGCTTTGATAGAAAGGGCGAAAGAACTTTGCAGAACATCAAACTCTTGCGGAATGTATCTGGAGACAGGGAAAGAAAATAGGATTGGAAATCAATTATATCCAAGTGCAGGTTTCAAAAAATATGATGACGTGAATTTTTATGAGTGGGAAGTGGAGTCATAAAAGATGAATAATAAATGATTATTAATTCTATTAATATTGAAAGGCTTCGAGAGCCTCAGCCTGACAACGTTTCCCAATCTGATAGACCTATCAACAATCAACCAAAAACCAACAACTAAACTATGACAGAATTCGAAAAATATATACAACGGTATTTAGATTTAGTTCCTTCGGAACATTGGATTGAAGAAATGAAAATGGCTTCTGATGAAACCTTACAAATCTATGAGTCGCTTTCCGAAGAACAAAGCAACTTTGCTTATGCAGAAGGAAAATGGAGTTTGAAGACGCTTTTACAACATCTCATCGATACAGAAAAAGTCTTTGCTTACCGGGCTTTAAGATTTTCCAGAAAAGACCAGTCTTTGGTTTCGGGATTTGATGAAGAAGCTTGGGCTGATAATTCTTATGCAGACAGCCGGACTTTGAAAAGCCTGATTAAAGAATTCAAATTAACCAGAAAACTGTCAGTCAAATTCTTTAAAAATCTTCCGGAAGATGCGCTTCAGTTAATTGGCATTGTGAATGGAAACAATATCAAAGTAGAGACAATAGGAAAACTAACCGTTGGTCACAACATTCATCATTTGAATATTATTAAAGAAAGGTATTTGCCGAATCTTTGAGTTTAAGAGTCAGAGAGTTTTAGGGCGTTAGGGTTTAAAAGTAACTCTCACACTCAAACACTCAAACTTATTTCTTCCTCGTCAAATACTTTCTCCCCGGAATAAAAAGTAACAAAGCTCCAATCACAAAAAGACAAATTCTGGAAAGAAAATCGCCGCTTTTGGTATAGAATGTTTCTTTGTCAATCAGATTGACTTTTGCGGTTAATGCGCCTTTTGCACCGTAAGGTAATTCATCCACAATATCGCCTCGGGAATTGATGTGCGCACTGGTTCCACTATTCGCTGCTCTTGCAATTTCGCGTCTGGTTTCTATCGCCCGAAGCTTTGCATAAACCAGCAATTGCTTATGACCTTGCGAATAACCCCACCAGGAATCATTAGTTACAATTGTTAGAAGATTTGCTCCCTTTTTGACATAACCGGTTACGAATTCTCCATAAATACTTTCGTAGCAAATGATTGGCGCAATTACAGATTTGTTGTAAGGATTGGCAAAGACTTTTCTTTCTTTAGAAATTCCAAGAGAACGCGTTGTTCCGCCTAAATCCAACATTGCATCGCCTAAAATTGGCTTAAAAACTTTGATGTAAGGAAAAATCTCAACGCCGGGAACGAGCATTGCTTTATGGTAAACTTCGGTTTGCTGATTCGGGATAATTTGAATTGCAGAATTATACTCATCCAACCAAATGCCTTGTCTGTCAAGATAACTTGCTGTTGACGGTTTTTCTTCGTCTTCTTTATAAATATAATAGCTGGAAATTCCGCCGGAGAAAACAGATTTCGGATGTTGGGAAAGGAATCCTTTGATATTATTAATCAACAGACTATTATTAAAACCTCTTTCGCTGAAACCTCCAATTCCCGGGAGTGAAGTTTCCGGTGCAAGATATAAATCGATTTTTGATTTTTTATCGCTTTGTAAAACCGAATTTTCTGTAGCCAATTTCAGCAAATCACTTTCAATCGTCAAACTGTCTTTCTGATATTTTTCGGTATATGGATCCAACGCTGGCTGAAGCATTGTAACATTAATTGTTCCGATTGGTTTTACTGAATAATTATAATACTTAACCAAAGAAATGATCATTGGAAGAATGATAAAACCTGCTGTCATCAAAACATTTTTAATCAAAGATTTTCTGATTCTTCCAGCTTCCCAAATTCTTATCGTATAAAATACCAAAACATTACAAATCAGAATCCAGAAACTTCCACCTGTTGCACCCAAAGTATCATACCACTGAACAAACTGATGATATTCTGCAAAGACATTTCCGAGATTGAGCCAAGGCCAGGTAAATTCCCAAACGAGATGAAGCTTCTCAAAAGCCATCCAAATCGCTACAAAAAAGACCAATCCGAAATAGGTTCCCTGACTTTTTTTATAAATATGATAAAACACAAAAACCAACGCCATAAAAAATGAATTGGTCAAAACCGGAAACAGAACTGCCAACAGAGATTTGCTTCCGTCAGGTAATTGCGAATTGTAAAGCCAGCCAGTAGTAACAAAGTTCCAAATCAAAAATGTAAGGTATGAAAAACAAAAAACAGCCAAGCTTTTCTTTTTGATATTGCTGAACTTCGTAATGTTATGTTCCATCATCAGAAGCGGAACCCAGGCAAAAAATATAAAAAACGGAATACCGTAAGTCGGCCACGAAATGGCTAACAAAACACCCGAAATTAAAGCTAGTAAAAGGTTTTTCATAATTCGTCGATTTTGAACGCAAAGCGCGCAAAGTTTTATAACAATTATTGTGATTATTTTAAGTTCGCAAAGCCGTTAGCACTTAGCAAAGAATCTTTTATGAGCGAAGCGTCTTTGTGAACCTGTATTTATTTTTATTAAAAATCTTAGTGGAGTTTGTGTTCAAAAAGATTTAATTAAGAAAACATCTTCTTTCTCAAGAAATAAAATCCAGCTCCCAAAACTCCTAAAATTCCCAAAGGTAGAAGCAGATTGAACCATTGCCAGTCGGATTTTTCTGAATCAATTCTTTGTCTGTCGAGCAATCTCACTTCAATTGTTCTGTCTCTTAGTTCCATTATATTGCTGTCGTCTAACAGGTAATCCAAAGCATTTCTCAAAAATTGTGCGTTGCCGTAATGTTCTTTGGTCAGCAAATCTTCTCCCAAAGGAAGTGGTTGTCCTTTCCAGATTTGATTTCTGGCAATATCACCATCGGCAATCACGAGCATTTTATTCTCAGGACTTTGAGCTTTGAATCCAGGATAAGAATTCTTCTCACTTCTTGTCGCATAAGCAGATTTGAATTTCCCTTCCAAAGCCACTGCAAAAATCTTCGGTGGCGTAGGACGTTCCATCTCGCCGATGCTGTCTGTTCTTACAATTTCAGAAAGAGCGACGTAATTCGGAACAGTTTTGCTAGTGGTTCTTTCGCTGGATTCGAAAAGAACTTTGGTTTTGATATTTGGCCTTCCCAGCGTATCAATCGAAGTTGGAAACTCGAATTTTACAGGATTGATGTTCTTCGTAATCGGATTTTTGGTTTCAGCGATTCCTAAAGGGAAATAAGGCCAAAGGAAACTGCTATACTGCGGATTACCGGCAACTTCACCCGAAACAATTCTTACCAACGCTGATTTTTTCATATCCTTGGTCAAAGCCGGATTGATTCTCAGTCCATAATTGAACATAAAATCTGTCAGATTAAGGTCAATCGGGTAAGCCATTATTTTCTTGGCTTGGAAAAGGGTGTCCATTTCAGCATTGACTGCATCAATCATCCAAAGTGTTTTTCCGCCATTCATAATGTATTGGTCGAGAATCACTTTTTCATTATCAGTAAAAGCTTTTCTTGGTTTTGCAATAACCAGAGCGTCCATTTGTTTTAGTTTAGGAACATCTGCTAAAGACAATTCGGTTTTGTTTTCCGGAATCACCGGTCCAATGTTGTAATTCTCCATTGCCAAATCCAAAAATCCACGGAATTCATCCGGACTCAATTCTTGCTGGTTCACCAAGAAACCAATATTCTTCGCCGTTTCTTCCATCATTCCTTTGATAGTGGAAGCGAAGTTATATTCAAGGTTTTCAATCGATTTGCTGAGTTGCGTTGCAGCATCAATTCCGGATTGCTGAACAATCAATGGGACAGAAGTTCCGTAACCATTATATTTGATGGCGGCGTAAGGAAACATTACTATTTCCGATATTTTTCCGTCTTTCATATCTGGAAGTATCGAAGGCTGCATTCCCATTCCTTTCAATGTATCCTGCGGGATTTTCTCAGCAATCGGGTCACGGAATTTATAATCGATTTTCGGATTGATTTTTCGGAATTCGTCCAGCATAAATTTGGTTTCATTCGAAAGTTGCTTGAAAGAAGCTGGAAAATCGCCTTCAAGATAAACCTCAATCGTCATCGGTTTCTTCACATTTTCCAAAACCTTGATTGTGGAATCAGAAAGTGTGTAACGTTTTTCCGCCGTCAAATCAAAACGTTTATAGACAAGTCCGCTCATCCCGATAATCAGGAGAACAGTTATGATAATCAAAGTGATTTTATTTTTTTTATTCATCTTATGATAATGAATTTTATAAATTATTGTGTCTTTAAGGCGCCAATTTTTTTCAATAATGGAAAATTTTGCGACTTCAATACGATTTAAGCTTTAATTTATTTTTTGCGACTTTGCAATACACTTTAAATAAGTTTTTTAAACCTAAAACCTTGAGGTTTAAAATCCTACTTCTTTTCCCAAACAAACCAGCTTGCTAATCCCAATCCCAAAAATATCACGAAAAGAAAATAACAAACATCTCTTGTATCTACCTGACCTCTTGTGAAGGCAAGAAAATGTTGATAAAATCCAATATTCTGCAAAATATAATCTGCACCGCCCATTAATTTGTAACTAGCCAATTGCTCAATCCCGAAATAAAGAATGAAACAAAGGAAAACGCCCAGCAGGTAAGCCATAATTTGATTGGAAGACAACGATGAAGCCAAAATCCCGACTGCGGAAAAAGCAGCAATCAGAATAATCAAACCGATGTAACTTCCAAAAGTCATACTTCCGTCGATATTACCTTCCGGAACACCCAAAACGTAAATAGTATAATAATAAACCAATGATGGCAACAGGCATAAAACACCAACGAGCCAAACGGAAAGGAATTTCCCGCCAACGATTTCGGTAATTTTCACCGGTTGAGAAAACAGCCAAAACAAGGTTCCGGATTGTTCTTCCTCAGCTAAAGTTCTCATACTGATTGCCGGAATGATGAACATAAAAAGCCAAGGCGAAAGCACAAAGAAACTTTGCAAGGTTGCACTTCCAATCTCGAAAATATTAAAATTGTTCTCGAAGAAGAACAGGAATAATGCGGAAATAATACTGAAAGCAGCGATGATAATCCACGCGCTCCAGTTTCCGAAAAAATTCCAAAGTTCTTTTTTGAATATTGCTATCATAATTGGGTTGGAGAGTTTGAGTGTATTAGAGTTAGGTTTTATTGTTATACCGAGACTTTTGAAGTCTTTAATCTTTAATCTTTATTCTTTGTTCTTTAATCTTTATTTTTATTCACCAGTTTTACAATCGAAGTTATCATAATAATGATTCCGAAAAATCCGAGTAATAACTGCCACCAATATTGTATAACGGAATATTTGAGAATTACTGTAAAAACAACAGCGAATAAAATAAGGGTTGCAATCTCGTTGAATTGCCTAAGCTTGATATTCGTGATTGAGAGCGTGTTTCCGTTGAGGTTTTTTAGTTCCTTAACGCGTTTCCAGCACCAGAAATGATAAATCCCGAGCCCAACTAGAAATGTCAGTTTTAGATGAAACCAAGGCGTTTTCAGTAATCCGGAATTAAGAAAAATCATAGTGAGTCCACTTAATAACATCAAGATTCCGGCGGGAACAGTGATGATATTCCAAAGTCTGACTGCCATAAAGGTATATTGATTTCTGAGAATCTGCTGTTTCACTTCATCGAATTCATCAGTGTCCTTATAATAAACAAACAATCTCACGAGATAGAAAATCCCGGCAAAGTAACTTACCATAAAAATAATATGAATTGCCTTGATAATCGTGTAAAGCATCTACGGATTTTTTGCAAAGATACTTTTTATTGGGTGAAGATAAAATAAGAGTCTAAGAACCTTGTTTTGAAAAATTAATGTTAATATGAAATAATGAAATTAAAAATAGCCAGAATTAAGGTTTTGGCTATTTTTTATAAGATCAAGTGCTGATAATTATTTAAATGAAATAAAAATTGTTGTTTTTCATTAATAAAAAATAGATTTGGTCAATTGTTTTTAATTGCCATAAAAATGTTAAACTTTTAATTTTAAAATGAATTCTGAAAAAAAAACTGTTTTTTTGTAAGATAAATTTAATTATTCTAAATATGAAGAAAATTTTCCAACTACTATTTTCTGTAAGTATTTTTGGATTTGGATTCTCACAAGGCCTCAAACCAATTGCGCAGAAAGTAGCGGCTCAGAAATCAGCAAAAAAAACTTTTGCAAGGTACAGTCCTTTTACAAAAGATGTTGCTTCTAAAAATGCAGCGGTTTACAAGAATGAAGCTGACGGCGTAACGGTAATGCAATTGAAATCTACGGAATTGCAAAAAATTGTAGATGAAAAACCAGAAACAATGGAACTGAGTTTTCCTTTCGAGAATGGGGAAATGACAGTGGAATTGGTTAAAAATAATATTCTTACAACCGATTTCCAGGTTGAGACGGATAAAGGAACGAAGGCATATACGCCGGGTGTCTATTATCAAGGGATAATAAAAGGTGATAATACTTCTGTTGTTGCTTTCAGTTTCTTTGATAACGATATCGTAGGTGTGGCTTCTACAAATGAATTCGGAAATGTAGTTTTGGGTAAAGCTAAAAGCTCCCAGGATTTTGTTTCTTACAGTGATTATAAGTTAAAAACTAAAAATCCATTTTCTTGTAGTGCAGATGAACTGCCTGAAAATAGGGCTCAAAAAATTTCCTATGATCCTTACAATCAAAAAAAAGCAGCTCTTACTGCGAATTGTGTAAGAATTTATTTCGAAGTTGGTTATGGTCCATATACCCAGAACGGATCGAATACTACTACCACCACCAATTGGGTTACTGCATTATTTAATAATATTAAAACATTATATGATAATGAAAGTGTGAATGTTGCGATGAGTTCTATATATATCTGGACCTCCACAGACCCTTATTCTGGACAGCCTGGAACTATTCTCAGTCAGTTTAGATCAACAAGAACGACATTCAATGGTGATTTGGCTCAGCTGATAAGAAATCCTGCGACAACAAGTGTTGCCTATGTTAATAGCCTTTGTACCACAAACAAATATTCTTATTGCGGTGTAAATAACCAGAATATTGCTGTTCCTACTTATTCATGGAATATTGAAGCAATGACACACGAATTGGGGCATAATCTTGGATCTCCTCATACACATGCTTGTGCATGGAATGGAAATAATACGGCTATCGATGGGTGCGGACCAGCATCGGGAAATGATGAAGGTTGTGATGGGCCACTTCCAACCACAACAAAAGGGACTATTATGAGCTATTGCCATTTGGTAAGTTCTGTAGGTATTAGTTTTGCAAATGGTTTCGGACCACAGCCTGGCGACCTTATCAGACAGACAATTGATTCCAAAGCTTGTATGAGTGGTGATTGCACCAAATCTTGTGCTGTAACGCTTACCAATATGACCATAACCAATGTTACAGATAACGAAGCAACAGTTACAATTACCGATAATACATCTACATCCTGGAAATACAGAGTTTCAACAATAGATGGAACTATTGTGAAGTCCGGAAATTCATCTACGAAAACATTTAATATTACAGGTCTTTTAACTAATACTTTTTATAAAGTAGAAGTAGGAACAGATTGTTCTCCATTATATCAGAGATCTTTAGTTATTTTAACAGGAGATAATTGGTGTGGAAAAACAGTTACCGATACAGGCGGTGAAAAAGGGAATTATACCAACAATGAAAGCTGGACAAAAACTTTTTATCCAAATGATCCTTCTCAAAAACTGAAAATTACTTTCACACAATTTGATATGAATGAGGATGATTACATTGTCGTAAGAAATGGATTGTCTACAGGGGTGCCTTTTCAGGGAACAATCACTGGTAATACTTTACCTCCTTCTTTCGAGTCAACACACTCAAGTGGAGCTATTACAATTACCTTCAAATCTGGAACTGGTTTGACTAAACCAGGTTTCAAAGCGACTTTTAGTTGTACTGCACTTGCTGTAGATGATGTAGTGAATTCTAAAGATGTAGCTTTGTCTCCAAATCCGGTAAAAAACCAATTTACATTGAAAGGAATCAATAAAATGGTTTCTGTAGAGTTGTATGATATTTCTGGAAAATTGGTTAAGCAATTTGATCAAGAAAGTTTATCTAAAAATGCATTTGATGTTTCTAGATTGAAAATAGGTAATTATGTTGTTAAAGTGAAAACTGATAATGATACCTTCACTAAAAAATTAATTAAAGAATAATATATTCTCAATAAAAATAAAAACCGGCAATTATCTGCCGGTTTTTTTATACAAATTCTACATAGATTTTTTCTCCTGTATTCATCCCAAAAAGGGTAGAAGCACCATTCAGAACACTGCCTTTATAGATGGTGATTTCCAGCAGATCCGCATCATTGAAGATGACTGACGATTTTCCATGGAATTCCTGTTCCCTGTTCCAGTCAGTTACAACATCGGTGTATTGTTCCATAATTTTCGTCAAAACAATATTTCGGAACTTTACTGTAAATTCTCCGTTAATTGCCGCATACTTTTCGAAGAATTTCCGACTGATATTGGAAACGACATTTCCAAAATTATCGATATACATCACTTCACCCACAATCATTTTTTCAGCTTCGTTATAAATGGCCTTAGGGAAAGAAATATCTTTTATTGTCTTAATTTTTCTTCCAATCACCTCTGGCAATCCACCTTTGTAGATATGCATTGCCGCAGGAACAAAAATGTCGGTAGAAGGGAAAGAGACTTTATCATCGAATCTGTTATTCAGGGTGATCTCATAGATAGCTTCCGGTTTTATATCGAAAAACATCAGATTAATGATTCCGTTATCCGCGGAAATAAAATAATGACCGTCAATTTTGGTGATGATATTTTTTCTTGATCTATGATGAAAGCTGTCAACGGAAATAATATGGATACTGCCTTCCGGGAAAAATTTATAAGCATTTCTTACAATATAGGCTGTTTGCAAAAGATTGTAAGCCATTATATTGTGAGTGATGTCCACTACTTTTACATCCTCGCTCCAGCTGAGTATTTTACCTTTGATGCTTGCAACACGATGATCCACAAGTCCGTAATCTGAAGTGAGAGTAATGACTGACATTTGATAAGATTTGTTGCAAATTTAATATAATTCAATTTTTAAAGAGGTATAAGATGTCAAATCAATTCATATATTTGTTAGATTAACTACTAATATTATTTATGTTCGAAATCAATTATGAACTGGAAGATATCAACACCAAAACATTTTACGGTGTTCAGAATCAGAACTTCAATCTGATAAAATCCAGCTTTCCAACCCTTAAGATCACTGGCAGAGACAACTTCATCTTTGCAATGGGAAATAGAGAAACGCTGGACCTTTTAAAACAAAAATTAGACGATATTACGGCTTACATCTCTAAGCACAATTCTATAGAAATCAAGCAGCTCGAATCGATTTTGAAATTAAAAGACGATTCCGAAAAACAATTGGTGTTCGATCAGGACATCATTGTAAAAGGTGTTAATGGAAAAGCTATCAAAGCAAAAACAACTAATCTTAAGAAATTGGTTCAGGTTTCTGAAAAGAAGGATATGGTTTTTGCAATTGGTCCGGCCGGAACAGGAAAAACTTATACTAGTGTTGCCTTAGCGGTAAGAGCACTTCGGGATAAAGAAGTTAAAAGAATTATTTTAACAAGACCAGCGGTGGAAGCGGGCGAAAGTCTTGGTTTTCTTCCTGGTGATCTTAAGGAAAAATTAGACCCGTATTTGCAGCCATTATATGATGCACTTCGAGATATGATTCCGCACGAAAAATTGGAAGGCTATATGGAAAAGAAAGTAATCGAAGTTGCACCACTGGCTTTTATGAGAGGCAGGACTCTGGATGAGGCATTTGTAATTCTGGACGAAGCCCAAAACACTACACATTCTCAAATGAAAATGTTCCTAACCAGAATGGGAATGAACGCCAAATTCATTATCACAGGTGACCCAAGTCAGATTGATTTGCCACCAAAGCAACAGTCCGGTCTCAAAGAATCGATGAGCATACTGAAGGATATCAACGAGATAGGCTTTGTATATCTTACCGAAGAAGATGTTGTAAGACATCCTGTTGTTAAAAAAATCATTGTAGCCTATAATAACAGTGAGAAAAAGTAGAATTTTTGTTTTGGTATAAAACTTGGTAATATTAGTTTGAAAAATTTAAAATTTTGAAACTATGAAAAAGTTTTTGTTACTAGCTGCTATTGCAGTTTTTGGATTTTCTAATGCTCAGGAAGGATTTAAATTAGGAGCACATATTGGAGCTCCGACTACAGGTAATTCACCCTTTACATTAGGACTTGATGCGGCTTACAGATGGAACATTGCAAAAGGTTTCGATTTGGGAGTTGCCACAGGATATTCTCATTTTATTGGTAAAAGTTACAACTATCCTGGTGGAAGTATAAAAGGAGATGACTTTGGATTTATTCCCGTAGCTGTTTCCGGTAAATACTCTTTCAGCGGTGCGCCGATTGCTGTAGGTCTGGATTTAGGATATGGTATTTCTACTAATTCAAATGTTAACGGCGGATTGTACGCTTTACCAAAGTTCATGTATAACATGCCTACTGGTGAGCTATATCTTGGCTACCAAAGTATCTCGGGTAAGTATGACAGAGGATATTACGATGATCGTCCTGTCGTAGGGAAAGAATCGGTAGGTGCAGTGATTGTAGGATATAATTTTTATTTGAAATAACAATTGAATATACATTAAAAAAAACTCCAGTCTTTAGGCTGGAGTTTTTTATTGGTTTTTGGGTTTAATCAAGTTTTTTTATTTTTATTTTGAAATTTGAGAAAAAATATTAATTTAGCAATGTTTTAAGTTAATTTAACAATTAATAACAATCTTTAAAATTACAACTATGAAAAAATTGATTTTAACGGCTGCTATTGCAGTTTTTGGATTATCAAATGCGCAAACTTTTGGTCTTAAAGCTGGAGGGAATGTATCCAGCGTTTCTAATTCTGATGATAGCAAAGCAAAATTTGGATTTTATGCTGGAGCTTTTGTGAATGTACCTTTAGCAGAATCATTCAATATTCAACCAGAAGTTTTGTATAGTGGAAAAGGAGTGAAATCTGATGATGGAAGTAATATTAATCTGAATTTAGATTACATTTCTATTCCTGTTATGTTTCAGTATAAAGCAACTCCTCAATTTTACTTAGAAGCAGGACCTGAATTCGGCTTTTTGATTAGTGCAAAAGCAAAAGCAAACGGTAATTCTGGTGATGTAAAAAGTCTTTTTAATGGCTTTGACTTCGGTTTAGGATTGGGAGCTGGATATGACTTTACATCTAATTTTGGTGCAAACATACGATATGTTGCAGGTGTAACTGATATTATTAAAAACAATAATGGTGACGCTTCAAGAAACGGAGTTTTCCAATTCGGAGTTACTTATAAATTCGGCAAATAATTTTTTTTTTAATAAATTTTAACCGCTCAATGCTGAGCGGTTTTTTTGTGCAACTTTTATAAGAGTAGATTTTTGGAGGTCATCAAAAAGTCGTATTTTCGCAAGAAAGCAAATCTAACATAATGAGCAAATCAATCGAAGAGCTGAAAAGCCTTTCAACGCAGATCAGAAGAGATATTCTGAGAATGGTTCACGCTGTTAACAGTGGTCATCCCGGTGGATCCCTTGGTTGTACAGAGTATTTTGTAGCACTATATGGGGAAATTATGAACTATAAACTTCCTTTCACAATGGAAGGTAAGAATGAAGATTTATTTTTCCTTTCAAACGGACATATTTCTCCCGTGTTTTATAGTACATTGGCAAGATTCGGATTTTTCCCGATTCCGGAATTGGCAACATTCAGAAAACTAAATTCAAGATTACAAGGTCATCCCACTACGCATGAAGGTTTACCTGGTGTAAGAGTAGCTTCTGGTTCATTAGGACAAGGTTTATCGGTGGCTTTAGGAGCAGCTCAGGGTAAAAAACTGGATAAAGATGAAGCGCTGGTTTATACACTTCATGGCGATGGCGAATTACAGGAAGGACAAGTTTGGGAAGCTTTTATGTATGCTGCGGCTAAAAAAGTAGATAATATTATTTCGACAATAGATTATAACGGAAGACAGATTGACGGTGATACAGATGATGTTTTATCTTTAGGTGATCTACACGCTAAGTTGGAAGCTTTCGGTTGGTTGGTTTTGGAAGAGAAAAACGGTAACGACCTTGAAGCTGTAATTGCTATTCTTAAGAAAGCAAAATCAGAAACAGGAAATGGTAAACCTGTTGCTATCCTTCTTCATACAGAGATGGGAAGTGGCGTGGATTTTATGGTTGGTAGCCATGCTTGGCACGGAAAAGCGCCTAACGATGAACAGTTAGAGACGGCTTTCAAACAACTGTATTTGGAAGCACCAGCTGATTATTAATTATCAATGATGAATTATTAATTATTAATGATGAAATGATTATTGTCATTAACACATAGATCATTTATCACTATCATCCATCAATTATAACAAAATGAAATATACATACACAGAAAAAAAAGATACTCGGTCAGGTTTTGGAGCTGGTTTGGCAGAATTGGCAGACACCAATCCAAATGTTGTAGCACTTTGTGCAGATTTAATTGGTTCGCTTAAAATGGAGAAATTCATAGAAAAAGCGCCGGAAAGATTCTTCCAGACGGGTATTGCAGAAGCCAATATGATGGGAATGGCAGCCGGTTTGACTATCAATGGAAAAATTCCTTTTGCAGGAACATTTGCCAACTTTGCAACTTCCAGAGTTTACGACCAGATCCGTCAATCGATTGCTTATTCCAACAAGAATGTGAAAATTGCTGCTTCCCACGCAGGGGTAACTTTGGGTGAGGATGGCGCAACGCACCAGGTTCTGGAAGATATCGGGATGATGAAAATGCTGCCGGGAATGACGGTAATCAATCCTTGTGATTACAATCAGACCAAAGCTGCAACATTAGCTGCCGCCGCACACGAAGGTCCTGTTTATCTTAGATTTGGACGCCCGGTAGTCCCTGTTTTTATTCCGGAAGATATGCCTTTCGAGATTGGGAAAGGAATTCTTTTGCAGGAAGGAACAGATGTAACGATTGTTGCAACCGGACATTTGGTTTGGGAATCTTTGTTGGCTGCCGATGAACTGGAAAAAGAAGGTATCTCTTGTGAGATTATCAATATCCACACTATCAAGCCTTTGGATGAAGAGATCATTCTGAAATCTGTAGAAAAAACCGGAAAATTGGTTTCTGCAGAAGAGCATAACTATCTTGGAGGTTTAGGAGAATCTGTTGCCGGTATGCTATCCAGAAGGAGACCTACACCTCAGGAATTTGTAGCAGTACACGATACTTTCGGGGAATCCGGAACGCCGGCTGAATTGATGAAAAAGTATCAAATCGATTCTGAAGCTGTTATAAAAGCAGTGAAAAAAATCATCGAAAGAACAAAATAATTTTCATTAATTATAGACTCTAAATCCACCAATTTTCGGTGGATTTTTTATTTGGGCGCCTTTATCCGCCCTCCGTTCCCGCTTTTTTCTGTCATTGCGAACAAGGTGAAGCCATCTGAAGAACATTTGTACAAACGCAATAACAGAAAAAGAGCTCCACTCAGGTCGGGGCGCAAGAGATTCGGTGGTTAATATTTTTATAAAATAAGTTTTATCATATGAGCTTTCATTAGAAATATTTACTTTTGAAGATGCTTCAGATTCCGGAACATAAAATCCCTATTGTTGAAATCAAAACCGGTTTTGATGTCAGGATTTTCATTAAAAGAGAAGATTTGATTCATCCCACCATTTCCGGTAACAAATTCTGGAAACTATTGTTCAATGTCAATCAATACATGGAATCGAAACCGGAAAATCCTTTATTAATTACTTTTGGAGGTGCATTTTCAAATCATATTGCATCGGTCTCTGCTTTTGGGAAAGAATTCGGGATTCCAACGATCGGAATTATCCGGGGAAATGAATTAAAAAATAATTGGCAAGACAATCCCACACTTTCCGAAGCTTCCAAAAACGGAATGCAATTCTTTTTTGTTTCAAGGGAAGATTATCAAAACAAGGAGCAATTAACCCAAAAATTTTTGGAACAATATCCTAATTCATTGATAATTCCTGAAGGCGGAAGTAATGAAATGGCGGTGAAAGGTGTTCAATATATGTTGGGAAATGACACCAAAGATTTTGATTATCTTTGCACGGCTGTTGGAACCGGAGGAACAATTGCTGGGATTTCCAGGTTTGCGGAAGAACATCAAAATGTGATTGGAATCAAAGTTGTGAAGGATAATTCGTTGGAGAACACAATCTCGGAATGGAGCAGAAGAAAGAATTTTGAATTAATTGATGCTGATGAACACCGATATGGAAAAATATCTGATGAGAATGTCCGTTTTATAAATTGGTTTTATAACGAATATCAGGTGCCGCTTGATCCGATTTACACAGGTAAAATGATGCAGAAGATTTTTGATTTGGCGGAGAAAGGTTTTTTCCAGAAAGATTCAAAAATTCTTATGTTTCACACTGGCGGATTGCAGGCAATCAAAGGAGCGAATCAGTTTTTGAAAAGTAAAGGAAGGGAACCGATTGCGGAATAAAACCCCAGTTTCAAACTCTGAAGAGGTTGATTAAGTTTTCAAATTTTGTTTTGATGACAAAAGTTGAAAAGAATTAGAAACCCATAGCCCCGATAGTAGCGGCATCCTTTTTTGTCATTGCGGTGAAAAATTCTAAGGATTGCTTCACTTCGTTCGCAATGACAAAAAAGATATAGCGGATAGCGGGATTAGCTCCTGAAAAATAAAGAAATAAATATTTTAAAATATTGAAAATGAAAAAATTATTGGCGATTGGTTTTGTTTGTGTTTTAGGATTGGCAAAAGCACAAACCTGGAAAACGGAAGACCAATATATCCAGAAATTCGCACCGTATGCAGTGGAAGAAATGGAGAAATATAAAATCCCTGCAAGTATTACTTTGGCTCAAGGGCTTTTGGAAACAGCAGGTGGACAAAGCCGATTAGCACTGGAAGGAAAAAACCACTTCGGAATCAAATGCAAGGAAGACTGGACAGGCAAAACAATGAAACATACTGATGATGCGCCCAACGAATGTTTCCGTGTTTATGAAGATCCAAAGCAGTCTTATGAAGACCATTCGGTTTTTTTGGCGACGAGAAAATATTACACCAAGCTTTTTGACTTAGATCCAAAAGATTACAAAGCCTGGGCACACGGTCTTAAGAAAGCAGGATATGCAACCAATCCAAGATATGCCTATATCCTGATTGATAAGATCGAGCGATATAAATTGTATGAATTTGATAATACAACGAAGGATGAGGTCTATTACGCCATTTTGAAATTGTATCCCAACCTGAATAATGATGCGGTTTTTATGGCGCAACTAAGTCAGGAAAAACAGAATGACAAAGTTACTCCGCCAACAGTGAAGGTGCCTTACTCTCAAGGTTCGTATGCAAAAAAACAATCAGAAGTTTCTGAGATTGTAGATGCAAGCACGAAAGCAGCGCTTCTGAAAAATATTCTTGTGAAAAATCATCCTAATGGTGATCTGAAATTCTTTATAATGCCTGTGGATGCAGATATGTCTGATATTGCCAAGAAATTCGGAATCAGTGAAAAACGTCTGATGAAATATAATGAACTGGAAGACTCCAGACTGGCAAAGAATGATATCATTTTCTTAGAAGGTAAAAACTCATCAGGAAACAAAGAAACTTACAAAGCCGGAATTGGTGAAACAATGCACGATATTGCTCAGAAATTCGGAATCAAACTAAAAAAACTGTATTCTAAAAACAGAATGGAGGCAGGCGAAGAACCAAGAGCAGGGCAAGTGATCTATCTGCAAAGTAAAAAACCAAGAAGCTAGAATTTAGAGGTTAGAATTTAGATTTAAATCTAATAACTATCAAAACAACTATCAACAAACAACGATCAATTAAAATGTTATATCAAAGAAGTTCGGCGCTTTTCGAGGAAGCGTATAAATATATTCCGGGTGGTGTTAATTCGCCTGTTCGTGCCTTTAAATCCGTAGGAGGTGTCCCGATTTTTATGAAATCCGCAAAAGGTGCTTATCTTACGGATGAAGATGACAGAACTTACGTCGATTATATCAACTCGTGGGGACCGGCGATTCTAGGGCATACCCACCCCGAAGTTTTGGAAGCTCTTAAACTGCAGGCTGAGAAAGGATTTTCTTTTGGAGCGCCAACGGAATTGGAAACGGAGATTGCAAAATTCATTGTGGAAAATGTTCCGAATGTTGACCAAATCAGGATGGTTTCCTCGGGCACCGAAGCCTGTATGAGCGCAATTCGTTTGGCAAGAGGTTATACTGAAAGAGATAAAATCATCAAGTTCGAAGGTTGTTATCACGGACATTCGGATTCATTTCTGATTCAGGCGGGAAGTGGAATGGCGACTTTTGGAAGTCCGAATTCTCCTGGCGTTACGCAAGGAACGGCGAAAGATACATTACTTGCCGAATACAATAATATAGAACAGGTTGAAGACCTTTTCAGAAATAATCCTGAGCAGATTGCGGCGATTATCGTAGAACCGATTGCCGGAAATATGGGTTGTATTTTGCCCGAGAATAACTTTCTTCAAAATCTTAGAAGAATCTGTGATGAGAATGGTGCCTTATTGATTTTTGATGAGGTAATGACAGGTTTTCGTTTGGCTTTTGGCGGTGCGCAGGAAGCTTTGGGTGTGAAAGCGGATTTGGTGACTTATGGAAAGGTTATTGGTGGCGGATTGCCGGTTGGAGCTTTTGCGGGACCAAACGAAATTATGAACTGGCTTTCGCCAAGAGGGCGCGTTTACCAGGCCGGAACTTTGAGTGGAAATCCTCTCGCAATGAGAGCTGGACTTAAAACTTTACAATTGATAAAGCAGGATGCTGATTTCTATAAAAAACTTGATAAAACAACCGAAACTTTAGACTTCGAAATTGGAAAAATATTGAATGAAAAAGGAATCCGACACAGAATCAACCGAAAGGGAAGTATGATGTCGATTTTCTTTGATGTAACTTCTGCGAGTAACTTTAATGAAGTGAACAACTCCAACATCGGTTTGTTCAATAATTTGTTTCATCAGGTTTTGGAGCAGGGGATTTATCTTCCGCCAAGTGGCTATGAGACTTGGTTTATTTCGTCCGCGATTGGCGATACAGAGATTGATAAAACGCTGGAAGCTTTCAGGAAGTTTCAGTATTAGATAAATAAAAACCTTTCCAAATCGGAAAGGTTTTTATTTATAAATTACTTTATGATTTAATTCAATTGGATTATTGTCTTGTAAAATATTATTTTGAAATTCTTTATTTTTCACGGAAATATCCACTGTTTTACCAGTCGGATCGGTAAATGTAGCTGTTTTCCACCCTTTTGAATTGATGTTAAATGGATCATTAAAATATGATTTTGCAAGTGTTTCATATTTTTTCCAATCAATTTTTATTGTTTTCGTGCGTGCATCAAATAGATTCCCACCTTTCTTGACTTCTATCAAATTAAATGAATAGTCATTGTTTGAATCTTGGATAGAAACAATCAATCCGGGTAAACCATTGAAAATATATGGACCATCGCTGAAAGGTAATTCTGTTGTAAACCAGGCAATCCAGTTTCTTCCTCCATACGTAGTTTCTGCTTTTTGAGATTGATATTTTCCAATCAATTTTTGTTCGGAAGTTATATTCCAGTTTAAGTTTTCCTCAATTGGAAGAAGATAATCTGTTCGCAAATAAGTTATTACTTTTTCAACTCTTTTTTGAGCAAGATTCTTTTTGACATAGAATTGGTTTTCAACGCCCATTTTAAATATTTCCTTTCCATTATTCAACTTTGATGAATCTGCTTGTTTTTCTACTGAATCTCTAAAAATTGAAATATTATCTTTTAAATCCAAAATCATTTTCTCGGAATTGACATCATCCGGATTTTCTGAATTCAGTTTGTATTTTGTTTCGTAAATGAAACTAAATTTTTGTGAGAAGCAAAAGGTAGAGATTCCAAGAAAAAATATAATTAATTTCATTTGTGACGAGTGTTTGTTTAAGCTTTCTGCTAAAAAGATAAACGAAGTTCTAACACTTATATTTTTTAAAAGTGAAATAAAATTCTGTTTACCCATGTTGTTGTGGGCATCTTGCTTGTGTCATTCAAAAAATGCGAGACGCTCGCTCCAACAAAAACAAAACCCACCCCACCACGTCCATCATTCCTCCCGACACGTCACCCCACGTATCCCGACACGTCCCGGATACCTCTGGACACGTGCTCCATCACTACGGACCTTTCCGGAACGTATCCGGAGCGGTCTGCAACCTGGCCAGACCCTTGCGCAACGTCTCCGGATAGGTTGGGTGACGTGTCCGGACCTATACCGGACGTATTGGGATAGATCCCCTAACCCCAACCGACCACTGCAGAACGTCTCCGGATAGGTAAAAGCAAAAAAATGCCCCTCCAAATATTGGGAGGGGCGATTGATGATTGTTGTTTTACGGTTTGTCTTCTGTGGGCGGCGCAGTGGATGTTGAATTTTTTACAAAGAACTGCTTCAGGTCTCTGTATTTGTCTTCAAATCCGGGTGCCGACGTTCCCGCTTTGTAGGTGGTGTAGGAGTAATCCACCAATGCCGCCTGGTAGTTGTCGTAGTCGTGCAGGGTTTTGGCATTGTTCAGCCTGGTGATGATGCTTTCCAGCTTGCTGATCATTGTCTCCATATTTTTTCTGGAAGTATGATCTTTCGCAAACTCTTCCCAGTCCACTTCGGGCGAGCTGAGGTTGGCCTGGCTCTGGTTGTAGTCATATACCTTGTTTACAAAGAGTTTGTTCTGCTCATTGATGCTGCCGTAGCGTCTGCGGTCTTCGGTGGAAAGGTTGATATTAATTTCTTCAATTGCTGTTTCGAGTGCCGAGATGGCATCGTTGGCGGCAGTGATCTTTGCACTGCTCAGATGTGTGGCGTTCAAATTGCTTAATCCCATCATTTTTGATTTTAAATGTTAATATATATGAGTATTAAAATCGTGTGTTTTATGGAGACGAAGATAAATAAAATTTCGATACTCTAATATTTTTTATGCAATCCGATTCATAAATAGAAAAAAATTCACATATTGTGCGGATTGGCTATCCGTACAATATCACCAAGCTTTGGTTTAAAAAAAATAGCCTTAACAAAATCTGTTAAGGCTATTTTTTGATATGAAGAAATTTTAGTTTTTAATCACTTTTTTCGATATGGATTTTCCATTTTCTATTGTTACATTCAGGATATAAATACCTTTTGGAAGATTCGATAGATCGATTGTTTTTGATGTTGATTTCAGTAAAGTTTTCCCTGTAAAATCTACGATTGTTGCTTCTTTGATTTTGTCATTAGAAATAGTAATATAATCCGAAGTTGGATTTGGATAAATGATTAAGTCTGCCTTTGATAAAGAATTATTATTGGTTGCCAAAGTTTCCAGACTGATCTGATATTTTACCAATCCCAGATCAGATGTACTGAAGTAGATATCAGCCTTTTCATCGTCCAGAAAATCAATTGCAGAAGATTCTGAGAAAAGATAACCCAGCTTTTCAGGAGCGACTTCATTCCAGGTTTGTCCTAAATCATTTGAATAAATAATTCTCACTTGTGACGGAGGATATGCATAACCTTCACCGCTTCCGTTCATAAAATTAGAAGTTGCTACGATAACACCATTTTTATAAGACGAAAATTCGGCTCTGTTGATGACATTATCGCTGTATATCTGAGCCCATTTTACACCGGCATCGTTAGAGATGAAGATCCCCTGAGTTGTTGACAACAGTAATTGGTCTTTATTGAAAGGATTTTTACTAATATCATAAATGAAATCCACATTGCTTTCCAGTATTCCCAATCCGCTTTCCGATGGTATCCAGTTTTGTCCGCCGTCTGTTGTTCTGTAAACATTATTATTCTGGGAAAGAATCACATGATTCTCATTAGTTTCATCGATGCTGATTCCGAAAACTGTTCCGAATGAAGGCAGTATCACTTCCTGACTTGTGATTCCACTCATATCGGTGAAATCAAATTTCCTTACAGATTCGTCGAAAGAGACCCAGGAATGATTGGTGTTCGATTTGGATGTGGCAACTCTCATAATATTCAATCCGTAATCGCTGTAACCTGTAGAATAGTTGGCGCCGTGATTGGTGCTTACAGCAAAGGTAGAACCCATGAAATTGCTTGAGGTGACGTAAACTCTTCCTGCAACCAACGGATCTGCATAAAGACCGGTACTTCTGAAATTCGGAAAGAAATTGATAGCCATCAATCCAATTCCTGTTTCTTGCCCGGTTTGGAAATCCTGATGAACAAATCCTCTTCTCAATCCATAATACAAATGCTTGTCCGAATTTTTATGAAAGCTGACTCTATCGGTATTATTCGCAAACGGATTTTTGAGTCTTGTTAACGTAATTCCACCGTCCAAAGAATGGAAAGGATAATAATTGGAACTGATGATCACTTCATTGCTGTTATTAGGATTGTAAGTCGCATTCAGTCCATAATAATATTTGTTTTCCAGATCGTTGGCAGGATAAACATAATTCGTCCAGGTGTTTCCGCCATCTTTTGAGATCACGATCTCATTCTCTTCCAAAACCATCACTTCGTTCGTGTTTTTTGGATTAACGACAATCTTTTGGATGCTGTTGGTAGAAAGGTCGGTCCATGTGATTGGAACAATGTTCCAGCTTTCGCCGCCGTCTGTAGATCGATAAAGATTCTCGGTTTGGGTTTCTGTAAGATAAAACGTTCCCAAAAACATTTTTTGAGAATCTGCCGGGTCAAATGTGATCGCAGAGTAATTGGTACCTGCAATTTTTTCTGTCCAACTATTTCCGGAATTGTCTGATACATATAACCCTCCGTTTTTTTCTCCCGGAGAGAACCCTCTCGCTAAAAATAATTTGTTGGGATTATTGGGGCTGATGGCGACATTATTGATGTGAACACCGTCATTATTAGAACTTGTGTAAACCTTTTGCCAACTGTCTCCGCCATTTTTGGTGTAAAAAACATCAGTTACAAGACCAAAATTGTACATATAGGTTGTGTGCAAAAGAATGTTTTCGTAATCATTTCCTGTAACAGAATAGGACATTATCAGGTTGCCGGACATATTTCCGTTCGGAGAATCGATTCTTTTGATGACATTTCCATTGGCCGGATCAATGATGATCACTTGGTTATGAACCGTTCCTTCAGCAGTCAAAATAAAACTGAGATATTTTTGGTCTTGTGTCCATCGCAGGTCCTTGATCGTTCCAAGACTAATATCTAGCGGGAAAGAATACAAAACTTCCCAGTTTTTACCATTGTCAGAACTTTTCACAATGTGATTAGTTACCGTATTGGCATATAACACATCGGGCTGGATCGGGTCGTAAGTCACATCAAACACTTGTCCATAATCCGGCGAAGTTAAAAATGACAACTGAGCCGCCAACTTTGTAGAAAGGCTGGAGCAAATTGCCAATAAAAATAAAGTCAATATTTTCTTCATATTCAAAAATTTTATTGATGTAAAATTGATGATAAATCAAAAAAAATCTATCAATTACGGCGTGACATTGCGTGACATCAATCCAATTTCTGCGTGACGTAGTTTTGTCTATATAGCTGAAATATAGTCGTATAAGTTTATTTTGTCAGGAAGATTGAGTTTTTTGCTGATTCTTTCTTTCCTTTTTCTGCAGGATTCCGGACTGATGTTGAGAATCGATGCAATTTCTTTATGGCTCAGATTCATATAAACATAACAGATGAATCTGATCTCTGAAGAGCTCAGATCCGGATGTCTTTCTTTCAAAGTCGTGATGAAATTCTGATTGACACCTTCAAAATGTTTGAAAAAACTATCCCATTGATTATTGCTTTTAAGCTGAATTTTCAAATCCTTGATAGAGTTGACCAACTTGGCATTGTTGGAAATCTCCGGTTGGTTGACAATCGCTTCAATAATTTCTTCCACCACGTCATTTCTGCTGGAGATGGTTAAAGCTTGCGAAGTTAATTGTCGGTTTTGTTGCTCAATTTCATTTTTGAGACGTTCTTTTTCAAGTAAAGACAATGTTTCCTGTTCTTTCAGTTGTTGAGTCAGTATCAGGTTATCACTTTGTTTTTTCTCGAATTCCAGCTCGGCGATTTTCTTTTGCTGTTTATATTTCGTTGCGTTGGTGTAAAGAAACAACAGGGCAAGAATAATAATAATGATGGCAGAAGCAATGATAATGTAGAAGATTTTTCTTTCATCTTTCAAACGCTGATGGCTTTCTTTGAGTTCGAACTGGTAATTCTGCATTTCGAACTTGATTTTGCCATTATTGAACAACGTCGAATTATTAATTTTCGAAATCGAATCATTTGCAATAATGACCGAATCTTTATATTTCAAAGACTCATCATAATTCTTGGTTTCTGCATTGATCTTTGATAGGTAATTGTAAACCTCTTCTCTGTTATTGATATTTGGAGAGAGTTTTCTGGCCTGCAAAGCCAAAGATTTTGCTGAGGTAAGATCACCTTTTTTCTCATTGATCTGAGCTTTTATCAGGAGAAGGAAAACCAGATTTTCATTTTCATCAGATGATTGAATCTGTGGAATCAGATTGTCAATGATAGCTTCGGATTCTTTATATTTTTTCTTGAGATAAAGATTTTCTGCCAAAGCCATCTTGTACATGATGTTGACTTTCGGGTCGTCTTTGGTCAGGGTTTCCGCTTCCTGAATATATTTGTAAGCTTCGTTAACCTTATTCAGCTTATTAAGTACCAGTCCGAGGTTCACTGCGTAGGCGCCGGCTTTATCATTCCGGTTATTTTCTTTTGCGGTCTGATAAGCTTTTAGGAAGTATTCGTAGGCTTTTTTGTTGTTTTTTTCCTGAAAATAAAGGACTGCAATATTGTTGACAACCGTCATCACGTGCTTTTTGTCGGGCATATTGGTCGCGATATCATAAGCTTCGAGATAATATTTCAAAGCTTCGCCAAAGTCCGTCATCAGATAATAATTCAGACCTATGTTGTTGGTTGCACGAAAGTTGGATTTGTCCCATTTTTTTTGTTCAGAAACAGATTTTACACGGATCAGCATTTCCAGAGACTTCGTGTGTTCTTTTCGGAACATCTTCTGAATGGCAGAATCAATAATCACTTCACATTCTTTTTCCGACTGCCCTAATATTGTTGAAGGCAGAATAAAAAGTGTAATTATTGGGATTATTTTCAGAAATAATTTCATCTTCTAGTCAAATCGATAACGAAATATAATTATAATTAATCGTAAAAACAAAAAGATGAGATGTTGATGAAATATTTTAAAGTCTTAGACTCCACTCAGACTGACACTGTTTAAGGTAATGCTAAGTATTAGAGCTGTCACACTGAGCGAAGCTGAAGTGTCTTTAATTATCACTGTTTTATCAATTTCTGAATCGATGAATTTCCGTTTGAGAATTTTATTTTCAAAATATAAATACCTTTTGGAAGTTGAGAAACATTGAATTTTAATTCTTTGAATTCTGAGATTCGTTTTCCGGAATGGTCCAGGATTTCAACTGAATTAATCTCTTTAATACTTGCAATATTGATGAAATCTTTAGCCGGATTTGGGTAGATTCTTACGCTTTTTTCAGAAAAATTATTTTCATTAGAAGCCAGATCTGATGGAGAGAAAATATATGCCGAGCCTGCATCATTCAGCTCATTTTCTTCATTATTGTCCCAATTATCTCTTGCTGAACCAACGACTATTTCATCACTATTCATTGCGATACTCCAACCATAGAAATCTTCAGAAACATCGTTTGCCGGTTTTAATTCCTGATCAAATTCCCATTGGTTCTGGCTGTTCTTTTTGTAAAGCAGAGCTCTTCCAGGCTCAGTTCCATACAGATGCGGAGCGCTGATGAGAAGCTTGTCGTTTTTCATTTCACACATCCATGCAAAATAAGTATGTTCGAAAGATTCATAGCTTGAGATTTTTTGCGATTCTTCCCAATTTCCATTATCATTCAGTTTAAAAATATATGCCATTGATGGATTTCCTGTGTTGACTTCCGTATAAGCGCCGACCACCAATTCATTACCATCAATACTTACCGAATTTCCAAAATAAGAGTTTTCAAAATGATCCGATGAAGTTAGACTTTGATGAAAGATCCATTCTCCGGAATCATTCTTTTTGTAAATGTAAATTTTACCGGCGTTACTATTTTCACCGCTTGCACCAACAGCCAGATAATTGCCTGAAACGCTGACGCCAATTCCGAAATTTCCAAAATCAACACCTTCAGGCGAATCCAATTTTTGGGTCTGTTCCCAATGGTTTCCAACTTTTTCAAAAATATAAACAGAACCTTTCCACGAATCGAATCCGGGAGCTCCGGCAACAATCAGGTTATCACTCACATCAACAGAAGTTGGATTAACACCTAACAAAGCATCATTATCATAATCAGATGCTGTCAGTTTGTTTGTGAAATTCCATTGATCATCAGAGCCGGGTTCATAGATATATAATGCACCGGCCCTGATCATGCCATCAATATCAGCCCTTCCGGAAGCTGCAACCAGAAAACCATTTCCGAATTTGATACTTCCACCGAATTCCGCCATTTCAACACCGTCCGGAGCCATAATTTTCTGATTGAAACTCCAATTGCTTTCATTTTTTTTGTAGATATAAACAGCACCTTTTGCAATGTCTTCCCTGGATGCGCCAACAGCAATGAATTGATTATTAATGGCAACAGATGTTCCGAATTCTGCCCGGCTTTCTCTGACGGGAGCTGTGATTTTTTTGGATTGATATTGCCCATAGATCAATGTCAAACTAAAAACAGGAATTGATAGAATTCCTCTGTTTAAAATTTTCGAGAATAGATACTTTTCCATATATATTTTTTGTTGAGTGAAGTTATATATTGGAAACTCTAAAACTTATAATAAAGGCGTGACATTATGTGACATCAGCTGTCAATTTCTGTGAAAACGAAAAACTTTCCGAAAAGGAAAGTTTTTCTTTGATATTCTGTCAAAAGTCAGCTTGGTAAAATTGGGACAGGCTTTCTTATTCTTTATCTTAGTAATTCCAAAATGATAAATCTAAATTCATTTAGAACCGTTCTTTTCCGTGAGGGCGGTTTTTATTGTTGTTCTGATATTTTTTCAAAAATCCCAGGAAACCAAATCAGTAATAGTTGATAGAGAAATAACCCGATAATAAATATTTTATTAATTATAAAATCCTGTATTGATAAAATTGTTTCTTTCAGTTGGTTACGTTTTTCTAATTCTTTATTGTTTTCAAATACAGTCACAAATTTTTTCATAAACTGTAATATTACAAATGAAACTGAAAACATTAGAGTAAATAAAAATAGATGATTTGATATACCATTAAAAAAATGATTGTACAGAAACAGAGAGAAAAATATTATAATTAATGAATAAACATAAATTGGCTTTATAGTTCCATTGTTATATTTCAAATAAAGAACACAATTTAATAATGCAAAAAATAATGAATGTGAAATTTGTACAAAAATCATAATTACTTAGAAGGTTTCGCTCTCAGATACTGATGCGGATAAAAACAATCATCGTCACTTTCCCAGGAAGACTGAACTGCGAAATAAGGATTTCTCAAGATTTCTCTAGCCAGGAAAATCAAATCACCTTGTCCGTTTTGCAGAATCTGTTCTGCCTGTTCTGCGGAAGTGATTAATCCAACAGCTCCGGTTTGGATTTCAGCATTTTTCTTTACATCCTCAGCCAACGGAACCTGGTAACCTGGTCTCAAAGGGATTGTAACACCATTGATATTTCCGCCACTGGAAACATCTATCAGGTCTACATTTTTATCTTTTAAAGTTTTGGAAAGCTCAACACTGTCAGTTATTTCCCAACCATTTTCAGCATATTCTGTTCCGGAGATTCTTACGAAAAGTGCCTGTTTTTCTGTGATTTCGGAATTAACAGCATCTACGATTTCCATTAAGAATCTTGCTCTGTTTTCAAAACTTCCACCATATTCATCGGTTCTTGTGTTGGAAAGTGGCGATAAGAATTGATGAATCAAATAACCGTGCGCACCGTGAATTTCCAAAACATCAAATCCTGCATCAACCGCTCTTTTTGCTGCTTTTCGGAAATCTTCTACCAAAGTTTTGATTTCCTCAACAGTTAGTTCATGAGGGATTCTTTCGGAATGATGAAAAGGAATTGGGCTTGGCGCAATGGTTTCCCAGCCTTCTTCCAGGCTCATCTGGCGATTGGTTTCGGTAGAAACAGAACCTTTTCTCCCGGCGTGAGCCAGTTGAATTCCAATTTTGCTTTCCGAATTCTGATGAACAAAGTCAACTATTTTTTTCAAGGCTAAAGCTTGTTCGTCATTCCAGATTCCGAGACATTTGTTGGTAATTCTTCCTCTGGGTTCAACACCGGTTGCTTCTACAATAATCAATCCGGCGCCACCTTGAGCCCGGCTACCGTAATGAACAAAATGGAAATCATTGGCAACGCCTTCTTCAGCAGAATACATACACATTGGCGACATGACGATTCGGTTTTTCAGTTCTACATTTCTGAATGTTATAGGTGTGAAAAGTTTCATTTTTAGAATTTTATTATTTTGAATGGCTTCGAGAGCCTCAGCCTGACAATGCTTAGCGTTAGATATGTCACACTGAGCTTGTCGAAGTGTCTTTTGTTTATATTGATTTAATTATTGAAATAGAACGGAAAGCTCAGCGTATCTCCATAGTTGGTCCAAGTCCCCTCAAATTTCAATTGGTTTTTGTCTGATGATTCTTTGATAGTTAATTCTCCGGAGAAAATTCCGTTGTGTTTTCCGTTTCCTTTTTCCGAGAGTTTCAAATCATAGATTTTGAACTGATCTTTGGAATTTTTAGTTTTTTCTTCGTCAAAAGTTATGATTCCTTCGAAGTAAGCTTTTGTTCCTTCTACATCCGAGAAACCAAAAACTTTGTAAGTGTTTTTTTCTTGATTCTCTGCAGAGACAGTTTCAAAAAGAACTTTCAGGTTGGCAGAATTGTCGATTTTCCCAATTAAAAATTCGTTGTTATTTTTGATTAATTTCTCAACTTCTTGGGCATTGAAAAATGTAAAAATTCCAAAAATCATTATCAAAAGAAAGAAAAGTTTTTTCATAACTAATTTTTTTTTAAACGTTGAATCACTCGCAGCCCGGCTTGAACGGAGCTCTTTTTCTGCCATTGCGATTGACTAAAGTTGTATAGATTGCTTCACTTTGTTCGCAATGACAGAAAAAAGCGGGAGTGGAAGACGGATAAAGCTGCCCAAATCGATATTTATTTCTCACAGATTTCTTTGATTTAGCAGATAAATCAGCAAAATCCGGTCAATCAGCGAGCTAAATCATTATACTCCAAACTGCGTCAAATGGTGGTCGAGATGTTTGGACATCATATTGTTCCATTCGGTAGCCGTGAGCTTTCCGAAGTTAAAACTCTCTTTTCCTTCGAAGGCTTCTGCACCCAATTGTTGCGTTTTCTGGATGAATCCGATAATTCTCTTTTTTTCTTCCTCGAAGCTTTTGTCATCTGTAATGACAAACATTGCAGCGGTTGGAGAGTTGTGTTTGTATGGTGTTTCACTTACGACCTTTGGCTTTACGAAGCGTGTCAGAACCCACTTCATGAGACGATTCGGTTTTTTATGTTTTTCCTGTTCATAGATGAGTTCATACGTCACGTTGCAGTGTGCCAGCATTTTGTCAACGGACATCACGCCCCATTTTGGGAAAGAGTCCTCGGTAAGTGCATTGATTCTCTTGATAAAGTGATTGGTGTCGTTTTGGTCAAAAATATTCTTCATTCTTAGGTTGTGATTTTGTTGATCTGATTCAGCTTTTCTGATAATAATTTGTTTCGTTTTTTGTGTGATATAAATTTAATAAGAAACCAGATAAAAACCGCTGAAGAAATTGCAATGATGATGAATAATATGATTTTCAACCTGCTTTTCTGTTCCTCGATTTTTCTGTTGTTTTCCTGGTTCAGTACATCGATACTTTTGTTGAGAGAAGCGAGCTCGCTTTGTTCTCTTGCAAATTTGGTTTCGATGTACAGTTTGTTGTACACTTCATAATTGTTCCAATCTTGCAGAGCGAGATAATTGTCAGAAAAACCTTTGTAAATCCCTTCGCTCAACACCAAATCGCCGACTTTCTTGGACAGATTGACCGATTTTTTCAAAAGCTCTATCGCTTCCTGATGTTTTCCCAAAGCCGTGAAATTCTCGGACAAACCTTTGTAGGCAAAAGCCTCCAAACTCTCTGCCTTAACCGACCTGGCGACTTCTGCAGACTGTCTGAAATATTTTTCTGCTTCGTTATATCTCTTCAAATAAAAATAACAGTAGCCAATATTGTAGAGGAAAACACTGCTGTTTGCAATAGCATTGTCATAATTTCCCACTTTTTTCAGATACTCCAACCCAATGAGCAGTTTTTCCAATGCCAGCTCATTATTGTCCTGGGATTTATAAACCAAACCTCTTAACGCAGAATTGAGCCCAAGATAATAAGTTCTGAATTTCCCATCTGGAAGTTGGCTGCAAATCTGATAAGATTCATCCAGTATTTCCAACGTCTTGCTGTTGAGTCCCATTTGCTGATATTGTATGGATGTTGCATTCAGGATTTTTACTTTTTGCTCCGGATTGGTCACATTTTTACTCAGTTCTTTCATCTTCAGAACCCAATCCAGAGATTTGTCGAATTCGCGTTTTGAAATATAGGAATGCGACATCAGTTTATAAAGCTTGATGAGATTATCCGGATTCTTTTCGTTTTTCAGCATTAGCTGCGTTATTTTTTGAGAATTATCAGGATCTTGATAAATATCCGATAAAGCTTTTTTGTACAATTGCTCATTATACTGGGATCTGAAAATTCCGGTAAAAGAGAAAATGATTAATATGAAAATGTAACGTTTCATTTTTTATTCTGAGTCAATTGCTGGATGTATGTGTTTGGCGAAATCCCGGTTACGGATTTGAAAACTGTTGTGAATGCGCTGTGAGAAGAGAAACCTGCTTTCTCCGCCAGATAACTTACCTTATAATTAAGATAGGCAGGATCGGTTTTCAAAAGATAAGCGATGTAATTGATTCTTAGTTCATTAATATAGTTGTTGTAATTTTTTTCTTTGTATCGGTTGATGACGTCGGACAGATATTTCGTGTTCGTGTCCAGTTGTCCGGCAAGCATTGCCAAAGACATATCGCGATTCAGGAACTTTTCCGATTTTTCAAATTCTTCCAGACGTGCAAGGATATCCATTTCTTTTTCTTTGGAAATGAGAGGTGTTTTTTTAGAATTATCAGCGTCTGTTTTGTCAGCTTTTAATTCAATAGAAATTTTGTTTTCATCAATTTTCTTAATGAAATCTTGTTGTTTCGAATAGAAATCGATTTGTTTCTGGATAGATTTTGTTTTTCTTTTCTCAAATATGCTGAAAAGAAGTATTGCTAAAATTGCTATTATACAAATAATCGAAACAATCAGAATATTGCTGACGAAATTCTTATGAGAGTCTTCCAGCCGTTTGTTCTCATATTGGTCGTTTAGCCTGACCAGGTTTCGGATAGCGTCTTTCTTATTTTTGTCTAATTTGTCGGTTTGTTCCTTATATATGGAATAATATTTTTGATACAGTTCTTCATTTTTTAATGCCAGATAATTTTTGGACAAATCATCATAAATCCTATATCTCAATGCGTCGTAAGGTTTATTTTGAATTAATTCCAAAGCCTGATTCAAATTGTCGGTTGATTTAGCATAATCTTTTTTCAGAAAATTAATTCTTCCAAAATTATCCAGATTGAAAGCTCTTAGAAATACATATTGAGGTTTTTTCTCCAGCTTTTTCTGGATGTCATTAATTGATTTTTCAGCTTTATTAATTTGATTCTTAGAAATATAAATAAATGTCTGGTAAATCTGATTTTCTATAGAAATGATAAAATCTTCATCCGTATTTTTTAACTCAGCATTACTCTGATTCAGATTTTCTTCGGCTTCTTTCCATTTTTTCTGAACCATTAGATTAGAAGCATTCAACTGATAGATATAAGCTGACAGATTTTCCGGATAATGCTGAGATTTGATTTTGGAAGCCTTATCAACAAGGGTTTGAGAGATTCTTATCGACTGTTTGTAAAGCCTGAGCGACTGGTATTGTTGAGCCAGGGCAAAATCAGCATAGAAAGAGTTGTTTTCATTCCTGTTTTTATTCAGATTATCAATAGATCGCTCAATGGATTTTGCATAATCGCCTTTGAAATTATAAGCCCGGGAAAGGATAATCTGAACGCGTTGTTTGATGAGCTCAGACTCTTTGTTTTCATCAATATTCTGAAGAATCTGGAAAGCATTATCGGGATTTTCGTAAAGACTTTTGTAAGCTTTGTCAAGAAGCTGTAAAGTTTCTGGATTACTTTGCGCCGATACCAGAACGATACCGGAAATGACCACCAACCACAGAAAAAATACCCTGAACATACTACAAAAATAGTTTTTTTATTTGTGAATTTGAAGAATTTTGATAATTCTTTGTAGGAACTATGGATATTTTTATTTATTATTAACGTATTGATAATTAATTGTTTGAATGTTTGGTGTTTTAAAAATTCACGAATTATAAAAGTAAAAAATTAGGTATTGGCGTTATTAATATATAACATTGTAAACAAGTTTTTGAGACAAGAATTCATTAACGCTTAAGAAAAATTACTATCAATATTTATTTATTATGAAAAAAGTTTACTTGCTTTTATTGGGTATTATGACAATGTCAGAGATCAATGCCCAGCAAATAGAACTGAAAGTTCTTACCGGTATGGGGTCACGTCTTTATGACATTAATGACAACGGAAAAGGCATCCATTCAGGTGCTTACTATGATTTTGCAACAGGCGTCACAACACCAACAGAAGGAGGCCAGGCCACAAACTCCATTAATAACGCAGGAGATGTTGCAGGATTAATGGCATATACAAGTTCAGATGGTGAGGAACTGGGGCAGGCGGGTTACAGAAAAAATGGTGTCTGGACGGCGATTGGCTATTTTACTGGGGATGTGCCAGGTAACAGCTGGTTTAGCAGTGCCAATGCCATCTCCAATAACAGTAAATATGTAACGGGGCAAATTTCCACAAGTGTTGAAAATAGTTACGCTTTCATTTATGATACAGAAGCCGGAACAATTAAAAAACTGGATGGTGACGGTTCTTTTGAATATGGAAGAGGCGAGGGTATCAACAGTTCGGGCATTGTTTCCGGATTTGTTAACAAATATTCTATTAACGGAAGTACTTATTGGATCCCGGTTTATTATACGCCGGATGGAGTAGTGCATTACATCGGAGATTTGGGTTACGGTGAAGCAGCTGATATCAATGATGCAGGACAGGTAGTGGGCTATAAGGATGGTAAGCCCTTCATATATAATATCAATACCGGCATCTACAAATCTTTTAATGTACCGGCTGGTTATGACTCTGCTGTATTTTCATCGATTTCAGAAAACGGAATTGCTGTTGGATATGCAGGACAGGCTGGTAATAGAGAAGTAATAATCTATCACCCTTCACTAAGTTCTAATCCTGTTTTCCTAAAAGATATTTTGACAAGCCAGAATGTAGCAGTGACGACCTTTGACGGAAAATTAGGAACTGCAATGGGAATTTCTTCGAATGGGAATTTCATTGCCGGATTTGATAATTCTATTCCGCCATTCTTTGCGGCAGGTTGGGCTGTTAACCTCAATAATCTGTTATTAAGCAGTAACGATTGCTCAATCACGTGTCCGGACAATATCCAAACAACAATTGCAAGTCCTTCAGAAACATCAGTAGTTGTTAATTATACATTACCGGTTACTTGCGGTTCATCCTCTTCTTCAGGATTACAGACGGTTCTGGTTTCCGGCTACGAATCCGGTTCTCAGTTCCCGATTGGTGTAACTAATGTTGTCCACAATCTGGTAGATGCTGATGGGAAAATCGTTTATGTATGTTCGTTTCAGGTAACGGTTAATGATGTTTATTGTAGTACAACACCAACTTGGGGTGTTGATTCTATTACTAAAGTTCAGTTTGCAGGCATCGATAACACATCAGATCCTTATTC
>MKVE01000016.1:30631-66682 GCA_001898785.1 Chryseobacterium sp. 36-9 | reverse complement strand
TTTGTGGATTGGAATCAAAACGGAAGCTTTACAGATGCAGGCGAGATGTATGAGGTAGGCGCAGTAACTTCTGATGGTACAGATGGCGGACAGATTACAGGTGATATCACAGTGCCTTCCACAGCAACTGTTGGTAAAGCAAGAATGAGAGTGATGTTGAATTGGGATGCTTCTATGACAACACCTTGTGACAACTCGATTTATCAGTATGGGCAGGCAGAAGACTATACATTGGATGTGAAAGAATCCCTTGGAGTTAATGATATCAGTTCAAAATCAATCTCTTATTATCCGAATCCGGTAAAAGACATCCTGAATCTCGTAAGCGAAAAGAACGTAACCAACGTTTCGGTTTACAACATCGAAGGTAAGCTGGTAAGAAACTTCGTAAGCCTGGATAAGTCAAAAGTTCAGTTAGACTTATCAACATTAATTACAGGGACTTACGTTGTGAAAGCAACGACTAAAGACGGAAAAGCAAAAACGTTCAAAGTGATCAAGAAATAAATCTTCTTCATAAATATGAATAAACCCGCATCAATTGGTGCGGGTTTATTTTGATTTAAATGACAGCTTTTTTAATTCTTTTATCTGGCTGATTCATCCTGTTTCAGTTGGTCGATAAAATAAGAAGGAGGTACTTCATTTATTTTTTTAAACGCATTCACAAAAACCCTGGATGATGCAAACCCACATTCTTCTGCGAAAGAACTTATCTTATATTGCCTGTATTTTGGTTCGTTGTACAGCTTATTGACGATATAGTCTATCCGCAATCCGTTGATATAATCTGCAAAGTTTTTATCCCTGTATATTCTAATGATTTCTGAAAGGTATCTGGTGTTGGTATTAAGATTATTGGCAAGCCACGTAAGATTTGCTTCTTTTTTTAAGTATTTTTCATACAAACCGGACGTGAGGTATGATGGGAACAACATATGCAAGTTGAAGGATACTCAGGTTAACTAATCTTTCAACGAAAATTGTTTTTTAGGTTGAGATGCTTTAACTTTGCACAAACCTAATCTAATGAGTAAAAAAGAAACGAAATACATCTTTGTAACAGGAGGTGTAACATCGTCACTTGGTAAGGGTATTGTTTCCGCTTCTTTGGGACTTCTTCTTAAATCCCGCGGTTTCAAAGTTACCATACAAAAACTTGACCCTTATATCAACATCGACCCCGGAACACTTAATCCTTATGAACATGGCGAATGTTATGTGACCGAAGACGGCGCAGAAACTGACCTTGACCTGGGACATTATGAGCGTTTTCTGGATTCTCCCACTTCACAGAATAACAACGTTACAACCGGAAGAATCTACCAGACTGTTATCGAGAAAGAACGTAAAGGTGATTTTCTTGGAAAAACAGTTCAGGTCATCCCACATATTACCAACGAGATCAAACGCAGAATCAAAATCCTGTCAAAAAAAGATTATGATATTATCATCACAGAAATTGGAGGAACAGTTGGTGATATTGAATCTTTGCCTTACATAGAAAGTGTTCGCCAGTTGCAATGGGAACTAGGCAAAAATAATTCTATGGTCATCCATCTGACATTGTTGCCTTATCTGTCTTCGAGCGGGGAACTGAAAACAAAACCTTCCCAACACTCTGTTCGCCAGTTGATGGAAAGCGGGATCCAGGCAGATGTTCTGGTTTGCAGAACGGAGCATACCATTCCGAAAGATCTGCGTTCAAAGCTGGCGCAGTTCTGTAACGTGGGTCTGGAAAATGTTATCGAATGTATCGATATGGATACGATCTACGAAGTCCCTCTATACCTTCAGAAGCAGCATTTTGATGAGGTCGTTCTCAAAGAACTGAATTTGCCTGCAGGAAAAGAGATTAACCTGAAAGACTGGAAAACATTCCTTAAAAAGTATAAAAATCCGAAGAAAAGTGTAGAAATCGCTTTGGTTGGCAAATATGTATCACTTCAGGATTCTTATAAATCCATTGCGGAAGCTTTCATCCACGCAGGTGCCGATATGGAAACCGAAGTGAATGTAAGGTGGATTTACAGTGGCGACATTGAAGAGAAAGGAGCCGAAAAACTATTAAAAGGCGTGGACGGAATCCTTGTTGCACCGGGTTTTGGCGACAGAGGAATAGAAGGGAAAATCCAGGCTGCGAAATATGCAAGAGAAAACAAAATCCCATTGTTGGGAATCTGTCTAGGGATGCAGATTATGACTATCGAGTTCGCTAGAAATGTCCTTGGTTTAGCTAAAGCCAACAGTATGGAGTTCGATACTTCCACTCCGGATCCTGTGATTTCTCTAATGGAAGAACAGAAAAATGTAGTGGAAAAAGGTGGAACAATGCGTCTTGGTGCTTGGAAATGTACTTTGAAACCAGGTTCAAAACTGGCAGAAGTCTATGGAGCAAAAACCATCTCGGAGCGTCACCGTCACCGATACGAATTCAACAGTGAATATAAAAAGGACTTCGAAGATAAAGGCCTTATTCCAACAGGACTGAATCCTGAAACAGGTCTGGTAGAAACTTTGGAGCTGAAAGACCATCCGTTTTATGTAGGTGTCCAGTATCACCCGGAATATAAGAGTACGGTCGCGACACCGCATCCTTTATTCAAGGCGTTTGTTAGCGCTACGGTGAAAAACAAAAAATAATTGAATGAATGGCTCAAAGTATTTCCTTGAGCCATTCGTCTTTATAACGGAATCTGAAAAATAAATCCTATTTTTGCAGACCAAAACGAACCAGGTTTCTAACTGTCAGTCTGAGGATCTCGAAGACTTTCAAATTAAAAACCTAAAACTTTAAATATTCTATCAATGCAACAGAATAACGGATTAGACAAAAATCAGCTGATTAGCTTCGCGGTTTTTTCTATGATTCTTATCGGTTTTATGTTTTATTTCCAAAACAGAAACGCAAAAGCTGAACAGGAACAACTGGCTGCACAAGCCAAGAAAACAGAGCAGACTGCAAAAGCAAAAGTATCTGCAACCAACTTAAATGCAACGGCAGTAACGCCGACTTCGGTTCAGAAAGTTAATCTTCAGAACGATGAGCTGGCTTTGGAATTTTCCAGTGTTGGCGGACAGTTGAGCTCTGTTAAACTGAATAAATTTGAAGCTTTTGGCGGAAAGCCATTATATCTTTTCAATAATAACAATTCCAATTACGGATTCCAGTTTACGGATAAATCGGGTAAAGTTTTCAATACAAAAGATTTAGTATTTGCACCACAGGTTTCCGGGAATTCAGTGACTTTGAGTTCAAAAGTTGGAAATGCTGTTGTACAATTCATTTATACACTTAAACCAAAATATACGTTAGATTTCCAGGTTAAAACACAAGGTTTAGCTAATATCGTTAATGATGGAAAAGCTAATTTTGTCTGGAATTATAATGTAAGAGGCGCAGAAAAAGGACGCTCGCAGGAAGAGACTCACACCGAGTTTGCTTATGCGTTCAACAATTATAAAGACTACGATTACGATGCCCGTTCCGATATGGATGAGCCGGACGAAACTTTGAACTGGATTGGTGTAAAGCAACAGTTCTTCGCCGCAGTTATCGAAGCTAAAAATGGATTCACCAAATCAAAAGGTAATCAGGAAGCGATCCCGGAAGGGGAGTTTTTGAAGAAGTTCAATTACGACGGACAGGTTAACCTGGCAGGCAACGAGCTGAATCAGGATTTCACCTGGTATTTTATGCCGTTGGATATGGACTTGCTGAAATCTTATGACAAGAACTTTGACGAGATTCTGCCGTTAGGCTGGTCATTCATCGGTTCACTGAACCGCCACGTGTTTATGCCAATGTACAATTTGTTATCGTCTTGGGGATTGGCAGCAGGCTGGGCAATTTTCTGGATGACGATTATTGTTAAACTGATCTTGTCTCCGGTCATGTTCAAACAGCACAAACTAAGTGCAATGATGAAGGTGATTCGTCCTGAGATTGATGAGGTTAATGCCAAATTCAAGGATGCTGACCCGATGAAAAAACAGCAGGAAACAATGGCGGTCTACAGGAAAGCCGGTGTGAATCAAATGGCGGGATGTCTTCCGGCCTTGGTTCAGATCCCGTTGTTCTACGCACTATTCCGATTCTTCCCGAATATGCTGGATCTTAGGGGAAAAAGCTTCTGGTTCGTACCGGATTTGACAGCATATGATGATGTTATCAGCTGGGGAACTAATATTCCGTTGCTGGGGAATCACTTGAGTATCTTTGCTTTGGCTTGTACCATTGTAATTTTAATTTACACGATTATGACTTCCGGTAACATTCAGCAGCCACAACAGGAAGGGATGCCGAATATGAAAGTCTTGATGTACATCTTCCCAATCACATTCCTGTTCTTCCTGAACAGTTCTGCATCTGGTTTATCTTGGTATTATTTCGTATCCAACGCGATTAACATCGTGATTATCTTGGTGATTAAATATTTCATCTTAGATGAGAAAAAAATCCACGCTCAGATCCAGGAAAACAAAAAGAAAGAACCGAAAAAAGAAGGTACTTTCCAGAAAAGAATGAGAGAGATGATGGAGAAAGCGCAAGAGCAACAAAGAATGCAGGAGCAAGCAAGAAACAAAAAGAAATAAATATTAAAGGCGGTAATTTTTACCGCTTTTTTTATTTTAACAAACCTTTTCAGAGTTTGAAACTCTGAAAGGGTTTTTGTTAGCTTTGATGAGTTTTACGTCTTTGCGAACCTTAAAATATTTTCAATAATGTCAAAAATATCTTTGCAAACTTTGCGTTAAAATCTACATTTTATAAAAAGAAAATTCCCGAGATTTGCAACCATCAATTTTAAACCCACAACTTTGAACTTAGAATCCACTTACGAATATCTCCAACAATTCCTAACGGCTGAACGTTTTCAAAAAATAGAACATTATTCCAAAGAAAGTTCTGATTTTGTTCTGCCGGTAATGGAAGATATTTACCAGTTCAGAAATGCGGCTGCAATTGTGCGTTCTGTGGAAGCTTGCGGATTCCACAAAGTAGTGGCGATGGAGAAAGAAAATTACTTTGAGCCCAATCTAAAAGTAACAAAAGGCGCAGACACTTGGGTTGAGGTGGAGAAAATGCCGAGAACAATAGAATCTCTGCAAAACATCAAGAACCGAGGTTATAAGATTGTAGCAGTTTCTGCGGAAAACAATGCAAAGATGCTACCTGATTATAAAATCGAAGAACCTTTGGCTTTGGTTTTCGGAACAGAGTGGGAAGGAACGACAGATGAATTACTCGACTTTGCCGACGAAACTTTGGCTATTCCAATGTTTGGATTCACGAGAAGTTTCAATGTTTCTGTTGCTGCTGCTATTTGTATGTATGAACTCAAACAAAAACTTATAAAATCTAATATCGATTATAAACTGTCCGAAGAAAAATTACTCCAAATGAAAATCCGCTGGGCGAAAAATTCTATTCCGAGTGGTGATATGATTTTGGAAAAATATCTGAGAGAAAATCAATAATCGTACTATATTTGATTATAAAATATTAATTATGACCACTTACAATGTTTCTATACCGGATAATAAAGATTCTTTTTTTCGGGAATTTTTAGAGCTTATTGGAGCAAAGTATGAAAAAAAACAAGATATTTTTGAGCTGTCTGATGAGCAAAAGAAAATATTGGATAATCAGGATAATTTTTCGTTGTCGGATTATGAAGATAATGACAGTTTTGTAGCAGAACTGAAGAAAGAATATGGCATTTAAAGTCATTGTTTCTCCTGTTGCAAAATCGAATGTAATAGAAGCTGCGTCTTATTATAAAAAAGAAGTATCTAACAAAGTAGCTCAAAAATTTGTTGAGGATTATGAGCAAACTATTCGAAGAATAATACAAAATCCTTATTTCCAAATCTATTATAAAGATTTTAGAGGATTGACGATGCGTAAGTTTCCCTACATTGTTTTCTATCAAGTTGCTGGAGATACAATCTTAGTAAAAGCGGTTTTTAATGGACTTCAGGATACTAAGAAAAGACCAAAGTAGTTTTTAAGAAACCAACTCACAAACCAACCCACCAATCTTAGGAGCCAGCGCAACACCCATTCCGGAAAGACGAACAGCGCAGAATTGTCTCGCTGAAATTTGTTTCACAATCGGGGTTTTTTCTGTTCCCATTGCCATAATTCCTGACCAGCGCATTGCGATTTTAAAATCCTGACTAGGTAGAATCACTTCTTTTAGAAATTTCTCCAAATGATTTTGTAGAAAATGTGTTGTGTCAAAATCGGTTGTTTTTTCAGCCTCAAAATCCTGATTTCTTGCGCCGCCTAAAAGAATTCTGTTTCCCAGATTCCGAAAATAATAGTAGCCTTCGTCATAATGAAATGTTCCTTTGAGCTTAAGGTTTTCTATTGGTTCCGTCAGAATAATCTGTCCTCGTGCAGGAATAATTTCTTCCGATTCCAAAAATTTAGAACTAAATGCATTTGTACAATAGATGACTTTTCCAGATTTTAGAATGAGGTTGTCATTAATTTTAATTTCGATTTCATAATTGTTTTCTGAAACTGATTCTACTTCGGTTCCAAATAAGAACTCAACTTTCAGCTCGTAGCATTTTTCTAAAAGTTTGTTCAGGAATTTTCCGGAATGTAAGCTGCCTTCACAAAGATTCTCAACCAAAAAATCAGATTTCCTCAATCCGAATCCTTCAATCTTTTTATTCGCGATTCTAAAAGTATGTTTAGTTTTTGTAATGGGAGCTAGTCTTTCATTAACTTCTTCCAGTTTGTTCAAAGCTGATTCATCATTCAGAATTTCGTAACCACCACAAAGTTCAAAATCAATGTCGTCTTGAGTAAAATAATTCTGGATTTTCTGCAAACCGTCAAATCTCATTTTGACTAGATCCAATGTTTTCTCCCAGCCCATTTTTTCGGAATCGGAAATAATCTCAGTCAAACTTCCAAAGCAAGCGAAGCCGGCATTTCGAGTAGAAGCACCGGTTGGGATAGCGCTTCGTTCGATAATTAAAACGGATTTTTCAGGAAATTTTTCTTTGATAGAAATTGCTGTCCAAAGTCCGGTAAATCCTGAGCCGATAATGGTAATGTCACGTTTTCTATAAAAGGTTTCGGTTTCCCAAATGCTTGGATTGGCGATTTTCATAGGTTATTCAGGTTTATAATCATCTCTCACTTCATCACTTTTTGCAAAGCAAACCGGGGATGAATTTTCCTGACCCGAGCCAAATTTTGAATGCATCTCATGATTGAAATCCGCCGATTTGTTTCGGGCAATGGAAAGTGTTCGCCAATCATTATTTTTCATCATTTTGGCGATGTAAACAATCTGACCGATGTGATAAGGATAATGTGCCAGCTGACGAAGAACTGCATCCAAAACCGAATGAACTTCGCCTCTGATATAAATTGTAGAATTGATATTGTCGTCTGTAATTTGCTGTAAAGCTTCAAATAGACAATCCCAGCCTTTTTCCCAATATTTTAAAACTTCGGCTTTTGTTTTGAAAGAATTGATGAATTCTGAATCCTGGTTTCTCCAATCTTTCTCGCCGTCTTCCGTCAAAAAATTAGTCCAACGGGAGAGCATATTCCCTGCAATGTGATTTACGATAATTGCAATAGAATTGCTTTCTTCATTGTATTGCCAGAATAATTGTTCATCAGAAAGCTGGGTAAACGATTTGTCGCCTAATTCTTTATAATACAAAAATCGCTTGATGAATAAATCTTTCATTTTGGAATTGATTTTAAACTCAAAAATAAAAATATTCTGCTATCAAATTCTTTCTGAAAAGGAAAACTTTTTTTGCCTAATATTGCAGTCCTTTTTTCGAAGCAATATTTATGAAGAAAAAATCTACAATTCTAATTTTATTTCTAATTATCTCAAATTTTATTAAGGCTCAGGAAGCGTCAAAAATCCAGAATCCACCTGTGATAATGGAAGGTCTTGTGGGAAGCCGAGGTTTCTCGTATCAACTCGTTGCAGATAAAAAATTCCAGAGTATACCGAGATTAGGATATTATACAGTTGTCAATTTCCAAACAGATTGGGGCGAGTCCAAAATCGGCGATTATATGTTGCAGGGACATTTGACTTACACTATTTTAAAGGGGCTTAACGCAGAAGCCGGATTTTTCGCCAATCCTGTGGACGGAATCCGGCCTTCCGCTGGTTTTATTTACACTTATGCCAATTCTAAAGTTTTCGTATTGGCAAATCCAAGAGTTGATATTGCAAAAAATCCGAATGCAGAATTGTTTGCTTTAGCTGAATATAAACCGGAATTAAATGAAAAACTGAATCTTTACACCAAGATCCAGGGATTGTATTGTCACAATTTAGACTATGATTTTCATTCCAGAAGTTATGTTTGGCTGAGAGCGGGATTGACTGTTAAAGAGTTCACGTTTGGATTGGCAGGTAATTTTGATTTTTATGGTCCCGAAAAATACAACAAGAATAATCTTGGTGTTTTCTTGATGGTGAACTTGTTTTAAGGATCAAAACATTTTATTATAATTCCAGGCAGCAACGAAAACTCCGGCCGTTTCCGTTCTCAGTCTTTGATTGCCGAGAGAAACAGCTTTGATGCCTTTGTCGGCTAATAATTTGATTTCTTTATCTGAAAAATCGCCTTCCGGACCGATCAAAAATGTGCAACTTTCAAGATTCGGAATGTCATTCAAATTAATTCTTTCCAGATTTTCATTGCAATGCGCAACAAACGTGTTGCCTGAATCCAGATTTTTAATGAAATCAGAAAATCTGGTCAGATCATTGACTTTCGGAAAATGGAATCGAAGGCTTTGCTTAGAGGCTGCAATTGCCTGTTTTCGTAGTTTATCAATATTAATATTCTTGCGTTCGGTTTTTTCTGTTAGAATCAAACTGATTTCCGAGATTCCCATTTCTACAGCCTTTTCTACAAAGAATTCTATCCGGTCAATGTTTTTTGTCGGCGCAATGGCGATATGAAGCTTCGGGGAAAAACCGGGCAGATTTTCTTTGATTTCGGAAATGTTTAAAGATACTTTTTTTCCTTCGAAAACAAGATTTCCATTAGCAATGTTTCCATTACCGTCGGTTACGAAAATCTCTTCACCTTCTCGCATCCTGAGAACTTTCGTGATGTGCTGTTGCTCATCAGAATCAATCTGTATTTCCGGAAAAATCTGTCCAAAGAAAAGTTTCATATCAATTGATTTTAAAATCACAAAAGTCACAAAAGAATTGTAAGCTTTGTGACTTTAATTTACATTATTATTTTTTAGCAGGTTTTACTAAATCTACTATTTTTTTGAAAATTGTCATAGCCAAAACTGCACCCAGACCAAAAACAATTCCCAATCCGAATTTTGAAAGAATATTTTCCGGAAGCAAATGGTGGACATAATCGATGTTATGCAGAAAGATCTCGCCGGAAACCAGCAAAAGCGCAATAGTTCCTACAACACCTAGAATTTTGATAACGATGGGTAACGCTTTGACCAAAAATTGTCCTAAGCTGGAGAAAAAGCCTTTGTTTCCCGATTTTTTCATCAGGAAAAAACCTGCATCATCCATTCTTACAATCAGTGCAACAATGCCATAAACACCAACTGTTGCGAGAAATGCTACAATAGTAACGACAATAATCTGTTCTATAAGCGGATGTTCTTTTTCGATAACAGTTCCCAGTGCAATGATAACAATCTCCAAAGAAAGAATAAAGTCGGTCTTGATAGCCGAACTGATTTTCGATTTTTCAGAATTAACCTCTTCTTCTTCCAAAGTACTTTCTTCTATCACTTCTCCACTGGTTTTTTTCCTGTGAAAGAGAAATTCGATAATTTTTTCAACACCTTCATACGCCAGATAAACACCACCAATCACCAAAAGGATTTTAATAGCAACGGGAAAGAAAAAATTGAGAAGGAAAACTACAGGAAGAATAATCAGTTTGTTGATAAAAGAGCCTTTGGTGATGGCCCAAAGAACAGGAATCTCACGGGAGGATAAAAATCCGGTAGCCTTTTCCGCGTTTACCGCCAGATCATCGCCGAGGATCCCGGCAGTTTTTTTAGTCGCCAATTTGCTGGTAACAGCAATGTCATCCATCAGCGCACCAATATCGTCTAAGATTGCAAAGAATCCTGAAGCCATAACTTTTTTATTTTGATACAAAAATAAGTTTTAAACTTCAAAATTCAATATGTAATTACGCATGACTTAAGATTCGATATAAAAATTACAATATCATCATGTTGCTGCGAAAAATATTGATACTGGAAAATTATATATAAAAATTAAAAAGTTATTTTATATTTGAATTAAACATTTATTAATTCGAATATAAAAAAAACCAAATGACCGAAACTGAGAAAATTAACGAAGAATTACGTAATTATAAGCTATTTAAAATCCAACGTATCAACACCAGGGAACAAGAATTTTCTGAGTTCAGAAAAGATCTGTTAGCAATTAGAAAAAATGAGGTATTGAATTATATAATTGCCTCCATTAATGTTCTTTCGATATTGTTTTTGATTTATAATGCTGTTAGGAGTTATCTTAGTTCGGATTTTTATGAGATAAATTGGGAAATTATTGTATCAAACTTTATTCTGACTCTTTGTCTGTCAGCATATCTGACATATAAATTCATAATTTATAATGTAATGTTGAAAAAACACATACGTATTACAGAAAATGCTGTTAAATATTTTGCTGGTGAGAGCGAGAATTTAAAAAGTATCTATGAAAATTATGTAGAAAATTACCTGGAAAGCCAAAAAAGAAAAGCCAGATAACTTTAATAATATCTATAAATCATACTTCGCCGTTGCCGTTGTCCTGATATCGGTAAACTCGCCACGTTCATATTTCAGTTTGGCAACCATTGCAATCATCGCAGCGTTATCCGTTGTGTATTCGAATTTTGGGATGAATATGTTCCAACCAAGCCTTTCGCGGTTGTCTTCCATCGCTTTTCGCAAACCTGAATTAGCAGAAACACCTCCTGCAATCGCGATGTCATTGATTTTAAGTTCTTTCGCTGCTTTTTCCAGTTTGTCCATAAGGATTTCGATGATTGATTTCTGAACAGAAGCGCAAAGGTCATTCAGATTATCCTTAATGAAATCAGGATTCTTTCTTACCTCTTTTTGAATAAAATATAAAACTGAAGTTTTAATTCCACTGAAAGAATAATCATAACCTTCCATTTTTGGTTTGTTGAATTGGAAAGCGTTGGGATTTCCTTCTTTTGCTAATCGGTCCACAATTGGACCTGCTGGATAATCAAGATCGAAGATTTTTCCAATTTTATCAAAAGCTTCGCCTGCAGCATCATCAATGGTTTTTCCGATGATTTCCATGTCAAAATAATCTTTAACCAAAACGATCATCGTGTGTCCGCCGCTGACTGTCAAACACAAAAACGGGAAACTTGGAGGGGCAGGATTAGCATCATCAATAAAATGTGCAAGAATATGAGCCTGCAAATGGTTAACTTCTATCAAAGGGATGTCCAGGCTCATGGCCAGAGATTTTGCAAAAGATGTTCCAACCAGAAGCGACCCCAAAAGTCCGGGACCTCTGGTAAAGCCAATCGCACAAATCTCATTTTGTTGTATATTTGCTTTTAAGAAAGCTTTTTCTACGACAGGAATAATGTTTTGCTGATGCGCTCTGGAAGCCAATTCGGGAACAACACCACCATATTCGTTGTGGATTTCCTGATTGGCAGCAATATTGGAAAGGATTTTGCTATCCCTGATAACGGCTGCGGAAGTGTCGTCGCAAGAAGATTCTATACCTAAAATAATTGAACTGCTCATAATAGATGGCAAAGTTAGAAAATAAAAATACAAATAACGAAGAACCAAACGTTGACCAACCTGTCATCAAGAAAAAGCGTCCACTTTTTCTAAGGATTCTGAGTACGGTTTCTTATGCCATTATTATTCTGGTTGCATTGTTATTTATTATCATCAACCTTCCGGTAACAAAGCGTTATATAGCGAATCAAGCTATTGATTTTCTTAATAAAGATCTCAAAATGGGGATGTCTATAGATGATATAGATGTTAATTTTTTCGGAGATGTGACAATCAAAGGTCTCAGACTTAAGGATTACAAAAATTATGAGTTTGTTAAGGCAAAAGAATTAAGAGTAGGTTCTGATTGGTTTGCTCTGGCTTTCAATACAAGGGACATCAAATTTAATCAGGCTACAATTATAGATCCTGTTATCAGGGTTATCACTTACAAAGGCGATAGCATCAGTAATTTTATCAGATACGTTGATAATTTTGATGATGGGAAACCAAGAAATCCGAAAAAGAAGCCTTTTAAAATGGGGATGAAAATCGACCTGATCAATGGAGTTGCAAGTATTGTCAATGAAAATCATCCCGGTGAGGCCGGAAGATGGCTTGATGCAAGAAAGGTCAACCTGAATGTCACTTCTCTGAAAGTGGAAGGAGCTGATGTTTTTGCTGATATCAGAAATTTTAATTTCATTACCAAGCGTTACGGAAAAGAACATATTGTCGATACTTTCTCCACCAATTTTGAACTGACAAAAAAACATTTGAAGTTGGGAAATCTGACTTTCAATACGGATCATTCTCTATTACAGGGAGAAGCTATTCTTAACCTCGATCCAAAAACAAAGTTTGCAGATTTTGGGAACAAAGTCAACTGGGATTTGAAAATGGTTCCGGGAAGTCAGATCAGTGGCTATGATTTGAGTTATTTCGTTGTGGACTGGGATAATTATACGCCGATTAATATTTCGGGTACAATGACCGGACCTTTGAATGATTTTACTTTAAATCAATTTGTGATCCGCTCACAAGACATTAATCTTAACACAAAAAAAATGAAAATCTCCAGTGTTCTGGACAAAAAGTTTTTCATTGAAAGTAAAGATGTTTCGGCTGATTTTACTTACAAAGGCTTGAAAGCATCGCTTCCCAAATTCATTTCGTCTAAGTTGGGGAATTTTGCGGATGATTTCGGAAGGTTGAAATATAACGGCTCCGTAAAAGTCAATCCAAAACAGATCTTTGCTACAGGAAACGTCATTACAGGAATCGGTCAGGCGAAAATGAAGGACCTCAATCTTGTAGATTACAGCACGAAACGGCCAAAATATAAAGGCTATTTTGAAGTCAAAGATCTGAATGTGACAGCTTTGACAAAGAATAAGCAAGTCGGACTGATCTCAGGAAAATTCAACGTTCAGGGGGAAGGTTTCGATGTTAATACGATGTATGTCAAAACGAATTCGGATGTCAATCATATTGATCTGATGGGTAAAAGCCTTAATAACATTTCTATTGACGGGGTTCTCAATAAAAAACGTTTTACGGGAAATGTTCTGGCAAATGATCCTAATGCAAAGGGAAGTTTCAAAGGAGTTGTAGATTTCAGCACCAAAAGATTGCTGGCCGATTTTACAGCGGATGTCAAATATGTAAACCTGAAATATTTCGACATTTCGGCTGGTGATACCAATTCAGTAAGTGGATTGATATCCGGGAAGGTTTCTATGACCAATCTGAATGATCTCAATCTTGATACCAATATCAAGCATTTAACCCTTAATTCAGACGCTCAGAAATTGCAAATTCCAGATTCCAAAATACAGGCTTATTTCGAAAATGGAAACAGGATAGTCTCCGTTGATGCACCAGGTGCTGTTAACGGAAGAGTTTCCGGGAGATTTAATCTTGAAGATATTGGCAATATGGTCATGAATAGTGTCAATAAAATCCTGGTTGGCAATCCACCAAAGAAAACTTACAACGGGCAGAATTTTGATTTCGATTTTGATGTAAAACAAGGCCTGATTTCATTTTTTGTTCCCGACCTGGAGCTGCCTAATGGTGCAAAGGTTGCAGGAAATTATACCGGAGAAACTAATGATTTGATTCTGAATGCCGATGCTGCACAAATCAAATATGTGATGACCAGCAAAAAGGAATTGACCGAAGCGGAAAAATTCCTGGCCGAGACCGATGCCACTTATCAGCCGGACCTCAACAAAGTGAAGGATAGTGCTATGGTTGATAGTCTCAGTCTGAGAGTTAATACTGCAGATCTTAATCAGCAGCTGTTGGCGACAATCAAAAGAGGGCAATATGGCAATAACGTTCTCCAGGATGTAAAATTGACCGCTAATAATGAGAATATGCAGGTTTTGCATATAGGAACGGTTTTTAAGCTGGGTACACTTGATGATGAGACTGCAAAACAGATGAAAGAATATGCGGTCAATATCAATCAAACAACTAATGCTGCCAAGGATTATGTTTTTCGTTTTGAGCCGACTACGGTTAAATTCAATAATGTGGCATGGACAGTTGATACTAGTCCAGAGCTCAATCATTCAATCACTTACAGGAAAAAGGAAAAAGATTTTCTGGTAGAAAACCTGAGAATTTATTCTGATGAAAGTGAGCTTCTTGTAAAGAATGCTGATTTCAAATCAGGCAAAGAATTTACTGCTGATGCGGAAGTCAAAAATCTGGATATTTCGAAATTACTTGCTTTTGGAAAGGATAATAATTCTTTGGATATAAAGGGAACTGCCAACGGAACCATTCAGATTAAAAAATCAGGTAACAATCTGGAGCCATTGGTTGATCTGGATGTTAATGATATTTTCATGAATGGTAAGGCTATGGGAAATCTTGAAGCTAAAATTACCAAAAGCGAAAAACCGAATGTTTTTGATGTTAATGTTCAGGCTTTGTCATCAGACTTATTGGGAAAAAATACATTAGATGTTACCGGAACTGTAGATACGAATGGTTCTGAAATGATTTTTGATGTAGATGCAAAGATGAATGAGTTTGATCTTGGTTTTGCCCAGCAATTTGTAAAAGAAATTTTTGGAAATTTCCGTGGAAAAGCAACAGGAGATCTTAAAATATCCGGACCTGCCAATGATATAGATTACAGTGGTGATATTGCTTTAAAAGGGTTTGGACTGAAACTGATGTTCACAGGTGTTGATTATTCTTTTGATGACACAGTAATCAATCTTTCAAGAGGATTAGCTTTGTTGAACAACATTGGGATCAGAGACGGAAGAGAAAATTCTAGAGGCAGTATTTCCGGTTCTATTCAGTTTGAAACGCTTTCTTCGTTGGGTGTCAACCTGATTATGCGTGCGGATAACCTGTTGGTTCTTAATTCTACGCAAGATGATAATGATCTTTTCTGGGGAAGAGTTACTGCCGAAGGCGATGTCTATGTCAGCGGACCTGTTTCCGGATTGGAAATCTCGACACCTAATGACGGTCTCAGAGTTCTGAATAACAGTACATTTACATTTAACAGCGCATCAACGGCTAATGTGGAAGAGTTCAAGATCCTTCGATTTTTGAAACGTGATGACGAAGGGAAAATTTCTGTTGAAAAAAAGAAAAGAGCCGGGGCTAATATGTTGATTGACTTTGATGTAACGATTGATAAAGGATCATTGGTTAATGTATTGGTTGGCGATAATGTCGGCGATATTTCTGTAAGAGGAGATGCAAGGCATTTGAAATTCAAAATGGCAAGAAGCGGGAATATTACAATGGACGGTACTTACACGGTTGATAATGGGACTTTCGTTTCAAAATCTATCCTGAACAGAACTTTCCAGATCGCCAGAAACAGTAGTATCCAATGGAGCGGAAGTCCAATGACGCCAGCTTTGGATATCACTGCAAACTATACAAGAACCGTTACCAATGCCGGAGAATATCTTGGCATGACTCTGACACAGCCTATTAATGTAGTTCTCACTACAAAGATTACTGAAACATTGACTAAGCCTGAGATTGCTTTTGGAGTGGCTGCTCCGGATGGATCTTCTCAGGTAAGAGAAACATTGGCGAGTAAAATGAGTAATGATGATGAAAGGATAGTTCAGTTTGGATCTATTTTGGTTCTTAATAATTTTAATGTTGTCAATTCGGGATTGAAGTTTGATGTTTCTCAAACAGCTCTTAATACGGGTGTCGGAGTTGCTCTCAAGCAGCTGGGATCTGTTCTTAATACGATTAGTAGTGCTTTCCAGATCAATCTAGATTATATCAGCGGAGATCCAAACTCTAATACTTCCGACAGGGCTAATACCAATGTGAGTCTTGCGCTTTCGCCAAGGATTAAATTTAAAACCGGACTAGGAGTTCCAATTTCCCGAACTGAAAATACCAATGCCAATTATCTTTCTGTAGAAGGAATTGTTGAGTATGACTGGAGTAAAAATAATAATGGCAGCAGATTGTTCCGTGCTTATTCCAAACCATCCAATATCGGGCTGACAACGACGGCCGGTGCGAATCAAAGTTACGGAGTTGGAGTGGTTTACAGCAAAAGTTTTAATTCTTTCAGAGATCTCTTTAAAAAGAGAGAAAAGATAAAATCTGATACCGTTTCTGCAAATACCAATAAAATTGATTCTGTAAAAAACAGGCCAAATAAATGATAATTGTCATAGTGAATTTAAGATTTTGTTAAAAGCTGTTAATCTTTTAATATTTGTTTTTATTTAAATAATTTTTTTTAAATTTGCAAAAAAATTAGATATATTTTAAATAAATAATAAAATCATACAATGAACTATCAATTAGACGATATCGATAAAAAGATCCTTGATTTTCTGGTAGAGAACACAAGAATGCCTTTTACAGAAATTGCTAAACAAATGGACGTTTCTGCAGGGACCATCCACGTAAGAGTAAAGAAAATGGAAGATGCCGGAATTATTTTAGGTTCTTCTCTTAATATTGATTACGGTAAACTGGATTACAATTTCACCGCTTTTATTGGTATTTTACTTACAAAATCAAATCATACACAAGAGGTGTTGAAGCAATTGGCTTTGATCCCGAATGTCGTAGAAGCAAGTGTTACTTCCGGAAAATATAATATCTTCTGTAAAATGAAAGCCAAAAATACCGAAGATGCTAAAAGAATCATATATCAGATTGATGACATCCAGGATGTAATGAGAACTGAAAGTATGATCTCTATGGAAGAGTACATCAGTGATAAAAACCGTCTTATAAATGCGGTTAGTATATAGTTAGTTAATAGAAATTTCTATAGAAAAGAGCTTATTGATTAAGCTCTTTTTTGTATTTTTATACTATGAATTCAGAGGATAAAAGCTTTCGCAGAAATAGAGATTATTACATTATTTTCGGACTTATTTTATTGGTATTTTTATTGAGTGTCAATACAGATCTGGCAGAATTTTCTCAGCGACAGTCACTCAATATTCCCACAGGTTTTTTTTATTACACGCTGGGAGTTGACTTTTTAGTAATTATCAGCTGGATATTGATTTTATTTTTCAGAAAGATAGGAACTATTGCGTTTCCTGTTTTTGTACTTCTTCATTTTGGACTGCATAATTATTTTTTGAGTACCTATTTATATTCTGATATTACTGTTCTGTTTTTATATATTGGAATAGGGCTTATCGCTGTCATCCCACGTTGGAGTATTTTAAAATAAAAAACCCGGGATAGATCCGGGATATACATTTGATAATCAGCTATTGATTGAAAATAATTAAATGAAAAATCTGCTGATTATAAATCTATGTTCATCTTGTGTGCCTTCAGAATCAAAAATCAGTATGTGTTTTTACTATACAAATATTATCATATCGCATAATATCTGCAAAAAACGATCTACTACATAACTACGCAAAAGGTTTAAGTTGTTGATTGCTAGATTTTTGTTTTAAAGTTGGCTGTAAGGAAAATTAGAAATCCATCATCCACTTATTAAGATCAATATCAGAAGAAATATCAAGCTGCTTTCTTAATCTGTTTTTTCTTGTCTCGACACTTCTTACAGAGATGTTGTTGTAATGCGCAATTTCTTTTGTTGTAAAATTTAATTTCAGTAACGCGCAGAATTGTAATTGCCCGTTTGTAAGTTCCGGATAATTGGTAATTAATTTATTGTAAAAATAAGGATAAACTTCTTTGAAACGGCTTAGAAACGAAGAGTCATTGCTTTTCGCTAATTCCAATAATTCGGCAAAAGCATCATTTACTTTCAGTTCAAGGTGATTGAGTTCTTCTTCTTTTTCGATAAGATCATCTTCCATGATTTCTTTCTGTTCTTTTTCGTTTCGATAACTTTTAAAGTATTTTATAGTAAAGAAAAAGAATACGGTTGCAAGCAGAATGATACTTCCTAAAATGATGTATAGATTTTGATACCATGTTTGTTTCTCCTGCTCAATGATGCTGGTAGAAACTTTATCCGTTTCCATTTTCTCTTTTCTTCTGATGATATCAGCCAGTTCTTTTGATTTTTTGGAATAATAAGAATATATTTTATCATCACCCATTTTCTCATAGATCACGGAGAGATCATCATATATGTATTGCAAACGGTAGATATCATTGGCTTTTTCAAAAATAGGGAGCGCTTTTTTATAATAGTGTATAGAACTGTCGCTTTGGTTCATCTCCAGGTAAGCATTAGCAAGTCCGTACAAGCCAAAAGCCTGATTGATGGAATCATTTTCTAATTTTGAGAGCTCGTAAGCTTTTCGGCTATAGTAGATTGCAGGTTTATAATCATCAAGATCAATATACGTATAACCAAGACTCGAATATTGTATAGCCAGCCAACCATTCCTTTTCTTGGTATCTTTGATTTTTTTATAATATTCTATACTTTTTAGATCATATTTTATAGTACTCTGAGGAGCCTGATATTGCAGATTCATAATTTCTGATCTGCCGGCGTATATTTGTCCCAAAGAGCTATAACGATCATCATTATCAGAAATATTTTCACAAAGCTTTTCAGCTTCATTACTTGTTTTCAGCGCTTTTTCAAAAAATCCCAGGTAGGCGTAGATCAATGCTCTTGCAATAAGGGCTTGCCCGCAATGATAGTCATCATTTTCTTTTTTTGCAAGATCGTAAAGCTTATTGGCTGTTTTCAAAGCTTTTTCTTGTTCACCAAGACCAAGATAACAGTTTAAGTCGGCCTTTAAAGATTTGGCTTTACCTTGATAGTAACCGATATCTTCGGAAAGTTTATAGGTTTTATCACTTATCTTGAGAGCTTCATTCCGGTCAGCCAATTGAAAAGTGCCGGAAATAAGACTGTCTATTTTTTTAGGTGTATATTGCTGCCCTTTCGCTTCATGTAGAAACGAAATTATAAGTACAGCTATTATAGATCTATTAAGGGAATTCACAATCAAAATGAAGCTCCAAAAGTATTAAAAATTCAAATATAATTTAGTATAAATGGTATTTTTAACTTATTTTGATAGTAAATTGGTAAGAAATACGTAATCCTTTTTATATCATCCGAAGCTCAGCCTGCATTCTCTCAAAATATCAGGAAAGAATTGATCAAAATAAATTTGTAACAAATTTTTGTTTTCCAGGAAAATATCAAAAACAGGTAAATCCTTTTCAAGATATTGAGCTTTGTTGAGAACATTCTGCATACTGAATCTGATGCCGCGATCTGTTATGTAATTAGTCAGCCAATCGTCCTTTTCCATTCTCACCAGCATTTGCTTATAATTTTCAGGAAGCCACTGTTCATTATTCCAAAGAATTTCATAGGTTTTTTGTGAGTGATTTTTCAATTCATTTTCCGGATAATGATGGGCAACAAAATAATCGAAAGCAACATCTACAAAAGCACCTGAATAAAGCCTGACAAGCGGGCTGAAGATCTTTTTAGCTTCCGAAACTGCCGGGTGAGAATCTGTAAATGTATCTATAAATCTGTGAAGTTTTATGCCTTCCTGGATTTCCAAAGGGAAATTTTCCCGCTCATTATTCCTGATAAAATCTGCAATCATATTTCCGACAAGTTGTCCGTCGGTAAATGATAGGATAGAGTGGGCAAGATAATTCATTAAATGAAGTTACAAATTATTAAGATGAAATGGATTAAAAAAGTAATTCTACAAAATCTTCGATTTTACTGATTTCTTCAATCCTGATTCCAAATTTTCTTTTCGGGATTTTATTGAGATTTGAAACAAATATTTTTTCATAGCCCAATTTTTCTGCTTCGGTGATTCTCTGTTCGATCTGGGCAACAGGACGGATCTCTCCGCTCAACCCAATTTCACCGGCAAAACAGTACTGTTCGGAAATTGCGATATCCTCATTGCTGGATAGAATGGATGCAACAACAGCTAGATCCAGCGCAGGATCATCGGTTTTAATGCCTCCTGTGATATTAAGAAAAACGTCTTTTGCGCCGAGTTGAAAACCTGCTCTTTTTTCCAAAACAGCCAGAAGCATATTCAACCTTTTGGAATCAAAACCGGTGGAACTTCTTTGTGGCGTTCCATAGACAGCAGTTGAAACCAAAGCCTGGATCTCTAATAGCATCGGCCTGTTGCCTTCCAAAGTTACCGCAACAGAATTTCCGGAAAGTTCTTCGAATTTTTTAGTGATTAATACTTCGGATGGATTCTTGATTTCTTTGAGACCTTGTGAAATCATCTCGTAAATTCCTATTTCAGCGGTTGAACCAAAACGGTTTTTGTTGGCTCTCAACAGTCGGAAAAGATGATTTCTATCGCCGTCGAAATTCAATACCACATCAACCATATGTTCCAGAACTTTTGGCCCGGCTATTTGTCCGTCTTTGGTGATGTGCCCCACCAGGAAAACAGGAATGTTGTTTTCTTTAGCAAATTTGATGATCTCATTGGAACATTCCCGGATTTGCGAAACTGTTCCCGGCGAGCTTTCAATCAATTGGGATTGCAGCGTCTGGATAGAATCGATAATCATAAAATCCGGTTGAAGTTTTTTGGCTTCGTGTAGGATTTTTTCGACAGAAGTCTCAGTAAATAAGAAACAATTAGGGTTTTTGATTTCAGCTAAACGGTCTGCTCTCATTTTGATTTGCGAGGCACTCTCTTCACCGGAAACGTAAAGAATTTTTTTCTTCATCTTCAAAGCCAATTGGAGAAGCAGTGTTGATTTTCCAATACCAGGCTCACCACCAATTAATGTTACAGAACCTAAAACGATTCCGCCACCCAATACGCGGTCCAGTTCTTCCGAAGGGGTTTTAATTCTCGGCTCTTCGTTGGTTTCAACTTCTATGATGTTGATAATGGAAGATTTGGATTTTGTAGCAACTGATTTTGTTGATTTTTCTACAATTTCTTCCACAAGTGTATTCCATTCACCACAGGTTTTACATTGCCCGTGCCACTGAGAATATTGTGCACCACAGTTCTGACAGAAATATTGAGTTTTGAGTTTTGCCATTCTGCTAAGTTCCAGATTTTTTTTTGAAAAGAAAATATTAAAAAGAAGTTTTATCGTAAATCATCAGCTCTTAAATTTCAAAAGCTTAATTTTGTTTGCGATACATCATAATTGATGATGTAAATAACTTAAAATAAATAAAAATGGCATTAGACAAAAATCACGTTGTAACTTTAAAATATGTTCTGCATACCAATGATGAGAGTGGAGAGAAAGTTTTTGTAGAAGAAACTTCTGAAGAAAATCCTTTGACTTTTCTTTACGGCGTAGGAATGATGATTCCGAAGTTTGAGGAAGAAATCAAAAATCTGGGTGTTGGCGATAAAACCTCTTTCGAAATCACGCCAGGCGAAGGTTATGGAGAAAGAGATCCACAAGCTGTTACGCAATTGCCTGTTGATATGTTCCAAGGTCAGGAATTGCCTCCGGTTGGAGCTGTTTTACCATTGTCTGATAATCAAGGGAATAATTTTCAAGCGGTAGTTTTGGAAGTCACTCCGGAAGCGGTAGTGGTAGATCTTAATCATCCTATGGCTGGAAGACCTTTGTACTTTGATGTGGAAATTCTTAATGCACGTCCTGCAACTGAGGAAGAATTAGCGCATGGTCATGCACATGGACCTGATGGTCATTCCGGACATTAATGAAAATTATTATATAAAGTAAAAGCTCCCAAATCTGGGAGCTTTTTTATTGAATTAAAGTTATGTAAACTATTTTTTAATGAATTTCTGAGTTGATTTTTCACCCTTTTTATTCACTAACTCTATGACGTAGTTTCCACTAGGAAGTCTATTGACATCTATTTTATTTTCAACAGATTTACCATTTGCCACAGATTGTCCTGCTGCATTGTAAATTTTATAGGTTGATTCTCCGGCTTCTTTAGTTTTGATATTAAGTATATCTTTAACAGGATTTGGATATATTGATACTTTATTATCACTACTAAGGTCTGATACAGCTAAAACATCCTGAATATTAATTGTGTAATCTTCAGTTTGTCCATATGAATAAGAGTTACAAGAAGCTGGTGCAGAAGAATAGATCATAACAACTCTTAACCTTACTTTTCCAGTTGTTGCAGTTGTAGGAATTGTGAATGTTCCGGATACTGTAGGGTTGGATGTTGATGCCTGTGTCCAAAGTGTTTCACCAGTATTGGTAAAGACACCATTATTATTATAATCTGCATATACGGCATATCTCATAGGATATACAGTACCAGACCAAAATGGAGTAATGGTAATCGTATAACTTGATCCTTTTGTTACATCTGTTGATAGGTATGAGAAGTCTTCATAACCCGCGCCTCCTGTACTTGAATTATCAATTGTATTAAGCTTTACATTTTGGATTTTCATGAAGCTGGTGCTTCCGGATTGTGAAGTACAATAAGTTGTTCCGGTAGCTGCTGTATTGACTGTAACCTCGTTACTGAAGTTAGATTTGTTACCTGCTTCGTCTTTTGCTTCTACCTTAAATTTATATGCTGTAGACGCTGTTAATCCTGTTACGTAATAAGATGTATTATAAGTTGAACCTAATAACACATTGTCTTTGTAGACATTATATCCATCTAATGCAAAATTATCAGTTGAAGCAGTCCATGTCAGATATGTAGAAACATTGGTTGTAGAGGAAGCTTGTAAATTGAGCGGAGTGGTTGGAGCAGTCGTGTCCGGACCATTCGGATTATATTTTGCACCCAGACCAACAGCATAAAAAGCATCTTGTGTAGCAATAGCTTCTGCAGATCCTGCACCATACAAATCTGTGGCAGCTTGTATTCCGAAGTCTCTTGCATTCATATAAGTGGAGCCGGACGATAAATAAGCTGTTTCCAAACGGTAAACAATTTTTGCCGCTTTTTCAAATCCAATTCCTGTTACGCTGTAAGATTTGCCGATATCATTAGTTCCTGTTTTTCCTTGTACAAGTACATAATACCAATGATTGAGAACGCCGCTGTTGGTATGAACACCACAATAATCATTAGTATTTTGTCCAGGTGTTACGCAACCTTCTGCAGCTGTTGCAGGTTGCCAGTTTGTTCCGCGATATGTGTCAGGTTGTCCGGCAGATTTCGGATTGCTCATTGATCTTAGATAATAAGGAGAATATAAAGTAATGTCTTCTCCAATATTAAACGCTTGCTTATTAGGTAAATATGTGTGCTCAACCACAGCTCCCCAAATATCAGAAAGTCCTTCGTTCATTGCGCCGGATTCTCTTTGGTAAGCTAATGCAGCAGTAGCACTACAGACACCGTGGCCTAACTCGTGAGCGGTGACATCGAATGCCGTTAATACATTAAAGTTGCTTGTTCTGTCTCCATCTCCATAAAGCATGTAAGTTCCCGACCAGTAAGCATTATTGATATTGTTGCCATAATGTACATAACTTCTTAAGATTGAGCCATTATTATCATAGCTATTTCTGTTATGGACATCTTTGAAATAATCATAAGTTTTTTCTACTCCGAAGTGTGCATCCAATGCTGCATTATCAAAGGTAGCATTGTTAAATTCTGCAGCGGTCCAATCATTATCAGCGTCGGTGAAATCCGTGTTGCTTATTGTGGTGCTCTTTTTCAGGTTATAAGTTCTTACACCATTCCCTCTTGTTGTATCATACAAGATGTAATTGTCACCAGCGGTATTTAATGATGTCTCAATAGATTGGGTCCCACTATATCTGGTTGCAGCATTTCCTGTTGCCAGTTTGTTGATTGTTTCCTTAAGGTGGCTATCTTTCACGTCAGATACGATTTTTTCCGTATCAAGGTCACCTTTTAATATGTTGTGATTATGTCCATTCGCATGCTTGATGATTGCATCTGATAATAAGATTTGACCAGTTGCAGCATCTACATAGATATAAGCTCTGCTCATAGGTTGAGAAGCAAAAACATCAAATTTGTAAGCTAAAAATAATTTATAACTCTCATCAGCTTGCTGGATTGGTAAAAGGACCAGTTCTCCCGAGGGTTTTTTGTAATTGTCAACATTACTGTCTACATCATCCCACATATATTTCTCAGCACCAACACTTTGTATTGCTTTATCTAATGCGTTTTGCGAAGAAATTTTCGGTGATATATTTGCATTTTTTGTATCGAAGATCTCACCGTTCATACTGGTAAGATTGCCATTTTTATAATGCAGGTTATATATTCCGAATTCAACTTTTACATTATTATAATATAATTGATATTTTTCATCTGAGAAATTACTTTTTGTATCTTTCTCAGATTTCATAAGTCTCAATTCAGCGCCAGCTGAAAGTTTTAAAATTTCTCTGAATAGATCGGTTTTTGATGCCGACTTCAAATCAGCAGTACTTTTAAAAGTTACTAAACTGATATTTCCGTTTTTTTCGGTAATTTTCTTTTCAATGTATTCCTGTGCTTTTGCAGAGAATGTAGATCCGACAATGCTGCACAAAATACCAATTCGTAAAAGTTCTTTCTTCATATATTAGATTTTATATTGCTAATTTAGTAAATTTTTAAGGAAATTTAAAAATATCAAATAGTTGATTGTAGAGTTTTAATTAATAGTTCCAAAAAATAAAAAATCCAGTAATTTTACTGGATTTAAAATCGAATCATTATTTATTGATCGGGATGTTTTTCAAAATTTCCCGGGTATACGTCCAAAATTTCTGAACGGATGATATACTGGCTCTTTCATCAGGAGAATGTGCACCTTTAATAGTCGGTCCAAAAGAAACCATTTCCATTTTTGGATAATTGGCACCGATGATTCCACATTCTAATCCTGCATGACAAGCAACAACTAATGGTTTTTCACCAAAATTATTTTGATAGAGTTCCGCCATTACTTTGATAATTTCTGCTTCGGGTTTTGGTTTCCAACCCGGATATGAACCTCCGAATTCTGTTGTCAATCCGTTGCTCTCAAAAGCAGATTTTAACTGATTGGCAACTTCCCATTTTGTAGATTCTACAGATGAACGGGTTAAGTTCAAAATCTTAATTTCTCCATTTTTCAGCTCAACTCTTGCAACGTTGTTAGACGCTTCGACCAAACCTTCTACATCCGGACTCATTCGAAAAACACCATTGTGGGCTGCATTGATGGCATAAATGATTTTTCTGGAATCGTCGACAGATATTGCCTGGTCTGTAGAAACAGTTTTTTCGATATTAATTACCAGATCTTTTTCCAGTGAAGCGAATTCTTCCAGAATTTCAGATTTCAATTGTTCAAATTTTGCTACAAAATCTTCTGAATTGTTGACAGAAATAATCGCTTTTGCTTCTCTTGGAATTGCGTTTCTCAAACTTCCGCCGTCAATTGATATTAATTGAATTTGATTTTCCAGTCCTAAGAATAAAAATCTTCCCAATAATTTGTTCGAGTTCCCAAAACCTTTGTGGATGTCCATCCCGGAATGTCCACCTTGTAAACCTTTGATCTCGATTTTGAAAATTTCACCTTTTGCTTCTTCCAAATCGAATTTTGCAGAAGCGGTTACATCCACACCTCCGGCACAACCGATATCGATCTCGTCATCTTCTTCTGTGTCAAGATTGAGAAGGATTTGACCTTTCAATTGTCCAGGTTTTAAAGCCAATGCACCTGTCATTCCTGTTTCTTCATCAATCGTGAAAAGTGCTTCCAGTTCCGGGTGTGCAATGTCATTACTTTCTAAAATTGACATAATGGTAGCAACGCCTAAACCGTTGTCAGCACCCAAAGTTGTCCCTTTCGCTCTTACCCAGTCGCCGTCCACATACATCTGGATTCCCTGAGTTTCAAAATCAAAATCGACATCGTTGTTCTTTTGACAAACCATATCAAGATGGGATTGCATTACGATGCGCGTTCGGTTTTCCATTCCCGGAGTTGCAGGTTTGGTGATGATGACATTTCCAACTTCGTCAATAGTTGTTGGTAATCCCAATCTTTCCCCGAATTCTTTTATGAATTGTATAACTTTTTCTTCTTTTTTTGATGGTCTCGGAACCGAATTCAGTGCTGCGAAGTTTTTCCAGATCACCTTTGGTTCCAGTTGTGAATATTCCATTTTTTTGAAATTTTTTGAAGCGGCAATTTACTAATTATGAAAGGAAAATGAAATCTTTATGATATAAATAATATTTCCGGAATCTTAGATTCGTTATATGTTTTATAATTTTGAAGCTCAATTTCTAGCAAAATATTGATGTCAAATTTTATACAACAGTTTTCCAGATTTTTAAGATTAAGAGTTTCTGTTTCGGAATGGATTTACTTGATAAAATGTGTGATTGGCGCGGCAATCTGTTATCTGTTTTATATTTTTCTTCCACAATATCCTGTTTATTGGGCATTGATCTCTGTGGTGATAGTTTTCTCACCAGACAACAGTAACAAACTAGCTTATGACAGAATCAAATCCAATCTTCTCGGTGCTTCTATTGGAATGATTTTATTTCTGATTCCGATTCCTAATATTTTGTTGATTTGTTTTGGGGTAGCTTTGACGATTTTAGTTGGGATTGCTTTGAAGCTTGATAACACACTTCGTTCAGCTTTGGCGGCGATGGTTATTGTTTTGATCGAGGAAAATCAGGCTCACGACTGGCTGATTCCGATTGAACGTGTGATTTGCGTCTGCATCGGATGTTTTGTTGCACTGATTATTACGTTTGTTTTTTCAAAATTCAAGACTTATGGTCAATCTTTTCTGAACCATTGATAAAATGTACAAAATCCTTAGCCCCGATAGTAGCGGTTACCCCACAGCAGGTGTTGGAAAAGCGGTGGCGCGAGGAGTAATAGCGGATAGCGGGAAATAGCTCCTAAACAAAAAACTCTCCTTTTTGGGAGAGTTTTATATTATTTAAGATCCTTCGACAAGCTCAGGATGACAATGTTTAGTATCTGTAATATTCAGGTTTGAATGGACCTTTCACATCCACACCGATATATTCAGCCTGTTCAGGAGAAAGAGTTTCCAATTCAACGCTTAATTTCTTAAGGTGAAGAGCAGCAACTTTTTCATCTAAGTGCTTAGGCAACATATATACTTCATTTCCGTAAGCTTCAGAGTTAGTCCAAAGCTCGATCTGTGCCAAAGTCTGGTTAGAGAAAGAGTTAGACATTACAAAACTTGGGTGACCAGTTGCGCAACCTAAGTTTACCAATCTACCTTCCGCAAGAATGATAACTTCTTTACCTCCTTCCAACGTATAGATGTCAACCTGTGGTTTTACTTCAGTTTTTGTGTGACCATAGTTTTCATTTAACCAAGCCATATCGATTTCGTTATCAAAGTGACCGATGTTACAAACGATCGCTTTATCTTTTAGTTTTAAGAAATGCTCTTTTCTTACGATATTGAAGTTACCGGTTGTAGTAATTACGATATCTGCGTTATCAACCACAGTATCCAGTCTTTTTACTTCGTAACCGTCCATTGCAGCCTGTAAAGCACAAATTGGGTCGATTTCAGTAACTGTAACGATAGATCCTGCTCCTCTGAAAGATGCAGCAGTACCTTTACCTACGTCTCCGTATCCGCAAACTACCACTCTTTTTCCGGCAAGCATTACGTCAGTCGCTCTTCTTACAGCATCTACTGCAGATTCTTTACATCCGTATTTGTTGTCGAATTTAGACTTCGTTACAGAATCGTTTACGTTGATGGCAGGCATTACCAAAGTTCCGTTCTTCATTCTTTCGTACAATCTGTGAACACCTGTTGTAGTTTCTTCAGAAAGACCTTTAATTCCGGCTGTAAGTTCAGGGAATTTATCAAAAACCATATTCGTTAAATCACCACCATCATCCAGGATCATGTTCAATGGCTTTCTGTCTTCGCCAAAGAAAATAGTCTGCTCGATACACCAGTCGAATTCTTCAGCATTCATTCCTTTCCAAGCATAAACCGGAATTCCTGCAGCAGCGATTGCAGCAGCAGCGTGATCCTGTGTAGAGAAAATATTACAAGAAGACCAAGTAACTTCAGCTCCTAAAGCTACCAATGTCTCGATAAGCACAGCAGTTTGGATCGTCATGTGAAGACATCCTGCGATTCTTGCACCTTTTAACGGCTGAGACGGTCCGTATTCTTCACGGATTGCCATCAAACCTGGCATTTCAGCCTCTGCAAGGGTAATTTCTTTTCTTCCCCATTCTGCAAGGGAGATATCCTTAACTTTATAAGGAATGTATTGTGTTGTAGTACTCATATCTAATGAATGAATTTATATTCTGATTTTTAAACTGCAAAATTACAATTAATAATTCAGATACAAAAGCGGAGCTTCAGCAATAATCAATTAATGAGAAAATGTTTAATTATTTGAAAACTAATTGTTTATATCTTTTTAAAAATCACCGTCGAGTTATGGCCGCCAAAACCAAAAGCATTGCTCATTGCGATGTTAATTGGTTTTTCTTTATTTTCAGTAATGATATTAATTCCTTGAGGAATATTCTCATCCAATTTTGAAACATTGATTGTCGCAGGAATAATATTTTCCTGAATGGCTTTGATGCAAATAATCGCTTCCACAGCGCCGGCAGCACCCAACAAATGTCCAGTCATAGATTTAGTAGCACTGATATCCAGATTCGGGCTTCCTTTGAAAACTTTTGTGATGGCATTCAGTTCTGCCAAATCACCTAATGGAGTAGAGGTGGCGTGCGGATTTAGGTAATCGACTTGATATGGAGAGATGTTGGCATCTTCCAATGCCAATTCCATTGATTTTGCAGCACCAATTCCTTCCGGATGAGGTGCGGTCATATGATACGCATCAGCTGTCATTGCAGCTCCAATCATTTCAGCGTAGATTCTGGCACCTCTGGCTTTGGCATGTTCATATTCTTCCAAAATCAAAGCGCCAGCACCTTCGCCCATTATAAAACCATCACGTTCCACATCATAAGGGCGGCTGGCATTTTTTGGACTATCATTTCTCGTGGACATTGCTTTCATCGATGAAAAACCGCCTAGTGAAGCCGGTGTAATTGGTGCTTCCGAACCACCGCTCACAATAACTTTTGCTTTTCCCCAACGGATATAATTGAATGCATCCATAAATGCAGTGTTAGAAGTTGCACATGCTGAAACTGTTGTATAGTTGATCCCTCGTAAACCATATTTCATGGAAATCATTCCGGAAGCCATATTAGCAATCAGTTTTGGAACGAAAAACGGACTAAATCTAGGTGTTTCATCGCCAGAAACATAGTCAATGACCTCATTTTCAAAGGTTTCCATTCCACCTTGCCCGGTTCCCCAAATGACGCCAATATCAAAAGGATCGAAGTCCTTGAAATTCAATCCGGAATCTTCCATCGCCTGAGCGGCTGCATAAATGGCGTATTGTGTGAAAAGGTCACTTCGTTTGATTTCGTTCCTGTCCAGATATTTTTCCGGTGAGAAGTTTTTAACCTCGGCGGCAAACTGAACTTTGAATTTTTCCGGGTTGAAATGAGTAATGGTGTCAGCGCCACTTTCACCTTTTAGAATATTATTCCAGAAGGTTTCGACGTCATTTCCCAAAGGCGTTACTGCTCCCATTCCGGTAATTACGACTCGTTTCATTATCTTGTAATTTGTGTTTTGAATAAGTTGGATGTGCCTTTTGCAATCAGTCTGGTTTTGTCTGCATTCCAGATTTCGCAGGTGGCGTTGATGAATTGTTTCCCCAATTTGGTGATGTGTGTTTCGGCAATGATATCTTCACCTTCTTTCCCGATTGAGAAATAGTCGATAACATTATTAATCGTCGTGTAAAAAGTTGGCTCGTTCAGAGAAAACATTGTGGCTCCCAAAACGTCATCAATAATCGCTGCTGTGACGCCACCGTGGAGATTCCCGATCGGATTCAGCCATTCCTGACGAATGGTGTACTGGAATTCCAAATGACCTTTTTCTGCGGATACTACAATTGGTTTCAGCCAGCGCATAAACGGCGACGGTGAATCTGTGAATTCTTGTCCTATTAATGATTGCAGGTGTGCTAATCTGTCCATAATATTATTAACTTAAATTGATAGAGTGTTACTTTCGCAAACTGCCAAGAGCGGATTCTTCGGGAACCTCAGAAGACTTAATCTACTCACCAACTTCCTGCGTTCTTCTTTGATTCATTGCCAGCAAAGCATCTTCGGGTGATGATAAATATAATCTGTAGATATCTTCCGTTTGTCCAACGCGGATTTCGTAGTTATCCTTTTCCAATCCGGCGATAAACTGTTCGGCAACAAAGGACGCCGGAACGCCGTTTTTTCCACCAATCGGCGCGGAAAATTCGGTATCTACCAAAGGTGGCATCAGTTCAAAAACTTTGACATTAGCATTTTTTAAAGCTAAGCGTAAATATCTGGTGTAAGAATGCAAGGCGGCTTTGCTCGCAGAATAGGTTGCCAAAGCGCCAGGAACGAAGGCTACGATGGAAGACACGTTCACGATGGTTGGATTGTCGTTAGTTTTCAGAACCGGGAGTAGTTTTTCGTTCAGACGGATGATGGAGAGATAATTGGTCAGCATTTCGTCTTCTGCTTTTTCGAAGGCATTGACATTCTCTTCGGTGATGTCGTAAACGAGTGCGCGACCGGCGTTGTTGATAACCATATTCAAATCCGGAAATTCGGATTTGATTTGGCTGACGAGATTTTCCACATCTTCTGCATTGCTGACGTCCGAAACGATGGTGCTAACGTTTTTCAGCTGCGAAGCGGCTTGTTGTAAACGCACCTCATTTCTACCTGTGATGATAACTTTGTTGCCTTTTTCGGATAATAGTTTTGCGATTTCTAATCCGATTCCGGCTGAACCTCCGGAAATTAATACTGTGTTGTTGGTTGTTTTCATAATGTCATGATATTAAAATACCGATTGGTATATTTTTGAGTAAAAAAAATTATTTAATTAATTCGTTATCGATGATTGTTTCTATTCTTTCCAATGCGTTGAAAAGATGAGCCTTGTTGTTCATTGTTTTTGAAAGAAGAATTCCGCCTTCTATCAATGCTATGAATTGATAAGCATATTTTTGAGAATCTATTGATCCTACAATTTCGTTTTGGTTTTTACCTTTATCCAGAATTCGTGTGAAGTGATTTGCCCAGTTTTCAAAATTCTTGTTAACCTCAGATTTGAGAAATGGCATTGTGTCATCTGCTTCTACGGCCGTGTTGAGGTGTGGGCAACCGCCTCGGGAGATATTTGTTTCCCAGGTTTTTCTGTAAACATCGATGATAGCAAAAAGCTTTTCGCGTGTTGTCATCGCATCATTAAGCTCATTGGTAAAACTGATTTGAAGCCTTTTAGAATTATAGAGGTAGACTTCTTTAGCCACTTCGTCTTTGTTTTCGAAATTTCCATAGATGCTGCCCTTCGTCAATCCGGTTGCAGAAGTAATGTCGGATAAGGACGTTCCGGCATAACCTTTCTTGTTGAATAGTTCTGCGGTTTGTTCGATGATGAACTGTCTTGTTTTTTCTGCTTTTGACATTTTGATCTGAATTGACTTTGCAAAGATATATAAATTATATACCAATTGGTATATTTTTTTGATTTATTTTGAGCTAATAAAAAATGCTCCCGAAAAAAATCCCGGAAGCATTAGCGTATAGTTAGTTAGTGTTAGTTTATTTCCAGCCGCCACCTAAGCTTTTGTAGATGTTGACAACCGTGCTGAGTTGTCTTTCTTTAGCTTCGATGAGTTCCATTTTGGCGTCCAATGCATCACGCTGATTCATCAGAACTTCCAGATAATCTGCTCTCATATTTCTGAATAATTGATTAGCGATGTCAATTCCTTGGTCTAATGCTTTAACTTCCTGAGACTTCATTTCGTAATATTTATCGAGATTTTTAATTGCAGACATTTGATTGGTAATATCAAGATAAGCACTCAAGATGGTTTTGTCATATTCATACAAAGCCTGGATTTGTTTTGCATCAGCCGATTTGAAATTTGCCTGAATGGCGCTTTTGTTAATCAACGGACCAGCCAATTCTCCAACCAGACTGTAAGCAATCGATTCCGGCATCTTGACAAGATATGACGGTTTGAAAGCTTCTAAACCAAGCGCAGCATTGATTTCAAGACTTGGATAGAATTCTTTTCTTGCTGCTTCAACATCCAATTTTGCAGATTGTAGTTCCAATTCCGCTTGTTTGATGTCAGGACGATTGGCTAACAACTGAGAAGGAATTCCTGTATAAACAGTCTGTGGAACAATCGACATAAAGCTTTCTTTGGTTCTCACGATCGGTTGTGGGTAACGACCCAGCAAAGCATTGATTTGATTTTCCTTTTCCGTGATCTGTTGTTTCAAATCATATTCAGCTGCATTGGATTTCGCTAACTCTGCCTCGAATTTTTTAACGGCCAATTCCGTTGCAGCCATTGCCTGCTTTTGGATTTTTGCCACTTCAAGCGCTTTTTTCTGCAAATCGATGTACTGGTGAATGATATCCAATTGATTATCAAGTGACAATAATTCATAGTAATTATCGGCAACTTCGGCAATCAGGCTTGAAAGAACGAAATTCTTTCCTTCAACAGTTGACAAATAGTGTGCAACAGCAGCTTGTTTTTCAGTTCTCAGCTTATGCCAGATATCAATTTCCCAATTGGCAACCAATCCACCTTCGAAGTTTGTCAGGTTTTCCGGGACTTCTTTTCCGTCTGTTATATCTGTGGACGCATCACCAGCTCCTGTACTCGTGTAGCGACCGACTTTCTCGATGCCAGCACCTAATCTTGCTGCAACAGTCGGACTTAATTTTCCATTTTTGTACATCACATCGCTTTTTGCGATTTCGATTTGCTGAAGTGTAATCATTAATTCCTGATTATTTTTCAGAGCTTCATCAATCAGATTCACAAGATTCGGGTCTGTGAAAAATTGTTTCCAAGGCGTGATTCCGGAGTTGTTTTCCGAAACGGCTTGATTTTCAAAATTCTGAGGTAAAGTTTCTTTTACCCGGTCCTGAATTTTGGTTGCCATTGGCGCTTTACAACTTGCTAAAGCAAGAGACAACGCAGCCAAAGCAATTTTGTTTTTATGATTATTAAAAAAACTATTCATAATATTTTATTTTTTTAAATGTCTCGTAGAGACTAACTATTAATAGATTTCGTTTATTGGTTTTCCGTAAAGTTCCATCGGAACGACCTGTCTTTCTAATATTTTAGTTTTTGCATTGTACTTCATTTTCTATTAACAGTTAGCCTCTCTGAGGCTTTATCATTTGTTTTTCAATTTATTATCGATTATCCACGTTAGGATTTTTATCTTCAAATTTTCCATCGTGTTGATAAGGTTCAGTTTGTTCTGTTAAAGGATTTTCTTCTTCATAGTAAGTCAGTTTGGACTTAGCTGCAATGTTGGCAAAAATGTAGTACAATCCAGGAATAATCATCAATCCGAAAATAGTTCCGATGAGCATTCCTCCTGCAGCAGCTGTTCCGATCGTTCTGTTTCCAACTGCTCCTGGTCCTGTTGCCAAAGCCAATGGAATCAATCCGGCGATGAATGCAAATGATGTCATCAAAATCGGACGGAATCTCAAAGATGCTCCTTGTAAAGCAGCTTCTTTTGTGGAAAGACCTTCCTCTGCTTTTTTCTGAACCGCAAATTCTACAATCAAAACAGCGTTCTTTCCGAGTAATCCGATGAGCATGACCATCGCCACCTGTGCATAAATGTTATTTTCCAGCCCGAAAAGCGATAGACATAAAAATGCTCCGAAAATCCCTGTCGGTAAAGACAAAATAATTGGTAACGGTAAAATGAAACTTTCATATTGAGCAGAAAGAATCAGATAAACGAATCCGAGACAAACCAGGAAGATGTAAATTGCTTCGTTACCTCTGGAGACTTCGTCCTTGGAAATCCCCGCCCAATCGATTCCGAAACCTCTTGGCAACGTTTTGTCCGCCACTTCCTGAATCGCTTTAATTGCATCTCCGGAACTGTATCCAGGCGCTGGCGTTCCGCTTACCTCAGACGAGTTGTACATATTATGTCTCGTGATCTCCGACAATCCATACACCTTTTCAAGATGCATAAAATCTGAATAAGGCACCATTTGGTCTTTATCATTTTTGACATATAATTTCAACAAATCACTTGGCAAAGCACGATATTGCGGACCAGCCTGAACAATCACTTTGTAAGGTCTGTCGAATCGGATGAAACTGGTTTCGTAGTTGGAACCAATTAAGGTTGATAGATTATCCATCGCTTTTTCTATGGTTACACCTTTTTGTTCAGCCAGATCATTATCTACTTTCAGCATATATTGAGGGAAACTTGCAGAATAGAAAGTAAATGCAGAACCCAATTCAGGACGTTTTTTCAATTCTTTTACAAAATCATTGCTGACTTGTTCCATTTTGTGATAATCACCACTTCCGGCTTTGTCCAGAAGTCTTAATTCAAAACCTCCTGCAGCTCCGTAACCTGGGATTGAAGGTGGTTGGAAGAATTCGATATTTGCACCGGGAATTTCCTTCGCTTTTTGTTCCAATTGCTCTATGATTTCCGTAGCTGATTCTTTTCTTTCGTCCCATTTTTTAAGATTAATCAAACAAGTTCCGGAGTTAGAACCTGTTCCTTCTGTCAGAATCTCATAACCTGCCAAAGATGAAACAGATGCAACACCATCTATCTCTTCACATTGCTTCTGAAGTTCAAGGGCAATTTGATTCGTTCTTTCCAAAGTTGATCCTGGTGGCGTTTGGATAATAGCATAAATCATCCCTTGGTCTTCACTTGGAATAAATCCGGTAGGCAGTTTATTGCTCAGGAAAAATGTCCCTATACAGAAAAGAACCAATAAAGGAAGTGTTACCATTTTTCTTGTAACAACTTTAGTCAATAAATTATGGTATTTTCCTGCTCCAACTGTAAATAGGTTATTGAAACCATCCAAAAATCTTGTTACAGGTGTTTTCTTTTTCTCTTTTCCATGATTGTTTTTCAGGATTAAAGCACATAAAGCAGGTGTCAATGTCAAAGCTACAACTCCGGATAAAATAATGGAGGAAACCATCGTAATCGAAAACTGACGGTAGAAAACTCCAACGGGACCGGACATAAATGCAACCGGAATGAAAACCGAAGCCATTACCAAAGTGATTGCGATAATTGCACCGCTGATTTCGTGCATTGCTTCTTCCGTTGCCTTGAGTGGCGACAGATGTTTCTCTTCCATCTTGGCGTGGACGGCTTCTATCACAACAATCGCATCATCAACGACAATACCAATGGCCATTACCAAAGCAAAGAGTGAAATCAAGTTCAAAGTAATTCCAAAGGCGGACATTACTGCAAATGTTCCTACCAAAGAAACCGGAACGGCAATTGTCGGAATCAATGTAGAACGCCAGTCTCCCAAGAACAGAAATACCACGATTGCTACTAATATGAAAGCTTCAAATAATGTATGAACTACTTTTTCAATTGATGCATCCAAGAATCTGGAAACGTCATAACTGATTTCGTAATGCATGCCTTTCGGGAACGTTTTTTCCAAATCTTTCATCAGAACTTTGACATTCTTGATAACGTCACTTGCGTTGGAACCGTAAGATTGTTTCAAAGTAATTGCTGCTGACGGTTTTCCGTTCAAGGTAGAGTAGATGTCGTACATGGATGACCCGAATTCGATATCTGCTACATCTTTAAGTCTTACGAATTCTCCATTTGGATTGGCTTTCAGAATGATATTGCCGTAATCTTTCTCGTTGTTGAAACGACCAGGGTATTTCAGGATATATTCAAATGACTGAGAACGTT
>MKVE01000016.1:0-30601 GCA_001898785.1 Chryseobacterium sp. 36-9 | reverse complement strand
GCGGAGATTCCGTAAGCGGTCATTCTGTCGGGCTTCAGCCAGATTCTCATCGCATATTCACGCGTTCCCAGGATGTCGGCAAAACCAACACCACTCACCCTCTTCAATTCAGAAATAAGGTTGATATCTGCATAGTTGAAAAGAAATTTCTGGTCTGCTTTCGGATTATCACTGTAAAGGTTAATATACATTAGCATATTCGGTTCTTCACGGGTGATTTTCACCCCTTCACGAACAACCAAAGGCGGAAGCTTGTTAACAACCGAAGATACACGGTTCTGAACATTGACCGCAGCAACATTCGGGTCTGTTCCAAGGTCGAATACAACCTGGATTGATGCTTCACCGTCGTTTCCTGCATCAGAGGTCATATATTTCATTCCCGGAACACCATTGAGTCCGCGTTCCAAAGGAATTACAACAGATTTAATCAGCAATTCGTTATTAGCTCCGGGATATTCTGCCGTGATGTTTACTTTTGGCGGAGAAATGGATGGAAATTGCGTTACAGGAAGTTTAACTAAAGACAAGATTCCCATAAATACGATAATCAAAGAGATTACGATTGACAGAACCGGTCTGCGTATGAATTTCTTAAACATAATTTTTTAATTATTAATTATTGAATTGGTAATGATTAAGTAAAAGCATCATGTTTTTTCAGAATCAGATTAATAACTAATCACTAACAATTAATTCTTAAATTTTAGTTGGCTTGTAATTTTAATGAGTTCAAGACTTTTTTCGGATCCTGGAATTTGGTTTCCACTTTTTGGTCGTCTTTCACTTTCTGAACACCTTCCAGAAGAATTTTATCACCCACATTAATTCCTTCCGAAACAACATAGATATCCGGAAGCTCATAAGCAATTTTAATATTCTTAGACTTTACAACGCCATCTTTACCAACTACGAAAACATATTTCTGATCCTGGATTTCGTAAGTAGCTTTCTGAGGAATGATCAAAGCATTTTTAAGAGGCAGTGTCATTTGGATTTTTCCTGTTTCACCATTTCTCAATATTTGTTTAGAATTCGGGAATTTGGCTCGGAAAGCGATATTTCCTGTCTCATTATCAAATTCGCCTTCAATAGTCTGGATGATTCCTTTGTCAGGAAATGGCTCACCGTTGGCCATAATTAAAGAAACTAAATTATTTCCCCGATCGGCCGAATGCATCTGATAGTTAAGATATTCCGGTTCAGAAACATTAAAGTATGCGTAAATTCCTCCATTGTCAGAAAGCGTTGTCAACAAATCGCCCTCATCAATTAGACTTCCTAACTTCAAAGGAAGTCTGTCGATAATTCCTGAAAAAGGAGCTTTGATCGTGGTGAATGATAAATGCGTTTGAGCTAAGTTCAATTCAGCTTTTGCTGCATCCAATTTGGCTTTTGCCATTTTCTTTTCATTAATGGAAACCACATTATTATTAGCCAAAGTGCTGGAGTTTTGTAATTCTATTTCAGCCTGCGCCACTTCTGCTTTGGCTTTCAGAACATCAGCCTGATAAATTTGAGGCATAATTCTGAACAAAACCTGTCCTGCCTGTACATGCTGACCTTCATCTACATAGACTTTTTCGAGAAAACCTTTTTCCTGGGCACGAATCTCGATGTTTTTTTCTGACCTGATCTGGGATACAAATTCTTTGGTAATAACGGTGTCCATTTTTACCGGCGATGTTGTAGGATAAATTACGGCTTCTTCTTTTTCTTCTTTTTTGTCCTTACAACTGAAGATAATCAGCAATGCGCTGAGAGCAACAGAGAATGCAACTCTTTTTTTCATAATTTTTACTGTTTTTTTAGGAGAATTTGCGAAACTTTTCGGTTTCATTTTAAATAAATTTTATTTTTTTAATTGAATATTGAAAGAATGTAACATAAGTATAATCCGGGCATTAATTTTAAAATTAGTTAATGCTTAATCATTACTAATGATCATTCAGGAGTTTGAATGGGAATTTTCAAAACGACAGGTATAATTGCCTCTTTATGACAGGAGCAATATTGTTTTGAAAAAGTTGAATTTTAAATTCGGATTGTACGCAGCAGAATAAATCTTTTGACCGAAGAAAATATAATTTCCGGTTCCAGGAATGTCTTCGATCTACGCTTGAAATATAATTGTAAAAGATAACCCAACCCGAATGCAGTGATTACGGCAATGAAGTTATAGGCATTAGAAAAATTCAGATTGCTTTCTTCGGGAGAATCCAAAGAATCGCTGATCTGCTGCAAAGACGCTTTTTCCAGAGAATGATTAAGATGGTGTTTTTTTGCAAAGGAAAAAAGATGCAATGATACCTTCTGAATTCCAAAATCTTGTTGGAAATCAAGTGTTTGTTTATTCTCTGCGGTAAACAACAGAAAGATAAACATCAGAATATATACAATTGCTTTTTTCATTTTGATACTGCAAATTTACATCGGATAATTGTTAAAATAATCTTAAAGCCTCATTTTTAAGGCATTTTTAAGTTCAGAGAACTGGATTTGCAATTTCAGAAGTCCTTGTTTTTTATTAATTTTAGAGACTAAAAAAAATAATTGATGCCGCTTTATAAAGATTTTTCTGATGATGTTGCGACTGTTATGGTCTGGGAATATGATGAGAATGAAGTACTTAATCCGGATGAATTGCTGGAGCCGGAAAATCAAAATAAAATTCTGGGCTATCATCCTAATAAAATAGCTGAGGTTCTGATGGTGAGAAAAATGCTGAAAAGAGTTCTTCCGGACCATAAGATTCTTTATAGAGAAAACGGCGAACCTTATCTTTTTCCTCAGGATCATCATATCTCTGTGAGTCATTCCTTTCCTTTGGCAGCTTTGGCAATTTCGAAGAAAAAAGTCGGAATCGATCTGGAAAAGAGGAAAGAAAAGATTAAGTATATAAGACACAAATTCATACTTCATGAAGATGTTTTCATTGATAATAATGAAGAAGTAGATTTTCTGACAGCAATCTGGTGCGTGAAAGAAGCCCTTTACAAGATTCATCACAGCAAACACTGGTCTTTGAAAAAGCACTACGATGTTTTACCTTTTGAACTGAAGCAGGAGTTTTTTGCAAAAAGCAGGGTTTATGATCTCGAAAATGAAGATTTTTTCAAAGCCAAAATTTCTTTTTTTGATAATTACTGCTTAGCTATCGTTGACTGATAGATCAGATATTCTTCAATGATTTTTCGCTGATCTTTTGCGACATCATAGATCAGTTCCAGTAATTCTTTGATATTTTTTATTTCGGTCAAATGGCTGACTGTGAACGGTTTTCTTTCGTTTGAAATCGCCTGGTTTTCCAATTCTGCTTTTCTTCTTTCCAATAGATCTGCAACATGATCTTCCGGTTTGATACGACTTTCTGACCTGATCTGTTCATCCAGATCTTTTTGGAAAAGTAAGGAAGATGTTCTCAATAATTCCGCAGAAATTTTAAGTTTCCAATTCTGAAAATCGATTTCCGGAAACTCATGCCCGGATTTTGCATATTGAGATAAAGAAGCGGTATAAGCCGTTATCAAATGTGTGGTTGTAACAAACTGGTGAACTGTTTCCAATTTTCTTTGCTGGTTCTTGGGATCAGAAATCATTCTTTGAAAGTTGTCGGAAAGATTAGCCAGATCAATGATGGCATTTTTTCTCTTGAGACGGAAATCTTCATCATCAACTTCTTTTTTCAAAAAATGATCCATTACCAACCGGAAATAATTAAGATTACTTCTGGAAGATTTTTTCATTAGGTCAAGATTCTGAGTGTGTTCCCATACCGGCAAGATAAAATAAGCCACCAAAAATGTAATCGCTCCGCCAATCAAAGTATCCAGTAATCTGTCTTTGAAAATGAGATTGACATTACCTGGTCTCAGGAAGTTGAATGACAGGAAAATATAAATCGTCATAAACAGAACTGCCCAGAAATAGTTGGATTTTAAAAGGCTAAAACAGATAATCATACTGATCAAAAGTATAATCAAAAGTGTCGTCGGCTCTCCAATAAAATATAAAATAATGTAAGCAAGAATGGCTCCTGCCAAGGTTCCGAAAAGACGCAAAAGATTCCTGTGTTTTGTAGTGGCATAAGCAGGTTTCAGAATGGCAATAATAGTAATCAGGATCCAGTAAGAGTGCCCGATTCCAAGAATATCGAATCTGGAGACAATATATCCAAGAAGCAATGCAATTGTCACTCTGACTGCATGACGGAAATGTCCGGAATTAAGAGAGAAATTAGACAGAAAAACCCTGTGGTTTAACCTTTCCTCTTTTGGAAGGAATTTAGAATAATCAAGACCTGTGGATAAACTTTTCGCTAATTTAATATCCTGAGAATTGACTTTCATGATCGTATTGACTTCATCCGTGATCTCGGTAATCCTCATCAAAACCTGACGAATCATCATAAAATCTTCCAGAGTTTGCGAAGAGAATTTTTGGGATCGATGTTCGAAAAATTCGTCATAGATTTTTTTCAGCTCTTCATCAAAATTAGTAATTTGCTTAAAAGCCAAACCGCTTTGCATAGAAATCCCAAGATTGGTAATCTCGTCAGCCATGACCAGAAGATAATCATGAATACTTTGAAGAAGCTTTGTGTCCCCAAAAACCTGATTCATTCTTTTGTAATCGTTTTCGGAAGTCAATAGCTTATCATAAAGATCGATAGAATTGAGAAACATCAACATCAGGATTCGACTCTGAGTAGTGGATTCGTTAACAATCTTTCTGGTTTTGAATACAATCTCCCGTGTATCTTCCTGATGATTTTTGATTTTGACCTGCTGAGCAATCAATTGATTTAATAACGAGTCAAAATCAGGATTCTTTGTATAATATTTGGCTTTGATCCTCAGATAGTCTGCTAATTCCAGATAGTTTTCTCCGACAACCTGACTGGCTAATTTATAAGGCTGCAATGTGGAGACAATCATAAAAATGATGAAAAACCAAAGACAGCCAAGAAAAAAAATGAATGAGCTTTTGAAAATATCATCACCTGTGAGATGCCCGTCGATGAAGATGCTGAGCACAACTAGCGCTAATGAACCAAACGTAGCAAGTCGTAATCCGTAAACGCCAATCATCGAAAAGAAAAAACCACACACAATAATTTCCAGGTAAACTGCTATGGGGAAATCCTTGACCAGACTTGCAAACAGCGCTATGAAGAAAAAGAAAAACACGGAAAGCAATAGTGTATTTCTTCTTCTAATGAATGGGCCAGGCTGATCTGTCAAACCTACAAAACTGGTCCCGAGTGGAAACAAAAAATATTCCTTGAGTAAGCCGAATTGTGCCAGAATAATGCTTGGAACAACTATCGCCAAAGCAATCCTTGCTCCGGAATAAATGTATTGGCTCGTTAAAAATTTTTTGAGTTCGGAACTATAGTTCATACTACAAATTTAAATAAAAATGCCTCTTTTTTGAATAGAGGCATTTTAAAATTATAGTTAATAAATAAAATATTAATAATCTGTGGCATTATACGTTTCGCTGCCGATATTCCATGTCAATCCAAATCTTAAAGTGTTGTCCAGCGCCGTATTAATTTTGGAAGTATTAATCAGATAAGACAGATCTAATCCGAATGAAGCATATTTGAAGCCAACACCAACAGTTGCGTATTGTCTCGCACCCTGTTCAGGCGCTTCTGTAAAATAACCAGCTCTGATTGCAAAAGTTTCATCATAAGAATACTCTGCAGCGCCACTATACATGATACTTTTTTTATTGCTGAATGATTTTCCGATACCTTCCATTACACCAACATTAGGAACATTTCCTGTTGCATCTGGACCAGGGACAAGGATTTTTGAAGCTTCACCACTCAAGCTGAAACGGTTCATGTCATCAATTAATAAATCGTATCCCAAACCTAATCTTGCCATTGTCGGAAGATAAGATCTGGATTCTTCGTCACCAGTGTAATCCAATCTTGGACCTAAGTTCTGGACAGCCCAACCTGCTTTTACACGGCCTTCGTATCCGCTGAGACTCTCATGTTTCGGAGACATATAATATCCGGAAACGTCTACTGCAAATGTATTGGCCGGCTTTAAAGTGCTATTGGAATTGAATCCCCCACCAATGTCAGATCTGATAAATCTACCGGTAACAGCCATAGAGTAGGAGTCTGATAATTTCAAACCATAAGCAACATCTATTGAAAACTCATTTGGCTTCGCAGTTCCTCCCTGGATAACCTCGTTTCCGACAAAATCTGTTAAGTCTACGTCACCCATATTGAAATAATAGATACTCGCACTCAAAGTAGAACGTTCTTCATCTCCTAAAAATGTATAGAAAGATCCGTAAAGTAAAAATACATCATTTGTAAGCTTACTCATATATGGCGTATAGTTAACACCTACTCCCGAAGAAACCTTTGCGAAAGGGTATTTTGCAGCATTCCAAAACTGTGAAAAAACATCTGTCGATGTTACAACACCCTGATCTCCCATACCGCCTGCTCTTGCATCCGGAGATATTCTTAGAAACGGAGCTCCTGTCAATACAGGCTGAACATTGCTTTGAGAAAAGGCAAAGGCGCTCACACCAATTCCTAATCCTAAAAATAATCTTTTTGTTAAATTCATTTTTTTTCTTTTAAGGTAAAATTTACCAATATTTTCAAGTTTTTATTTTAATAATACCATTTTTTCAACAGCAGTTGCGCTTCCTGAACATTTTTCCTGGTTTTGGCTGCGTGCAAATATCTTAAAAATATATGTACCTTTTGCAACCGTGTCGCCGAAATCGTCTTTTCCATCCCATTCTATTGCTTGTCTTGGTGTTCTGAAACCTTCTAAAAATGGTTCAGCCGAGATACTTGCAGATAAAGTACGGACTATTTTTCCCGTGATCGTATAGATCTGAACATTGACATCCAGAATATCATCACAATTGTGTTCAAACTGGACATAAGTTTTATTAGTAAAAGGATTTGGCCAGTTAAGAAGTCTGTTAACGGTTAATTTCTTTTCGGATTCATCTTTTACTACAAAGTTTAACGTAGAGCTAGTAGAATTATTGTTGATATCCCAAACTTTGAAAACCAATTGGTGTTCACCCGGCGTCAGATTTCTGAAAGGGAAAGTTACAGATCCTTTTTGATAATCATTCAGATCTGCATAACTACAGCCATTACCATCTCCGGAAGCAAAATAGTCGTTCAAAGCTGTTGTGTTGATTACATCGCCATCCAGAACTACTGTAATGTCGTGTCCTATTCCCGCACCGGTTGAATTGATACCCATATTATCCCTTACACAAGCCAGGAGCATCGGGTTCTGATCTGTAATTCCTCCGTTGGCAAAATTGGTATTATTCATATACAGATTTATTTTTGGAGGCTCAGAATCATTGATCCCGTTCGGGTTGATGTCTCCGACTTTTTGAACCTGATTGGTGAAAACATCAAAGGCGTTAATCTTCGCATTTTCAAAATTTTCTGCATAAGCCAGCATTCTTCCATCACCTATTTCGTAGTTAATATCTTTAGGGACATAGAACTCTACTGTATATTTACCATTTTCAACCTTGCCTGAAGCTTTTACAATAGCACTTGGTTCTTCTGAATAAGTCATTAATTGATTCAGCTCAGAAACTTTGTCGTTATTGAGTGTCTTTTTAGTGATCTTTTTATCAAAAATATTGATCGCAACACGTCCATTAAATGTATTATCCAAAGTCCCGTCTGGTTTTGTAACTTGACCATGAACCTTAACAAAATCCAATGCTCGTATTTGGTTAGGGACCGGAGTTTCAATATTATCAATTTTTAAAAGTCTTTTAGGTCTGCTCATTTTCATTGCCGGATCGCCTAAAAAATTAACTCTAAGATGATCAAAGGAAGAACTGTATATGGTTTTATATTGCTTTTTGGCTAACAAATGCGCTGCACCTAAAGAAATAAAATCATCATTATACAATTTGAATAAATTATCAGTAAAAAGAAGTGTGAACTTTCTTCCATAATCTACTGATATAGCCCGGCTGGATGTAATCATTGTAGCGGCACCTCCGCTGGTATGCTTGATCAGTTGCTCACCAACAGAGTTCGTACTTGGTTCATCCCAAAGTGTAAACTCACATGTAATGGTAGATACTAAAGGAAACCTGCTATATACAGAAGTATAATTATTGAATCCCTGAACTTCCGTTGAGGTCAAAACTCTTTCCTGTGCCCAACCATTGATCCCACCGTGCCCGAAATAAAATAAATATAAACTATTGCCGACATCATTCGTAATCGCTTGATTAATTTGAGGATATCTCTGTCCGCCTGCACTTGTCACTGCCGGAAAAGCATCCAGATAAAGTTTTCTTATATTATATTCAGGCTTATCCGTATTGGTCTCAAAGTTTTGTTTTATGGTGTAATCTACAAGATAATGGAACGGACCGGGAATGTTGTTAGGACCGCTTCCCTCAAAATCATCATCAGCTACAAAATCCAGCTTCATTCTCCATTCTCCAAAAGGGCTTGACTGTCCGGGTAAAGCATTATAATAAGCTAATGTTTTATCAATCATTACTTTTGCTTCCTGAACATTGTCCGCCGGCAATCTTCCTATTGGTATATCAGGAATGATCTGCGAAAGATCCGTAGAAGACTGAGGACTTGTCATTACAAAATAATCATCTGTAACAAAAGAACCTTTTACATCGGCGCTATTTTCGCTTTGATAGCTAGGTATTACATCTGTATTATTAGCAACACGGTTTTTAAAGTCATATGATGTATCTCCAAGTAGAAACACATATTTCAGTGATCCGGCCGGTGTATTCAGTTTAGTTATAAAATCTCTTATTGCAGTAATGTCTTTTCCGCCACTACTGAACTCATTATATATTTTGTTGACATCAACAACCTGAACATTATAACCATTTTTCGCTTGGTGATAAGCCGCTAATCTCTGAGCCTGAGCTATATAAGAAGGTTGAGTAATCATCAGATAATCAACATTCTTAAGAGAGGAAAGATCCTGATTGTCAATTCTGCCTACAAAACCTGGTTCGAAAGCTGCGGAATTTTTAAAAGCAGTAAATTCATTGTTAAAAAATTCGCTATCAGCAATATATCCAAAATTGAATGTCGAGTTTTGTGAATTTTTATTAGTTACTTTTTTTGCATTGGTGATATCGGAAACATCCCAGATCTGATCTATTCCGGAGGCATTAGACACAGAAAACCCATACAGATCTCCCGATCCGGTTACAATATCGTAATCCCTAAAGTTCATTTGGGAATTGTTAAAATTCAAATTCTCCTTATACTGAACTTCTGCAAAATCAAAATAAAAAGATGCATTAGGGTTAGCACTTATATCTGTTGTATAATTAAATTTGATAGTTGTTCCACTTTGATTGAATAGTGCAGACTCATACATTATTCTTTCAAAATTAGCCGCTGAGCTGTTCAAAGGTCTTGTATCCTGAGAACCATTGACATTGAAAGTTATTTTTCCCGATTGTGCATTGTAACCTATAACCTGAGTTTTGAAACGGATGACATCATCTGTCTGGATCGGAGATCTTGTTGTAAAAGTTATTTCTCTATTGCCGGGGATAGCATCACCAGTCCATGTTCTTCCTAATTTTACGAGATTGAATTTTTCTTCATTAATGTACTGATAATCATCATAACGGGTAATCAAATCCTGAGGAAGGTTATTATCTACCGTCTGAACCCTTTTCCCTGCACCGATATCAAAATTTATAAAGTAATAAGAATAGTCCTCATAGATATTGATAAAATTATTAGGCGTTCCGAGCCTTCTGAATTCCGTTCTCTTTTTTCCGTTACCGTTGGAGGTGTCGTATAGATTATAACCATTCGGTCCCTGTGCGTAGAATAGTGCGTAATCATTATCATTCCAGACACCATCTTCTTCGCCGATTACTTGGATTGCGTTTTCCTGTAAAGCATCATAGCGTTTGTCCTGATTATACTCCGACAACATAATCCCACCATTACCATAGATTCTAAAGTTTTTAGGATTAACACTGGCCGGATTGATTCCGTTTTGTTGTAAAAACTGTTTTGTAATTTTAAAAATACCGGATTTGTCAACCTTTATTTTATAAAAAGTTCCGGACTTCAGCGGGTTTTCAGTGCTTCCGTATTTATTGCTTCCTTTATATAGGTCAGAAATTTTTTCTTTTACCTGATTAATGTTAAAAGAAATTAATTTATAAATTTTATTATTCTGAACCTTTACGGCCTCAACTTTTACATTGGCATTTTGAGCATTTTCGTTTTCATTGAAGTAATAGTTTACGCTTGTTGAGGGATTTGACGAGAGTGAGTTAATCTTAAGATCTTTAATATCCTTTGAAGGCATCTCCTGCCATTGGAATTGATCTAATTTCAACTGATTATCTGTTTTGATATTAAGATTAACATAGATAGTATTGGCATCTACCTGATAATTATAATTTGTAAAGTACGGATATATAAGCTTTTCCAGACCATAATCCACTTCTTTGCTGCCGTCCCAGTTGATAGTGGTTTTTTGAGCAAAAGCCAAAATAGAAAGAAAGCAAAAAGAGATAATATAAAATTTGAATTTCATCAATGTTATTTATTAAGATTACAAAATAAACGATTTTTTTAAAAAAATGGTATATAATAAAAATAATTTAATTGCGTTCTGTTAAAAAAAAGCATTCAATATTTGATTAATTAAAGAATTTATTTTTTCTTTGTACTCTGAAAATTTCTATATCTATTATGAAAAAAATTAGGTTGTTTTCGATCATTACTTTTAGCACTACACTACTTTTGATAAGTTGTGGAGGAGGAGGTAACTCCAAAAAAGGTGGTGGCACAAAAGGTTTTGTGAGCAAAACAGGTTGGAAACCCAATGAAAAAGACGGGTGGTTCTTCTCTGGTAAGCAGCAAAAACCAAAAGCTTGGCCAGGAATGGTTTATGTAGAAGGCGGTACTTTTACTATGGGACTAGTAGAAGACAATGTTATGCATGATTGGAATAATACGCCAAGAAGAATGCAGGTAAGTTCTTTCTTCATCGGAGATACAGAAATTACAAACTCTGAATATAGAGAATACACGACTTGGCTTAAGTTTGTTTTTCCTTCGTCAGATCCTAGCTTTAAGCACATCTATACAGGGGCTTTACCAGATACTTTGGTTTGGAATAACAAATTATCCCGTAACGATTATGCAGAGACTTACTTCAGATCTCCGGAGTATGACTATTATCCTGTGGTGGGTGTGTCATGGTTACAAGCTACAAAATATTGTGACTGGTTGACAGAAAGAGCTAATGAAAGAGCTCTTATGAAGCAAGGCGTTATATCAAAAGATATCTATTCTGCAGATAAAGCTGCAACAGCTGGTGCTACTTTCAACATGGATAAGTTCAAGTCCAATGATCCTGAACTTGATTCATATGTTGATAAAGAGAAACTTCAAAAAAGAAGCGGAATCAAAACTACGAATGAAAAAATTGCTGCTGCTAACAGAAATGCTAGTTCAGGACTTGTAGAAAAATTCAGGCTTCCGACAGAGGTAGAATGGGAGTTTGCTGCACTTGGCCTTCAAAAAAACAGAGAATACAATAATTACCTTGGTAAGAATACAGAAATTACAAATCTTAAAGGTAAAAAAGGTAAAAACAGAGGAATGTATCTCGAAAACTTCAAAATGGGACGTGGAGATTACTCCGGAGTTGCAGGTTGGAAAAATGATGGAGCTCCTACAACTGCTGATGTTAAGCAATATCCGTCTAACGATCTTGGAATCTACGGGATGTATGGTAACGTTGCAGAGTGGGTAGCGGATATCTACAGACCAATGATTGATGAAGAGTTCAGTGATTTCAATTACTATAGGGGTAATGTTGTTGTACAGTCTGTTAGAAATGATGACGGATCCTACAAAAAAGTTGGCAATACAGAAATCAAATATGATACGCTGGCTGATGGGCGTTTGGTTTACAAAGGTCTGCCGGGAGAATTCGAAAGGAAGACTTTGGAAGATAATAGAAATTACAGAGATGGTGATTATCAGTCTTCGTTAGATGCAGGCGGAACTCCTCCTAGTGATAGCACAGAATTCAATATGTATAATTCTGTAAAACCAAAATTCATTGTTGATAAGAATGGTAACGTAGTTTTACAAAAAGAGAAAAAGAAAGCAACGTCTCAGATCAATGATTACAGTAGAGTTGTGAAAGGGGGTTCTTGGTTAGATTCAGCATATTGGTTAGATCCGGGTCAAAGAAGATTCAAAAATCAGACAAAAGGTTACGGTTGGATTGGTTTCCGTGTTGCACAGGATGCTAAGAATAACAAAGCCGGAAGAACAAAAAGATAATATCAGGATATTATAAATTGAAAAACAGCAGAAAAATCTGCTGTTTTTTTGTTTTTATATTGTGGCATTTTAATATTTTTGAGCTATGAATATCAATGAGTTTTATCTGGTCTTTTTACAGAGCAAAAATGTGGTTATAGATAGCAGAAAGATCGAAAAAGGAAGTTTGTTTTTCGCTTTCTCGGGAGACAGCTATAATGCTGCAGAAAAAGCAAAAGAAGCCATTGAAAATGGTGCGCTGGCCGTTATCATTGAAGATGAAAAATATTCTGATCCGGATAATAATATCTTTTATGTTGCTTCAACTTTAGAATTCCTGCAAAATCTCGCAATCTTCCATAGAGATCAATTAGCAATTCCATTTATTGGATTGACTGGAAGTAACGGAAAAACTACAACTAAGGAGTTGATCAGCAATGTTCTTGCAGAAAAATTCAAAGTTCAATATACTTTTGGGAATCTTAACAATCATATTGGCGTTCCTTTGACTTTACTTTCTATAAGATCTGAGCATGAGATTGCTGTCATAGAAATGGGCGCCAATCATCAGAAAGAGATCGAATTTCTTTGTAAAATCGCAAAGCCAAACATCGGTTATATTACCAATTTTGGTAAAGCTCATCTTGAAGGTTTTGGCGGATTTGAAGGTGTTATCAAAGGTAAGTCCGAACTTTATAACTATCTCAAAGAAAATCGACAGAAGATCCTGGTTAATAATAATGATAAGATCCAAGTAGAAAAAACTGGAGATTATCATGATAAAATAACGTTCGGAACTCCGGATTCTGACTATAATTTTGAGCCGGTTTTCAAAGAGCACTTTGTTGGCATCAATTACAATGGAACAGACATTTTTTCCAATCTTACTGGGAAATATAACTACGATAACATTTCTGCAGCTGTAGCTTTAGGGCTTTATTTTGGTTTGGATATTAATGAAATCAAGGCCGCTATAGAAAATTACTTTCCTTCTAATATGCGTTCTCAGATCCAGAAAAAAGATAATACAACTCTGGTTTTGGATACGTATAATGCCAATCCAAGCAGTATGCAGGTTTCTCTGGAAAATTTTAAAACCTTCGAAGGAAGCAAGCTGATTATCATTGGTGATATGCTGGAATTGGGCGAGGAAAGTCTGAAAGAGCATCAGAATATTCTGGATTTTGCCAATTCTTGTGGCTTTGACGAAATCATAACTGTTGGACCAAATTTCAAAAAAGTTAATCAAACCGGCAATGCTTTTGAAAATACATCGGAATTGATTGAGATTTTGAAAATTAATCCCATTAAAAAAGATAATATTCTTCTGAAAGCTTCACGCGGAATTGCGCTCGAGAAAATCATTGATTATATATAAAAAAAATCCTCAAACTTATTGAGGATTTTTAATTTTGAAATCATTCAGAATCAACCTGATATTTTGAAACGTTGATGGCAAAATCTCAGATTCGATTTGTTCTTCGTTTTTCCAGCCTACTTCGTTGATGCCTTCTTCTATTTGAGGAATCGGAGTCTCCGTTCCGGCATAAAACATCTCGAACCAATAAGTTGTTTTCAGGATTTTTTTGCCGTCTCGGTCTGTATAAATATGATAAGTGGAATTAATGAAATCTTTGAGCTGCAGATCAAAAATCCCGCATTCTTCCTCAACTTCCCTTACAGCAGCCACTTCTCTGGATTCTCCGGGTTCGATTTTACCTTTTGGCAAATCCCATTTTCCTAGTCTGTGGATGAAGAGGATCTTGTGTTCCAGATTCATTACAATTCCGCCGGCTGCGTCAATCTTCTTAAAATAATTGCCAAAATCTGCCCAGAGTTGATCAATATCATTATGATAAATATTCAAGCCTTGCGATGCAGTATTTTCAAGCAGATCAATGGCGAAATCAAAGCTATGCGTTCCATCGTAATTCAGTGTTTTAGGACTGTTTTGAGGCTCAGAACTCAAAATTAATTTTTTCTCATTGATAAAAACTTTATACATTTGTAAGGCTTTTAATATTAATACAAAAATATAAAAATGAATTTAGAAGGACGAAAAATTATTGTAAATAAATCTTCATCAGAATTAGCAGAGATGCTTAAAAATCCTCAGGATTACAAAGATCTGATGCCGGACAGTCTCCAGAATTTTGAAGCGATAGAAGACGGTTTCAAATTCGGGCTGAAAGGAATGCCGGAAATTGCACTTAAAATAGATAATGTTTCTGATAAAGAAGTTGTTCTGAAGTCTGCAAGCTCAAGTCTTGATTTTGCTTTAACCGGAACAATGAATCCTGTGAGCGATAATCAAACTGAAGTACAGCTATTATTCGAAGGAAAATTTAATCCGTTTATCAAAATGATGGTAGAAAAACCGCTTCAGAATTTTATCAATTCTTTGACTGATAAGATTGAACAATTGTAATCAGCAAATCAAACCGGAAGAATGATCTCTTGAACTTCCCGTTGCTGATGACAAAACATTGTTGAAATCAAGTAATCTCAAAACTCCCATAAAAGCAAAAATCAAAGCTTCTTTATATTCAATAATTTCTTTTTCAGGAATGTGGATTTCGGTTTTGGTCTTTGCTTTTATCTTTTCTATAAGATAGTTGTTATAAGCTCCGCCGCCTGTTATCAAAACACTTCTGACATCATATTCATTCAGAATTTTTACAATCTGAACGGCTGAATGTTCTGTGAAAGTCGCCAGCAAATCTTCAACTTTTTGATTTTGAACTAAGGGTAGAATGTTGTCATTAATCCATTCGATCCCGAGAGATTTCGGATGATTTTCAGAATAAAAACTTAATTGGTTTAATTCGTCTAACAGCTTTTCATCAATCATTCCTGCTTTTGCCAGATCGCCATTCTCATCATATTTCTTTCCTAATTGGAGAGCGAAATCATTGAGAAGAATATTAACAGGACAAATATCGAAAGCGATTCTTTCTCCATCCCGTTTCAACGAAATATTAGAAAAACCACCAAGATTAAGACACGCATCAAATCCTGAAAATAATAGTTCATCTCCAACCGGAACCAAAGGCGCACCGTTTCCACCCAAAATGACATCCTGACTTCGGAAATCATAGATAACAGTTTTGTTGGTTTTTGATTTGATGGCTCTTCCGTCGCCGATCTGTAAAGTGAAAAATTTCTGAGGCTGATGAAAAATGGTGTGCCCGTGCGAAGCGATCAGGTCAAGATCATGAATATTATGTTTTGAAATAAATTCGGAAACTTGTTCACCGAGATAGAATCCGTAATCTGAATTGAGTTTCAGAAGTTCTTCGCTGGAAATATGAATAGCATTTCTCAAACTATTTTCTAGCTCAGAAGAATAGGGAAGTGTTGCACATTTTAGAATTTCGAAATTCCATATCGATTCTTTCCGGGTAAATTTTGTATAGCAAATATCCAATCCGTCAAGACTTGTTCCTGACATCAGACCGATTGCATAGAAAATTTGTTGTTCCATTTACTTACTGGTAGCTGGCAGGTTGGTAGAATTGAAACTTCCGGAATTATTGAAGAAAGTATATTCCGTAAAGTCATCTTTAGCAATCATTCCGTGGGAACCTACCAGGATATTTCCGTCTTTATCAGACACAAAAACGGTGTCTTTGGTATACATTTTTTTATTCCTTTTATCCCAGTTTATGGTTTCCATGACAAAGGTCTGACCTTCTGTTGTAATGACTTTCACTCTTCCTTTTGCAAAATAGAAGTCTTTTTTCTCATTATATTTTGCATACTTTGCCCAGATTTTTCCCGGATCTTTTGATTTTTTATCAAAAAATTCGAGGTAGATTCCTTTCTTCGCTTCGATGTAAGGAGAATCGATCAGTTCATATTTCTCGATGAGTGGTGCTTTGAAATTAACTTTGACAATTCCCGAGTCCCGTTGAATGATGTTACCGTTGTAAATAACCTGAGATGCAAAGTTGGTTTTCTTGTTTTGATTGATTTTAGTCAGATCTTCTTCACAAGACTGAATAAGAAAAAACATCAGCAACAAAAAGAATCGTTGTGATGTTTTTAGGTTAAATATTTTGAAGCAATAATCTTTCATTAGATTATCAGTATTCGGTCTTTTATAGCATTAGTTGTAGAGTCTCTTTCCAAACCACTTGTCTGCGAAATTGATTCCAACTCTCAAATTTATGAAATTTTGACGAATCAGATTATTATTAAGTGTTCCTCTTTTTCCAAATTCTACTCCAAGATCGATACTATTCATACGGTTGATAGTACTTTTTTCAAATGGTAAAGTTACACCTGCAGTTACAGCATATTTGTTAATGCTGGATCCGTTAACCTGAAGATTACCTTTTTCGTAATATGCACCATAACGATAAATTACTCTTGAAAAATAAGATCGGAAATCATTGAAGTTTGGCAAATACCAACCTCCTACAGAATATCTGTAAGAATCCTGATAAGATAATGTCTGTCCTAGGAAATTGAAGTTTTCACCTTTTTTATAATCCAGCTGTGTTCCGACAAACCATTTGGTGTCTTTTCCATAACCTACACCCAAAGAACCTTCTTGTGGAAGGAATTTTTTGTCGTAATTAACCTGCTGATCAATAATGGTTTCATAGGCCTTGGTTTCTCCAAGCAGATAATAATAAGTACTGTTTGTATAAGTACTCTTCATATTTCCCGTATTACCAAAGGTATAAGTGGCACCAACTGTTAGTTTGTGGTCGTTAGCCAGTTTTTTCTGGTAAGTTGTACCCAGTGTAAAGTTAAACGACTCGATCCTGTAGCTGTTGGAATATCCGCTTGTCAATTCTGCGCCGGTGAACGCTACTTCTTCGATGTCATATAATTTGCCAAAATAAAAGTTAGATCTCAAACCTACCGCAAATTCCGGATTGATCTGGTAAGAGAACGCTGCCTGAACAGTATTAAGGGTTCCTTCGCCGTGGAAATGATGTGCTGCAGTTACTGCATCATTGATCTGATCCGGTTGAGACGATGGAAGAGTACTAGATGTCAGAATATTATAAGTTTTGGAACTATAAGGCTGGAAACCCATTCCGAATTTTATTTTTCTGGTAATAGGAAAAGCTATGGTAATATTTGAGAGATAAGTAGAATGTTTGTTACTACTCATATTATTATAATCAGACTTATAATAATTATTCTCGTTTGTACCTTCAACTTTCAAAGTTGTGAGTTCCAGATTGGTGTTTGCAGCTGGGTTTCGGAAATTAAAATTGTTATTAAAATCCCAAATATAAGCTGTGGAAATACCTCCCATAGAGCTAATATCGACTGTGTTATCATATTTTACATCTCCAATTCCATAAGCTCCGTATGGCGAGTTACCGATACTCTGAGCGTTTAGGAAATATCCTGCTACCAATGATGATAAAACAAAAATTCTCTTCATCCTTTAAAATTTCAATGCGCAAATATCTTAATTAATAATGAATTGCAAAAATATATTTGGGTTAAAGTTTGTTAAGTACTTGCGATAGATTGATGTTATTTCCCGATAATTTGGATAGGATATAAGATAATTTGTTTTTTATGTAATTTCCGGAAAAAACTTCTGATATTCAACTTCCGACTTCTGGCGAAAATATTATCTTTGCTCATATGAAATGGGAACAGATTATTGGTCAGCAATCCATCAAAAATCTTTTACGGGATAGTATTCAGGATTCCAGAGTAGGGCATGCGCAGCTTTTTGTAGGAGAAGAGGGCTTTGGTGTTTTACCTTTGGCTTTGGCTATGGCCAGGGAGATTTTTGAAAAGGAAAACCCTGCATCTGTTCATAAGGTTGAGAATCTCAATCATCTCGATCTGCATTTCAGTTTTCCGGTTTTTTCTGAGAAGAATGTTTCGCTGAGTAAACGTTTTTTCGACAATTTCCGGGAAATGGTTTTGGAAAATCCTTATTCTTCTTTTGATGACTGGACAAGTTTTCTGGAATCTGAGAACAAGCAATTCTTCATTTCTGCTGACGAAGCGGAAGATATCGGGCAAAGATTCAATCTGAAAAGTTTTGAAGGCGGAAGTAAAATTCTGATTGTCTGGAGAGCCGACAAAATGAATGACGCAGCAGCCAACAAAATCCTGAAATTCCTGGAAGAACCCCCAAAGAATACGTTCATCATTCTTTGTGCTCCTAGTACCAATGATATTTTGCCAACGATTTTATCGAGATGTCAGATCGTTAATGTCCCGAGAATCAGTGATGAAGACATTTTAACAAGTCTTCAAAATCATGAATCAGCAAAAGAAATTGCTTATCAGGCACAAGGTGATTGGAATCTTGCTAAATCACTTTCGGAAAATAATGAAGGTGCTTCGGAATTCGAAACGTTGTTCATTCAGTGGGTTCGAAATGCATTTCAGGCCAAAAAAAAACCCGAAGTTCTAAGAGAAATCGTAAAATGGGCACGTCAAATCTCCGATTGGAATCGCGAAAAGCAAATGAAATTTCTTAATTATTGCATTGAGATTTTCCGTCTGGCCATGCTTCAGAATTACGGAAATGATAATCTTGTTTATAAGAAACTCAGTGAAGGAAATTTCAATTGGAGCTCATTTTCCAAATTCATTCATGGAGCGAATATCGTTTCTATTGTTGAAGAAATTACAGATGCGTCTTATCACATTTCCAGAAATGCCAATTCTAAGATTGTCCTTACGGATATGGGAATAAAATTGACAAGATATATTCATAAATCTGCTAATTGATTTTTGCTATTTTGTAAAAATTGATCATCTTTTGATCATTTTTCAAGTATTGAATAGGTTCGCTCTTACGGAGCTCACCGTATTTCCATTTTATTGCTATAAACATTCATTTCTAGAGAATTTCTATTGAAAATATTCTTCTGTTAATCAAGGTTTTGAAATTATAGACAAATTCAATGTATTCTTAATAAAAAATTAATCAAACAAATGTTTGATTGAATGATTGTTTTGATTTAACTTTGCGTCGTCAAAAAGTTAATTATGCCAACAAAAGAAGAACATATTATGATGGTTGCAGAGAAACTCTTTGCTGCCAATGGTTATAATGGAACTTCTGTAAGAGATATTGCAACGAAAGCAAAAGTAAATGTTTCGATGATTTCGTATTACTTCGGTTCTAAGGAAAATCTGATGGAAGAACTGTTCAAGTGGAGAATGGAAGAAGGACTTAATTTCGCCAAGAATATTTTGGAAAATAATGATCTGAACGAAATCCAGAAAATTGATGCTTTTATTGACAATTTTGTGAACCGTGTTCAGAGATTGAGAGATTTCTTTTTACTGGTTCACACGCAGCAAGTTATTAGTCAAAACAAAAATATCCAGAGTTTTCTTAAGGATTCGAAAATCAATTACATAGAAATCAACCAAAAGATTATAGAGCAAGGGCTGAAAAAAGGGATTTTCACAGTAAAACCTTCCTATCATCTTCTGCAGTGTACTATTTCCGGAACAATATTCAATGCCATGCACGGGATGAAATTGTATAAAGAATATCTGAAAAAACACATTCCTGATTTTGATGACAAACATTACGAAAATCAATATTTCCAGGAAGTCAGAAGCCATGTGAAGGCTATTGTAAGAGCAATGGTCGGCTACAAAGAAGAATAACATTACTCAAACCTTAACAATAAATAATACAGTGAATAAATTTTTAACAACAGCATTAATTGTTGGGACCTTCTACTCGGTTTCTGCTCAGGAAAAACGAGTGTTAAGTCTGGAAGAAGCTGTGAAATTAGGAATAGAAAACAGCAAAAATCTAAAGATAGATCAAGCAAAAATAGAAGAGTCTACCGCGAACCTTTTGGAAGCAAAGAACAAACAATTACCTGAGCTCAAAGTTTCCGGAAGTTATATGTATCTTCCTCTTGAACCGAATGTTGATCTTAAAATTCCCGGAATGTCAGGCGGCGGACCCAAGGTTAGCAATGTGCTTTACGGTTCAGCCAACCTTTCTGTTCCTATCTATTCTGGCGGTAGAATCAGGTACGGAATCCAATCTGCGGAATATCTTGTAGAAGCATCGAAGCTGAATTCTGAAAACGATAAGAATGCGATTGCCTATAATATTTCTCAAGCCTATAACAATCTTTTCAAGGCATCGGAAGTCGTGAAATTGTTGAAGGAAAATCTGGGTTCATCGCAGAAAAGAGATCAATCCTTCATCAAGCTGGAAAACAACGGTGTGATTGCTAAAAATGACAGACTCAAAGCTCAGCTGCAGACCTCAAATATCGAATTGCAGCTAATGGAAGCTGAGAATAATTTCAGCATTGCCAATATCAATATGGATTTGCTTTTGGGACTTCCTGACAATACGGAAATTGAGGTTGATTCTAATTATATAGGAGCAGATGATCTTGCGAAACCGGATGATTATTACCTGAATCTGGCAAGAGAGAACAGAAAAGATATCCAGGCTTTGGATTACCAGAGAAAAGCGGCAGCGCTGGGAACTAAAGCTGCTAAGGCGGAAAATCTTCCTTCTTTAGCTTTTACAGGCGGTTACGTTGCGGCGGATATTCCGAAACTATTGACCATTACTAATGCAGTGAATGTCGGAGTCGGGATTTCTTATAATCTATCCAATATCTGGAAAAAGAATTCGAGTCTGATGCAGTCCAAAGCTAGAGAACAGGAATTGGCTGCAAGCAATGACTTACTGAATGATAATGTGACGCTGGAAGTGAAACGCGATTATCAGAATGATCTTTATGCCCACAAAAAAATAGATGTTTATCAAAGGGCTTTGGAACAGGCAGAAGAAAATTACAGAATCACACTTAATAAGTATAACAACGGCCTGGAAACTATTACCAACCTTCTGGATGCTGATACGGCAAAAATCACAGCTAATGTCAATGTTGTGACTTCTAAAGCGGATGCAGCTCTGGCTCACAAAAAACTATTACAGACAGCAGGAGTCATTAATGGTAATCAATAATAAATAAAATTTAAACTCAGAACAAAAAACTTTAAACAAATAATAATGGCACAAGACAATATAAAATTCGAACAAGGAGAGATTCCTGCAAAAAAGAAAAAAAGCCCTGTTTTTTACATCGTATTAATAGTTGCAATTTTAGCAGGTGCTTTCTTCGGCGTGAGAGAATATCAATACAGTCAGGCTCACGAAGAAACGGACGATGCACAAATCGCGGCAGATATCAGTCCGGTTATTTCTAAGATCTCAGGCTATATCGCTGAAGTAAAAGTAAAAGACAATCAATTTGTGAAAAAAGGAGATACGCTTGTCGTTCTCGATAACAGAGACCAAACAATGGCATTGGAGCAGGCTGAAGCAGCTTTGGGAACAGCACAGAGCAATGTGGCATCAGCACATGCTGGTTCTGAAGCAGCAAAAACGGGAATCGGAAATTCAAGAGCGGCAGTTCAAACCGCAAATGCTCAAATCGAAGCGGCTAAAGTCAATGTCTGGAGAACCGAGCAGGATATGAAAAGATATTCTGAACTGGTAAAGGATCATTCTATTACGCAGCAACAGTATGAGCAAGCTTTGGCTGCTTATCAGTCAGCCCAAAAACAACTTCAGGTTCTTGTGGACCAGAAAAACCAGGCGAATGTTCAGACTGGCGTGGTGACCTCACAATCTAATGCCACTTATCAGAATATCGGAATTGCTAACTCTCAATTAAAACAAAGACAAGTGGATGTCGAAAATGCAAAACTGAATCTTTCTTATACAGTGATAACAGCTAAAGAAAGTGGTTATGTATCTAAAATTCCGGTTCAGGTTGGGCAGTTTATCCAGGCTGGTTCACAGCTGTTCAGTCTGGTGATGAGCAATCAGAAATGGGTAGTCGCCAATTATAAAGAAACTCAGGTGGAGAAAATGGTGGAAGGGCAGAAAGTAGAAATCGAAATCGATGCTTATCCTGACCAAAAATTCCAAGGAACCATCAGTTCATTTTCTCCCGCAACAGGTTCTGCATTTGCATTGCTTCCACCGGATAACGCAAGCGGTAACTTTGTGAAAGTTGTTCAGAGACTTCCTGTTAAAATCACTTTCGACAATCTTAACCCGGATATTATGAAAAAACTTCGTGTCGGGATGAATGTTCAAGCTGTCGTTTCTCTAAAATAGAAGTATTAGTAATAAGGTTTTAAATATTGGTTTAATATACTTTTCGCTATGACCATATCCCTAAAACCTAAATCTAAAAAATTATGCAAGACGATTCATTAGTAGAATATGGATTTCGCAGGGTAATTATTACTATTACCGCCATCGTTTGCGCGCTTCTGGAAATTGTGGACTCCACGATTGTGAATGTGGCGCTGAATGAGATGAAAGGTAACCTTGGAGCAACATTATCCGAAGTAGGCTGGGTGATTACGGCTTATGCTATCGGTAACGTGATTATTGTTCCGATGACGAGCTGGCTGTCTCAGCAGTTTGGGCGTAGAAATTACTTTGCGGCATCTGTCATCATATTCACAGTTTTCTCTTTTCTCTGCGGTAATGCGACCAATATTTGGGAGCTGGTATTTTTCCGTTTGTGTCAGGGAATTGGTGGTGGAGCACTTTTGGTAACTTCACAAACCATCATTACGGAATCTTATCCTATCGAAAAAAGAAGTATGGCCCAGGCTATCTATGGGTTGGGTGTTATTATCGGCCCAACACTTGGTCCGCCGTTGGGAGGCTATATTGTAGATAACTACAGCTGGCCTTATATTTTTTACATCAATATTCCTTTGGGAATTATTGCCACATTATTGACTTTACAATTTGTGAAAAGCCCTAGATATTCCGAGAAACGTTCGGCTTCGGATGTCGATTGGATTGGAATTGGATTACTGGCTGCATTCGTAGGTTCTTTGCAATACATTTTGGAGAGAGGACACGAGGATGATTGGTTTGCGAGTAAAGCCATTGTTGCATTGACCATTACGGCCGTTGTAGGATTTGTCCTGTTCATATGGCGGGAACTCACCTTCAAATACCCGATTGTAGAGCTCCGAGTTCTTAAAAACGGAAATCTCAGGATCGGAACAGTGATGTCATTCATTTTGGGATTCGGTTTATATGGTTCTACATTTATTGTCCCGCTTTATACACAAAGTATTCTGGGTTGGACGGCATTGCAATCAGGTGCATTGATGATTCCGGCAGCCTTGACAACCGCTTTTATGATGCCGATCATCGGAAAATTGCTGACCAAAGGTGCAAAACAGCAGATTCTGGTGGCATTGGGCTTGTTGATATTCTTCATCTACAGTTTCTGGGGCTATAAGATTTTGACACCCGACACAGGGAAGGATGCCTTCTTCTGGATGCTGATTGTAAGGGGAATGGGACTGGGGCTATTGTTCATACCAATTACATCATTGTCTCTGAGCACGCTGAAAGGTCCGGAGATTGGACAGGGTGCTGCTTTCACAGGCATGATGCGCCAGCTGGGCGGTTCATTCGGTATTGCTGCTATTACAACTTTTATCGCCAATAAGAGCGAGCTGTACAGGAGCAATCTTGTGGCGCACCTGGATGTCAACGATTTTGATGTTCAGCAGAGAGTGGCTGCGCTCAAAGCTAGTTTTATAGCGAAGGGCTACACACCTGATAAAGCATTGAATGCTGCTTACCAGATGCTCGATTTCTCGGTAACCAAACAGGCAACCGTGTTATCTTATATGGACGTTTTTCTTTATTTGGGATTGATGTTCCTCATATGCATTCCGTTCGTTTTGTTCGTACGGGAAAGAAAAGGCAAAGGCGAAAAAATCGACCTAAGCTCGGTTCATTAGTTTATTTTTTAGTTATTTGTTAGAAACTCAGAATCTTGATTGGTTCTGAGTTTTTTTGGCATTGATTTTAATGTTAGTTAACTACAATCCAGTTCAAATCAATGTTATGACGCCTCTTTTATCTCAAATAATATATCTTTTCCTGATTGCCATTCCCATAGCCTGCATCGCATGGACAGTCACGCACGAGGAGATCTTTCGCGAACCCAGGGAATATTGTCAAAAAATCTGTGGCAGTACACAATCTATTGCCAAGAAAAAATTCTTTTATCTTTTCACTTGCGAGTACTGCTTCAGCCATTACATCAGCATTATTTTTTTAATTATTACAAAATTTCAGCTTTTATATGATGACTGGCGGGGTTACCTCCTGGCATTTTTCTCACTGGTATGGATTGCCAACTGGTATATGAGCCTGTTCGGCTACATGAGGCAGAGTCTTAAAGCCGAAAAAATCGAAGCCAAGATGAAGGACGAAAACCTAAAGGAGGTGACAGGTGATAAATAATTTGTTACAGAATTTCTGACCAACCTGATTGTCCGGAAATTATTCATGTAAGATCCCTGCGCATCGGTTGGTCATTCGCTGCGTAGCCTTTGCTTCTTCACTGCTCGGCCATGAGTGATTCCATGCGCAGCCGCAAATCTGTTTCTGCTAAAAAAACTAAACTTAAAATCAAATCCACCTCAGTTTAGAGGCGAGTGTGCAGGCTTCTGTAGTGTTAGAAACCCGCATCTTTTCAAGGATGTTTTGTCGGTGCCGGTTCACGGTATTGATGCTGATAAAGAGGATATCCGCTATTTCTTTACTCTTTTTTCCCAATTGGATCATGTTCAGGATTTCCTTCTCACGGACAGAAAGGAAATTAGAATTCTCCACTTCGGTCTGCTGAATAATGCTGCCATCCGTCGTGTTGATAATCATACCGGTATAATCTGAGGAAGGAAGAAAATCAAAATGATAAAGGCAAAGCGCTAGTTCAATATTCTTATGATGCACATCTGAAAAATAAAACATCTTATGGATCAACGATTTCTTACCCTGCGCCAATCTTAATCTGCTAATGACAGAAAAATCCTTTCGCTGATTAAAAGGAACCGTTTTAATAAACTGCAAAAACTGAAGTTCCAGGATATGCTTATGCAAAACATCGTCAGCATTCAACACGGTGAACAGTTCATCCTCCCAGATGCTTTCGATTTCAAGCTGATTCTGATTCCTGAAGATATTCAATTCATCTGCCATTTTGCCGGAATAGATATAGCTTTTATTATTCTTGAGGTCACTCAGAATAGCGATGCCGTTTTCAAGTTCCACAAAATTCTGAGCCATTATCTGACATCGCTCCAGCTGCAACTGCTCTGTTTCGGGAACAAAATCCTGTTGCAACAATTGCTCATTCAAATCAGACTGGATATTCTTCATCAATAATTATTTAATCTCTCGCGCTTTTTGAAGTGTTTCCTCGATATTTTTGGTCAGGATTTCAGGAACATAATTTTCTCTTGGTGTTCCATTGATATGATATAATCTCTCTGTCGGAAACTGGAATCCAATTTTGGTTTCGGTCATTTGGAAGTTAGAGATTGCGCCAAGCAAACCAGCCATTTTGGTTCCGATTATTTTGGCTTTTTTCATTCCGTCAAAACCAATTGCCATCCCTTCGCCCATGCTTCCCGTCCAATGTCCAACCAGAATATAAACTTTACCATTATAAGTTGTTTTGCGTGGTGTCACGTATTCTTCCCAATGTCTTTTGGTTTCAAAATCTTTTTCATCAAACTCATGCACCTGAAAAGGCAAAATCTGATTGGTGAATCGTCCCATTATCGCTCTTGCAACAGTAGAATTGCCGCCACTAGGAGTTTCAGTCAAGTCAATAATCAGATTTTTGAACTGGAAAAAGCTATCCAATGTTTTATCAAATTCTGCAATGAGATTGTTGTTTCCCAAAGAATTATTGATTTTGATATAGGCAGTAGTATCATTCAGAATCTTACTGAAAATCAGTTAATTACTGTTTCCATAGGCGATGGGAAAAAAAGTTTTCGATTTTCCGTTCTCGACAACTGTAATTTCTCTTTTAATATCGTGAGTTCCTGCAAACAGCATATCAATGGCATATTGATACATCTTTTGATTATGTTGGATTGTAAATTTTGGCAGGAATTTTTTCAGTTGTTCATCAACAGGCTTTCCATTGTAAGCGGTAACTTCCATTCCGATTTTTAAACCTGCCAAATCAGCCCCAAATCCTTTTCTGAGATCCTTAATAATGAATTTATTGCCAACTTTTTCGAGATACAAATCCGATCCGGAAGGGACTAATCTGTTGGAATTTGGTAGATTGGTATTTAAGGATGAATGCCCGTTGTACAATTCGTTTAAAACATTTTCCATAAATGTAATGAATTCGTCATCATTGGAAATCCTAGAAGATTGAGGCTCGTAGATTTCCTTCACTTTTTTCCAATCAATATTTTGTTGGTCAAGATAGGCGTAATTATCATTGATATCTGTCCAAAATTCATTGAAATCTTTCTGGTATTTTGTCTGGGCAGAAGACCAGTTATTTACAAGAAACATGATAACTGGGAAGATTAGTTTTATTTTAAGATTGAAAATTCTATCGAATGGATTCATTACTTGTTTGGTCTTTTTTATTTTAAATCAAAAATGGTTATTTATCAGTATTGATTATTGATAGTTAAGCGCCTAAATTTGCCTTGCTAATATGTAAAAATACAATGAATAATCTTAACGAAAAAGAGAAAATGCTCTCCGGTGAATTATACGATGCGAATGATGCAGCACTGGTGGAGGAAAGACAGCGAGGTAAGGATTTGTGCTTCCACTACAATCAGATTCAGCCGTCCAGAATGAAGGAGCGAAAAGGCATTATCAAAACACTATTCGGCAAAACAGGGAAAATGTTCCTGATAGAGCAGCCTTTCTACTGCGATTATGGCTACAACATAGAAATCGGAGAAAACTTCTACACCAATGTCAATGTCGTGATTCTCGATTGTGCTAAAGTGACTTTCGGAGATAATGTATTCATTGCGCCTAATTGTGGGTTCTACACGGTCAATCATCCCTTGGATGTAGAAACCAGAAACGCAGGCCTGGAATATGCAAAACCCATTACAGTCGGCAATAACGTTTGGTTTGGCGCAGGTTGCAGCATCCTTCCTGGTGTTACCATTGGCGATAATGCTGTCATTGGCGCAGGTAGCGTTGTTGTAAAAGATATTCCTGCCAATGTTCTGGCTGTCGGTAATCCTTGTAAAGTCATCAGGGAAATATGAAAATAAAACCACAAAAGGCATTAAAGTACGAGTTCAGAAATATTTAAAAGTTCATATTTTCTTATAATCCAAACTAATAACCATCTGAATTTCTTTTGTGTCTTTTGTGGTTTAATATAACTACTTGACATTGATGAGTGAAACGTCTTTGTGACGGTTACTGCATTGAATCAAACTAAAAAACTTTGCGTTTAAAATTATATTAATAATGAAGAAAATTATATTAGCATCAATTCTGATGTTGGCTCTTTTCCAAATAAAAGCACAATCTCTGGAAAAGATGACCTGGTTCAATGAGCCTTCCCAATGGGAAATCAAAGACAAAAAACTCACAATGACTGTCACGCCACAAAGCGATTACTGGCGGATTTCGCATTACGGTTTCACGGTAGATGATGCGCCTTTTTATTACAGCACTTATGGCGGTGAGTTTGAAGCCAAAGTCAAAATCACTGGCGATTACAAAGCCCGATTTGACCAAATGGGACTGATGCTTAGAATTGATGAACAGAATTACATCAAAGCCGGCGTTGAGTTCGTTGATGGGAAATTCAATCTCAGTACAGTTGTAACACACAAAACCAGCGACTGGAGCGTAATTGTTTTGGAGAAAACGCCGCCATTTGTCTGGATCAAAGCCGTCAGAAGATTGGATGCTGTGGAAATTTTCTACTCATTCGATGACAAAGATTATGTAATGATGCGGAACGCTTATCTGCAGAACAATATGCCTGTTCAGGTCGGTTTTATGGCTGCAAGTCCGGATGGCAATGGCTTCAAAGCGACGTTTGAAAATTTCTCTGTCAAACATTTGCCGGACCAGAGAAGATTGGAATGGCTGAAGAAGAATCAATAAATAAAATGCTCCAAATCTGGAGCATTTTTTATATCAATCTTCTTACTTTAATCAAATAATCCAAATATTTTTCCCCATGTTGTCTATAGAGAAATTCCTCTTCCAATCTTATCTGAACCTGAATCAAAACATAACCAAGAGTCAAAAACAACAGAGAGAAAGCATTCGGCGTAACCAAGAAAAGTCCGACAAGACTCATAATCATTCCCAGGAAAACAGGATTTCTGGATATAGAGAACAATCCGGAAGTTACCAATTCAGTTTTCATATCGTTATCAATCCCGATTCTCCAAGAATCCTTCATTTGATTCTGAGCAACAATCGTCCAAATCAAAGCCAATAACATCAAGGTTAATCCGACAAATTTAAACCAATCAATATCAAGGGAATCAATAGGAAGGAAAGAACTTTCCGACAAAAACGGAAACAAAATAACATACAAGAAAATCCCAGCCAGACAAAGTTTAAAATAATTTCCAACCAGCGCATAAGCACTTTCGTCCTGGGGCAAAACCAAAGGGTTTTTCTTGATTCTTCTGGCAACAATAATCGTTTTCGCAACAAAAGAAATCCCGAAAAATAGAATAAAATAAGTGGGTAAAAAGATTTTGATCAATAATTCCATAGCTGATTTTTGTACAAAATTAAAGCTGTGGAAATTGCAACACTATTGCAAAGTTTCATCAAGACAGTTTTCGCAAATCCCTTTCGCAAAAAACCGAACTTCATCTATTCGGAAACCGAGATTCAGGTGGTCTGCAAACGTCACATTCTCTTTGCAGGACGTCTGTTTACAGATTTTGCAGTAGAAATGCAGATGCCTGTCGCTGTGTGTATTTTCGTTGCAATCGTCCTCGCAAAGCCGATATTTTGTGGTGTTGTTTTCTTGGATGCTATGAACAATTCCTTTCTCCTCAAACGTTTTCAGTGTTCTGTAAATCGTGATTCTATCGGCATTTTCAAACTGATTCTCAATCTCCGACAAAGACAAAGCCACATCCTGAGAATCCAAGAAATCATACACCAAAATCCGCATACTCGTCGGTTTGGTATTCTTGTTTATCAGTTTATTTTCAATCTCATTTCTCATCAGAAAATTAATTTTTAGGAGCCGGGAACCTGCTGTCCACTATATCTTTTTTGTCATTGCAAACGAAGTGAAGCAATCTGTAGAACTTTTCCCCGCAATGTCAAAAAAGGATGTCGTTCCCATCAGGGCTAGGGATTTGTACTTTTTTCAACATTCAATATAATCAACAAAGTTTGTCCAGCTAATCAAAATTCTTTAATCTTTTCTCTTTATTCTTGTTTCTTTTTATCCAATCAAATCCAAAAACTGCTGTTCATCCAGAATTGTAATTGTTCCGATATCTTGGGCTTTTTTTAGTTTGCTTCCGGCTTTTTCTCCAACCACCAGATAATTGAGGTTTTTTGAAACGGCAGAGATGTTTTTTCCATTGTGTTTTTCCACCATTTCTTCCGCCTGTTCTCTTGTGAAAAGTGACAATTTCCCTGTGAAAAGGAAAGTTTTTCCTTCCAAAACATTGGACAAAACTTCATTCGTGTTTTCGCCTTTTTCCAATTGAATACCGTAAGATTTCAAACGTTCAATCATCAGGATATTTTCAGAATTCTGGAAAAAGTCAGTGATGCTGACTGCGATTTTCATTCCGATATCTTCAACCTGGCAAAGTTCTTCCAAAGTCGCATTTTTCAATTCATCAATCGTAGAAAAATTCTTGACCAATTTCTTCGCCACCGTTTCCCCAACATGTTTGATACCGATTCCGTAAAGCACTTTCTCAAAAGGAATATCTTTCGATTTTTCAATCCCGTCCAGAATATTTTGAGCAGATTTTTCAGCCATTCTTTCAAGTGGAAGAAGCTGCTCTTTTGTCAATGTGTAAAAATCAGCGGGATTTTCAACCAATTTTTCGCGATAAAGCTGCTCAATCGTTTCTCCACCAAGATTCTCGATATTCAAAGCTTTTCTGGAAACATAATGGATCATTCTTCCCACTACTTGTGGCGGACAATGCAGCTCATTCGGACAAAAATGGATCGCTTGGTCTTCGATTTTTACCAGTTCAGTTCCACATTCCGGACAGTTTTTGATATACTCGATTGGGGTTTGCAAAAGCGTTCTCTTCTCAACATTTACACCCACAATCTTGGGGATAATTTCGCCGCCTTTTTCTACGTAAACAAAATCGTGCTCGTGCAAATCCAGTTTTTTGATAATATCTTCGTTGTGAAGAGACGCGCGCTTTACTGTTGTTCCAGCCAGCAGAACTGGCTTCAGATTCGCAACGGGCGTAATAGCGCCG
>MKVE01000015.1:287558-292124 GCA_001898785.1 Chryseobacterium sp. 36-9 | reverse complement strand
TGAAAAAATTTAAACAGGTATTTGATAACTATCCTGACTATCAACCTAATTAATTTTTAATTAATAGTGAATTTAATTTGAGTTATTATTATTAACACCAATTTTATCTTTATTATCAACAATTGATAAAGATTCAGATTTGTAGAAAAATTAAAGTCCCAACAATAGATTTTTTTCAGACAATTCCTTGTTGTTATAGATTACATGGGAAATAAAAAAATGGCAACCCCTTAAGAATTGCCACTTTTTATTTTATATCCATTATTTTAAAACCTATAGCCGAAAGAAATTCCTGACCTAACCCCAAGCCATTTAGAATCCAAATCTATTACTGCTCCATTTGAATTAGTCGTTACTTTATAATCAAACAAACTGATATCCAAATCTTCAATGTCTTTCCTTAACTGATTCTGCTCATATAGACTTAAAGGCCTGCCGGATCTACCTGTGATAGTACCCGTAGCTCCTCCATAATGACCGCCGATAAACCAAACATCTAAAACCCAGTTATCTTTTCTTCCTAATAACCACTGCGCTCCAATCATTAAACCAACATTATTCGAATTGGTTTTTCCGGTAAATGCAATCGGAATCTTTTCACCCAAATGTTCAGGGTCTTCCGATCTATAGTTATAGGTTAGATTATCTATATTAAAATGAGAGTATCTATAATAAGGCGCTAAATAAAAACCGTGTCCGTAGCCCCGGCCAAGATAAATCCTTGGTTCTAAGGTAAAATTACTACTACTCATTTTTATATTGTTGATATTCTCATCTTTGATATATTCGTCGACTAACGGAACCTGCCCAGTTGGAATAAATCCATAAGAAACCTGTACACCAAATCTTTTGGTAATAGTTCGCTCATAAGCAAACTGGAAATTACGAAAAGCAATGGAAGTAAGATTTACTTTTATAAGATTTCTCTTCCCATCCTGATTATCAATATCATGCTGTTGAGATTTTGCGACAAATGAACAAATTAGAGCCATTGCAATTAATAGCTTATCCATAACTTCTATTTTTTGCCAAATATATAAAATATTTGCTTTATTAATAAAAATCACATTAAGACTACTTTGATTTTAAACTGGAAAAATAATTTTCCAAATCCATTCTTTGTTTTGTGGTAAGATTTGCTGAAGGATGATAACCAATATAAGAAGGTAATGGCATTTGAAGATCACGGACTGAACTTACCGTTTTTTCGATAGCGTTTTCCTTAAGTTCTTTATTATAAATCCCCCATTCAGAAAAGTTGAGATGCTCACGACCTTCATTAATATGATCTTTTATCGTCCAGGAAATTGGAGCAACGTAAGCATAATTAGGATATATCGTTTCGTTTGAGTGGCAATCATAGCAAGCATTCTTAAGAATGACTTTGATATGTTGCGGCGTTTTGTAGATGTCAACAAAGTTATTTTTACTATCGATAGGTTTGTTTTCCCTATCAACAGGAATGAACTGTATTGCCACAAAAACTACGGCGATCCAAAATATTATTTTTTTCAATTGACAGGTTGCTCTTCTTTAGTAATATCCCAATTCTCATTAATCTCCCACATTGGGCGGACATTAATCTTACTCATTACCTCTTTATCTCCTGCTTTTTTAAATAAGTAGGCATCTTCCGGCAAAGTACCTGCTGCAAAATCTGCACTATCCCAATAGCCGTTATCATTATTATCAACCAACATCCTGAGTCTGTATGAGCCCGGTTTTAGATTAATGAATTTCACAACAGGCTGGTTGGTGTATTGCTGATAAACAGGTTCGTTCTTTTCATTGAGTAATTGAATCCAAAATTTCTGAGTCGGTGGATTGATGACATTGGCGGTAAAACTTCCAAATTCTTCCGGCTTCGCAGCTTCGAAATCAAACCGGACACTTTCACTGAGTCTATTATAAAAAGATATGACTGTATTTTTCGGAACCGTTAATTTGTATTTTTTCCCTGAAACAAAATTAGATTTAATAATAACTTGTGTAGAATCCAATTCTGAAATTCTTGCAGTAAAATCCTGAGCGGTGCTGTCAGCTTCTAATTTCCAGTTTTCAGGCTGAATTTTATTAATGATATAATTGGATGAGAATCTAAAATCTGTTTCCGGCGCCAATTTATTAGAAAAAGGATTGGCAATCGTCATATCTTCTTTAGCCGGTTTTTTATAAAAAACAGACATTGTATCTTGTTTGGAACCTGTATCGTAAGAGAATTTCAGATTTTCACTGACTGTTGCGCCGATATTTTCTTTCGCCGCATCAAACCAAATTCTTACAGAATCCGATTTGGCTTTGTGCGTCACTTTGTAATCAGCAGGTTTGTCACCAACGGTTTTCACCACAACTTTTTCCGGATTGCCTTCGAAGGTCATCAAAACCCCACCAGTAGAAACCGACATCTCTTTATACTTAACCGTTTTTTGAGAAGGAAAAGTTTTAAGCTTGAGACCCGAGATACTATTTTCAAGATTAATTTCTTCTTTTTGAAAGGCTATACTTTCTTTTCCTGAATCGTAAATCGAGTTGTTATTCTCGTCATCAAAACCAATAATTCTGTACTTTCCCGGAGTCAGATAATTCAATTCAAAGTAGCCGTCAGGATCAGCTTTGGTAATATAATACGGTTTCTGACGGTAGTTCATTGTGTCTTTTACCTGATAAAGGCCAATCACAAGATTTTTTTCTTTGCCCTCGGAATTTTTGTTATCCCCTAAAGCATCCGAAATAGTTCCGCTGATGTACAAATCGTCGATCTTTTCACCCGTCGAAAAGGCAAAATTAAAATAAGGCAGAGCATTACTCTCATTAAGGTCAACAACCGAATTTCCAAAATTAAAATTATAAGTTGTATTAGCCTGAAGGGAATCTTTCCATTCGATCTGCAGGTATTTGTTACCTGTAGATGACGGGATAATCTTGGTATATTTAATTGGTGGAGAAACAATCAGGTTTTTGCTGATATCCTTCAACGTAATATATTCATCGAAATCAATTCTGAGCTTTTTGATATCTCTTGGCACATTGATTCTTGCCGAGTCAATATTCGATCCAATCATTTTTGGCGGAATCGTATCCTTATTTCCTCCCACAGGGGAACCAACTCTGGCACAACTCACCAAAAACAATGCTGCAAAAAGCCAAAGAAGAAACTGCTTCATTATAAGATTTAGATTTTAGATTTTAGTCATTAAGAATAAAATCAATTTTACTTAACCGCAAAAATAAGGAAACTTTGAGATAAAACTGTTTTACCGATTATAAAGTGAGTTAAATTGAAAACAAAAAATGAGTTTTAAACTAAAACTCATTATAGATATGCTTCAAAATCTCTTTATCGGTCTCGGTAATAGCAATTTTTCTGCGTTCCATTGCTTTTTCTGCGACTTCGTAAGATTTTTCCAGTTTGAATTTTTCATCGCCTTTCATTCCGCCCCAGGAGAAGTTATCAATTAAGTTTGGTGGAAATCCTGATTTAAAAATATTAGCTGCAACACCGACAACAGTTCCTGTATTCAACTGCGTGTTGATTGCTGTTTTGGAATGGTCACCCATTATCAGTCCACAAAATTGCAAACCTGTGTCCAGAAATCTTTTCTTCCTGTAATTCCAAAGTTTTACCGATGCATAATTGTTTTTAAGGTTGGATGAATTGGTATCTGCGCCAAGATTACACCATTCACCAATCACCGAATTCCCTACAAAACCGTCATGACCTTTATTAGAATAACCAAAAATTACAATATTATTGACTTCGCCGCCCACTTTGGAATGCGGTCCAATTGTCGTTCCGCCATAAAGTTTGGTTCCGAGATTGATCTTAGAATCCTCACAAAGTGCTAATGATCCACGGATATTGGAACCTTCCATAATCTCGGCATTTTTCCCGATGTAGATTTTCCCGGTTTTGCAATTCAACGTTGAGAATTCTACCATTGCTCCTTCTTCTATGAAAAGGTTTTCTTTTTCTCCAATGAATCCGTTGGTAGAAGATAATTCCTGAGATTGCCTTCCTTCCGTCAACAATTTAAAATCGAAGTCAATCGCTTTGTCATTATAAGAAAATATATCGGTAGGCTTCTCAATGAAAAACAATTTCTCGTGGATGTCGGTCATTTTGGAGATTTGATTCAAAGAGAAATTGTCCATATTGATATTGGCCACCAACACTTCGTTCTCATAAACCAAAGCTTCGCCGGGCTGAAGTTCTTTAATCTGTTTCAAAACCTCATCTGAAGGAAAGAAATTCGGAACAATGAACAAGCTTTGTTTAGGCTCCGGTTTTTTATATTTGTTCTGAAGGTAATTTTCTGTGATGTAGAAAACATCATCAATCTCAAGCAGTTTTTTCCATCTTTCTGAGAAAGTCAGGATTCCCATTCGCATTTCTGCAACTGGTCTTGTGAAAGTAAGCGGAAGAAAATCTTCCCAATATTGTGCGTCTGAAAATACGAGTTGCATCTTTGGTTTATCGTTGTTAGTTGATAGTTGTTGGTTTTACCCAACTTGGTACAAAAATAATAAAAAAAGCCTCTCGGAACTCCGAAAGGCTTTGATATTTGT
>MKVE01000015.1:222474-287549 GCA_001898785.1 Chryseobacterium sp. 36-9 | reverse complement strand
ATCAACTCTACCTGCAGTGTCAACCAATTTAGTTTTACCTGTGTAGAAAGGGTGAGAAGTAGAAGAGATTTCCATTTTGATCAAAGGATATTCCTGACCTTCGAACTCGATAGTATCTTTAGTTTCAGCAGTAGATTTGCAAAGGAACATTTCGTCGTTGCTCATATCTTTGAAAACTACCAATCTATAATTTTCTGGGTGTATGCCTTGTTTCATTTTCAGAAGTTTTAAAATTTGTTATAATATGAGCATCGGATGTAATGGATCCTAACTCTGGTTTTGAGGATGCAAAAATAGGAATTATTTTTCATTATGCAAATTTTTAGTTTAATAAAATAAGAATTTACTCTGATTTTAAAATTCATTGAACAATTGACATAATTCATGTCTCATATTTATTAATAATCACTTATTGATATTGCCTCTTTAAAATTGTTTGTATATTTTTATCCCCAAACTAAAATTATATAATAACTTATGGCAATCTTAACTCTTGAGGATTACACAACTGCTGTTCAAAGATGGGCAGAAGTTAAGTCGAACTATTCCGAAATACAAAAAGTAATCTCACCTGAACAGGTCTTTATCTTATCCCGCGAACAGATAGAATGGTTTGATAAAGAAAATCAAGAAGAAACTTATTTCCGTGCCGATATTGGTGTCTGGGAAAATCGACTGGTTTTGATTTTAACACCAAGGACAAGCGCCGGCGATGTGATAAAATTAGACAATTATGAGTTTTCTCCTTTGCAATATCTTGAAAGTGATCTTACGTTAAAGCAAACCAAAACTTACACTTTAACGAGCACTTATACCCTGACAAAAGACCTGAGCAAAGGCAGAGAAGATTCTGATATTGATTTTCCAATTATGGATAAGCCAATTACAGGGCAGTTAAAAGCTGTGGAAGAAATAGAGTCCTGGAAAGAAAATGCAATGGATTATCTGCAAAGAGAATCTTTGGAGTTCAAAGGACAAAGACTCTTCCAAAGTTTCTATATCCCTAAAGCTGATCTTATACACAACAAAGAAAATGTACACGACATTGTATGTGTTTTTGGTTTCAAATATTCTTTAGTTTATCAGAGATTATTAGCGACTTTAATTTTTGTTGCCAATGAAAATGACCCAAGAATCAATGCTCCCGGAGGTGTTTATGCTGTACAACCAGACCCGTCGAATACTTACGACTGGACAAAACCATATCCTCCGTACACTACTTCACCAGGCGGATAATTTATGGGAACATTGTATGATATTTTAGGACAGCTGTCAGTTGTCCTATTATTTATAGCACTTATCCTTGGGATTGTTAAATTCGGAGTCTTTACAAAGAATGAAAAATGGTATATCTATTATATCATTTTCATTGCTTTTATTGAGTCCAACTCCTATGTTTTTTTTCCGTTATTAGGTATCAAAAGCATTATGTTCTTATATCCAGTCTATATTGCAGGGGAATTTTTCACCGTTACAGGAATATTTATAAAAAAATTAAATCTCAGTAAAAAATATTTTATAGCAACCGGGCTGTTAAGTTTATTTTTTTTGACAGCGGACAGGATCCTGGCTCAGCATCAATATAATAATGATTATTCCAAAGCCATTTCCAATATAATAATGATTAGTATGATTAGCTATTCTTTGATCCAAGATATTAAGAATGTGAAAACAAAAAGCCCGTTTCAACTGAACGATAAAATGTTCTTTTTATATTTTACAGTGAGCATATTTATGTTTCTGATCCAAAATCAGCTTATTTTTTTGTCAAAGGATCAATTCGCAACAGTTTGGGTGATCAATAACTTACTGGTCTGTATCGTTTATGCTTTATTAATTAAAACATTTCTACAATTAAAGAAGTAAAACTTAATATCATTTTTCTGGTTGTGTTGATTATTGTTTTAATCATCATCATATCCTTTATATTGCTCGCTTACAAAAGTTTCATACAAAGGATTATCCAGGAAAAGGATCTACAGTTTCAGGCAGAGATCGAACATCAGAAAGAATTAACTTTGGAAAATATAAAAGGACAGGAAGACGAAAGAAAAAGAATCGCCATTTCTGTCCACGATGATATCGGAAACCGGCTGAACATTCTTTCGCTTTGGCTGAATAATCTTGAACCAGAAAACCAGGAAACTTCTAAAAAAGTGATTACATCACAAATTACAGAACTGATAGATTCAACCAGAAATATTTCACATTCTCTTTATCCCGTTAATCTTGAAAAACTGGGATTAATCCTATATTTGCAGGAATTGGTGACCAGTCTTTCCAATAACCTCAATCTTATCCTTAATATAGATTCGAAATATGAGAAAAAGGACATTTTTACAGAGGTACAGATCTATAGAGTGATTCAGGAGTTTACAACCAATGTGCTCAAACATTCTAATGCTAATGAAGTGATTGTTTATATAAGAAACCACAAAAAAAACCTTACAATAATCCTTTCTGATAATGGAGAAAGTTTTGATTATCAGAAAGCCAGCAAAGGAATGGGCCTTAAAAACATCGAATCCAGAATTGTTTCTGTGAAAGGCTTCTACAAATGGAAAAACAGGATAGGTTTTGGAAGCCGTTTAATTATTAATATTCCTAATTAAATTAAATGATGAGTGAAAAAATTAAAATTATTTTGGTTGATGATGAGCAACTGATTTTGGAAGGAATTAAAATGCTGCTCTCAGCAAAAGAGAATATCTCGGTAGATTTTATGGCAACCGGAGGTGCAGAAACATTGTCTCATCTGGAAAATACCACATCCGATAATTTTCCGGATATTGCCATGATTGATGTGCAAATGCAGCCAATGGACGGTTTCGAATTGGTAGAGATCCTGAAAAAACGTTATCCTGAGCTTAAGATTATTATTCTTTCATCTCATTACAAAAGCAGTGTTCTTGGTTATATGGTAAAGTTAGGCGTCTCTGCCTTTCTACCAAAAAACTCCAGCAAAGCTATATTCATAGAAGCTATTGAAGCTGTTTACAAAAACGGAATGTATTTTACAAAAGAGGATCATCAGATGCTAAGCACTTATCTGAATTCCCCGGCAAGAAAGAAATCGCTTTTCGAAAACGAAGAAACGCTGACCGCACGTGAAATAGATGTGGTAAAGCTGATCTGTAAAGAGAAAACCAATCAGGAAATTGCCGAGATTCTTTTCCTGAGTCCAAGGACTGTGGAAAGTCACCGCCAAAGAATCCTTGATAAGATAGGGGCAAGAAATACGGTTGGGATCGTTATTTATGCGGTTATCAATGACATCCATCCTGTTCCAATCAAGTTATAACCACAAATTCAGTATTTCTACTCTAACATAATCTTCATAATTGTTATTACTTTGACATAAGAAAATGTAAAAAATAAATTAATCAACATTTACCTTATGTCTACCCCATTAGAAATAATCAATTCGACGGACTATATCATTACAGGTGAGATTTCATATATGACAGTTTTCTGTTCCAATCACTATTTTTTTGTAAAGCCTCACACTATTTGGAAATCAGAAAAACGTGGAATTTGTCCGATTATCGAAGTCTCTGCAACAGTGAGAACGCCAAGAGGAACCTTCGTTGCAAAGCCATTTATTTCTATCGGGACAAGTCATAGCTTGTTCGAAGTAATCCAAACCAGGGAAAATGTTTTCAAAGTCATGCGGATGAGAAACGGTAAAAATGAAAAACCGGCAGTCCTGAAAACTTACAACCACAATTTTCTGGAACAAATCTGAAAAACCAACCAATCCATACATTTTTAAGTCTCATCATTTTTTGATGAGGCTTTTTTTATAAAGTAAAGCCTATTACGTATAAATACTGAATTATAAAATTGGTAATTTCTACACTACCAGAATCAGAAATGTCTTACTAATTTTGGTATAACAAAAGCGAACCATTTGATCGAAAAATTAAGATAAACTAATAATGATGAAAACTTAAGTGAAACTAATAGTTTTAGTTAGTTTAAATTAAAACCGCCACTCAAATTGAATGGCGGTTTTTTTATTTATTCTTGAATTGATTAATCGCATTCACCGTAAAATCTGAGAGAACCAGATTTCCACTAATTCCTGCTCTTTCCGATAATAAATCATCCCAATGTTCCGTTCCTTTCCAAAAAATCTCTTTCAGTTGAGACATTGCTTCTGGATTTGATTTAGCTAATTTTTCTGCCAAGAGATTGATTTCCGCATCCATTTCCTCTGGTGTTTCATAAACATCTTGGTACATATTTTTTTCTCTCGCCCATTCTGCAGAATAGAATTCAGTTGCATTAATCGCCAGTTGCGCAAAAGACGAAGTCCCTATTTTCTTTTCTACAACAGGTCCGATGACGAAAGGTCCAATTCCGACCGCCAACTCGCTCAACTTAACCGAAGCGTTTTCCGTTGCAAATGTATAATCCGCCGCACACGCAATTCCAACTCCGCCACCAACAGCTTTTCCGTGGATTCTTGCTATAATTAGTTTTGGAGATTTTCGCATCGCGTTGATGACATTGGCGAAGCCGGAGAAAAAAGTTTTCCCAGTTTCAAAATCTTTAATGGAAATTAATTCGTCAAAAGATGCGCCAGCACAGAATGCTTTTTCGCCGCCACTTTTCAGAATAATAACTTTGACCTCATCATTTTTATTGAGGTCATTAATTTCTTCTACCAGATTTTTAAGTTGAGAACTCGGCATCGAGTTGCTTTGCGGATGAAAAAACTCAATAGTTCCTATCCCGTTTTGTATGGTTGATGTTACGTATGCTTCCATTTATTAATATTAAAATTGAAAGAATAAAAATTTCGTATCTCAATCTTTTATCTCTATTCTTTTTTTGTTTCTTAAGTTTATTCTTGATTCAGTTTCTTTACCATTGTCAAAATCGTAGCAATTGCGACAGTCTCGCCAGTCTCATCATAAACATCGACTAGCCAACGGACAATTCCTTTGGCGATATCCTCTTCGTCCCGTTTTTCCTGACTGATTTTTTCTTTGCAGGTAAACTTCACGCCAATTGTCATTCCTGGATAAACAGGTTTTACAAAACGGCATTCGTCCAGACCATAATTCAGTAAAACCGGACCTTTTCTCGGATCTACAAATAATCCTGCGGCTTTGCTGAGAATGAAATAGCCGTGTGCTACTCGACCTTCGAAAATCGTTCCTTCCAGAGACGTTACGTCCATATGCGCATAGAAATTGTCGCCTGAAACGTTGGCAAAATTGGTAATATCTGCTTCCGTAACCGTGTGTTTTGCCGTGATGTAAGTTTCGCCAATTTTCAGTTCTTCAAAATGTTTTCTGAATGGATGAATGTTATCTTCCCATTGTTTTCCGCCGTATTGATATTGCTGCGTGATATGTGTCAAAGTCGTTGGAGAACCCTGAATCGCAGTACGTTGCATATAATGAAGAACACCTCGCTTTCCGCCCATTTCTTCGCCACCGCCGGCTCTTCCCGGACCGCCGTGAATCAGCATTGGCAAAGGCGAACCGTGACCTGTACTTTCTTTAGCACAGTCTGAATTGAGAATCAGAATTCGGCCGTGCATAGACGCAGCTCCGATGACAAAATCTCTTGCAAAATCATCATCAGCCGTCACCACCGAACAGCAAAGCGAACCTTTTCCCAATCTTGCCAACTCAATCGCTTCTTCCAAATTATTATAAGGAATTAAGGTGCTGACTGGTCCAAAAGCTTCGATATTATGACAATCCGTGTATTTAAAAGGGTCGGAATTAAGGAATAAGATCGGGGAAATGAATGCGCCTTTGTTTTTGTCTGCGCCTTTCACATCGAAATTATCAAGATTTCCGAAAACGATTTCCTGAGTTTTGGATAATTCCTGAACTTTCTCGGAAACTTCTTTCACTTGGTCTTTATTCGCTAAAGCACCCATTCTTACACCTTCGACATTCGGGTCGCCGATGACAACGGTTGAAAGTCTTTGTCCAAGCGCAATCTGCACATCCTCAACCAAATTGGCAGGAATTAATAATCTTCTGACCGCCGTACATTTTTGTCCAGCCTTTGTTGTCATTTCGCGAGTCGCTTCCTTAATAAACAAATCAAATTCAGCTGTTCCAGGCTTTGCATCTTCGCCTAAAACCATTGCGTTCAGAGAATCTGCTTCTAAATTAAAAGGCACGGATTCTTCAACAATTTTTGGATGCGCTTTCAGCATTTTCCCTGTGGAAGCCGAACCTGTAAAAGTCACCACATCTTCCATTGTCACATGATCCAGAATTCCATTGGCTGAGCCGCAAATCAATTGAAGACTTCCTTCCGGTAAAATTTGAGAAGCGATGATTTCTTTAACCACAATTTCCGTCAGAAAACTTGTTGCTGTTGCAGGTTTCACAATTGCAGGAACGCCAGCCAAAAGATTGACAGCAATTTTCTCCAACATTCCCCAAACCGGAAAATTGAACGCATTGATATGAATCGCAACACCTCGTTTCGGAGTACAAATGTGATGACCAATGAAAGTACCCTCTTTCGAAAGTTTAACCGCATCGCCATCTATATAATAAGGTAAGTCCGGAAATTGTCTTCGCAAAGATGCATTAGCAAAAAGATTTCCTATTCCTCCTTCAATATCAACCCAGCTGTCCGCTTTGGTTGCGCCGGTTGCCCAGCTTACTTTGTAGAAAATATCTTTCTTTTCCAGAAGATGAAAAGCGAGTTTTTTCAACATCAAGCCTCTTTCCTGAAACGTCAGCTTTCGAAGAGCCGGACCTCCAATTTTTCTGGCGTAATCCATCATCTCGCCAAAATCCAAACCTTTGGAAGTCGCTGTTGCCACCAATTCTCCGTTGATAGAATTATATAAAGCCAGCCCTTCTCCTTCTCCTTTTATCCACCTTCCGAGTGCGTAATTTTCTAGTTGCATAATTTTAATTTTTAGACTTAGAGATAATAGACAGATAGATGATAGAATTTAAATTAGTCTATATTCTATTCGTCTATTATCTCTAAGTCTGATTTAAACTTTCTCAATAATCACTGCAAAACCTTGCCCCAAGCCTACACACATTGTTGCCAAAGCATATTTTTTATTTTGGTTATGAAGTTCATACATTGCGGAATTCAGGATTCTTGCGCCACTCATTCCGAGTGGATGTCCAAGTGCAATTGCTCCACCATTTGGATTGATTCTGGAATCATTATCCTCCAATTCCCAAGCTCTGATGCACGCTAAACTCTGAGCTGCGAAAGCTTCGTTCAATTCAATAATATCTATATCATTGAATGTCAATCGTGCTTTTTGCAAAGCTAACTCTGCCGCTTTTACAGGACCAATTCCCATAAATTTTGGTTCGACACCTACAACGGCACTTGAAACAATTCTTGCTTTTGGTATTAATCCAAATTCTTTAATCGCATTTTCAGAAGCTAACAAATTAACTGCGGCACCGTCATTCAATCCGGAAGCATTTCCTGCTGTTACCGTTCCGTCTTTTTTGAAAGCAGTTCTTAATTTTGATAAGCCTTCCAAAGTGGTGTCATTTTTCGGAAATTCATCTTTATCAAAAATCAAATCTTCGCCTTTTCTTTGAGGAATATTAACGCCAACAATTTCTTGAGACAATCTTCCGTTTTCCTGAGCAAATTTTGCTTTTTGTTGAGAATTAAAAGCAAACAAATCCTGGTCTTCCCGGGAAATATTATCACGCTCAGCCAAATTTTCTGCTGTTTCGCCCATTGCATCTACGCCGTACATTTCTTTCATTTTCGGATTGATGAATCGCCAACCGAAAGTCGTATCATAGATTTTAGCATCGCCACCAAAAGGACTTTCCGATTTTGAAATCACTAATGGTCCACGCGTCATATTCTCCACACCGCCGGAAATCATCAAATCCGCATCGCCAACTTGAATTGCCCGTGAAGCATTAATCGCTGCCGACAAACCGGAAGCGCAAAGTCTGTTGACCGTTTCGCCTGGAATATGATAATCCAAACCTGACAATAGAGCTGACATTCTTGCGATGTTTCTGTTATCTTCGCCAGCTTGGTTGGCACAACCTAAAACGACATCGTAGATTCTGCTTTGGTCGATATTAGGATTTCTTTCCAATAATTTTTTGATGACAAAAGCCGCCATATCGTCGGGACGAACAGAAGATAAACTCCCTTTAAGTTTTCCGATTGGCGTTCGGATGGCATCTATTATATATACGTTGTTCATTTTTTATGATTGATAAATGATGATTGATAAATGATAATCGATAAATGATTTTAATAAAATTTTTTATTTTGTTTTACTAAATTTCTGATAACCGGACTGCATCTGTATCTGTCTTCGTGGTAGAAATCATAAAGTTCGTCGAGTTCGTTTTGGAGATTTTTTAATCCGAATTCATCTGCCCATTTTAAAAGACCTTTTGGATAATTCACGCCTTTTGTCATTGCTAAATCGATGTCTTCTGCGGAAGCGATGTTTAAGAAATAAGCGTCAGCGGCTTCATTCATCAGCATTACCAAGATTCTTTTGAATATTAATTCTAATACTTCTGGATTTTCATTGGGTTTTATTTGCTCCGCATTTGAGGAGTAATCATAAAATCCTCTTCCAGTCTTTTTCCCGAAAAATCCCGCTTCGAATAATCGTTTTTGAGTGAATGACGGTTTGAATTTTGGGTCATAGAAAAATTCTTTGAAGACACTTTCCGTCACTCGGTAATTCACATCGTGACCAATAAAATCCATCAATTGAAATGGTCCCATTCTGAATCCGCCTAAGCTCGTCATTGCAAAATCAATGGTTGCACAATCAGCGATACCTTCTTCTGAAATTCTGATTGCTTCGCCGTAAAATGGTCTTGCCACACGATTGACAATGAATCCGGGCGTATCTTTCACAATTACCGGAAGCTTTCTCCAGCCTTCTACTAAGCTTTTAGTTTTTGAAATTAAATCTTTATCGGTTTGAACTGCAGGAATAATCTCCACCAAAGCCATTAACGGTGCAGGATTGAAAAAATGAATTCCAATCACTCGTTCCGGTTTTTGGCAAGCCGACGCTATGGATGCTATAGATAAAGATGAAGTGTTGGTTGCCAGAATGCAATCTTCGGAAACAAGACTTTCCAACTTTTGGAACAAATCTTTCTTGATTTCCAAATCTTCAATAATAGCTTCGATGATTAATTCTGAGTCTTTCAGTTCAGATAATTTATCGCTCAATCGGATATTATCGAAATAAATTTCCGCTTCTTCGTAAGTCGACTTTCCCTTTTCGGCTAATTTTTGGAACTGAGCTTCGAGATTTTGTCCTGCTTTTTCTACGGCAGTCGGATTGTTGTCATACAACAAAACCTGATTTCCGGCTGTTGCCAAAACCTGCGCAATTCCGCTTCCCATTGCTCCGCTACCGACTATTCCTATTTTCATTTTTTTTGTGAAATGTATTTATGTAAAAAGTACAATGACTTTTATTTCTATATTTTTTAACGCAAAGAGCGCAAAGATTTTTTTACTACAAACTGTCTTTAAGTTCGCAAAGGCGTTAGCACTCAGCGAAGAAATATTTATTTGTTTTACTCTAAATCAAACAACTGTCAACTAACAACCATCAACCAAATCAATGGCATTTAAAATAATCAAAAGGTTCCTTGCAATCATCGCATTGGTATAATGCTTTGCAGGATGTGGAACCAAACTGGCTTACCAAATGTGTCTGTCGTGAGCCACAAAGCGGACATTCGACCTCATCTGTTTTTGAAAATAATTCATCACTATTTTTGGAATAAACAGGTGGTGCGATGCCGTAAGCTTTCAGTTTTTGTTTTCCTTCTTCCGTCATCCAATCGGTGGTCCAAGCCGGACTTAGTCGATTGGTAATTTTTATGTTATTGAAACCTTTTTCAATCAGTTTCAGTTTAATCAACATATTAATCATTGATGTGGCGGGACAGCCGGAATATGTTGGCGTCACAATCACTTCGATTTCATCTTCATTAAGATTCACATCACGAATGATTCCCAAATCTAGGAGATTGAGAACAGGAACTTCCGGGTCGGGAACTTCTTCTAAGATTTGCCAGATATGTTCTTCTGTGACTATCATTTTTTATTTTTATCGCGAAGGCACAAAAATTAATATTCTTTATTCACAACTCGTGCGCCTTTGCCTTACTGCTCTACCATTCCATATTTGGATAAGTACGTTGCATCATTTGCATTTCGGCCAATATGTAACCCATTTTTTCGGTGTGTTTTCCGTCTTTTCCGCCAGTCAATTGTCTCGATTTGGAAAAATCGACAAAGAGAGTTGCCTCATTCAGGATTTCCAATACTTTGGTTTCCCATTTGGTTCGGAAAGTTATTATGTCGGGAATAATATTTTGCTCAATTAATCCTAACTCCCATTTAGTTGGAATAAACATCTCATCCGTGAAATCCACCAAGTCATTGACTGACTTCTGAATTTTGTTGTGACTTTCTTCAGTTCCGTCGCCTAAACGAATCATCCATTCGCTACTCCATTTTAAATGATAAGTTACTTCTTTCAAAGATTTTTCAGCAATAGAAGAGAGTTTCAAATCAGGATGATTTTTCAGTTCACTTAATAATAAATGATGATAGGCATCGAAGAAAAACTGTCTGACAATCGTATCGCCAAAATGTCCATTCTCTCTTTCAACTAAAAGTAGATTTTTGAATTCTCGTTCATTTCTCAGGAAAGCCAAATCATCTTCTGTTTTTCCTTCATTCTGAATTTCGGCAGCGTATTGATAATAGTTGGAAGATTCTCCCAACAAATCCAATGCAATATTTGACATTGCAATATCCTGTTCCAAGACTGGACCTTTTCCACACCATTCGCAGAGGCGCTGACCGAGTATCAGGCTGGTGTCGGCAAGCTGTAATATATAATTGAGATAATTATTGTTCATTGGTTTCATTTGTAATTGACGTTATAAACCACCCCGAATTTCAAATACTTTGAAATTCTGCCCCTCCAAGGGAGGGGAATTTTTTACATATTCTTCACTTCTTCCGGAACGTGGTAAAAGGTCGGATGACGGTAGACCTTGTCTTCCGAAGGTTCGTAAAAGGCTTCGGAATCATCGGGATTAGTAGCATGGATGTGCTTGGATTCTACAACCCAAATGCTGATACCCTCTATCCTTCTCGTATAAACGTCACGTGCATTTTGGATTGCCATTTCTGCATCAGCAGCGTGAAGACTGCCCACGTGCTTGTGGTCCAAACCTTGTCTGCTCCTGATAAAAACCTCCCAAAGTGGCCATTCTGTATTTTGCATAATATTTCAGATTAGAGACAGATAGATGAGAGATAATAGTCTTTCATCGTTCTGCTTATTTTAAACTGTTTTTCTGTTTTGTTCTTCTCTTAGTTTTCTTTTCTCGTGATAAGCGGTTGCGGCTTCTCTTACCCAAGCGCCGTCATCGAAGGCTTTTTTGCGGGTTTCGATTCTTTCTTTGTTGCAAGGTCCGTTGCCTTTGACCACTTTCCAGAACTCGTCCCAATCGATTTCTCCGAATTCGTAGTGTCCTGTTTCTGCATTGAATTTCAAATCCGGATCTGGAATCGTCAAACCCAGATATTCTGCCTGTGGAACGGAAACATCTACGAAACGCTGCCTCAACTCGTCATTGGTAAAACGTTTGATTCGCCATTTCATCGAGAGTTCTGTGTTTCCAGAGTCGGCGTCTTTTGGTCCGAACATCATCAAAGTCGGCCACCACCAACGGTTGAACGCATCCTGAGCCATTGCTTTTTGCTCCGGCAAACCTTGAGCTAACTTCATCATCAGCTCGTAACCTTGTCTCTGGTGGAAACTTTCTTCTTTACAAATCCTCACCATTGCTCTGGCATATGGACCATAAGAAGCACGACAAAGCGGAACCTGATTCAGAATTGCAGCACCGTCAACCAACCAACCGATTGCTCCCATATCTGCCCAAGTCAAAGTCGGATAGTTGAAAATACTGGAATATTTGGCTTTCCCAGAATGTAAATCGTTGATCGTTTCATCTCTTGTAACGCCCAAAGTTTCGGCAGCGCAATAGAGATACAAGCCGTGACCAGCCTCGTCCTGAACTTTTGCCAGAAGGATTTTCTTCCGGTTCAAAGTTGGTGCGCGCGTAATCCAATTGGCTTCCGGCAACATCCCGACAATCTCGGAATGGGCGTGCTGAGAAATCTGGCGAATCAGGGTTTTTCTGTACGCATCCGGCATCCAGTCTTTGGGTTCGATACGGATTTCGTTGTCTATTTTATTCTGAAAATGTTCTTCTAAATTGATTTCTGTTGTTTCCATAATGTCTTTATTTAATGGAATTTATTTAAACGCAAAGTGCGCAAAGATTTTTTAACTACTAACTGTTTTTAAGTTCGCAAAGCCGCTTACGCTTAACCAAGATTTTAATTTTAAAATTTGTTTTGATTACGACCTCTCTTTTTTATACCGAATCCGCAGCCCGACTTGAGCGGAAATCCTTTTTGTTTTTTTGCTAAAAAATAAAAAGATTGGGAGCGGAGGGCGGATTAAGCTGCCATAATTATTATTTATTTAATATCAAAATTCACCACTACTTCTTCCGAGCGTGGATGTGCTTGACAGGACAAAATAAATCCTGCGGCAATCTCGTCCGGTTCGAGAGAATAATTGATGTCCATTTCTACTTCACCTTTTTCTAATTTACATTTGCAAGTGGCACAAACACCGCCTTTGCAGGCGTAAGGCAAATCGGCGCCATTTTGTAAAGCCGCATCCAAAATCGTTGGACCGTGATAAGCCAAATCTAGCTTCAAAGCGGTTGCATCTAATTTCACAGTGACTTTGCTAAAATTATCATCAGATTGATTGATTGCTAGCTCGTGTTCTTTTTTCTTTTCCGCAGATGCTACACTGAAGAATAATTCGAAATGAATTTTCTTGGCTTCAACACCGCATTGGATTAGAGTATCTCTTACACTCAAAATCATTTCTTCTGGCCCACAAAGGAAAACTTCATCGATTTTTTCTGCCGGAATAATATTCTTTATAAAAGATTCTGCTTTTTCGGAATTGATTCTGCCACTCAGCAAATCTGCATCTGCAACTTCTCGGCTGAGAATGTGATAAATACTCAATCGTTGCATAAAACGATTTTTCAACGCTTCGATGTCTTCTTTAAAAATAATCGTTCCTTTATTTTTATTTCCATAAATCAAAATAAACTGACTTTGTGGCTCATTTTTCAATACTGATTTAATGATGGAAATAATAGGTGTAATTCCACTTCCTGCAGCAAAAGCGACATAAGTTTTTTTATTTTCAGGGTTGAGTTCCGTGTAGAATTTTCCCATTGGAGGCATTACTTCCAGAATATCGCCTTCTTTCAGATTCTCATTCATAAAAGAAGAGAACAAACCTTCGGAAACTTTTTTCACAGCGACTTTTAATTCGCCTTCGTATGGACTTGCACAAATAGAATAAGAACGACGCAATTCTTGCTCGCCATTCATTTGCCGGAATGTCAAATATTGTCCTTGCGTGAATTTGAATTGTTCCGATAATTCTGCAGGAACATCAAAACTCACCGAAACACAATCCTGCGTTTCTTTCTTTACTTTCTTTACTCGTAATGGATGAAATGTTGTTGACATTTTTATTTTTTATTTGAACACAAAGTGCACAAAGATTTTTGAAATTATTGAAAATATTTTAAGGTTCACAAAGGCGTAAAACTTAACAAAGATTCAATCTATATTCTAATTATTTAAGCCGTTCATTAATAAAGTTTTCAAATCATCTTCCAATTCCTGCGGTGTGATGTCGCGGCTTGGTTTGTACCATAATTCTATCCACCGGATTGAAGATAACATCGTGAACAATGCGACAGAAACATTCATTTTTTTGAATTCTCCGCTTCCCATTCCTTGTTCTATGATGTTGGCAAACCTCTTTTCATAAGATTTTCTGATTTGTTTGTATTGATTTTTCTTCTCTTCGGAAAGATATTTCCAATCATTGTTCGCTACAGAAACCGACGCCGAATCTTCGATAATCAACTGAACGTGAAGTCCGATAATTGCTCTCAATTTGTCCTGAAAACTTTGATTCGTATTTTCGATTTCCTGCAATTGGGAAATATATTGATTGGCAATTTTGAAACAAATCAATTCCAGGATTTCGTCTTTGGATTTGATGTGATTGTACATACTTGCGGCTTCCATTCCGACTTTTTCTGCCAAGTCGCGCATACTTGTTCCGCCGAAACCTTTTTCTTTGAAAAGCTTGGCGGCTTCGGATAAAATCAATTCTTTTTTATTGATTTTTATTTTTTTATCTGTAATTAAATCTAATTCCATTTTATTAATCTTGTTTATTTAACACAAAGTCCACAAAGATTTTTTTTGACATTATTGAAAACATTTTAAGGTTAACAAAGGCGCTGACGCTCAGCTAAGTTTTTAAACCACAAAAGTCACAAAAGTTATACATATTTCTTTAAGTTTTTCAAAAGTCCAAAAAAGACAAATGGTTTGAGAATTATCTTTTTTGCTCTTTATATCATTTATTTTTAAAATTCCTTTTGTCCCTTTTGTGGTTTAATTAATATTTCAACAATTGTTCTATTTCTTTAATTAATTTTTCTGTGTTCGGCAGCATTTCTTTCTCCAATTCAGAATTGATAGGAATTGCAGGAAGATTTTTTGCACCAACTACTTTTACAGGCGCATCCAGATGTCTGAAACAATTTTCACTGATTCTCGCTGCCAGACTTTGTGCAAAGCTATTGTTTACAGGCTCTTCTGTCAAAACGATGCATCGGTTATGTTTTTTCACACTTTCGAAAACACGGTTTTCATCCAAAGGTGCGAGTGTTCTTAAATCGATAATTTCTATTTGATTATCAAATTGTTTCGCTGCATTCGAAGCCCAATAAACGCCCATTCCATAGGTAATGATTGTTAATGTTGGTTTATCCCGACGATTGTCGCACAATAAAACTTCCCTTGCTTTTCCAAACGGAATGATGTAATCTTCGTCCGGTTCTATCGTTTTCGCTGCTTCGGTTCCTTCGATTTTTGACCAATACAATCCTTTATGTTCCAACATCACAACCGGATTTGGGTCATAGAAAGCGGCTTTCATTAGACCTTTTAAATCTGCACCTGTTGATGGATAAGCGATTTTAATACCTTTGATATTCGTCAAAACACTTTCCACAGAACTCGAGTGGTAAGGTCCGCCACTTCCGTAAGCGCCAATCGGAACACGCAGAATCATTGACACCGGCCATTTTCCATTAGACAAATAATAGCTTCTGGAAACTTCCGTGAATAGCTGATTCAAGCCCGGCCAAATGTAATCTGCGAACTGAACTTCGACAATCGGTTTCAATCCAACGGCGCTCATCCCAACTGTTGAACCAACGATAAATGCTTCCTGAATTGGCGTATTGAAAACCCGTTTCTCCCCAAATTGCGCGGCTAAAGTAATCGCTTCACGGAAAACACCGCCTAATCTTAAACCTACATCTTGCCCATACAATAAAGCTTCCGGATGTTTCTGCATCAATTCTCTGATGGCGAATAATGCGCAATCTACCATTACGGTTGGGATTTTTCCGCTTGGAGAACGTTCTCCTTTTTCTTCGGTAATTGGTGTTGGTGCGAAATCGTGTTTGTAAGTATCTTCAGGCTTTGGGTCTTCCGCTAAAACAGCATTTTCAAAATCGATTCGTACCAGTTCAGCAACTTCTTTTTCAATCGATTCAATTTCAGAATCTTCTATACTAAATTCTGAAAGTTTATTTCTTAATTTGATTAATGGATCATTCTTTGCGCATTCTTCCAAATCATCACGATACCATTCTTTTCTTACGCCGGAAGTGTGGTGATTAAGCAAAGGAACCTTGGCATGAATCAACATTGGTCGTCTTTCTTCACGGATGATTCTGATGCATTCTTTTACTGTTTCGTAAGATTTGATAAAGTCTGTTCCGTCGATGGTTCTGGTTTCGATGCCGTTGAAACCTCGCATATATTCTGTAATATCCTGTGCACGGATTTCTTTGGCGTTGGCAGAAATGTCCCATTCGTTGTCCTGAACAAGATAAAGAATTGGCAATTGTTTCAAAGCGGCCATTTGAAATGCTTCAGAAACTTCGCCTTCTGTACAGCTTGCATCGCCGAGTGAACAAACTGCGATTGGCTTTTGTTCAAAATTATCATCAATTCCGATTTCCTCTTTATATTTCATTCCCATTGCAATTCCGGTGGTTGGAATGGCCTGCATTCCTGTTCCCGAGCTCTGGTGAATCATTTTCGGAAAATCGTCTCGTCGCAAACTAGGATGAGAATAATAAGTTCTACCACCGGAAAACGGATCATCTTTTTTGGCTAAAAGCTGAAGCATCAATTCGTAAGGCGTTAATCCAACGCCCAACAAAATTGAATCGTCTCTATAATAAGGACTTACAAAATCCTGTGGTAACAACTGCATTCCTACAGCCAATTGAATAGCTTCGTGTCCGCGAGAAGTGGCGTGAACATATTTCGAAGTGATTTTTTTTTCCTGTTCAAACAAATCGGTCATCGTTTTGGCTGTAAACATCAGACGATAAGCTGATTTCAGTAAATCAGTCAGGTTAATTTCTTTGTTTAAAAAATGTTTTTCAGTGATTTGCATATTTAAACATTTGACATTCAATTCATTATTCTCAGTTAGCTAAATTGAATGTGATTTATTCAAAAATACACTTTTTTATTAAACTAACAAATGTTAGTTAGTTTTTTGTGATTGTTTTATATAAACCTACATTACATTGAATAATTATTAAAATTTTGAACATCAGATATTAAATCACTTCATTTAAAATGCTATATTTGAACTAATTAAACTAATACTTATGAAAAAATATTTCCTTTTTATTTTTACAATTATTGCTTGTAATTTAGTGGTTTCACAAACGAATCCTGTTCAAAATCTTAATTGGTATCACACCCATATATTTCCTTACAATAATATCTTCTCCCTTTCTTGGCAAGAACCAGAAACACCTCGTAATGAATTGATTGGATACAATATATATCGTGGCAATGAATTATACCGATTTCAAACTGAGACTTCTTTAGGATGTGATTCACGTTGGGGGATTACTGATGGGTGTGATTTTCTCACTAACGCATTTACGGTTTATGTAAGAGCTGTTTACGCAGGAAATATAGAATCAGAGGCTGTTTCATATACAGTAAATGGTCCTGCTTTAGATGCTAAGGATATTTCTTTGAAACCCTTCACTATTGCGCCAAATCCCATAAAAGACAACATCAACTTCTCAGAAGAACTTTTAAATATTAAAATTTGTGACCTTTCTGGTAAAATTTTAAAACAGATTTCCAATTCTGAAAAATCCATTGATGTTTTAAAATTGGCGAAAGGAACTTACATTATTTCTGGAACTACGAAGACAGGAGAAAAAATTAACAAAAAATTTATAAAAGAGTAAACTGCTTTTTTTTAAATACTTAATCCTTTCAGCAGTTGAAAGGATTTTTTGTTTAATATCATTAAAATATCTTTGTCTTCACAAAATAAAAATTTAAATTTTGTAGTTTTGAAGATTAAACAAGATAAATGAAAATTAAAATACTTTTTGGAATTGCATTTTGGTCACTTTTGCTTTTGGCAGGCTGTAATCGCGATGATATTTCTTTCGATTCTCCCACTCAGCTTTTGAGATTCTCTACTGACACCGTTTTTTGCGATACAGTTTATAACCAAATGCGTTCGGAAACTTATGCTGTGAAGGTTTATAATAATGAAAATAAGGATGTTCTGATTCCAAGAATTGCGCTTGAAGGTGGAAATTCTTCTCTTTACAGAATCAATGTGGATGGAAAAACAGGAACGAGTTTCGAAAACGTAGCCTTGAGAAGAAAAGATAGTCTATATGTTTTTGTAGAAATTGCGCCAGTTGCCAATGCTCCGGAAGCAATTGCAGAAGACAAAGTTGTTTTCAACACACCAGCCGGCGAACAAAAAGTAACTTTGTTTTCAGTGGTTCAGGATGCAGAATATTTTATCCAGACTGGAGAAAATCCTGTAACAATCAATGACAATACGACCTGGACAAAAGATAAGGTAAAAGTAATCTTTGGAAACTTGAATGTTGCTGAAGGTAAAACATTGACCATGGAAAAAGGAACAAAAGTTTATTTCCGGAAAAACAGTGGAATGAATTTCGCAAAAAATTCCGGATTGATAGTAAATGGTGTTTTGGACGACGAAGTAATTTTCCGGGGCGATAGAAGTGATACCAAATATGACACGCTTCCTGCCAACTGGAACGGCATCAAAATGGAAGAAGGATCTCTTCTTAATATGAATTATGCCAGAATCTTTGGCGGTAACGTCGGCCTTCAGTTGAAAAAGAATGATGCAAAAATTAATAATACGATCATCCATACTTTCCAAAACATAGGAATCTATGGTATTGCTGCTGATATTACTGCTAATAATTTAGTGATGAACAACTGTGGTGAGGCTGACCTCGCAATTGCCGGTGGTGGAACTTATAACCTTAATTATTGCACCATTGCAAATTATTGGGACCTGAATTCGTCAATGCCTGCTGTTGGAATCTTTGCCAGTAATATTTATCAAAACGGTGATGAACGAGTTGTAGGAAATCCGGTTTTGAATGTAAAAAATTCTATCGTGTATGGTGATGTTCCAGATATGATTGCATATACTAAAATTGATGGCGGAAGTTTTATTACAGATTTTAAAAACTCTCTATTAAAGTTCACTTCTAATTCCGGCCTGAATCCTGATAATTCTAATATTAAAAATGAAGATCCGAAATTCCAGAATTATTTCACCCAGAAAATGAATCTTAGAGTGAAGGATGATTCGCCTGCAAAAAAGAAAGGTACAAATCTAAATAATAACAATACTATTAAAGATATTGTCGGAATTACTCGGACTTATCCTGCAACTTTAGGTGCCTATCAATAATGGAAATCACAACTCTTCAGAAACAAGTTGATGAATGGATAAAAACCATCGGCGTCCGTTATTTCAATGAGCTGACCAATATGGCTATGCTGACAGAAGAAGTAGGCGAAGTTGCGAGGATCATCGCCAGGAGATATGGTGAGCAGTCAGAAAAAGAATCCGACAAATCCAAAGATTTGGGTGAAGAATTGGCTGATGTTCTTTTTGTAACGCTTTGTTTGGCCAACCAAACAGGAACAGATTTGCAAGCTGCTTTTGATAAAAAAATGAAAGTTAAAACTGATAGGGACAAGAATAGACATCAAAACAATTTGAAATTAAGATAATTATGGAAAATTCTAATAACCCAACTTTCCAAGATTTTTTAAATTTTGTAGATGAAGTCAATGCAGAGAAGAAAAAAGAAATCAACGTTCCACTATATGAAGTGTGCAGTTCTTATGTAAAAGAATTTTATGAAGCATATCAAAAAAGAGATTGGAATTCTTTAGGTATGTCAATTGATAAAATTAAAGAAGCATCATCTCAATGTAAATCATTAAATGACATTACAGACATTCTTATTTTTGAAAGACTTTATGGCGAATCATCTAAAGAATATTGTGAATTATTTACTCAAGATATTATTCGGGAATTTTGTGGCAAATTCAAAAGCAGTAATTTTCAATACATAGAAAATATTATTTTTGACAAGAACGTTGATACTTACAGAAGAGAACAAGCTTTAGTAATTTACGTTATGATTGGCAAACTACACGCTGAACATCAACTTAAAATATTAAACCTCATCGAGAGAAATTATAAATTACTCAATAAAAATCAAAAAGTCATTTGTTATGCACTATTTGAAGAATTATTAAGTCATAGTCCGCAAGCAACTAGAATTAAGAAACTTTTTAACATTAAAGAATTTTCTCTTAATTATAGTACAGAGGAGGAAAATAAAGAAAATGAAGAAACTTTCTCATCAAAGAAATGGTGGGAATTTTGGAAATAAAGAAATATGATTATAAAAAAGTCTGAACTTATAGACGGAAAAAATATTCAAATTACCGGTTCGAAAAGTATTTCGAACCGTCTTTTGATTTTAGGGAAACTCTTTGGGAATATTGACATGCTCAACCTTTCCAATTCTCAGGACACCACTTTGTTGAAAAAAGCTCTGGAATCGGACTCCGAAACCATTGATATCCATCATGCCGGCACAGCGATGCGATTTCTGACTTCGTATTATTCCATTTTTGAAGACAGAAAAACCATTTTGACAGGCTCTGAAAGGATGAAAAACCGTCCTATCAAACCTTTAGTTGATGCGCTTCAATCTCTTGGCGCGGACATTACTTATCTTGAAAAAGAAGGTTTTCCGCCGTTGCAAATCATCGGAAAGAAGATTGAAAACAATTTGGTTAAAATCTCAGCCAATGTTTCCAGCCAGTTTTTGACTTCTTTGATTTTAATAGGAGGAAAGTTAGAAAATGGATTGACACTGGAACTGGAAGGCGAGATCACGTCTCGGCCATATTTGGAAATGACTTTGAAAATTCTGGACGAAATCGGGATTAAATCTCATTTTGCAGAAAGTAGAATCGAAATTTTACCTCATCCGGAAAATGCAAGAATAGAACATTACGAGGTAGAAAGTGACTGGTCTTCAGCTTCTTATTTCTATTCTTTGGCAGCAATTGGCAGAAAATCGATTAATCTTAGAAGTTATCATACATTGTCCTTACAAGGTGATAGCGTGATTAAGGAAATCTATTGGAAATATTTCGGAATCAATACGGTTTCTGATTATGCAGAAAATTCGATTTCTTTGCTGCCCGAGCCAGCTTTCGAATATCCTGAATTGATTTCTCTTGATATGAACGATTGTCCCGATATTGCGCAAACCCTTTGTGTCACCGCAACTGCGCTGAAAATCCCTTTCGTCATCACAGGACTTCATACTCTGAAAGTGAAAGAAACCGACCGATTGGTAGCACTTCAAAACGAGTTGTTGAAAATCGGCGGAAAAACGCACATCACAGTAGAAAAAATTGAATCTTCGGAATTCATAGAACCGGAAGAAAACATTTCGATTGCAACTTACAACGACCACAGAATGGCGATGGCTTTTGCGCCGTTTGCTTTGATTAAAGAACTGAATATCGAAAATGAAGATGTTGTAGAGAAATCGTATCCTGAATTTTGGGAGGATTTTAAATCCGTAACTAAAGAAACTGAATAATATGTCAAAAGTTATCATCATCACAGGCGCTTCATCCGGAATTGGATTCGCATTGGCAGAATATTTCGGAAAGAAAGGAAACAAAGTTTACGGTTTGAGCCGAAAGGTCGTGAACTCTGATTATTTTGTTTCAATTCCAACAGACATTACCGATAAAGACCAAATCGACAATGCGATTTCTGAAATCCTGAAAACTGAAACCAGAATTGATGTTCTGATTAATAACGCCGGAATGGGAATGGTTGGCGCAGTTGAAGATTCAGCAAAAGAAGATATTACGAAGTTATTCAATCTTAATTTGATTGGCGCTGTTCAGATGATGACAGCGGTTCTTCCAAAAATGCGGGAACAGAAATCAGGAAAAATCATTAATGTTTCCAGCATCGGTTCCGAAATGGGATTACCTTTCAGAGGATTTTATTCCGCTTCCAAATCGGCTTTGGACAAAGTGACGGAAGCAATGCGTTACGAAGTTTATCCTTGGAACATCCACGTTTGCTCGCTCCATTTAGGCGATATCAAAACTAATATTGCCGAAAACCGTGTGAAGACAAAAGTTTCTGAACCTTACAAAAATGTCTTTGATAAAGTTTATGCTTTAATGAATTCACACGTTGGCGATGGAACAGAACCTTTGGATGTTGCAGTTTATGTCGAACAACTTTTGGGCAAATCCAAATGGAAAGCACATTATTATTTTGGAAAATTTGGGCAGAAAATCGGAGTTCCTCTGAAATGGATTCTTCCTCAGAATACTTATGAAAATCTGATGAAGAAGTATAATAAAATGGATTGATTTTTTGTTATATAACCAACAAAGACACTAAGTTTTCACAAAGTTCACAATGAGCTTAATAATGGTGTTCTTTGTGTAAAATCATTGTGAACATTGTGGTTAAAATCGATTATTTAATTGCCATTATCTTTTGTTTTTTCTGTGTTCTTTTTAACGCGCAGAAAAAAGAATATTGGCTCATCGATAAAGAAACCAATGTTAAAAAAATCGTTTCCGATTCGGCAAAAGCAGTCAAATTCCTGGATTCTTTGGCTGAGAACTCTTACTTCTTTACAGAACTGAAAGACGTCAAAAAAATAGACAATCGGACAGAAATCTATTACGACAAAGGTCCCAATTTCAATCAGGCTAAAGTCCAATTTTCAGATTCTTTAGTTACAGATTTGAAGTTTCAAAAGAATGAGATTTACACCAAAAATTTAGACTCACTCAAAAAAAACATCAATCAAAAATATCGGGACAAAGGTTTTGCCTTCAACCGCGTGAAAACCAAATTCCGGAAAATGGAAAACGGAATTCCATCGGTTAAAATCTCAGTTGTTCCGGCTTCTCAAAGAAAAATTGACGCCATTGTTTTCAAAGGCTATACGCGTTTACCGAAACAATTCGTTAAGAACCTCAACAAACAATATCTCGGCAAAAACTACGATGACAGGAATCTGGTTTCTATGAATCAATCTTTGCAAAATCATCAGTTTGTGTCGTTGGAAAAGCCGCCTCAGACATTATTCACCAAAGATTCGACACAGGTTTTTCTCTTCACCCAAAAACGGAAAACCAATACATTTGACGGAATGATTGGTTTTGGAAATGATAAAACTGAGAAATTTACGGTCAACGGAACCCTGAATGTCCAGATGAAAAATATGTTCAACAGCTTCGAAAGTATTGGCATCTATTGGCAGAGAAATCCTGACAAAGGCCAGACTTTTGATTTGCAAACCGACATTCCGTACACGTTCGGGAGCAATGTTGGCCTGAACGTGAATGTCAATATCTTCCGTCAGGATTCCACATTTGCGAATGTGAAATTTTTACCCGCCATTTATTATCATATTTCACCGAAGCAAAAACTCGGTCTCAAAGGAACTTTTGAGTCTTCTGCGATTCTGGATTCACTGTACACGAGTGGTCGGGATTACAGCAAAAAAGGGATTGGCGTTTATTATCAGTATCAGGAAGGGAGCGACATTCCACTATTTATAAACAAAAGCAACATCCGTCTGGAAGCCGATTTCCTGAAAACGACTTACGACGACACGCAGGAAAAATTTGACCAAATTCGGTATTTCATTTTTGCAGAACACAACTTCAATTTGTCCGGAAATCACTTTCTCAATATCAAGGGAGAATCCGCGTTGCTCAGTTCCAAAAACGAATTATCAACCAACGAACTTTTTCGGTTTGGCGGCTGGAATTCACTGCGCGGTTTCAATGAGCAAAGTCTCGTCAGCGATTTCTACGCATTTGCCGGCGCCGAATACCGTTATCTTGTCAATGATCAGGCCTTTTTCGACATCTTTGCGCAGTACGGACAAATGTCCAACAAAGCATTGGGAATCACGCCCAAGCTTTACAGTTTAGGGTTGGGTTTCAATTTTTTTCTTCCCATTGGTTTGATGAGTTTCCAGATTTCCAACGGAAATGAGTTCGGTAATCCTTTCAAATTCAACGAAATAAAAATCCATTGGGGAATTCTCAGCAGATTTTAATCAGTGATAAGCGATAAATGATAGTTGATACTAATAAGAATTTGAAAATCATTTATCAACCATCAATTATTTAATTCGTCATCATTTCTCTGAATATTAATTATTTATCAAATAAATTACGATATTTTCAAATTACATAAAAATAACTTAATTTTGCAAAGAAAGTAAAGATGTCTATTCATAACAAAATTGTAGAGACAGCCATCACTTTCGATGACGTGCTTCTAGTCCCTTCTTATTCAGAAGTTTTACCTAATCAGGTTTCATTAAAATCAAGACTTACAGACAAAATTTCGCTTAACGTTCCGATTGTTTCCGCTGCTATGGATACGGTTACGGAAGCTGATTTGGCAATTGCATTGGCGAGAGTTGGTGGTCTTGGATTCATTCACAAAAATATGCCAATTGCAGAACAGGCTGCGCAGGTCAATCGTGTAAAACGCTCAGAAAACGGAATGATTTCTGACCCGGTTACATTGTCCAAAGACCACACTTTAGCAGAAGCCAAAGAACTCATGGCAAAATATAAAATCTCCGGATTGCCTGTTGTTGACAAAAACAACACATTGATTGGAATCATTACCAATCGTGACGTTAAATATCAGGAAAATCTTGCCGCAAAAGTGGAAGAAATAATGACAAAAGACAATCTCATTACTTCTGACAAAACCACCAATCTGGAAAAAGCCAAAGAAATCCTTCTTAAAAACAGAGTTGAAAAATTACCAATCGTTGACAAGAAAAACAGACTGGTTGGATTGATTACGATTAAAGATATCGATAATCAATTAGAATATCCAAATGCCAACAAAGATCAAAGCGGAAGACTGATTGTCGGCGCCGGCGTTGGCGTTGGTGAAGACACGATTGAAAGAATGACAGCATTGGTAAAAGCCGGTGTTGACATTGTTGCCATCGATTCAGCTCATGGCCATTCGAAAGGTGTTTTGGACAAAATCTCAGAAATCAGAAAAACTTTCCCTGATTTGGATATTGTTGGTGGAAATATCGTAACAGCAGACGCCGCAAAAGATTTGATAAAAGCGGGTGCAAATGTCTTGAAAGTTGGTGTTGGACCAGGTTCCATCTGTACAACAAGAGTTGTTGCAGGTGTCGGCGTTCCTCAACTTTCCGCAATCTACAACGTTTACGAATTTGCCAAAAAGAAAAATGTAGCGGTTATTGCTGATGGTGGAATCAAACTTTCGGGAGATATTGTAAAAGCCATTGCAAGTGGCGCCGGTGCAGTTATGTTAGGCTCACTTTTAGCTGGAACTGATGAAGCTCCGGGAGAAGAAATTATTTTCCAGGGAAGAAAATTCAAATCTTACCAAGGAATGGGTTCTCTTTCTGCAATGAAACGTGGTGGAAAAGAACGCTATTTCCAGAGTGAAGCTAAGAAATTTGTTCCGGAAGGCATCGAAGGCAGAGTTCCTCACAAAGGAAAACTGGAAGATGTGATTTTTCAATTGACCGGAGGTCTTCGTGCTGGAATGGGATATTGCGGCGCAAAAGATATTGAAGCGTTGCAAAAAGATTCGAAACTGGTAATGATTACAGGAAGCGGATTGAAGGAATCTCATCCACACGATGTTATTATCACACAGGAAGCGCCTAATTACTCATTATAAAACCACATTTTCAAAATAACAAAAGGCTGCAAAAATGCAGCCTTTTTATTATTAAAATAAAATGATATCTATTTCTTTATAAATTTCAAGCTATAAGATTTCCCATAAGTGTCATTAATTCTAAGAAAATAAACTCCTTTTTGAAGTTGAGTTACATCTAACCGATCTTTAAAATCAGTTTTTAAAATTTCTTGACCCTCCATATTAATAATTACAATATTTTTAGCATTGTCAATTCCTTTTATAGTAATATAATCCAAAACAGGATTAGGAAACATTTGTATCTGCCCTTTTGAAAAATCGTTTACTGCAAGGGTAGATGTATGCAAATCGCCAGTCATCACAGAGTTAGAAGGTGTAAGATTTCCTCCACATGCATTTTCAGTAACTAAGACATTCTCTACCCATGATCCAGTCGAAGTATTCGGTGGATTAGCTGCAGAATTATTTCCTGTTGAATTATAATAAATTAAATATGGATTAATAAAATCTCCATTTCCAGAATCTGCCAAAAATTCCCATCTTGTAAGTGCATTGTTCCATTGAATTTTGAATTCACAAGTTCCCAATCCACCACAAGATTGATCACCATCTACAGGCGTTGTTATGTAGATTTTTTTACCATTACCATCTGTAGCAGTATTATTAAATATAAAATTCTGGTCATTAAACAAACCATGGCATCCGTTAAAAGTAATTATTTGTGCAGAAGTTGAGCACAGTGAAAAAACCATTGTTAAAAGAATGTATATTTTTTTCATGACTTTAATTTTTAGTTTCTGGAAGGGAATATCCCTTGCAGAGCAATGATACATTTAAAAGTTACATATGGCTGCAGATTATTATGTGGCAGGTTTCCTCCGGTTGGACCTACTACTCCGTTATTCATTGTTGTCATATTTCCACTTCCATAACTTGCATATTCTTTATCAAGAACTTTAGTATTTGCCGGGAGGTTCCCTTCCGGAGAGCTTTTATTACCGTCTGATGTCACAGCATTTACCAAATGATTATGAGCCGGCATCTCATTAAGCGTTAAAGTATGATTTTCTTCACCAGCGTTTTGTCCCAATGTATAGGCGCTGCCATCACCAAGAAGAACCCGGCTTTGGATATTAGGCAAGGCAAAAGTTGTCGATCCGTTTCCACCGTAAGTTGTCCCCAGCAAAGAAAACAACGCTTGATTTTGGGCAATTGATAATATTTGCCCATTGCAGTCTGCCCAGCCTTTGGGTGCAAAATTGAATGAAACAAATAATATCTGACCCAGAAAAGGCGTACCATCGCCTTGTGCTTTTAATTCTCCGGAAGAAAATCCTAAAAGAATTATCATTAATAAAATATATTTTTTCATGATATTTTAAATTACTGATTATAATTAATGCTATGGTCTTTGCGGATAAACACCTTGTAATGCGATAATACATTTTAAGGTTCCATAAGGTTGCATATTATTGTGAGGCTGTCCACCACCTGTAGGATTAATCATGAGGGGGTGCATAGTTGTATTAGCCACAGCATCCGAATACTCCGGATCACCTGCTTTTGTGTCTGCCGGGAAATTTCCTGAAGGAAGATTTTGGTTCCCTTCTACTTTTGCGGCATTTACAACATGAGTATGTGCAGGGATTTCTGTAGAGAGTAATGTAACATTAGCCTCACCAGTTGTTGTTCCTGTAGGATAATCAGCACTATCTCCCATTATAGTTCTGCCCTGCATATCTGGTAATGCAAAAGTTGTCTGTCCATTCCCCCCAAAAGTAGTACCCAATAAAGAAAATAACGCTGTATTTTGAGAAATAGGTAATATTTGTCCTTTACATTCTGCCCAGCCTTTGGGTGCAAAATTATAGGGAACCCACATAATTTGTCCTACAAAAGGGTCACTTCCTTGTGCGGACAATTTAAGAGATAACATCAATAAAAAAACCAATATTTTAATTTTTATTTTTTTCATGATAATTAAATTTATGATTAATTATGTGAAGGAAAAATTCCATATAAGGAAATAACACATTTCATAGCCAAGCTAGGCATCATGTTATTATGTGGCTGGGATCCACCTGCAACAGTTAACATGCTAGATTTCATAGTCGTTTTGGATTCTGGTGCATTAGAATCAGAATACTCTTTATCCAATACCTTAGTATTGGCAGGCACTCCGTTTGCAGGAGAATTTTGATTACCTTCTACCGAAGTTCCCATTACTGAATGATTATGACTCGGTAATTGATTGACGGTTAAGGTAACTGTTTCTGAGCCACCCATTTGCCCCAATTGATAATTACTCAGCCCAGGTCCTTGTCCATCATCAATAATTACTCTTCCTTTAGCATTGGGAAGCGCAAATGTAGTCTGCCCATCTCCACCGTAAGTTGTTCCTATTAAAGCAAATAAAGCCTCATTTTCTGATATAGCCTGCAAAGAACCATCACAATCGTGCCAGCCTACCGGAGCAAAATTGTAAGGAACAAACATAATCTGACCTATAAAAGGTTGCTGTGATTTGATTAAGATAGAAAAAGAAAATCCTATCATAATGAAAATCAGAATAGATAATTTTTTCATATGAATTATTTCTATAAAATTAATAAAAAAACGAACTGGAAAATTTATTTTTTAAAATTATCAGATGTTAGAAATTTTACGTCAGTTTACCAAAAAACAGTTAAAAAAAACATTTTTATAATGAAACATTTTCTAAATTTGCAACTTAGTTTTTTGCAATGAAGAAGACGACACTTTTCTCGCTATTATTTTTATCACTTTTTGTGTTTAGTATGCTTTCTTTTACTTCGAATAAGAAAGTGATAGCCGTTGTTTTCAACAAAGAGATGACAAGAAAAGACCTGATGAGTCTTCAGAAAAATCTGAAGGACAAAAACATCATCTTGGTATTCAATAAAATGAAATTTACCAAGAATCGATTGAGCTATATCGATTTCAGTATCGATTTTGGGGATGGTTTTTCAGGAACATCAAAATCTGTGATTACAAAAAATACAGAAATTGGCTTTATGAGAGATTATAATGATAATGCCGAACAGCCTTTTGTTGTGGGTAATTTAAAATAAAAAGCTTCCAGTTTGGAAGCTTTTCTTTTATGTATTATTTTGATGATTTCGTTTTCTTTCTTTCCGGATTTTAAGGTCATCCTCAAAATCATCAATTCGATAATCCGTCAATGAGTTTCCTTTTCTGATCTTCTCTTTAGAATAAAGCTTGAATTCATTTTCAGTTTTTTCCAGAAGATAATCATAAGGGCCAACCGAAGAAATTAGTTTAATCAATACCGGCGAAATTTCCAAAACAATAAACAATCCCATAATAAAGCTTGCTGCCAACGCTATGATTGCCGAATTTTTGCCCAATTCATCCAAAGCTTGTAATCTTGCAGCAAATCCATTGAATTTGTCTTCAATACCTTCAGTTGATTTTCTTTCGGTTTCAAGGTTAGAATAAACTTTGGAAATTTCTGTATCCAAGTATTGCAATCTCGGCTGCATTTGTTTTTGATAATTTTCCAGGTCGGCACGTTTTTGCTCTTTCAGTTCTGCTTTTCTTTTGGCATTAGATCCGTAACCCACTTTTCCGCTGGTTAAGCCGGATTGTTTTCCCAGAATTTCTTTCTCTAATTCCACAGAAGCAGAATCGTAAGCCATCTGATAGTTTTTGATTTGGGTCTGGATCTGTTTCTTTTCCAGATCAAAAGGTCCGGATTGTTGCAAAATTCTTCCGCTCATTTCTGCCTGCAATTGTTTCTTATTCCTTTGAATGATTGTATTCAGTTGCTTGTTAACTTCCTTCTCAAAAATCTTCAGTTCCAAAGGTTTTGAAATAATGATCCCAAGAAATGTCGCTAAAATCAAACGTGGAATGGTCATCAGAATCTGATTCCACCAGGTTCCGGTTTTCTTTATTGAAGACACAATATATCTGTCCAAATTAAAAATCATCAGTCCCCAAAGAATCCCGAATCCTACAGATGCCCAAAGATTATCGAAAACCGTGAACATTGCATATCCTGCAGACAACGTCGCAAAAATAGCGGTAAATAAAACGATACCTCCGATTCCGGCAAACTTGTTCCATTCGGATGGTGACTTTTTCAGCAAGTGAATATTCCCTCCGGAACAAATCATCAGAAAATGCTGAAACCAATTCATTTTATGAGTGTTAGTATTTTTCATTTTATTTAAATTCATCATAATTTGTATTTTAAAACGTTAATTTGTTACAAATAGTATTAGGTAAAACCTAATAACCAAATCTGTACCAGCATCTATTTTATAATCCTGAAAAGCAATTAGAAGTTGATTTATATCTCTTTTGGTTCAGAATCCCTATAGAGTTTTTCTTTACTCCATTTGGCATGCTTGGACGGAACAATCTTGTGTCCTTTTTTATAGGCAAAAATTTTAGTAAATTCTGCTCCGAAAAACACCAGCTGACAGGAATAATTAATCCACATCATCAGCAAAATTACAGTTCCCGCCGCTCCGAAAATAGAAGTTGGCTTTGATAAATCAAAATAAAAACTCATCAGCATTTTGCCAACATTGAACAATAATGCTGTAACAACAGCTCCGATCCACACTGATTTCCATTTGATTTCCACATCCGGTAAAACTTTGAACATCAATGCAAACAGAACCGTGACAATGGCTAAACCAAGAATAAAATTGGTTGCCTGAACAATCACATAAGTTTCTAGCCCAAAATATCTGGTAATCCAATCATTAGCCAGACCGATAAATGACGAAAGAAGCATGCTTACCAAAAGAAGAAATGCAATAATAAGAATCATTCCAAGCGAATTAGCTCTGTCAAGGATAAATTTTTGCCAGGCTTTTTTGGGAGCGGCCTCAACATCCCAAAGATTGTTGAGCGTGCTTTGCATCTGGAAAAACAAGCTGGTTGCACCAAAAACCAAAGTCCCCACTCCAAGTGCTTTCATCCAGAAATTCTCTTTATCGATCATCGCACTTTTGATAATATCCTGGATATTTTTGGCACCATCATAGCCCATTATTCCCTGCAGCTGACGGCGGATTTCACCATTCACCGCTTCCTCACCAAAAAAATGTCCCGCAATCCAAATAATGATAATCAACAACCCGGGCAAAGAAAATATGGCATTGTAGGCCATACTTGCGCTATCTTTAGCAGCCGATGATGACATCCATTCTCTAAATGTTTCTTTCAGAATTTCCCAAAAAGAATTTAGATGTTTCATTCTTTACTTTTTGATGGAAAATTCAATCTTTATACCAACTTAGTCTTCTTTATACCAGCTGGAGTACTTCACATAATTATTAGCAATGCGGTTGATTTCGCCTTCGATTAAATTCAAAGAAATATCTTTTACTTTTTTTGCGGGAACGCCAGCCCAGACTTCACCCTCACGAATATGCGTATTGGCAGTTACAACCGCACCTGCAGCCACTATCGAGTTACTTTCTACTAAGCAATCATCCATTACAATCGCGCCCATCCCTATCAGCACATTATCTTTTATTGTACAGCCATGGACAATAGCATTATGTCCAATCGACACGTTACTTCCAATCGTTGTCGGACTTTTTTGATAAGTGCAGTGTATCATCGCATTGTCCTGAACATTGACTTTATCGCCCAATTTGATATAATAAACATCGCCTCTCAAAACCGCATTGTACCAAATACTACAGTCTTTTCCCATCGTCACATCGCCGATAATCACAGCCGTTTCCGCCACAAAAGTATTCTCTCCAAGTTGAGGCGTTTTGCCTAAAAGTTCTCTGATGATTGCCATATTTTTATAATTGATAATTAATAAATGATAATTGATTTTCTAAGTGATATTTATTTGGGCGCCTTTATCCGTCCTCCGTTCCCGCTTTTTTGTGCCGAAGCTTTTCCCCGCGAGAACAAAAAGAGCTCCACTCAGGCCGGGGCGCAGATTGGTCTTTCAATCCAATTTTAACATTCATTCAGCCAAAATCAAACCAATAGAAAAAATCGAAAATCCGCAAAGCTTCTCATAATCAAAACTTAACATAACATTGGGATTTATCAGCTTTTTTCTTCCACCAAATTACGATAATTTTGTAGTTCAATATACTTAAAATGAGAGAAATCATTATAGAACCTACGGAAAACAAGAAAGTAATGAAGTTCGTCACGGATTACACTTTGATTCCCGGTTCATTGGAACTGGACAGAGATTCTGACGTTTCCGAAATTCCGTTAGCTCAGGAATTGTTCAACTATCCTTTTGTAAACAGGATTTTCATCACAGCCAATTTTATTGCAGTAGCGAAAGAAGATACTGTCGAATGGGAACACGTTGCAGAAAGTCTTAAAAATATCATCGAAGACGAATTGCTGGCCAACCCGAGAATCTATCTTCAGAAAAGAAAAGAAGCTTACCAGATCTATTCGGAAATGACACCGAATCCTGCGGTGATGAAATTCATCTCCAGCAAGATGCTGATGGATGGTTTTATTGAAGTCAAGTCTAAGGAAGAATCTGACGGAGTGCCTTTGGCAAAGGAATTATACGACGCTTTCGATTTTGTGAAGGAAGTTTATGTAAGCGACAATTTCGTTGCGGTTACCAAAGATGAGCAATTCCAATGGCACGAGATTATGAATCAGGTTCGTTCTTTCATCGCAGAATTTTTGCAGGCAGGAAAAACGATTTCCAATCTGGATCCTCATCAGCACGAAAATCCTGTCTTGAAAATCATCAACAGAGAATATACGGACGACGAGCAGAAAATCAGTGATATCCTGAACGAATATGTAGCGCCTGCTGTAGAAAACGATGGCGGGAAAATCTCTTTAATTGAGTACGATCAAGAAAACAAAACCGCTAAAATGCTTCTTCAAGGTGCTTGCAGTGGTTGTCCATCTTCCACAGCAACTTTGAAAAACGGCATCCAAAGTATTCTGAAACAATTCGTTCCGGAATTGGTGGAGAATGTGGAAGCTGTAAATGGATAAAATAGGTTCTCGCAGATTTGGCGAATTTTGCAGATTTTTAAAGTAAGATTTAATATCGGCTATATCGGAAAAATCTGCGAGAATTAAATATTTTTAAAAATTATTAAAAACTCATTTTGGAAAATAGCAACAAAAAAGGAATTCTCCTAGTCAACCTCGGTTCGCCGAAATCTACTGATGTCAAAGATGTTAAAGAATATCTTGATGAGTTCCTGATGGATGAAAAAGTCATCGATTACCGCTGGATTTTCCGCGCATTATTGGTCCAGGGAATTATCCTGAAAACCAGACCAAAGAAATCAGCAGAAGCTTACAAAACGGTATGGACAGACGAAGGTTCGCCCCTGATTGTGATTTCCAAAAAACTGCAGGAAAAACTTCAGGAATTGGTGGATGTTCCGGTTGGTCTGGGAATGCGCTATGCGGAGCCATCAATCAAAACCGGCATTCAGGAATTGGTAGACCAAGGTGTTACAAATATTACTTTGTTCCCGCTTTATCCTCAATACGCAATGAGCACGACGGAAACGGTGATTGACAAAGCCGAGGAAGTTCGACTAAAATTCTTTCCGGACATTAAAATTAATTATGTAGAACCGTTTTATGACCGCGAGATTTACATTAATTCTCTGGCAGAAAGTATCAGAGAGAAACTGCCTGCAGATTTTGACCTGTTGCAGTTTTCTTATCACGGTGTTCCGGAGCGTCATATTTACAAAACCGACCCCACGAAGACCTGCAATATGAATAATTGCTGTCAGAAAGAAGACAATCCTTCGCACAAATTCTGTTACAGACACCAATGTTATAAAGTGACGGAGTTGGTTTGTGAGAAATTGGGCATTCCAAAAGAGAAAGCATTGGTGACTTTCCAATCCCGACTGGGAAAAGACAAATGGATGGAACCTTATACAGATGCTACTTTGGAAGGTCTTGGTAAGAAAGGCATCAAAAAACTGGCAATAGTTTGCCCGGCTTTCGTTTCCGATTGTCTCGAAACCTTGGAAGAAATTTCTGAAGAAGGCAAGGAAATCTTCCTCCACGGTGGAGGTGAAAGATTCGATTATATCCCGTGTTTGAATGAGGAACAAAGTTGGGTGAATGTGGTGAAAACACTTTGTGAAGAAAAACTGGACGATTTTTATTTTCATTAATTTCTAAATCCAATGGTTTTCCGATACGCAAGACATACTCAGAATCTGGAGAAGTTGATTGGCTTTTATATTAAAGTTTTGGACTTTGAAGTTCTTGGAGATTTTAAAGACCATAACGGTTATGATGGTGTTTTTCTTGGCAAGCACAATGAAAACTGGCATTTGGAATTCACTCAAGATAATAATATTCCGGAATCTCAATTTGATGAAGACGATATTTTGGTTTTCTATCCAGAGACTCTGGAAGAATTTCAGAACATTGTTGCAAATCTGGAATATCATAAAGTTCCCATCATTGAACCAAAAAATCCTTACTGGAAAGAAAACGGCATCTGCTTCGAAGATTGTGACCATTACAAAATCATTGTTTCTGATCTTAGAATCAAAAATTAAAACCGATGTTAAACGAAACTTTAATCTCACTTTTTAAAAGAGATCTGAACAAAGTCGTTGAGGAACTTAATCTTTATCAATCGGAATCTAATATATGGAAAGTGGAAGGCAGCATTTCTAATTCGGCTGGGAATCTTGCGCTGCATCTTGTAGGTAATCTCAAAACTTACATTGGAAAAGAAATCGGAGGAGTTGCTTATGTAAGAAACCGGGATTTGGAATTTGCTGATAAAAATGTTCCCAGAGAGAAACTAATTGCTGATCTTAAGGATACCATTGCAATAATTAAAGACTCTCTGAAGTCTGTATCTGATGAGGATCTGAAAAAAGAATATCCGCTTTTGGTTTTAGGTAAAAAAACGTCAACAGAATATTTCCTTGTTCATCTGGCGACGCATCTGAATTACCATCTCGGGCAGATCAATTATCATAGACGACTGGTAGAAAAGTAAGCGAAATTATTTTATAAGATACAAACCACTTCAGATATTTGAGATGGTTTTTTGTTTGGTTTGACAGTTCGGCAGGATATATTGATTCTATTTAGTTATATTTACAAAAGGATGATATCATAAATAATGATTCTTTAATTATTTTGATTCCTTAGAATGAATAAGGATCTTTCTTATAAAATTAATGATAAGGAAATCACTTGTGGTAAGATTAATCTGAAGGATTTGACTTTTCAAAAATAATCATAACTACATTGTTGAGATTCCTCTGTTTTCAAGATGCAAAATATTTACCTTTACGGAAAAATAAGAAAAACGAAAATTCGAAACAGGTTATAAATGGATAATATGAATCTATTGGGTTTTGTGACAGTCATCTCGCTGTTCATTTCTTTTTTTCTTGCATTTTTCTTGCTAACGGTTAAAACGAAGCACAAAATCAGCAACTATCTTTTTGCATTCTATCTCTTTCTGACAGCGATAGACTGTAGCGAACCGTTATTTAGTTTGGTAAGTAATGGTCCTTCCAACTTTGGGATATTCCGTGGGACGTTGGCATTTTTACAAATGCCTATTTTTTATCTTTATGTGATGTCGGTTTGTTATTCGGATTTTAAACTGAAGATTAAACATGTTTTACATCTGCTTCCTTTTCTTATCGCAAACATCGCTCTGTTTCCGCATTTTTATTCTGTTGATTTGGCTTCCAAAATTGAGTTTGTTATCCATCGTAAGGAAATGGTTGAGTTTCAATTCAATCATATTTTGATTAATATACAGTTGATTGCTTATCTCATAGTCGTATTTTTTGTTCTCAGAAAAGTAAAAAAACTATATCTGGAAAATTATGCCGGTGCTGACATTTTATCTTACCAATGGCTATTCCAATTTACGGTTGTATTGAGCCTATTATATTCGGTAGCTATTGTGAAGAATATTTTTAAATTTTCGGATTATACGGGGATTTCCGAGTGGATGAAAATTTTTGGTTTGGTTTTCCAGATGTTCATCGTTTGCTGGTATCTGTACAAAGTGCTGAATCATCCTGAATTATTCAGAAATATTGATTCAAAACTGAAATTAGTTTCTGATCTGGTTTTGGAAGAGAAAACAATAGAAGCGGAAACTCTGAATGAAGATTTGCTGAAGCTCAAAAAGTATATGGCAGATGAAAAACCGTTTCTGAATCCAGCTTTGACGATTCAGGATATTTCGAGAGAAATTGGTGTTCCGGTTCGGGAATTATCGGTTTTGATAAACCATCAGTTGCGACAACATTTTTATGATTTTGTAAACACTTACCGAATCGAAAATGCGATGGAAATATTGAAAGATTCCTCAAAATCTAAAGTTACAGTTCTCGAAATTCTGTATGAAGTTGGTTTTAATTCTAAATCTTCTTTCAATACTGCTTTTAAAAAACATACAGGAAATACGCCGAGTAACTATCGCAAATCATTACAAAACAACCACTTGTAATTACTCGTACTTTTTAATTTAATAACTCCTACTCATTTTTTATTTGAAATCTGACCGAATACGTTGACTCGGTCGCACAGGATTCCGCACTTCAACATCTTTGTATTGAAATATTGATTAACCCAATAAATAACAATACAATGAAAACAATTAAAATCTTCGCAACGCTGTTATTCATCAGCCAAATTTCTTTTGGACAGGACTTTTCCAAAAAGATTGATTCTATCATCAAAGTTAGTCATACTAAAAATCCGGATGTAGGAATCAGTGTTGGCTTTATTAATAATAATGAAGAATTCTACACGTCTTGCGGAAAATTGAGTAAAGAAAGTAAGGTTGATATTGATAAAAATTCCATTTTCGAAATAGCTTCCATTACCAAAATCCTAACTACCAATATGATTGCGCAAGCTTCTCTGGAAAATAAATTAAAACTTGATGATTACATCGACACTTATCTACCGAAACAATATGTTTTGCAGAAGAATCTTCAAAATAAAATAAGAATTTCTGATTTGGCTTCCCATCAGTCGGGTTTGCCCGATATTGATTTTGCAAAATTGATAGAAATAAATCCCCAACAACCCGTAAATAAAATCACTACACAGTCATTAGCCAAAATTATTAATGAATGTACCAACCTTATCGATTACGGAAAATACAGATATTCTACCATCGGAATTGTTTTGCTTGGACAGATTTTAGAGAAGGCATATGGTAAAAGCTATGATGAAATACTCAGTGAAAAAATCTTGAAACCTGCAAAAATGAAAGAGACTTTGACCAAAGATTTCAATGTAAAAAACAAAACATCAGGTTACAACCCCGAAGGCGGCGCTCAGGAATTTTTCTTATGGAATGTGACTGCTCCAGCCGGTTTGGTAAAATCCAACGCCTCTGATATGATAAAATATCTGAAAGCTGTTTTAGGCAAAAACAATAAAATCTCCAATGCTGGATTGACATCCGAAAAAATATATTACAAGGATGAAAAGCGTGAAATGGGATTAGGATTAAATATCAGTACAGAAGACGGAGATACGATTTATCTAAAATCCGGGGACTCTATGGGACAGTCTTCTATCATTTGCTACAGCAGAACCAAAAATTGGGGAATTATCATCCTTTTGAATAAACGAGATTCTAAAATGAGACAGAATCTTCTGAATGATATCTATGACAATGTTTTAAAATAATATTCTCAGTTTTTGACAATAAAAAACCGCTTCAATTACTTGAAGCGGTTTCATTTTATAGAAATAATTCTTATTTCTTATTGAAATCTCCTGCAAATACAGAAGTCATCTTGTCTTCACTGATATATTTTCTAAGAACATCATTCACTTGAGAAACTTTCAACGCAGAAACTTTCGCCTCCAAAGCGTCATACTCATCCAAAGATTGACCATATTGAAGTTGAGAATTTACCAATCCCATCAAGGTATTATCGTTTCCAAGACCGGTTTTTCTGGAGTTAAGCCAAGACGTTAAGTTAGATTTGAATTCTTCTTCTGTAAAACCATCTTTAACCGCTTTGTTCACTTCCTCTTTCAAAGCTTTGTTCACTGCTTCTTTTTTTGTCGGATTGAAGAACGCATACCAAGCCCAAGACGCTACGTTGTTATCAATTGGAATGTTGATGTAAGAGCCTGCACCATAGCTGATTCCTTCTTTCTCACGAAGTCTTGTCGGGATTCTCGCCGTTAAGAAACCTCCACTTCCTAACATTTCGTTGGCAATCACAAAGGCTGGATAATCCGGAGATTTTCTATCCATAGAGAAACTGATCTTCCCAACCGCTGCTCCGTTCTCTTTATCCGGAGTAAGGTAATCTTTGTCTTGTTTTTTGGTAGCGAATAATTCTGGTTTGATGAACTCGTAAGTTGATTTTGAATTCCATTTTCCAAAAGTTGATTCTAATAATGCAGCTGTTGTTTTGGTATCTAGATCACCAATCACAGAACCAACACCATTGTTACCTCCCAATATTTTGTTGTAGAAATCAACCAGCTGTTCTCTTTTCACTTTCTTATTGTTATCAATCTGTTCCTGTGTAGAAGCTGTGTAATAGATGCTTTCTTTAGGATAATTCTCAGTGATTTTTTCGATCTCTGTGAAAGCGATAGACTGCGGATCGTTCAATGAACTTTCCAAATAAGTATTATACTCGTTCACAGTCTTTACTAATTCAGCTTCCGGGAAAGTAGATTCGGTCAGAATTTCTTTGATTAATGATGTTACTTTTGGCAAGCTTTCTTTGTACGTGCTGAAATTCACAAATAATGTCTGGCCACTGAATCCGAAATTGATGTTAGACTTCCATTCATCAAGCATATCCTGGATTTGTTCCTTGGTGTGAGATTTAGTCCCGGTTTTAAGCACTTGAGCCATTAGAGAGCCGACATCAGCCTTTCCATTCAGATCCTTTGCATTACTTACAGGGAAACGGAAACTACCAAGTACTTTGCCACCTTTGATGTCTTTTTTGATCAAGCCATATTTCATCCCGTTGCTCAATTTCCCTTCTGTAAGATTGGCTTTCAGATTTTTGATGCTGGCTTCGAAAGGAGCTGCTTCTTTTTCCAAAGCTTTCCCTTTGTAATCCTTGGTCAACGTTGCGATCTGATCATCGGTGTACTCGATATTTTTAACTCTAACCTCATCTTTTGAAGGGATGAAAACACCCACCGTTCTGTTATTGGTTTTGAAATATTTGGTCGCAACTCTCTGGATATCTGCAACAGTCAGTTTTTCTACCGTATCACGATAAAGCATTCCGAGCTTATAGTTCCCGGCACCAACGATCTCTGTCAGATTAACAGCATAACCAATCGTATTATTTTTGATGTTCTCTATTTGCTTTAGGATTTTAGCTTTTGCTCTTGCAACATCCTGTTCTGTATATTTGATGGTAGCGATTTTATCCAGCTCTGCACGGAAATCATTCTCCGTTGTTTTCAGATCTTTGTCCGCCGGTATATCCAGACCAAAATACATATAACTTGCATCTCTAACCAGCGGCTGATAAGCGTAGACTGACGCTGCTTTGTGAGAGTCGATCATCGCTTTGTAAAGATATCCGGACGGATCAGCGGTCAAAATCTCTTGCAAAGCGTCCAGCGCCGCGTAGTCTTTATCCGCATAAGGGACAGTGTGGTACAATGCTCCAACTACCTTGCTGTCACCAGCACGCTTCAGTTCAACAAAACGTTCGCCGTCCTGAGCCGGTTCTACTGTGTAAGGAGTTTCCAGAACTCTTGCAGGCTTTGGAATGGTGGAAAAATATTGCGCAATATATTCCAACGCTTTTTTCTCATCGAATTTTCCTGCAACAATCAAAGTCGCATTATCCGGCTGGTAATATTTTTCATAAAACTTTCTAAGTGTCACAGCTTTTACTCTTTCAACATCTTCCTTGCTCCCAATCGTACTGTTTCCGTAATTATGCCAAAGGTATGCAGCAGAAATAATACGCTCCATTAAAACTCCACTTGGGCTATTTTCCCCAATCTCGAATTCATTTCTTACAACAGAAAATTCTTTATCCAGATCCGACTGAAGAATTGTGGCATTTACCATTCTGTCGGCTTCCATTTCCAGAAACCATTTCAAGTTCTCATCATTAGAAGGGAAAACCTCATAATAATTGGTTCTGTCATACCAGGTTGTCCCGTTAGCATTTCCACCTTTGTCGGACAGCATTTTTTTGATATCGCCTAACTTTTTGGTGCTTTTGAATAACATATGCTCCAGCAAGTGAGCCATTCCTTTTTCGCCATAACCTTCGTGCTTGGAACCAACATTATAAACAATGTTTACAACAGCGTTACTCTGAGAAGGGTCAGACATCAAAAGGACCTTCATCCCATTACTCAGGGAATATTCTTTGATTCCCTCCGTATTACTAATAAATTTTGGTGTTTCGGCTTTTTGAGAAAACACAGGTGTTGCATAACCTGCGTAGAATACGACTGCCGCAGTCAGTAAAAAATTCTTCATGTTTGATTGTTAATTTTTTGGTTTCTAAATTTAATAACTTTCATTGTGAAAATATATTGTAAAGACAGGTTTTTATGAAAACATTAACGTAATTTTGCCATTATGCTAGTCGAAAAAATAATTTTGGGTATCGATCCGGGGACAAGTGTTATGGGATTTGGAATTATTTCCGTTAAGGGAAATAAAATGGAACTAATTGCAATTCACGAATTGATTCTTAAAAAATATGAAAATCACGAAACCAAACTTAAAATTATCTTCGACAAAACTCTGGCATTAATTGATGAATACCACCCTGATGAAACAGCTTTGGAAGCGCCTTTCTTTGGAAAAAACGTTCAGAGTATGCTGAAACTGGGAAGAGCTCAAGGCGTTGCAATGGCCGCAAGCCTTCACAGAAATGTTCCGATTACAGAATATTCTCCCAAAAAAGTAAAAATGGCGATAACCGGAAACGGCAATGCCAGTAAAGAACAGGTTGCGGGAATGCTGCAAAATCTCCTGAAACTGAAAGAATTCCCGACAAAATATCTGGACGCATCTGACGGATTAGCCGTTGCCGTTTGTCACCACTTCAACTCAGGAAGTATTGGCACTGATAAATCTTACTCCGGCTGGGATAGCTTTTTGAAACAAAATCCGGATAGGATTAAGTAGTAGTTGGTTGACGACTGATAGATCTTTGTCAGGCTCAGGCTCTTGAAGCCTTTTTATTAAATCTTTTCCTTGATTCTTATTTCTTGATTCGTTTCTCCTGATTCTTTATCTTTGGATCGATGAATGACTCTCTTTTTGAAATCGTAGAACACACCAACAGAAGCATTTTTTTAACAGGAAAAGCCGGAACCGGGAAAACTACATTTCTGAATGATTTTGTAAAAAAAACCAAGAAAAAACACATTGTTGTAGCGCCAACCGGGATTGCTGCAATTAACGCAGGTGGCGTAACTATTCATTCTATGTTTGGTTTGCCGCTCAGGACTTTTCTGCCAACAACGGAAAGAATCGACCAGAATCTTGCCAACAACATTGCGGATCTGATGCCACATTTCAAATACCGGAAAGACAAGCTGAAACTACTCCGTGAAATCGAGATCATCATTATTGATGAAGCATCAATGCTGCGTGCCGATGTTCTGGATATGATGGATTTTGCATTGAGACATGTCCGTCGGAATCAGCAAAAGTTTGGAGGCGTTCAGATGTTATTTATTGGTGATCTTTACCAGTTGCCGCCGGTTGTAAGAGATGAGTACATTCTTTCGATGTATTATTCTTCACCTTTCTTTTTTAACGCCAAAGCTTTGGAAGGAAGTAATTTTATCACGCTGGAGCTGACCAAAGTTTACCGACAAACCGATGAACATTTCCTGGAAATCCTAAATGCCATCCGAGACGGAATAATAGAAGATATCGATTTTGAAGCTTTGAACAAAAGGTATCAGCCCGACTTCGATCCGAAAGATGAAGCCTATGTTTATCTCTGTTCGCACAACAAAATGGCGGATGATATCAATCAGAAAAAATTAAAAGAACTGGGCGGAAAACTTCATTCCTATGCAGCCGATGTCGTAGGAGAATTCAAGGAAACGCAATATCCGAATGATGAGGTTCTGGAACTGAAAGTCGGCGCTCAGATCATGTTCATCCGAAATGACACGTCGCCCGATAAAAAATATTACAACGGAAAATTAGCACAAATTTCTTATCTCGATGAAGATGAAATCTCAGTAATCCTCGATGGAAGCGAAGAAGAAATCACACTAAAAGCGGAAACCTGGGAGCAGAAAAAATATTCTTTGGATGATGAGAAAAATATCAAAGAAGAAGTTCTGGGAAGCTTCAAACAGTTTCCAATCCGTTTGGCTTGGGCGGTTACGATCCATAAAAGTCAAGGTTTGACGTTTGACCGATTGATCATCGACGCAGGAAAAAGTTTCGCTTCCGGACAGGTTTATGTTGCATTATCACGTTGTCGAACGTTGGAAGGCATCGTCCTTAAATCCAAAATCACACCTGAAGTTATTTTCAGTGATAAAAGGGTTTCGAAATTCCAGGATGAAACGCATGCCAATGCAAAAATTGAGGAAATCATTAATGCGGAAAAATACGATTACAGCATCCAAAAAGTCATTAGAAGGATTGATTGTGTTTGGTTTCAGTCTGCTTTGGAAAACTGGATGGTGATTAGCCGAAGCAGTAAGTTCATTGACAAAGAAAAAGCCGATTATCTTTATCATTGTTTGAAAGCTGATATCGAAAATTACATTACTATTTTTCAAAAATTCGAGAGAATCTTAGTTCAGAAAACTCAGAAATTCTTGCAAGGTGAGGAAGAATGGATTGAGATTGAAATTAAAGCAAAAGGTGCGGTTAATTTCTTTTTCACTAATGTGAATGAGAAGGTGTTTTCTCCACTCAAGGATTTCTATTCGGAAACCAAAGGTGTAAAAGGCCTGAAAGCTTTCAATGAAGATTTTCGCGTATGGCTGGATGATATTGAAGATTATCTGAAAGATTTGAAAGAGGTTTTCCTATTGGAAACGCCTTTATTCGATAAAGAAAAAGATATTGAAGTCTCTATGACCATCAAGAAAGTTCCAACTCACGTTTTAACTTACCAACTATTCCAAAATGGGAAAACTGTTGCTGAAATTGCTAAAGAAAGAGGATTGGTGAACTCTACAATTTTCGGTCATCTTTCAAAATATGCCGAGCAAAATTTATTGGACAGAAATGACTTGCTGAGAATTTATCCAAAAAGTAAAATTGAAGCTTTCGAAAAACAATTCAAAGCTGAGCCTAAAGAAAATATTAACGATTGGAAATCTGTCTTGCCTTCAGATTTTGATTACGGAGAAATCCGATTGATCTGGAATTATTTTTTGAATTTGAAGAAATAATTTATTCTAAACGCAAAGTTCGCAAGGTTTTTTGACATTCTTGAAAATATTTTTAAGGTTCGCAAAGACGCTTGCCTCAATAATACTTTTGCATTAAGTTTGTCATTCCGTAGGAAATCTAAACTTAACTGTCGAGATTCCTTTGGAATGACAAAGATTAGTTTAATATAAATACAAAAAAGTCGCAAAAGTACAATTTGCGACTTTTAAGATTTATGTAAAATAGAATTTTGTGCCTTTGCGATAAATTCTAATTCCTCAAATTAATTAATCAATTCAAATCTCGCATACTCTGCGATTTTCTTTGGTAATTTGATACCTTCCGGCGTTTGGTTGTTTTCCAGCAAAGCTGCCATGATTCTTGGCAAAGCCATTGCAGAACCGTTAAGGGTGTGAACCAATTGGGATTTACCTTCATTACCTTTATAACGGCATTTCAGACGGTTAGCCTGGAACGTTTCAAAATTGGAAACAGAACTTACTTCCAGCCATTTTTCCTGCGCCGCACTCCAGACTTCGAAGTCGTAAGTCATTGCTGAAGCAAAACCTGTGTCGCCACCGCAAAGTCTCAGGATTCTGTACGGCAATTCCAGATCTTCCAGAATGGATTTGATGTGTTCTACCATTTCTTCCAAAACAGCATAAGAATTTTCCGGCTTCTCGATTCTCACAATTTCCACTTTTTCGAATTGGTGAAGTCTGTTCAAGCCTCTCACGTGTGCACCATAGCTTCCCGCTTCTCTTCTGTAACACTGGGAAAAAGCAGTATTCTTGATCGGCAAATCTTTTTCGTCCAGCAAGACATCACGGTAGATATTGGTAACAGGAACCTCAGCTGTTGGGATCAGGTATAAATCATCTGCGCCAACATAATACATTTGTCCTTCCTTATCAGGCAATTGTCCCGTTCCGTAACCGGAAGCTTCGTTCACCACGTGTGGCGGATTCACTTCCAGATAACCGGCATCTGTATTTTTGTCCAGGAAATATTGAACCAAAGCTCTCTGCAAACGTGCGCCTTTTCCCAGATAAACAGGAAAACCTGCGCCGGCAATTTTCACGCCCAATTCAAAATCGATTAAATTATATTTTTTAGCCAATTCCCAGTGTGGAATGGCGCCTTCGCCAAGACCTTCTACTGTTGTAGATTCATAAACGATTTCATTATCATCGGCAGAAACGCCGGCAACTACTTTCTCGTAAGGAATATTTGGAATCTGGTAGAGGATGTTAATAAGGTTTTTCTCAACTTCTTTCAGTTGGGATTCCAATTCTTTGCTCGATTCTTTGTATTGCGAAGTTTTGGATTTTGCAGCTTCAGCTTCCTCTTTTTTACCGTCTTTCATCAGAATTCCGATTTCTTTCGAAATTTTGTTCATCTCGGAAAGTTGTGAGTCCAGCTCAAATTGCAGTTTTTTTCTTTCGTCGTCAGCATTGATTGCCGCATCGACCAAATCTAATTCCTTGAAGTTTCTTTTCTTCAAGCCTTCCAAAACGCGCTCTTTGTTCTCGCGCAAAAAATTAACCTGTAACATAGTTGGGTTGTTGGTTGATAGTATTTCGTATCAGAATAATTTTTTCTGACAATTGCAAATTTAAGGATTTTATTTCACGATTCTGACAATGTTTGGCTGTCCCTGAACTTTTGTGAATTTGAGTTCGTTATCGTACCAAAGTTTGGATAATTCGAACACAGAAGGTGTCCATTTGTATTCAATCTCAATGATGTCGTCATCATTTACGGTTTGAGAATTAGCCGTTTTTGAATATCTGATTATAAACCGGGATTTGTAAGTTTTAAGTTCCGGACTGATAGAGTCTTTTAACAGCCTGATAGCGCCCGCAGCATAATCCATATAAACAACAGTATCTGCATCTTTGAGTAGAGAATAGCCGGAGATAGGCTTATTGGCAGTTATTTCATCCAATTGATCCAATAACGTAACGGAAGAATATGAACCAGGTATTTTAGAATTTAAAAGATCCTGACCTGTAGAATTTTTCACATAAAGTCTCAGAACCTGATCAATTGTCTGGACATCATCACCGTCTCCTCTACAAGAGAATAAGAGAACTATTGCCGATAAAATTATGGATATTTTTAGTTTCATCCCTGCAAAGATAAAATACTTTCATGACAATTTCCGGATGTAAGAAAAGAATCCGGACATTAATAATAATCCTGTTGTCAATAATGTTACCGATTGTGCGATTGCCATTCCTTCCACTCCGTATTTTGGAACTAAAACCAATGATAATCCTAATAAAATAACTAATGCTAAAGCAGAGATAATCGTGTTATATTCCATTTTTCCAACCGCAGAAAGAAGATTTCCGTAGAGATTTCTCAGCAACATATTGAGCAAAAATGCTGATGTTAAGATAATGAATGCCGGTTCAATTCCTTTATATTTTTCGCCAAAAAATAAAACTACAATATCATCTTTCAAAAAATATAGGACTCCAAAAATCGCTACACATAGCGGAATGAATATTTTATAATAATTGGATATATAGTAGCTCAGAAATTTTTTATCGTTGTGATTTTTGGCTAGTTCAGGAAAATCGCTCTGCATAAAAGTCAATGCAATGAATGTAAGATTGGAAGGGATCAGAATTGCCGCTTTGTAATCTGCAACAGATGATTCGGTCATCAAAAATCCCATTAATATAATATCCAAAGAAAATAAAGCATCACTCAAAACGGCTGTTCCCGCTGTAAAAAGACCATATTTCCATAGTTCTTTTCTGGGGAAACCGATATCAGTATCTAATGACAGATTAATATCTTTAAACCAAAACAATGCAGTGAACGGTGCCAGAACCAGCGCTATCAAATATCCCATGATTCCGAAAAAATAAGTAAGAATAATAATCAGGAGCAAACCTGAGATATTAACGATATTATTCAATCTTGCAAATTCTTTGTTTTTTCCACTAATTCTTAATTGTGACTGAATATGATTGTAAAAAAAATAGCCGATTAACCTGATTGCAAACGCCATAAAAAGACAAATGATTTTTTCAAATTTGTCCAGATAAAAAAGTGATGCGACAAGGAAAATAACACTCAACAAAATCTGATAGAAAAAGCCTTGTTTCAGAAGATATGATGACAGTTTGTTCTTTTCTTCTTCTGTTTTTACAATAGATCCGTATCTGAGAAGAATCTGCTGGCTGCCAAATCCGCTGAAGGCAAAAAAAACAGCAAATAACGAAGCGACAATACTTATCAAACCAAAATCTTTTTCAGGCAATAATCTTATGATTACAACAGAACCTATAAATCCACAAATTTTAGCAATAAGCAATGATCCAAAGACGAAATGACCTTTGTTTTTCAAAAAATTTCTAAGAAAGTCGGATAAGTTTCCCACTAATTGAAAAATAATTTAAAAATAGCCAAAATATTGATTCCCTGGCTTTTCTGAAAAAAATCTTTTTGCTCAAATAATTGCCGGACATCATTTTTTAGTTCAGGATAATTTTCCAGTCGCCAGATGTTGTCCGAATAATAATTCTGATAATAATTCTGGATATCCCGGGAGTTATTATAATAAAACTCATAAGGATACATACTTGTTTTATTAGGTTTCTTAGTGATTTTGGCATTCCATATTTTGGAAATTCTTTTTTTCACTTTCGGACCGATCGTACTTTTCCATTGGGCGTTAGGTTTCATACCCGTTTTTTCCCAGATATAATCAGCAGCATTTGGCATGCATTGATTCAACCAATCCAGATAGAGTTTTTGATTGATTTTCCACTTTTCGGGAAGACTGATCGCAAATTCCAATATTTTTTTGGACATAAACGGTGATGTCTGATAACCGAATTGCTGTATCACTCTAGATCCAAGAATAGTCCTGTTATAAGCAACATTTCTGAGATAGAAAAGTTCTTCGGACTCATATTGATTTAGAATCTTATCGAAATCTGATTTAACTTTTGGAAGAAATTTTCCATTAATAACAATCTTAAATTCTCCCGGCTTTTGTTTATAAGGAACTGTATTAAAACCGCCTAAAATACCGTCTCCAATGGATCCGCTATGAATAATTTTAAAATCTTTGTTTTCTAGATTTTCAAAAGCATATTGGATATGGATGCCACCAGTAAAAAGTCCGCAACCTTGTGATAATTCCGTAAGCTGATCAATATAGTTCAGATAACTTCCTCCGTCCAAAGACTGAAAAGTATAAGGAATGTCATTATCTTTTGCTATTTGTCTTGAGATCGTTTCGTCAAGATATCCAGATTGTGAAAAACAAAACGCTTCATCCGGCTTTTCTCCAAGCTGATTCGCATACAGTAAAGCGATTCTACTATCTAATCCTCCACTTAGTAAGGCAAAATGCTTTGAATTCAATTCGTTGTCCTTCTCATATTCCATAAGAATATTGTCTGAAAATATTGAATCCAGATCGTGAATTGCATTTTCTCTGGAGCTTTTATAATAATCGATTCCTTCCAGATCAAAATATTTTTTTTCAACGATTGTAAGATTATTCAGGTCAACCTCTATAAAATGGCCGTCCAGTATTTTGAAAATATTTTCTACCGGTGTATCGTTTTCCAGCATATTTCCGAAAGTCAACAGCTTGTAAATATTCTGAATATCCGGCGTAACAGAGATTTTATTTTCCTTAAGAGTTTTGGTTAGCCGAACAAGAGAGGAATCTATAAATATCTGCTGATCATGCTTTGTGTAGAAAACACTTTGCGTAGAAGTCGGATTAGTAAAAACAAAAAGTTTATGTCCTAATTTATCCCAAATATAGCCACGGAATTCTCCGTCCAGTTCTTTAATAGAATTCACATTCACTTTTTGATAAAGATCCAGAAAAAAATCTGTGAAATCCAAGAATCCGGAATTTTGTAAAAGTTTTTTTTTATTGAGAATGACACCTTCAACAGCAATTTCAACCTGGTCATCATTAATCACAAAAGAGTCATAATCCTTAACAAAGAATGACGACGTCTTGACATGATTATCAACAATATGAATCCTGAATCCCGACATTAACGCATCACATTTTTATAAATCTCCGTGAACTGTGTTGCAATACTTTCCTTGGAAAAAGTCTGTTTTGCATAACTTGATATTTTTTCAATATCTCGTGGAGACTGGTTTTCGATTAATTGTTTCATTGCCTTTTCCAGAAGAATTTCGTCTGGCCTATCGACAAGTATTCCGAAATTCTCCGGGAAAAATTCCGAAATCCCGCCAACGTTTGTAGAAATCACTTTGATTCCGGAAGCAAAAGATTCTGCAATCACACAAGGCTGATTCTCATCATTACTGAAAAGAATAAAGCAATCCGAAGTTTTTAGTTTTTGAGAAACTTCGGTTAGCGTTAACGTATCAAAAATCTCGATGTGATTTTCAAAACCTTCTTTTTTCACAATTTCCCGTAATGGTTTTGTATCACCGTCGCCACCTATTTTCAGTTTTAACTGATAGCCTTCCTTCAATAATTTTATAGCAACTTTTAGTATTTTATCTGCATTTTTTCTCGGAATTAAGTTGGAAATATGCACAAATGTAAAAATCTCCTGTGCAGAATGATCCGGCTCAAAAAGGCTGGTGTCTACAACATTGGGCACGACCTTCATCGGCGACTTGACTCCCAATTCTTCAAGGCTGATTTTCAAATCATTGCTGACCGGTAAAATTACTGAAGCTCGATTTCCAATAAACGTTGCTATTTTTTTGATTATTAAAGACGTTGTTGCCTGATTGATTTTTCTAAGCGCTGTCCAATGTTCGGTTACAACAAAAGGAATCTTATACTTTCTCTTCAGATAAACCGCAAAAAGCATATTATTATGAAGAACATTAGCATGTACCAGATCAGGCTTTTGCATCTTAGCAAACCCTGATTTATAAGCTTTCATTCTCCGCAAAAAATTCTGAACAGGATTTTTTGAGTTTTTATAATAAACAATGAGAGTTCTGATTCCATTTACCACTTTGTCATCAAAAATAAAAGTTTCTTTTTGGGCAAAATCTCCGATTGTATGCAAAATTTCTACGTCATGCAATGTTGCAACGGCTTCTGCATGTCGCTGCACAAAGTTACCGTTAGTTGGTTCCAGCTTATTGGGAAACCAGGAAGAAATGAAAAGGACTTTGAGTTTCATGATTAAGTTTTGAAAACTACCTGTATCTTAAACCAATGTAGATATTTTTTAATCTATTCGATATTTTTTGAGTGATGGTTCTTTTTTCGCTGAGTAAAACTTTCTTATAAGGTTGTTTTTTCCGGATGACAAAAAATTGATAATCATTCTCCACCCAAATGCTATAAGTATTAAAATTAGAAACCTGAAGACCATTAGATTCTGAGTTAGCTACAACGAAATGCAAAGGAATCGGCTGGTCCACAATCTGTAACCAAGCAGACTCATCATTCATGTGAAAATCAATAAAATCCGGGTTAGGAATATTAATCAAGATCTTCGTATTATCATTAGCTATTTCTGACAAATTCCTGAAAAGATCAGGATGAAGTTCCAGAGGAATATGTTCTATGACATCAAATAAAGTTATGAAATCAAACTTCTTTTTCTTTGGCTGATAGCTTACTACATCATCTGTATAAAATGATACGTTTTGTTTGTGTATTTTTGATTTTGCTAATTCTATTGACTTATCACTCAGATCTACTGACTCTATATATCCGGTTTTAACAGAATTGGTCAACAGCTTTGTCATTACTCCAATTCCACATCCTAATTCCAGAATATTGGAATCAGAATTAAGGCCCAGAGATTGCATTTTTTTATATAAAGTATAGATTCTTTCGTTGACTCCTGATTGGGTTTGATAGCTTACGAAATCATTGTAAAAATCCTTGATTTTATCATTATTCATAGAAACTGAATATGTATTCCCAATAAAATTATTTGATTGATGATGCCCAGCTTCTGCTAAATGGTTGCAAAAAATGACTTAGAAAATCGAGATAAGTATTTTTAGAAAAATCAAAAACTTCAATATCTGTTGACAATTCGCCGTTTCTTATCTTGTTTTTGAAGTCTGATAATTTGAGGGTTTTCACTTCACCATTTTCAACATAACTAGCTTTCATCCTGTCAAATAATCCCAAATCAAATTCTGCATCCAACTCTCTCATTACCTTTCCAAGCGCATCAATACTACAACCCGAAGCTGCTTCTTTTTCCTCATCAACGCAAATAATAATGAATTGATTTTTTTCAATCTTGAACGATGAAGACAATGCTTTGCCATGAGCTGCCCAATCGCCTAAAAAATCATATAATTTTTCCGCAATGGTCTTACTTTCTTTTGCCGTAAAAGGTCTTGATGCTGGATATATAATAACGCGGTAATCGTTTGTTTCTACAATATTGGATTCCTCGATTTTCATAATAATGAATTTATTTTTACAAAATCGCCTGACTGCAATTTTATTTGTTGTTTCAATTTATAAAATTACGGATTTTTATCTAAATCCCTTAAAACGAAAACCTCAGAATTTCTGAGGTTTTTAAATTTTATTTTACGCGATTTTATAAATCTTCTGCTTCCGCCAAAAGCTCTACAATATCTTTGACTTCTACTTCAGTATTTTTATTGAAATGTTTCACGCCATCGGTCATCATCGTATTACAAAACGGACACCCAGTTGCAATTACTTTCGGCTCGAATGACAGTGCTTCTTCTGTTCTTTCGATATTGATATCCTTATTTCCTTTTTCCGGTTCTTTGAACATCTGTGCTCCACCAGCTCCACAACATAGACCGTTGGTTTTGCAACGCTTCATTTCCACCAATTCTGCATCCAACTTTTCCAGAAGCATTCTTGGTGCTTCATACTCGTCATTACCTCTTCCAAGATAACAAGGATCGTGAAACGTAATTTTTTTTCCTTTGAAGCTTCCGCCTTCGATTTTTAATCTTCCTTCATTCATCAAATCTTTCAGGAATTGGGTATGATGCAAAACCTGATAATTTCCGCCAAGACTTGGGTATTCATTTTTCAAAGTATTGAAACAATGCGGACAAGCCGTAACGATCTTTTTGACATCGTAAGCGTTAAGAACTTCGATATTGGTCAAAGCCATCATTTGGAAAACAAATTCGTTTCCGGCACGTTTTGCAGGATCGCCGGTGCAAGATTCTTCCTGACCAAGAACAGCAAATTCTACATTGATTTTATTAAGAATTTTGCAGAATGCCCGCGTAATTTTCTTCGCACGATCATCGAAACTTCCGGCACAACCAACCCAGAAGAGAACTTCCGGAGATTTGCCTTCCGCAGCATAATCTGCCATTGTTTTTATAGTGAAATCCATTTGTTGTAAAATGTATTTTGTATTAATGTAAAATGTCTTTGCTTCAAGATTAATCGTTGGCCCAATTCAGTCTGTCAGCCTGATTATATTGCCAAGGTGCGGCATTATTCTCAACATTCGTCATCATCAGATTTAATTCCTGTGGCGCTGCAGACTGTTCCATTACCAAGAATCTTCTCATCTCGAAAATGATAGACAAAGGATCAATCAAAACCGGACAGGCTTCTACACAGGCATTACAGGTTGTACATGCCCAAAGTTCTTCTTTGGTAATGTAATCGTTCAGTAACTTTTTACCATCATCGACAAACTTACCTCCATTTTTATTAAGATTTTTTCCTACTTCTTCCAGACGGTCTCTGGTTTTCATCATAATCAATCTTGGAGACAGTTTTTTACCTGTAATATTTGCCGGGCAAACCGAAGTACAGCGTCCACATTCTGTGCAGGAATAAGCACTCAAAAGCTGATGCTGATTCAAGTCAAAAATATCTTCCGCTCCGAATTTTGAAGGAGCTTCTGCTTCACCTTCCGGAGGAGCTGCATAAGGATCGGCATTCGGATCCATCATTAATTTGATTTCTTTGGTTACTGAATCCAAATTGTTGAATTTTCCTTTTTTCTCTAGATTAGAAAACCAAGTATTCGGGAATGCAAAAATGATATGAAGATGCTTAGAATAATAGAGGTAATTCATGAAGAACAAAATCCCTACAAAATGAAACCACCAAGCCGATTTCTCAATTACATGAAGTGTTTCCAAGCTGAAATTTACAAAGAAAGGAAACAAATGTTCTGAAATTGGAAAATTACTTGCAAAACGAGTAGAATCCGCATAATAATCAGCTCCGTTCATTGTGAAAAAAGCGACCATCAAAGCAAATTCGATAATCAGAATCCAGTTAGCATCTTTTTTTGGCCAACCGAACAGTTCTTTCATTGTCAATCTCTTGACACCATAAAAATTTCTTCTGATAAAAAATATAACTACTGCAAATACAACCAATGCCGCAAGAACTTCCAATGTTGAAGTAAAGAAAGAGTAAAAAGAATCTCCTAAAATTCCCTGCAAAAATCTATGCGTTCCGAAAATTCCATCAATGATAATCTCCAGCAATTCTATATTGATAATAACAAATCCAACATAAACGAAAATGTGTAAAATCCCAGCAATTGGACGTTTTACCATTTTGCTCTGTCCAAGCGCTACTCTGGTCATAATTGCCCATCGTTCTGCTTTTCTGTCGGTTCGGTCGATTTCTCTCCCGAGTTTGATATTACGGTAAAGCTCTTTCAGACTTTTTCCGAAGAGTCCAAAGCCGGCAATCAATAGGATTACAAAAATAACATTGTCAATGTATTGCATAAATTACTTTTTATCTGAGTTCTTACCAAAAACTGAGAAATTAACATATCTTTTTGGATTCGCTTTCACATCTTCTACCAGCTGATTAAGATTGTTTGAAGTTTTTGTTAGATTATTGTAAAGTTCTTCATCTTTCATCAATTTACCAAGGGAACCTTCTCCGTTTTGTATGCCGGAAATAACGTTATTTAGCTTGTTAGCTGTCTGGTTAAACTGATCGATTGTTCCATTCAGTTTGTTGATATCGACACGTTCTGCAACCGAACCATATTTGTCCAAAGTTTTATTGGCCGTTAATAATGTCTGATTGGCATTGGCAACTACTTCATGTAATCCATTCTCATTAGAAGCTAAAATTGCATTGGTCCTATCGGATGTTGCTTTGAAGGATTCGATTGTTTTGTTGAGATTAGCTAACAGCAATTTGATTTCTCTTCTGTTTTGCTCATCGACAATTTTGTTGGTACTTGCTAAAGTTGAATCTAATTTTAACAAGACGCCGGAAAGCTGATCTTTAACCGGTTTTACCTGAGATGACAGGGAGTTAAGCATCGACAGCTGATAATTTCCTTTCAGCGTATCTCCGTCTTTTGCAACTGTTCCGCCATATGACAGATTGATTCTCATTTCCTTGCCGGACATTAATCCTGGTTCAAAGATCTCAACAGTAGATTGGTTGGAAAACTGAAACGTATTATCAACTGTTAATTTAACTACAAAATGTAATCTTCCGTCTTTTGAAGTAATCGGTTTTATCTCATCAACCTGTCCTACTTTCAATCCATTGATTGAGACCGGATTAGATACTGACAAGCCTTCTACATTATCATATTTTGCAAAAAAAACATTATCTGTAGTGAAGAGATTTTTCCCTTTCATAAACTGATATAATATCACGAAAGCAATAATGGCAAAAATTGCAATCAGTCCTGCTTTTAATTCTTTACTTAACTTCACGTTTTAATTGGTTTACTAATTAGCAAATATAAGAATATTGGAGTTATAATTATTATAAATAAAAAAACAACAAAAGCGACAATTGTGCCGCTTTTGTTGTTTTTCAATATTATGCCAAATTATCGTTGAGCAGTTTTGTCCCAAACTTCAATTCTGTAATCTTTTATGTTAGCATTATCTTGAAGACTCTTCAAGAAAGCTCCTGTGAATTGCTGAGAATTCTGTTGTTTGATAGACTCAGTAATTTGTTTGATATCTCCTGGCAGTTTGTTCGTTTTAACAGATTTTTTAACCACAAGATATACACCTGTCATTCCTTCAACTGGCTGAGACAATTTGTTTGTTGCAACACCGAATGCAGCTCCTGCAACTCTTGGTTCCATAGCACCGTTTACAGAAGGATTGAACAAATTAACATCCGCATTTCCTTTTGTTGTTCCAAAAGCTTTCGCAGCCTGATCAAGCGATGTATATTTTCCGGCATTGATTTTTTCAATAATTTTCTTCGCAAGAACTTTATTTTTCACAATTGGTTCAATCTGATCTCTTACAGTTTCAGGATCTGCAAGACCTTCGTCTTGTTTTCCGACAACATAAGCAACAATTCTGTCACCTGTTCCTTCTACCGTGAAAATATCTGTATCACCAATTTCTCTTTTTTTATCAAAAGCCCATGCAATGATATCAGCATCTTTATCCGTATTAAGTCCCGGAAGGGTTCCTTGGAAACGGCCTACAGTTTTAGGATTGTCGAATCTGTATTTATTCTTTTCAGCTAAGTTTTTGAATTGATTAAAGCTCTTTCCTTCTGTTTGCTGTATAAATCTTGTAGCCTGGGTCAAAACTTGATTTTCAGTTTTGTCTGATGCTTTTACATTTTTCGCCAAGTGAGCGATTTTGTAAGTCATAGAACCTGATTTTTTGTCAAGGATATTGATGATATGATAACCGAACTGTGTTTCTACTACACCAGTTGCACCTTTCGGAGAATCATTCACAAACTTCTGGAATTCCGGTACAAATTTCGGCTGAGCTGGCGTGGTCCAACCAACGTTACCACCTTGTGCTGCAGAACCTTTGTCATCAGAGAATTTCAAATCATCTGCAAAAGTTGCCGGATTAGCTTTCACGGCCGCATAGATGCTGTCTGCCAATTTCTTAGCCTGTTCCTTGGTTCTTGTAACAGATTTATCTTGCTTCCCGATCTCTGTGTCTTTGTAAGAAATCAAAATATGTCTTGTTTCTGTAGAATCAGACGGTTTTTTATCTAATAATTTTGAAACTACATATAGATTCTGCTCTTTGTATGGTCCAAAAATCTGTCCGATAGCCGCTGTTGCAATTTTATCTTTCAATTCTGCCGGCAATTGCGTTGGACTAACATACTGAGGAATGAATGGCACATCAGAATTCAATTCAACGAACATAGAATCGTTCTTTGTATTCTGGAAGTTTTCAGTCCCGTTAGAAGCGTCCGTCCCTTTAAGGTATAGCTTGTTCAACTCGTTCAAAGTTGTAGCATCATCCTGAGCGCTTGGTGTCGCAGGAAAATAAGCATAAGCTAAATTTCTGCTTGCTGTAGCTTTGAATCTCGTCGGATGTTGTTTGATATAATCTGCAAGATCTTGTGTTGTAACTTTTACATCATTCTTTTTAGAGAATTCTAAATAATCAACTTTTACAAAATCGATGTTTGCCATATCATCACGGAACTTCATCATCAATTCCGCTTCTTTTTTGCTTGCAGTGATTCCTGATGTGATGTTACCAAACAGCATTCTTGCCATCATTCTGTACTCTATAGCTTTCTTACTTTTTAGCCAGAAATTGTATTGTTCAGGATTTGTAGCTTGCCAATCCGAAATCATTTTCTTGAATTCCTGAGTTTTGAAATTCCCTTTTTCATCAAAAGCGCCTTGATTTTGAGCGAACATTGGATCATATTGCAACTGACTCCAGAATACCTCATCAGTCAGCTTAAGCCCCATTTTTTCAAATTGTTGCTTGATTAATTTTGATTGAACAAGAATCTGCCAAGCCTGCTCTTCAAGACCTTTTGTCTGTTGTCCTTGTTGCTGGGCTTGCTGCTGCATAATGAAAAGCTGGTCATTGAATTCATCTCTTGTAATTTCTTCACCGTTAACCTTACCAAGAATATTCGGGTTTTTACCAAAAACCTTATCTATTGTATCAGGATTAACCAAGAAAGCCAAAAGTGCTAATGCAATAACGCCTACTAACAGCCACGACCTTTTTCTAATTTCGCCTAAAATTGCCATCTTTATATTAAGTGTTTATAATCAGTCTGCGAAAATACATATTTTTAACAGAATAGGAAAAATTATTTCGAAACATTTGTGAATGTGAGATATAAAACAAGAAAAACCTCTAAAATATAGAGGTTTCGGTTTAGTTGTCATTTTTTTTATCGAGCAGTTTTTCACGCATTTTCCCTTCATTCTGGAAAAGCTTAAGAACCTGTTGCGGTGTAAGGATTTTCAAAAACTTATCTGCATACGCTCTTCTGTTATTAAGCAATTGCTGTCCTACATCAAAACTTTGATTCAGCCGGCTTGTTGCTTCTTCATCACTCAATTTATCAAAATTCTTATCCGAATGAAACTTTTCCTTTATCAATCTCTGATTACTCTGATATTCGGTAAAAAGATTTTTGAATTCTTCTTGCTTATCAGCAGGAATATCAAGATCATCAATAGTGATATTCTCTTTCATCTTTTGTAAGAAAACAGAACGTTCTTTTACGGACATATTACTTACAGCCGCTCTTTTCTCATCCATATTCATAGTTCTCCACTCAGACGCCCTGGGAATATTCTGGCTCTGTTGTTGTCTCATAGCTGTTCCTGCTGGTGAAAAAGATGATGTAGGTGCACTCCTGAAAGAAGAATTTCCCGTTGATCTCTGAACTGTATTTCCTGATCTTCTTTCCTGTCCTCTTACAGTATGGGCAGAGAATAATCCGGCGATGAAAATAGTCAATAACAATTTTTTCATTTCTCTCTGTTTTTGTTATTAATTATAAAGGTCCAGGTAAACATCCTGTTCGCTGTTTCTGTCAATATCTTTTATCTGGTCTGGCGTGAAAGCTGCAAGAACTTTTTCCACTTCCGCTTCAGGCTTTATTTTTGTTTCAGCGGCATAATCCTGTGTGTCGGTATTGTCAAAACTGCTGTTTCTATGCTTTTGAGGTCTGGATAGATTTGCAATAGACGGATTCTGTTTAAAATGCTCTTTATGTTCTACCGTTTGAATCTGGTTTGGAACAGCATTATTATCAGCCATTGAACTAACTGATTGTTGTTCTGTAGAATGGATTTCGTAAATGCTGTCAACAATTGGCTTTTGCTGAGCCATCTGCATCTCCGGATTATCATTAAGTCCTAGAAAAGCTGTAATTCCTCCAATCAGAACAACTGCAGCTGCAGCCACCCATTTGAAATTAAGAGAAAAGACTTTTGTTTCTTTCTGAACAACAGGCTTTTTTTCCTCCGTTATTTTCGAAATTACTTGAGACTGAATCATCTTAAAAAACTCATCCGAAGGTTCCGGGTAAGGTGTTTTTCTGTTCAGTTTTTCTATATCAATTTTCATTTCTTCTTATTTAATTTTTCATTTGTGGAATGGAATGTCGATGACATTTCATAACTATTCTCTTATTTTTCTAAAACTCTTCAGAGTAATTATCCTTAATGTATTGTTCTACTTTATCTTTGGCATAATGATAATTCGTTTTCAGTGTCCCGACCGACATATCTAATATCTTGGAAATCTCCTCATAAGGCAAATCATCATAATACCGCATATTGAACACAAGCTTCTGTTTCTCCGGCAATGTCTGAATTGCTTTTTGCAACAGAATCTGAATTTCCTCCGCATCTTTCCCGGCATTATCAGCAACCAGATTCTGCATATGGTATTCTGCATCTTCATCGGTCTTTTTCATCCGGTTCATTTTATTGAGCTGCTGCAAAGATTCGTTGGTTGCAATTCTGTAGAGCCAAGTGTATAATTTGCTATCACTCTTGAACTGGTGAATGTTCTGATACGCCTTGATAAATGTATCCTGCAAAACATCCTGAGCGAGGTCATGGTCCACAATCAGTCGCCTGATATGCCAATAAAGCCGGCTCTGATAGGCATCCATCATGGCACGCAGACCTTTTTCCAGCGTTTGTGAGGCCAATAAAAGTTTTAAAATCTCCTCATCCTTGAGCTTCATTCAGATGTTTCGTAGTTTTTGATTAAAAAATAAGACCAAAGTTAAATTTTTTTTTGAATTTTATTTTTAGTTTAACACAAAGACTCAAGGTTTTTGCACCAAGTTCACAATTAATCAATAATTATTCCGCTTAAAATAAATATTCTTTGTGCCAAGCTTTGTGAACTTTGTGGTTATATAAAAATTATCTTTGTTGTATGAAAACTGTTATCATCGGCTCTGGAAATGTCGCTTACCATCTTGTGAAAGCTTTTAAACAAAATCATATTGACATTCATCAAATATTTGGAAGGAATGAAGCTGAATTATCAAAAATTTCGACTGAATTCAACATTCCTTTTTCAACGAATCAATTGGAAGATGCTGAACTATATATTATTGCAGTTTCCGATTCTGCAGTTGAAAACGTTTCTGAATTGATTAAAAATGAAAATGCATTGGTAGCTCATACTTCCGGTTCACTTCCTATGGAAATCCTGAAAGGCAATTACAGAAAAGCAAGTTTTTATCCTTTGCAGACTTTTTCTAAAACCAAGAATCTGGCTTACTCCAAAATCCCGTTTTTTATTGAGGCCGAAAATCAAATTGATGAAAAATCACTATTTGAACTCGCTTCAATTATTTCTGAAAATGTGGAAACCTCGGATTACGAAAAGAGAAAATACATTCATCTGACCGCCGTTTTTGCCTGCAATTTCGTGAACCATCTGTTTGCGAGGGCGAAGGAAATTTCGGATTCCCAGGATTTACCTTTCGAATATTTCATCCCTTTGATTGATGAGACTGTAGAAAAAATCCATCATCTGGAACCAAAATCTGCCCAGACAGGACCGGCCGTAAGAGGAGACGAGAGGATTCTGAAACTTCATGAAGATCTGATTACTGATGAAGAACATTTGAAAATATATCAGCTGATGAATGAGTCTATAAAAAAAATGTACAACAAATAATGTAACATTTCTGAGAATCCTGCACTAATTAATTGAAAACAGAAAAATAAAAAACATGCAATCTCTCAAAAAATTAGTCATTCTTCCTTTACTATTATTAGGATTAATGATTTCTGCACAAGAAACTGCCAATCGTTTCTTTTATGAACTTTCTTTCAAACCAAAAAAAGATTCAGTAAAAATTGATAAGGTAATGGCAACTTTGGATATCACCAAAGACAAATCTATCTACCAGGATTTCACAATTACTGCACAGGATTCTATCATAAAAATAGCTGTGGAAGAAATGCAGAAAAGCAAAACTTGGAAAGACTTATCGAAAACGATAAAAATGCCAAAATTCGCTTTCAAGATATATAAACTATATCCTGATATGAAGGAGCAATATGTGGACAGAATAAGCAAAAACCTTTTCGCTTACGAAGAGAATATAAAATTCGACTGGAAAATCCTTTCTGACAAAGAAAAGATCGGAGAATACAACACTCAAAAAGCAACAACAGAATTCGGTGGCAGAAAATGGACAGCCTGGTTTTCTACAGATATACCTTTTCAGGATGGACCTTACAAATTCTACGGACTTCCCGGATTAATCGTGAAAATTGAGGATGAAGGTAAAAACTATTCATGGCTGTTGTCCGGAAACAAAACAGTGAAGGATTGGAAAGAGTTTTCTTACGTAGAAGATATCCAGGCTAAATCCGGCATGACAAGCAATGAGAAAAAAATTATCCCTAAGGATAAATTCGAAAAAGCCTATGCTGCTTTCAAGCAAGATCCGATGGCAGAATGGCGTGCACAGGTTCCCCAAAACATGCTGACGATGAAAATGCCGGGCAGCGATATCACAATAGGTGAAATGATGAAAAATCAAGAAAAAATCGCAAAAGATTTTTTCAATGCGAATGACAATCCAATAGAAGTCGTTCAGGTCACAGAGAAAAAGAAAAAATAAATAACAAACCGGAAATTAGTTTCCGGTTTTTTTATGACAAACATCTTATTTAGATTTATTTAAAATAAGCTATCTTTGTAGTCCAAAAATTTTAGTCTTGCAAACAAAACACATCGATAAACTCTGTTGTTTTCCGAAAAACAAAATCGGGAAAATTCTTGGTTATGATAATGAAAACCTTCAGATGCCAACAAAAATCATCGAAATGGGACTGCTTCCGGAAACCACTTTCAGAATTCTTTATCAGGCTCCTTTTAACGGTCCGCTTTATATAGAATATGGTTCGGACAAAACCAGAATTGCCCTGAGAGAAGCAGAAGCAAGATTTATTCAGGTAGAAGTTTCGGAATGATGCAGGAGAAAAAACAAAAACAGATTCTATTGGTAGGAAATCCTAATGTCGGGAAATCCACACTTTTCAATGTTCTTTGCAACAGAAAGCAAAAAACAGGTAATTATGCCGGGGTTACAGTGGCCAGCCATTCCGGAAATTATATTTACAAAAACGAGGAAATCGAGGTTATAGATTTGCCTGGTTCTTACAGCATCTACCCAACTTCCGAAGATGAAGCTATATTTTCACGTTATCTGATTCAGGAAGATTATTCCGGAGTTGTTTACATTGCTGATGCGATTCATATGAGAAGAAGTCTGCTTCTTTTTCAGCAGATTCAGGATTTGGGAATTCCCGCGGTTTTGGTAGTCAATCAAGTGGATGAGGCCGAAAAACGAGGAATTAAAATTGATATTTCCAAGCTTTCAGAGATTCTGAACATTCCAGTTTTTGAAACCAACGCTAAAAATAATGTCGGAATAGAAACAGTTCGGGAGGCGGTTTTTAATAATGAATTCAAAATTGCGGAGACTAATTCCTTCGAAATTCCTTTGGAGCAAAAAGCTTTGGTTTACAAGGTTTCATCAAATACGTCAGAAAAGAATCTTTACAAGATCTGGACACTTTTAGCCGCAGATACTTATCTCGGAAAGATTGAAAACATCCACGAAATCATTACTCAGGAAGACACCAAATGCAGTGTTCCAAAACGTTTGCAGATTACCGAAACGGTAAGACGCTATCAGAATATTGATAAAATCACCTCTGAAATCACTGAGAAAAAACCACAGTTAAAGGAATTACTGACAGAAAAATTAGACAAGATTCTAGTTCATAAAGTTTGGGGATATCTGATTTTTTTATTGATTTTATTATTGATTTTCCAAAGCGTTTTCTTCCTTGCAGAATATCCTATGACCTGGATTGAAGATTTTTTCACCTGGCTATCAGCTTTTTCAGCGGATCATCTTCCGGAAGGGCCGGTCAATTCTTTGGTTTCCAGTGGAATTATTCCGGGAATTGGCGGGATTTTGGTTTTTGCACCGCAGATTGGAATCCTTTTGTATTTCCTTTATTTGTTAGAAGATTCGGGATATATGGCGAGAGTCGTTTTCTTGATGGACAGGATGCTGAGACCTTTTGGACTGAATGGAAAAAGTATTGTTCCATTAGTGTCCGGGACAGCTTGTGCGATTCCTGCGATAATGTCCACAAGAAACATCGAAAACGTTAAGGAAAGATTGATTACAATTCTTGTAACGCCTTTTATGACGTGTTCTGCAAGACTTCCTATTTATAGTATTATCATCGGATTAATTATTCCTGACGAGAATTTTTATGGTATCAAATACAGAGCAATTGCCTTAATGATAATGTATCTGTTGGGTTTTCTAATGGCTTTGTTATCGTCATTTATATTGAAAAGTTTCATCAAAACCAAAATCAAGAGTTTCCTGGTAATGGATTTACCGACTTACAAAATGCCGTTGTTTGGTTATGATTTCAAACTGGTATTAGGAAAAGTCTGGGAGTTTATTTCCGGAGCTGGAAAAGTGATTTTCACCGTCAGTATTATTCTTTGGGCTTTGAGTTATTTTGGTCCGCCACAACATAAAAATGAAATCCTAGCAACCAATTCTTCATTGGACCATTCTTATCTGGGAAGAATCGGAAGAACGATGGAACCTGCCATTGCACCACTCGGTTACGACTGGAAAATGGGAATCGGAATCCTGACCAGTTTTGCGGCTAGAGAGGTTTTTGTTGGAACATTATCCACACTTTACAGTTTGGACGATGAAGCGCCTGAAGGAAAATTGATCGAGAAAATGAGACTAGACGTTCATCCAAACGGCGAGAAAGTCTTCAGCTTTGCGACTGGTGTTTCGATTTTGATTTTCTATGCTTTTGCAATGCAGTGTATCTCAACTATTGCAGTTGTTTATAGGGAAACGAGAAGCTTGAAATGGACAATGTTACAAACTGTCTCAATGACATTTTTGGCATACTTTTCAGCTTTGATTGTTTATCAGATTTTAAAGTAAATTATACATGGACAATTCGTTAATCATACAATATGTTATCGTGGGCGTCATTGTTTTAGCCGCCATCTATGCTATTGTCCGAAAATTCTCAAAAACATTTTCTAAAAAAAACAAAGGAAAAAACTGCGGTCCGGATTGTGGCTGTTCTTAAAATTAAAAAGTGTTCATATCGGACACTTTATTTTTTAGCAAATGTCAGATTATTGTATTTTTGCCAAACCTTAAAATTAGAAAATGTCATTAATAAAATCAATCTCCGGGATCCGCGGAACTATTGGCGGAAAAGTCAACGATAACCTGACGCCGCTTGATGTGGTAAAATTTGCTTCAGCATTCGGAACCTGGCTTCAGAATAATAAAAATAAAAAAGATTTAACCTTAGTTATCGGAAGAGACGCGAGAATCTCCGGACAAATGGTTTCTTCTTTGGTTACTGCCACTTTGCAAGGTCTTGGGATCAATGTGGTTGATTTGGGACTTTCTACAACGCCAACTGTTGAAGTTATGGTTCCTGAACTGAAAGCTGACGGTGGAATCATCCTGACGGCTTCTCACAATCCAAAACAATGGAACGCCCTGAAATTGTTGAATGACAAAGGAGAATTCATCAGTGGAGAAAACGGCGCAGAAGTTTTGGCTTTGGCAGAAAATGAAGACTTCAATTATGCGGAGGTGGATGATCTGGGAAAATATGAAACCAGAGAAGATGGTTTTGATATTCATATTCAGAAGATTTTGGAATTACCAACGGTAGATGTTGAAGCGATAAAAGCTAAGAAATTCAAAGTGGTTTTGGATGCGGTTAATTCTACTGGAGGAATTTCTATTCCACCACTTTTGGAAAAATTAGGCGTCGAAGTTGTGAAATTATATTGTGAACCGACCGGCCATTTTCCTCATAATCCCGAACCTTTAAAAGAACATCTCGGTGACATCTGCGAACTGGTAAAAAAAGAAGGTGCAGATATGGGAATCGTTGTGGATCCGGATGTTGACAGACTGGCTTTGATCGATGAAAAAGGCGAAATGTTTGGCGAAGAATACACTCTGGTTGCTGTTGCAGATTATCTTTTGAAAAATAAAAAAGGGGCTGCTATTTCCAATCTTTCTTCAAGCCGTGCCTTGAGAGATGTTGCTAAAAATCTGGATTCAGAATATTTTGCAAGCGCTGTCGGTGAAGTGAATGTGGTTAACCTGATGAAAGAGAAAAATGCTGTAATCGGGGGCGAAGGAAATGGTGGTATTATCTATCCTGATTTGCATTATGGAAGAGATTCTTTGGTTGGTGTTGCATTATTCTTGACTCATTTAGCAAAAGAAAATAAAACGGTTTCTGAACTGAGAGCAGGTTATCCGGCTTATTTTATGGGCAAAAAGAAAATCGAATTAACGCCTGAAATTGATGTTGATGCTTTGCTGGTGAAAGTTCAGAATGAATTTAAAAATGAAGAAATCTCTACTGTTGACGGTGTGAAAATTGATTTTGCTGAAAATTGGGTTCACTTGAGAAAATCTAATACAGAACCGATTATCAGGATTTATACCGAAGCTTTTTCGCAGGAAGAAGCGGATAAATTGGGCGATGATATGATTGCGAAAATCAAAAGTTTGATATAAAATTGAAGGAAGCAAAATTTGCTTCTTTTTTTATTAGTTACAATCACGCTTGTTTTTAGGATTCCGCACTTTGTATTTGGTTTCAAACAGACTTGTTTTTGTATTTTGCAGACTTCAATTTTGGCAAAATCTGCTTAATATTCCATATTCCTCAGCTTCTTAGAAGTTGTGCCAATGAACAAAGCTGTTAAAACCGTCATCGTCCCACCAAAAACGACAGAACGTACAACACCCATTAATTTGGCAGTCAATCCACTTTCAAACTGCCCCAGTTCATTACTTGACATAATGAAAATCGAGTTAACGCTCAGAACTCTACCGCGGATTTCTTCTGGTGTTTTCAACTGAACAATCGTTCCACGAATCACAACACTTATGCCGTCCAACATCCCACTTAAAACTAAGAATCCAAATGACAGCCAATACATTTTCGACAATCCAAATCCTATAATACACAGTCCAAATCCAGTTGCTACACAAAGCAAAATTTTTCCTTGGTTTTTCTTCAATGGAACTAATGACAAGGTAATAATAATCAACATCGAACCAATATCAGAAGCCGCATTCAAAAGTCCGAAACCTTCTGAGCCCACCTTCAGAATATCGCTTGCAAAAACCGGAATCATCGCAACTGCACCACCAAAAAGGACCGCGAACATATCCAGCATCTGAGCGCCGAAGATCTCTTTTGTTTTATAAATGTAAGTTAATCCTTCCTTCATACTTTCGAAAACTTTCACATCCTTATTTTTATTTTCAGATTGCTGTTGGTGTAAAGTCCAAAAAAACAAAGAAGCTAAAAACATACTGCCAATAATTACCACTAGTGTCCATTTTATTGTAATCAGCGCAATCAGAAAACCACCTAAAGCGTGACCGGAAACCGAAGCAATTAAGAAGGTTGCCTGGTTCAGCGTTACAGCATAAGGCAGATTTTCCTGCTTCACAATTCTCGGAATCATACTTGGAACTAATGGACCGAGAAACGAACGCGAAATTCCCGTAAAAAAAATGACCGCATAAATAAAATAAGTAATCTCGTGTCCCGTAAAATGCATCCTGTGTCCAAAAAAAGCCGGAATCAATAGCAAACTTATCAGAACCACATAGGCATAATTACAAATCAATAGCAGTTTTTTCTTCTCGTTCATGTCAATGATATGACCGGCATACAGTGCGCATGAAACCGCAGGAATCACTTCCGAAAGTCCAATTAATCCAATAGAAAACGGGTCCTTTGTCAACTGATAAACCCACCAACCTAGCAAGGTTGCGAGCATCCTGAAAGCGATGATAAGGAAGAATCTTCCTGTCAGGAGATGGCGGAATTCTATATTTTTTAAAACGCGAAGTGGTGTAAAAGAAATCATTATACAAAAGTACTCGTTGTACGCCAATTACTTTCACATAAACTATAATTTTTTAGGAGCTTCAACCGATTTGCAATCGCGGCGGGTTCAGAATCATAGTCAATCCTGAATATTCAAAAAAAGAATCAGATTGTATTACCTATGCTTTTAGATCTTAGTAGTAATAATAATTAGTAGTAGAACTGTTAACTAATGATA
>MKVE01000015.1:209363-222446 GCA_001898785.1 Chryseobacterium sp. 36-9 | reverse complement strand
ATTTTTTTTAATAACCCTTATGTCATTCTTTGCAATGGTTAATTCCTGGCTATTAGCAATTCCAATTATTTTATCTTCCTCCACACTGGAAAGTCTAATCTTATATTTAGGTTTATTGTACTCATAAACTGTATAATTCTTTCCTACCTGTAGTGAAGAGAAATCATTTTTATTCACATTATTCCTATAGATAGTCGTAGTACAGGATTGTAACAAAAGAAGCAGACAAATAATAAAAGAAAAAGTTCTCATTGTAAATTTAGTTTTGCCAAATATACTGCAATTTTTCTATCATTCGCCAAACGAGGAATTTTATTTTGTCCCCCCAATTTCCCTTCAGATTTGGCATAATCCTGAAACGCGTTTTTTTTCAATCTAGTAATAACCAAAGGCTGAAGTATATTTCCAGAAATCAAATCATCATAATAAGTATTCCGTTGTCTGAGTTGTAAATCAAGTTCAGATTTGAAAGCACCAAAATTCTCAGGTTCTTTTTCAAATTCGATAAACCATTCATGGTAAGGTAAGCCTTCTTCGGGATTAACTTCTGGCGCGAGGTGAAATTCGGTAATCTGAGCAGGAAACTTTTCAACCGTTGCTTTCAAAGCTTCTTCCACTTCGAATGCGATAACGTGTTCTCCAAAAGCCGAAGTAAAATGTTTCGTTCTTCCCGAAACCAAAATCCGGTAAGGATTTTTATCAATAAATCGTACAACATCTCCAATAGAATACGCCCAAAGTCCTGAGTTAGTCGTCAGGATCAATGCATAATCTTTGTTAAGCTCAACATCTTTTAATGTCAATCTTTCTGCATTGGGTTTTCCATACTGTTCGAGTGGAATAAACTCGTAAAAAATCCCGTGATTGGTCAACAGCAATAATCCTTCTTTTGTATAATCATCCTGGAATGCAAAGAAACCTTCCGAAGCTGGAAAAGTCTGAACGATATCAACCGGCTTTCCAAGCAATTCGTTCATCTTGTCACGGTAAGGTTCGTAGTTCACGCCACCCGTGATGATTAACTGAAGATTCGGGAAAATTTGTGTGATTTTTTTGTTGTGTCTGTCAATGAGTTTTTCAAAATACATAATCAGCCAGGGCGGAATTCCAGAAATCAGGGTCATATTTTCCCTCTCGGTTTCTTCCACGATTTTATCTACCTTGGTTTCCCAGTCTTCGATACAGTTGGTTTCCCAGCTCGGCAATCTGTTTTTTTGAAGATAATTCGGGATGTGATGAGCGACAATTCCTGACAATCTTCCGGTTTTTACACCGTTGATTTCTTCCAGCTCTGGAGAACCTTGAAGGAAAATCATTTTTCCACCAACAAAATCGGCGTTATTTTTTTTCCCGATGTAATGGAAAATCGCACTTTGAGCAGCAGCAACCTGAAAAGGCATTGCTTCTTTGGAAATCGGGATATACTTGGAACCTGATGTTGTTCCGGAAGTTTTGGCGAAATATTCCGGCAAATCCGGCCAAAGGATTTTGGATTGTCCTTTTTTGACTTTCTCTATGTATGGTTTCAGATCTTCGTAATCTGCAACAGGGACATTTTTTTGGAAATCCTCAATCGATTTTATAGCTTCAAATTGATGTTCTCTTCCGAATAATGTTTTTTCCGCTGTCTTTACCAAATCTAAAAGCAATTCATGCTGATCTTTGATCGCTTTGGTTTTAAAACTGTTGGATTTTTCGATATGTTTTTTTGCCCAGATGAGCGCAATCTTTTTCTTAATGAAATTTAGCATTGATAAAATTTTCAATTGTCAAATTTATAGCTTTCTTGTGTAAAAGTTGTGTATGTCTATATATTTTAAACGCTCTAAATCTAAACTGTTGAAATTGATTCATCGAACCAGTTTCATTAGGTTTCTTACGGAATGACAAATGCTGTTTTTTATGTTGAAAAATTGTTTTTGTTTTGTATCTGCAGCCCGACTTGAGCGGAAATCCTTTTTGTTATTGCGAGTGTACAAAAGTTCAACAGATTGCTTCATTTCGTTCGCAATGACAAAAAGATTGGGAGCGGAAGGCGGATTAAGCTGTCCAAAATAAAATTAAAGATTCTGAGATTCAAAGATTTAAAATTTTCAAAGAAGTATTGTGATTTTCAAAGAAATTGCTTACTTTTGCACCTCGAATAATTATAAAAATTTATAAACAATGTTTGCAATTGTAGAAATAGCAGGGCTTCAATACAAAGTTGAGCAAAACCAAAAGTTGTTTGTGAACCGTTTGAAAGGAGATAAAGGAGCAAAAGTTTCTTTTGATAAAGTTCTTCTTACTGTGAACGGTGCAGTAACTGTAGGTGCCCCAGCTGTAAGCGGTATCACCGTAGATGTAGAAATTCTTGACCATGTTCAGGCTGACAAAGTAATCGTTTTCAAAAAGAAAAGAAGAAAAGGTTATGCTAAGAAAAATGGTCACAGACAGCAATTAACTCAAATTCTTGTAACTGGTATTACTGGATTTGACGGTGCGAAAAAAGAGGCTAAAAAAGCTGCTCCTAAGAAAGCTGCTAAAGCTGAAGTAACAGAAACCAGCGAATCTGCTGAATAATTTTTAATCCAAAAAAGCTTAAAATAAAATGGCACACAAGAAAGGAGTCGGTAGTTCCAAAAACGGTAGAGAATCTCACTCTAAAAGACTAGGTGTTAAGATTTTCGGAGGTCAAGAAGCTATTGCCGGTAACATCATCATCAGACAAAGAGGTACGCAACACCACCCAGGTGAAAACGTTGGTATGGGTAAAGACCACACTTTGTTTGCTTTGGTAGACGGTAAAGTAGTTTTCAGAAAGAAAGCAAACAACAGATCTTTCGTTTCTGTTGAACCACACGCATAATCAACAGCGTTTTATAAAAATAAAAGATCCCGGCTTTTCAGTCGGGATTTTTTTTACGATTATGTTCATCTTTTACATTAACTCTAATTGTTCTTCTGTGAACTCCATATTGTGGAATACGTTCTGAACATCATCATCTTCTTCAAAGCGCTCCAGCATCTTCATATTGGCCTTGAACTGGTCGTCGCTCATTCCTTTGGTATTGTTCGGAATTCTTTGTAATTCGGCACTTTTTGCTTCGATTCCAAGTTCGTCCAATTTATGAGACATCGAACCGAAATCTTCGAATGCTGTTGTAATCATAACTTCATTTTCGTCCTGGTCGATTTCTTCTGCGCCACCATCAATCATTTCCATTTCGAAATCATCCCAATCGGATTTGATCTGAGCTTTATCGATTGTGAAAATACCTTTTCTATCAAAGATAAAAGCTAATTCACCATTCTTACCAAGATTTCCATCGAACTTATTAAAAATCGCTCTGACATTAGCTACAGTTCTTGTTGGATTATTAGTCGTACATTCTACAAAGAAAGCAACTCCGCCTTGTCCGTAGCCTTCATAAGTGATTTCCTCATAGTTTTCCGCATCTGCACCGCTTGCCTTTTTTATTGCTCTTTCGACATTGTCTTTTGGCATATTGGCACCTTTAGCATTCTGAATGCATCTTCGCAATGCTGGATTGGATTCCGGATCAGTTCCGCCGGCTTTTACTGCCAAGGCAATATCCTTTCCTATTTTTGAAAATGTTTTGGCCATTTTATCCCATCTGGCCATTTTTGAAGCTTTTCTATATTCGAATGCTCTTCCCATTTTTTGTGATTATTTATTTGTGCAAAAATACTGAATTATAGAAATAAAAAAAATACCTCCAATTACTTGGAGGCATTTTTATTTAGAAATAATGTTTAATTATTTTCTTTTTTTAGTTGATTTTTTAGCTGGAGCTTTTTTCACAACTTTTTTCTCAACTACTGGAAGATCTGATTTTTGAAGAGCGTCCCAAGCTGCACCATTCACAGCTTCAACAACAACTTTTCTATCAGCTTGTCTTTCAGCATCAGAAGCTGTAGCAGGAACTTTAGCATCTCTCTTACCAACTCCAACTGATTTCAATTGGTTAGCATTTACTCCTTGTGCTTCAAGAGCTTTAACAACAGACGCTGCTCTTTCTCTAGATAATTTCAAGTTGTAAGCTTCAGAACCTTTAGCATCCGTGTGACCAGTTACTAAGAATGTAGCATCTTTAGCACCTTTAAGAATTTCTGCGGCTTGATTAATTTTACCAGCAGATTCTGGTCTTAATGTAGCTTTGTTGAAATCAAATAAGATATTTTGAAGAGCTCCAGTCGCTTCAGTAGCATAAGCTGCTGCTGGCTTAGGACATCCTTGATATTCTGGAAGTCCAGGAACTGTAGGACAAGCATCATCTTTATCTAGTACACCATCACCATCTGTATCTGGCCAAGGGCAACCTTTGTTTTCTGCTGGACCAGGAACGTCAACACAAGCATCATCTTTGTCTAATACTCCGTCACCATCTGTATCCGGCCAAGGGCAACCATTATTTTCTTTTGGACCAGCTACGTCTGGACATTGATCATCGATATCTGGGATACCGTCTCCATCTGTATCAGGACATCCTTGGAACTCAGGTAAACCTGGCGTATCAGGACATCTGTCATCCTTATCAGGAATTCCGTCTTTATCTCTGTCTGTATTACCAAATCTGAATAACAATGATGCAGAAGCTTGCCAGAAGTTAGCTATATTTGATTTGTCTGTTGGAGTTGTTACATAATCTCCTTGGACACCCAAACCAAAGTTTTTAGTAACCCAAAAATTAATACCAGCACCTGTACTAACAGTAAAATGGTTTGCTTTTCCACCATCACCATCTTCATTGAATGCTGTATAAATTTCTCCTGACTTAGTGTCAACAGCAGGAAAAGAAAGACCTGTATAATCATGTCTTAAATAGTTAGCACCAACTCTCAAATATGGATCAAACCAAGATTCTTCATCCCAAAGAAGACCAGCTGCTTTGAACTGAACACCAAGACCTGTCATTAAGAAGAATTCTTTGTCCATTTGGAATCTTTTGTTGTCAACATTTCCAACAGTAGTTTGCCAGTCAAGAACGATTCCTTTACTAAGGCTTCTTGCAACAGTTAATTTAGATAATGGTGGTGTAATTGAATACTTAGAAACACCAAATAAGTTTTCTTTAAAATTGTTGAATGAGAACGTATTGCTGAAATTGTTTCTTTGAGCAACGTGATTCACTCCATGAGCACCTACTCCTATTACCCACTTATTGGTAGTAGTTTGTGCGAAAACAGTAGAGGCAACAGTAAGCGCCAATGCTGAAATTCCTAATTTTAGATTTTTCATAGAATTAAATGATTAAATAATTGATAATGCAAAATAAATATAATTTTTCTTTATAAACAAAGTTTTTTTAGTTTTTCTTTAACAATCGCTGAATGTGGACTTTATTTTCTCTTTCTTTTATTGCCTCTCTTTTATCATACAGTTTTTTTCCTCTAGCAAGGGAAATTAGCAATTTTGCTTTCCCATTATTATTGATATATAACTTCAAAGGGATTATAGTATTCCCAACATCCTTTAACTTTTTTTTAAGTTTTTGCAATTCGTAATTATGCAGTAGCAACTTCCGTTCCCTTTTTGTTTTATGGTTGTAAAAAGTTCCTAATTTATATTCATCAATCATCATATTAATGATATACAATTCATCTTCAATAAACTGGCAAAAGCTTTCTGTAATGGATGCTTTGGAAGAACGGAGCGATTTTATTTCTGTTCCCGTTAATACAATTCCGGCTTCATATTCTTCCAGAATCTCATATTCGAAACGGGCACGCTTGTTAAAAATATTAACAGATTTTTCGATTTTAACTTTCATATGTTAATGCTTGGTGACACTTCACTATCCCAACTTATTTTCGTATTTTTGCTGGCAAATTTACAAAACTATATGTTAACAGTATCTAATTTATCATTACAGTTCGGAAAGAGAGTTCTCTTTGACGAAGTTAATATAAAATTCACGAAAGGAAATTGTTATGGGATAATCGGTGCCAACGGTGCCGGGAAATCTACATTTCTTAAAATATTAAGTGGAAAGCAGGAATCCACATCCGGTAACGTTTCTTTGGAGCCGGGAAAAAGAATGTCTGTTCTGGAGCAGGATCACTTCGCTTACGATAACTTCACCGTATTAGAAACCGTTCTTAGAGGAAACAAAAGACTTTTCGAGATCAAAGAAGAAATGGATGCGCTTTATGCAAAAGAAGACTTCTCAGATGAAGATGGAATCAAAGCGGGTGAACTAGGTGTTATCTATGACGAAATGGGCGGCTGGAACTCCGAAGCTGATGCGCAAACAATGCTTTCTAACGTTGGGATCAAAGATGACATGCATTACCAAATGATGTCGGAACTGGAAAATAAGGACAAAGTAAGAGTTTTGCTAGCTCAGGCATTGTTCGGTAACCCTGACGTTCTAATTCTGGATGAGCCTACCAATGACCTGGATATCTCAACAATTGCCTGGTTGGAAGATTTCCTAGCAGATTATGAAAATACCGTAATTGTAGTATCTCACGACCGTCACTTCTTAGATGCCGTTTGTACACACATTGGAGACTTAGATTATTCAAAATTAAACCTATACACAGGTAACTACTCCTTCTGGTATCAGGCTTCTCAGTTAGCAACAAGACAAAGAGCTCAGGCTAACAAAAAAGCAGAAGAAAAGAAAAAAGAATTACAGGACTTCATCGCACGGTTCAGTTCCAACGTAGCGAAGGCTAAACAGGCAACTGCACGTAAAAAGATGATTGACAAACTGAACATCGATGATATCAAACCTTCTTCAAGACGTTATCCGGCCATTATTTTCGATATCGAAAGAGAAGTTGGCGACCAGATTCTGGATGTGAAAGGTCTTGAAAAAACAAAAGACGGTGAATTACTGTTCTCAAACATCGACCTAAACCTTAAAAAGGGGGATAAAGTAGCTGTTATCTCCAGAAATTCATTGGCTATTACAGAGTTTTTCCAAATCATTTCCGGAACGACTGAAGCGGACAAAGGAACTTATAATTGGGGTGTAACCACCAATCAATCTTATATGCCTTTGGACAACACAGATTACTTCCAGGATGATGTTAATCTGGTAGATTGGCTGAGACAATTCACAAAGAATGATGAGGAAAGACACGAAGAGTTTATGCGCGGTTTCTTGGGAAGAATGTTGTTCTCCGGAGACGAGGCTCTAAAATCTTGTAAAGTGCTTTCCGGTGGTGAGAAAATGCGTTGTATGTTCAGTAGAATGATGCTTCAGAAAGCTAATGTTCTTCTTTTGGATGAGCCAACCAATCACCTGGATTTGGAAAGTATTACAACCTTGAACAACTCTTTGAATAACTTCAAAGGTAACATCCTGTTATCTTCTCATGACCACGAATTGTTGGAAACTGTCTGTAACAGAATCATCGAGTTGACGCCGAAAGGAATCATAGACAGAGATATGACTTACGACGAATATCTTGGAGACAAAAAAATCAAAGAATTACAGGAGCAGATGTATTCTTAATCCTGATTGGAAAAATAAATTTAATATAGGCATCTCAAATTTCGGGATGCTTTTTTATTTTTATACGGCCGATGCTTTGTTGGACTGAATCTGTGCTTTGTCCGATTGAAACGAACCTTTGTTTTTTTGAACGATGCCTTGTTTGGTTGACACAACCTCTAGTTGGGTTGAGACTTTGGCTGCGAAATTAATGAGAGAAAAAATATTAAAATAAATTAAAAACATAGTGAAGCATTTTTTTAATTTTAATAAAATATATCAACCTTATGAATTCATTAAAATATCTTCTCTTGATTCTGCTAATTCCGTTTCTGGGAATGTCGCAGAACAAAGACTCCCGTTATCAGCCAAAGCCCTACGTGCAGCTCAAACATCCGGAATGGAGCAAAAATGCAACAATTTACGAAGTTAATATCCGACAGTATACCAAAGAAGGTACTTTCAAAGCATTTGAAAAACATCTGCCACGACTCAAAAAAATGGGCGTTGATATTCTTTGGTTGATGCCGATTCATCCCATTGGAGAAGTACATAGAAAAGGAAAATTAGGAAGTTATTATTCAGTAAAAGATTTCAAAGGGGTTAATCCTGATTTCGGAACTTTGAACGATCTGAAAAGTTTGGTTGACAAAATCCATTCGATGGGAATGTATGTCATTATCGATTGGGTAGGAAATCATTCTGCCTGGGACAATCCTTTAGCAAAAGAACATCCGGACTGGTACACAAAATCGAGAGAAGGAAACTTCCAACCGACACCTTGGTACGATTGGGATGATGTCATCGATTTCGATTATAACAATCCGGACTTCCGGGAATATATGACCGGCGCTCTTAAATATTGGGTGAAAGAAGCTAATATCGATGGTTACAGATGTGATGTTGCGGGTTTTATTCCGGTTGATTTTTGGGAAAATGCAAGAGAAGAGCTTGACCAGATCAAACCTGTTTTTATGCTGGCCGAATGGGAATCCCGCGATCTTTACAGAAAATCATTTGACATGACCTATTCTTGGTCGCTTTGGGACAAACTAAAACTGGCGACAACTGGCGGAAAGGGCGCCAATGCTTTATACGAATATATGGCGCACGATGTTGGGAGCTTCCCTTACGATTCTTACCGAATGTTATTCACAGATAATCACGATAAAAATTCCTGGGAAGGCAATCAGTTTTCTAATTTCGGAAAAGGCCTGGAAACGGCAATGGCTCTTTGCGGAACTGCCAACGGAATGCCTCTGGTCTATAGCGGACAAGAAGCAGGATTGGACAGAAGTCTTGCGTTTTTTGAGAAAGATGAAATCGTTTGGAAAGACCACAAATTCTATGGTATGTATCAGAAATTATTTGATTTGAAACATAAGAATCAAGCGCTCTGGAACGGAAAATGGGGTGGAGAAATGATCCGAGTAACCAACAACCAGATGAATGATGTTTTATCCTTTTACAGAGAGAAGAACGACGATGCAGTTTTATCTATTTTCAATTTTTCCGATAAAAGTCTCCCCACCTCTGTTGATACCAAATATTATTATGGGCAGTACAGAGAATTGTTTACAGGAAAAATCTTTAATATTAATTCTGAAAAGACAGTTATTAATCTGAAGCCTTTGGAATATCTGGTTTTGGTTAAGAATTAATTCAATTTAATTATACAAAAAACATTCAGCTTCGTTTATACGAGGCTGTTTTTGTCTGCGTAATTGAGTTTAAAGAAAATAAAAGTCATAATGGAAAATGCCAGAAGCGAACTTCCACCGTAACTGAAAAATGGCAACGGAATCCCAACAGTTGGAAAAAGTCCCATAACCATTCCAAGATTTATGGCAAAGTGAATCAATAATATGGATGCGAAACAATAGCCAAAAACACGGTTGAAGGTGGATTTTTGCTGTTCCGCCAGATAATAGATCCTTCCGATAAAAATGGCATAACAAAGTATAAGAATTGTACTGCCTAGAAAACCCCATTCTTCACCAACAGTACAAAAGATATAATCGGTTTCCTGTTCGGGAACAAATTTGCCTTGTGTCACAGAGCCTTGCTTATAGCCTTTTCCCGTAAGTCCACCTGAACCTATTGCTGTTTTTGAGTAGAGCAAATTATATCCCGATGTATCACGAAATGCTTTTTCACCTTTGTATAAAACCTCAACTCTCTCACGTTGATGCTTTGGCAACTTTGTTAATATATAAGGTGAGCCGTAAGATAGTGCGCTCAGAACACCAACTGTAAGAACAATTGCAATGATGTACATTACATTTCCCTGTATAGAATAGAAATTAAGAAAAACAAAAATGGCGGCTATAATGAGAATTGCAATTACGACATATAACGGATTAACAGCAATTGAAACCAAAAAAACGGCTGCAAAAATAAATATCACACCGAATAACCAACCGGAAAGTCCTTCTCTGTAAAGCGCCATTAAAAATGCAAAAAATACAAGAAGAGAACCAACATCGGGAATCATCAAAACAACAACTCCGGGAATGGCAACAATTGCCAGGGAGGTATAAAGAACCTTTCTGTTCTTGAGATTAAAATCAGGGTTCGAGACATAATTTGCCAGCATAAGAGCGGTTCCGATTTTTGCAAATTCTACCGGTTGCATTGTAAATCCTCCAAATTTGTACCAGTTTTTCTGTCCCAGGATTTCCGTTCCGAAAGGGAAAAGCCCGACCAGTAATAAAACGCCTCCAACATAGATGATCGCTGACATATTCTCGAAAAACTTTGTTCGCATGAAGAATATAATCAATCCGACAAAGCATGAGATCCCGAAGAAAATCATTTGTTTCTTTCCCAGACCTGCATCAACACTATTGATGTTAACTATTGCGAAAACACATAAAAGGATGTAAAGTCCAATCCCTAATTTATCTATACCTTCTGCCCACTTCATCTTGCACCAGATTTTAAAGGTTTAACTTTTGAGCTGTCTTTTTTCAGTTTTTTTTCATTAATTGCCTGCAGGCTGTCTTTGATCCTCTTGAGTTTCACAGAATCTACGGGAGGTTCTTTGTACCAGCCTTTTCTTTTCATATCGGCAATATACTGACGTTTATACTCCGGCATAAAACTGGAGGTAATCATTTTCTTATAAAGGTGTTCTCTCTTCAGTTCTCCTGTGATATATTTTTCAGCAATCGTTGTACAAGCCGGACCAGCCCAGGTTGCACCAAATCCTGCGTGTTCCATAACGGCAGCTACAACAATCTTTGGTTTATCAGCCGGCGCAATTAAAACAAAAATAGAGTTATCCTTTCCTTGCGGAACCTGCGCTGTTCCTGTTTTGGCCAATTGAGTGAAATCTTTGGACATCAGCCCACGCCCTGTTCCTCTCAGCATTACGGCTTCCATACCCTGAATTACAACATTATAAAACTGAGGGTTCTGAACCAATGTATAATGCTTTTTCTTGAATCTTGGGTCGGGATTTGGTTTTCCGTCAATCGATTTAACAATATGAGGCGTATAATACCAGCCTTTGTTAGCAATAGCAGCCACAAAGTTGGCCATTTGAATTGGAGTAAGCAATACATCGCCCTGCCCCATTCCGTTGAATATTGCTCCCGTTGCTAATGGATCCCAGTTTTTAGGATCTTTTTTAGAACCGCTGGCTTTATAGATGTGTGCCATTCTTTTCTCATAGAATTCTCCGGATGGAATTCTACCTTTTGCACCGACCGCTAAGTCATTATTTAAAAATTCTCCAACGCCGAAGCTGTTAAGGATCTTTTTCCATTCATCAACGCCTTTCGATGGATTTCCCGGGTATTTATTAATGATATTAAGGTAAGCATAACTGAAATAACAGTTGCTAGAAACCTGAATTGACGGAATCAATGGGTCTGCGCCACCATGACCTTTGATTCTCAGACCTCTGTAATTAAAACCACCTCCACAAGGAAAAACCGTTTTGTCTGTCATTACACCCATTTGCATAGCGGCAAGCGCAGTCAGCAATTTGAATGTGGATCCAGGAGGATAAGCCGCCTGAACAGAACGGTCAAACGTTGGTTTGTTTTCGTATATAGTATCGTTAGCCAATCGATAGAGATTCCTGGATTTATTTGGTCCTGTAAAAAGATTCGGATCGATGTCGGGGCCGGTTGCCATTGTTAGAATCTCGCCATTATTAGGATCAATTGCCACGATTGCTCCATGTTTGTTTACGAGCATTTCTTCGGCCATTCTTTGCAGATCGTAATCGATGGTTAAAGTCAAATCTTTTCCTGTAACCACTTCTTTATCAAGTTCTCCGTTTTTATATGAGCCGATGCTTCTTTGGCGAATATCTTTCTGGATATATTTCATCCCCTTTTCACCACGGAGTTCTTTTTCGTAAGCTTTTTCTATTCCACTTTTTCCAGCAATATCTCCGGGTAGATAATACAATGAGTCCTTCTTGATATCACTATCATTAACCTGATTGGTATAGCCTAAAAGATTTCCAGAAGTGTTGATTTCATATTGTCTTTGCGGACGGGGAACAATACTAAAAGCAGGGTATTTGAATATCAATTCCTGAATTCTCGCCATATCCTCACGACTCAGATTCTTCATAAAAGTCATTGGTGTCAATCGGGAATAATATTTCTCTTTCTCAATATTTTTCATCGTTTTGATGAATTCCGGTTTTGAGATGTTAACGAGCTTACAGAATCCAAGCGTATCAAAATCCGGTTTTAATAGTGCCGCTGTGTAAGAAATCTCAAATGCCGGCTGGTTACCTACAAGAATTTTTCCGTTCCTGTCAAAAATAACACCTCTTGGCGGAATGACATATTCGATTTTAATGGAAGTATTGGCTGCATTAAGCGCATATCTGTCTGTAAATAATTGCAAATACGACAACCTTGCAATAAATATTAGTGCAATGACAGAAAGGGCGAGAATAATTCTGAGATATTGTGATTTCATATGTACCTTTCTATTTTTTTAAGAGGACATATGCAACCTCCATGTCAAAGAAAATTTGGATTGTTTTTTTATACACATTTTTCGGTTTCAGACTTTTTGCTTGATTTTAAATGCTAATGTATAGGCTAATATAAATACGAACGAAATTATACTGGTTACTATTACATTAAATAAAATTTCAAAGAACCTGTTGAATTTAAAAAATTCGATGAACTGTACCAAAAATTGGTGAATAAAAATACTCGTGATAATAAAAAATATGAACTGTGTCCATTGGATACTTTGGAAAGAGAAAAAATCCGTCGTTGTATCCGTAGATGTCCGGAATATAATTGTTCTAAAATATGCGATAACCGTTGTTGCAAAAGCATTAATCCCCCAGGTTCCTAAAAACGCATCCACACACAATCCTAATAGAAAGCTCAATCCTAAAAACTGGAACTGATTTCGGAAAAACGGATAAAACATCACAAAAACAGGATAAAGCACAGGAATGTATTGACCAAACAAAGCAATTCTGTTCAGAATGAAAACCTGAAAAGCTGTAAGCAATGCTATCAAAAGCAAGTCGGATGCAATGTTTCTACTGACCATCTTTTTTAATTTGAGCTTTTAAAGTATCATCTATTTTCTGAACTTCTGATTTTTTGAGATTTCTTACAACGTAAACCGTACTCAATTTTCCGAT
>MKVE01000015.1:166325-209341 GCA_001898785.1 Chryseobacterium sp. 36-9 | reverse complement strand
TTGCTATCAACCTGGTAACCGGCAACCGTACCAACCATAATTCCTGCCGGAAAAATAGATGATTTTCCATCGGTCACAACAGTATCGCCAACTTTTAGCGGAACATATTTAGGAATATCTGATAAGGTCATCGTTCTAGAATCATCACCTTTCCAGGATAACGTCCCGAAATAGCCGGACTTCTTAAGCGAAGCACTGATTTTGATTTTATTGGTACTCAAAACAGATTGTACCAAAGAATAGTTATCCGTTGTATTAATAACGATTCCGGCAATTCCGCGAGGCGCAATCACACCCATTTTGGAACTAACGCCTTGCAAGCGTCCCCTATTGATTGTAAAGTAATTATCTTTTCTATTGATGCTATTGAAAACAACCTCACCATCAACAAAGGTATAAATCTGCCCACCTCCGATGGTATCATAAACTCTTCTGAAAACCGGCTTATCCAACTTTTCTTTTCCGTAAAGTTCTTTCATCAAAGCTTTGTTCTGAGTAACAAGGTCTTCATTGATTTGTTTTAATTTCAGGTACGATGTTCCTTCATCAATGTAACCTGAAACCCAGGAATTAAAGGCCGCAGTTTTTGCCGCCAGGAAACTTTGTTGCATAGAGTTCTTGCTGAATATCAGTACAATTGCCACCAATTGTAAGAATATAAAGAACACAAACAATGCATTCTTTGAAAAAAATCTCAGCAAAGCACCCATCTAAAGTTATAAATGATAATTGAAAAATTATAAATGACTGTTATTTGACACTGTCAAACTTCATTCAAATTTTACAGATAATTGTATTATTTAATTAAGAAATTGAATTTATCCATATTCTTAAGAGCAATCCCTGTTCCTCTTACAACAGCTCTTAATGGGTCTTCTGCAACGAAAACAGGAAGTCCTGTTTTTCTGTGAAGTCTGTCTGCCAAACCTCTCAGAAGAGCACCACCCCCAGCAAGATAAATACCCGTTTTGTAAATATCGGCAGCCAGTTCCGGAGGCGTCAAAGATAAAGTTTCCATCACCGCATCCTCGATTCTGATGATTGATTTATCCAACGCTTTTGCAATTTCTTTATAGTTGACCATAATTTCCTTCGGCTTTCCGGTAATCAAATCACGACCTTGTACAGGAATATCATCAATCGGAACATCCAATTCTTCAACTGCTGAACCAACTTCCAATTTGATTCTTTCCGCTGTTCTTTCCCCGATATATAAATTATGATGCGTTCTTAAGTAATAAGCAATATCGTTCGTGAAAACATCCCCTGCGATTTTCACAGATTTGTCACAAACAATCCCGCCAAGTGCAACCACGGCAATTTCTGTTGTACCGCCACCTATATCGATAATCATATTACCTTCTGGTTTCTGAACATCAATCCCAACTCCTATTGCGGCCGCCATCGGCTCATAAATCAAACGAACTTCTTTCGCATTAACTTTCTGGGCAGAGTCTCTTACCGCTCTTTTCTCAACCTCAGTAATGCCGGACGGGATGCAAATAACAATTCTTAACGCGGGTTGAAAAAGCTTCCCTTTGATACCAGGAATCTGTTTGATGAATTCCTTAATCATATGTTCGGAAGCGTGGAAATCGGCGATAACGCCATCCTTCAACGGGCGGATTGTTTTGATATCCTCGTGAGTTTTCCCCTGCATATGTTTTGCCTGTTCTCCAACAGCAATCGGTTTCCCGGAAGAGCGCTCTATCGCAACGATAGAAGGCTGATCCACAACAATTTTGTTGTTATGTATAATTAGCGTATTCGCCGTACCTAAGTCAATCGCAATCTCCTGCGTGAACATATCCAATAAACCCATTTCCGTTCAATAATTGTTAAGTTTACAAAGATATAAATTTAGACTCATTCTATATATTCAATTCAAAATAATTTGGTTAAAATTTTATTAAAATTTGAAGCTGCAGGTTTATAAAAATCAGTCCAAAATATTTCCATCATATCAAAACTTCAACAACTTAATTACATCCTTGAAAATCTGTTGTTAATTTTGATAAAGTTTATAGATTTTGTCAATTTTTCAAAATGATATTCATAAACGCTCTTAGTTTTAAAAATTGTAAATTTGCCAACTGAAAATGAGCCAAAAAAATAAATTCCATCAAACTTCTGATTTTGCCGTTCTCAGCATCAGTTATGAAAAAGCTGATGCACAAACTCGTGGAAAATTTGCATTTTTTGATGAACACATCAAGTCGTTTGTCAACCAAATCCACGAGCAGGACTATGGTGACGCTTTTGTGGTTTCTACCTGTAACAGAACGGAGATTTATTCAACGACCAAAAATTACCTTCACATCGCAGAGCTATACTGCGATACGGTTGGTGTCAGCCTCTCAGATTTTTTACAATATGTGAATGTGATCCAGCGCGAAGATGCGCTTTTCCACCTTTTCCGCGTTGCAGCAGGTCTGGAAAGTCAGATTATCGGTGATTTTGAGATCGTTTCCCAAATCAAAAATGCTTATCAGCGGTTCAAAAAATATAAGGACTTTTCTAATCCATATCTTGAGAGAGCAATTAATTCATCGATTCAAATATCCAAAAGAATCAAGAATGAAACCGGAATCAGTACAGGTTCGGCTTCTGTTTCCTACGCCGCCGTTCATTATATACTGAATAATACAAGGCATATTCACGAGAAGAATATTCTTCTTTTGGGTGTTGGAGAAATCGGACAAAATACAATTGAAAATCTCGTAAAACATATCTATCAGCCGAAAATCAAAATAGCTAACCGTTCTTTTGAAAAAGCTGAGAAAATTGCTGATAAATATAAAATCCCACAAATTGATTTCAATCTGTTTCCGGAAGAGCTGAAGCAAACTGACGTTCTGATTGTAGCAACAGGCGCGCAGAAATATATTATTGACGAAACCAATTTTCCAAAAGATAAAGAAATGCTGGTCATCGATTTATCGATTCCGAATAATGTTCAGAAGGAAATAGGTGAGCTGGAAAATGTAACCCTGATTGATGTTGACCAACTTTCGCAAACCATCAAACAAACGATGGAACAGCGAAAAAAAGAAATTCCGAAAGCCGAAAGCATTATCAAAGAAATGGCAAAGGAATTTGTAGATTGGGAAAAAAAGAGAAAACTGGCTCCGAATATCAATCAGTTCAAAAACTCTTTGAAACAGATTGAGGAACATGAAATGCACAACATCCATAAAAAATTCAATTATGCTAAAATTGAAGATATGGAATTGTCTAACAAACTGGTGCAAAAACTAACCAATCGATTTGCAAAATACATCCTGGAAAATCCTTTGCGGGCGAACGAAGTCACTAAATTAATGGAGGAAATCCTGGATATTCATAAACAAGAATCTTATGAAAACAATAAGAATAGGAACGAGAAATAGTCCGCTTGCACTTTGGCAGGCTCACGAAGTTGAATCAAAACTTAAAGCATTAGGTTTTGAAACCGAGATTGTTCCTATCCTGAGTTCCGGAGACAAAAATCTTGACCAACCGCTCTATGCACTGGGGATTACCGGTGTTTTCACGAAAGATTTGGATATTGCCTTATTAAATAAAGAAATAGACATAGCCGTCCATTCTCTCAAAGATGTTCCTACCCAATTGCCACAAAACATTCGGATTTCTGCGGTTTTGGAAAGAGATTTCCCTGAAGATGTTTTGGTAAGAAATAATGATGCGGAACCTTTGGATTTGGAAGTTCTGAAAATCGCGACCAGCAGCTTGAGAAGACGGGCGTTCTGGCTGAAGGAATTTCCTGAAACCGAATTCACGGATATCAGAGGAAATGTTCAGACACGTTTGAAAAAACTGGACGACGGCATCGCCGATGCAACTATTTTTTCTTTGGCAGGAATCAAAAGAATGAATCTGGATATCCACTACGAACAGATTCCGTTCTTATTGCAAGCACCTTCGCAAGGGGTTGTTGCGATCGCAATTTTGTCTGATAATAAAGAATTAAACGAATCTTTAAAATCGATTTCTCATAAAGAAACCGAAATCTGTGTAGCGATAGAAAGAGAATTTCTAAAAACGCTTGAAGGTGGTTGTACTGCTCCGATTGGCGCAAAAGCTGAAATGGTTGACGGACAAATCCGATTCCTGGGAAGACTTTGTTCCCTTGATGGGAAAAACTGCATCGAAACCGATGAGATTTTTGATTGGAACGATTCTGAAAACTTCGGAGAGAAAATTGCTTTGGAAGTTCTGAAAAATGGAGGCAAGGAATTGATGGATGAAATCCGAAAAAGCCTGTAAAATATTAAACCGCAAAGGCACAAAAATTTTACACAATGTTCACAAATAGATTCATTTATTAAGTATTAATATTGTGTTCTTTGTGAAAAAACCTTGTGAGCTTTGTGTTAAAAATCCGCACAATGAAAATCCTTTTTACAAAATCATTGGACAAAGAAAAAGTTTCCGAGAAATTGGGAACAGATTTTTCGGTTGATTTTGTTGAAGTCATTCATACTGAAATTTTAAAAACTAAAACTTTCGGTTTAAAAAACAATTCGCTGATTTTTACAAGCGTGAATGGTGTTAAAGCCTTTTTTAAGAATGGTTTTGAACCTAATGAGAATTTTACAGAGCCAAAAAATTATAACAAAATCTACGTTGTCGGTTCGCAGACGAAAAAAGAATTGAGGAAACATAATTTCGGGGCTTTTAAACTTTGCAAGAATGCGAGTGAACTTTCGCAATTCATTGTTGAAAATTCTGTGAATGAAAAATTTCTGCATTTTTGTGGTAATATTGCGATTGATATTTTGGACAAAAGGCTTCCTCTGCAGAACATTTCTTACAAAAAACTCCCTGTTTATAAAACGGAACTACTTTACCCGAAAATCGATGAGAAATATCAGGCGATTGTTTTTTTCAGTCCGAGTGGAGTTCGTAGTTTTGCAAAGTTTAATAGTTTGGATGGCGTGAAGATTTTTTCGATTGGAAAAACAACGACTTCCGAATTGGAAAAGCTGACTGATAATAAAATAATTACAAGCTCGAAAAACACTTTAGCTGACTTATTGAATTTGATTTTAAAAGCTACTTCGACAGGCTCAGTATGACAATGCTGATTTGATTTGAAAGGCTAAAGTTGTATTTTGCGAAGCGCCCCCCGACTTGAACGGAGCTCTTTTTCTTTTTGTTTAAAAAGAAAAAAGCGGGAGTGGAAGGCGGATAAAGGCGCCCAAAAATAATATATAAAATGATTAAAAACGATCTATATTTAAAAGCGCTTCGCGGGGAAACCGTGGAAAGACCGCCAGTCTGGATGATGAGACAAGCAGGAAGATACTTGCCGGAATTCATCGCTTTGCGTGACAAATACGATTTTTTCACAAGATGTCAGACGCCGGAACTGGCTTCGGAGATCACGGTTCAGCCGATCAGAAGATTTCCTTTGGATGCCGCGATTTTGTTCTCCGACATTTTGGTGGTTCCGCAGGCAATGGGCATCGATTTCAAAATGAAAGAATCCGTTGGACCCTGGCTGGATGAACCTATCAGAACCGCCAAACAAGTTGATAACGTCATCGTTCCGGATGTAAATGACACTTTGGGTTATGTCTTTGATGCAATAGAAATGACTTTGGAAAAACTGAACAATGAGATTCCTCTGATTGGTTTTGCCGGTTCGCCTTGGACGATTTTCTGTTATTGCATAGAAGGCAGAGGTTCTAAGGATTTCAATATTGCGAAGTCTTTTTGTTTTCTACAACCAGAAGCGGCGCACAAACTCTTGCAAAAAATCACAGATACTACAATTGCTTATCTGAAAAGAAAAGTTGAAAAAGGTGTTTCTGCGGTTCAGGTTTTCGATTCTTGGGGCGGAATGCTTTCGCCTGCAGATTATCAGGAGTTTTCCTGGCAATATATCAATCAGATTGTTGAAGCGCTTGCTCCGTTAACTCACGTTGTAGTTTTCGGAAAAGGTTGTTGGTTTGCATTGGAAGATATGGCAAAATCTAAAGCTTCTGCTGTTGGTGTTGATTGGACAATCACTCCGGAATTAGCGAGACAATTCACGAATAACGCAGTGACTTTGCAAGGGAATTTTGATCCATCAAGATTACATTCTAAGCCGGAAACAATAAGAAAAATGGTTCACGAAATGATTAACCGTTTTGGGAAAGACAAATACATCGTCAACCTCGGACACGGGATTTTACCAAATATCCCTGTAGAAAATGCCGAAGCTTTTATAAAAGCGGTGGTTGAATGGAAAGCATAAACAAAAAAAGGAGCAATTGATTTGCTCCTTTTTTTATCTGGTTGTCGGCTGTTGCGACTTGTTCCAGACTGTGTCTTTTTTGGTTGTGGTTTTAGGCTGATTCCAATTATTATTGCTATTCTGCCCTGTTGTATCAATCGTTCTGTTCATACCATTGTTTGGCTGAGCAGTTTGCGGAGATTTTTTATTCATCTTTTTCTCCGATTTCGTTCTTGTTGTGTCTTGTTTTGGTGTTACTTGCGCCGTCAGAAGTACAGTTCCGAAAATCAACATAGCGCCTGCCATTAAATTTTTCATAATAATTATTTTAGTGTTGATTATCAAGACCAAACATCAAACCAAGATGATATTGAATTTAGAAATTATAAGATTTTTGGGAAAACTTTAGTATATTTTATTTTTCCAGTGCCTTTCTCATTTTTTCAACAAAAACATAAGTTGCTGGACAGATCAAAGTATTTTTGATTGTAAGATTATTGATTTGATAGATTTTCTTTCGATCTGTATGAGGATACTCCCGGCAGGCTTTTGGACGTACATCATAGATGGAACAAGTGTTGTCTCCATTCAGGAAAAAGCAAGGCAGATTCTGGAGCACTTTGTCATTATCTTCATCAATCCTAAGGAATTTTGACTCGAAATCGGCTTGCTTCATCCGCAGATGTTTTGAGATTCTTTCGATGTCTTTTTCTGTATAAAGCGGACCTGTGGTTTTACAGCAGTTAGCACAACTAAGGCAATCGATCTCTCCGAAAGTTTCTTCGTGTTTTTCTAAAACAACATAATCAAGGTTTTTAGGTGGCTTCTTTTTGAGCCCATCTAGAAACTTTTGGTGTTCCTTCTGTTTTTGTTGTGCTAGTTTTTTATAGAAATCAAGATCCATTTTGCAAAATTAGTAGTTTTCTCAGGAAAACACTAAATAATATATTCCGCCCCAAAGAACTGAGAATCCTAATACAAATAGAAATGAAGATTTTAAATCTTGCTTGTTTTTCTTTACAAAATGTTTATACAGTGTAATTGAAATAAATCCCAAAACAACTAAAGCCGGTAAAATAGTGAATGTGTACATCCTGATGCTTTTATCAAATATACAAAAAACTGACATTAATCTTATTTTCAAGCCGTTGCGAAATCCGTAAATTTGTAATTATGAATGATATTACAACGCGAGAAGATGTGGAATATCTGGTTAAAGAATTCTATGATCGGGTTATAAAAGACGACCTCATCGGATTTTTTTTCACAGATATTGCAAAGATTGAGCTCAACCATCATCTTCCAAAGATGTATAATTTTTGGGAAAGTATTCTTTTAGGAAACCCCGTTTATGAAGGTCAGCCGATGGCAAAACATTTTCCAATTAATGATATTGTTGCTATGGAAGAAAAACATTTTAACCGTTGGCTACAGGTTTGGGAAAAAACGATTCATGACAATTTTGAAGGTGAAAATGCTGAAAACGCCATTACAAGAGCACTCAATATTGCCAGAATTATGCATCTCAAAATGACCAATGCAAGAAATCATTAGTATTTATTTTTATTCGATTCAGTTTTCAGCTATTAGCTCTTTTACATTACCTGTTCTTTTCAGGAAACCCCAGGTCTGCATCTCACCTTGCAATGCGTGTTTCAAACTTCGGAATAGCACAATATACATCAGCCAACGGTAGCCAAATCTCTGCGGAATGATGTAGAATAGATCCGTCCATTTTTGCCTTTGCATTACGAAAGCTACAAATGCCAACGAAGCATCTACCAAAAGAAATATCAGGTAATAAATAAAAATCTTGTGCCCATTTCCCGATAAAATCCCAAAGAACATTATCAAATCAGCCAAAGGTGAAAATAATGGAATAATATATTGAAACAGTAAAATATTCGGCATTGCCCAAAGTCCAAGCCCTTTATATTTTGGGTTCAAAAACGTTTCCTTTTGTTTCCAAAACATTTGCATGATTCCATAAGTCCAACGGAAACGCTGCATTAGGAATTGCTTGACAGATTCCGGCGCTTCGGTTACAGCCACTGCACGGTTTTCATTCGCGATGTGATAACCTTTTTTCAAAATCCTGACTGTCAAATCGCAGTCTTCCGCCAATGTATCAGAAGAATAACCTCCAACCTCATTAATCACCGATCTTCTAAATGCACCAATCGCTCCTGGAATTACTGTGATTGCATTGATATTTGCGTAGGCCAGACGATCAAAATTCTGACTGGTTGTATATTCTATTGACTGCCATTTTGTGAGCCAGTTCACGCGGTTTCCCACTTTCACATTTCCTGCGACAGCAGCAATATTTTCTTTTTCCGTATCTAAAAATCTTGCGATGAGATATTTTACCGCATTCTTTTCAAGTTTTGTATCCGCATCTATGCAAACAACATATTCTGCATCTGTGTGAGAAATACCAAAATTAAGCGCGGTTGCCTTTCCTCCATTCACCTTGGTCAGTATTTTTATTTTTTCGGTATCAGCAAATGATTCTTTTACTTTTTGCAAAGTATTATCACGGCTTCCATCATCCACAAAGACGATATTGTAATCCGGATAAGTCTGGTGCAATAGGTTTTGTAATGATGAAACAATATTCACTTCCTCGTTATAAGCCGGAACAATGATCGAAACTTTGGGATAGTTTTTTTGTTCTGACAGATTATTAAGCTTTTTTTCCTTTTGATATTCCCGTATTGCCCAGTAGATCATCAGGATTAATCGGACAATTCCTAATCCGATAAAGATCATAAACAATGCGACCAGAAAATGACTAACCCCGTAGATGACTGTTGCAAGCAATAGATTAAGCTGCATGATATAATAAGCCTTGGTTTTTGGAACAGCCGGCATCAATTCATTTTTACTTTTGTGAAGGATATTTGTAAGACTTGTAAAATGATAACCTTGTTTCTGCAGCATTGGTATCAGAACATTTAAAGCTTTTACGGTTTCTGCTCTAGTTTCTCCACCTGCATCATGAAGTAAAATAATATTACCTCTTTCTTTTCTAATTCCATCCAAAACCCTTGCAATAATCTGATCGGCTTTTACACCGGGCTGCCAATCTTCCGGATCAATATTTTCCCCAATATCAAGATAGTTTTGTTGTCTCGCTAATGCCACCGGTATAATCTCTTCCGGAGTAGTCGGTTCGGAATCAGCATTATAAGGTGCACGGAACAGAATAGTACTGTGTCCCGTAATACATTCTATTAATAATCTTGTAAGCTTCAGTTCGAGTAATGCGCGTTGTGGATCAACCTTCGCTATATTTTCATGGGTAAAGGTATGATTCCCGATTTCGTGGCCTTCACGATAAATCCGTTTTACCAAAGGCAGATTTTTCTCTGCGTTGATTCCTACCAGAAAAAAAGCAGCAGGAACGTGATATCTGGACAGTATATCCAAAATTTGAGGCGTATAAACATCGTCAGGACCATCGTCAAACGTTAACACCAATTCTTTTTGAGATGCCGCTCCGTATTTTTTGACTTCATAAGAACTTGGATAGGAAAGATAATTCTCATCGGTAATAATTTTCTCATTCTTATCAACCTCAAGAGCAATTTTTCCATTATGTGGCGTATTAAGAACATCTAAAACTTCTCCATCACCGATATAATCAACCATCGTTTGACCTTTTACATTTTCGAGGTTTTTCATATTAAACTTGCCCAAACTATTGGATGTCAGGTCTTTATTATAAAAATTCCAGATACGGCTGTCCTCACTTCCTAAACGCCAGAGTGCTGTCCCGGCAAGCGGGTATTCTGAAGTAAACCGCATTGTATTGAAAATAGATGCGGCATCATTGAAAAAAACTGTATGTGTATTGTTATTATTATCGTTATAAGAATAATTGAGATTGAATGTATTGTCGTCAAAATTGATGGTTGCTTTGCTGGCATTGGCTTTGGTAATAGCCTGCATGTAAGTTACCGATGTATTCTGATCTGGATTACTGCTCCAGTCATATCCATAAGCTCCAAGTCCCAATATTATCTTTTGCGGATTGGTTTTATCTGCCATTTTATCTGTTTGCTGCTCAATCCATTTTTGTGAAGAGATAGGACCGGAATCGCTGTCGGCAGAATATTCATCATAAGCCATCAGTACAAAATAATCTACAAACGGATCCAGCTTTCTGATATTGTAATCATCATTATCTGTCATCACATCCATTGATACCAGAAGATTATTTTTTTTGAAAATCCTGGAAAGATCTGACATAAAATCTACAAGAACCTGATCATTATCCAGATTCAAGTCCTCAAAATCGATATTAATTCCTTTGAAATGGTATTTGAGACACTGATTTGCAACTTTATTAATCAATACCATTCTTTTTTGGGGATCATTCAGAACTTTTCCAATCCCTTCCGAATGAAACTCCTGATTGGAATTATTACTTAGAATCGGCATTACGGCAACACCGGTTCTTTTGATGACTTTAAAACCTTCCGGATCCACATTGGTTTTCAGGTCTCCTGTTTTGGAATCTATAAAAAACCACTCAGGAAATACCAGATTAAGATGCCTGATATTTCTCCGCAAAGACATCAGGGACTGCGGATCCCAGGCTACATAAAATGCAGAACGGATTCCTGCCGGAAACAAATTCCAATCCCTGCTTTGATTCTTTATTTTTTCTGCCCGGGATTCTGCTATTTTTTCTTCATTTGTATGCATTTTTTTTGCATGAATGAAGTTTCGGAATCCTTTATATTCTTTAGAAATTTTATTTTCCTGAAGATACGGCTTACTGGCTGTCATTACAGCTTTATAGTCTTCGCGGAAAGGAAGTTTCGGATTTTTGTCCATCTTCATCATCAAGATCAAAGCCGAAAAAAGCAGAATAATTATGAAGATAATAACCCTGCTGCTCCATTTCACGCTTTTCCAGCGTTTTTTATTGTCTGTCTGGAATATTTGTTTTGTCTTTTCCACTTATAGCTGATTAGAAAACTTATGCAAAGTTTTTGAAATAATGTGAAAAATTGCTTAATTTCTACTTAAAAAAAACTTAATTCTTTAGAGCCATAGTGAATCAATCCAATCCGTCAGTATATGGAAAAGTAATCCGACGCCTATGATCCGGGGAACACCTTTGAAACATAACAATAAAACATAAACACCCATTGCCCAATAGGTATGAAACGGATGAAAATTGATGCTACTCCGATCAGGAGCAAAAATTGGCGTACTGAGTAAATGGTCTGCATCTATCAACATTGTCGCCAACATTATGAAATAAGCTTTTTTCCAATTGTCCCTAAAAAACAGATATGCAATTACAATGGGAAAAACGAAGTGTAGGAAATAATGCAGAACTGTCCTTAGCCAAAAGTAATCCATTATATTCTTCCTTTTAAATAATCTTGTCGTAACTCTTCATCCAACTTTTCAATCGCATAACGGAGGCAAGTTCTTGGCATTTCTTTGTAATGAAGATTAAGAAAATCAAGCAATTCCTTTTCATTCTTGTTTCCCATTTCGCGAAGCAGCCAGCCGTTGGCTTTGTGCATCAAATCGTGTGGATGCATCAGATTTTTGAGCGCAAAGGTTTTGGTTAATTCAAAATCTCCTTTCTTGATATGATGCATCGTTCCGACAATTGCCATCCGTTTTTCCCACATATTTTCGGAATGAGAAAGTTTATTTAAAATTTTAGAATCCTGATTTTCAAAACAATATCTTCCGATAATTTTATAGCACGATGTATCAACCAAATCCCAGTTGTTGATATATTTTGTGTGTTTCAAATAAAAATCCACAATTTCTTTTTGTTGAATTTTATCTTTAGTTTTCTCAAATTTATAAACCAATATCAGAAGCGCTGTCAACCGATGTTCATGGATTGTGGAAGATAACAATTCGCTTAACTCTTCAAGAGAAATTTTATTGTAAAATTCTTTCGCAACACTTCTTTGATCCGGAACAGTAACGCCGATAAATACATCACCTTCACCATATTCGCCTTTCCCGGTTTTGAAAAATTTGGGAAAGAATTCGGCTTTTTCCGGAATGGAAAGATCCTGAAGTGCTTGTTTAATATCTGAAATTATGATTGAGTTTTTCATTTATTCAGCGGTTTCCATAATTTTTTCTTCCGTCGCAATCTTTTTCGGATTTGCCACTTTGGCGATTGTAAGTCCTTGAACGATAATTGAAAACACCACTACGCAATAAGTAATGCTGATGATAACCTGGCTGTAATCATTCATCGGGATCGATAAAGCCAACGCAATGGATACGCCACCACGGATTCCGCCCCAAACCAAAACCTTCACTGTCTGCGGACTGAATCGGTATTTAAAAGCCATAAATTTTGTTGGAAGAAAAATCGCGACCCAACGCGCCAATAAAACGATCAAAATACAAATTCCACCAGCAACCAGATATTCATTTAAATCTTTGATTAACAGCAATTCAAAACCGATAAACAGGAATAAGACAGCATTCATAATTTCATCAATCAGTTCCCAGAATTTGATTAGATAATCCTGCGTTTCGGATTTCATTTTGAAACTTTCGCTGAAATTTCCCATGAATAATCCGGCGGCAACCATTGCCAAAGGCGCAGAAATATGCATCTCGCGGGCAATCAGATAACCGCCCATAACCACTGACAATGTGATCAATACGGAAATAATATAATCATCCACAACACGCATCGCTCTGGACGCCGAATAACCGAGAAGAACCCCCAAAAGTAATCCTCCTCCAGCTTCCCGAAGCAACAATAATCCGATGTTTTCGACATTCAGATCAACTTCTTTACCTATGGCCAATTGTAAAACGACAGTGAAAACCACCACCGCCATTCCGTCATTGAATAAAGATTCGCCAGCTACTTTGGTTTCCAATGACTTAGATACATTCGCTTGTTTCAGGATACTAAGAACCGCAACCGGATCAGTCGGGGAAATTAAAGCGCCAAAAACCAAACAATAAATAAAAGGCATCTGAACGCCAACCAAAGGCAAAAGATAATATGTCCCAAAACCAACCGCAAATGTTGAAATAATAACTCCCACCGTCGAAAAAATAACAACTGGTCCGAACTGTTCCTTCAGATCTTTGATGTTAACATGAATTCCACCCGCAAAAAGCAGAAAGTTAAGCATCGCACCCATCAGTACTTCAGTAAAATCGAAGTTGTTTACTAGTTTTGTTAGATGTGTTGTGGTTTTCGGTAAAAAATTATCACCTGATGCAACCAAAGTTACGGAAACAATAATGGCGATTACCATAATCCCGATTGTGCTGGGTAATTTCAGCACACGGTAATTGATATAGGCAAACAAAGACGCTAAAACGATAAGAACTGAAAATGAGTAATATAACTCCATTTATTTTTATTTTTAAACACAAAGACTCAAGGTTTTCACAAAGGTCTCAAGGTTATTTCTAATTATTAATTATGATAAATTGCGATTGATAACTCTTCGGACACCATTTTTGAATAAATTAATATTGGAATTAATGAGTAACTCATAGGTTTTGCACAAAGTTCACAAATTACGTCGCGCGCTTTGTGCAAGCTTAGTATCTTTATGGTTTTCTATTCTTCGTCATCAAAATATTCGAACAAGAAATCATTATAAGGAAAACGGGAAATATGAATTCTGTGAACCTCATCATAAATCATTTTCTTCATTTCCGGGAAATTTTCTTTGGTCAAAGCCGAGATAAAAACCGTCGGATGTTTGGATTTTGCCATCCAGGTTTTTTTCCACTCTTCCAGAGAAATATTTTTTTTGGATGAAGGTGTCAAATCATCTTCATCTTTTTTCTCATAACTAAAATCGTCAATCTTGTTAAACACCATAATCATCGGTTTCTGATGTGCATCAATCTCCTGAAGAATCTGATTCACAGATGCAATATGGTCTTCAAAGCTCTCGTGCGAAATATCCACAACATGAATCAGCAAATCCGCTTCACGAACCTCGTCCAAAGTCGACTTAAAGGATTCAACCAACTGCGTCGGCAACTTTCTGATGAAACCAACCGTATCCGTCAAAAGAAATGGAAGATTTCCAATCACGACTTTTCTAACCGTTGTGTCTAAGGTTGCAAACAGCTTATTTTCTGCAAAAACTTCCGATTTGGACAACGCATTCATCAAGGTTGATTTTCCAACATTGGTATAACCAACCAAAGAAACTCTAACCATTTTGCCACGGTTTTGTCTTTGGGTTGACATTTGTTTGTCGATGGTTTTCAGCTTGTCTTTCAATAGAGTGATTCGGTCGCGGATAATCCTTCTGTCGGTTTCGATTTCCGTTTCCCCAGGACCACGCATCCCGATTCCCCCTTTTTGTCTTTCGAGGTGGGTCCACATTCTGGTTAAGCGTGGTAAGAGATATTGATATTGAGCTAACTCAACCTGAGTTCTAGCATAAGAAGTTTGTGCTCTTTGCGCAAAAATATCAAGAATGAGATTGGTACGGTCCAGGATTTTGACTTCCATTTCACGTTCCAGATTCTTTAATTGAGAGGGCGATAATTCGTCATCAAAAATCACAGTTCCGATTTCATGTTCCTTAACATATTCTTTGATTTCCAATGCCTTTCCGCTCCCAACAAATGTTCTGGAATCTGGCTGAGATAATTTTTGAGTAAATCTTCGGTCCACTGTAGCACCGGCTGTGTAGGCCAGAAACTCCAGCTCGTCCATATATTCTGTCAGCTTATCTTCGTCTTGGTTTTGAGTGACCAGGCCAACTAAAACCGCTCTTTCATACTGATGTTCTTTTTTTTCTAACATTTAAAATTGATAATTTTCTGATTCTGACAAGATACTATTTTTGAACAAAAAACCAAAGAATATCTTTGGTTTTGAATTTTTTGATTGTATTAAATCTGTGCTTTACAATTTTAATTAACAAGAGTGGCTGTCAATGTTTTCTCAAAACTGAATGCCTGACTTACCGGGCAATTTTCCTTGGCGTCTTTCGCTATTTTCTGGAAATCATCTTCTGAAATTCCTGGAATTTTTGCATTAAGAGTTAGTTCTGATAAAGTGATTTTACCGTCAACCAAACTTATTTTGCAATCGGTTTCCAAAGTTTCAGGATTATAACCAGCTTCCGTCAGCAAAGCAGAAGTTTTCATTGTAAAGCATCCTGCATGAGCAGCTGCCAACAATTCTTCCGGATTGGTTCCGACACCTTCTTCGAAACGGCTTTTGAAAGAATATTGTGTGTCATTGAGTGTTGTACTCTGGGTTGTTAAAACTCCGCTTCCGTCTTTTACGGTGCCTTTCCAGACTGCTTTTGCACTTCTTTTCATAAGGTAATATTTTAGTGATATTTTAAATTCTTGAATCTTTTAACTTGAATCTTGAATCTTCTCTTAATCCCAATCTGCAGCTACAAATTTCATTGAGATTGTCCCATCCGTTAAAGTTAAGAAATGTCCTTCAATTTTGTAATGATTCATTTTAGGTAAATCTTTTACGAATAATTCCTCCAGTTTCATTCTGCCTTCGCAATACATCATTGTTGAACCAACACCAGAAAACTTTGCTTTTCCTTTGTTGAATTCCGCTGTGAAAAACATTCCATTGCATCCCATTTTAGTGGTATAACGATTGAGAACGTCAGAGTTTTTTGTTAAATCCATATTGGCTTCCAGCTTTGTCAGTTCATCTTTTGTGAAATCCTTGTATTCAATTAACATCCATTTTCTATGAATATTTTCCATTATTGAACCGGATTGATTTGAACTTTTACAGGAATACATTAAAAGCATTAACAATGATAAAACACCGATTGTCTTTAGAAATCTCATCTTTTCAAATTTACTGAATCTCTCAGCCAAATTCATACCATTAGATTTAAAATAATCATTAAATTAGCCAGCAAAATAATATTCTCAATGAAAAAAATATTTTTAGCATTAACCCTGATTCTGGGCTATGCACAAATGAGAGCTGACGAAGGGATGTGGCTTCTGATGCTTATTAAACGTCTGAACGGAGTTGATATGCAGAAAGAAGGCCTGCACTTGACGCCGGAAGAAATTTATTCTGTTAACAATTCCAGTTTAAAGGATGCCATCGTAAGCTTTGGTGGTTTCTGTACCGGTGAAATTGTTTCTAACCAGGGTTTGATTTTCACCAATCACCACTGTGGTTACGACGCTGTTGCGGCAGCTTCTACGCCTGAAAAAGACTATCTGAAGAACGGCTTCTGGGCAATGAAACCGAATGAGGAATTCAATGCTAAAGGTTTATACGTCAGATTTTTGGTGAGAATGGATGATGTTTCTGAGAGAATCAATTCCAAGCTGAATAACAATATGTCTGCAGCCGATAGAAAAGCGGTTATCGATGCAGAATATAAAGCCATCCAGGCAGAAAATTCTGAGAACGGGAAATATACTGTTGTAGTAAGAGATTTTTTCAACGGTAATGAATTCTATTATTTTGTTTACCAAGATTATAAAGACATCAGATTGGTCGGTGCGCCGCCTTCATCATTAGGAAAATTTGGTGGTGATACAGATAACTGGGAATGGCCAAGACACACTGCAGATTTCACAGTCTTCCGTGTTTATGCAGATGCTAACGGAAATCCGGCAGAATATTCTGAAGCCAACACACCATTGAAACCAAAACATTTTTTACCGGTTTCTCTTAAAGGTTACAAGCCAGGAGATTTCACAATGATTTTGGGTTACCCAGGAAGAACCAACCGTTATTTGACTTCTTACGGAATCGAACAAATGGTTGATAAAGATTATCCTGCCTGGGTAGAAGCTTCTAAAGTGGCAATGGATGTCATGAAGAAATATATGGACAAAGACAAAGCGACTCAGTTAGACTATGCTTCTCAGTACGCCAGTGTTGCCAACTACTGGAAAAACAGACAGGGAACGATTGATGCGGTAAAGAAAAATGGAACGGTTGCTGAAAAACAAAAACTGGAGGAAACTTATAATCAATGGGCAGCTCAATCTCCAAATGAGCAAACTTATTACGGTGTTTTACCAGAAATCAAAGCTTACTACACTCAGGTTTCGGGCAGAAATGTAGAGAGAAATTACGCTTCTATTTTACAAAGAAATGCACACTATATTGGAACTGCTTACCAGTTAGGCAGCCTGTTCAAAACTTATGCTGACCAGGACGATGCCGGGAAAGCTGCTATGAAACAAAAAGTTTTTGATGCTGTTGAGAAAGCTTACGATGGTTTCCACGACAATGTTGAAGGTGATATGCTTGTAGCTTTGACTTCCCTTTACAAAGCAAGAGTTGCTAAAGAATTTGCATCACCAACTATTATGGCTGCTGATGTGAATAACCTTTCAACAATAGCTTACGAATCTATTTTCGCTAACAAAAAGTCTGCTTTAGCTTTCATAGAAAATCCTGACAGATTGAAAATCGATGGTGATAAATTGAGACAATTCGCCAACGGCATTGTTGAAGATCAAAAATTAGGAATCGAAAAATATTCTAAAGTAGATGAGAATTTTGCCAAAAACAGCAGATTATTCTTGGACGGACTTAGAAAAGCGCAACCAGAGAAAAAATTCTATCCGGACGCTAACTCTACCATGAGATTAACTTACGGAACGATTGAAACGTTACCTGAAAGAGCTGACAGAAACTACAAAGGTATCAAGGAAAATTATTATACCGACATCAACGGTATGGTTGCCAAATACAAAAAAGGTGACGAAGAATTTGACCTTCCTCAAAAAGTTCTTGATCTTGCCAAGAAAAAAGATTACGGACAATATGCGGATAAAAAAGGCGGATTTATGCCAATCAACTTCTTATCAAATAATGATATTACAGGCGGTAACTCCGGTTCTCCAATCATTGACGGAAACGGACACCTGATAGGCCTTGCTTTTGATGGAAACAGTGAAGCTTTGAGTGGCGACATCGTTTTCGAGCCAAAATTACAGAGAACCATTAACGTAGACGTTCGTTATGTTCTTTGGATTATTGACAAATATGCTGGTGCAACTAGACTTATCAGCGAGTTAACTTTGGTAAAATAATTTTATCATCAAAAATATTCTAAGCCACCATGATTTTGGTGGCTTTTTTGTTGCCGTATTCTCTTAAAATCATTTTCAGTAATTTTTTGTAAATTAGAGAAATCATTTTCTATGAGTTTAAAATCTTTATTTCATTGGTCTTATATTTTCCCTATTCTGTCATTGATTTATTACACTCTTGGTGTTGCTGATGACAGTCCTCTGCTCGCTGTTTTGGGAGGTGCACTTTTGATTTCGTCTGTTTTAGGCGCTGTTCATCATGCCGAAGTTGTAGCACACAAAGTTGGAGAACCTTTCGGAACCATTATTCTTGCGATAGCCATTACTGTTTTAGAGGTTGGGCTAATTGTTTCATTAATGGTAGCTGGCGGAAAAGAAACCCATACGCTTGCAAGAGACACCGTATTTGCAGCAGTAATGCTGATCCTGAACGGAATTCTCGGTGCATGTCTGCTAGTTGGCGGGATCAAATTCAAAGAGCAATTTTTCGCCAGAACTTCCGGAAATATGGCTTTGATAAGTCTTGTTGCAATTGTGGTGATGACTTTGATTCTACCTAATTATACCACCAGCGAACTCTCAGCAACATTCAGCAAGACACAATTAATATTTTTCTCAATCGCTTCTCTTATTATTTACAGCACATTTTTGATGGTTCAAACCGTAAGGCACCGGAATTATTTTCTTCCTGAAAATGACGACCAGCCGCACGCAGAACCACCAAGCAATTTCGAAAGTATAATGAGCCTGATTTTCCTGATTATCTGTCTAGGAGTTGTAGTATTCTTGGCAAAAGCGCTTTCGCCTCAGATAGAAAAAATGGTCCATAATTTTGGAGCGCCACAAGCATTAGTCGGAGTTATCATTGCAGCAGTCGTCCTATTACCAGAAGGAATGGCGGCGATCAAGGCCGCAAGAAGAAACCAATTTCAGACGAGCCTTAACCTGGCACTAGGTTCTGCTATTGCTAGTATCGGATTGACAATCCCGTGCGTTTCTGTAGTAGCAATTATTTACGATTTCCCATTTGTTTTAGGACTTGACATCAAGTCTATGGTTCTGTTAGCATTATCACTTTACACCGTGATGTTGTCTTTAAACCGTGGAAAAACCAATATTCTCTATGGTGTTGTTCTATTGGTCAATCTTTTTGCATACATTTTTACAGTTATTGTTCCGTAAAATTTTTATTTTTAATGAATGAAAACCTTTGAAACTGAAAGATTGATTCTAAAACCTGCAGCAGTACAAGATGCAGATTTTTTTCTTGAATTATATAATATGCCATCGTTCATCAAATATATTGGTGACCGAAATCTTCGCACCAAAGAAGATGCGGAAAACTATATCAAAAATCGATTCCTTCCTCAGATTGAAAAATTGGGGTTCGGAAATTATGTTGTGATCCTGAAAGAGGACAACACGAAAATTGGTGCAGTTGGGATCTTTGAAAGAGAAGGTCTGGATGTTCTGGATATTGGCTTTTCCTTTTTTGAAAAATACGAAGGTAAAGGGTTCGCTTATGAATCTGCCCACAAACTGAAAGAAGTTGCCGCTAAAGAATTTGGAGTTAATAAAATCTCTGCAATTACAACCAAAGACAATTTTTCTTCCCAAAAATTAATTGAAAAATTAGGGTTGAAGTTCCAGAAGATGGTAACCATTCCTAATGATAATGAAGAGTTGATGTATTATGAAAACTGAATTCGATCTACCTCATCGTATTGAGATTATTAAGCCAAAAAAGTTAATCGGATTCAGCATTACGACTTCTTTTCAGGATAACAAAACACCGATGGTTTGGAAGAAGTTTATGATGAGAAGAAGAGAGATCCCAAACCGAATTTCCAATCAATTATTCTCGCTTCAAATCTATCCCGAGAATTTCACGCCCGATCAGTCTTTCATCAAATATGCTTTGGCCGAAGTTCCTGATTTTGATAATATTCCCGAAGGGTTTGACATTTTCGAATTAGAAAGTGGAAAATACTTGGTTTTCAGTTATAAGGGTAAAGCAGACAACGGGCCGGAAATGTTCAGATATCTATTTCAAAATTTCATTCCGGAAAATCAATTTGAGGTTGATCACAGACCACATTTCGAGATTTTCGGAGACGATTATAATCCAAACAGTGATTTTGCTGAGGAAGAGATATGGATTCCCGTGAAATAGAGTTCTGGACCTTCATAGAAAATATCCGAACCTTATTAACACCGTTCGGTTGACGTTCCGGAATCATCTGTTGCGGTTCTTTACGTATTCACCGAGGTCTTAAAGCCCTCCCGACACGTTAGGCAACGTATAATTTGGGGTTCGCATCCTGTCGGAACACATCGGCAACGCCACGCAACAGGTAAATAACCACAACGAACCTGTTCATAACCCCGCGCGACCGTTAATGAACTTCAACGGATAGGTAAAGAACGTATTCGTAGATGTTTTTATGTTAAGATCTGCGCGGCGTGGTCTTTGGTTTTGACTTTATCGATAACCTGAGTACAAATTCCCTTTTCATCGAAAACAAAAGTCGTTCTCACGATTCCCATAAATTCTCTCCCCATAAATTTCTTCAACTGCCAAACACCAAATTTGTCAATGATATCGCGATTTTCATCTGCAATGACATCAAATGGTAATTCATTTTTTACCGCGAAATTTTTCTGACGCTTCACAGAATCTGCGCTGACACCCAATAGCTGATAACCTTTCTGCTTCAAAACCGAGTAATTATCTCTCAAATTGCAGGCTTCTGCTGTACAACCTGGCGTGCTTGCCTTCGGATAAAAGAAAACAACCAGTTTTTTGCCTTTCAGCTTTTGAGAATCGATTGGTTCTCCGTTTTGATTAGTTCCTATAAATTCCGGTAAAGAGTCGCCAACGTTCAACATAATTTCTATTTTTGTGCTACAAATTTACCATCAAAATGACGAAAAAGCAAAGAGCCAAGATTGTTCAGGAAGAATTAGAAAAATTATATCCTGAAGTTCCTATTCCACTGGATCACAAAGACGCTTATACTCTGATGGTTGCGGTCGCCCTTTCTGCACAGACGACGGACAAAAAAGTAAATCAGGTAACGCCTTCTCTTTTTGCCGTTGCTGATACGCCTGAGAAAATGGCCAAGTTGAGCGTTGAAGAAATCAAGGAATTAATCAAAGAAATCGGACTTTCGAATTCCAAAGCGAAAAACCTTAAAAAAATGGCGGAAGTTTTGGTGGAAAAATTCAATTCCGTAGTGCCACAAACTTATGAAGAGTTGGAAAGTCTGGCCGGTGTTGGTCACAAAACCGCTTCTGTTGTGATGAGTCAGGGATTTGGTTTTCCGGCGTTTCCTGTTGATACGCATATTCATAGACTGATGACACAATGGAAACTGACCTCAGGGAAAAATGTCGTTGAAACCGAAAGAGATGCTAAGAATCTTTGGGATGAAAGTGTTTGGAACAAATTACACCTTCAGATTATTTTCTATGGACGAGAATATTCGCCTGCGAGAGGTAATAAGGACAAGGATTTTATTCCGAAACTTTTGTTTCCGGATAAAGCCTAATGATTTCTCTTTAGCATTCTTCTCATATGGAAATATTTGGTTTGTCTGATATGATGCGGATACTTCCTTCCTTTTGGAATATTATTGAAAATCAAAGCCATCGTTAATAAAATCAAAACGCCACTCAAAACCGGAGATACAGCATACCAATATCCCAATTCCTGAATTTTCCCGGCAGGAAGAACAGCAATCAAAGCTGTTGCACCACCCGGCGGATGCATCGTCTTGGTAATCTGCATCACGACAATAGAAGAAGCGACTGCAATAGATGCACTCAGCCAAAGGATATCCGGCAAGAATTTATAGGCTGTAACACCAACCAATGCTGATAAAACGTGTCCGCCAATCAAGTTTCTTGGTTGGGCTAAAGGACTATTTACGGCACCGTAAATCAAAACGCTGGATGCTCCGAATGAGCCAATCAGAAAAATGTTTTCAACCCCGGTCAAATGTTGAGACTGCAAAAAAGCAATCAATCCGATCCCGAAAAAAGCACCGAGAAACGACCAAAAATGATCTTTGAAGTCAACAAGGGTTTCCTGATAAAAGATATATTTCGTATGTCTTAGTCTTTTTTTGATTTGTTTCTTCATCATTTATCTCTTTGCCCAAAGTTCCATTTTACGTTCCAAAACTTCCAATGGAAGACAACCTTGGCTCAAAACCTCATCGTGGAAAGACGCCAGATTAAACTTCTTTCCCTGCTGTTTTTGATATTTATCTCTCAACTCTCTTATTTTCATCGAACCAGTTTTGTAGCTCAGCGCTTGTCCCGGCAACGCCATATAACGCTCCACTTCTGCAGTTGCTCCAGCTTCGTCATAAGCTACATTACTCAGGAAATATTTGATGGCTTCTTCTCGTGACATTTGTCCTGTGTGGATTCCTGTATCAATTACCAGACGAACAGCTCTCAACATTTCATCACTCAAAGAACCTAATTTTTGATACGGATCAGTATAAAGCCCGAATTCCGGACCAAGTGATTCGCAATATAAAGCCCAGCCTTCGCCGTAAGCACCAATCCAGCCGAATCTCATAAACTTTGGCAACTTGGTATTTTCCTGTTGCAAAGAAACCTGATAATGATGACCCGGAATAGCCTCGTGAAGGAAAAGAGATTCCATCCCGGAAGTCACATTGAACTTCTTCGGGTCGGGAATCGGTATGTAAAAAATCCCGGGACGTTTTCCATCCGCACTTCCCTGTATGTATTCTGCACTTGCACTTGCTTCACGGTATTTTTCGGTTTGACGAATTTCGAAAGGGCTTTTCGGAGTCACATTAAACATTGTTTTCAGCTTCGGAGTAATTTTATCCAAGATTGATTGAAAGCCCGCTAAAACTTCTTTTGAGGTCTGATAAGGCATTGCTTTCGGGTCAGTTTTTACGTGATTCAGAAACTCTTCTAGAGAACCTTTGAAGCCTACCTGGTTCTTCACTTTTTCCATTTCCTTACGAAGTCTTTCAACTTCCTTTAGTCCTGTCTGGTGAATGTCGTCCGGGGCTTTATCTGTCGTTGTCCAGCTTTTCACGTAATATGCGTAAACATTATTTCCGTTTGGCAAGGCATTATAACCATCTGTAGTTCTGGCCTTTGGCAGATATTCTTTCTCAAGAAAATCAGCCATTTTCACGTAAGCAGGAATGATCTTATTTTTGATCGCATCCTGATAAAGCTTCGCATATTTGTTAGTAATAACCGGCTTGAAATCTTTTGGCAGATTCCTGATCGGCCCGTAAAAAATATTTTTTTCGATTTCGAAAGTTGTGATTTCTTCGGCTTTCATTTGTGGAATCATTTTCACAACCAACGATTTTGGAAGTACGACATTATTTTTGATTCCGGCGCGGAAATTTTCAATGGCAGAATCCATCCAGACCGGAAACTGTTCTATCCTTTTAAGCCAATTGTCATAATCTTTTTCAGTTTTGAATGGCTGAACGCCCGTTCCGCTTCCCAACATCGGAAAAGTCAAAGGCAAACCATCAAACTGCGTAAAAGGAATATATTCCGGGTGATAGGCGTAACGTTCCTGTTTGTCGATCAATGTATATTCCAGAACATCAAAAACCACTTTCTGGTCGTTATCCAAACTATTATAATCGATTGATTTTAATTGATTCTGAACCGAGTTATAAAATGCAATTTCTTTTTTGATAAAATCCTGGCTCAGATTATCTGGTAAAAGATCATTATATCTCTCATCACCTTGCGATGTTGCTTCCAAAGGATATAATTTCAAATATTCTTCGTAATAATTGGCGGCAATAGAGTCCAGATCAGATGATGAAGGATAAGTATTTTTAAGAATTGGAGAATCTCCTTTTTTACAGGAAATAACAGAGAAAACCAATGCGAAAAGAAAAGTAATTTTATAAAAAGAATTCATCCTATAAAGATTTGATATTGTAAAGATAAGATTTTAATGGTATAAATTTTCCTGACTAATTCTATCAGTATTAATACAATATCAAAAGATTTGATGATTTTTGATATTAATATTAAAATTAATTAGCAAAAATTTTCCAAATTCATTCAATTTTTTATCTTTGTTCAACACAATTTAAAAATTTATCATTTCATAATTTATTATCCTTACAATGAAAGGAATATTAAAGATTTATCATCCAGAGGAAACTCTGAAATATTTTATCAAGAGTACTTATTGCAAATCCGTTTATAGCAACAAGCAGAATTTTTTGGAGGTAGAAGTTATAACAGATGATTCTCTCGATCACGTGGATGATGATTCTCTACAGTATAATTTCCCACAGATTTCTCTTAACGTTTTCGATTTTCCGATCACAACTTCTGAACTGGAAGGGCAAACCTTTGTTGTAGAAGACACGGATGATGACACTTATACAGAAGCAGATCTCTTTGATGATGAAGAAGCTTTCTTATATGATAACAAATTAGTCTTTGATAAAAACGAAAACGATGACCTGCAACTTTGCTGGACAGGAAACATTACCGATTTTTATACGGGCTCTGATGATCCAATCGCATTCAAACTCAAATGTAATTTCCGCCAGGACGACATCGAGGTAGACGACTAATTTTTTCCGGAAAATAATATTTATATTTACCAGTCGTTATAAAAGTTAAGTTATAACGTAAACAAGCTATTTCCAATGTATCAGGATCTGGATGATATTATTTTCGAAGACAGACATAAAGCTTATGGCGCTTATGCGTTCCGTAAACATTATGATTTCACGCTTACCAAAGCTTTGGTTGTAGGGATTTTTTTGTTTTCGGTTTTATTTTTTATCCCTATTTCCTTTATAAAAACGCAAAAGAAAACCGCAGCAAATAGCGAGAAGATCATTCCTATTGATTTGACAGAAATGCGTATCAATTATGGCGACAACAGAAACGGAAAAGGACTTGAAGAACCAAAAGAGGAAGAAGGAAGTCCGGCTCCAGTCGTAGAAAAAAAACAGGAGAAAGAAATCGTTACCGAAGTTGCAAAAGCTGCCAAGGAAAAAGTCGAAAAAGATATTCCTGAAAATACAGTTCCCATCCCAACCAGAACTAAAAATCCACCTGTAGCTACTAAGGCTAATGATAAAGCCAACACTCCGGCTGTTGCTAATTCCACTAAAAATACGACTGGAAAAACCAACGCAAAAGGCGATATCAAAAAAGAAAATGCAACCAGTGACGGCCGTGGAAATGCGGCAATCGGTAATCTTTTAAAAGGCAGAGGAACAAAATCCGGCTCACAAGGTAACGGAACCGGACCTGGCAATTATGGCGATCCATTAGGCGGTGATGGTGACGGAACAAGTCTGATTGGTGTGGATAGAAAATTAGTCGGTTTCATTCCCGGAACTATGGGAAGAGGCGGAGCACAGCCTAGTCACGATTGTTCTGCAAGCGGAAGCATTACAATTTCTTATACCGTTGACAAATCCGGAAAAGTGACCTCTGCAAGACGATTAAGCGGTGTTTCCGATCCTTGTGTAATGAATACCGCTGTAAGCTGGGTAAAGCAATATGTAAAAGCTGAGGCTGCCAGCGTCTCTTCGAAAGGAACTTATAAAATTGTTTTCTAAAATTCCTATTAATAATCATTTTTCGTAAATTTTTCCATAATCTGTTCGGGTTAATCATCAACTAATTCATAAATTTGAAAATGTTAAAAAGCAAATAAAAAACTATGGTAAATCAAAATATTTCTATCTGGGAATTCTTATTTGGAGGAGGCTTATTAAGTGTTTCTCTTATCATTATTCTTATATTTTCGGGAATTGCTGCCATCGTTTTTTTTGGACAGAAATTATATTCGCTTAACCGGGAAAACCAGGTTGATCCTTATTTACTTAAAAACGTCAACGACCTTCTCAATGACGGAAGAATCCAGTCGGCAATTGATTTTTGCAGAAGAGACAATTCTCCCGAATCCAGAAGCGTGGAAAAAGGACTTTCCAGATTGGGAAGACCTGTAAGTGAAATTGCCAACGCAATGGAAACCCACGCACAAATAGAACTGAACAAAGCTGAAAAAAATATCGGTTTCCTGGCAACGCTATCCGGTGCTGCGCCTATGTTGGGACTTCTTGGCGGTGTTCTGATTCTGGCCTCGACTTTCGGAACATTATCAAAAACAGAAACTGTTGTTGCTCAGAATCTTTTAGCAGCCGATTTTTATAAAGCTTTGGCGCCTTCGGTTGTAGGCCTGATTGTCGGATTTTTAGCTTATATATTTCATAATATTTTAGTTGGCAAAGTGGATTATCTGTTGATGAAAATTCAGTATCATACCAATGAGTTTTTAGACATTATCAACAAACCTTCCTAAGAAATGGAATTCCGAAGAAGAACCAAAAAATTATCCGGATTGCCAATTGCGTTTTACGTGGTTGCGCTGTTATTTTTTGTGCTTTTATTTTCGTTCAATTCTCTTTATTACAAAGCATCTGAGCAACCAAAACCTGTTGTTGTAGAAACTCCAAAACCGATAGAAGAACCAAAAGCGGATTCTATTATAAAGCCACAAATCTATGTTCCAGATGTGGAAGTTTTACCGCCTGATACCGTTTCTATTGCTAAGGAAACTCCTGTTGTTAAAGAAGAAGAAGAAGAAAAAAAAGAACCTTCAAAAGCTGAAAAAGCAGATACGAAACTTTCCAAAAAAGACGAGAAAAAAGAAACGGCAACTCCGGATTCAAAAGATGACAAAATCACCAAAATAGGAAAAGACCGTGCCCTTACAGCTTTTATTCCCGGAACTATGGGAAAAGCAGGGAAATTACCGTCTCATAATTGTAAAACTAAAGGTCAGCTTGTTATGTTTTTCACGGTGGACAAAGCCGGAAATGTGACTAACGCAGGACGAAGCAGCGGAATCAAAGACGCCTGTAATATTACAGCTGCTGTTATCTGGATGAAACAATATGTGAAAGCTAAAAAATCTCAGAATATTTCTCAGGGAACTTATACGATTAATTTCTAATTTTTGTTGAATATATAATCAATGAAAATTGCAACGCTCAATATCGGCTGGTGTAAAAAGTTTAAGTCTGAGAAAGTTGAAATGTTTTTAAGTCAACAAGATTTTGATTTTTTGATTTTAACAGAAGCCGTTAATCTGAACTTATCTCAATTTCCATTCAAATATTTTTCTGAACAAATTCCCGAAAACACAGAATATGAAGGTTTAAATTATTCCAAATATCTGAGCGGAGAAAAAGCTTATCGAACAATTATTTATTCTAAAGTTCCTTCAACAAGGATATTCTCTGTGATTGACAATAAGACAAGTTTGGCCTTGGAATTCAAAACAGAATTCGGAGATCTGGTTATTTACGCAACCATTATCGGAACTCAATTTAAAAGAAAACCTTTTGCGAAAAACGAATTGGAAAATTGCATTAATGATTGCAATAGAATTTCGAAAATCAATCCCAAAATTTTAATCATCGGCGATTTGAACACTTCTTTTCTTGAAAATGAAAAACATTACTGTATTAATTCCGAAACTACCGAAGTTTTAAAATCACTATTTGAGAAACTTAATCTTATTAATTCGACTGAAAAAATTAAGAAAAATATCGACCACATCATTATTCCGAAATTTTTAGTAGAAAATATTACAGATGCGAAAACATTTGTTGAAAAAGAAATTTTAAGCGACCATCAAGGTGTTTTTGTCTCAATTAATCCAATCTTCTAAATTTATTTCCTTTGATTTCATCTTATTTTTAAATTTGTATTTCATTTTGAAATATGACTTCACAAGAATATCAGGAAGCTATAGACTGGCTCTTTGTACAGATGCCGAATTACCAGATTGACGGGGAAAAAGCTTACAAGCCGGGACTCGATAACATCAGAAAGCTTTGCGACTTTTTCGGAAATCCGCAGGACAAAATCAAAACGATTCACATCGGCGGAACTAATGGAAAAGGTTCTACAAGCAATATGCTGGCTTCGGTTTTACAAGAATCAGGCTACAAAACCGGACTTTATAATTCGCCCCATTTGATTGATTTTACGGAAAGAATCAAAATCAGTGGCAAAAATTGTGATAAGCGTTTTGTTTATGATTTTATACAAAAATTGAAGCATTTACCAGAAGATATTCGTCCTTCTTTTTTTGAGTTCACGACAATTATGGCTTTCGAATATTTTTATCAGCAACAAGTTGATTTTGCCATTATTGAAGTCGGTTTGGGCGGAAGATTGGATTCAACCAATATTATTAAGCCTTTAGTTTCAGCTATTACCAATGTTCAACTTGACCACCAAAATATTCTAGGTGATACGATTGAAGAAATTGCAATAGAAAAAGCGGGAATTGTCAAGGAAAAGACTGCGATAATTTCGGGAGATGAAAATCCTGTTGTAAAGGAAATTATCCATCAAAAAGCAACTGAAGTCACAGCGGATTTCATTGATGCTACAGAAATTAAAACTGATTTAATCTCAGATTTAAAGGGTAATTATCAAAAGAAAAACATCCGGGTGGTTTTAGCTCTGGTCAATGAATTGAGGAAGCAAGGTTTGGAAATCAGTGATAAACATTTAAAACTGGGGCTTTTGAATGTTCATCAAAATACAAACTTCATTGGACGGTGGTTCGAATTTTCAAAAGAACCTTTAACCATTTGTGATACAGGACACAATCAAGCCGGATTGGAAGAAGTTTTCAATCAATTAAAAGGTTATTCTCAACAAAAGCATATTATTCTTGGTTTTGTGAATGATAAAAAAATTGATGATGTAATTCCGGTGTTACCTTCGGAAGCTCGATTCTACTTTGTAAAGCCAAGCGTTAGTAGAGGAAGACATCCGGAAGATTATGAATATCTTTTAAAAAACTTTGATCTGAATTACAATATTTTCGATTCGGTTCAGGAAGGCTATCTTGCTGCAAAACAGAATTGTAAAGATAGTGAAATGATTTTTATCGGTGGAAGCAACTTTGTGGTGGGAGATTTTTTAGAAAAAAATTTGTGAATATCACGAGAAGTTGTATATTTGCACCACTCTAAACGAGAATTAGAGGGTTCTTAGCTCAGTTGGTTCAGAGCATCTGGTTTACACCCAGAGGGTCGGGGGTTCGAATCCCTCAGGACCCACAAAAAAGGAACGAAACCTTTTAAAAAAATTCGGGTTCTTAGCTCAGTTGGTTCAGAGCATCTGGTTTACACCCAGAGGGTCGGGGGTTCGAATCCCTCAGGACCCACAAAATCTTCCAAATTATTGGGAGATTTTTTTATATCATTTTTGAAAAGGGCGATTAGCTCAGTTGGTTTAGAGCGTTGCGTTGACATCGCAGAGGTCACTGGTTCGAATCCTGTATCGCCCACTTTCTTAAACTTTTCTTAATTTATTAATTCTTACTTAACACAATCGTTAAATTTTTTATAAAAAAATTAATCGTCTGTTTAATTTTCTGATTGCGGAAAGATTTTTGCTGCAATATTGACTTGTTATTTTCCAATAATTATTTATGAACTAGAAAATTCCTTTTTATTACTAATCCTCCAAAAGGAACCTATGAAAAGATATTATGCTGTACTGATTTTTTTCTACACAGTTTTTTTGTTATACATGATGTTTTATGGTTGTGGCAGACATCCCGAATTCGGATTTCTTCAACTCAACCCTTTTCAGAGCATCAAATACTTTCTTAGCTATCACCAGGTTTTTTCTCAAAAATTCTTGGTAAATATCGTTGGAAACATTTTGGTATTTATTCCATACGGGTGGTTGGGTATTCTGGATAAGCGCCTTAATAATCTTCCGCTTTTGTTCTTCCTTTTTATTTCTTGGATATCAATGATAGAACTTGCGCAGCTTTACACCGCAAGGGGTACCGCTGATATAGATGACGTTTTTCTTAATACATTTGGGATGCTTATTGGATATACAACATTGAAATTAGCAACTTGGCTTAACGTTGCTAATATAAAACTGGAATTGGAATTGGGGTATGAAAATGTCAATTCTTATTCATATAATAGATAAGTTGACCCAATTTATAAAAATCAAGAATTCTTAATGAGGCAGTGCCTTCTAAAAGTTTTTTTTGTATGAATGGCTTCAATAGTCTGTAAAGAAGCCTGTAAAGAAAAATACCGCCTGTCTTTTTGAGTCTGAAATACGCTTTAGCTAATTTGATCTTAGAACTTTTCTCAACATCTTTATCTGTTTTTATAAGATGTGCAAGACTTTTCGCCGATTGATCAGCTTTCTCGAGAAAAATAGCATTGGTTTCTACATCATTATTAAAAATCGGGTTTTCAATATGGTCAATTTTGACCTTTGCTTTATAAAGATCTTTAGCAAAAATCAAATCTTCGTAGCCATACTGACCTATGGATTCATCAAACGGATTTTGTTTAAGGATTGATTTTTTTACAATAAAATTATTGGTTTGGAAATCCAGATAAGGTGATTTGATGCGAACTTTTACCGGTAGATTTTCTCTTTCCACAGCAAATCTCCACCTTAATCCGAATTCCGGTTTTGGTTTTGATTCATCAACCTTTCTTCCTCCATAAACGACATCCGGTCTTTTTTCATTAATAAAATCTAAATAATTCCTAACAAAATTTTTGCTGATTATTTTCCCGTCACAATCCAGAAAAAGCAAATATTCTGATACAGCATATTTTGAAAATAAATTCCTGATTTTGGAACGTCCAATATTGTTATCCAAAAAAATAAAATGATTAACAATATCCTCCAAAGGCTTATTTTTCTGAACAAATTCAGCGTCAGAAGCATCATCAATCAGGATAATTTCAGCATCAAGATTATGGGATACAATTTGATCATTCAGATCATTAACCAAGCCATTGACATCAAAATTATAAACAGGAATACAAATACTTAGCTTCATGCCCTATCGATAATTTTTTGTATGTCCAATTCTTCGAGACAAGCATAATCTCCCCGGAAACATTCTTTATCACCAAATACAGAACAAGGTCTGCATGACAAATCTTTTACCTGGACAATGTCATCTTCACTTTGTCCATAACCCAGAAATCCTGCGTAATGGTGTGTAGAACCCCAAACAGAAATACATCTGGTTCCCATAAGACTTGCCAAATGCATATTAGCCGAATCCATGGAAATCATCAGTTTCAACTCAGAAATCTTTTTCAGCTCTTCTTTCAATGAAAGTTTTCCTGATAGACTATGGGTGTTGGGAATTTGCTTTTCCCATCTGGTAAGGATTTCGTTTTCTTCTTTTCCACCACCAAAAAAATAAATCTTGTGATTTTTAGCCAAAATTCTTGCTAATTCGAAAGATTTCTCTTCAGGCATCATTTTACCTTTGTGTTGTGCAAAAGGTGCAAATCCAATATCTTTTTTGTTATCTGATTGATTTCTTAATTGATGTGATAATATAACATCAAATCCCATACTCCTGAAAACATCGGCATATCTTTCAACCGTTCTTTTGAGTTGAAATTTATCCAGATTCCAGACATCAGTCAATTTCTCTTTCTCGTCTTTACCTTTATCAATTTGAAATATCTTGTAGCCGTGTCTGAAGAAAATCGAATTAATCATTTTTGTCCTGATCACATCGTGAAGGTCGGCAACATAATCTGGATTGAACTGCTTAATCAATTGTTTTGTTAACTTTCTGATTCCGAAAATTCCTTTGTATTCATCGAAACTTATTCCGTGGAATTTCAGTCTTGGATGTTTATCAAAAAGATCTTTGAAGTTGTCTCTGCTGACGAATACGATTTCTACATCAGGATTCTGTTCCAGAAACTCAACACATACAGGAACAGTCATTGCTACATCCCCGAATGCAGAAAAACGATATGCCAGAATTCTTTTCACCTACTTCTTTAGTTGAAATGCAACTGCATAAAATTTGATTTGCTTGGTCATTGCCATCAAGCCGTTCGCCCTGGAGGGAGACAAAAACTCCTGCAATCCGATTTCTGAAATAAAATCAAAATCAGAATCCAAAATCTCCTGTGTAGAATGTCCGCTGTAGATTCTTACCAAAAGTGAAACAATTCCTTTGGGCAAAATCCCGTCAGAATCTGCATTGAAAAACAATTTGCCATCCTTGAATTCTGCATCAATCCAAACTTTGGACTGGCAACCTCTAATTAGATTTTCATCCGTTTTTTTCTCTTCAGAAAGGCCTTTTAATTCCTTCCCCAGGTCTATGATATATTCATACTTCTGCTCCCAATCGTCCAGAAAGGCGAATTCATCGATGAGTTCCTGTTGTTTTTCTTTGATTGTCATTCAGAATTGATTTCAATTAAAATTAGATTATATTATTAAACCGCAAAAGGCACAAAAGCTATTACTGCTTGATATTATTAAAGAACAAAAAATCTATTTTACTTTTCTGAAGCTAAGCTTAAAAAAAATATGCTAAACTTTTGTTTCTTTTGTGGTTCATATTATTTTACGGACTGCGCAATATTCACAATTACTTTAATTGCAGCCAGCATACTTTCCAAAGGTACAAATTCGTAAGGCCCGTGGAAATTGTGTCCGCCAGCAAAGATATTAGGGCAAGGCAATCCCATATATGATAATTGCGCACCGTCTGTCCCGCCTCTGATGGCTTTGATTTTAGGCTCGATCCCGGAATCTTTCATAGCCTGTTCTGCAATATCAACAATGTGCATTTTACCTTCGAACTGCTTTTTCATATTGAGATATTGCTGCTTGATTTCTATCTCGGCCGTTTTATCGCCATACTTTTTGTTGATTTCATCAACCTTATCAGCAATCAGTTTTTTTCTTTCTTCAAATTTTTGGTCATCGTGATCACGGATGATATATTGAAGCTCAGCCTCGGAAACATCGCCTTCGAAATCTGTCAGATGGAAAAAACCTTCAAAACCTTTCGTTGTTGCAGGTGTTTCATTAGCTGGAAGTGAATTGATGAATTCTGATGCAACTAATCCCGCATTCAGCATTTTTCCAAAAGAATAGCCTGGATGTACAGACAATCCGTGGATTTTTACCACAGCCCCGGCTGCATTGAAGTTTTCAAATTCCAGCTCACCGATTTCTCCGCCGTCCATTGTATAGGCCCATTCAGCTCCGAATTTCTCAACATCAAAATGATGCGCACCTCTTCCAATCTCTTCATCCGGATTGAATCCGATCGAGATTCTACCATGTTTGATTTGCGGATTCGCCAAAAGGAATTCTGCTGCTGTTACAATCTCTGCAACGCCGGCTTTATCATCCGCACTTAGTAATGTTGTCCCGTCCGTTGTGATGATGGTTTGCCCTATATATTTTTTTAAAGCTTCAAATTTTGTTGATGACAAAGTAAATCCGGTTTCTTTGTTCAATAACAAATCTTCACCATCATAATTTTCCCAAATTTGCGGATTCACATTCTCGCCATTAAAATCCGGTGAAGAATCGTAATGGGCGATGAATCCAACCTGCGGAACTTTCTCCTCTTTATTAGAAGGAATGAATCCAAAAACGTATCCTTTTTCATCAATACTCACATCTTCCAATCCCAGATCCTGCAATTCTTTGTATAGATAATTGGCGATATCCCACTGCCTTTCTGTAGAAGGTGTGGTCTCACTTTCTGCGTCGCTGGTTGAATAGATTTTGATGTAAGTGATGAATCTGTTAAGGAGTTTTTCTCTCCAAATCCCGTCTAATTGGATGTTTTCCATATAATTTGCTATATCTCCGCAAAGTTATATATTTATGCAGTGAACGACAAATAATATATGATGATTGATAAGTTGTGAATTATCAAAAATCTAAGATGTTGTTGTACGCGAGCGAAGCGAGCGCCGATTAGTATTATTGGAACGCCGAATCACAGCAGCCCGACTTGAGCGGAAATCCTTTTTACGCAACGTAGTGAAGTGAAAAGATTGGGAGCGGAAGGCGGATTAAGCTGCCCAAATATTTAAAATTAAAAGACAATGTTCTTAACAGAATGTCCACGGGACGCTATGCAGGGTTGGGGAGAAATGATTCCCACGCAGAAAAAAATAGATTACATCAACCGACTGATGGAAGTGCGTTTTGATGTCCTGGATTGCGGAAGTTTTGTGAATCCGAAAACGATGCCTCAAATGGCTGATTCCGGAATTGTGGTGGACGAGATTGACAAATCGCTTTCCAACACAAAACTCTCTGTGGTTGTTGCGAATCTACGTGGTGCTGAAAAGGCTTTGAGTCACGAGCAGGTTGATATTTTGGGTTTTCCGTTTTCAATTTCCGAAACTTTTCAACACAGGAATACTAACAAAAGCAGAGAGGAAGCTTTTACCGAAGTGGTGAAAATCCTGGAGCTGACGAAATCCGAAGGCAGACAACTGAATCTTTATTTCTCAATGGCGTTCGGCAATCCTTACGGTGAAAGCTGGAAATGGGAAGATGTGGACTTTTGGGCAAAACGCTTCGAGGAAATCGGCATCAAAGATGTTCTTTTATCTGACACAACTGGTGTTGGCGACGTGGATAGAATTTCGCTTTTGTTTAATAAAATTCCTGCAAAATATCCTGCTATAAATTTCGGAGCACATTTTCATAATCGATACGAAGATTCTTATATCAAACTGAAAGCGGCTTATGACGAAGGCTGCAGAAGATTTGACAGCGCTATAAAAGGAATTGGCGGTTGTCCGATGGCGAAAGATGATTTGGTGGGAAATATGCCGACTGAAAAGGTTTTTACATTTATGTCATCTGAGAAAATCGATATTCATCAGAATTTACTTCATTTTGAAAGTGCTTATAATATGGCGAAAGATATTTTTCATTTTTAATAATTATTTTATAAGTCTACAAGGATTTTTTATAATTCTGTATTGCCCATATCAGTAATGCATTTTTTTCTTTTGGAATCCCTAGTTTTTCTATAATTCTGGTACGGTGTCCTTCTACTGTTTTTTCGGACAGGAAAAGAAGTTCTGCAATTTGCTTGCTGGTTTTTTGAGAAGCAATTAATTCTATTATTTTTCTTTCAGATAGCGTTAAGAGATTTAGTATGGCTAAATCATCTGTTTGTTCTATTGTGTAATTTTGAAGTAAGGCTCCGGAATAATACTTCTTTCCTAAAGCAATTTCTTTCATACATTTTTCTAAATCGGGACAAGCTTTTTCTTTTAAAATATAACCATCCACGTCAAATTCTTTTGCTTTGTTCAGAACGCCAATTTCATTGTGCATGGTAAGGATTATCACTTTAGTACGCCATTTATTTTCCATTACTTTTTTTGCCACTTCCAATCCGTCCAAACCTGGCATATTTAAATCCAATACAGCTACATCCGGTAAATAAACCTGAATATAATTAAGCGCCGAAGTTCCATTAGAGCAAGCGTTAACTACGTTATATCCCAGATTGGTAAGATAAGAAACAGTTCCATTCAGGGTTAAGGGATGATCGTCTGCAACTAGAATTTTCATTGTATTATTTTTTTATTTGCACCACTATTTTTGTGCCTTTGTCAGTTGACGTGATGTGAGCTTGCCCACCAATTGCTTTGCTTCTTTCTATAATATTGTGCAAACCAAAAGCATCTTTTGTTTCCATGGTTTCTTCTACGTTAAACCCTTTTCCATTATCAATAATTTCCAAAGTAACGGTGTCTTTGTTTTCAGTTAAAACTATTTTTGCGGCGATGGCCTCTGCATATTTTATAATATTTGAAACAGCTTCCTGCACAATTCTATAGATTTGTAATTCTTTTTCAGTCGTGAGACCATCCTGATAATTGATTTCTGAGGTGATCATAAAACGATGTGTACTCTGGATACGTTCTACAAATTGTTCCAAACTGGCTTCGAGTCCTATTTTTTCAAAAAGGACGGGATGTAAATTTCTGCTGATTGCTCTGATGTCATTAATAATGTTATCCACTTTTTCGTTTAATTGAAGTTGGCTTGCCTCAAACGAATGCTTAAGAGACAAAAGTTCATGGCTTACGCTATCGTGCAGATCAGATGCAATCCTTTTACGTTCTTCCTCGGTTTTATCCAGAAGGTTTTTGGTAAATTGCAATGACCGTTCTTTTTCTAAAGACAACTTCTTTTGTTTTTGTTTTAAATAATAGATAATAATTATTAATAATAATGCAATAAAAATAAGTATTAAAGCCACAATAACCGCATTTTTATTGATAATGGTTTCTTGTTGAAGTTTAATTTCCTGCTCTTTTTCCTTAGTTTCATATTTTGCTGCAAGTTCTAAATTGATCAGCCTACTTTTTGCGCTCGATAAGCTGTCCTTTGTACGGTAAACTTCATTATTATAAAAAACAACCTTATCCAGATCTCTGCTTTGAATTGCTTTTTCCAGTAAAACATCGTAAAACAGGTTGGCTCTTTCGTAGTTTTTATGTTCAAGCAAATTCGGGAGTGAATTTTCTATGTATTTTGTGTTACAAGTTTTAACATCTTTATTGATTTGATATAAAGCTAATGTCGCCTGGTAATCCTTTTGCCAATTTTGAGAGGTATTTTTTTCTGCAACAGGCTTTATTTTTTCTAAAACTATTCTGGCTTCGTTTAGTTTATTTTCTTCAATTAAAGCTTCTATTTCGTAATCAGAAATACAAAGAAGAAGAACATCATTATCGTATTTGCTGTCTGTATATTCTCTGTAAGTTTGGTGGATATACTTATTTTTCAACTGACGTTTATTAAAAAAACCGTAGACAGAACATTTGTTATACTTAGCCATGAAGTAATCATAAGTGTTACCTGTTTCTTTAAATACTTGTATAACATTATCTGCACTTGCAATAGCCTTCTCAAAAGAACCATTTGCTTTATAAATATTGATATAATTCAAATCAATAGATGCTATACTTTCCTTATCTCTAATTCTTATGGAGTATATTCTTGATTTTTCATTTGCTTCTATGCTGTTTTTTAAGTCACCTAAAATAAAATAGGTATATGATAAATCATAATAAGCACGGGCTATTTTGTAACAGCTTTTATAATCATCAGGTTCTAAAGCGGTAATTTTTAAAAAGTAATCTCTAGCTTTTTTTAAATTGTCTTTGTCAAATTCTAAATTGGCGAGATAATTATCAATATGAGTGGTTTTTAATGGTGGTAATTCACTCCTATACTTTTCATCAAATTCTTTTACAACTTTGGTGAGACGAGGATCAAAATCATAAAAATAAACAAATTTAGTGGTAACCACATCTAATATTTTTGAAGCATTCAAGTAATCTTTTTTAGAAATTTTACTTTGATAATAATCTAAAAAAACCTTTATGTAATGTTCTTTATTGGCATTATAGTTTTCATTTTTTCTTAACCAAACTTTTGTAGGCTCTTCTTTTGGCGGAGTTACTTTTTCAAAATAAAAATTTTCATTTTTTTCTTTACACGAAAAAATAATATTAAAAATAAATAATAAGAATATAATTTTCTTAATCGTAGGCATATATTCATTTTTCTACAAATGTATCATTTTCTAATATTGAAAATTATACAATCCTCAATTCAAGGGTTTCCCCTTGTATGAATCTCCGGAAGAATGATACAATTTTGTGAGGTAATTAATAAAAATTATCATTATGAAAAGAAAAATACTTTTAATGCCGTCCAAACTAAACTTTCAAAAACTTTGGTTTGCATGTTTTTTTATGATTTTCCAATTCGGATTTTCCCAGCAAGGATCAGCGCTGGATTTTGATGGTGTAAACGATTATGTAAACTGTGGAAATATTTTGCCTACAAGCTATACCAAAGAAGCCTGGGTTTATGTGAAAAGTTTAAGCACCCAAAACAACATTATCTCCGGTGGTGATTCAGATGGGATGCACGCTTTCTGGATACCCAATAGTTCCGGCAAACTTTCTGCGGGACATAATGGTGATTGGTTTGCTGTAGAAGATAGTGTCCCAATATCTATTAATACCTGGCATCATGTTGCTGTAACGTATGATGCTGCAACTACCACCCTGAAATTATACAAAGATGGAGGATTGATATCTACCAATACTGATGTCGATCCAGTTGATGGGGGAAATATGGTTAGACTAGGCGCTTTTAGTGATGCAGCAAATAGTTTTACAGGAACTATGGATGAAGTAAGAATCTGGAATAGAGCTTTGTCTCCCGTTGAAATAGCAAACACGATGAACTGTGAACTTCCAGGCCTAAAAACAGGATTAGTTGCATATTATAAATTTAATCAGGGCATCAGTAGTGCGAATAATACTTCCGTAACAACTTTGCTGGACAGCAGCGGAAATAATTACCATGGAACTCTTAATGGCTTTGCGTTGAACGGAAACTTCTCTAACTGGGTGGGCAATAGTATTATCAATACCGGAACTACCTGTACTACTTATTTAAGTGTATCTTCAGTGGAAAAAACGACTTTTAAATTCTTTCCCAACCCTGTTACAAACAAGTTGTTTCTGACGTCCAAGCAACCGATTTTAAATGTTGAAGTAATTAACTTTCTAGGGCAAACCGTTTTAAACCAGAAAGGAAACAGCAATGAAGCAGAAATTAATTTGTCATCTCTTACCCCAGCCTCTTATTTGGTAAGAATAAAAACTGAACAGGATCTTGAGACAATAAAAATTATAAAAAAATAAATACAGCCCTTTCTGCATCAGAAATTCAAAGGGTTTTCATTTGAAAGTGTCTGATAATATAACAAGGATATTTTATTTTTAATTTGAAGTCCAAAATATAAATTTTATCATATTTTAACAATTATTCATAAATGAAATTCGGAAATTCAAAAAAATGATGTAAATTTATTACAGAAAAAACAATTTAATATCCACGTTATGACTTCAAAAACAACTTACTTAGGCGAATCCAAAATCGAATCTGTACACGAAGCCTCTGGTGAAGTTTTCTCAACTTACATTCCTTCCAATGATTTTACTGTGAGAGAGCATTTTTCTCCGACAGACATTTTTGCAACCGCATTGGCAGAGAGTGTATTTGCTTCCCTGGTTGTTTTGGGTAAGGATAGAAACATCGACATTACCGGTGCAACTTGCGAATTGAAAAAAACAATGTATTTTGAACCAAGAAGAATTGGAGAGATTTTCTGTGTTTTTAAGTTCCCTCACTCTTATTCTTTGGAGGAAAAAGAATTTATAGAGCATACTGCAAAAAACTCTCCGGTCTATCTGAGCCTTCATCCAGACATCAAGAAAATTTTCCTTTTCGAATATCAAGATTAACATAAAAAAATCCTGCAATTAGCAGGATTTATTTTTATAGCATACCAAGTTCAAACTTGGCTTCTTCACTCATCATTTCTTTGGTCCAGGTTGGTTCAAAAGTGAGTTCGATTTTCGCAGATTTCACGCCTTCTACGCCTCTCACTTTCTCTTCCACTTCTACAGGCAGTGTTTCTGCAACGGGGCAGTTTGGTGATGTCAGAGTCATTATTACCAAAACTTCACCTTCATCCGAAATCTGAACATCATAAACCAATCCCAGTTCATAGATGTCAACTGGAATTTCAGGGTCAAAAACCGTTTTAAGTTCCTTGATTATTTCTTCACCAATATCAGCTATTTGGTCGTCTGTATATTTCATTGTTAATCTAATCTTTTTAATAAATCTTCCTGACGCATCCGTCTGAAAACATTTGCCAAAGTTAAGACATCTTTTTCACAATAATGAATGATTCTGTCTATATCACCGTCTTTGTAGTATATATCGGCAACCATACTTCCGTCAATGTCGTCCTTTGGAGTGGGAATTCCGAAGACGTGAGCTAACAATTCCAGGGAAATATAATTTTTCCAGTCTCCGAATTTCCAAAGTTCCATTGTATCGATATGCGGAATTTCCCAAGGTTTTTTTCCGAACATTTGGAACGGGACAGGTGGTTGGATCCCATGAATTAAAAGTCGTCTTGCGATATAAGGAAAATCGAATTCTTTTCCGTTGTGAGCACAAAGAATAATATTATTCAAACGAGGACTGTTGAATAACTCGCAGAATGAAATTAATAAGTTTCTTTCCTCGCCAGAAAATGTTTTGATCTTTAATTTTCCGGTGTTGTTATCAATCATCCCTATCGAAATGCAGATGATCATTCCGAATTCAGCCATTATGCCGGCACGTTGCTCATAAAAATCAGAAGCCTCAACTTCTTCTTTCCTTTGATTTTTGGTTTTCTTATCCCAAAGATATTGGGTTGTAGAATCAAGATTATTCCAGGAATCAATTTGAGGAACGGTTTCGATATCTAGGAAAAGAATATTTTCGATGGGTATTTTATGAATCATCTGTATTTTAATTTCATTTTAAATTTAATAAAAAAAACCCAACATTGCTGCTGGGTTATATTTTTGATTTCTAAATTAATTAGAAAGGATATTCATAAATCTCCGATTCGTGATAATATGGATTTCCTGTTGGCATCAATTTCAATTTCGCTAAAGCTGTCATTACAGTGAATGTAAATAAACCTACTACGAAAACAAATGAACCTAATACCAATAATGCGTTAGAAGCATTGTTCCAATATGGACCAACCGTTCCAGGCATTACCATATTGAAATAATCTACAGCGTGACCAAAAATTACCAGGCAAGCCATAAAGGTCACCACTTTGTAATTTCTCTTGATGCTGCTGCTTACTAAAACCAATAGAGGCGCCAAGAAGTTGATGATCAGCATCGGTAAGAATGTCGGTCTGTAGTATTCGAATCTACCGAAGAAATAGTTAACCTCTTCCGGAACGTTCGCATACCAATATAACATGAACTGACAGAACCAAAGGTAAGACCACAACATACTTGTTGCGAATAAGAACTTACCAAGATCATGAAGGTGATTATTGTTGAATTGAGGATATACACCCTTTTTCTTAAGATAAACACTAATCAGGATCATTACTGCAATAGAAGTTGATAAACAACTAACCATTGAGTACCAGATATAAAGCGTAGAATACCAGTGTGGGTCAATTGACATCAACCAATCCCAAGCCCAAGCTGCAGATGCAAACCCGAAGAATGCAATGTAACCAACACTCCAGCTATATAAGCTTGCGTAGATCTTTCTGTTTCCTTTGTTCTCATCAACCTTTTTAGAAAGACTTTTTAATTTCCAAACAAAGAATGATGCACCCACAACGTAGATAAACGTTCTGATAGCATAGAAAGGAATATTAAGGAACCTTTTCTTTTCGAATAATATCACATCAAATTCTGGTGAATTTGGATCCGTCAAATTGGGATCCATCCAATGAAAAAGATGTCCTTGATGGGTAATATTAAGTAACATTATAATAACCAAAATTGCACCTCCGTAAGGAATATATGATGCAATAGCCTCCATTACTCTTGTTACAATAATAGACCAGCCAGCGTGTGCCGCGTGTTGGATACTGTAAAAGAATAATGCACAACAGCTGATTCCAAAAGCAAATACTGCAAAGGTATGGATAGCTGCTAAAGGCTGATTGTGAATCTGATGCTTAGCGTGTTCTAGGTGTGCATTATGATCCTGAGGACCAACTAACTCACTAGAATGTGAAGGTGCTTCATGTCCTTTGGAATGAACCGACTCCATCCAATGAGAGATTGCAGTATCATCCAATCCGTGGTTAAGCGCATAACCAATACCGAATAAAACAACTCCTACAACAATGAGTATAATTGAATATAATCTTAATTTAGGTGAAAAACTATACATTTTTTTCTTTTTTTATTTAGCATTGGTTTTAGCTTCAGCTGCTGCTGGAGCAGTAGAAGTTTTTTCTGTCGCAGCTGGAGCAGCTGTTGCCGGAGCTGTTTTAAGAGACGGTGCTTTGAATGTATTATAAACATAAAGAGCTACTCTCCATCTATCTCCAACATTCAATTGTCCTGCATAAGATCCCATTGCATTTCTACCATTTGTTAGAACATAATGGATAGATCCTATCGTGATATCCCTATCAGCATAATTAGGAACTCCGGAATAAGCACCACTTTGTACAATTGGGCCTTGTCCATCTCCTCCTGTACCATGACAAGCAGAACAGGTATGATCAAACAATACTTTCCCTCTGGCCAAATCTTTTTCAAGATTTTCAGGCTTCAGTGGAGAAGTTGTAATTGATTTTGAAGCATCATATCCAGCGTTGTATTCATCAACATTTTTAGGTAATGTTTCCTCACTTACGATTCCATCTTTATTTTGAGAAACTGTTCCTTCAACAGGGGACAAACCAGTTTCGCCATTACGAGCAACAAAAGCCGGAATTTCGTTTTCATGATCAGAATAAGCATCCTTAGCTTTCATCAATGGATCATAAGCTACGGGGAAATACATATCCGGAAAATATACCAAAGGTGGATTATCTTTTGGGCCACAAGAATTCAGTAAAACAGTTGTTAAACCAAAGATTGCTGTCAATTTTAATATACTATTCTTCATCTTAGGCATCTTTAACAGTTATTTCTTCAACACCTGTATCAATCAACAGTTGTTTAATCGTTTCAACATCATCAGACACAAACTCCATCATAAATTTGTCATCCGTAGTTCTTGGATCTGGATTCTGAGGTTTTGCACCAGGATACATTTTATTTCTTATCAAGAAAGTCAAAGACATAAGGTGAGCAGAACAGAATACCATTAATTCAAACATTGGGTCTACGAATGCTGGCATATTATGAGCCCAGTCAAATGCAGGCTTACCACCAATATTCTGTGGCCAGTCATGATCCATTATATACCATGTCAGTGTGATCCCAATTGTAAC
>MKVE01000015.1:107952-166314 GCA_001898785.1 Chryseobacterium sp. 36-9 | reverse complement strand
AAGCTTTATCTAGTCCGTGAACCGGGAATGGCGTATAAACTTCGTTTATCTTAATCCCTTTATCATTGAAGGCTTTAACGCCGTGCATTAGATCATCGTCGTCGCCGTAAAGTCCATATATAATCTTAGTGGTGCTCATCTCCTTCTTTTGCTTTATAAGTTTCACCGGAAATTTTCAAAATACTCTTCAATTCAGCCTGCGCAATTACAGGGAATGTTCTTGCATATAAAAGGAATAATACAGAGAAGAATCCAATTGTTCCAAGATATACACCAACGTCAATTACTGTTGGCTTAAACATTGTCCAAGATGACGGTAAGTAATCTCTTGACAAGTTGATAACGATAATATCAAAACGTTCAAACCACATACCGATGTTAATGATCAATGCGATAATGAATGTCCAGAAGATATTAGTTCTAACTTTTTTGAACCAGAACGCTGCCGGTACAACCAGGTTACAGATAATCAATGCCCAGAATGCCCACCAGTAAGGTCCAACAGCAGCACCAGGAGATAGATATGTAAAATCTTCAAATCTAGAACCTGAATACCAGCCGATAAAATATTCGGTTGCATAAGCTACAGTTACCATACCACCTGTTACAACGATTACGATATTCATAATCTCGATATGGTACATTGTGATATAATCTTCTAAGTGACAAACTTTTCTTGCTACTAACAATAATGTCTGTACCATTGCAAATCCTGAGAAGATCGCTCCGGCAACAAAATATGGTGGGTAGATTGTCGAGTGCCAACCTTTGATAACCGATGTCGCGAAGTCAAAGGATACCGTGGTGTGTACCGAGAATACAAGTGGCGTTGCTAAACCTGCTAACACCAAAGACAATTCTTCGAATCTTTGCCAGTGTTTTGCTTTTCCTCCCCATCCAAAAGCAAGGAGCGTATAAATCTTTTTATTGAAAGGCGTTTTTGCTCTGTCTCTGATCATTGCAAAATCAGGAATCAATCCCATAAACCAGAATACAACTGATACCGAGAAATAAGTTGAGATTGCAAATACATCCCAAAGTAACGGCGAGTTGAAGTTGGTCCAAAGTGTACCAAATTGGTTTGGTAAAGGGAAAACCCAGTATCCAACCCAAACTCTACCCATGTGAATTACCGGGAATATAGCCGCCTGACAAACAGCGAAGATCGTCATCGCCTCTGCAGAACGGTTAACAGACATTCTCCATCTTTGTCTAAATAATAATAGTACCGCCGAGATTAGTGTTCCTGCGTGACCGATACCTACCCACCATACGAAGTTGGTGATATCCCAACCCCAGTTGATAGTTCTGTTAAGTCCCCACGCACCGATTCCGGTCCCAATAGTGTAAGCGATACAACCAAATCCGTAAACGAACAGAATCAAGGCTGCATACAAAGATGCCCACCATAGTTTACCTGCACGTTCTTCGATAGGTCTTGCGATATCTTCTGTAATATCGTGATAAGTCTTGTGACCAATAATTAAAGGTTCCCTTATCGGAGCTTCGTAATGTCCTGACATTTTTTACCTATTTATTATTTAAACTTTCTTTTCTGTTTCTGATTTTAGTATGGTAGAATACATTTGGTTTTGTACCAATTTCTTCTAACAACGTATATTTTCTATTACTGCTGAACAAGCTACGAACTTCCGAATTAACATCATTCATATCTCCGAATTTCAGTGAGCCTGTAGAACAAGCATTAGCACAAGCCACCTGGAATTCTCCATCCTGAACTCTTCTGCCTTCTTTCTTAGCTTCCAGAATAACGTTCTGAGTCAATTGGATACACATAGAACATTTTTCCATTACCCCTCTTGTTCTTGTTACAACATCCGGGTTAAGAACCATTCTACCAAGATCATTATTCATATTGAAATCGAATCTGTCATTCAATGCATAATTGAACCAGTTGAACCTTCTTACTTTATATGGACAGTTGTTCGCACAATATCTTGTACCAATACATCTGTTATAAGCCATTTGATTCTGACCTTGCTTACCATGAGATGTTGCAGCAACCGGGCAAACTGTTTCACAAGGAGCGTGATTACAGTGTTGACACATTACTGGTTGGAAAATAACATCCGGATTCTCAGCCGCATTTTCCAATGCACCCTCAATACCCAAAAGGTTACTTCCGTAAAGTTCAGGAACTGCCATTCCCTCTTTAAGACCTTCGTAAACTTCAACTTTTTGTTCCGTAGAATAGTAACGGTCAATTCTTAACCAATACATATCTCTCGACATTCTGACCTCTTCTTTTCCTACAACTGGAACATTGTTTTCAGCCTGGCAAGCAATAACGCACGCGCCACATCCTGTACAAGAGTTAAGATCCACTGATAAATTGAAGTGAGGACCATCTGTATCATCATAAGCATCCCAAAGATCCACTTTTCCAATTGGAAGTTCGCCTCCAATCGTGTGCATAGCCAATGGTTTGTTCCATTCGTCAACTGGTTTATTAATGAAATCATCCAAACTTACTTCTTTAGCGATCTCATAACGTCCCATCAAGGTATTCTGAAGCTGCATTCCTGCAAATTCATAATCTTCTCCTGACTTTTCAATTTTTACGTTGGTAAGAACTGTATTGTAACCATCAAATAATGGATAAGCATTAACCCCTGTTTCTGCCACTTTTCCGGAATCCTTTTTACCATAACCAAGCGCTAATCCCAACGAGCCTTCAGCTTGTCCTGGCTGTATAAATACCGGAACATCCTTCAGTGTAACACCATTTACAGTTAAGTTCACTGTATCACCATCCAACTGCATTCTTGCATTAAGCTTATTCTCAAGGCCTAAAGATTTTGCATCTTTTGGGGAGATTGTCAAGTAATTATCCCAAGATAATCTTGAGATTGGATCCGGAAGTTCCATCAACCAAGGGTTGTTAGATTGTGTTCCGTCACCAATAGATGGTTTTGTATAGAGTTGTAATTCTAATTGAGCGGGTTTGAAAGCTGATAATTCAGCAACAGCCTGAGCAGCATTTCCACCTGAGTAAGCTAATCCTGTAGACAGACCTCCAGCAGTGAAGCCGTTATAAAGGTTTTTGTTGAAAGAAAGCCCTCCATTTAGCGTTAAAGCATTAGCTTTAAGATAATTATAATAATTATTAGCCGGGTTGTTTTTACCATTGATCCAAACCAATAAAGATTCCTCAACTTGTCTCGAAGTATAGATCTTCTGGATAGTAGGCTGCATCAATGAGTAAGCTCCAGTTTCCGGAGTGATATCTCCCCAGGATTCTAGCCAATGTGCGAAAGGAATAACTGCCTTAGAAGCTTTATATAATTCGTTTTTCTTATCTGTGATTGCAACAGAATAAGGTACTTTTTCGATCGCAGATTTTAAAGCCTGTCCTTTTGCATGAGAATAAATCGGATTGATATTGTTCGTAATAAGAACACCAACCTGTCCGCCATTCAGCCAAGAAACAAATTCATTGAATCTTGCGTTGTCATATTCTTTAAGGAAATTAGCTTTACCAGTAAAAGCTTTAGATCCTAATTTTTGATTAATCAAATGGGCTAAAACATAAGCCGCTTTAGATCCGTCTGCAAAAACAACTGCATTGCTTCCTTTTGCCTGTAGCTCTTTTACGATTTCTGATGCAAGTTTATCAGAAGTTCCGCCATTCAGTCCATTATAAACTTCTACTAAAGTTTTGAAAACTGAACTTGGCTTCAATCTGTATCTAGAATCGGCATTAGCTCCAGTCAGACTCATATTGGATTCAACCTGAATATGTCTCAACATATTTTCTCCCGGTTTTCTCGCAGCAGCATAAGAAACTTCTAAGCTAGAAGCATTAAAATCTCCTAAAAAATCTGCATTGAAAGAAACAACTAACTGAGAAGTGCTAAGGTCGTAAACCGGCAATGCTCTTTGTCCGAAAACTTCCTGAGCAGCATCTAATGCCGCTGCATAAGGAAAAGCATCATAAGTTACTAGTTCAGCTGAAGGATATTTTGTTTTGAAATCTCCGAATAATTTTTTGAAAGTCGGGCTAGGAAAAGAATGAGATAATACAACAATCTTTTTACCGGCAGCCTGAGATTCTGTCAAACCTTTCAGGATGAAATCATCGACTTTGTTAAAATCTTCCTGCTCTTCTCCGTTCAAAGCAGGCTTCTTCACTTTATCATTATCGTAAAGAGAAAGAACACTTGCCTGAGCTCTTGCATTGGTTGTACCAAGAGAACCAGCCGCAGGATTAGCATCGATTCTGATTGGACGACCTTCTCTTGTTTTTACTAAAACACTTGCAAAGTCGAAACCATCAAAATAAGAAGATGCATAGAAATTAGGAATCCCCGGAATGATATCATGCGGTTTAACCACATAAGGAATTGTTTTGATAACCGGAGCCTCACATGCTGCCAAAGTTACTGCAGCTGTAGAAAATCCCAATAATTTAAGAAAATCTCTACGAGAAGTTCCTGAATTATTCTCAGAATTATCTAAGAAATCTTCAACCGGAATTTCATTCTGAAACTCTTTAGCAGCCAACTTTGCATTCAAAGTCGGATCTTTTAGTTCGTGAATACTTCTGAATTGTATTTTATTTGAAGCCATTTATACTTCTAATTTTTGTTATTAATAATGACATTTACCACACTCAAGACCTCCAATCGCATCTACGGTAATTTTAGCACCTTCACCATATTGTTTTTTCAACTTATCATGCAGATTTTTGAAGTATTCTTTATTGTAACCATTGTTCATATCTACTTCTGTAGTTCTGTGACATTCTATACACCATCCCATGGTGAAGTTGTTAGCCATTTGAACAACATTCATTGTATCAATTTTTCCGTGACAAGCTTTACAAACAACATCTATTTTGTTAGCAGCATCTTTCTGCTTAGCATTGAAAGAGTTGATAATTGCCTGCTCACCAGCTATAACGTGTTGAGAGTGATTGAAATATACAAAATCTGGCATGTTATGGATTCTTGTCCATTCAACAGGTTCTGTTTTGCCAGTGTAAGCCTGCTTAGACTCATCCCAACCTACGTGAGCATACAAAGTTTTGATTTGTGAAGTATAGAACTCTCTGTCTTTCCCTGGTTCGATATATTTACCTTTATATTCAGAGATAGATCTGTGGCAGTTCATACAAACGTTAAGAGAAGGGATCTCTGAAACTTTTCCATACTTAGCCCCTGAGTGGCAAAGCTGACAGTCGATTTTATTTTCCCCTGCGTGGATCTTGTGAGAGAAGTAGATCGGTTGTTCCGGAGCGTATCCTTTATAAACCCCAATCCACATCAACCAGTTCCAAACGCCATATGCAGCAAATAATGCCAGTAATCCGACAATACCTTTTCCTACAAAACTGTATTTTTCGTACAATGCGGAGAAAGAGGTAATTCTTGTGGAATCAAGCTCTGACAACTCTGGCGATTGCTGAATTTTTACTAGTTGACGAATCTTCAGTAACAGCCAGAACAATAAACCTGCGATCGCAATCAAAGCAGCAATCATGATTTTAGAATTTAGCTGTTGCGCTTTTGCAGCTTCAATGGATGCAGTACTATCAACGGCAGTTTCACCAGCCTTATCAGCAGCCGGTTCTTCAGCCGGAGGATTACTTGTGTATGCCAGGATATCATCAATATCAGCATCCGAAAGCTTACCTTCGAAGACCTGCATTGCAACCTTTCCATTTTCTTCATACACTTGGTTGGCATACTTGTCGCCTGATGCTCTGAGTTTTTCATTATTAGTGATCCACTTGTGAAGCCAATCTGTATCAAGATTCTGCTCTTTTTTAAGTTTATCAACAATGCCGCCCAAAGCAGGCCCAACAACTTTTTTGTCCAATGCGTGACAAGCGGTACAATTTGCCTTAAACAAGTCTTGTCCTTTTTTTGGATCGCCTTGTGCATAAACTGAAGCGCCGGTTGACAACAATAAACTAATTGCTATCAGACCCTTTTTGTAATGCTTTCTCCAACTAATCATTTATATAATCTTGGGTTAGTAAAATTTATTGAGTTTACATTCAATTCCGCAAAAATAGCACTTTAACAAAAATTAAGAAGAGCAATTTGTATGGATTTTCTCATTTCTTTTTAATTTGTAATAGTTCTAAATAACAGCATTTGTGTTTCGTCTAATTTATTTTAAATTTGCTGAAAATAATTTTTAAATGAACAATCTGCTCAAGCTTTTCATAATCTCAACGTTATTTTGTTTTTACAAAATTGACGCTCAATACGTTGTAAAAAAAGATACTTTATCGGGAACCGAACTTTCTTTTGCTTTGGATGAACGTATCAATGATGCTCTGGAAAAAATCGAGGGCAATTGCAACCGTTCTACGGACGCTCCTGTAAAAACGCCAACAAAAATTCTGGTTCCGAGCAGAGAACTCACAACTGCAGAAATCTGTAGAAAAAACCCAAAAATCATGGGTTACAAAATCCAGGTTGTAGTTGTTAAAAGCAACGAAGAGGCAAGAAAAATAGGAGCTGAGTTCAGGAGTAATTTTAGAAGCTTGAAAGTAGAAACGGATGCTTCATTGAGGCCAAATTATAAAATATTAGCCGGAAGCTACTTTTCGAAACAAAGTGCAGCTGATGATCTTAAAAATGTCAAAAAAGTCTATCCCTCGGCAACAGTCATTCCTTACGCTGTTTTTTGCGTAGAAGCCAAATAGAAATAAAATCCTGCAAATTGCAGGATTTTTTTATTTATAATAAGTTTCAATAAACTGATAGAATTCTGACATTCTGTAAAAATTATTAATTCCAAGATAAACCGTAATTATCAGAAGTAAGCCGTAAAATAAGCTTACAGCAAAACTTTTATCCCGGTAGCTATAAAATAACCAACCTATCAAAAGTGGGTAAACAAAAACAAAATGCCCACCATAAATATAAGATGTATGAAGCCCGAATTTCAAAATACAGTGAACCAACACATCAAATAAAAATGTAATCACAAGAATCCAAACCAGTTTGTTTTTATAATTCTTGAAAACACTCCAAATCATCATCAACACAATCAATCCGACGAAGACATAAGGAACAACAGAACTATAAACATCCATAAACAATGCTTTGTATTCAAAACCATTTTTGTTGTGATAATCTCTGATAACCAAACTCGGAAACAATATATTCCCGCCAAAAAACCAGGAATAAATCATATCCCAAAGCGGCGTTACTTTTGGCTGAGAGAATTTGTCGTACTGTTCTTCGGTTTTATTGAGGAAATTTTGGAAATTAAAATTCAGTCTCAACATAAAAAGAAATGCGAAAACAACAGCCGAAGCCACAATTTTCGCCAAAGCTATTCCGATTTTTTTCCAGTTCCAGAAGATTTTTTTCTCAAACAAAAATGGGATATAAACTTTAACAATATTCGTAATCGTCAGCCCACCGATGAAAACAGAACCGAAAATAGTTGCTCCGAAAGACATCGGCTTTTCTTCATTAATTTTCTTTGCCGAATAATAATTGAAAATCGAAAGAAATAATAAGGTGTAAGTGTAAGTTTCCGGTGTAAAAGACAAAAGAATATTCGTAACAAACAAGCCGTAGAAAGCTATAATTAACAAAGTGATTTTCAGTGGAAGCCGGATAATATTACTCAGGTATTTAAATATCTGGACATTAGCCAAAGAAATTACAACAGTTGAAAACAATGACAAAACAAGCCTGAAAACTGAGTCATACCTGTTTCCGGAAATCCATAACGCAAAATCCCGGATACAATCAAAAAAATAATTGGACAAGGGATGTCTCTCAAAACCGCCGCCAGTCTGGATAATCGCCCTGTTATCAAAACTGAAATAACCATCCCAGGGGATTCTGTCATCATAAACAATTCTGAAATTTTCTGCAATGAACCATGCGTTTGCGCCATAAAGAATCACAAAAAATAAGAAAATCAGTAATTCTGTTTTGGTTGACGGAAAAATGATTTTCAGGATGGATAGAATTTTATTCAGGATTTTCAATTTTGGAATATTTTTGCAAAAATAGAGAAAACCCTTTCAGAGTTTGAAACTCTGAAAGGGTTTTTTGAGAATTATCAAAATATTTATACAAAATATAGATCAAGAGCTACAAGACAATTGACTACAGCCAGTTTGATTATCATATTTCGAAGGACGTTTTTGATTGAACTCGGGAAAGCGGTTTTCATAAGGGTTTTGCAAAGCTTCTTTCAGTTTGAAAAACATTTTATAATCTCCATTTTCAGCATCCTGAATAGCTTCGAATAACAGATAATTTCTTAGAATAAATTTTGGATTTTCCTTTGACATCATTGCTAAAGATTCTGTTTCTGAGATTTTATTTTTACGTTTTCGTTCTTGATATTTTCTGATGAAATTAGAAAGCCTGGTCATTTCGTTTTCACTCAGGTGACGGTAAAAAGAATCAGAAAAACCATCGGTTTTAATTTCTGAAGAAGGCTTTTCAAGGCTTTGAAAAAATAAAGTATAATCGAAATTCAAATCCTGCATCAGCTGTTGCCATTCTGTGAAGAATCTTTCATCTTCTGGCAAAACCTCATCAAATCCAAATTTTTTGGCTAACATTTTATCATGTTCTGTCCAGAATTGTTTTCCGTAATTGTCCAGGATTTTTTCCAAAACTTCTGAATCATTAATCAAAGGAAAAACAGCGTTGGCTAGAGCAGCCAAGTTCCAATGCGAAATCTGCCCTTGTTTTCCAAAAGCATATCGTTTTCCGGGTAAATCTGTTGTGTTTGGCGTGAACTCCAAATCGTAACCGTCCATCATAGAATAAGGGCCGTAATCGATTGTTAATCCTAGAATCGACATATTATCAGTATTCATCACACCATGAACAAAACCCACACGATACCAATCGATTATCATTTTCAACGTTCTGTCGCAAATAGCCTGAAAGCAATCAATGTACTTATTGGGATTATTTTCTGAATTAATTTCCTTGTAAAAATTCTCAATCGTATAATCAGCCAATTGTTTTAATAAATCCGCTTGATTTCTGGCTGATAACAATTCAAAATGCCCAAATCTCAGAAAAGACTCAGCCGTTCTTACAACAATTGCACCTTGTTCTTTCTGCGGATTCCCGGAATATTGAATATCGCGGATGACATCTTCTCCTGTTTTCGAAAGACTCAAAGCTCTTGTTGTAGGAATACCAAGATGGAACATTGCTTCGCTCATCAGATATTCCCGAATCGAAGAACGCAGAACTGCTCTTCCATCTGCATGTCTGGAATAAGGTGTTGCGCCTGCGCCTTTCCATTGGATTTCGGTTTGCTTTCCCTGATTGAAAATTTCGCCGGCATAAATCGCTCTTCCGTCACCTAATTGTCCTGCCCAGTTTCCGAACTGATGTCCTGCATAAGCCGTTGCATAAGTTTCGATATTGTTAGGAAGATTTTGCGCGACCAGGAAATCTTTATCATTTTCTAAATTTCCTAAACCAATCTCGATTGATAATTCTTCGTTAAAATCAATTAATTCAGTTTGGTGAAAATCTGCAGGTTTTACAGTACAAAACAAAAAGTCAGGTGTTTGTCTCTGCATCAGATTCCCTGAAAAATCGCCGGGAAATTGTTCTGTGAAATTATGGGTAATGTTTTTTGTATTCATAATTAAAAATCCCGTCTCGCATTCGGACGGGAACATTTTATTTATTAAAATCTATATCATCCGAAGAATTAATAGCTTCATTAGAATGATCTTCTTTTTTCACCGGTTTGTCAGGAACTTCCTTTACCGGATTTTTGAGCTCGTCAATGGTTTGTAATCCGCCATCGTCTCCGTATCCGTTTCTCAGATTATTAAGATCCGAACAACTTCCTGTCCAATTGGCAGGTTTGATGAATTTTTCATCGGGCGATATATTCAATGCCTTATCAGCAAAAACTTTCTTCATATAGATGGCCCAAATCGGAAGCCCCATTTTAGCACCCTGCCCTTCTCCTGTACTCCAGAAATGTGTCGCCCGGTCTTCCCAGCCTACCCAAACGCCGGTTGCCAGTTTCGGAACAATTCCCATAAACCAACCATCTGAGTTTTTCTGTGTGGTTCCCGTTTTACCTGCAATTTCTACATTGGCCGGAATGCCTCTTCTTCTCAATTCTCCAGAGGCTGTACCAAACTCTGCAACACCTTTCATCAAGTCAATCATCGTGTAAGCATACATCTCATTCATCACTTCCTTCACCACAGGTTTCACTTCCTTAATAACCCGTCCGTTAGCATCTTCTATCCTCCAGATCATTTCGGGTTTTGTGTAATTTCCAAAATTCGCAAATGTGCTGTAAGCTCCCAACATCTCATATATAGTGATATCAGAAGTTCCTAAAGCCATTGGCAGATATGTATCTATATGATCAGTAACACCAAGATCTCTTGCTAACTGAATTACATTTTGAGTTCCTGCCATTTCTGCAAGTCGTAAAGCCACCGGGTTTTGGGAATGCGCCAAAGCATCTTTCAAAGTTAACATCCCACCTCTTCCGGGAACGTGATAATTCCCTTTATTAAAACTTGCATTCGAAACGGTAGAACAAGGTGTCATACCAAGATGCATAATTGCCGTTGCATACACAAATGGCTTAAATGTGGACCCAACCTGTCTTTTTCCTTGTTTGACATGATCGTATTGGAAATGTTGCCAGTTGATACCTCCAACCCAAGCTTTGATATCTCCTGTTGCTGGTTCCATAGACATCAATCCTGCCTGTGCGATCTGCTTATGATAACGGATAGAATCCCACGGTGACATTTCCACTTCTTCTTCTCCCTGCCATGTAAATCTTGTCATTTTTACAGGTTCATGAAACTCCATCATGATAGAATCCTCTGGCATACCTTCGGCTTTGAGTTGCTTATAGCGTCCCGTTCGCTTAACTGCTGCCATCATCAGATCATTGATCTGTGTTTTTGTAAGATTATAATATGGCCGGTTGGGATTCCGTTTCATCTCTCCATCAAAACTTCTTTGCAGATCGATCAAATGTTCCTTGATGGCTTCTTCTGCATATCTTTGCATTCTGGAGTCAAGTGTTACGTAAATCTTGAGTCCATTCTTATAAAGATTCAGTTCCTTTCCTGTTTCTTTTTCATAAGCATCCAGGTACTGCTGGATTTCTTTTCTGAGGTAATATTTATAATAAGCTGAATAACCTTCTTCTACCGTTTTGATCTCATGGAAGTCAACAACGACAGGGGTTGCGACCGCTTTTTCGTAAGTTGCATTATCAATGTAACCAGTATCCAGCATTTGTTTTAAAACAACGTCTCTCCTTGTTTTTGCTCTTTCCGGGTTTCTGTAAGGATTATTTCTTCTCGGTGCTTCCAACATCGCTACAAAAGTCGCAGCTTCCGGTAATGTCAGCTGGCTTGTAGACTTATTGAAGTAAACTCTAGAAGCCATTTCAATTCCTTTTGCATTGAAAAGGAAATCCATTTTGTTGAAGTACAAAGCGACAATCTCTTCTTTCGTATATCGTTTTTCCAAACTCACCGCAACACACCACTCTTTCAGTTTCTGGAATGCCCTTTCGATTTTATTCTGTGAAGCATTTCCTGTAAACAATAATTTTGCTAACTGTTGTGTAATAGTAGAACCACCTCCTCTTTCACCACCAAATCTAATGGCTCTAAGAATTGATTTGAGATCAATTCCGGAATGTTCCTTAAAACGTTCATCTTCTTTAGCCTGAAGCGCATAAACCAAAAACGGCGGAAGTTGTTTGTATGTAACAGGTTTTGTCTTTTCCTTCTCGAATTTCCCTAACAAAACGTTATCCGAAGAATAGATCTCCGATGCTACGTAAATATCAGGATTTTCAAGCTCTTTTACATCAGGCATATCGCCTACAAAACCTTGAGAAACGGCAAAAAACAATGCGGAAATCCCCAACACAACTGCAAAAAATCCTATCCAAACAAATTTGATCCATTTTTTTATGGAAGGTTTGGACTTTTTCTTCTCTGGTAAAGGGAAAGTTTTATTTTCAGATTTTTTATTTTCCATTAATATCAATTAAGGCTTTATATTTTGAATTTTTACGCCAAGATCTTCGATTCCCGGCAGTATATTTTGTCTCATTGCCTGCACGACTTTTACAGAATAATTTCCATTCTGAGGAAATTTGTAATTCAATTTGTATTGAAATAAAATCTCCTTTGTGTCACCAAAACCAGATCCAATCCATTCGCCATTCGGTTTTGCCAGGACATAATTGAGCGTATCGGTCGAGATCGTCTTTTTATTATGTTCTATACTTGCAATCAGCCTGAGATTACTGTAAGGATAATCATTATTATTTCTCACTATAAAAATAATATTTTTTTGATTCTGTGCATCGGTTACATCAAAATCAAATTTCTGAACATCCTTTTTATTCCATTTGCTATCAATATCCTTTGTCAGGATTTTATCATCACTATTTTGACAAGAAAAAAGTGACAGCAATAAAACAAGGTTAGCAAATATTCTAAGCATTACCTTCATTTTTAGGTGGCGTTTTCTTTTTCGCTTTCTTGAACGGTTTTTTATGGTTTTTATTTTCCTGTTGTTGATTCGAATTTTGATTTTGATTCGAATTCTGGTTTTCTGCAGGTTTTTGTTTAGAAGTATTTCTGTTTTCTGCAGATCTTTGTTCAGAAGAGCGGTTTCTGTTTTCTTTTTGATTCGGATTTCTATTATCCTGAGGTTTGGAATTCCTGTTCTCGTTTTGACTTCGTTCCTCGTTTTGTCTTGGATTTCTGTTGTCTTGATTTTTGGAATTTCTATCTCTGTTATTCGGTCTCGGTTTTCTGTTCTTTTTCTCGAAACGGTCTACACTGTTTTCCTGAATAAGGTCAGACGTTACCAATGGATTTTCAACTACCCTAAGTTCCTCTAAAGCTGGTGTTTTTTCACCTTTCTTGTTTAATGAAACCAGTTTCTTTACTTCAAAAATATCCAGATCGTACCAAGCCATTGAGTTTTCAACGTATGCAAACCACATTTTCTTTTTGAAAACATCGATTTTGATACAGAAGGCTTTTCCTTTTTCGGTATTCAGAACAGTATTTGACGAAGGGAAATCTTTCAAAACATCCAGGTAACTGTCCAGTTCGTAATTAAGACAACATTTCAGTTTACCACATTGTCCAGCCAGTTTCTGAGGATTGATACTTAGTTGCTGATACCTCGCAGCATTGGTATTCACAGAACGGAAATCTGTCAACCAGGTTGAGCAGCACAATTCTCTTCCACAGGATCCAATTCCACCGACTTTTGCAGATTCCTGGCGGAATCCGATCTGTTTCATATCAATCTTTGTACGGAAAGTTCCGGCATATTCTTTTATCAGCTGACGAAAATCTACACGATTATCGGCTGTATAATAAAATGTTATTTTGGAACCATCACCCTGATATTCAACATCGGTGATCTTCATTTCCAGATTGAGGCCATAAGCGATCTTACGCGCATCAATCTTGATATTATTTTCTTTTTTTCTAAGTTCCTGCCAGGTTTCTATATCTTTCTGATTGGCAAGTCTATAAACCTTGAGTATATTATCTTCGGAGACGTTTTTCTTTTTCATCTGGATTTTTACCAGTTCGCCTGCAAGACTTATTACCCCTATATCATGACCCGGACTCGATTCTACAGCAATGATGCTACCAATATGTAAAGGCAGGTTGTTGACATTTTTATAATATAATTTACGATCGTTTTTAAAACGAACTTCTACATATTCAGAGCTTTTTGATCCGGATGGATTAACATCGGAAAGCCAGTCAAAAACACTTAATTTATAACTATTACCACAGGTATCTACACTACTACAACCATTTGCGCTTTTTGTGCCGCAAGAATGGGAAGAATCGCCGGATGTTTTGCATCCACAACTCATATGTTATTTTTTATGTCTGATTGCAAAGTTAATATAATTTTTATTTAAGCCTGATGATTATATTTTTTAAAAATATTTTTTTATTAATTTTAAATTAATACTTGGTTAATATTGACAATTAATTACTAAAATTAAAAATTCGTTAAATATAAACCAAAATCAAAAGCATCATTTTAACAGGGTTTACAATAGATCGTTTAAAGCTAAACTAAATTAGTTTTTTTTCAAAATCAAACAATAAACAAAAGATTATCAACAACTTAAACAAATCATCAAATCAAACAATTATTCTACGAATAGCAATGTTTAACTTTTTTTAATAAATTTTATAATTGTTATTAAAATAATTATAAATTTGGAACATTAATAATAATTATATGAGAAAAATTTTAATAACCACGGCATTAGCTGCCGGTGTAATGGCATACGCAGGAGGATTCCGGGTATCTCTTCAGGGCGTTAAGCAGCTTGCAATGGCTCATACAAGCGCCCACGCTGAAGATGCAAGTGTTGCGTTCTTCAATCCGGCAGGTATATCCTTTATTCCTTCGAAATTAAGTGTTGCAGCAGGTGGATTTGGAGTATCCAATAAGATTACTTATCAAAATACAAGCACTCTTCAACAGACCGAGACGGATAATCCGCTAGGGACACCGATCTATGCTGCAGTAGCTTACAAAGTTTTGGATAATCTTTCCCTTGGTTTTAGTTTTTCCACACCTTTCGGAAGCACTATAGAATGGCCAAGCGACTGGGAAGGCAAAGAAATTGTTCAGAAACTGGAACTTAAAAGTTTCTTTTTCCAACCAATGGTTTCTGTAAAGTTAGCACCTTGGGTATCATTTGGAGCCAGCTATATCTACGCAAAAGGAAAAGTAGACTGGACAAAGGCTTTGACACAATACAACGGACAGCTTAATCTTTTGGATGATACTGCTACAGGCCATGGTTTTGGATTTGGTTTCTATTTCCAGCCTGATAATAAATGGGATGTAAGTATCGCTTACCGTTCTCCTGTAGATATGAAAGCTAAAGAAGGAAAAGCCACGTTTATGGTTCCAAGTTCGTTATTACCAAATTTTAATGGTGGTACGGATAATTTTAAAGCTACACTTCCTTTGGTTGATGAATATACGCTAGGGGTGACTTATAAAATAACACCAAAATGGCTAGTCTCTGCAGATTATAACTACCATGGATGGGAAAGATACAGCAAGCTGACGCTTGATTTTGACAAAGTAGCGGCAGGAAACCAGCCGAATGATCCAACAGTTCTGGTTTCGCCAAAAAACTTTAAAAACACATCCACTGTGCGTGTAGGAACACAATATGCATTTAACGATATGATTTTTGGTAGATTGGGTTGGTATTTTGACCAATCTCCTTATGATGACAAAAACTTCATCCCCGAAACACCTTCTTTTGACAACTACGTAATTACAGGAGGTATTGGTTTAAAGTTCAACAGATTAGGTGTTGATCTTTCAGGTGCATATGCAATGCCGAAAAGCAGAACGTTCAACAATCCTAACATAAGCTTTGCCGGACAAGCAAAAGCTAAAGTGTTCTATTTCGGACTTGGATTATCTTACAATGCATTTTAAAAATTGAATCTATTATGAAAAAATTATATATATCAACAATAGCAGCAGCTTTGCTTTTCACGGTTAGCTGTCAGAATGATTTTGAAAACAGCACAGAAGATGTAGTGGTGACTTCCGGCGAGGCTAACTTTTCTAAGTATATTGCATTAGGAAACTCTTTGACATCAGGATACAGGGATAATGCACTTTACATAGATGGGCAAAAAGAATCATACCCAAATCTAATTGCAGGACAAATGAAACTTGCAGGTGGAGGCGAATTTGTTCAACCTCTAATGGCAGATAACAACGGAGGAATGGTTTTTGGAACCACAGTAATTTTGGGGACAAAATTATACATATCAGGTTTCTCAAACGGTCTCCCTGTTCTTAAAAATGTTGCAGCTACTCCTACAACTGATGTTACAAAAAAAATAACCGGCACTATCAATAACATGGGTGTTCCCGGAGCAAAATCATTTCATTTAATTGCTCCAGGATACGGAAATGCAAGTGGAATTCTTACAGGAACAGCAAATCCTTATTATGTGAGATTTTCAACAAGCAATACATCCACAGTTGCTGCTGATGCTGCCGCTCAGAAGCCGACATTTTTTTCAATTTGGATTGGTAATAATGATGTTCTGAGCTATGCCACTAACGGTGGAACTAATACTGTAAAAGTAAACGATGTAAATACATATGTTGCTGCAACAGTACAGACAAGTGTAGATCCAACCACTTATAAATCCAATGATATATCAAGTCCGCAGGTTGTAGCCGGTTCTATCAAAACCGTTTTGGAAACGCTTAAAGCATCTGGAGCCACAAAAGGAATCATAGCCAATATACCTTATGTTACTTCTATTCCTTATTTTACAACCGTACCTTACAATGCGATTCCTCTGACTGCAGCTAAGGCACAAGCGCTAAATACAGGTCTTTATCAACCTATGAAAAATGCACTTACTTACTTAGGAGCAGGATCAAGACTGAATCTAGTAACAGCAGGCCAAAATCCAGTACTAATAGTTGATAACAAACTTACTAATTTGTCTGCACAACTTACTGCTGTGTTAACTGCTTCTGGTGTCCCTCCAACTAAAGCCGCTATGATAGGAAATGCATTTGGACAGGTAAGACAGTCAACTATAGATGATTTGATATTACTTCCTGCCTCAAGCCTTCTTGGTATCGATGTAGTAACAGGGCAACCAGCTACAGACACCTCTGAGTTTGTTTATGGAGCTTCTTATCCTATCGGAGATCAACTATCATTGACCAAAGATGAAGCGGCTAATGTAAAGACTGCCATAGACGCTTATAATTCACAGATTGCTACTCTTGCTTCTGCATATGGACTTGCTTTCGTAGATGCGAACGCAAAAATGACAGAACTCAACTCTGCATCAGGAATCCAATGGGATGGCGTGCGCTATTCCGCAAAATTCGTGACCGGCGGTGCTTTCTCTCTGGATGGTGTACACCTTACAGGACGTGGATATGCTATTGTTGCTAATGAGTTTCTGAAAGCAATTAATTCTAAATACAAATCTAATCTTCCTATGATTAGCCCGAATTCTTATTCTGGAGTTACTTTTCCATAATTAGAATAAAATATTACCATAAAAGCCGTTCTTTGTAAGAACGGTTTTTTTATTGAGTATGGATATTATTTCCGAAATATAATTTTTTGATTATTTTTACATCCGTAAGATCAACCAATGCTTTCAAAAAGAGTCAAATACGCCATCAAAACCTTACTGTTCCTTAACCGCAAGGACAATGCTTCCTTATTTTCCGCGAAAAAAATTTCAGAGAGCGAACGTATTCCTTTGAAATTCCTGGAACAGATACTGAGGGAACTGAAGCAAAACAAAATCCTCAAAAGCGAACGTGGTGCCGAAGGCGGTTACACTTTTATGAAAAGCCCGTCAGAAATCAAAATCCTTGATGTTATTCGCATTGTAGACGGACCCGTAGCAATGCTACCGTGCGCTTCTCTTAATTTTTACGAAAAGTGTGATGATTGCACAGATGAAGCCACTTGTAGTATCAGAAAGCTTTTGATCAATGTCCGTGATAATATGCTGCCTATTTTGGACACAAGCATTGCTGATATGACCAAGTCTGAGCAAACACCTTTCTAATGTTCACCCACGACTATTTTATGAAAATGGCTTTGCAGGAAGCCGAAAAAGCAATGGAAAAAGATGAAGTACCGATTGGCTGCATCATAGTATCCAATGACAGAATCATTGCAAAATCCCACAATCTCACCGAAACCCTGAACGACGTTACGGCCCACGCAGAAATGCAGGCCATAACCTCTGCTGCTAATTTTCTTGGAGGGAAATATCTTCAGAACTGTACCTTGTATGTAACTTTAGAACCTTGTGTCATGTGTTCCGGAGCATTAGCTTGGTCACAGATCACAAAAGTGGTGATTGGCGCAAGAGATGAGCAGAGAGGTTTTATCAACAAAGGTTTATCCCTTCATCCAAAAACGGAAATCGTGACAGGTATTCTGGAAAACGAATGCTCTGCAATCATAAAAGATTTTTTCAAGAATAGAAGATAGCTTATAAATCCTTCCCAAGAAAATATAATCCTTTCAAAGTATGTAGTCGGTCAGCAATATTGATTTTGTCTGTCAATGGTTTATAAACGTGGCTCACGCCACCGGTTGCGATGACGAAACAATTATCATTGACCTCATCATTAATTCTATCTATAAAGCCTTCCACCATTCCAAGGAAACCGTAAACCATTCCACTTTGCATACAGCTGATGGTGTCTAGTCCTAAAACCGATTTTGGTTTTACCAATTCGATTTCTGGCAATTGTGCAGTTCCTTGTATTAAACTGTTCAATGAGGTCACAATTCCCGGAGCAATGATGACGCCTAGTGTTTCTCCATTCTCAGCCAGACAACTTGCTGTGAGCGCTGTTCCAAAATCCAGAATAATTTTTTTCTGACTCGGATACAGATTGTGCGCCGCAACCAAATTGGCATAAATGTCCGTTCCCATTTGTTTGGATTTCGGGATGACACCGGACGCTGTGTTCCTATCCACAATCACAGGGATTTTATTATGAATTTTCTTAATGGCACTCGCTACTACCTTCGTCAATTGTGGAACTACGGAACCGATAATGACCTTATCAATTTTATCAACCTCGATTTTATAGGTCTGATAAAGCATTAGAACCTGAACAAATAATTCGTCGGTGGTTTTGTATGGTTTGGTATTGATGACCCAGGAGATGTCACAATTATCATCATCAAACAGTCCGAAACGGATATTTGTATTTCCTATATTGATTACAATGGAGTTCATTACTTACTTTTTTAATATACTAATTTCAAGAATTGGCCTATCCATAAGGAAAACGAGTCTTCTATACTCAACAACCAGTATTTTTGCTTCTTCGTTGAGCCTTTTACACTGGAAAACCACCCTTATTGCATCAACGACAAGCCTTTTTGGATCAAAAACTACCCTTTTTGACTGGATGACGAGCCTTTTTGCTTCATCGGCGAGTCTTTTTCCCTCGACATCCACGCTTTTTGCCTCGTTTAAGATTCACCGATTCTTTTGCCTTCAATCCTATCTCTTATTTTACTTCCAGATAATTATCTTCAGGATTCACATCCGCCAATCTTTGACTGAAATCGATTCCCATTGCAGACAATTGTGCTTTGGTGTAAGGAATCGTAAAACTATATTCCTGCTGAGTCCAAGCCCAAAAAGGCAGGGTCTGGATATTACCGTAAATATCCTTGGTTTTCCAAACTCTTGTCAGGTTTAGTGGAATATTATAGTTGATGACTTTTTTATCTTTTGTCAAAATACTGAAATCAATCGGCATTGGAACACCACCTTTATTCACTAAAGTGATTGTTGTTGATTGTGGGTCATATTTCACATTCTTGATGCCATAATCGATAGTTTTTGTCGTGTTAATCCAATAATGCTGGAACCACTTCAAATCCATTCCTGAAACCAATTGCGCAATATGAATGAAATCTCTTTCTGTCGGATGTTTCATTGCCCATTCGTCATAATATTTGAGCATAATCTTGTTCAGATTTTCTTCTCCAACTATGTATCCTAATTCAACCAAAAACGTTTCACCTTTGATATAACTAGCATAAGTATAAGCTGTTCCGTTATCGTGATGGTCACCCAACCAAACTGCAGGTTCTTCTTTCCCCGATTTTGTAAAATTAACATAAGCCTTGATTGCTCCAACAAATGGATTTGGCTGAGATTCCTTTGGCGGGAATAATCTATAAGATACAAAATCTTCTGCATATTGCGTGAAACCTTCATCCATCCAAGGTCTTACACTTTCGTTAGTTGCTAACATCTGCTGAAACCAAGAATGCGCACCTTCGTGAAACATCAATCCAGAAAGACCTTCTACCGAATTTGCTTCTCCCAAAATCATAGTACACATTCCGTATTCCATTCCGCCATCACCACCTTGAATGAATGAGTAACTTGGCCATTTGTAACGTCCAAAAGTCGCATTCATCAATTGGTAATATTTTGTGATATATGGTTTCATTTCTGACCAATATTTTGTCTTCTCAGATTTCTGATAAACCAAATATACTTTTGGTCCATCCAAAATTGGAAAACTCTCTACCGAATAATCTCTGTCAGCCGCCCAAGCAAAATCAAGGATATTTTTCGCTGTCCATTTCCAAGTTACTTTGTTAGAAATATCTTCTTTTATAGTGGCATTGCTGTCATAACCTTTTACTTCTGTTGGGTTTTCAAGATTTCCTCCAGCTCCGATGACATAATCTTTATCGATTTTGATATTCACTTCATAATCAGAAAACGGCGCGTGAAATTCTCTTCCCACATAATCAAACGCTGCCCAACCATCATAATCATATTCAGCAATTTTTGGGTACCATTGCGTCATTGTCATATCGACACCTTCTCGGTTGTTTCTTCCGGCTCTTCGGATTTGCATCGGGATATTGGCATCCCATTCCATTGTGAAAGTCGTGGAAGAATTTGGTTTGATTGTTTCAGCAAGAAAAACTTTCATCACAGTTCCCTGAATCTCGAATTTCAAATCTTTTCCGTTCTGCTTTATCCAACGGATATTTTGTGCGCCTTCTTCATTCTTTGGAATCTCGGACAATCTGGAAACTATAGTATTACCGACTCTTTTTGCCAATCTTCCATCAGCATTCACACCCTGAGACTGCACACGCTGATCCATCATAGAACCCGGTTTGAAAGCGTTCCAATACAAATGTAAATAAGCGACTTTCAGCTCGTCCGGCGAATTATTTCTGTAATCTAAAGTCTGTTTCCCTTGGTAAGTAAAGTTCGCAGCATCCACATCAATATCCATTTTATATTTGGCATATTGCTGATAATATGGAGTTTGCTGCGCCGACAAGATGAGAGAAAAAAGAATTGAGAATAGAGAGAATTTCAGTTTTTTCATAGATTCATTTTTATCAACCCTTTCAGAGTTTTGAACTCTGAAAGGGGTTTCTTAATAATTTTACCAAAAATAGGAAGTTTTTGGTTAATGGCAATTGGAAAGGCTGGGAAGGTTATGTTCTGATTGGAAATTTCGTAGATTTGAAAAGAGCAATAATAGTGTATATGAAGCAATTATCAGATATTATTAAAGAAAAAATCCAGAATGAAATCAACGTAGGAAGATATCCATTTAAGTATTCTTATGAGCAGTTTCAAAATGACACTAATAACTATAAAGAGCTTATAGGTTCTGTTAAATTATTAAATAATGACTTAAGAACAGATTTGAACTTTGAAGCTGAATATTTTGATTTCATAATTAACAAAAACACTCAATTGATTTTATCATTACGTGAATATTTCCAAGTTTCTGAAAAAGCAGAAAAGGATTATTCTACAAGTGAATATTCATATAATGTTATTAATCATTTTTGGATGATTTTTACGGTAATATCCAATAATTACATTTCCTTAAAAGATTTATTTTTAAATTGTAAAGACTACCAAGGTAAAGTATTATTTAGAAATACGATTGAATTAACTGAACTTTGCATCAGCATTCTTGGAGATGAGGAATTTTACAATTTTTTCAAAAAAGAAAACAATGTAAATCATTCATCTAAAAATTATCAGACTTTAAAATTTGATAGCATCAAGAAAAAATCTAATAAAATTATCCAAGAAATTAAAAAACTTCCAAAGAATAATATTGATAAGGAATTATGGGATGAATATTTAAAAATGAGAGATGAATACTATGATGATACTTCTCAGCATATACATTCTAACTTTTTCAATTTAATGTTAAATAGTCATATACCTTTAAAGAATTATAAAGACTTAGATTTATCGGAATCTCTTGTTCATAATCTCACAGGAATAATAAGTTCAAAAACTAAAAAAAACATTGAACATGTAATTTTATATGATTCTATTTCATATATGATTTTGATGATTCTATTAGTAGATAATCACAAATTACATTTTTCAAAATTGGATTACAAAACTAATTATTTAATAATATTATCTGCAAATAATTGGGAGTTATTGAAATCCAGAAAGAAACATTGAATTCATTTCATAGATTTTTTTTAACCCAGAACATTCTCTACAAAATATGTCTAGATTCCTACGGAATGACAAAATTGTATTTCTATGTTGGCTGTTATTCTATTTTGAATCCGCAGCCCGACTTGAGCGGAAATCCTTTTTTGCTTGGCTTCAAGTTCTATTTAAAATAAAAACTTCTGCAAAAAAGATTGGGAGCGGAAGGCGAATTAAGCTGCCCAAATTTTAATTAACCCTAAAAACCGGATAAAGCCGGAGCGTTTTCTCGTAATAGTCTGAATGCTTATAAACCCAATCTAACTGCGCTTGTCCATCATCAGCAAACTTAGGATTATTCGCTTTTTCCATTTCAAAGGCGGTTTTCAAAGCTTTGTTGTCTTTCAGAAGTTTGCTCGCTGTATCTTCGAAAACATAAGCCGAGTAATATTCTTTCTGACCCAAAATTGCGTCAAATAAATTCCAGTTGAAGTAAGAATCCACCGCTTCTGGCTCCAAAGTTTCTAACAGAAATTTCACGCCTTCCTGATTGAGCGGAACGAGAAAATCGCCGGCTCGGAATTTGGTTTTTCCGGATTCTTTGGTCACAAATGTGTCGTAATGCAGATAATGACCTTCATAAGGATTCGGAATGGTTTTGAAATCTTTGATTCGGTATTGTTCCACTGTAATTGTAGAATCCTTTTTTATCGGCGTCATTTTGATTTGGTTGAGTTTCAGCAAATCGATGATTTTCCATTCGGATTGAGGAATGACGTAATATTTTGGAATCGTGATTTCTTTTGCCGGAACGTAAGTGTTATAAAACTTGACAGGCTTTGAAAATCTGGAATTTCTGTCATACCAAAGTCTGTTCTTTCCGGAAACATCACTTGGTTTATATTTGGCTTCAAAACCTTTGAAATTGATAGTTTCATATTTTGTAGAATCAAGTTTCCAAGCCAAAGCGTATCGATTTCCGACTTTGTATTGTTTCAGATTTTCAGTTCTTTTCTGTTGAATGGTTTTATAATTTTCATCGATATAATTCAGATTGTCAACCATATAATCGTAAGTGACTTTCACACGGTCTTTGTATGGTTTCAGCATATGCGTTTCCACAACCGTCCCGATGACATTGAACAAAGTCGTGTAACCCGTCGCATATCTCGGAGAATCCACAAAAGCGGGAAAACCGCCGTCCGGAACATCGCCGTGGATGTTGACATAAGGAACGGAAATCACGCCTTTTTTCTCCATATTTTTCAGAAGCGTTTTCTGCATCTCGTCATTGAAATAATTGCCGAGAATATTACCCAAACGTTCTTTGTTCGTAGAAATATATGTGAAAGTGTATTGATAATCTGCACCGTTGCTGACGTGATTATCAATAAAAACATCAGGCTTTAGCCATTGAAAAATCTGCTGGAAACTTCTGGAATTTTTTGAATCTGTCTTGATGAAATCCCGGTTCAAATCATAATTTCGAGCATTGCCACGGAAACCATATTCTTCCGGACCATTTTGATTGGCTCTGGAAAAACTTCCGCGGTTCATCATTCCGCTGACGTTGTAACTTGCAATTGCCACGAAAATAACATTCTTCGGTGCTTTGACTTTTCCGGTTGCTAAATCTCTCATCAACATCATCGTTGCATCAATTCCGTCTGGCTCGCCTGGATGAATGCCGTTATTGATAAATAACACTGACTTTCCTTTTCTCGCTTCTTCAAAACTTTTACCTGAATAATTAAACATCACAATATCAATCGGAGCGCCGTTGTCATCTTCACCTTTAGTTTCGTAGCTGATAGATGGATATTGTTTTGATAATTCCTGATAGAATTTTCGCATCTCATCAAAAGTTGTGGTTTGGTTGCCATTGCCTTTTTCATAAGGTGTAAGCATCTGAGATTGAGCAAAAGCAGAAATGAGGATGAAGAGAATGGAGAGATTTTTCATAGTACAAATGTAAAGAATCGGTTTTTATGAATCAAAACTTATATAAACATTGACTAATTCTCACGACTTATTAAAAAATTACATTTTTAAAGCATTAATATAGTATATTTTTTAATAAATTAGTAAATTGTTTTAAAACTTCAAAAGCTAAAACATAAATGACCCCATATGAAAAAAACTGAAATATTTGGTGCAGAATATTATGCTTATCTAGATGATATAATCTGGTATGTAAAGCAAAACAACGGAACATCATCTGATGCAGAAGATCTCTATCAAGATGCACTGATTGTATTGTTGGAAAAGCTTAGTCAGGATAATTTTCAGTTATCTGCTTCGCTTAAAACTTACATTTTTGCTATATGCAAAAACCTTTGGCTAAAAAAATTAAGACGTGTAAAGACCATTGTGAATTGGGAGCATATAAACCAAAGTGATTTTTTTGAAGAAATATCCGATGATATCGAAAAGGAAAAATCTGAAAAGGAAAAAATAGATGCCTTTTTTCTAGAGATCACGGATCATTGCAAAGAACTTATAGAAGAATTATTTCTAAAGTCTGCCACTCTGGATGAAATTCAGAAAAAATACAACTATGCAACGAAACATAACTTAAGCAACCAGAAGTACAAATGCATGCAACAAATTAAAAGATATAGAGAAAAGAACATCGAAAAATAATTTTTTACATCTGATTATCAATAATTTGTAAACAAATTTTATTTTATTGCAATTTAATGGGTGATTTTAAAATCTGAACTGGTATTAATATAAAAATATCATTTAATAATTTTAAAATTCATCAAAATGAAAACAAAATCAATTTTAGTAGGCGCAATTGCATTAGGAGCTTTTACAATGACATCGGCAAAAACTTTTTCAAGCTTAGGAACGGGAAATGATTTAAGAACAAACCTAACTAATTCTTCATCGGAAAAATTAACATCCGACTCTACTTGCGGAACAGGAACTCACGGTGGAGGAAATGCTGCGGATGCTAAAACGAAAGATGCCAAATGTGGGGACAAAAAAGCTACCGGTAAAGCAAAAGACGGAAAATGCGGCGATGGTAAATGTGGAGACAAAAAAGCGAAAGGCAAAACAAAAGATGGAAAATGTGGTGATGGTAAGTGCGGAGACAAAAGTAGCAAAAAGGCTAAAAAAGCAACTGCTGCCAAATAATTCGATTATCTATTAACCGCAAGTAACAATCGGGATTCTTACTAAGAGTTCCGATTGTATCTTAAATTCACTTAATCAAACAGCTATGATAGGAATTGGTTATCGGAAAGATTTTTCGGATGCGTTTTTAGAAAGCTCTATTCTCAAACCCGATTTTATAGAGATAGCACCCGAAAATTGGATGGAAATTGGCGGTTTTTGGAAACAGCAATTAAAAAAAGCTGTTGAAAGATACCCATTATTTTGTCACGGATTGTCCCTTTCTGTAGGAAGTCTTGAAGGAATAGATATAGGCTTCGTAAAAAAAGTAAAACAATTTTTAGAAGATTTTCAGGTTTCTGTATATTCTGAGCATCTCACATTTTCTAAAGTAGATAATGCTCATTTATATGATCTTTTACCTATACCCTTCACGCAGGATGCTATAAACCGGGTTGTTGAGAATATCAAGCAGGTTCAGGATCTATTAGGCAGAAGATTAATCTTAGAAAACGGAAGTTATTATACAGTTTTAAAAGCCGAAATGTCGGAAGAAGATTTCATTAATGAAATTGTGAAGCGTAGCGATTGTGAATTGCTTTTGGATGTTAATAATGTATATGTAAACGCATTCAATCATCGATACAATGCAAAAAATTTCATCACAAAAATGCCTTTGGATAGAGTAAAATATATTCATATGGCAGGGCATCTTAAGGTAAACGAAAATCTGATTATTGATACGCACGGAAGCAAAATCATAGATCCGGTTTACGAATTGTTTGAATTTACAATGAGAAAGCTGAAACGAGACATTCCGGTTCTATTGGAAAGAGATTTTAATATCCCCGAACTTTCTATTTTGCAAGCTGAAATAGATGCTTTGAGGAAAATCAAGAAAAATGCTTTAAAAAAATCTAAAAATGTTGCTCTCCCAAACTGATACATTTGCTCTTCAGCAAGATTTGGGTCTTTATTGCAGAACTGGTTTAGAAGCGCCTAAAACCAGCAACCAAGAAAACACACCAGAATACAGAAGAATAGTTTTTAGCATTGTAAAAGACACCTTGAAAACCGCTTTCCCAATTGCCCGAAAATTTGTGGGGAAAAAGAAATGGAAAAAATTGGTTCATCATTTTTTTGCCAATCACAAATGTAAAACGCCACAAGTCTGGAAACTACCATCAGAACTATGTGACTTTTACAGAGAAAATCCGTTTCCATTTAAAAAACAATTTCCTTTCTTATTAGAGCTTTTACAGTTCGAATGGCTTGAGATAGAAGTTTTTATGATGGAAGATGCTGATATTCCTAGGTTTGTGCCTGAGTCAACATCTAAACAAAAAATACTTGTTGGGAATCCTGAAATAAAAATTTTAGGCTTGCAATATCCTATTCATACAAAAAAAACCAAGGATATTACAGAAGCAGATATAGGTGAATATTTTGTAACCATCCATAGAAACAATATTGATAAGCAAGTATATTTTAATGATTTGTCGTATCCATTTATAGAGATGCTCATACAGCTCAATGAAGAAAACATTACTTTGAAAGAACTAGAAAAAGTTTATTCCAAATATGAAAATGACAAAACTATCGCCAAGAAAATAACTGCAGAGTTTGTTGCCTTTGCCATAGAAAACAACCTTATTTTAGGTTATAAATAATTAAATTGATAAAAATGCTGAAAAAATTAGAACTATTACTAAACAAATTACAAGATGTGCCTTTATTAGCTATAAGATTGGCGTTGGCTTACGGATTTTATGAACCCGCCATGAAAAAACTTCAGGATATCCATGCCATTGGGGATTGGTTTGCAAGTCTTAACATTCCCGCACCATATTTCCAGGCTTATCTTGCGACGGGAACAGAAATTCTGGGTGTTATTTTATTAACTTTAGGACTTTTTACAAGAATCATTTCCTTTCCACTTATTATAACAATGATTGTTGCTATAGTAACTGTGCATTGGGAAAACGGATTTTCTTCAGGTGACAATGGCTTCGAAATACCATTATATTATATTATTATGCTGATTACTTTAATATGTTTTGGTTCTGGTAGGATAAGCTTAGATCATTTATTATTCAGAAAAAACGCAAAAGCTTCCGATTAATAAGAAAGCTGCATCAATTAAGACGCAGCTTTTATCATTTTTATTTTTAGTCGTTGAGCTTCAAAACAGCCATAAACGCTGATTGCGGAACCTCTACTCTACCAATCTGCTTCATCTTCTTCTTACCTTCTTTCTGTTTCTCCAAAAGTTTACGCTTTCTGGAAATATCACCTCCGTAACATTTTGCGGTAACGTCTTTTCTTAGAGCTTTAATCGTTTCTCTGGCGATAACTTTTGTTCCCAAAGCGGCTTGAACTGCAATATCAAACTGCTGTCTCGGAATCAGTTCACGCAATTTTTCACACATCTTTTTACCAATGTGATAAGCGTTGGAATCGTGAATCAATGAAGATAAAGCATCCACCATATCGCCGTTAATCAAAATATCCATTTTAACCAGCTTAGACGCACGGAAGCCAATTGGATGATAATCGAATGATGCATAACCTTTGGAAATAGATTTTAATCGGTCATAGAAATCGAAAACAACTTCAGCCAAAGGCATATTGAAAATCAGCTCAACTCTGTCCGATGTCAAATAACTTTGATTGACAATTTCTCCTCTTTTTTCTATACAAAGTGTCATTACAGATCCTACAAAATCTGATTTTGTTATAATTGAAGCCTTAATGAAGGGTTCTTCAACGCGATCCATCGTTGTTGGATCCATCATTTCGGATGGATTGTTAATTAATATTACTTCTTCTGGATCCTTTTTTGTAAATCCGTGGTAAGATACGTTCGGAACTGTCGTGATGACATTCATATTGAATTCTCTGTCCAGACGTTCCTGAACGATTTCCATATGAAGCATTCCTAGGAATCCGCATCGGAAACCAAAACCAAGCGCTGCTGAACTTTCCGGCTCGAAAACCAGCGAAGCATCATTTAACCTCAATTTTTCAAGAGAGAATCTTAGTTCTTCAAAATCTTCAGAATCAATCGGGTAAATCCCTGCAAAAACCATTGGTTTCACTTCCTCAAATCCTTCTATTGGTCCTGCCGCAGGTTTTTCAAACGAAGTGATTGTATCACCTACTTTCACTTCTCTTGCATCCTTAATCCCGGAAACCAGGTAGCCTACATCACCACATTCAACTGTTTTCTTTGGAACCTGCTTCAATTTTAAAGTACCAACTTCATCAGCACCATATTCTTTCCCTGTTGCGAAAAACTTGATTTTTTCATTTTTAGAAATACTTCCGTTCACGACTTTAAAATAAGCCTCAATTCCCCGGAAAGGATTATAAACCGAGTCAAAGATCAATGCCTGGAGCGGCGCATCCGGATCTCCAACCGGAGCCGGAATTCTTTCTACGATTTGTTCTAACAAATGGTGAACACCTTCTCCTGTTTTCCCGGAAACTCTTAAAACATCTTCATATTCGCAACCGATAAGATTCATAATTTCATCGGTTACTTCTTCCGGATTGGCAGAAGGAAGGTCGATTTTATTCAGAATCGGAATGATTGTCAAATCATTTTCCAATGCCAAGTATAAGTTACTGATCGTCTGTGCCTGAATACTTTGCGCAGCATCAACAATCAAAAGTGCACCTTCGCAAGCAGCGATGGAACGGGAAACTTCATAAGAAAAGTCAACGTGTCCCGGTGTATCAATCAGATTAAGAATAAATTTTTCTCCTTTATATTCATAATCCATCTGGATCGCGTGAGATTTGATCGTAATTCCACGTTCTTTCTCAAGATCCATATCGTCCAGTGTCTGAGACTGCAGTTCTCTCTGCGTGACGGTGTTCGTATATTCTAAAAGACGATCTGCCAATGTGCTCTTACCGTGGTCGATATGTGCAATAATGCAGAAATTCCTGATATTCTTCATTTATAACTCTTGTAATTTGCAAAGATAAAAAAAGAGACCGAAAAGTCTCTTAAAAATATCATTTATGAAATTTACTTTTCAAAAATGTAATCGCCTGTAAGTGGATCAATGTAGATATTATACTTTTCGGCTTTTTGTAATTTTTTATTCTTTGCATTGGCATCTATAGCTCCGGCAATACCTCCTACTAGCCCAAACATTCCATATGTTGAATCCATTTGAACCGGGAAAAGTGTGCCATAATTAGTAAAAATATAAAATCCTTTATCATCTTTTATCATTTCTAAAAATCCACTAAATGTATGATGATACATTTTCCCATTTTCTACATAAGCAAACATTTTGTGTGCAGGTATTCTTTCATCACCTTTCTTAGCTCTTAGCACTTCACCTTTAGAATTTTTAACCAGCTCGTAGCCCTCTAACGGCTTTGCGTCAAAAAAAGATTTGTAATCCGGATAAACACCATCTTTAATTTGATTATTTTTATATGCAGGTAATTCTTTAGTAATTATTTCAGCATATTGTGGGAGCTCATTTTCAGTAATCTTAATATCCGCAGGTTTAGTTTGATAAGAATTTTTGATAAACTCATGTAATAGATTTGAAAGTGTTATGGATAAGCCAAAAGGAGATTTTGGAAGATTTGGACCGATATTAACAACTCTATTAATTCTATCCAAATAATAATAACCTCCATTTTTTGATATAAATGAACTTATAACAACATCTGCTTTTGGTAATGAAGTTCCCAGTTCTTCCTCACTGAATATTTTGAAATTTTCTAAAAGAATAACAATATCATTATTCCCAACAGCATTTTTATTGGATGAAACAAACCAGTTATCAATACTTTTCTTAGCATCATTATCGGGAAATTCGAAACGGTATGTTTCTTTTTTATGTGTAATTGTTCCTACTTCTTTATCTCCACGATTATCTATAACTGTCAAAGATTTAAATGTTTTTGTATTGTCCCTTATCGACTCACTCAATTTTATTGTTACAGTTTTCTGCGAGAAAAATAATACAGGAAACAACAAAAAGAAATATTTGATTTTCATTTCAACTAATTTTTCTGCAAAAGTAAAGTTTTAGCATTTATTACAATCAATTTTTACGGTAAATAATCCTATTAATAAAATAAGCTAAGCATTATAAACGTTAATCTTTCATAAAAAAAAGAGAATGATGAAAAAAGTTTTATTTTTGCAGATTATTATTAATATTCAATATTTCAGAATATTCTGACAATTGCTATGAAGAAATATATTAGTTTGCTGATGATGTCGGTGGTTTTGCTGTCTTGCAAAACAGAAATGGATAGAGCAATGAAGAGCGCTGATAAAGAGTTTATCTTGAAAGTTGCCAACGAAAAATTTGCTAAAAAGAAATGGAGCGATGCGCTTGCTTTATATGATAGATTGCCTAATCTTGTAGCCGGTACAGATGATGCACCGAATGTAGTTTTCAATTCTGCATACGCTAACTATTATGACAAGAACTACAGACTGGCTGCGAACCAGTTCAAAAACTTCGTGATCAGTTTCCCGCAAGACCCGAGAAAAGAAGAAGCAGCTTATTTTTCTGCGCTTTGTTATTACGAAGGATCTCTGGATTACAACCTGGATCAAAGCAATACAGAGTCAGCAATTACAGAATTACAAAATTTCATCAACGATTATCCGGATTCTGAACGTTCTAAAAACATCAGCCAGATGATTGATGAATTGAGTTATAAACTAGAATTCAAAGCTTTCGAAAACGCAAAGCAATATTATAAAATGGCCGAATACAAAGCAGCATCCGTTGCTTTTGAAAATGTTTTGGAAGATTTTCCTGCGACTAAACTCAGGCCTCAGATCTATGATATCATTTTGAAATCTAAATACGAATTAGCCGTCAACTCCATCTATGATCTTAAAAAGGAAAGGCTGGATGCTGCAGCGGCATATGCAAAGAGAGTTGCAGCAGAAATCCCGAATACTGATTATGCCAAAAATGCTAATGATCTTTATACAAAGCTGGAAGATGAAAAAGTAAAATTCGCGAAAGTCCAGGCCGAAGTAGAAAAAAGAAAGGCGGAATACGAGGCCAAAGTGAAAGATGCCCAGGCTAAAGAAAATGCTAAAAAAGAGCTGGCCCAGGAAAAAAACCAGCTGGATATGCAAAAGGCAGCAGAGCAAACCAGAAGAGACAGCGCGAAGATCAATTCGCCTGAACCTCAAGCTACTTTCAAGTTTAAAAGATAATTACTATATTTGCATTCTCAAAATAATTTCGCCCAATGAGTGTTAAAGATACAAAAGCTGAAGTAAGCACAATCACTTACGACAAAGATAAAATCGAAGAAAAAGTAGGTAGCATCTACGAAGCTATCGTGATTATGGGTAAAAGAGCAGAACAGATCAATGCTGAAATCCGCTCTGAACTTCATGGAAAATTGGATGAATTTGCCGTTCATAACTCTACTTTGGAAGAAGTTTTCGAAAACAGAGAACAAATCGAAATCTCCAAGCATTATGAAAAACTTCCAAAACCAACTTCCATTGCAATCAAAGAATGGTTAGATGATGACATCTATTTCAGAAAAACTGAAGAAAGAAAATAACAGAATCCCTGTTGATTAAAATACAAAACCGTCTCTATTATCTAGAAGGCGGTTTTTTTGTTAATAAAATTATTAATACTTTCGTTAATAAAAATCAAAGCAAATGAGCTTGCAAGGCAAAAAACTGATTCTAGGAATTACCGGCGGAATTGCTGCTTACAAAATGAATTATCTCGTGCGGGATTTTATAAAATCCGGTGCAGAAGTCAAAGTTATTTTGACCAAATCTGCTGTAGATTTTGCATCACCGTTAACATTCTCAACACTTTCCAAGAATAAGGTTTATACCGATTTTTATGATGATAGCAAAACGTGGAATAACCACGTGGAACTTGCACTCTGGGCAGATCTCATCCTGATTGCGCCTTGCACAGCCAATACACTTGCCAAAATATCTTACGGACTTTGCGACAACTTTCTGATGGCAGTTTACATGTCTGCAAAATGCCCTGTCATCATTGCGCCCGCAATGGATCTTGACATGTATATTCATCCAACCGTCACCAAAAATTTACAGACAGCTGAAAGCTTTGGCCATCAGATCATTCCTGCGGAATATGGAGAGCTGGCGAGTGAGCTCGTTGGGCAAGGCAGATTAGCCGAACCGGAAACGATTTTTAAATTTGTAGAAAATCAATTTTCTGATTCCAAACAGAGTTTTGCGGGAAAAAAATTCCTGATTACCGCTGGTCCAACTTATGAGAATATTGATCCTGTAAGATTTATAGGGAATCATTCCTCAGGTAAAATGGGATTTGACCTGGCAAAAGAAGCCGCTGAAAGGGGCGCCGAAGTGATTCTGATTTCCGGTCCATCTTCTCAGAAAGCCAATAATAAAAATATAACGCTTCACAGAGTAACTTCGGCTCAGGAAATGTTCGATGAAGTTTTCAAATATTATGATAACGTTGATGTAGCAATAATGAGCGCTGCGGTTGCAGATTATACACCAAAAGTCAAAGCCACAGAAAAAATCAAGAAAAACGAAAACGAATTAACGATTGAACTGGTCAAAAACAAAGATATCCTTCGAACAATGGGCGAGAAGAAAACGCATCAGTTTCTAGTTGGCTTTGCTCTTGAAACCCAGAACGAAGAGGAGAATGCAAAGGGAAAATTAGTCAAGAAAAATCTGGATATGATTATCCTGAATTCTCTGAGAGACGAAGGGGCTGGCTTTGCAAATGCCACCAACAAAATCAAAATTTTCACACCGACTGAAGAGCAATCTTTTTCATTGAAATCTAAGGAAGATGTCGCCAAAGATATTTTGAATTTTGTTGAGCAGAAATTGTAAGAAAACAACCTCTTTTCCGTTATGATTTTATGGGGATTTTAGATGTTGATCTTTAGCAAAGATTCCTTATTTTTACAAACATTTTTATTTGGAATGAAAAAACTACTTTATATAATTTGTGCATTATTTTTTGCTCAAACAGCATATTCTCAGGAGCTTTTGGCAACCGTACAAATTAACAATCAACAGATCGCAGGAAGTAACACCCAGGTTTTCAGAACACTTGAAAAATCACTGCGTGACTTCATCAACAATACAAGCTGGACAGGAAAGAAACTTCAAAACTTCGAAAAAGTGAAGTGTAATTTCGCAATGGTTATTTCTGAGCGTCCTTCTAATAATACCTTTAAAGGGACTCTAGTAGTCCAGGCAACACGACCTGTTTTCAATTCGCAATATGAAACACCTTTGATGAACATTAATGATACCCGTCTCACCTTCGAATATAATGAAAATGAGAACCTTGTGTTCAACGAGAGACAATTTTCGGGGAAAAACCTCATCGATGTGATTAGTTTTTATGTTTATGTCATTCTTGGTTATGACGGGGATAGCTTCCAGTTAAAAGGCGGACAGCCCTGGTTTGATAAGGCTTTCAAAATTGCTCAAAATTCACAGAATCAAAATTATGACGGCTGGAACGCCATCGAAAGTCAGAGAAACAGAGGCGCACTGATCTCCGGCCTTCAGAACGAAAATACATCTACACTGAGAACCGTTTATTACAGCTACCACAGATCCGGATTGGACAACTTATCCAAGCCTGACCAGAATCCAGCCAAAAAAACAATTGCCGAATCTCTGATGCAGCTTAAATTCTATGAGAATAATTTCCAGATGAATTATCCATTCAATCTTTTCCTAGAAACCAAGAGTACGGAGATTTTTAATATTTTTAATTCCGGGCCAAATACCTCTGTAAATATCAGCGAATTAAAAACGCTGATGAGCACATTTGCTCCAAAAGATATCGATTCCAAATGGGACAAATGGAAATAATGATTTTAATTGTTAGTTATTAATTTCGTTATGCTTTCAAGGATTTTTATACAGAATTTCGCATTGATCGATCGATTGGAAATTGATCTCAAAAACGGACTGCAAGTCATTACAGGAGAAACCGGTGCGGGAAAATCAATTATTCTAGGTGCACTTCGCCTCATTATGGGTGAAAGAGCGGACACCAAGTCTTTTGCTAAGGCTGACACCAAAAGCATCGTTGAAAGCGAATTCAGTATTAATGACAGCTTTAAAACGTTTTTTGACGATAATGATCTTGATTTCGAAGAACATACCATTATCCGGAGAGAGATTCTTCCGGGCGGTAAGTCCCGTGCTTTCATCAATGATGTTCCTGTAACACTGGATGTACTAAAAGAATTATCTTCCAAATTAGTTGATATCCACTCACAATTTGAGACGTCTAACCTGTTCACAGAAGAATTCCAGTTTGGGATTCTGGACGGATTGGCCAAAAATAAAACGCTGTTATCTGACTATCAGGATATTTATAATGATTATCAGAAAACAAAGAAGGAAATTGAAGCTCTTAAAACCTCACTTTCCGAAAGTAACAAAGAGTCAGATTATAAACACTTTTTGCTGACAGAACTTATAGAAGCGGATCTTGATAATCTTGATTTTAATGATCTTCAGAATCAATTGAATATCCAGGAAAATGCGGATCAGATCAGTGAACAACTGTCTCAGTCACTTTCCAAACTGAATGCAGAGGAATTCGGTGTTTTGACCAGCCTTTCCGACATCAGGAACAAAATTGCTAAGCTATCCGAACTTTCACCAGACTATGAAGAGTTAAGCCAACGATTGGAAATGGCTTATCTGGAAATCAAAGACATCAATTCTGATCTGGAAAATAAAGCTGAAAACCTGGAAATCAATCCGGCATTGCTACAAAATCTTTTATCTACAATTAATAGAATCAATGCGCTTTTCCTGAAACATCAGGTGGAGAATATAGAAGAATTATTAGCTATCAGAGAAGAATTATCTGCTGGTCAAAATTCCTTAGAAAGCATTGAAAATCAAATTGAAGAAAAAGAAAAGTTGATTAAAACTTTAGAACTTCAATTAGAATCTTTCAGTAAAAAACTAACGGATAACAGAACTAAATTTTCATCAACTCTTGAAAATCAGGCAAAGGAAATTTTTCAAAAACTAGGTCTTGAAAAAGCGATTCTTAAAATAGAATTAAGTAATTCTCCGGCATTTAATTTATTTGGAAAAAATAATATTCAGATGTTGTTCCAGGCTAATTCCGGCTTTCCTTTAAAACCTATCCAAAGTGCTGTTTCCGGAGGAGAAAGGTCAAGGGTCATGCTGGCGATTAAAAAGATAATGGCGGAAAACAACGCGCTCCCAACTTTAATCCTTGATGAAATCGATACAGGAGTTTCCGGAAGAATTGCTGAAGAGATGGGAAAACTGATGCAGGAGATGTCTCAGGATCTTCAGTTAATCGTGATCACGCATCTTGCACAAGTTGCCGCAAAAGGTAATGAAAATTACAAAGTGGTAAAGTTTGATGAAGACGGCATTACAAAAACTACAATTGTAAAGCTTTCGGAAGACGAAAAACTGAAAGAAATTGCACAACTGATCTCCGGTTCCAAAATTACGGAAGCTGCTATTTCTCAAGCCAAGGAATTAATTGGATAATTCTTGATTAAGAATCAGTAATGGATCGATATACTTGCGGTCGTTGCTCAATCTAGGGACTTTATTCTGTCCACCCAGCTTTCCACGGCTAGCCATCCATTCATAAAACAAATTTGATTTGGCCGAGTGCACGATTGGTTTTCTCAATGTGATGTCATTATAACGTTTCGCCTCGTAATCTGAGTTTAACGTTTTAAGCGTTTTATCAAAAACGTCTGTAAATTCATCCAGACATCTTGGTTTTTTGGTGAATTCGAAAATCCACTCGTGACAGCCTTTGCTCTCGTTGGTCATAAAAACCGGAGCACCTGTGTAGTCAGAAATGCTTGCGTCCATATGTTCACAGGCAATCTTCAGAGCCGATTCTACATTATCAATCATCAGCTCCTCTCCGAAAGCATTGATGTAATGCTTGGTTCTGCCCGATATCCTGATTCTGTAAGGGTTAATGGAAGTAAATTTCACCGTATCGCCGATCAGGTAACGCCAAAGTCCACCATTTGTGGTGATGACAACGGCATAATTCTTACCTAATTCCACTTCCGAAATCGGGATCGCTTCGCGACTGCCAGCATAATATTGATCCATTGGTATGAATTCGTAAAAAATCCCGTAATCCAGCATCAGCAACATCTCGTCACTTCCCGATTGGTCCTGAATCCCGAAGAATCCCTCGGAGGCATTATATATCTCGTAATATCTGATATCTCTGCCAATAATATCTTTATACTGATTTTTGTAGGGCTTGAAACTGATTCCACCGTGGAAGAAAACTTCCAGATTAGGCCACAATTCTCCGATATTATTTTTTCCTGTTTCCTGCAAAGTTCGCTGCAAAAGCACCATCATCCAACTCGGGACACCGGTAAGGCTTCCGACATCTTCGTTTCTGACCTCGCTGATAATGGCTTTCATCTTGCTTTCCCACTCAGACATCAGGGAGATTTTCTTGTTAGGTGTATTGATGATCTCTACCCAAAACGGGAGATTCTCAATCAGAATCGCGGACAGATCTCCAAACTTGGTGTTAAAATCCTGATACATCTCCGCACTTCCTCCCAATCTAAGATTCTTGTGTTGGAACAATTCGCTTTCCGGATGATTGTTGACATAAAGCGCCACCATATCTTTCCCGGCTTTGTAATGGCAGTCTTCCAGACTTTCTGCAGTAATTGGGATGTATTTGCTTTTGGCATTGGTGGTGCCGGAGGATTTGGCAAATTGCTTAATAAGTCCGGGCCAAATGACATCTTTCTGCCCCTGTCTTGCTTTCTCGATGTAGGGCTCAAAGTCTTCATAACAGACAATCGGAACTTTCTTTTGGAAGTCACGATAATTTGATATAGAGCTGAAACCATATTTCTGAGCATATTCGGTTTCTTCTGCATGGAAAAGCTGGGAAAACAAAAGCCCCTCCTGCGTCTCTACAGGATACTTGATAAAATGTTCGATCTGATCCATCCGCTGCAGGATAAACCAATTGACGACTGTATTAAAAAGTGCTTTCGTTGCCATTCTTCACAAATATAATAAATTTTGAGAATGGAAAAAGGGTTGGTGTCCGGATTGCAAGAATTATTGATCTGATAAGGGATCGTCGTACTGGCTGATGGATTGTTTCAGGGTTTCTTTGATCTTCTCCATCAGGCTTTTAGGCTCAGTGACTTTAACCTGATTTCCATAGGATAAAATCTCCTGAATAAAATCATAGGTGGGATAGAGATCATAGGTAAAATAGACCGACTTTTCCGTTTCCTTCTGGATCTGCTGGGAATGATGAAGCGGCGAGCTCTTGAGATATTCTGCCTGCTCTTTGGTGGATCTGATTACGACTTTTTCCGGTTCCTCTTCCAGATTCATGATGCCGAAAGCGTTTTTGAAATGTTCTTTGAGGTTGAATCTCTGCTTTAGTTTGAATCCGGCCTTGCTCACAACCAAATCACTGATCCTGTCTAACCCGAAAGCTTTCAGCTTCTCATCTTTGGTGTCCAGGGCAACAAGATACCAACGGACTTTGGATTCTTTGAGTGCCAGTGGATGGACTTTTCTGGAGGTGATGCTCTGGTCCTTGTATTTGAAGTGCCGAAACTCCAGTACTCTTTTGTTCCTGATAGCAAAAAGCAGGTCATAAAAATTCTGAATCCCTCTGGGCGTGCGTGTTTCCGGATAAACAAACTGTGCAAGATCCGGCTGGGAGTTGACGGCATTCATGATCTGGAAAGATTCCAGCAAACGCTGGTTGTACTCGTCCACCTCCATTACCGGGCGACTTTCTATATAGTAACGGTTGTCGCCTTTTTTCTTGTTGTGAATATCAAAGTTAAAAAGATTCGCGATGTCCTTGATATCTCTCTGCAAGGTACGAATGGAATAGCTCACGATGTTGGCATCCTGGAACTCAAAAGAGCTAAGGAGGTAAGACTCCAGCTCGGGATAGGTCGCAGGGGAACGTTCCAGTCTCTTGATGATGAGGGCATATCTGGTTAAATAGAAATCTTTTTTCATTGGTGATCTTGGGGATACTTAGTTTTTAAAATTTGTTAAACAAATATAAATTCTTAATGCGACAAAAGGTGTCGTGTTTTGGATTTGTGGATAAGTTTTGGTTTACTTTTTCTCAAACAACTGAGAGGTAATCTCTTTGAGTTCTTTGTAAGGAATGTTCGCCAAAGAATCTTTTATACTTGTTTGGGATATTGTTTCTTTTCTCAGATTATTGAGAGGATGCTTCTCGGGAAGAGTGGTTTGAGAGTCCGGTGCGTAGGACAGCAGATCGTTGGGTTCGCAGATGAGGATCCTGCAAAGCAGTTCTATATGGTCTAAGCGGAAGACGCGGGTCTTGCTGTTGAGGACATTGTGGGCGGTTGCGCGGGAGATGCCGGCTTTTACAGGAATGTGTAGGGTCTTTCTATTCCCCGGGCACTGAAAATAGGCTTGAGATTAAGATTTAGCATTGTGTGTTTTTTGTTAAAGATAGTAAGATTGTTTCAAATAGCTTGATTGATTTTAAATTTTGATGCAAAATTGAGGTAAATGAGAACAAAAGTGATGAAAGTTAAAACTAAATTGGTGTAATATAAAACTATACTGATAAAATGTAAAATTGTATTGTCAGAATATAAAATTTGTATGATATAAGTTATAAATATGTTGGAATAATATAAAATAGATATAAGGAAATGTAAAACAATATCGCAAAAGGTAAAAATTATATCGTTAGAATATAAAACGGATCTGCAAAAAGTAAAAACAAAGTGCCTAAAAATAAAAAAGCAATAACACATTGTGCTACTGCTTTACTTTAATTATTGTATAAACACGGATTGCAAATCTGCGCTATCGGGTGTCACTGCTTTTTTATTGATGTAATTGTTGTGAAAAGTACGGATTATATATCCGCGCTATTGGATCTATCGGAGCTTTAGAAACCCTTTAATAATTTATAGAAAAAGAGTTTTAAGAGAGAACTCTGTTCTTTAATTTCGTAATTTAGATCCGTTGTACAAACTATGGATAATATCTGCTGTTGAATCCTATAGGTTATAGTTTAGTCCAGACATAGGAAAATATTCAAATCCAAATGAAAAAATTACTAATCATTATAACAGTTATCTTTGGTTTAACAGTCTGTTATTCTCAGGAACATCCTGTCAAATTCACAATAGAAAATTTTGAGAACCAGATACTAAGCTACAATCCGAATAAAAACCAAAATGTTTCAGATAAAGATTATCGGTACGGTACTATGATTTTAGAAGAAACGAGGAATGCCGTAAAAAACAAGCCTGAAAACTTTAATTTGGCAGATTATTTTAATGTACTGAACGCTTTTCTCAGCCTGAAAGAGACAAAGGAAAATATTGATCTCGCATTTAGAAAATTTGTTAACACCACAGGAAGTTGCGAATATATTTTATCTTTTGAAAATTCAATTAAAAATAATTCAAAATACGATATTATACGAGGCGATTACGACGAACAGTTACTTCAATGCAAATCCAATAATACTACTGAAAAATTTGATATATCACAATACTGCAGGACTTATAACTTGAATTGTCTCCTTGCTGAAAAAATATATAGCATCAATCTTAATGACCAAAAATACAGATCCTTAAAATTACAAAGCAAGCAGCAGCCTTTAGATGCAGAAAACCAAACAATGATTGATGCACTCTACAAAAAATATGAAACCTACATAGGAAGAAGTTTAGTGGGGAAGAAATTTGAAAATGTCATGTGGGCCGTTATACAACATTCTAATATTGATATGATGGAAAGATATCTACCTGTTATAAAAAAAGCAGTGGCTGACAAAGAAATAGAAGTTGGGCCTCTAAAAATGCTGATTGATAGATTTTATGGACTTAAGTATGGTTATCAGATCTTTGGAAGCCAGGGTGAAGGATTCGGATTCAAGTTAGCTGATGAAAAAACGAAAAATGAAATTAAAATAATGTATGGAATTGAATAAAGCTTAACTGTACCAAATAGAATTTTTATCCATAGCAATAATCTTTTACATCCCGGCGCTGGCGCGAGCGTCTCGCTCGTGCATACATTTCCTGCTCATTCTATAAATATATAAAAAAGTAAAGCCTTTGCCTTACTTTTTTATTGTTTTCACAGGTGTTGGCACGAGCGAGACGCTCGCGCCAGCTGGGGGTAAGTGATAATAGAGTTGAGGGAATGTAAAACAACATCGTCATAAATGACAACTAAGTCGCTACAATGTAAAATAAACATACGCTAAATGAAAAAGCAGTAGCACAAGATGCTACTGCTTTTGTTATTATCGTTGTGAAAAATAAGGTTGCAAATTTGCGCTATCGGGATTTAATATTACAATTCTACTCTTTTTTCAGTATAACTATGTGGATTTGGAATTCTTTGAATTATTTTTTTTGTAAAAGGCAAAAACTCTCCTGTATCACAATCTAAATAACGCATCTGGAGATAGGCATCAAAATTTTCATTCTCATTATACTTACCTAATAAAACACTTAAATAATGTTTTCCATTATATTCAAAGTAATCATCAAATCCTTCATATTTCATCACATAATAATCTTTGTCTATCTCTTTTGATTTCCATTCAGAAAGTTTAAAGTGATTGTCATACTCTCCTCTTTGAATTAATTTATCCTGTACAGGAACTTCAAAACGAACAGAACCATCAGGATTACAAACAACCAATGTTTTACTATCTTTTTCAAATATTATGCAATCCCAATTGTAAGATGGAGTCCCGCCTTTGAAATTTGGAATTATTTTTTTGCCATCTAATATCCAAGTTTGAGCTCGATGAATTCCAACATAATCTTTTCTTTTCTTTTCCAAATACAATAAATATTCTTCTCTATTATACAGATTGTATTTTTTTTGTCCTTCTACTGAGAATTCGATTTTTTCTATCATTACAGCTATTTATTTTAAAGTTTTAATAAAATCTTCTATTCTTTCTATTTTTTTTCCTTTATTCGATGCATCCAAACTTGGAATATAAACATTATCTCTGACAAACCTCTGCAAACTTTCATATTGATGACCACCTCCTTTATAGACTTTGCCAAAATCCCTACTGCCTTTGGAAGTTTCTAACATTGGACCGATATAACCGTCGCGAACTTGAATTTCTTGTAATGCTTTATATTTTCGGATTACCAATTCGTCAATGTTTGGGTTTTTCCAATCTTCAATAACGGAAAGCTTGTTTCTCAAATCCTTAATTGTAAAAATAGGTTCTCTCGACCAAAATAAACCAGGTGCATTTTGTCCCTTATACTCAACTACATAAAACTCATCTCCCTCTTTTAATATTCTATCAATAACCTTGGCTTTGCTTCTTGGTGTAGTTTGATATGGTGGATTACTACCAGATTTTTCGTGTGTATAATTCATATAATCTCCATCCCTTACCTTTCCTTCTTCAAATTTTGCCCTAAAAGCAACATCATCCGCATTCTTTACAACTTCTACAGCATCTTCATACTTTTTAATAGTTGCTCTTCCTAAATCATCCACAACTTCCAACCCCCGATGTCGCGGATTTGCAATCCGTGACTGCAACTATCCTATAAAAACGACTTCAATATCCAATGCACTATCCAAATTTGCGTAATTCCTGGCCGAGCTAAAATAATAGTTTTCTGGTTCTGTCACTATTTTATCGTTTACAGGGTTTTGATGGATGTAGTTGATCTTTTCTTTTATCCATTGATTGGAAAAAACTTCTTCTGCATGGTAGCCATCTTGCCAGACTTTGTAGTTCTGTGGACGTGACAAATGTTCGCAGGATTTTTTAAAATAATCTATTAGCCATTCTCTTCTGCTTTCAGGTTCTTCCAGTATAGTTTGTATTATCTTCTTTGAAGTGAATTTTTTGAAGTCTCTCATTATTTCCGACAAATAGAAATTGGAATCAGCTCTACAAAATAAATGTAAATGACTGTGCATGAGACAATATGCAAAAATAGTAAGTCCTTTATTTTCTTGACAATGCTTTAAAGCATTTATGATGACATATTTTTGATTGAGTCTTGTGAAGATATCTACCCAACCAACTGTTGTGATTGTTATAAAATATGCCTTTTCTATTTCTGTGGCTTTGTATTTTGTTGACATTATTTGTGTTTTTATTTGCAGTAAATATAAAATGAAAAAGCAATGATTAGTTTATCATTGCTTACTTTTTATTGTTTTGTATAAGCACGGATTGCAAATCCGCGACATCGGGGTCTAAGACTTTTAAGAAAATTTAAGCATAAAAAGCTACCCGAGAGTAGCTTTGCCGTTTTACTTTAAAGAATATATCCCCTCTAAATATAAAATGTATCTTGCTGGTTGAAATTCACCATAAGAAAATATAAACAGATTATTATCATCAATTAAATAATATATTGACAAACTATCATCAGATGATTTATAACTTTCAAACAACTCATTATGTTTAATAATATTCAAATCTTTAATTATAGTATTGAAATTATTTTCATTAATTATCTCTCGAAGCTTTTTAAATCTATTATTAATAATGTTTTTAATATTAATTTTTTTTTCTTTTAGTAAAAATTCTTTCTTAAATATATCATTCTCAAAACCATCAAATAATAGTTTCTTATTAGTATCTAACTTAATCATAATTTTAATTTTTTAATTTTAGAAATCCTTCTTGTATCAATTCATCTATATTTTCTGGTAATTCATATTGTATACCAAGTCCCCTTTTATTAAACCAAGGTATTATTTTTGCTTTTTTGGTTGCTTTTATTGGCTTTAAAATTTCATAAACTTTCAAAGGTTTTTTTTGATGTTCATTAGGAAGAGCTCTTTTCTCAAAATTAGTTCCTTTCGGACTGACAAAATTTCCTGTATCACTAAAATTCCCAAAGTCGTCATATTGTCCTCCATATCGATCAACCAAAGTCCCAGCTTCCAGCGTGATTTCTTCAATATCAAAACCACCTCTGTTTGGAGGCCATTTAATATTTCTCGCTTTAAAAAGTTCTTCTAACTCTTTCCATTTTTTCTGATTAAAAAGATTATAGCTTTCTTTTGCTAAAGCAGAATCAGTTGCAAACTCCGGAACAGACTTAGAAAATTCTTCAAATTCAAATGTAGCTTTTTTATAAACATTTTCCAACGCTTCTAATAGTTCTTCCCCTTTCAACTTGTTCCATTTCTTGTAAAACTTAGACATTTCTGCTTTGGAAAACTCTTCTATCACTTCGCCTTTGTAAACAGCCGCAAAACTTTCTGCAAATTTTCCCTCTTTTTGTCCGCTCAGGAAAATGAGGCAGTTCTCTGTAAATAAAAACCACCTAAAAAAGGTGGTCAAATAAATTTAATGACAATTTGATTAATCAAAAACTACAGGAACTTTTCTTTTTTTGCTTTCTTTTTCTATTGTTTTTATAATCTGATTTTTTAGTTCCTCCGTAATCTCTTCATTATCAAAAGGTGGCTCCCATTTTTTTATAGAAATAATATCTGCATAAAATTTTGGTTCTGTTGTTCCTTCACCTGATATATATATTTCTCGTTTATCGTCAACAGTAACCTTCATTTTTGAAGGGGTTAATATTGAATATTCTATTTTCATAATATTATCTTTTAAAAATTACATTTTCTTTTCCTGTTTTAGGATCTATTGTTGTTACTTTTGTTACCTTTGGGTTTTTCTTTAATGCTGGTAACTCAAAACTTTCCCAAACATTACCACTTCTACGACTATTTCCAATGACAGCTCTTATTTCTCCTGAAACTTGTTGAGCATATTTTTCAGAAATTGCTTCCCAAACATCGGGTCTTTCTTCCCAAATTGGCATAGGGATTTTATTTTTTTCTATTAGTCCTTCTAAAGTAATTCCTTTTCTTGAAAGAGCAATTTCTAATGCAATGTATTGACCTCCAATTCCATCAGTTCTTCCAGACCAAAAGAATGCTTCATTAGGTTCTGTTTTTAGTTTACTCGCATATTTTGAAACAAAAATAGGTATTTCAACCAATTCTTCAAGTTTCTCTACCAGCTTTTCTCCTTTCAATTTCCCCCCATTTCTTATAAAACTTAGACATTTCTGCTCTGGAAAACTCTTCTATCACTTCACCTTTGTACACCGCTGCAAAGCTTTCTGCAAATTTCCCTTCTTTTTGTCCGCTCAGGAAAATGACACCGTTCTCTGCCATTCTTTTACCTACACCAAAATATTCCTGACCTAAGAAAATTTCTTTGGGTTCTAAGACTCTCAATGTGTTTTTGGTGAAATTGGAGATGTTAAGCTCCAGCATTGCTTTCAAAAGGCAGGTTTTTACAAAGGTCATTACTTTTGCCCTGCTTACGCAGTTATAATAAAAAAAGCTACCCGAAAGTAGCTTTGATCTTATAAAAACATATTACCAAATGATTATTCTATTTCTCTATCCTTATATTTATCATAATTTTTTCGAATATCTTCTGCTAATACCTTCAATTGTTCAAAATCATAATTAAATTCATCTTCTTGTAATTTGAATTCTCTTGTAAAATCGGCAAAGCTATTATAAAAAGCAACATCTATAGTTTTTTTACCGTTTTCCTCGTAGAGGATAAAATCCCAATTGTGTTTCATTATTTCTTTTTTCATTATTTTATATATTTAATCGTGTAATGTACTTTTTCTTGTAAATCTTCTGTTTTTATTATGGCTTCTAAATCCCCTTTTGGCAGTTTTCCTCCTGGAATCCATTGGTCATTTGTGCCCCATTCATTTCCTGATGGCATTTCAATTTTAACATCTTTTGATAATTTGAAGTCAATTCTAACTAATCCTCCCTTTTCAATTTGTTTGATAGGGATACCTAATTTTTTTGCTTGTTCTTCTCTTGAAAGCGTTAAAATATAATCAATATCAGATTTTCTACTAACAAATTCTGTTTTACCTAAATCAGGTTTTCCAATTCCATATTTTTCGAACGCATCTTTAGGTACAACCCGAGACGCAATACCTTCTTCTTCAAACTTTTTCAAATGGTTTACAATGTATTCTTTAGGCAAATATACAGAAGGATTTGGTCTTTCTCCTTTTGAGATTGCTAAAATTTTTCTTCGGCTGTAGCCTTTTAAAAATGGAACACTTCCATTTTCCAGCATTTCCAAAAGTTCCTCTCCTTTTAGTTTCCCCCATTTCTTATAAAACTTCTTCATCTCAGCTCTGGAAAACTCTTCTATCACTTCGCCTTTGTACACCGCTGCAAAGCTTTCTGCAAATTTTCCTTCCTTTTGTCCGCTCAGGAAAATGACACCGTTCTCTGCCATTCTTTTACCTACACCAAAATATTCCTGACCTAAGAAAATTTCTTTCGGTTCTAAAACTCTCAGTGTGTTTTTCGTAAAGTTGGAAATGTTAAGCTCCAGCATTGCTTTTAAAAGGCAGGTTTTTACAAAGGTCATTACTTCAGCCCTGCCTGCGCTGGTAAGGACAAGTGCACCGGCACGCAGCATCCCCGTCACTAAAGCCGGAGCGGTTGCCGCTGCAGTTGCTGCGCCGCCAGCCATTACTACTAGATTCCAATTATCCAGAAAGTCTTTGGACAGCTTATCCTCATTCATTAATACCAAAATATCGCCTCCTGCAATGGTTGCATCCAACGCACTTACCAGAACCACCAACGGCGAAGATGATCCCAAGCTGGCAATGGAAAGTGCCAAAACAACAAGATCTACCCCAAGGCGCAGATTGTCTGTTATTTCTTTGTATTCGGTAAGATGTGCAATGTCTTTTACAAAAATGGCAGGAACCAGCATTTTTTTTGGTTCTGCTTTTTTGGTTTTTGCGTCTTTGGCATCTTTATCTGCGGGTTCTGACACGTCTTCCAGCGTTACCAGCCCAAGAGGATAGTAATAATTCCCGGCATCTAAGTTGGTAGTTGTATCTACAATACCAATGCTTGGAGAATATATTGTAGAAAAATTTCCTGAGTTGTAAGAAATTTGTTCTTTTTCCTGCTGTTGCAGAAAGTATTGGTCTTTGAACTTATCATTAGAAAGCCAGACATTACTATCAATTTTATAATCTTTGCCAATCTTAAATGTCTTGTTCCTGATCTTGCATTTTGCCATATTCATATAGCAAAGGCTCACTAAGAAAGAGGCGAAAATGGTTTTTGCAGGTTGCTCCTGTCCCTGGACAACAGCATTTCCGTCCAAGGCGCTGTATATTCTTTTGATAAAAGCCTGATCGGCACTCAGCTTATCAAAAAGAAAGGTCAGTTTTTCTACAGAGTTGTATGCGAGTAGTGTTTTTATAAATACATCACTCGCATCTTTGAAACTGCTATTCTCATCATAATTAAAAAAGATATTGAGATGAGCCCACAATTCTTCTGCCGTGAGATTCTGCAACACCCAATCCGGCGAAGACCTGTAAAGAAAAATAAGATCTTCTGCGGCAGTTTGTTTCCTAAGCAATGGCAAAAAATGGCTGTTGACCAGTTTCTTGAACCAGGTATTATCATTCTCCAAATCCTTTGCAAGGTGTGCAAGATCATCCAGATTGTTACTGCTAAACTGTACGGCTTTGTACCTATTATTGATCGTGAAGTCTGTTTTACTTGCCGTAAGCGGAATCTGCTGTCTGTATTGTGCTGTGTTTTGGTAGAAATATACGATAGAACAATTGATGTATCTACTTTTAAGATCTACATTGAGGGAAAAATAGGGTACACTTTCTATGTAATCTATCCTTTTGTTCATAAGACCTGTGATGTTGGTGTTGATTTTTTTACCTTCATCATTGGTGTAACTGAAAGGGATGTTGCCGCTCAGTTTTACTTCTGTGCTGAATCCGTAGGGTGTGGGGAAAGACATTGAGCTCTGCTGCGCTTTAAACTTGTTCCAGTCAAATTTTTGAGAAGGATCTGCTTTACGCAAAAACGCTACTAAATCCGGCATCAAAATACCTTCATCACTTTTTAAACCATAAAAATCATCGGAATAATTATCTTGTGTGGTAGATTGTCCGACAGGTGTATTTTTATATATATCTTTTAGAAACTGCGGGCTTTCGTCATCAAACGCTTCAAAGCCTTTGAAATATTCTTTATGCTTCATTTTATTATTCTTTAATTAAAAAGGGCGGCTTAGAAAACCGCCCTTTGAAATGGATTAAACAAAATTGATTATTCTAAAGCTTTTTTCAGCTCGTCCAAAGGAAGCTCGGAAACCACTTCATTTGTTTCCGTAGTAAGCAGTAAGGAATCGGAGTCCAGCTCCAGATTGGCTACCTGCTTGTCGCTTCCGCTTTCTATCATCGCTTTAGTCGGATAGAAATTACTTACCGTGATGACCTGCTCCGGATTTTCAAAGTCTTCCGGATCTTCTTTGGTGAAAGGAAGCGCAGATGCCACCTTCAAACCAATACTTTCTGCCTGAAGAATGGTAAGTGACGTAGGAAGACGGGTAAGCCAAGCTTTGCCTTGCGCTTCTCCTTTTGTCTCCTTCAGCTCATCTACAATCGACAGATACATCGGATCTCCAATAACAGGTACCTCACCACCGTTCCATAATCTTCCTGTTGCCATATAGAACTGAACGGCATCTTCGAAGCCAGGACGAACGGTAACAACTACTCTTGCCATACCACTTCTGAGGAATGAGCGGAACAAAGGATCTATATTTTCCTGCTGGTACATATCATCCCAGTCTTCTCTCTTGCCCCAATAGTAAGGGTAATAGTTGTATGACATCAGATCCCATTCGAAGGCCTGCTCCATAAACTTGGCGAGTGAGGCATAAGCATCCAGTCCGGTCCTTGCCACTTCGAAGCCTGCTACAGTTGTCCCATTGTAAAGGGTTTTTCCCAATACTTTATTAGATGTGCTATCATCTACCAGATACGCAATACTGTTGTGTTTCAGCACTTCCTGCTCGATCTGGCGGTAGAACATTGGGTTGGCGTCTTTGATATTGCCAGCTTTTGTTTCTTCCTGAGCGACTTTATCATTATAATCTGCCAATGCATCTTCATAGGCTTCTATGATGGCGTTGAAGGTTTTTTGCTGCCACTCTGTTTGTGCCGCTTTTGTAAGAGCACATTTTATACTAATGTTAGTATTGTAAACAATAACTCCTGCTTGAGAAAAAGATACTGGAATTGCCCCTACAAAAGCATCAATATTTTCATATTTCTCTCCTACCAGTGTATTTCCCACTAAAATTTGAGGATAAGAATAGAAAGAACTGCTAGGATCATACCAGTCACCAGAATTTTTAGTGTTTACAGCGGCAGAAACAGTTTCGTATCCTATAGGTATCTCTACATTTACTGATTCTGCGGCAACTTCGTTTGGATTTCCTTTTGATCCTGGAATTTTGTCACTAAAACTCTTTCCTATAAAAACTTCATTTTGTGGTCTCTCATCCAACTTCACATTGTATACTCCTGTCCAAAACTTCAGATTAGATTCATCCATCTTAGAAAAATCACTAAGGTTGAAGTCATTTGCTGTTCTTGGATCAACTGGTTTCTGAATCACTTTTTTAACAGAAGCTGCCGCTAACCTGTGCAATTTGGATGGTTGTGGGATTGCAAACTCGAACATCAGTCGTTTTCCGTAGTTCCAAACCTGGTTTTTCATCAACTTATCTACCCATCTGTAAACACCGACTACGTGCTGGTCTCCTTTTCTGTTATCAAATCCGTGTGTGTTATTTTCCTCAAATTCCTCAATCATTTTCTCCACACGCTCCTGATGCACTTTTGTAACCACCCTGTCTAAAGCCCTCGCAGTCACTTCCTGTGCCTGGGACACGGCCTGTCTCATGCTCTCTTCTTTTGATCTGTGGTTGGCATAGCTTCCTGCAACATTCATACTGAATCCTGTAACCTGATTACTGTATCCAACATTTGCATTAATTCCCATATCGGTAGCTTCCTGAAGAATCTTTGCTATCTCGGATTGCATCTCGAAACGGCTGGATGTGGTGGTATCTGTGGAGCGCTCTCTTTCGGTATCGGAAGATTGGGTGTCAATGGTTTCGCTTTTTCTGAGACGCCTTGTAGATTGATTACGATATTCACGAGCCATAATATTCTCAATATTGGCTACTTCGCCTTCTACATAAGCGTGGGTGGTTTGCTCCACTTTTAGATAATCTGCAATTCCTAATCTTTTGATACCGAAGCCTTTTGGGATGAAGGAGTTTCCAGCATTTGATGAAGTGTTGGAATTAGTTGTTGCGTCCGTTTCTATTTCAAATAATCCTGTATAGAGTGTATAAGCTACAATTTCTTTGTTAATCTCTATTTTTGCACGTTTACCACTCCTGAAATCAATATTGAAAATTATACTGTTAGGAAAATCCGATTCGCTAAGAATAAACTCATTAGAAAACAACTCGGAAATTTTAATTTTAGTCCCTTCTTTTAAATATGTAAAATATGAATCAACTTTATTAATTCCTAAATTAGTTTTGACCTGATAGGACATTGATGAAATATCCCAAGTAGAATCTGGAAAAATTAAAGTAGGGTACAATCTCCAGTATTTTCCACTTTGCAAACGTCCTTTAAAGGCTTCACTAGTCAGTTCATAAGAAAAAGTTATATCATTATTACCTTTATTAACAGGAATCAAAACGCCACCAACACTTGCATACTCTTGTTTTTCAATTTCGGTATTTTGGTAAATTTCTTCATTCAGTTCGGATAATCTGGTATTGAGCGTTTCCAGCATCTCTTCAAAATTCAGGTTTTCATCTGCCGGAAGAATGTATTGCTCTTTGCCGATTTCCAAGACGTTTTCTGCTGCTACATTACCGTTTGAAAGCCTGCCGGAAAGGTCTTCATCTGTTGTAGATTCAGCAATGAGCTTAGCCAATGTAAATAACGACACTTCGGATAATTTGGTTTGTAAATAGGCTGTATCTCGCTCTGCACGGAACTCGAACTCAAAGTCCGGAAACTGTGGTTTTGCAACCTGACTCAGTGCCAATTTCTTTGCGGCTTCTGTCATTTCTGGTGTAAATGTAGCCTCCACTTCCAAAAGTCTCTGCTCATAAGCTTCCCGCTCCGGTATAATCGATTTCTGGTACTGTTTTGTAGCCAGATCATAAGCCTTCGAGTATTCTTTGTGATATAACTTTTGTGCTTTGGAAAGCTCTTTTTTGAGTTTTTCTAATTGCTCTTTTTCAACATTAGCCAAAGCTACTTTCTGCCGCTTGAGCATAGATTCTGTTGGAAGAAATACTTGTGAATTTTCTGAAATATTGTTTTCAGATTCGGTATTCTGTATTCCATTTATATTATTTCCACCACTAATAGTATCATTAGAACCAACTTCGGATGAGCCAACCGTGAAATCCTTAGTTTGAGCAACCGGAGGAACTGCAACAGCATCTATGAAGAGATAATCCGGAATGACCACTTTGGCGCTTGATAGTTCTTTTTCCTTTGCCAATTTCTTTTTTGCATTGGATTCAGAGGAAATAATATTGTAATTTTTCACATAATGAATTAACTGCAATAGCTGAGACACTAACTCTTTCAAATAGAAATCTTCTTGTAAAACAATCTGATAAAAAATAGTGTTCCAGACATACATCATATTCGGATGAAAATCACGCAAATATTGCAAATCCGCGTCTGATAATGATTCTATACCTTCTGTAGAAAATTTCTTAACTATTTGGTATAGCTCCGGATAAAGGTCACTGAAGTGGTTTTCACTTTTTATCCTATTCTGAAACCATTCAGGATTACTATTTAATTTTTTCAGATAATAATCTATTTTACTTTTTGCAAGTGTCTTATCCTGATCCCATTGAAAGGCTAAAAAGTCGAAAGTATCTATAATATCGTCCTCTCTGAAAATAAATTTAAGATTACCTTCTTTCTTCGCCAACTGGGGATTCCTAAGGCTTACAAATCTGAATAAAGTCTGCGTAGCAGGATTTGCATCTGTTTTTTGATTTTGGTCTACCGGAAGTGCTGACTCCGGATTTGTATTGTTTTCTGTTGTCATTGTTGTTTTGATTTTAATTGTTGTTTATTGTTTTCGGGCATTTCTCTAGCTGTTCCAGTAATTTTTATTATTGGAATGCTTAAGAATCTATTTTTGTTATTGATTTTTCCTCCTATAAAAAGGAGCGTTGATTATTCTACAAGATTATTTTCTGAGATGTAATCGTCCAACTCCTGTTCTGTGTCGAATTCTGCAGAATGACAACCTAAGCCAGGAAATGTTTCTAAGTTATTAGCAAGCTTTATAATGATCTTTTTTTCTTCATTATAAACTACTACATAGGGTTTGCTTAATTTTGTTTCCATTGTAATTATGCTGTTATTGTTACTGTAAAACCTTTGCTCTGTAAGCCTAAGATTGCCTCATCAACAACAACTGTCGCTGATCTCGTACCTTTTAAGAAGATCAGCTTCCCTCCTGTTGCTGTCCTTACAGAATTATTAAGATCTATCAAAATATTATCATTTTCTATTTGAGTTAGAGATTTTGTTATGTAAAAAGTATCAAAATCAGCTTCCCAAATCCGGCCTTTTGTATAGTAAATAGAAGATGTAGAATGGAATTTTTCTATTCTGAAAAAATTAACTTTTGGAGGAAGTTTTGCAATATCTCCAACAATTTTTAAATTATTATAAGGTACATTAAAACCACCAGAATGATATAATTTTTTTAGCTTCGAGGTATTGGAAAAGTTATTCAAATCAAGATAAAAATTTGAAGGTGCATTTGTAAATCCTATATTACTTAATCTGACCAACTCAATATTATCCGGAATAGTAGCCAAATCTCCTAATATATTTGTTCGAGCTTCATCAATATTATAAGCATAATAATTAATCGCAAAACTGTATAGATTAGGAAATTGTTTTAAAAATACCGATAGATTTGGTATGTTAAGTTTATCTCCATTATTAGTAGTACCAGCTCCTACCGTTCTATAAATTAATAAGGAATGTACATCGCCTAGCCCTCCATTAAAATAAACCTTAATATCTCCTGTGAATAGTGATGAATATTGAGCTTTATATGTATTTGATAAACCTAAATCATAAAAATCAAAATTCTTGGGATTAGACCATACCTCCTTATCGCCTACTCCATTTAAGACCACTGAATTGTACTTACGTGTTGAAATATTTAATGATAAATACTCTGTGTTTTGACATGAAAAAACAGCAGGCTTGTTCTCCCAATCGCCAAATGTAACTAATGGATTATTCATAATTTCTGATATAGATTAAAAATTCATTTGTATTTCCCACACGTGAGATCATAAACCGGCTGCCTTTCGTTCCATTAACCGTTAATGTGTAGTTAACTTGTGTAAGTGTTGGGCTTCCTGTTCCTGCGATAATATTTATTGGAGCTGATCCTAATTTTATCCCTGTCATTAGAAAATTTTCTTCAGTGTCGGTTGCCAGATTTATTTTATAGTTGATAGGTGTATTACCATTATTAATCAAAACATTTTTGCCACTTTGGGAAAGGCCGTCCGCAGTTCTGGTTTGATTGGTAATTTCTGTCGTAGAATCCATCTTTATTTGAGCAGATTCATCCTTGTGCCAATAAGAATCCAACCACTCGTGGAAATGTGTTTGTGTAGGTTTATCTCCAGTTTCGAAGAAACCTTTTAAGTCTGTTTTTGATTTCATAAAATTTTGATTTTAAAGGTTAATAAATAATGTTGTTGTCAAAGTCTTCCCTGAAAAAGCTTTCAATCTCATCCAGGTAGAAATCATAGTCTGATTCCTCATTCTCAATATCTTCCAAATCGATACTATAGATCGGGGTTTGGGAAAATTCTTCGTCTATTGTTTCTGTTCGGTTTTCCATATTATATTTTGTGTTTGGGTAATAGTTGTCCTTACCAGCTGTTTTGCTGATATCATAATTGGTTTTCGTTAAAAAAATAATTTAGATTAAATTGAGGCCTTAATTATAATCCAAAAGTAGTTGGTCGTGACGCCAGAACTTGACGTATCAAATTTTATTTTTAATTAATTTTTCAGCAATCTGATTGAGCAATTCATTGTTCTCATCAACATAGCATAAACCTGCCTGTATCAATGCTTCCAGATTTTTCTTTTTCACATTATCCATCTCGGGAGAAGCCGTTTTAAGTGAAGGATTAATTCTGTAATAATTCTGTCTGTTTCTTTTGCCAAGAGTCATAAACATTTGGTTCAACTGATAATCCACCGTTTCTGCATTGGCAGAAAGCAGGATATCGATGATCGGACCAATCCAGGCTAATTTGCCAACATTTTTATATTTGTTGATTGGGTAAGATTTCATTTCCGTTCCTGTTCCCAAAGAGACTATCATCATATCATTTACAGCCGGGTAATTAGGTTTTTCAGGATTTTCAAAAATATCTGCAAAAGGAATTTTTCTAGCTTCTGCATATGCGCAAAGAGCCGGATTATTGGCAAACATTCCTCCATCTATCAGGCTAAAACTCTGTCCATAGGATGATCTGATCTGAGCCGGAGAGAAATAAGTGGGTGCAGCAGCTGTCGCCCGACAAATGTCTCTGACCAAAAAATTCTGCTGGGCTTGTTTTGCGTTAATGGTATTGAATAATTTGGCCCGTCTGTTTTCGATATCATAACTCGTGATGAGAGAAGGTTTTATAAAGTCTTTGATCTCGAGTTCACCAAAAAAATCTTTGAGCTGCCTTTCCAGATTATCCTGCGAAATTTTCTCACTGAATAATCCAAACGGGTTAATCAAACTTTCCCATAGTGAAACATTAAAAATATCTTCACCTTTCTCCGTATAAAGCTCAAATGCTTTTTTAATAGAATATCTGGCTTTTTTGTTGTCATCAGGATAAAGTAGAACCGAAGCCAGGATTCCGCCTGTGCTGCTGCCTGCAATCATATCAAAATAATCGCCGAGCTTCGCATTCGGATGATCTTTTTGCTGTAAAATCTCTTCAAGATAACGGAGAATGATGCATGAAATAATGCCCCGGATCCCGCCGCCGTCTAAAGAGAGTATTGTGATCTTTTTCATTTGCAATAATTTTAATGATTTGATAAAGCAAATGTAGATGCGGGCAGCGACAGAACTCGTCGTGATATTTTTTCTTTACTAAAGTTGAATTACCGTATTGTATTAGTGACTAAGAAACGTATTGTTTACAATAGTGAGTTTGGAATGACATTGCTAATTTGATACAAAATCAATCAATAATCAGTTCCTCAATTTTTGATTGGATTTCTTGACTTTTTAATTTTAGAATGATAAAATACAATTCCGGAAACTGCAGAGCAATCTCACTCCAGTTTTGATTCAGTTCATAAATATTGTCAATTCCCTGTAAAAGACTCGCTAAAAAATGTGATTTTCTCTGGATCAGGCCGCGGAACCCATATGCGCCTAAAACCTGAAGAAAACGCATCATTTTCAGCCAGTTAAAAGATTCCTTTAGGTTATTTTTGTCTGGTTCCAGATGCCACAGTGATAAATAATAATCCAGCATTTCTTCTTTGAAATCTTCAGGAAAATTTGCTTTGGCCTGATAAAGAAAAGAGATCACATCGTAACCTGCAGGTCCTTCCATGGCTGATTGATAATCGATAAAGAACACTTCATCATTGTCATTCACCAATATATTCCTGGATTGGAAATCGCGGATCATTAATGTTCTTGGCTCAAGTTTCTGAATCATTCCAGAAATCGTTTTAAACTCTTTCAGCAAAGTAGACTTATGATAACCGATCTCCAAAACATCGATCAGGAAATTCTTGAAGTAATAAAGGTCATGTGTAATTGGCAGATCATCATAACTTTCATATTCGAAACTTTTTGTGAAATCTGCCTTACCTAAAGTTTTGGTTTGCAGTCCGAATAGTTTTTCCAAACTTTTTTTGACTAAATCTTTAACTCTTTCTGATAATCCTTCTGCGGCAATAACCTCCGAAAGTGTCTTGCTTCCAAGGAATTCCTGGATATAAAGATCTCTATCAGAATTGATTTTTAAGATTTTTGGGGTATTAAGATCAAGGTTTTGAAACAATCCGGAGAAATAAAAAAATGCTTCATTTTCCAGAAGATTTTCATTGTATGTCACGACATATTTTTGATCATTCGAGCTTGCGATGTAGTTGATTCTGGAAGAGCCGCTTTGTGGAAGCGCAACAAATGTATCCGGTTTCCGATTCAAAAATCCTTCTAAAAAATCCTGATGTTCCTGCATAGAACAAAGTTAATTAATAATAGAATTTGAAACACGAAAAATTGTAATTTTACCTTATGAAAGATTTTCTGCCGGTTCTGAAGATTCTGTTAAGATTTGTGGTCATCTATATCGTGGTGGTATTGCTGTACCAGTTTTATCTTAACGCATATATGGATGATGTGGTAGATCCTTTCACAAGATGGGTGGCTTTACAAGTGGCTCTTGTCCAGAATGCATTAGGTTTTCCCACTGTATTGGTAGACAGTCTGAAACTTCACAGCGTTTTGTTTCAGACTTCCGGAAAATTCACCACAAGAATGGTGGAAGGCTGTAATGTTTTCTCCGTTGCGATCCTGTTTTCTGCTTTTGTTTTTGCTTTTTACAAAGGTTCTAAAACATTTTTGTTTGTCCTGGGCGGATTAGTTTTATTACATATTCTCAATGTTTCCAGAATCGTATTACTCAATATTATTTTTCTCAAATATCCTCAATACGAAAAAATCGGGCATGACTATATTTTCCCTGCGATTATCTATGGCGGAGTCATCATTCTCTGGCTGATCTGGATTCAGTTTTTTGCTTTAAGAAAAGCCGATAAATAATGAGTTACGATTAATATATTTAATTTTTCCAGACATTAACTACTGATTCTTAGTAACTAATAATAATTATTTTGTAAATTTGCATCCTAACACAGTTTTCAAAAATGAAAAATAAATTTATTATTACCCATTCCGGGGTTATTGACAGCACCTTACTGAATCAACCTGATTCTAATACCTTTCAATTCGTTTTATAAAATTTACTCTCGTAAGTAAATAATGAATTTATGTTTTTTCAATCTGTGGATTGAAAAATTCATAATGCATTTATCTATTCAAAGAATCTATATTTTGTAAAATGATTGTTCGCATGTCAATTTTGCAGTGCTTAAAATTTCCAAAAATCCTAAGGTGGTTTTTGGTTGTATGTGGTATTTTAGGATTAATCGCTATTCGCGGTTTGGAAGACAAATTATTCTACGATCCGTTTTTGCATTTTTTCAAATCTGCCAATCAGAACGAAGTTTTTCCTAATTTCATTTGGGAGAAATTAATATTGAGTTATCTTTTAAGATTTGGACTAAACACTTTTTTTTCATTAATAATTGTTCATTTCCTTTTTCAGAACAAAGATTGGACAAAGCAGGCTTTTATATTGATTGCACTGGTTTTTCTGATCGTTTTTCCAATCTATCTTTATTGTATCTATGATCGGTTCCAATTCGGATATTTATTCTCTTTTTATGTGAGACGGTTTGTGATCCAGCCATTGACAGTTATTCTTCTTATTCCTGTTTTTTATTATCGGAAGAAAATCACTCAGGCTTAATTTTCCAGCGTATGCTTATCCGGCTGGGAGATATTCTCACCGTTCCATTCGATTTTTTTGGTGAAAACGTGTTGACGAACCGGGCATTCAAAAATCTGGCAAATAGCGCAGGATGTTGGCTTACAATCATCCATATGGAAATTAAATTCAACTGAACGATCCGTATTTTTAGCAATGAGTTTGATCACTTCTTCCATTTCATCGTGAGCAGTTCTCAGTTCAAAATACCAGGGCAACGTCAAGTGAGCATCGATATGCAGCTTACTTCCGAACTGCTGTATTTTCATATTATGGACATCAATCCATTCAGGCTTTCGATTTTCATTAAGGAATTTGGCTAATCTTTCAAGCATTTCGGGATCAGCTTCATCCATAATGCCGCTGAGCGATTTACGGATGATTTTGTAACCAATCAGAATGATATAAATTCCTAAAATCAAAGCCACCACAGAATCAATCCAAACGATTTTTGTAAAGTAAACCAAACCTAGACTGACAACAACCCCCAAAGTTGTAATCGTATCGGATTGAAGATGTTTGCCGGAAGCAATCAGAACTATCGAATTCTCCTTCTTTCCTTTCTGAATCGAAATGTAACCGATAACGTAATTGATAACAGCCGTTGCCGCAATAATCCAAATTCCTAAGTCAAGCTTACTCAGAACCTTTCCCGAAATCAAACTGTTGGTTCCTTCATAGATAATCAACACCCCGGCAATACTGATCAAGGAACCCTCAATAGCAGAAGTCACAAACTCTACCTTTCCGTGTCCATAAGGATGATTTTCATCTTTTGGTTTTGCAGCAAGATATAAGGAATAAAGTCCTAAAAATGCACTAATGACATTCACAATACTTTCCATGGCATCTGAAAATACCGCATCAGAATTAGTCAATTTCCAAGCAACTAATTTTCCTGCAAAAAGAATGACGCCAGCAACAGCAATCCATTTCTGGAAAGCAATATTAGAATTTATTTTTTTACTTGTTTTCATTGCTAAAAAAATCTTCGAGGTTTTCGAAGATTCTTTGATTTTGTTAGTTTTATTTAACCATTAATTTTAATGAATCTTTATAACCATTAATTTTAATAAAATAAGTGTTTTGTCCAAAACCTTTTATTGAGATTTGTTTTGAAGAATTTAGTTTTTCTTTTTTGATCATTTTTCCCGAAACATCATATATAAAAATCATGTCATTTTCTTTAGCATTCTTTATATAAAAAAAATCTGAAGCAGGATTTGGATAAATTTCTATTTTTACATTTTCTTTTAGCTCATTTGTAGATAATATACAATTTGGCGCATAATAATCACCGGCTATGTTCCAATTTTTAGTAGTAACTAAAAAGCTTCTTGAAGCTAAAGAAGAATATGCCAAAGGTTCAACATTCCCGAGATTAATAAAATTTGGTGTGTTGGGGTTATTTGCCCAGCCAGTAAGCGTATCGTTATAATTATTACAAGATAATTTCGATTCCATAAGAATATACATCGCATCCTCAAGTTCAGACAAATTCCAGTTGCCAATGTTTTGATTGAATGAATTTGCACTTCTAAACATATAACTCATATCAGTGACCTTTGAAGTATCCCA
>MKVE01000015.1:97598-107869 GCA_001898785.1 Chryseobacterium sp. 36-9 | reverse complement strand
GATTAAATGAAATAGCGTTGCTAAACATATAACTCATATCAGTGACCTTTGAAGTATCCCAATTTCCAATGTTCTGATTAAATGAAATAGCGTTGCCAAACATATAACTCATATCAGTGACCTTTGAAGTATCCCAATTTCCAATGTTTTGGTCGAATGATTTTGCATTTCTAAACATACTAGTCATATCGAAAACATTTGAAGTATTCCAATTTCCAATGTTTTGATTGAATGAATTTGCGCCCCAAAACATATTACTCATATAGATAACATTTGAAGTATTCCAATTTCCAATGTTCTGGTTGAAATAGTTTGCATAGTTAAACATATTTCTCATATCAATAACCTTTGAAGTATTCCAGTTGCCAATGTTTTGATTAAATGAAGTTGCATTACAAAACATCGAATTCATAGTAAGAACCTGTGAAGTATTCCAATTTCCAATATTTTGATTGAATGAATTTGAGTTGTAAAACATAAAACTCATATCAGTCACTTTTGAGGTATCCCAATTTCCTATGTCTTGATTAAATGAACTTACATTTCTAAACATATAACTCATATCAGTGACCTTTGAAGTATCCCAATTTCCAATGTTTTGGTTAAATGAATACGCAGAGTTAAACATCTCACTCATGTCAGTTACCTTTGAAGTATCCCAATTTCCAATGCTTTTGTTGAAGTCATGTGCAGATGCAAACATATTACTCATGTCAGTAACATTTGAAGTATTCCAATTTCCAATGTTCTGGTTGAAATAGTTTGCAGAGTCAAACATTTTACTCATATCAGTAACATTTGATGTATCCCATAAGTTAAAATATGAATTACCCGTAAGATAATGACAGCTGGAAAACATGCTGCTTAAATTTGTAACTTGTGATAAATCAGGAGTATCTGTAGCGATTACATCTAAATAATAACATCCGTAAAATGCATTTAACATATCTTCCCATTCTATATTTCCCCATTGCTGAACTTTCACAATTTTATATATGTCTCCATAAAATCGATTTGTAGGACCATTAATATTTTCTCCAAACGTAATTTTAGAAAATTTACCATTTCCGTTGCTTACTTTTACTTTATATTGAGAGTTTGTCGTAGCAGAACTTCCAAAGTCAATTAAAACGGGATTCCCAAATGTAGAAGTTAAGTTAACTAAAGTTCCTTTGTGAGCACTATTACCTACTTCTTCCCAATCAATTTTATAGTTTGTTCCAATTCCAGGGAAATATATCTGAGTGTTTTTACTCAATGGCGCAGATGTACCGTTATTATATATCTGCGTGGAGTATTTATCAGGTTGCCAAATTGTAACAAATTCATTTTGCGCTTTTAGACTTAAAAAGGAAAATACAATGACAAAAAAAGTTACAATTTTTTTCATATTTGCAGGAATTTTTAAACCAAATTATTTGCTACCAGATATTCTGCAATCTGAACTGCGTTTGTAGCAGCGCCCTTTCGGAGATTGTCTGCCACAATCCACAGATTCAGCGTTTTCGGTTGTGAAAGATCTCGTCTGATTCGTCCTACAAAAACCTCATCTTTTCCTTCAGAATAAAGAGGCATTGGGTATTCGTTATTCGTAACGTTATCTTGAAGCACAACTCCAGGTGTCTCGGAAAGGATTTTTCTTACTTCTTCCAGATCAAATTCGTTTTCAAACTCGATGTTTACACTTTCAGAGTGTCCACCTTGTACAGGAACTCTTACTGCAGTTGCTGTCAAATTGAAAGTATCATCGCCCATGATTTTTTTAGGTTCTTTCATCAATTTGATCTCTTCCTTAGTATAATCATCATCCGCAAAAACATCACAATGTGGCAATGCATTTTTGAAAATCTGGTAAGGATAAACTTTCTCAGGGTTTTCCCCTTTAATTTCAGAATTCAGTTGATCAACAGCTGCTTTTCCTGTTCCGGTAACAGATTGGTAAGTTGAAACAATGACTCTTTTGATATCATATTTCTGATTCAGCGGATGAAGAACCATTACCAACTGGATTGTAGAACAGTTGGGATTAGCAATGATCTTGTCTTCTTTTGTCAGAACATTGGCATTGATTTCAGGAACTACTAACTTTTTAGTCGGATCCATTCTCCAAGCTGATGAGTTATCGATCACTACCGTTCCAACCTCAGCGAATTTTGGAGCATATTCCAAAGATGTTCCACCGCCGGCAGAAAAAATAGCGATCTCGGGTTTGACTGCAATAGCGTCGTTCATGCTAACGATAGTGAATTCCTTGTCCTTGAATTTGACCTTGTTTCCAACAGATCTCTCTGATGCTACGGGAATTAATTCGGTAATTGGAAGATTTCTCTCTTCCAAAACTTTCAGCATAACTTGTCCAACCATTCCGGTTGCGCCTACTACAGCTACTTTCATTGTTTTTTGATTAATTTAAATTGTTAAGTAATTTATCCGAAAACTCTTGCCCAAGGGAATGCAAATACAAATAGTGCAATTGCAACCAATCCTAATGATACAAGAGGAATTGTTAATTTGTCGTTAGATTTTACTTTTTTGTTGATGATGGTCATTAAAATTGCTGCAACCAGCATAGAGAAAGGATGTTCCACATATTGGAATCTGAGGTCTGCGTTTTTCATTACCGCGCCCATATCCAATCCTTTTGCAATGTTGGTAATCAGCATAGTGATTCCTACTAAGAATTGAACATGAAAAAAGATCATTGTAAACAATGTTACTTTTTTGAGACCTTTTGAAATATTACCGCTGTAACCAAACATCGTTACAAGCAAAAGAACTAAAAATGCAGCTACCAGCAAAAGTTCGAGGTAAGCGAAACCTTTGTGCGCGTGCAAAAGAATGTTATAAAATTCCATATCCAGATTTTTGATTGACAAAGATAGAAAAATCCCGACAGATTGCCGGGATTTGAGATATTAATTAAAATACTAAAGTAATGCTTAGAATTTATAAGAGATCGAAGCGGCCCAAGTTCTTCCAAAACCGAAGTAAACGTTGTTGCTTGTATCAAGACCTTTGTAAAAGTTCAAAGGATTATTGATATAAGTGTTATACAATGCTTGTGCTTGTGCATCAGTATTTGTTGCTGTTTTGAAATCAGACACATCTTTGATATGGTTTGATGTTTTACCATCAGAAATATAGGTAGTATCTAATAAGTTATATACGTTACCTGTCAAGACAATTTTGTGACCATTGTTAAGATTGATTCCATAAGATAGACCTGCGTCAAACAAGTTATAGCTAGGATATTCTAATGCACCTTTTTTTCCATTGTTTGAAATGTTTCCATTAGGTTGAATGTAAACATCGCTGAAGTTAATGATACCATAATAATTATCATAATAGTTCCAGTTTCCGAAAATGCTTAAATCTTTGACTGGTTTTAAAGTAAATCCAAGAGCAGCAGTAGTTTGGGCAGCATCAGAAACTTTAACTTTGTCCAATGCAAACTCTACGTTTGTTTTACCGTTTAAGGATATTGGTGTTCCGTTTTCGTCATAAAGATTTCCTTGCGCATTGCCTTTATATTTCCAGTCACCGATAGAAAACATAGCGTTGAAAGAAAGATAGCTTGTAGCTTTTATTGTTCCTTCAAACTCGATTCCCATATGCACTTCGTGAATTCCTGTTAGGTTAGCAAATGGTCTATTGTAGTTTCCACCTGCTGGGTTCGGAACAGTAATTCCGGTAAATCTGTTATATCTATCTTTCCAGGAAGTATAGTATAAGTTGACATTTGCATTGAAAATACCACTTCTGAAACCATAACCTAACTCTGCAGAAGAAATTTTTTCATTAGTCAATAATGGATTTACAATTTGCTGACTACCCTGGGCTCTACCATCTGGAGAGTTAAAAGCTACATCGGTTGGATTAACCGGAGCTAAAGGTGAGTTGTAAACAGAATTGAATAATGGCTGTTTCTCATAATATCCGACATTGGCAAATACATTGTGCTGTTCATTAATATTATAGTTAGCGCCTGCCTTAGCATTAAATCCGAAAAGAAATTTAGTGTTCGTTTTCTGAGTTACTGCTTGACCTTGTTGGATTAAACCATCTTTTAGCCAATTATCTATTCTTTTATATCCTTGTTCTGAAGCAGAACCTTGAATGAATGCGGATAAATTTTCATTGGAATATTCTAATTGTCCGAAAATACCACCCCAAAGAACTTCACCATCATAGTTTCTATAAACAATTTGATTTTTGTCTTTTACAGCTGCAGCAAATGGATTGGCTGAAGGTGTTGGATTCTGAACAAAGGTTACATTATATGGAGCAGAATTCATATTATCTCCTTCAACATATTTTGTATTTCCCCACAAACTAGTTAAAACTCCCGGGTGATAACCGTAATAATATCTTAAGTCAATACCTGCAGAATAATTCCAATTTTCATTGATTTTATGCTGAAAATTTGATAGAATACCATACCAGTCGTGTGAATTAATACTAGCTCTTCTTGTTAAACCATTGGTTCTTGTAGCAACTCCCGGAGTTTGATTGACTCTATTAATTCCCGTATTGTTAGCAACATTAGGATTCCAGATGACATTCTGACCTTGATTCCAAGCCGCGATATCATCAAATCTTATTAATCCATCGGCTGTTTTCGGTAGCGAATTGATATTGGTTCCGTTAATAGAACCCATTACTCCGGTTCCACCACCTCTTCCCCAAGAAGCATATCCTACAGTTGATAATTTTGATTGCTCTGAGATCTTCCAATCCCAATTTACAGACATTACAGGTTTGCTATAGAAATTAATGGATTGTGACATTACATCTCCATTTAAATATCCCCAGTTGGAGTTGTATCTTCTGTTTGGTTCATCTACACCATTTCCATATTTAATGAAATTAGCAATTGAACTTTGAAAGTTTTGCATATGCCATTGAGGGGCGCCGGTAAATGTGAATTGGAAATCGTGGTTTCCTTTTTGATAACCTAATGCGAAATAATAATTGTATGCTTCAAATTCAGAGGCATCAATATACGTATTCCCAGCTGTTCTGGACATTAAGAATGAAGTTGACCAGCCAGTCTCAGATTTACCAGTATTATAAGAAAATAATGTTTTTAAGTAACCATCATTACCAACGCCAACAGTGACGTTACCTTCTCTTTTTTTGTCAGCAGCTCTAGTAATAATGTTAACAGTTCCACCAACTGAAGCTATAGCCAATTTAGAAGAACCAAGTCCTCTTTGAATCTGCATTGCAGAAGTCACATCAGATAATCCAAGCCAGTTACTCCAATAAACGGCACCATCTTCCATTCCATTAACTGGAACACCATTTATCATTACTGCAGTGTTATTGGTGTCAAAACCACGGATATTCATACGGCCGTCTCCAAAACCACCACCGCCTTTTGCTGCGTAAATAGATGGAGTTGATTTCAAAATCTCCGGGAATTCTTGGTTTCCTAGCCTTTCAACTATCTGAGCTTCCTTGATTGTAGAAACAGCAACAGGAGTCTTTCTATCTTTAGCGATATCAGCGACTCCTGCTATTACAACTTGTTCAATTTCGTTGGTTTTCGATAGTGTATCCTTTGTTGATTGGGCAAAGTAAAAACTTGCCGTTGTCATTGTCAGCATCAGGGCCAAAGCCGGCTTCTTTGATAACATTTTCATTTTTTTAAGATTTATGCCGCAAAAGTCCTAAAAAAAATGATAAGTATTGTTAATAAACTGTTAATTTTTTAAAGCCTTGAGACTCAGATCAATATTGTTCGAAGAATGGGTTAAAGCGCCAGCCGATATAAAATCAACACCGGTTTTCGCCACCGAATTTAACACTTCGCGGGTGATGCCGCCAGAAGCTTCCGTTTCGGTTTTCCCGTTAACTATTTTTACTGCTTTGGTCATGGTTTCCACATCCATATTATCAAACATAATCCTGTCTGCACCAGATTTTACCGCCTCTTCAACCTCTTCCAGATTACGTGTTTCGACTTCAATTTTTAGTTTAAGTTTGTTTTTTTTGATATAATCTTTCGCCATTTTTACAGCATTAGTGATGCTTCCATTGTAGTCAATATGATTGTCTTTCAACATTATCATGTCATAAAGTCCATACCTGTGATTGGTTCCGCCACCTATCGCAACCGCCCACTTTTCACAAACTCTAAAGTTTGGTGTGGTTTTCCTTGTATCCAAAAGCTTTGTCTTGGTTCCAACTAATCGGGAATCCCAATCGTGCGTCATTGTTGCAATACCGCTCATTCTTTGCATACAATTCAGCACCAGACGCTCAGTTGACAAGATCGATCTGGCTTTTCCGGAGACTATAAAAGCAACATCTCCTTTTTTTGCAGATTGACCATCTTTAATAAAAACTTCAACACTTAAATTTTTATCGAATGTCTTGAAAATAATTTCCGCCAATTCCACTCCGGCAAGTATGCAGTTTTCTTTAACCAAAAGTTGTGCTCTTTGTTCCAGATCTTTTGGAATTGTGGACAATGTCGAATGATCGCCGTTTTGGATATCTTCTTCCAGAGCTGTTTTTATGAATTCTTTTAAAACTTTATCGCTGGCGTAAGCTGGTCTTTTCATACTTTGAAAATTTGCGTAAAAATATAAAACCTTTCAGAGTTTCAAACTTTGAAAGGGTAATTAAATTAAAAAAAGGATTTATTCGTTTATAAGCAACGGTTTCGTAGCTAAATCTTTATTATAGAATGCGCCTTTATTTTCTTTCATCTCCAGAGAATGTTTTATAATAAGGTAAGAAACATTCACAAGATTTCTCAATTCCGAAAGCTGAGGTGAAAGTATGGAATAATTATAAAGTTCCGTCACTGCTTCGTAGATTTCGCGTTGTTTTTTCTTGGCCAATTCCAATCTCGCATTGCTTCTTACAATCGCAACCAGGTCACTCATCATCTCCTGAAGTTGTTTTCTGAGGTAAGTTACAAGAACCATTTCGTCCATCATTTTCATCCCTTCGTCATTCCATTCGGGAACTGCTTTCAAATCATCAAAATTGAAATCATTTTCTTTTAACAATTCAACGGTTTTCATCGCCGCATTATGGCCGAAAACCAAACCTTCCAATAAAGAATTGGATGCCAAACGATTTGCACCGTGAAGTCCGGAATTGGTACATTCTCCAACTGCAAAAAGATTTTTTATAGAAGATTGCCCATTTTTATCTGTGTCAATCCCACCCATTAGATAATGACAGGCAGGAACAACCGGAATCAATTCTTTGAACGGATCAATACCCTCATCAATGCATTTTTGATAAATATTAGGAAAATGATTGATGAATTTTTCTCTGTCCATCTCCCGGCAGTCCAAACCGACATAATCATCACCACTGATTTTCAACTCATTATCAATAGCTCTTGCAACAATGTCACGGGAAGCCAGTTCTTCGCGTTCATCATATTTCTGCATAAATGGCTTTCCATTCTTGGTACGAAGTTTTGCACCATCACCACGAACAGCTTCGGAAATCAGGAACAGCATTCCGTCTCTTTTAGAGTACATTGCTGTTGGATGGAACTGATAATACTGCATATTCGAAACCTTTCCCTGCGCTCTGTGAACAAAGGCAATTCCGTCGCCTGTTGCAATAATCGGGTTGGTCGTATTTTTATAAACATGACCAGCGCCACCAGTTGCAACCAAAGTAATTTTCGAAGTGATCTTCTTGATTTTTTTATTTTTCTCATCCAGAATATAAGCACCGTAACAATCGATATTTCCTTTATCAAATTCCTTTCCCGGAACGTGGTGCTGTGTTATCAGGTCGATGACATAATGATGTGGCAGGATTTCAATATTCGGAGAGTTATTAACTGTTTCCAGAAGCGCTCTTTCAATCTCGAAACCTGTGATATCTTTGTGATGTACAATTCGGTTTTCCGTGTGCCCTCCCTCTCTTCCGAGAGAATACTTTCCTTTTTCCTGGTCAAATTTTGCCCCCCATTCCACAATCTCATTGAAACGATGTGGAGCTTCTTCCACAACCATTTTTACAATATCCGGGTTATTGATGTAATCTCCGGCCCGTAATGTGTCATCAATATGTTTTTGAAAATTATCCTTGGAAAAATCCGTAACTACAGCCAATCCACCTTGTGCATATTTGGTATTGCTTTCGTCTTCGTTGGATTTGGTTACGATGATGATTTTTGTTTCTGGTAACTGTTCGGAGATTTTAATGGCATAAGACAAGCCCGAAATCCCGGAACCAATTACAAGAACGTCTGTTTTTATCATAGAATCTTTGGTTAAATAAATCCTTAATTAATAAAGGTATAATAAAGTTAAAAGAATTTGATGAACTTATCGTAAGGTTTCCTGACTTTTTTAAAATTCTGAAAAATATCATCTTCTGCACGATAACCGAGGGCTAAAACAACGGCAATTTTTTCTTTTTCTTTATCTATATTAAGTAGGTCATCTAGAATTTCCGATTTGAAACCTTCCATTGGACAAGTATCAACCTGTTCTTGAGCAGCAGCCATAATCATCGAACCGAGAACAATATAATTTTGTTTCTCGGACCAACTTTCCAATTCTTTGGCAGAATAACTTTCTATAAATGAATTGATGTTATTTCTAAAAGCGGATAACTGTTCCAAAGTCACACCTCTTTCATTAATAATATGACCGAAATAGCCATCAACATAACTCTTATTGATTTTGGTTTTTGAAACCAACACTACTAGATGTGAACAAGTCGAGATCTGTGAAGGATTATAAAACGCCGGAATCAATTTTTGGAGCATTTCATTATTTCCCACCACCAAAAGATGATACGGCTGAAGTCCTAAAGAACTGACAGACAACCTTCCGGCTTCCAGAATATTATTCAATTTTTCTGACGAGATCTTTCTTCCGTCAAATTTTTTTACAGAATATCGCCAGTTAAGTGCTTCTAAGTAGTTCATATAACAAATATACTCATTTATCATTTTAGGTTAGAATCATTTTAAATAACGAAACTTTACCACCCGAATTTTTTAAGTTATTCATTGCAAATGCTTTATGGTAAGGCTTTTCGCAATATTCGATTTTAATCGATTTTAAATCAAATCATTAGCCAAGAAAGCTGTAAGACAAAAAAGTTATAAACATTAAGTATAAAAGTGGGCAAAAGTGGTAAAATGTGGTAGATTTTTATATAAATTTGCTCCAAATGAAAAACTTCATTGGAACATACGAATGTAAAATCGATGACAAAGGGCGCATCAAACTGCCTGCTTCGCTTACGAAGCAGATGGAACATTTTGCAGATGAGCCATTTGTAATCAAGCGGTCGGTGTTTCAGAAGTGTCTTGAGGTTTATCCAATGAAGCCTTGGGAAAAACTGATGGCAAAAATAAACGGTCTTAACCGATTTGTGAAAAAAAATGCAGATTTCATCAGGATGTTTACAGCTGGAGTCAAAACGGCGGAGTTGGATAACGTTGGTCGTTTGCAAATCAGTAAGGATTTAACACAATTTGCAAATCTTGGGAAAGATATCGTGATTACAAGCGCCGGCGAATTGTTCGAGATTTGGGATAAAGATTCTTATGAACAGGTTATCTCAGTCAGCGAATCGGATTTTGCCAGTCTGGCGGAAGATGTGATGGGAAATCTTGATTCCGAAGAATCAAATTAGTAATTAAGAAAAAATAATTAACAGGTTTTTAAACCGAATTATTAAATCATTTATCAATCATCATTCATCAATTATAAAAACAATGTATCACAATCCTGTCTTGTTAAAACAAAGTGTTGACGCTCTGGTAACCAATCCGGACGGGATTTATGTGGACTGCACTTTTGGTGGAGGCGGACATTCTCGTGAGATTTTGAGCCGACTTTCAGACAAGGGAAAATTATTTTCTTTTGACCAGGATTTGGATGCATTGAAAAACGCCATTGATGACCCGAGATTTACTTTAGTTAATCAGAATTTCAGGTTTTTGGAAAATTCGATGTTGGCTTATGGAATTTCTCAAGTTGACGGAATTTTGGCAGACTTGGGAGTTTCTTCTCATCAGTTTGATGAAGCGGAAAGAGGATTTTCTACCAGGAGCAACGCACCACTTGATATGAGAATGAATGTGATGCAAGGTCTTGATGCGAAGAAAATCATCAACGAGTACGAAGAGGAAGATCTGGCGGACATCTTTTACCATTATGGAGAGCTGAGAGAAGCGAGAAAATTGGCGAGAGAAATTGTTCATCATAGAAAATCAAAAAAAATTGAAACAACTGAGGATTTAAAAACTCTGTTCAGTTATATTCCTGCAT
>MKVE01000015.1:0-97588 GCA_001898785.1 Chryseobacterium sp. 36-9 | reverse complement strand
CTTTGCTCAGGTTTTCCAGGCGGTGAGAATTGAGGTAAATCAGGAACTGGAAGTGTTGAAAGAAATGTTGGTTCAGTCTTATAAGATTTTGAAGCAGGAAGGAAGATTGGTCGTGATTTCTTATCATTCTCTGGAAGACAGATTGGTAAAACGTTTCCTGAAAAATGGAATGTTCGAAGGAGAACCTCAGCGTGATATCTACGGAAATTATGCAAAAGCATTCGAATTGTTGCAAACCAAAGCAATCATTCCGGATGATAAAGAAATTGAAGAAAACTCTAGAGCACGAAGCGCAAAAATGAGAATTGGAACAAAGTTATAAATCATAAATGCTAGGCGATAAATGATTATCAATTATCATTCATCACTTATCAATTATAAAAACGTGGCAAAGCAGACAACCTATAATAAGCAGAAAAAGAAACTCACTTTTATGGACATCATAAAAGGGAATTTCCTTAACCGTGATGAGGTAAAAGCACATTACAAATATTTTCTGTTCATTTTCGGGTTATTGATGGTGATGATTTATAGTAATCACTTGGTTAATAAAAAAATAGAACACGTTAACAAGCTTAAAGAAGAAACGGAAGAATATAAATCCAGAAACGCTTACGCACAAAGTAGGCTAATCAAAATTAGAATGGAATCCGAACTGGGAAAAGAAATGGTTCAGGATTCTTTGGTGAGTTTGGAAAGCCACCCGATGAAATTATTGATAAAAGTTGACAGCACAGATGATAAAGCAGCCAAATAATAATTACGAAAAAAAGCGTTCCAATGCGTTGAAGTGGGGCTACCTTTTTGTTTTGGGAGCTTTCATTTTGTTTGTCATCTTTTTGGGTAGAATTATGATTCTTCAGAATACCAATGTTGAGGAATTCGAAAATAATTACATCAGCAAAAATTACCGAGAAGCAACCTTGAAAGCAGCTCGTGGAAATTTATTTGCTTCCGATGGTTCTATCCTGGCGACGACGGTAATGCGTTACGATATCTACCTGGATTTCAAATCGATGAGAGATACGATTTACTCCAATAATATTGGTGCTTTAACGGACTCTCTCAGCAAAATGTTCGATAAGCCTAGAAGTTATTTCAGAGCAAAATTGGACGCACAAAACAAGAAAAATAATCAATACTATCTTTTAGCAAAAGGTTTGGACTTTGATGAATACGATAGAATCCGTGAGTTTCCGATTTTCAAAAAAGGTAAAAATAAAGGCGGCTTTATCGTAGAAAGAAATTTCCGAAGAGAATTGGCAACAACCCAAATCGGAGCCGGAACCATCGGAGCGGATAATGGCGAATCAAAATCCGGTTTGGAAGGTGCTTTCAGTAGATTTTTAACAGGGATCGACGGAAAAAGACTGGAGCAAAGAATCAATTCAGCACAATGGAAACCAATTGATTACTGGAAGGTTAAAGAACCAATTGACGGTCAGGATGTTTACACCACTTTGGATTTGAGAATTCAGGATATTGCTCATTCAGCGTTAGAAAATCAGTTAATAAAATTTGATGCAGATCACGGTTGTGTTGTCGTAATGGAAACCGAAACCGGAAAAATTCGTGCTATGGTTAACCTTAGAAGAACCGAGCCGGGAATTTATGTTGATGCTTATAACTATACTGTGAAAGATGCTCAGGAACCTGGCTCTACTTTCAAAACGGTTTCGCTTTTGGCAGCGATGGATGACGGATTTATAGACGAAAATACTAAAGTCAATATCGGAAACGGAATCTGGACCTATGCCGGACAAAGGATCACGGACGGTCATGGCGGCGGAACTTATGACGTGAGTGATGTTTTGGCCAAATCCAGCAACGTTGGTGCCGCTAAGATTATCACACAGCATTACGCAGATAAACCGGAAGTTTTTATAGATCATCTTAAAAAATGGAAAATGTTCGACAAAATGCAAATCGAACTTCCGGGAATTGCTAAACCGTCTATTCAGACACCACAAAGCAAACGTTGGAACAAGGCAACATTGGCATCTTTGGCTTATGGATATTCGTCAAGATTTCCTCTTTTGCAACTGGTAACTTTTTATAATGGAATTGCAAATAAAGGTAAAATGGTGAAGCCTCTTTTCATTGACAAAATAATGAAAGACGGTAAAATCCTTTATGAAGCAAAACCGGAAGTCATGGTTAAAAAAATGGCGTCCGATAAAGCAATTGAAATGATGACAAGTGCATTGACAAAAGCTGTTGAAAAAGGGACTGCAAAGAGTATCTATACACCCAATCTCAAAATTGCAGGAAAAACAGGAACAGCCAGATTCGAATATTGGAAGAAAGACGGACCGATGAAATATCAGGCCTCATTTGCAGGATTTTATCCGGCGGATAATCCGAAATATACCTGTATCGTAGTTGTCAATCAGCCTGATACATCAAAAGGTTTTTATGGAGGAACAGTTTCAGCACCGGTTTTTAAGGAAATTGCAGGAAAAACTTTTCTCAAAACCCCGTTGAATGTTGAAAAAGAACTTTTGGTTGAACGTAAAGTTAACCTTAATAAAATGACAACGCCAAACATAAAGGTAAATGTCACAAGAGATTCAATGCCAAATCTGGTGGGGATGATTGGCAAGAATGTAATTCCACAGCTTGAAAATCTAGGCTATAGAGTAGATTATAAAGGTGTGGGAAAAATCACGGGACAATTTCCAGCAGAAGGCGCAATCATTGGAAAAAACCAAAAGATTTATTTGAATCTTCAAAACTAAAAATTAAAGCGAAAGCTTATATATATGATTTTAAAAGACTTATTACAAAGAATCCAGACTCTGGAAACCATCGGAACTCTTGAAAGAGAAGTTTCGGAATTGGTTTTTGACAGCAGAAAGGTTGCTGAAAATTCTTTGTATGTTGCATTGAAAGGGACCATTTCAGACGGACATTCTTACATTAATCAAAGCATCGATAAAGGAGCGAAAGTGATCGTTTGTGAAGAATTGCCTGCGGACATTAATGATGCGGTAACTTATATTAAAGTTCAAAATTCTTCCAAAACTTTAGGGCATTTGGCTTCTAATTTTTATGGAAATCCTTCTCAAAAATTGAATCTTATTGGCGTTACAGGAACCAATGGAAAAACTTCGGTAACAACCTTATTATTTGATATCTTTAAAAATCTGGGTTATCAATCTGCTTTGATTTCTACCGTTGAATACAGAATCGGAGACGAGATTATTCCTTCAACGCACACAACGCCAGACGTAATTCGATTGAATCAAATGTTGGCAAAAGCAGTGGAAATCGGCTGTGAATATGCTTTTATGGAAGTCAGTTCTCACGGGATTTCCCAAGATAGAATTGAAGGTTTACATTTCAAAATTGCTGGTTTTACAAATATCACGCACGATCATTTGGATTATCATAAGACTTTCCAAAATTATATTTATGCAAAGAAGAGATTCTTTGACGAATTGGAACATACTGCCGTTGCAATTACAAATGCGGATGATAAGAACGGATTGGTAATGCTGCAAAACACCAAAGCTAAAAAGAAATCCTTTGCTTTGAAAACAATGGCAGATTTCCACGGAAAAGTTTTGGAAGTGGACTTCAACGGCATGTTGCTGAATTTTAATAACAAAGAATTCTGGACAACATTGACAGGAAAATTCAACGCTTATAATTTGTTACTAGCTTACGGAATCGCTCTGGAACTAGGAATGGACGAAACAGAAGTTCTTCAGGCAATTTCAAAACTTCAAAGAGTGAACGGAAGATTCGAAACGATAAAATCCGACAGCGGAATTTTCTTTGTGGTCGATTATTCGCATACACCGGATGCATTGGAAAATGTGTTGGATAGCATCAACGAAATCAGAACAAAAAACGAAAGATTGATTTGTGTTTTTGGTTGTGGAGGTGACAGAGACAAAACCAAACGTCCGGAAATGGGAGACATTGCTACAAAAAAATCGACTTTGGCAATCATCACTTCGGACAATCCAAGAACGGAAGATCCTATACAGATTATCAAACAAATAGAAGCTGGTGTTCAGCCACAAAACTTCAGCAAGTATACTTCGATTCCTGACAGAAGAGAAGCGATAAAAATGGCCATCAAATTTGCTGAGCCAAAAGATATTGTTCTGGTAGCCGGGAAAGGTCACGAGACATATCAGGAAATCAATGGTGTGAAACATCATTTTGATGACAAAGAAACGATTAGGGAATTATTACAATTAATGGGAAAATAGATCTATATGCTATATTATCTATATGAATATTTAACTGCCCATGGGATTCACATTCCAGGAATGAACCTGTTCAAATACATTTCGTTCCGCGCAGCGATGGCAGTTTTGTTTTCGCTCATCATTGCAATGGCTTACGGGAAAAGAATCATCAATTTCCTAAGAAGAAAGCAGATGGGAGAATTGGTGAGAGATCTTGGTCTGGAAGGACAAAAACAGAAGGAAGGAACACCGACAATGGGTGGTTTGATTATCATTTTGGCTACTATCATTCCGGTTTTGTTGTTTACCAGAATCACCAATGTTTACATCGTTCTTTTGATCATTTCGGTTTTGTGGATGGGAGCCATCGGTTTTCTGGACGATTATCTCAAAAAAGTTAAGAAAAATAAAGACGGATTGAGCGGGAAATTCAAAGTAATCGGACAGGTTGGTTTGGGTTTAATTGTCGGTGTTACAATGTATTTCCACCCGGATGTTGAGGTTAAGAGAAAGTATGCCGATGCAACGGTTATCAACAGAAATAATGTAGAGCAGAACTTTATGCCGGACGAGAAAATTCCGGTTTCTACAGTCCCTTTTACAAAGAATAATGAGTTCGATTACAGTGGGATTTTGTTCTGGATGGACGATGCAAAAGCACACGAATGGGCTTGGATCGTTTTCATTCCGATTGTTATTTTCATTGTAACTGCAGTTTCCAACGGAGCGAATATTACTGATGGAATCGATGGTTTGGCTGCAGGAACAAGTGTTGTGATTTTGTTGACTTTGGCATTTTTCGCCTATGTTTCGGGAAATATGATTTTCGCTGATTATTTGAACATTATGTTCCTTCCGCATATGGGAGAAACTACGATTTTTGCCCTCGCTTTGGTTGGTGCTGTTATCGGTTTTTTTTGGTACAACACTTATCCTGCACAGGTTTTTATGGGTGATACGGGAAGTCTGATGCTGGGCGGAGTAATTGCGGTTTTAGCAATTATCCTTAGAAAAGAATTATTGATTCCGGTTTTATGCGGAGTCTTCTTGATAGAACTTTTATCTGTGATTCTGCAGGTTTGGGTTTTCAAGTACAGAAAAAGAAAACACGGGCTGGAATATGCTCAAAACAATAGATTATTCAAGATGTCTCCATTACATCACCATTATCAGAAAGAAGGATTTCACGAGAGCAAAATCGTAAACCGAATGATCATTTTAGGTGTAATGCTGGCAATTATTTGTTTAATTACTTTAAAAACTAGATAAAAACTAATAATCATAAATGAGAGTAGTAATACTTGGAGGAGGCGAAAGCGGCGTTGGTGCTGCTTATCTGGCAAAAGCCAAAGGCTTTGATGTCTTTCTTTCGGATATGGGAACTATCCGTGAGAATTACAAAAAAGAATTGGACGAGCTTGGGATTGACTATGAAGACGGGACACACACCGAAGAAAAAATCCTGAATGCCGATTGGGTCATCAAAAGCCCGGGAATTCCGAAGAAAGCCGAAATGGTTCAGAAGATTCAGGAGAAAGGAATCCGGCTATCTTCTGAGATTGAATTTGCGTCGGAATTTACCAATGCAAAAATCATTGCCATCACAGGAAGTAATGGAAAAACGACGACAACGTCTTTGATTTATTACATACTGAAAGAAGACGGATTCAATGTTGGATTGGGCGGAAACATCGGAAAGAGCTTTGCGAAACAGGTGGCTGAGGAGAATTTTGATTATTATGTATTGGAAGTGAGTAGCTTTCAGTTGGATGATATTCAGAATTTCAGACCTTATATTTCATTGTTATTGAATTTGTCTAAGGATCACCTTGACCAGTACAATTACAATTATGAAGAATATGCTTTGGCTAAGTTCAGAATTGCTGAAAATCAGGAGGCTAATAATTTTTTCATCTACAATAAGGATGACGAAATGAGCAAATCGATTCTGGAAAAATTGGATTTGAAAGTGACCAAAGTACCATTTTCACTGAATGAAAAACTGGAAAAAGGTGCTTTCTCGATTGATGAAAATTTTGTGGTCAACATCAATGAAGGATTCACAATGAATATCGATGAATTATCATTGGTCGGAAAACATAATGTAGCAAACAGCTTAGCAGCGAGTATTGCCGGAAAGTTACTGGAAATCAGCAATGAAAGCATCAGGCATTCCTTAATGACATTCCAGGCGGTTGAACACAGATTGGAACCTGTGGCTGAAATCAGAGGAGTCAAGTTCATCAATGACAGCAAAGCAACCAACGTCAATGCCACTTACTTCGCTTTGGAAAGTATGAAGCAGCCGGTGGTTTGGATTGTTGGCGGAAAAGACAAAGGCAACGATTATACAGAAATCGAAGAATTGGTCAAGAAAAAAGTTAAAGCAATTGTCTGTTTAGGTGTTGATAATCATAAGATTATTGACTTTTTCAAAGACAAAAAAACCGAGATTTATGACACTTCCAGTATGCAAAAAGCGGTAGAGGTTTCTAAATCAATTGCAGAAAAAGGAGATGTGGTTTTATTATCGCCTTGTTGCGCCAGTTTTGATTTGTTCAACGGTTATGAAGACCGTGGAAATCAATTTAAAAAAGAAGTATTAGAAGAATTGACAATTAAGAATTAAAGTAAAATGTAAAAAGTATTTATGTATTAACGATTTTAAACTTCATTAATACATTTTACACCAATACATTAATACAAAATAAATGGAAAACCAAACGACAGAAAACAAATTCGAGCTACTGAAAGGCGATAAAGTCCTTTGGTCGGTTATCATTTTGATTTCCTTCCTTTCAGTATTTCCGGTTTATTCCGCAAGTTCGAATCTGGAATATATTGTGAACAATGGGACCACAACAGGTCACGTTTTCAAGCATATCATTTTTGTATTCATTGGTTTGGGAATTATGCGTTTTGTAGGAACGGTCAAGTACGAATACATCGGGAAATTGAGTTCCATTCTGCTTTTGTTCACGATTGGACTGTTGTTGATTACAATGTTCACAGGACAAAAGATCGAAGGTGCAAGTGCATCGCGTTGGTTGAAAATCCCAGGAACACCGATTTCTTTTCAGCCATCGTCGTTTGCTTATTTGATGCTGATTATTTATCTGTGTCGATATCTCACTAAGAAAATCAAGAGGGAAAGAGTTCCGATTGAGAACATCATTTATATCTTCGGACCAATTCTGATTGTATTCGGATTAGTAGCAAAAGACAACGGTTCTACAGCATTGATGATTATGATGGTTTCGATTATTATATTAATTATCGGACAATTAACCTGGCAATATGTAGCGGGATTTATCTCGGTTGCCGTAGTTTTCGTTGTGATGTTTTTAGTCATTGCTTTGAATACGAATTTAATCGGAGGAAACCGTGTTCATACCTGGATGAGCCGTATCGAAACCTTCACGAGTTCCAAGAAAACAGCCGATGTTGAGGACGAAAGTATCAAAGCAAAAAACTATCAGGTGATGCAGGCGAAAGCAGCGATTGTTCACGGCGGATTCAACGGAATCGGACCAGGAAAAAGTGCTTTGAAACAGACGTTACCCCAATCGGTTTCAGATTTTATTTTCGCAATCATTGTGGAAGAATACGGTTGGATTGGAGCCTTCGTTCTGATTAGTCTTTATATGATAATGATTATCCGGATTGTAATGATTGCCAGTAAAATGCCTGCTTTTTTCGGGTCGCTGCTGGTTCTTGCGATTGGACTGATGATTTTTGTTCAATTATCGGTGAATATCGCCGTGGCCGTAAATCTGATTCCCGTAACAGGTCAGCCTCTACCATTAATAAGTTACGGAGGAACATCGATGTTGGTAACCTATATTCAGCTAGGAATTATCCTGAATGTAAGTTCCAGAATTCAGGTTTTTGATGAAGAAGGTCTGGGTAAAAGACAAAGTATTGAAGAAATAAATGATATCGCATAAAAAATATGAGCAGAAAACTAAAAATATTAATGAGCGGCGGCGGAACAGGTGGACACATCTTTCCGGCGGTTGCGATTGCTCAGGAAATCCAGAAACGGTTTCCCGATGCAGAGTTTTTGTTCATTGGTGCGAATGGAAAAATGGAAATGGAAAAGGTTCCTCAAGCCGGATTCAAAATCGAAGGATTGAACATCGCCGGATTCGACAGAGGAAATCTTATGAAGAATATCGGGCTTCCATTTAAAATCATTTCCAGTTTGATTAAGGCTAAGAAAATCATTAAAAATTTCAAACCGGATTTTGCGGTTGGAACTGGTGGTTTTGCAAGCGGACCTGCTTTGTACATTGCTGCGAAAATGGGAATTCCGACTTTTATTCAGGAGCAGAATTCTTTGCCGGGAAAGACGAATGTTTTCAATGCTAAAAAAGCGAAAGCCGTTTTCACAGCCTATCCGGATATGGAAAAATTTTTCCCGGGAACGAAAACTTATTTCTTAGGAAATCCAATCCGTCAGAATATCACCACGGATTTGATTGATAAAGATTTAGCTAAAGAAAAATTAGGCCTAGATAAAAATAAATTAACGATTCTTTCGGTTGGCGGTTCTCTTGGTTCCAGAACCTTGAACAACGGCTGGAAAGATAATTTTGATAGACTGAAAGAGAAAGGTTATCAGTTAATCTGGCAAACCGGAAAAACTGACTACCAGCAAATTATAAGCGATGTCACGATGAGCGGAATCGAAGCGTTTGGAATTCAAATTAAAGAATTCATCTCCGATATGGCTTTGACTTATTCCGCAGCGGATGTGATTGTTTCCAGAGCTGGTGCAATTGCGATTTCAGAATTGGCAGTTGCTAAAAAACCGGTTTTATTGGTTCCGTTTCCATTTGCAGCGGAAGACCATCAAACCAAAAACGCATTGACCTTGGTGGAGAAAAACGCGGCAAGAATGGTAAAAGATTCTGAAATGAAAGACAAATTCTGGAGCACGCTTTCAGAAATCTGTGAGAACGAAAATCTTAGAAAAGAAATGTCAGCCAATCTGGAATTTTTTGCAAAGCCAAGAGCTGCGGAAGGTATTGTGGATGAGATTCTTGACGTGATAAGAAATTAATACAAACAAATGATAAAAAAACTATTCTTGATAATGGTATTAACACTTTTATGGAATTGTGCACCAAAATATTTTTTGCCACTCCCAAAAAAGAATGCCTCAAAAGAAAGAATTGATAAAGCACAGAGATTTGCTGAATATTTTTTGAATAAGTGTGATGCAAAAGATTATTCAGAGATAGTTGGGTATGATTTGGATGTTAATACTCGTAAGTTCGATTTTACATCTGAAAAAATAGAAGAAAAATGCAAAAAGATAAATGAGAGATATGGAAAAGTTACAGTTGGTGAATTAAATAATGCAATCACATATTCCCGACCAACAGATTATTACGACTACTTTGTTTTTAAATCAAAATTAGAAAAAATAGATAGTTTGAGATATGTTGTTGTTGGATTTTATAGAGATAAAGACTTTATCGGAGGAAATTTGATAATATCATCTGTAACCACTCCAAAAATAGTTAGAAAAAAGAAAAAATGAGCATCTTAAACAAATATCAAAACTTCTATTTCATCGGCATCGGTGGGATTGGGATGAGTGCGCTGGCGAGATATTTTCACGCCAACGGCAAAAATGTTTTGGGTTATGATAAAACGCCAACAAAACTAACGGCTCAAATTGGTTTTGAAGGTATTGATATTACGTTTGAAGATGTCATTGATGAAAAAATTGTAGCGTTGGATAAAGAATCAACTTTGGTTATTTATACGCCTGCAATTAAGAAACTCGGAATTCTGGATTACTTCGCAAGTGAAAGTTTTGAGATTCTGAAACGTGCAAAAGTTTTGGGATTGATTACAGAAAATACAGATTGCATCGCCGTTGCTGGAACTCACGGAAAGACAACAACTTCTACATTAATAGCACATCTATGCAAAGAAGCAAATCTGCCTTCATCCGCATTTTTGGGTGGAATTTCTGAAAATTTCAAATCTAATTTCGATTACAATGGAAATCAGTTTTCCGTGGTCGAAGCGGATGAATATGATAGAAGCTTCCTGAACCTTTCTCCGGATTGGGCGGTTGTAACATCAATTGATGCAGACCATTTGGATATTTATGGTGATAGAGTTCAGATTGAAGATGGTTTCCGTCAATTCGCTGCTTTAGTTCCGAATGATAATCAGTTGTTTGTGAGAAAAGGAATTGCAATCGGAAGAGGACATAAAACTTATGCTGTGAATGAGGAGGCGGATTATTATTCCGATAACCTGAGAATGGAACATGATAAAATCTATTTCGATTTTCATACGCCAACGCAGGAGATTGAAGATTTTGTTTGGGAAATTCCGGGAATTCACAATGTTGAGAATGCAACGGTTGCTTTGGCGATTCTGAGCAATTTGGGTGTTGGCTTCGATACTTTGAAAAAAGCAATTGCCAATTTTAAAGGCATCAAAAGAAGATATACGAAACATATATTCGATAACGGAAAAATCTATATTGATGATTATGCGCATCATCCAACAGAGCTGAATGCGGTGATTGGTTCAATAAAAACCTTTTATCCGACAAAGAAATTATTAGTGGTTTTCCAACCTCATCTTTTCAGCAGAACGAGAGATTTTGCAGAAGATTTTGCGAGAAGTCTGGAAAACGGAGATGATTTGTTATTATTAGATATTTATCCTGCGAGAGAACTTCAGGAAAATTTTGAAGGCATCACATCAAGTTGGTTAGCTGAAAAAATCGAAACTGACAACAAAGAAGTCTGCACATTACAGGAGACTTTTGAAAAGATAAAAGAAAAAGATTTTGATATTTTATTGACAGTCGGGGCGGGAAATATTGATACACTTTATGACCCGATTATGGAATGGATGCAAAGTTTGTAAAATGTAAAACGTATTAATGTATTTACGATTTTTTAAATCATTAATACATTTTACATTAATACGTCAATACAAAATTAATATGAAAAACAAGTGGAGAATATTGAAGATACTCGTAACAGTCGTCCTTTTTGGATTTCTGCTCAGTTTCTCGTTGAAGCGTTTCAACAACGCCAAGATGGAGAATGTATCGATTAATATGAACCAGACCAAAACGCCGGTTTATTTTTTGGATGAAAAGGACATCAAGGATTTGGTAAAGCAATTTAATCCTACAAAAAAGATTGGCGATGTTAAGATTCCGGAATTGGAGAAAAAGATTAATGAGATTCCGTTTGTTGACAGCGCGAATGTTTATATGAATCTGAACGGAAATCTGAATGTTGATATCAAACAACGCATTCCGATTTTCAGGCTGAATAAAAATGGAAAGGATTTTTATGTGGATGAAAAAGGTGTAGAATTCCCGATTTCGAGAAACTTTTCTTATCCGTGTATGCTGGTGATGGGCGATGTCGATGCTTCGGAATATCAGGAACTCGGAAAGCTGATTGAGAAAATTGACAAAGATGATTTCAGTAAAAAATATTTCATCGGGATCAAAAAAGAAAAAGACAATTATAATCTTCTGACAAGCGATGGAAATTACAAAGTTGAGATTGGAGATTTAGATAATATTGATTTTAAGGTTAGTGGATTTAAAACTTTTGTAGAGAAATATCTGGTTTATCAGAATCCTCAGAAGTACAAAAAGATTTCGGTTAAATACAATAATCAGATTGTAACCACACTGAATCCTTATTTCAAAGAAAACGACAGTATTCTGAGAAATGCACCAAAAATTGAAATTACAAAACCGGAAGAAAAACCGACGCAACTTTTAGCATCGGTTCCGGCAAAAACAGAAACTAAAAAAGCGGAGCCCAAACCGGAACCGAAAAAAGAAATTAAAAAAGCGGAACCTAAGAAATCAGAAGTCAAAAAAGAACCTTCGAAACCCAAAAAAGTAGAGAAGAAATCTGAACCGAAAAAAACTTCGGAAAAGAAAAAGGAAACAACATCCAAACCAACTTCTGACAAAAAGAAAAAAGCAAAAGTAGTAGTAGAATAAATTAGATATAAATAAAGTCTTAGCTGAGTAAAAAGCCTTTGCGAGCTTAAAAGCATAATAATGGTAAAATAAATCTTTGCGGACTTTGCGTTAAAAATTAAAAAAATCAAATCGAGCATATAATGGAAAATCAAGAGTATTCAGTAGGTCTGGACATTGGGACAACTAAGATTGTCGCCATTGTCGGAAGACGTAACGCTCACGGGAAAATAGAAATCCTGGGCGTTGGGAAGGCTAAAAGTCTTGGTGTTCACAAAGGAATCGTGAACAACATTTCCCAAACCATCAATTCCATCAAAACAGCAGTTGCAGAAGCGCAGTCCAGCGCTGGCGTTCCTATCCATAAGGTGACTGTAGGTATTGCAGGAAAACATATCCGTTCTCTCCAGCATTCGGATTACATCATGAGAGAGCATCCGGATAGATACATCACAGAAGATGATATTGAAAAACTAAAAGACCAGGTAAAGAAATTGGTAATGTTGCCTGGAGAAGAAATCATCCATGTTTTGCCTCAGGAATACAAAGTAGATTCTGAAGGCGAAATCCAGGAACCGGTCGGAATGCACGGCAAAAGATTGGAAGCCAATTTCCATGTTGTTGTGGGACAAATGGGTTCTATCAGAAATATCGCAAGATGTGTTCGCGAAGCTGGTCTGGAAATGGAAGCTTTGACATTGGAGCCTTTGGCTTCGTCTGAAGCCGTTCTTACAAAAGAAGAAAAAGAAGCTGGTGTTGCGATTGTTGATATTGGTGGTGGAACTACTGATATCGCGATTTTCAAAGACAACATCATTCGTCATACTTGCGTGATTCCTTACGGTGGTGGAATTATCACCGATGATATCAAGGAAGGATGTTCAATCATCGAGAAACATGCAGAACAACTGAAAGTGAAATTCGGGTCGTCTGTTCCGGAATTGGAAAAAGACAGTACTTACGTGACAATCCCGGGATTGCACGGTCGTCCGGACAAAGAGATTTCGTTGAAGGTTTTGGCTCAGATTATCAATGCGAGAGTTGAAGAAATTCTGGAAATGGTAAACACCGAACTGAAAGGTTACGGCGCTTTTGAGCAAAAGAAAAAACTGATTGCAGGAATCGTATTAACCGGAGGTGGTTCCAACCTGAGAAACCTTCGTCAGTTAGCGAATTACACAACAGGTTTCGACAGCAGAATTGGTTTCGCTAACGAGTATGTGGCGAATGACAAAAACCAATATCTGAAAGGACCGGAATTTGCAACGTCCATCGGTTTATTGATGGAAAGTCTTAAAATCAGGGATAAAAAAATCCTTCCAACAGAAGAAGAAATTATCGAAGAAGCTGTTACTAAGTCGGAAACTGTTGCTCAGCCAACTGCCGAAGTCGAGAAGCCTCAACAAGTTCAGCAGATGGAAGAAGTTACAAAACCAAAAGAAGAAGCTAAAAGAAACAAACCGACTTTTGGTCAGTCGATTTTAGACAAAGTGAAAAAATTCTTCGAGGAAGTAGAAGAGTAAAACATAAATGATTAAAGATAATTGATAAATGATTAAAGCAATCATAATAAGTCGATTATCATTTATCAACTATAAACTATAAAAAATAACTACTATGGACAATATAAATAATACACAAGGATTCTCATTTGACCTACCAAAAGGCAATTCTTCAATTATTAAAGTAATTGGTGTTGGAGGCGGCGGAAACAACGCTTTGAAGCATATGTACGAGAAAGGGATTTATGGCGTGGATTTCGTGATTTGCAATACCGATGCACAGACACTTGATAACAATCCTGTTGCTAACAAAGTTCAGTTGGGCGTAACAATGACCGAAGGTCTTGGCGCAGGTGCTGACCCGGAAGTTGGAGAAAAAGCAGCCATCGAAAGCATTGATGATATCAAAGCATCAATGGGACAAAATACCAAAATGGTTTTCATCACTGCCGGAATGGGCGGTGGAACCGGAACCGGTGCTGCACCTGTGATTGCAAAAGTGGCCAAGGAAATGGGGATTCTTACTGTTGGAATCGTAACCGTACCTTTTAGTTTTGAAGGAAAAAGAAGATTGGACCAGGCTGAATTAGGTTTGGAAAAATTAAGGAATAATGTTGATTCTTTGATTGTCATTAATAATGATAAACTGAGACAACAATTTGGTAATCTTGGTTTCAAACAAGGATTCTCAAAAGCCGATGAAGTGTTGACAAACGCTGCAAAAGGAATGGCAGAAGTTATTACCGGTTATTTCGATGTTAATATTGACTTCCGTGATGCGAAATCTGTTTTGGCTAATTCCGGAACTGCACTGATGTCAACTGGAATCGCTAGTGGTGAAAACAAAGCGGAAGAAGCGGTTAAAAAAGCATTGGATTCTCCGTTATTGAATGATAACAAAATCACCGGTGCAAAAAACGTTCTATTGTTAATCAGAAGCGGTGCGACTGAAGTAACAATGGACGAAATCGGTGTGATTATGGACCACATCCAAAAGGAAGCTGGAAACACGGCTGATATTATTTTTGGAGTTGGTTCTGATGAGGAATTGGGTGATGCAGTGAGCGTTTTGGTAATTGCAACCGGTTTCTCCAACGATAATAAAAAACATTCCGGCGTTACTGAAACGATTAAATATTCTTTGGAAGACAGACCAAGTCCTTCATCTCACAGAGAATCGCCGTTCAAAAGCAGATTCCAGGAAGAATCAAAACCTGAAGTACAGTCCGGGAAAAATTTTTTTCGGTTAGAAGATGATGAAGATTTCGGAACTTCCAGCTTTCCAACCAATTCCGTTGCAGAAAGTCTTGTAGAAGAGCCAAAAGCAAAAATCGAAATCATCGAAAACGAGGAAATCCAGGATTTCTCAAACGATTATAGTTCTAATAACGAAAAACAGGAATACAACCTTTTCACTTTCGAAGAAGAGAGTTATGAAGAAGTAGATTTGGAGGCACAATCTTTTTCTTTCGAAGTTGAGGAAAAGCCAAAAGCGTCTTTCAAAGAAGAAGTAATTGAAAAGCCTGTTGAAGTCACTTTCACAATTAATGAACCTGCTGTTGAAGAAGAATTTCCTGTAATCGAAAAGCAGGTTATTTCTGAAGTTAAAGAAGAAGCCGTTAACGAAATCATCGAAGAAAAAGTTGAAGAACCAACTCAATTTTCTTTTGCTATTGAAACTAAAGAGGAAATCATAGAGGAGAAAAAGCCGGAACCGGTTCAGGAAACTGAAAGCGGATTTACTTTCTTCAACAAAACGCCTGATGCTTCAAAAGCAATGGAAAGAAGAAATAAGCTGAGAGAATTCAATTCACGTTACCAGCAATTGGATAATGAGAATGTTTTCGAAACCGTTCCTGCTTTCAAAAGAAAGAACATCAATATTGATGGTTCTAATGCATCAGACCAGAATATTAATACTTATTTGTCTGATAATAATGGAAGTATGCAACTGAGAGAAAACCGGTTTCTTAACAAAGATGTTGACTAGAATTGTACTAATGTATTTATGATAGAATGTATTAACGATATTGGATAAGCGTTTTACATTTTATCATAAATACATTAATACCTTTTACATTAATACAGAAAAAATGAGTTTAGAAAATACAATAAGCGAAGCCATCAAAACGGCGATGAGAGAAAAAGACCGTGTAGCTTTGGACTCTCTGAGAGCAGTAAAGTCTCAGATTCTTTTACTACAAACCGAAGCCAGAGGAGCCGAAGTTTCAGCAGAACAGGAGATTGCGATTTTGCAAAGAATGATAAAGCAGAGAAAGGATTCTTATGAGCAGTTTATGGCTCAGGGAAGAACAGACCTTGCTGACGTGGAAGAAGCTCAGATGAAAGTCATTGAGAAGTTTCTACCGAAACAATTATCTGAGGAAGAACTGGAATCAGAAATCAAGAAAATCATTTCTGAAACCGGAGCAGAGACTATTAAAGATTTAGGAAAAGTAATGGGCGTTGCTTCCAAAGCATTAGCCGGAAAATCTGACGGAAAGAGCATTTCCGAAATGGTTAAAAAGCTACTTTCTTAAATCATCAATGATAGTTGATAAGCGATAATTGATAATCATTTATCATTTATATTTTATCAATTATAAAAACTGGATATACTTAATTTGCATATCGATTTGATTAAAGCCTTGAATTTTCGGATTCAAGGTTTTTGTTTGGGAATTCAGTCAAAATGGCGCAATAGATATTTGGTATAATTTTAATAGAATGATTGATCAGATAATGCAAATATTATTTGATTAAATTTGCAATTCGAATTAACCTAAATAAATTTAATATGTACCCAGCAGATTTAGTATTGCCAATGAAGGCAGAACTTACAGATAAAGGTTTTGAAGACCTTACAACACCAGAACAAGTTGATGAAGCGCTTAAGCAAAGCGGGACAACACTTTTAGTAATCAATTCCGTTTGTGGTTGTGCAGCCGGTGCTGCAAGACCAGGCGTTTTATACTCTTTGACAGGTGAGAAAAAGCCAGACCATCTGGTAACAGCTTTCGCAGGATTTGACACAGAAGCGGTAGCAGAAGCCAGAAGATTATTAGCTCCATTCCCGCCTAGTTCACCAGCTGTGGCACTTTTCAAAGATGGCGAGTTGGTGCATATGCTGGAAAGACACCACATCGAAGGTAATCCTGCAGGCGCAATTGCTGCCAATCTTCAGGCCGCTTTCGAAGAGTATTGTTAATAAAAAACCTAAGACCAGAACAGAGATGTTCTGGTTTTTTTATGAAATATTAGCGAAAATTATTTTAACTGATGCCAATGTTAATGGGTATTACAACACTTTCGGTTATGAACAGTCTGAAAAGAATCTATGAAAAGTTCACAAATAGACTTTGAGACTTTTCATTATTTTTTAAATTTGCAAAAAAGTAAAAATGTCAGATCAAGCAAGTTATTTGTTTTCTACGAGAACCAGCCACGAGTTGGCAGAAAAAATTGCTCAGTTCTATGGGCAGCCATTGGGAAAAATCAATATTCAGCATTTCAGCGACGGAGCATTTGAACCGGTTTTGGAACAATCCGTTAGAGGAAGCCGGGTTTTTCTTATCGCGTCTACCTTTCCTCCGGCAGACAATCTTTTGGAATTGTTATTAATGATCGATGCGGCCAAAAGAGCTTCTGCAAAGAATATTACAGTTGTAATCCCATATTACGGATTAGCCAGACAAGACAGAAAAGATAAGCCGAGAGCACCAATCGGAGCAAAGCTAGTTGCCAATCTTTTGACGGCTGCAGGAGCGACGAGAATTATGACGATGGATCTTCATGCTGATCAGATCCAAGGTTTCTTTGAGATTCCTGTCGATCATCTTTATGCTTCTACTATTTTCGTGGACTATATTCAGTCACTTAATCTGGATAATCTTACCATAGCATCACCGGATATGGGGGGCGCAAAAAGAGCAAAAAACTACGCAGGTCATCTGGGTGCCGATGTCGTAATCTGCTATAAAGAAAGAAAAAAAGCCAATGTGGTTGAAGAGATGTTTCTGATTGGGGATGTTAAGGATAAAAATGTGATTCTTATTGATGATATGATTGACACTGCAGGAACACTTTGCAAAGCAGCGGATATCTTAATGGAAAAAGGAGCGAGATCTGTAAGAGCAATGGCAACACACGGTGTACTTTCGGGTAAAGCTTATGAAAATATCGAAAATTCTAAATTATTGGAAGTTATCGTAACAGATTCTATCCCGCAAAAAATGGATAAATCCTCCAAAATAAAGGTGCTTTCCTGCGCATCCTTATTTGCCGATGTGATGAATAGCGTGCACGAACACAAATCAATTAGTGATAAATTCATTATCTAAGAAAAAAATTATATATTTGCAACCTCAAATTTTAATCATTATATAATGAAATCTATTACAATTCAAGGTACAAAAAGAGAAAGCGTGGGCAAAAAGTCTACAAAAGCTTTACGTGATGCTGAATTAGTTCCTTGTGTTGTTTACGGAGGTAAAGAGCCATTGAATTTTTCTACTGAAGAAAAATCTTTCAAAGGTTTGGTATATACTCCTGAAGCACACACGGTATCTATTGAGGTTGACGGACAAACAATTCCTGCTGTTCTTCAGGATATCCAATTTCACCCAATCACAGACAGAATCCTACATGTGGATTTCTATCAATTATCAGACGATAAGCCGGTAATTATGGAAGTTCCTGTAAGAATTACTGGTCGTGCAAGAGGTGTTGTTGCCGGTGGTGTTCTTAGACAAACTTTCAGAAAATTGAAAATAAAAGCGATTCCTGCAAACTTGCCGGACGAAATCGTTGTAGATGTAACACCATTGAGAATCGGTAACAAATTCTATGTTGAGGCTCTTAAAAATGACGCTTACACTTTTATGCATCCGGACAATGCTGTTATCGTAGCTGTTAAGATGTCTAGAAATGCTATGAAAGGAGGTGCTGCTGCAATGGATGATGAAGATGAAGAAATGGCAGAAGAAGTAAAAGATCAATCTCCACTTGTTCCGACAACTGAAGAAAAATCTGATGAATAAAAAGTATTCCAGATAAAATATCATAGCCATAGAATATAATTCTATGGCTTTTTTCATATCTTTATATATAATAAAAATGATTTGATATGAAAAAACTTCTATTCTCTGCTCTATTTACATCAGTTATATGCCACGCGCAAACATCAGTTTATACAGAAGATTTTGAAAACGTAACAGACTTATATGGTGCAAACTGGACACTTTACAATGACACAAATACTCCTTACGGTACATATGCAGCATTATTTTCCAATGCTTGGGAAATTGTTAAGTGGAGTGCGGAAAGTGGAAATACGGTAGTTTCCTCGCCTTCATGGTTTACTACAATAGCACCGGCAGACAGATGGCTTATCTCTCCGGCTATAACCTTACCTTCAAACTCTACAATCTCTCTTGAATTTTTTGCAAGATCTCATGATGTAAGCCCTTACGATGATGGTTTCAAACTAAAAATTTCTACAACTAATACTACAAAAGCAGCTTTCACTAATATTGAGACAGTAGATCATGCTCCCAATGTTCCTATTTCAAGTCAGCTAACACCATATACGGTTAATTTATCCGCTTATGCAGGGCAAACTGTCTATCTGGCTTGGGTAAACGACTATACCAATGGAAACCTGCTGAGTGTAGATGATATCAATGTAACAGCTACCCCATTAATGTCAGTTAGTGATTTTAGTAAAAAAAGCTTAACACTATATCCTAACCCTACAGACAACTACTTTCAGCTAAACTCAAATAACGAAAAACCAGAATCTGTAAAAGTTTTTGATCTTTCAGGAAAATTGATCAAAGAATTTTCAGATCTTAATTCTGAAAAATATGATATCGCGAATCTTAAACCGGGAATTTATAATGTTTCTGTTCAAAGTTCAAAATCTACACAAAACATCAAACTTATTAAAAAATAAATCGAGATAATCGCCCTTTATATGTTATAAAATAAAAAACCTCAGAAATACTTCTGAGGTTTTTTCTGAATATTTTTCAGTCTCTCTAATTATTTAATGCACTTAATGTGTTCTCTTTAACGATTCGCTTAGCGAATTTGAATTTTGGTCCCCAATAGCTGTCATCCAGAGAAGAAACCATTACACCTTTGGACGTTGCTGCGTGAATGAACTTCACCTCACCTTCCGGCGTTACCTCTTCCACGATTCCCACATGAGAAATTCTGCTACCTCTGTGTGAGAAAAACACCAGATCTCCTTTCTGAAGTTCTGTTTTTTCTACAGAATCTCCTTCTTGAGATTGTTGAGCTGCAACTCTTGGCAAGTTCATACCTGCTGCTGCGCCAAATACTGATAACACGAATGCCGAGCAATCTATTCCGCTTCTGGAAGTTCCCCCGAATCTGTATGGAGTTCCTAGATAACTTTCAGCTTCAGATAAGATATTGTCAATGGTGTTGCTGTATTTGATCGCATTTTCTATCGCAGATCTTTTGATAACCTCATTGGTATTAGCAATAGATGCTAAAACTTGTTGTCCTTTGTTGTTTGATTTGTTTGTTACGGGTTTTACGTTTACATCCAATGATGCAAACTTGGCATCAGTTTTGTATGTTTGATTGTTAGAAACCACATAGTTAGAAACGCAAGACTGAAGCGAAAAAAACGTGGTCACAAATAAGATATAAACTAGAACTCTTTTCTTCATATATATTTAATTATTTGTGTTAAACTTGAGTTGGTTTTTTGTGATTGCATAGCAAAAATAGCCAATACTCATTAAAGGACATTTCAAATCAATTTGAGCGTTCTTGAGTTTAACATAATTTAACAGTCTTTTTAAGAATGTTAAAAAAAAACAAACCGCAAAGCCTTTATTTAGACTTTGCGGTTTTATTTTTAGTTAAGATTCTTTAACGTTTTTGTAGATATTTATCTAGTGAAGAGTAATTCTCTATATTTTGTCATCGGCCACAGCTCATCGTCTACCATCATTTCCAAAGCATCTGATGCCTCTCTGATGTTATCAAAAAGAGGCTTAACTTTGTTACAGTATTCCTCTGCTTGTTTTTGACTTCCTGATGTATTTTTAGCCTTTTCTTTCGCTGCCAAAAGATTGTCAACACCAACTTTGATCTGAGAAACATTACCGGAAATATCAGAAATCAAACTCAATTGTTCTTTTGCCAAAGTCTTGAATTCTTTCTCGCTGAAAATCTCTTTCAACCCTTTAACGTTCTCAATTAATCTGTTTTGATAATTAAGCGCTGCAGGAATGATGTGGTTTCTTGCGATATCTGCCAAAACTCTGGCTTCGATATCAATGACTGTTGAATATTTTTCCAGCTTGATTTCGTTTCTGGCTTCGAACTCACGGTGTGAGTAAATTCCTAACTCTTCATAAAGCTCAACAAATTTTTTATCCAATTCCATTTTAAGAGCTTCCGGAGTTGTTTTCAAATTGTTAAGACCTCTTTTCTTAGCTTCTTTTGCCCAATCGTCTGAATAACCGTCACCTTCGAACATAATGCTCTTAGATTGCTTGATGTATTCTCTTAATACATTGAAAATGGCTTCATCCTTCTTAAGACCAGTTTCAATTAAAGCATCCACTTCAGCCTTGAAAGTTTTCAATTGTTTAGCCGCAATTACGTTCATTACAGTCATTACTTCCGCACAGTTTGCAGAAGAACCAACCGCTCTGATTTCGAATTTGTTTCCTGTGAATGCAAATGGAGATGTTCTGTTTCTGTCAGTATTATCTAAAAGAATTTCAGGGATTTTTCCTACAACATTTAGTTTTAATTCTGTTTTCTCTTCCGGAGATAATTTTCCGTCCGTCACTTTTTCCAATTCTTCCAAAACACCGAACAACTGGCTTCCAATGAAAGCAGAAATGATTGCCGGCGGCGCTTCGTTAGCTCCCAATCTGTGGTCGTTGCTCGCAGATGCAATAGATGCTCTCAACAAATCTGCATAATCGTGGACCGCTTTCAAAGTATTCACAAAGAACGTCAGGAACTGAAGGTTTTTCTTCGGATTTTTACCCGGACTCAAAAGGTTTTCGCCTGTGTCAGTTCCCAAAGACCAGTTGTTATGTTTTCCACTTCCGTTGACACCGGCAAATGGTTTTTCGTGAAATAAAATATGGAAGTGATGCTTGTGAGCAATTCTCGCCATAATATCCATTAATAATGAATTGTGATCAACAGCAACATTTGCTTCTTCAAACATTGGCGCCAATTCAAATTGATTTGGAGCAACCTCATTGTGGCGCGTTGTTACAGGAATTCCCAACTTCATACATTCGATTTCCAATTCCTTCATATAGTTCATTACTCTTGTAGGAATCGAACCGAAATAATGATCATCAAGCTGTTGTCCTTTCGCCGGAGAATGTCCAAGTAAAGTTTTTCCTGTCAAAACCAAATCCGGTCTTGATTGATACAAAGCTGTATCTACCAGGAAATATTCCTGTTCCCAACCCAGTGTCGGAGAAACTTTTGTTACGTTTTTATCGAAGTAAGATTTACAAACATCTGTCGCCGCCTCATCAACCGCATTCAGAGCTCTTAATAATGGCGCCTTATAATCTAAAGTCTCACCAGTGTAAGAAATGAAAATCGAAGGAATACAAAGTGTAGTTCCCATAATAAAAGCCGGAGAAGTCGGATCCCAAGCGGTATACCCTCTCGCTTCGAATGTATTTCTGATTCCACCATTCGGGAAAGAAGAAGCATCCGGCTCCTGTTGAATCAACATTCCGCCACTGAATCTCTCGATAGCTCTTCCACCCTCTATAGGTGTAAAGAAAGAATCGTGCTTCTCAGCAGTTGCACCTGTTAACGGTTGAAACCAGTGCGTGTAGTGAGTAACGCCTTTTGACATAGCCCAATCCTTCATCGCAACAGCTACCTGGTCTGCAATGTGTCTCTGGATTTTTGTTCCTTTTTTAATGGCGTCCAAAATAGATTGAAACGCTTCTTTAGTCAGATATTCTCTCATTGTTTCTTCTGAGAATACGTTTTGACAAAACAATTCAGACAGTTTTGCAGGAACTTCTATGAAATTATCTTTTCTGTAATTTCTGAAAGGAAGCTCGGCTAAGGCTTTAAATCTTAATGTTGACATAAAAGTGTGTTATTTTAAACGAGGCAAATTTACAAAAAATATAATTCGAAATTAGTTTACCCCTTAAAATTTATAGACACTTTCAAATAAAATAAATTTTAACTAACAACAACCCCTTGATTTCACAACATCAACACAAGTTAAAGAGAAAAGAATGTTTAGTTTTTATTATCAAAACATGAATAAAAATTTATTTTAGAATATAGACAGGAAAGTTTAACTTTAAAAACTGTTGTCAAGAAAGCAATAACAATCAATAAAAGACAATAACAATCTCAAAATCAAATATTTAAACATTTGATTTTGATTTAAATAAATTTTCATAACTTTGCAGACTTTTACAAAAATTTTAATATATGGCAAATTCAAGAGCAAGAGAAACCACAGAAGCTATCGAAAGATTATATGTCTCTATGAGACACTTATTCTATAGAGGATTTTTCAAACCATCTGGAGTGTCGGGTGAATCATTAAGAAAATTATTAATGATTATCAATCCGGAGATCTACGGAAGTATGAGCGTTCCTAATAAGATAGAACTAGACGGTTTGCTTTATGTTCTTGATCGTCTTCCGGAAGGTATCGAAGAATGTTCTTTTATCCATTTAACTTCCGACGAAGGCTTCGATAAAGGAAGTTTTGAACCAATCGTTCCGAAGAAAAGACGCAGAAATTGCTACAGAATAGATGAACACCAGATGAACATCGAAGTTCTTTTGGGTCGCTCTGAAATTTATGACATCCTGACTCACTTAACGTTCCTTTATCTGGAAGCAGACAAAATCAGAAACATCGGTTTCGATCTGGATAACGAAGGTCGCCCGAAACGCATCTGGAAAATCATCGAAGAAGTTGCTAAAGGCGAGAAAAAATACAGCAGAAAAGAAAAAGAAGTTGCATTGATTCATCTTTCTTCCTTCTTAGGACGAACTTTTGATGAAACACTTAATGCTTATAACAACTTTGGAGATGATAAAAATCCCGACCGCTTGTTCAAGATTATTTACTGGCTCGGTCAGATTAGCCTGGAAGACTGGAAAGAATTAAGAGAGAGAGAAATCTATTTCTCAGCCATTCTTCAGGAAAGAGTCGGACATCACCTTTTCGGGGAAAAATGGGCCAATAAGATCAAACAGGTTTTGGTGGAAAACAATCTTCATATGAGACCGCTTCACATCATCAGTGCCAATATGCACTCTGTGAAAAATATGGTTTTTGCCAATGATGCTCTTAATAAAAAAGGAACAAAAGAGGTTGATTATAAATTATTTGCTGACATCAGTAACAAAAAAGAACTTCAGGAAAAAGTGCTTGATCACGCTCTGAAAGAAGGAATGATCTATATTGATGACAATAGCGGAAGCAACATTGATGTTCAAATCATCGATCTTGCTAAAACTGAACTTAAGAATACCGTTTTCGCCAATCAAAAATATAAAGGTGACGATGTGATCCTGGTTTTTGATTACGCTTTTGGAGAACAGGCTTTTGAGGTAATGGACGAATTACTAAGACCTTATGAAGTGAAAGGCGAAGTCTATATGATGAAAGTGAAATCGGTTTCGATAATGGGTAAAGCCGGAATCTTAACCGGAGGAAAAGGCGATATTATGATCCCGACTTCTCATATCTTCGAAGGTACTGCTGATAATTATGTTTTCGAAAATGCTCTAAAGGCAACTGATTTTGTAGATGATGAGATCAAATCTTTCGAAGGACCGATGATCACTGTTTTGGGAACATCGCTTCAGAACAAAGACATTTTATCTTACTTTATGACAACGTCCTGGAAAGCCATCGGTCTGGAAATGGAAGGCGCACATTATCAAAAAGCGATTCAGGTGGCGAGCAAAATCCGTCATCACATTTCTCCGGATCTGTTTGTAATGTATGCTTATTATGCATCGGATAATCCATTGGAAACAGGAAGTACATTATCTTCCGGCGGACTTGGACTCACAGGTGTAAAACCAACTTATATGATTACTCATAAAATCATCGAGAAAATTCTTGAGAAGAAATAAAAATAGAAAGCCTCCAAAAATTGGAGGCTTTTTTGAACCACAAAAGTCACAAGAGTTTTTTTGATTTTATATAACTAAGTTTATCATTAAGATGATTCTTTTGTGACTTTTATAATTTATTCATTAAATAAAATTCGCAATCGTGTAAATCAGCAAACCAACCAAGCCACCAACGATTGTTCCGTTGATTCTTATAAATTGCAAATCTTTTCCAACTTCTAATTCCAGTTTTCGACTGAGCTCTTTGCCTTCCCAATTTCCGACAGTTGTGCTGATGAGTTCGCCAAAATTCTGAGTGTTTTTCAGAATATATTTATAGGCTGTCAATCTAACCCAATTGTCAATTCGGTTTTGGAAATTTTCATCATTTTGAAGGTTAGAAACAAATTCATCAATATTTTTTTTGACATAAGATTTTAGTTTAGAATCTTCTTCAGACAATTCTTTCATCAATGATAATTTTAAGGATTGCCAAATATCGGATGCGTATTGTTTGATCTTATCACTTTGTAGAAAATCCGTTTTGATCGAATCAAACTCCGTTTTCCACTTAGATTCTTCTTTCAGTTCTTTTGAAAAATCCAGGATTTTGTTGGTAATTTCCGCTCGTAATGGATGATTAAGATTTTCTTCAACTTCAAGGAAATAATCGCTTAAACCTTTTGTAATTTTTTCGGCAATTTTATTATCCACAGATTTGGGAATCAAAAAGAAACTCTCCTTTCCTACTCTTTCAGAGATCATTTGTTGATTTTCGAGAATATACTTTTTGATTTGAGAACTTAGGTTGGTAATGATTTTTTGATGATCATTTTTATTGAGAAGATATTCGATTCCGTTTCCGATGACCGAATTTAACTGGATAGAATCTGTCATTTCCTCAGCTTTATTTGAAATAAAATTCACAACAGATTCATCATCGAGTTTATTAATAATATCTTTAAGAATTGATGACAGTTCATTAATCAAAAGATTCTGATTTTTATCCTTAGAAAGCCAATCACCAACATAAACCGAAACTTTTAGTTTTTGAATGTAAGGACGGATATTTTGAGGAGAAAGAAAATTATCCACCACAAAGTTCCCAAGATTATCGCCAATTTTTTCTTTAGAATTTTCGATGAGGTTGGTGTGTGGAATTTTAAGTCCTAATGGATAATTGAAAAGCGCAGTCACAGCAAACCAATCCGCCAAAGCACCAACCATCGCCGCTTCGGAAAATGCTCTGATATAGCCAATCCAATGTGAATGATTTCCTTTTTGTAAAATCGTCATCGATACAAAAGTAACGGCCATCAGAATAAACAATCCTGTGGCGAGGGTTTTATACCGTTTGAGCTGCTGTTTTTTCAATTCATCATTCATAAATCAGGAAAATCGAAAATCATTCCAAACAAAATTATCAATATTTGATTAAAATAAATATTTTTACAAATAAATCTCTCTGAATGGCGAAGAAAATTCTGAATATAGTTCTATTGATGATTGCCGGAATTATTTTAACGGTATATATCACCGGCTACAATTATCTTTTCCGTGGAATAAGATTGACTTATCTAAGAGGTGAAACCGGACCAACGTTAAATGACGGAACAGACTTCCCATCGAAAACTATTTCAAGAGGAAACCCAAAACCCTGGCCACTCGATATTAATTATAACAAAACGGCATTATCTCCGGAACTGGAAAAGCATCTTAAGGAAACAAAATCAGTTTCTTTTTTAATCATTCAGCACGGAAAAATTCTGCAGGAACATTATTGGGAGAATTATAGTAAAGCTACTCCGGGCAATTCATTTTCGATGGCCAACACCATAACAACGCTGCTATTAGGAAAAGCCATTGACGACGGAAGAATAGAAAGCATTAATCAACCATTTTCTACATTCTATCAGGAATTTTCAAATGACAAATTTGGGAAAAATCTAACCTTAGCGAATCTTGCCTCAATGGAGACAGGATTGGACTGGAAGAATGATTACAAAAATCCACTCTCTCAAAATGCAGAATTATACTATGGATTTTCCCTTTCCGATATTATTTTCAAAAGCAAATTCAAACAAAATCCTGGAGAACAATTCGAATATCAGTCAATTGCTCCCCAACTTTTAGGTTTTGCTGTTGGTAGAGCTGTGCAAATGCCTTTGTCTTTTTATGCATCTGCAAAACTGTGGAAACCTCTCGGGATGGAACAAAATGCGAAATGGACAACGGATGATCTTGGGATAGAAAAATCGTTTTGCTGTATCCATTCCAATGCAAGAGATTTTGCAAAGATTGGATATTTACTATTGAATAAAGGGAAATTTGAAAATATCCCGTTAATCAACGAAAATTTTGTTGACCAAATGATAACGCCGACTGAACATTCCAATGGAACTTATGGTTTAGGCCTTCGTATTAATTATGACACAAAAATCCACCATTATTATATGCATGGACTCAATGGTCAATACGTTATTATAGTCCCGGAATATGATATGATTATTGTGAGATTAGGCAACGAAGAATCCCCGGAAAAAGACTTCAAAAACAGACCAAAAGAAATCGAATTTTATATTAACGAAGCCCTGAAGTTTGAGAAAAACTAATCCGCGTCATAATCCAACAAAGCAAATACACTTAGCAAAGTGCTGTTCTTCAGTTTCTGCTCAGCTTCTTTCATATATTGCGCATCGTTGTTTGCAGGAACATACATCTCATAGAAGTTTTTGTTCCTGATCACAAACAAAGTCGACCCGATAATCATTGTCAGGATATCTTCAGACTTTGGCGCATTATGAAAAACACCGGAAACAATTCCTCTTTTGATGATCTCGTCCAATCTGCCGACACAAGTCTGGTAAAACTCCAAAAGATCATCCTTCACATTATCCAAAGAACGCATCTCCTGCGTCACAAAACCGTGAAAATAGCTGTATTTGAAAAGCAAAGAGATCACATAATTCACAATCTCTTTCATCTGCATTTCGGGTTTTCCTTCCTTTATGGTCTGTGCAAACTCAGAAAAGCTTTCTTTTGTTCTCTGCACACGATACTGATAAAGGTAAGACATCATCTTTTCCTTAGAACCAAAGTAGTAAGAAATCATAGCCACATTGATATTCGCTTTCGAACAAATATCTCTCACAGACGTGCCTTCAAAGCCTTTTTTTGCAATCAGTTCTTCTGCTACATCCAGAATTTTTGTCTGTTTATCAGTAAATTTTTTTCTCATTCGCAACCAAAGATTTAATGTAAAATTAAACTATTTTTCATCATTAACAATAAGTTTCGACAACAGATTTTAACAAAATTTAACTTTTTATGATCAGCATAATAATTAGGGCAGCTTTATCCATCCGCAGTTTATCCTGAGCAAAGTCAAAGGGGTCTGCTGCAAGCAATTCGATGTTCAGAAAAAGACCTTAAATTCATATCTTTGACTATGGATTTTTTGGATTTTCATCATCACAAACAAAATAAGACCGGGATCTACAACTTAGAACTTAATGAAGAAATCCCGTTCGTAAATTTTTCTGCAGGTCTACATCCAAAAGACATTACGGAAAACTGGAAATCCGATTTTGAAAGAATCAAAGAAATTTCCCTTTCAAAAAACTGTCTCGCTCTAGGCGAATGTGGTTTGGATGGATTAATCGAAATCGATGAAAAACTTCAAAACGAAGTGTTCCAAAATCATATTACCTGGGCAGAAGAAATTAGAAAACCTATTATCATCCATTGTGTCCGTAGATTTTCGCAAATTCTCCATTTCAAAAAAGCAAAAGTGCCGCTAATCATTCATGGATTCAACAAGAAAGAAAACACGGCAAAAGAGCTTTTGGATGCCGGCTTTTATCTCAGTTTTGGAAAAGCAGCTTTAGATAACTTATCTTTGCAAAAATTGATTGAAGATTTTCCTGTTCAGAAGATATTTTTGGAAACCGATGATGCCGATTTTGATATTGCAAAATTGTACGAAAAGGTTTCGGAAATTAAATGTATTTCTCTGGAAGAGCTGAAAAACCAAATGTGGGAAAATCTTCAAAAAGTAATTAATTATGGATAAATTTTGGTTGGAACGCACCGAATTGCTTATTAAAGATGATGGCATCGAAAAACTGCAAAATGCTAAAGTTTTGGTTGTTGGATTAGGTGGTGTCGGATCTTTTGCTGCAGAATTCCTGGCAAGAGCCGGTGTTGGAAAAATGATCATCGCAGACGGTGATGTGGTAGATATAACCAATATTAATAGACAACTTCCTGCACTCCATTCCACAATTGGCCAGCATAAAGTAGAATTGGTTGGTGACCGGTTAATGGATATCAATCCAAAATTAGAGCTTACAAAAATCAATGAATTTCTGGAGCCGGAAAGAATGGAAGAATTAATCAAATCAGAAAAATTCGATTATGTTCTTGACTGCATCGATTCTCTGACTCCTAAACTGACACTCATCAGAACTTGCCGACGACATAAAATAAAACTAGTTTCCTCGATGGGAGCCGGCGGAAAAACCGACCCAAGCAAAGTGATGGTTCGTGATATCAGTAAAACCAACAATTGCCTTTTGGCAAGACAAGTAAGAAAACGTCTGAAAAAAGAGAAAATCAACAAAGGTTTCCGATGTGTTTTCTCTACAGAATTACAGGACGAAAACAGCCTTAAAATGACAGATGGAACCAATTTCAAACGTTCATTCTATGGAACGATCAGCTTTATTCCAGCTATTTTTGGTTTGTATGCTGCAGCAGAAGTCATTAATCATTTAACCGGAAGAAAATAACAATTTGAAAATCAACGGTTATCCTTCCCGAGAAAAGCTGAAAAAAAAATCAGAGATCGACCTTCTGTTCAAGAAAGGCAAATGGCTGTCTGCAGAAAATATGAGAATCATCTACTTCAGTTCATCAGAAAAGTATCCGATCGAATCCTGTAAAATAGGTGTTTCTGTTTCTAAGAAATTTTTCAAAAAAGCTGTAGACAGAAACCGAATCAAACGTCTTTTGAGAGAGTCTTACAGACTTAATAAAGCTACTTATTTTGATGCTTTTGGGGAACAAACGCTAGCTATGTTATTCTGGGTTTCTAAAGATTTGCCGGAACATTTTTCTGATGTTGAAAAACAATTTATTAATCTTTGCAAAAAGAAAAAAGGATAGCATCAGCTTTTAATTTGTAATTTTATTCTCAAACAAATTACAATGAGCGATATTTTACCTTACGTTTTGAGCACCTTTATTGGCATTGGCCTGGCTGCGGCTTCGGGATTCAGAGTTTTTTTACCGATGTTCGCCGTTAGTCTTGCATCTTATCTTGGGTGGATTCCAATGAACGATAACTTCGAATGGCTATCCGGATTGCCAACTCTTATCACAACCGGTATTGCTACAGTTATTGAAATTCTGGCTTATTATATTCCTGTAGTTGACAATTTTCTTGACACGATCTCGATTCCGTTAGCAACCATTGCCGGATCTATTCTTTTTGCAAGCCAGTTTATGGAATTGGGAACTTTTCCTCAATGGGCTTTGGCATTGATTGCTGGTGGCGGAACTGCTGCAACTATTTCAGCTGGATTTGCCGGTACAAGAGCTGCTTCTACTGCAACTACTGCCGGAATTGGGAATAATGTGGTTGCTACTACGGAAACTGCCGGAGCAGGATTGATGTCCATTCTTTCAATTTTTTTGCCTGTACTTGCTTTTATTCTCGCCATTGTTTTATTGACTTTTGTCTTATTTTTTGGAAGAAAACTTTGGAGGAAGATGAAAACGCAGAATTCTGGTATCTTTTAAAATAAAAAATCCCGCTGTTGCGGGATTTTTTATTTTAGTCGTTATATAAAGGTTAGAATATATTAATATCATCCAATTGCATAACTGTAGATATACCACTTGGGTTTGTACTTGAGTGGTTAGAATTATATTCAAAGATTACAAATCCTGAACCTGTTGTTCCCGTTGGTAAATTGCCAATTCCACTAGGTCTAAAACTATCCTCATAGTTGCTGCCTGTTCCTCCAGGAACTTTACCTTTAGAAATATCAAACTGACTTGTAATATCATTTAAAGTTGCAGCGGTAGGAGTTGCTGGATTGTAATTACTAGACCAGTAAACTTTCAGAACATCTCCATTATAGTAACCAGCATTAGTTTTGAAACTTACTCTGTTTGTTTTTGCAAAATCTGCGACAGGAATTGCGAATTGAGTTTTTGTAAGCCCCGCATTAAGCCCAGAGATTTGAATATACTTATTATTACTAAATGTCTGAACATACCATTTTTTACTTCCTGTAACTGATAAGTTATAGTATTTTGGCAAAAAATTATCAGTTGATGTCGCATACGATTCAAAATTTTCTAAATTATCGAAAGAAAAACGATTTCCTTTCAAATCAAGATCATTTAGGCCTCTTATATAACCCTGAGGTGTTGCATTATATTTACTCAAGATCATGGTTACACTACCGCTCCCTTGATATTTCGGAGAAATAGCATTAGAGGAGAAACTGGCATAAGCACTAATTCTAAGAACAAGCAAACCAGCGGATTGATCAATTATATTTCTGTCATATCCTGAGGCATATCCACCAACATCGGTAAAGTTCTTAGTAAGTTCGGGCGTATTAAATTGGACATTATTAATTTTTACTAATGTATTAATATTACCTGTAGATGCTAGGGCCGCACTAATTGAACTAAATTCTTTCGGTACCATTGTAGCAAGTATAGGGAAACCGTCTGCTCCACATTGTCTTGCCATGTATTTAGAAAGTTTGGTTGGATTAATTCTTCCTACTTGTCCCGCTCCTTGATAAGTTGGATCAAACTGACCAATTTTATTAGCCCCATTATATTTCACAACTACCAGTCCTTTTACATTCAGTTTGACTTTAGCACCAACAGGCCAATCTGTATATAAATAAGAATTATCCACATCAATCTCGAACCCAATGGTAGGATTTGTCGGTTGATCCTGAATAAATATTTGTTTGTAAATATTACCTGTAACATCGGTAGAAGCGACATATCCTTCTACAATATAATCTTCGGAAATAATATCTGCTTGTGTTGCATTTTGTTTAGCTTTTGCAGATAATTCAGCAAGTGTATGATTTACCTTCCCCAGATTATCTGTACAAGTCACTTCTGGAGTTTCATAATCATCACTTTTTACACACGAGCCTAAGGTTATAAAACCTGCGATAGCAAAAATTGCTGTTTTTAAATATATTTTTGTTTTCATTTTAATAAAAGCTTTAAAATTAAAATCTTACCTGTAAATTTACGAAATAAGAAATACCTTGATTATACCAATATTTTGGACTAAAGTTAGCATGTCCACTATTCATTTCTTCTGCCAAACCATCAAAATTTACTTCCCTAGTTTGCTCAAATCCTCCTGTTATATATTTTCTATTATTAAGAACATTATTAACAGTGGCTGAGATTAGGACATAATATTTGCCTATAATCCAAGACTTTCCTGCATTAACATTAAAGAAATAGGCAGATGGCAATTGTTTTTGTTGAAGCGTTTGTTTTAACAACTCCTCTGTTAAATCATATGGTGAATTAGAGTTTTCATTTTGTACAAAACTAATAGTTCTAGTTGCCGCAGCAGGATCCAGATAGTTATGTCCTAGATAATTCCAGTTGGCACCAACCCACCAATATTTTGGAGAGCTGTAACGTAATCCTGCAGAATATGCTTCCTGAGGAGTTCCACCTAATTTATAATCTTTCAGATAAGCAGATCCAAATTCTTTATAATTTCTTGTTATTACATTACCATTCGCATCAATATCATTTAATACACCAGCAGCGTCAGCAATCAAATAAATATTCGGATTATTTCTATATGTGTATTCACCATAGCTGGCAACACCATTAAAAGTAAGGGTTGGTGTTAACTTAACCTGAACGCCAAGCTCTCCTCCCATATTTCTTTTTTCAACATTTGACATCACTTGACTTACAAATGTACTTGGTACAGCACTGTCAACAGTTCCATCTGTAGTTATTGATTGTAAATTAATACCATCTGCGAAAAATCTCTGAACATTAGTATCATTTTGTGTATTGATTATGTAGCCGGTTAGTCTAACCTTTAAAGTAGGTGTAGATAAAACATAGCTTAAATCATTAGCATCTATGACAGTATTTTTAAGATTTGGTGAAACAGTATTACTTACTCTTGCATTTATGAAAACATCACTTACATATGGAGCTTGTGAAAAATAGGCTCCATTATATACTAAGAAATTTCTACCATTAAGTCTGTATGTTACTTGTCCTTTCAATCCATAATTCCAGAAATTCTGATCACTGCTTTTGCCAAAAGAATTCCTATATAAATAATGACTGAAAAGCCCTTCTCTGCTATTGGTTGTATATCCAAACAATCCTGCTACAAAAACATCAAAATTACCTGTAGAGAATTTAAATCCTGGGTTGACTTTTATCTCTTGTCTTCTATAGATATAATCATAACCAATTTTATCCCCTTCTTTTTTCTTTACTTCATCCCCTGTTTCATTGTTATTGAATTTACCTCCTGTTGCTTCTTTTGCAAAGGCATCCATATTCAATGCAAAATCTGCTCCTAATAAATCATTAACTTCACGGTATTGCTCTGATCTGTAATTTTGGTAAGCAACATTTAATATAAATTTAGTTTTATCTGTAAAGTCATAAGTATAATGAGTTCCTACATTCCAGATCTTATCATCCTTGACATCATTTACCAAATAATAAACAGCTCTTCCTTGTTCGAAAGCTGGCATATTGGTATTATTTTTTGTACCTCTATTGGCTGCATATAATCTTGCCCAGTCAATTTGAGTATGATTTTCATCATCGTTAGTCCACCAGGCAGTTGTATTATTTAAGCCATCCTGAGCAGATGCATTGCCATTATAATCTGGGCCATAGAATAGATTATTAAGATACAATTTCTTTTGATAATAACTTGGTAAGTTTTTATAATAGGTTGGTGATGGATTTTGAGCCTTGTACCAGTCAAGTCTCGATGATTTCTCTATGCCAAATTGATAAGAAACAGTGGTGACTAATTTAGATTTTTTATTGATATTCCAAAAATCTGTAAGCTGAATTACTGGCTGAAATCCTTTCCTTACCCTCTCATTTCTTTTATCATTACCTTGCCAGCCCCAATAAGAATTATAATGTACACCCATATAATCATAAACCTCTTGTGTGTTTGGGCTGGATGTACTTCTTTTATACGGAGATCCTATCCCATTGAGAGTAAGTGTATGATTTCCCAGTTTTTTTTCAATACCTAAATATAATCCTAAAGCATCGTAGAAAGTTCCTTCCTGAATTCCTTCTTCAGCCCATCTTCTTGCAATCATACCAGTGAAAGCCCATCCTTTTTTGTTCATTCCTGATGAAAAACGATAAGATAGTCTGTGATTATAATTTCTGTTAGTAAAAGAATAGGTAAGTTGGCTACCTTTTCTGTATTCACTTGCTTTAGTATATTTGTTAATAACCGAAGCAATACCTCCAAATCCATATTCTGAAGGGGCATGATTTTGAGCGATCTCAGGATAACGTGTTATCTCATTAAGCCCTCCCCAAGTACCAAAATCTACATTACCATCATCAGCTCCAGCCATAGAAATACCATTCATCATAGTATCTCCGGTTCTGCCATCAACACCTCTTGGCCTAAACCAGTATGCGCCCAAATCAAAACTTGCTGTTCTGTTGAAAACATCCTGTGAAGATTGTAATAGCCCTACCGTAGATGACTGGGTATTATTGTCTTCGTCATTTCCATTATCAAGGATTGCCAAACCCTGATCAGCTCCTGTCAATGCAGAATAAAGGGTAATAACCCCCAAATCTTTTCTTTTTTCTGTAGTAACGTCAAATTCCAAAGTTTTGGTTTCGAAATTAGGCTTAGATACCACAACTTGATAATGTCCGGATTTCAGATCTACGAACTGGAAATAACCAATTTTGTCTGCCGTAACATCATTACCTTCTCCTTTTAAACTAACTTGTGCTTTTTCCACCGGTTTCCCGTCAGCATCTTTCAGGTATGCAAAAACCGTAGTCTGTGCAAAGTAAAATGATGCCGGAAGCATTGTAAATAAGGAGATTAATGATAATTTTTTAATCATAAATCAATTAGGTTTTGTTTGCTCTTTTTTTCTAATATACAGTCCGTTATACACGGGAAGGCAAATGTAAATAAATTTTTGATAATTAAAACTTTTTAACATTTTATTTTTATTTTAACAAAATTTTAATTTTTCAGCAGTTATAAAAACATTTTTTAAAAACATTAAATTTTTATTTTGCAGGTATATAAAAAAAATTACTTTTGTAGCCCTACATTTTTTATATTATGAAAAATTTATTTAGCGTAATCGCTATTTTTAGCATTTCCTTAGTGTTTGCACAAAAAAGACAAGTTCGTGCTGCAACTGTTGGATTTTTGAACGTAGAAAACCTTTGGGATACCGTTCGTTCAGCAGATTATATAGACGGAACAAAAGACAGAAGCAATCCTGCTTTTCACAGAAGCGTCCCTTTGGATTCTTTAAAATATCTGGAAGTTACCGAGAAAGATTATGCCGGTCCTTGGAATGACGAATCTCTTATTGGTAAAAAAGTAGTTAGAATACAAGGTGGTTCGGAAGAGTTCACCCCAAAAAGTGGTAAAAATTATACCTATAACGTGTATAAACAAAAACTGCAAAATGAAGCCAAAGTGATTTCCGAAATGGGAAGAGCTTATACCAATACTGCTCCCGTTGTTGTTGGTCTTATAGAAGTGGAAAACAGACAGGTTGTCGAAGATCTTGTTAAAGAACCAGCTATCGCAAAATACGATTACGGAGTTGTCCATTACAACTCTTATGATTACAGAGGTATTGATGTCGCTTTCATCTATCAGAAAAGAAGATTCTCCCCTTCCAAATCCTGGAAAAAAGAAGTGAAAATCTTCGGAGAAGGTGGTAAAAGAGAATACACAAGAGATATCGTAGTTTTGACCGGTTTTCTTGATAACGAAAAAGTTGCGTTCTTCTTAAATCACTGGCCATCCAGACGTGGCGGTGAAGCAGCATCTCTTCCAAAACGTAATGCTGCCGCCGCAATTCTTAAACAGCAGATGGACAGCGTAAAAGCTCTGGATCCTTCAACTAAGTTGTTTGCAATGGGAGACTTCAATGATGATCCTATCAGTCCAAGTTTGAAAAATTATCTGAAAGCCGTTGGCAACCCAAAAGACCTTAATGAAGACAATCATTACCTTAATCTGATGTATCCTTTGTACAAAAAAGGAGTTGCTTCTTTGGCTTATCAGGATGCTCCAAACTTATTTGACCAGATTATCGTTTCAGCCAATCTCTACTCACCAAATAACGAGTTAAGAAAAGATTATTCAGTTTTCAAAGCTGAGATCTATGCACCGGATTATCTCATTACAAAAGAAGGCAATTACAAAGGTTATCCATTCCGATCATGGAACGGCGACAAGTTTACCGGTGGTTATTCCGACCACTTCCCAGCTTTCGTTGTCCTACAAAAAGAACCTTAAAAATAAATCAGCCGTTTCAAATTTTGGAACGGTTTTTTTTATTATTTTTATTTGGGCAGCTATTTCCGCCTTCCGCTCCTGCTGTTTTTGTCATTGCGAAGAAAGTAAAGCTATCCTTTTGAATTTGGTACAATCGCAATAACAAAAACGAGCTCCGCTCAAGTCGGGCTGCGTGCGATTCAATGTTAAACCGATGTGAAGCATTTATTTTGATTAACTGTAAATGAACAATTAAAATGAAAAATCTTTTCGCCATCATTGTCATTACCGGACTGGTTTGGTCTTGCACATCAAATCCAAAACATGTATCCGATAATGCCAAGCCCAATTTATCCACCCAGAAAAAGACCGATTCTGCTGACGAATGGGAAATTACGGTTTTTGATACCGAATATGAAACTTTCGTTGCAACCAGAGCACAACCTAAATCAATGTTTACGGAAAGCAGCCTGAAAGCCAGAAACCAATTGCTCGTAACCGAATGGAATAACCGCTTCTATTCCGGTGTCAATCCCAACTTCTACGAAGTGGCCATCGATTATGATCCCAAAGAAAATTACGGTTTCGATTTTGAATACAGACTATATCAATTCTTCGCTTATTGCAACTGGAAATATGGCGTCCGTTTCAACGGTTTGAAAGGCATTGATAAAATCAAATAAAAAAGCTCAATGAGATTCCATTGAGCTTTTTTATAATATGGATTTAGAATAAATCTAACATCTACTATGCAATTCCTTCTTCCTCGCCTTTCAGCTTTTCAGCATTTTCCGCCATTATTACGGCATCCATCATTTCCTGGATATCACCATTCATATAAGCATCAAGATTGTAAATCGATTTGTTGATTCTGTGGTCGGTAACCCTTCCTTGCGGATAATTGTAAGTTTTGATTTTCGCCGAACGGTCACCGGTAGAAACCATTGTTTTTCTTTGCGCTGCAATATCACCAACCACTTCCTGAAGTTTGATGTCATATAATTTAGCTCTCAACATTTCCATTGCTAATTCTCTGTTAGCCAGCTGAGAACGTGCCTGCTGACAAACTACAACAATCCCCGAAGGTTTGTGTGTCAGCTGAACCTTAGTTTCAACCTTGTTAACGTTCTGTCCACCAGCACCTCCGGAACGGGAAGTCTGCATCTCAATATCAGCAGGATTGATTTCCACATCCACTTCTTCAGCTTCCGGCAAAACCGCAATCGTGATTGCTGAAGTGTGAACACGGCCCTGAGATTCAGTCTCCGGAACACGCTGCACACGGTGAACACCGGATTCGAATTTCATAATCCCGTAAACGCTTTCGCCTTCCACTTTCATTATCAATTCCTTATAACCTTTGGATGCTTCACTGGAGTCAGTGATTTCGTGCTTCCAACCTTTAGTTTTGAAATACATGGAATACATTCTGTACATATCTTCTACGAAAATCGCCGCTTCGTCACCACCTGTTCCGGCACGCATTTCCAGGATGATGTTCTTGTCATCGGCAGGATCTTTCGGAATGAGGAGATATTTCAGCTCTTCTTCAAAACCCGGAAGCTTGTCCTGGGCTTCGTACTTTTCCTGTTTCGCCATTTCCACGAACTCTTTATCAGAACCATCTGCGATGATTTCGTCAGACTCTGCAATCGTATCAAGCGCCGCTTTATATGCATCGAATACTTTCACGATCTTTCCAAGATCGCTGTATTCTTTGTTAAGTGAAGAATATCGTTTTTGGTCTGTTATCACATCCGGTTGGATGATAAGGTCGGCCACTTCATTATATCGTTGTTTTATCGCTTCCAGTTTCGGAATTAATGACTTAGACATAGGTAAATTTTAGTTGGCAAAGATAATGATTTAAGTTTTAAGATGGAAGCGGAAGATAGATGTCGGAAGTTTTCAAATTATATTTACCACACAACTCTATCTATATGTTAGCAATTAATTGTGTTCCTTGTGAACCCCTTTGTGCCTTTGTGGTTAAAAAACTAAAAATCCACTCTCGAAAGAATGGATTTCTTATATATTGTTTCGCTTTGAGTGCAATCTCTCACGAAAAGAAAATTGCCTAATTAATGGTGGTGACCGTGACTCGCTGGTCTTTCGCCTGCTGGTCTTTGGTAGATAACTTCTACACCTTCCTGCTCGTACAATTTCTTGTATCTTACTTTTTCCGGGTCAAAGTTTTTGTTGATTTTGCCAAAGTATTCTGCAACACCTTCTGTTAACCAAAGTGGTACGATGAATCCGAAGAACATCAAAATACACCAGAATCCGCACAACATCATTGTGAAGAAGTAAACAGTCCAAAGGAATTGGTAAAACGGCCAAAAAGCTGATAACATCATAATGCTATAATTTTAAGCAAAAATAGAAGATTTAATTAAATCTGACAAAATTTATCGCTTGATTTTTTTCATTTTGCTGAATTTTCAGTTTTTAGTATTTTCGTAAGGTTGTAATTGTATCTCCTTTGCAGGATTATTTTAAACACAAAGTCCGCAAAGAATTATAATTTAACAACCTGTTTTTAAGGTCGCAAAGCCGTAGAACTTAGCAAGGAAAAATATTTCTTTAACTTATTTAATGAGCTTTTGTGACTTTTGTGGTTAATTTTAAAATTTAAATCAAATATAATGAGTTTCAGAATCGAAAAAGACACGATGGGCGAAGTGCAAGTGCCTGCTGATAAATTTTGGGGTGCGCAGACGGAGCGTTCCAGAAATAATTTCAAAATTGGTCCGGAAGGAAGTATGCCGCGCGAAATCATCGATGCATTTGCTTACCTAAAAAAAGCGGCGGCCTATACCAATGCGGAATTAGGCGTTCTTTCTAATGAAAAAAGAGATGCTATCGGGAAAGTTTGTGATGAGATTCTTGCTGGAGAATTGTATGACCAATTTCCATTGGTAATCTGGCAAACCGGCTCGGGAACGCAATCTAATATGAACGTGAACGAGGTGGTTGCAAACAAATCTCACGTGAACAGTGGCGGACAATTGGGCGAAAAAACCGAAGTGCATCCGAATGATGACGTCAATAAATCCCAATCTTCCAACGATACTTATCCAACAGCAATGCACATCGCAGCTTATACTAAAGTGGTAAAAGCGACCTTGCCAGCTCTGGATAAACTAAGAAATACGCTGGACGAAAAAGCAAAAAAATATCAGAATATTGTAAAAATCGGAAGAACACACCTGATGGATGCAACGCCTTTGACTTTGGGACAAGAATTTTCGGGTTATGTGGCACAGTTGGATTATGCTAAAAAAGCAATCAACAATACTCTTGACCATTTGAAAGAATTGGCTCTTGGTGGAACTGCGGTTGGAACTGGACTTAATACACCAAAAGGGTATGACGTTTTGGTCGCAAAATATATTGCAGATTTTACAGGTTTGCCATTCGTAACAGCTCCGAATAAATTCGAGGCTTTGGCTGCGCATGACGGAATCGTTGAAACACACGGTGCGTTGAAACAATTGGCAGTTTCTCTTTATAAAATTGCTCAGGATATCAGATTATTGGCTTCTGGTCCACGTTCGGGAATTGGAGAAATCTTCATTCCTGAAAATGAGCCTGGTTCTTCTATTATGCCAGGAAAAGTGAATCCAACTCAAAATGAAGCGATTACTATGGTTTGTGCACAGGTTTTGGGGAACGATACAACAATCTCTTTTGCAGGAACACAAGGAAATTATGAACTGAATGTTTTCAAGCCAGTTATGGCTGCGAACTTCCTGCAGTCTGCACAATTGTTGGCAGATGCGATGATTTCTTTCAATGACCATTGTGCTGTTGGAATTGAGCCAAATGAGCCGAGAATCAAAGAATTGGTTGACAAATCTCTGATGCTCGTAACAGCGTTGAACACACACATCGGTTACGAAAACGCAGCAAAAATTGCTAAAACAGCTCACAAAAACGGAACTACTTTGAAAGAAGAAGCAATCAATCTTGGTTTATTGACAGCTGAACAATTCGATGAGTGGGTTAAGCCAGAAGATATGGTAGGAAGTCTTAAATAGATGATAGACTTTTCAGACAAAAGATGATAGACAAGCTCCGAGGTAATTCTCGGAGTTTTTATTTTTATTAAATTTCGCTTATGAATATTGATACAATTCTTAACCAAATTTTTACACTTCCCGAAAATTCGAAATCAATTTTAAAGAATTTGATTTCAGAAGTTGAGTTTCCGAAAGATAGTATTATCATCAAAGCCGGAAAAGTAGAAAAGACGGTTTATTTTATTAAAAAAGGAATTGTAAGAGCTTTTGTTCCTCAGGAAAATCAAGATTTGACGTTTTGGTTTGGTAAAGAAGGCGACGTAGTTTTGCCAATGAAAAGCTATGTTGATAATTATCAAAATTATGAAAATATTCAGCTTTTGGAAGATTGCGTTTTGTATCAATTAAAAATCGATGCTTTGCGAAAGCTATTTGAAACCGATATCAATATTGCCAATTGGGGAAGAAAATTAGCTGAGAGAGAATTGGTAAAAACGGAAGAATTATTTATTTCCAGACAATTCAGAACGGCAAGTCAGCGTTATGAAGAACTTTTAACAAAACAACCCGAGATTATTCAAAGAGTTCAATTGGGTTACATTGCTTCCTATTTGGGAATCACACAAGTTAGTCTGAGCAGAATCCGAAGCGAAATCTGATTAATTTTTTAACATTTGTAAAAAAATCCGTAGCATTCAATTTGGAAATTTGCATCATTAAAATTAATAAGTAATGAACTGGATTTTTTTAATTCTTGGAGGACTTTTTGAAGTGGGTTTTACATCTTGTTTAGGAAAAGCCAAAGAAACATCGGGCCCTGAATCTTACCTTTGGTACGCCGGATTCGGAATATCATTGATTGCAAGTATGCTTCTGCTCATCAAAGCGACGCAAACACTTCCGTTGGGAACGGCTTATGCTGTATGGACTGGAATCGGTGCCGTTGGAACTGTTCTGATTGGGATTTTCATCTTCAAAGAGCCGGCGACATTCTGGCGCTTGTTTTTTATTTTCACATTGATTGCTTCCATCGTAGGATTGAAAGCCGTTTCTTCACATTAATAAATTATTGAACCACAAAAGTCACAAAAGAAAAATAATATCTTTTGTGACTTTTGTGGTTTTTTAATCAATTCTTTATTTCGCAAATTGAGCAGATGAAATTTTAAATCTGCTTTATCTGCAAAATCTGCGAGAAATTAAATTTAACTTACCGAAACTTGGTCTGCAAAGTATTGCTCCAAATCTCTAAGAGTTTCCGGAGAAGTCTGGATATCTCTTACCAATTCGCCTTTGTTGATGACCACAATTCTTTCACAAACTTCTGTGGTGTGAGCCAAATCGTGGCTGGAAATCAGGAATGTAGAGTCTGAGTTTTGTGACCAATCTCTGATGAGGTTTTTCAGTTTGATTTGGGTTGAAGGGTCAAGATTGGCAAAAGGCTCATCCAGAATGATAATCGCTGGTGTTCCTATCAATGCACCGATGATGCCGACTTTTTTCATATTGCCTTTAGAGAGGTCGCGGATGAATTTTTTGGCATTCAGGATTTCTCCGTTGAAGAAATCGGTGAAGTTTTTCAGGAATTCGTCAACATTCGCTTTGCTTTGTCCTCTGAGTTCTCCTAAGAAATAAAAATATTCTTCCGGAGTCAAATAACCAATGAGAAAAGTCTCATCAATAAATGCACCGACTTTATTTTTCCAATTTTCGGATTCGTTTACTTTTTCGCCGTCAATGGAAACAAATCCAGAGCTTGGTTCTATCAAATCCAGAATCAGGCTGAATAAGGTTGTTTTTCCAGCACCGTTGTTCCCGACTAAGCCAATGGTTTGACCTTTTGGAAATTCTAGGTTTTCTATGGATAAGACTTTTTTGGTTTCGTAAACTTTGGAGAGGTTATTTATTGTTATCATTTTATTTATATTTTAGAAGTGAGAGTTTTTTTGAACACAAAGTCCACAAAGATTTTTTATTAATATTGAAAACATTTTTAAGGTTCACAAAGGCGTAAAACTTAACGAAGACAAAATTTTAAGTCTAATTGCCTTTGAAGGCTTTGATGGTTGAGTATTTTTCTTTTTTATACAATTTGACAATGAAATCGAAGAATTTTTCTCTTAGGAAAAAACCAATCAATCCCAAAACACCCAGACTCGCCACAGCTACCGTTGTTCCGAAAAAATATTTTGAAACGCCGAAAACCGCCATCGGTAAGATCATCTGAGGTAAGAGAAGCAGGATATTTTTGAAACTGAAATTGTTTTTCTTGCCTAATGTTTTTCCTCTCGCATTCAGGTCAATCGGATTTTTGTTAAACGCACCCGACAGCAGAACAACCTGAGAATTAACACCAATATTATAAAGTCCGCCCGCCAAAAACGTGAAATACAAATCCCAACTTACGAACGCATAACCAACTGCCAAAACCATACTCACAGCCACAGCACTGACAATCATCCACCATTTCGCTTTCAGATATTCTTTGTAAGGAACGTTAAGCGTCATCATCAGTGGATAGTAAGAACTGTCGAAAGACGGCACTCTCTGGCCAAACAAAAACAGAAATCCACCAGTTACGAAAAGCCCCATAAATAGTTGCATATAAGCGGTTTTGTAAGCTGGGGAACTGAACAAAAGCAAACCGTAAAACAAGAAAAGAAAACTTCCCAAAGCAATGGATTTTGCTGCTTTGCTTCGTTTTATCATTCGGATATCGTTGTTGATGAAAGTGCCGAGAACGCCATATTTATTGAGAAACTGGATGTTTTCTGTTTTCCCGACTTCCTGTTTCATTTCCAGTCCTTTGTCGAGATAGAAATTATCATAAATGAATTTTCTACAAATAATATAGAGAATAACGAATAGTGCAATCGGCAATACAATCGCAAACCAATGATTATAGAAAAGCATAAAAAACTTCTCAGAAGCCGATGATAAAGCAATAACATTATAATAGTCCAATCCGCCCGCAAGAACTAAAAGTCCACCGATAATCCAAATAGCTAAATCTTTACCGTTGAGAAGGATATTAATCAGATTAATGCTGAAACTCAAAATAATCAGTGCAAAAACCCAAGAAAAACTGCCCAAAACGGAATAATCATTATAAAGCAAAATTCCTAACAACGGCAAATAAATAAAAAGTCCGCCCCAACTGAAAAATGACAGAAACGTCTTGCTGATCATATAATTGACCAACGTTGTTATCTTGATATTCATCGTCAGAAACGGTTTGATATTCTGTGTTGGCATTTGCTGGAAAAAGTATCTCAGGAACAGATCGGCAATCAGCCAATAAATGAGAAACTTGCTAATGAAGGGCAATGGATCGATATGTAATTTCTGTTTCGGAAAATAAAATGCTCCGAAAGCAGCAAAAACAAATATGGCAAGAATGTATAAGACTCCCAGAAGCTGGAAAATCTTAACGACAATATTGGCTGCCAGAGAACTTGACCTGAAAAAACTTTTGAATTCTAATCTGATGAATCGTTGCAGCATAAAGTTTATTTTTTGTTAAATGTAATGAATTCTGTATATTATTAGATTTTCTATATATTAAGTTCGCATTTTGTACATTTTGTTACAGATTTCTTTGACTTTTAAAAATTACTAACATACGATTTCTTGCAGCAAAAGGTGTTTGCAGGAATTGTGAATAATTTTGTTAGGATTTTCATTGACCTCAACCTATCAAAAAAACTATCTTTGTACAATGGCAGAAAAGGAAACATTATCGAGTTTGATTCACGGTAATTTTGCAAAGGAATTATCTATTTCGGATGGCAAAATGCCGCCCAACGCATTGGATTTTGAGAAAATCGTCATCGGTACTTTTTTGATTGATAGAAAGGGTCTTGACCATTCTATTGATTTGTTAACCCCCGATGTTTTTTACGATCCGAGGCATCAAACGATTTTTTCATCAATCTTGAAATTGTACGAGAGTAATTCGCCAATCGATCTAATGACGGTGATTCAGGATTTGAAAAAAAATGAAAAACTGAACCTTGCCGGTGGCGATCATTACATCATCGATCTGACAATGGGTGTGAGTTCTTCTGCCCACATCGAATATCACGTGCGTGTGATCCTTGAAAAATTCATCCTTCGTTCTTTGATCAACGTTTCTGCTAACGTTATAGACAGTTCTTACAAAGAAACCACCGACGTTTTCGAATTGCTGGATAAAGCCGAGCAATCTTTCTTCGAAATCACGAACGGAACCATTAAAAAAGGATTCGACACAGCCAATTCATTAGTAAAAGAAGCGATTGATAAAATCAAATCGCTAAAAGATAAGGAAGGTCTGTCAGGAATCCCGTCCGGATTTACTGCTTTGGATAAAGAAACCGGAGGCTGGCAAAACTCTGACCTCATCATTATTGCTGCAAGACCGGCGATGGGAAAAACCGCTTTCATCCTCTCAATGGCAAGAAACATTTGTGTGGACCACAATATTCCCATGGCATTATTTTCCCTGGAGATGGCTTCAGTTCAGTTAATTACCAGGATGATTTCTTCCGAAACCGGTATTTCTTCCGAGAAACTGAGAAAAGGACAAATGTCTGATGATGAATGGCAAAGGTTATTTACGAACGTTTCGGCTTTGGAAAATGCACCGCTTTATATTGATGAAACGCCTTCGCTTTCTATCTTTGATTTCCGTGCAAAGTGCCGAAGACTCGTGATGCAACACGGCGTGAAAATAATTATGGTCGATTATCTCCAGCTGATGACAGCCAGTTCCGGAAAAGGTGGTGGCAACCGTGAACAGGAAATAGCAATGATTTCGCGTTCATTAAAAGCGATTGCAAAAGAACTGAATGTTCCCGTGATTGCACTTTCTCAGCTTTCCAGAACCGTGGAAACGAGACCCGGAAAAAGACCGATGCTTTCTGACCTGAGAGAATCCGGAGCGATTGAGCAGGATGCGGATATCGTATCCTTCATCTTCCGTCCCGAATATTACAAAATTGCGGTTTGGGATAATGATGAAGAAGGCGCAGAAACCAGCACGGAAAATCAGGCAGAAATCATTATCGCCAAGCACAGAAATGGTGCAACTGCGGATGTTCGATTAGCATTCCATAAGAACATTGGTAAGTTTGCTGATCTCGGAACCAATTACGAATATACACCTTCCAACTTTGGACAAAAAGATGAACCTTCTGGTTTCGACAGAATTACTATTACAAGTGATCCGCATTCAGCATTTGGAATTCCGAATAATAATCAGTTATCCGGCTCTGCAATGAATGATGATGACGATGATGATATGCCTTTCTAAATTTTTGTTTTGAGTTTTAAAATCGAAATCTTTACTGACGGTGCTTGTAGCGGAAATCCCGGACCAGGCGGTTATGGGATCCTGATGCGTGTGCCCGGAAAAAAATACCAGAAGACCTTTTCCAAAGGCTTCCGTAAAACCACCAATAACCGTATGGAACTGATGGCTGTTATTGTCGCTCTCAAACAATTGAAAACGAATGACAATGATGTTCACATTTTCACTGACAGCAAATATGTTGCAGATGCGATTAATCAGAAATGGATTTTAGGGTGGATCAAACGCAGTTGGAAAAATGTAAAAAACCCTGATCTCTGGAAAGAATTTTATCAATTATATCAACTTCATCAACCTAAATTCCATTGGATCAAAGGTCACGCCGGTCATCCTGAAAATGATCTTTGTGACCAGCTGGCCGTTGCTGCTGCTAAATCTGCGAATCTGGCTGCTGACACATTTTTTGAAAATCAGAATGGCATATTTTAAAAATATACAGGTAAATAGAATATTTTGTATATTTATTTTATGTATTAGATAATAATACTCAAAACTAACAGCCATGCAAAAATTTCTAATATGATTTTCACAAACGATTTTTTTTCCCCTTCAAGCTCCGATCCTCATTCTTTAAGCATTCAATTAATTGATAGTTATACATACGAAATACACTATTATGAACAAATAACGAATCTTCCTCCTTCTTTTTTATCTCCTGACAATGTAATATTCAGAAGTAAAATTTATCACGGAGTTGAATTTTATTATGTTAATAAAACCATTTATGAATCTTCTTTAGGTATTAATGCTAAAATGTTTGGTATCATAGCAGATAATGCTACTAATGACGGAGATAACTTACAAAATGCAATTAATACATCTTTAAAACTCGGAAGAAGATTATTATTGCCCGCTGGCAAAATTTGGTTAGGAGAAAAATCATTAACAATTAATCTTGATTATACTCCAAATTATTCTAGTTATTCCATACGTGGTTCAGGAGATGGTATAACAAGATTAATATGCCAAAATGATGATCCAAATCAAAGTTCGGGTGTTTTTAATATTTTTTCTAATAATCCGAATATTAATTTTGAAATCAGAGGTCTCTCAATAAAAAGAAATGGAACAGATAAACCTCCATTTATACCTCCTTTGAGATTTGGTTTAGGAATTGTGGTTACAAATGCAAGAATAGAGATGCACGATATTTCAATTGTAGATTTTAATTATGGCCTTATTCTAAGAGATGTTGTTTGTGGACACTTTAATAAATTAAACATAGTAGGGAGCAATATTGCTTTGTTGGCTCATCGAGAAGATCCAGGTGATGGTGGTACAAATCCAAACGCTTATAATTTTGTCAATTGTAGATTTGCTGAAAATCAACAATTCTGTTGTCAAATGCGTAAAATTCACAATGTTAAATTTGATTCTTGTGTATTTGAAAGAAATAGTATTGTTATTGATATAACCTTTAATGGTGATGATGGAAGAAATTCTTTAAACGTCATAAACTGCTATTTTGAAGGAAACACAAGAGACGCTTACTTAAATTTACAAAGCTCTGGGGCTCATAATTTTATAGGAAATATTTTTAATAGATTACTTCCTACAAATAATTACTCGATTGTTTTTGAAAATGTGACTTCCGGAAATATTCAGGTAATAAATTTGCTCGGAAATGGCTTTAAAAATGGTGTAAAATATAATCCACCACAAAACATTCAGCCAATTTATTTTATAGGATCGCCGTCGGATTATAATATCATAGACACTAATATATATGAAGATTCTGGCGACTATCCTGATTACACAAATATTAATGTGATAAAATTATTATAACACATTAATAACAATAAATCCAAAAATAATTTCAGCAAAGATAATTTTTAAGCATTCCAAAAATCCCGATCCAAGCTTCTGTACTGTATCGCTTCAGAAATATGATCACCTTGAATATTCTCAGAATTTTCAAGATCTGCAATTGTTCTTGCCACTTTTAGAATCCTGTCGTAGGCTCTTGCGGAGAGATTAAGTTTAAGCATTGCCGCTTTGATCAATAATTGCGAATATTCGTCCAGCTCACAATATTTTTCAATTTCCTTTGGTCCCATTTGAGCATTGTAACTAATGTCAAGACTGTCGTATCTTTTGGTTTGTATATTCCTCGCATTCACTACTCTTTTACGGATCTTGACGCTGCTTTCTCCTTTTCGTTTTTCGGCCAACTGTTCATATTCTACTTTAGAAACTTCGATATGAATATCAATTCTATCCAAAAGCGGCCCTGACAACTTGTTCATATATCTCTGCATCTCAAAGGCAGAAGATGTATTATTGGGATCATCCGGAAAATAGCCACTAGGACTTGGATTCATACTTGCAACCAGCATAAAACTTGCAGGATATTCGATGGTAAACTTTGCTCTGGAAATTGTTACAACACGATCTTCCAGTGGTTGTCTCATCACTTCTAATACTGTTCCTTTGAATTCTGGCATTTCATCTAAAAACAAAACGCCATTATGAGCTAAAGAAATTTCACCAGGTTGAGGATAGCTACCGCCGCCTACCAAAGCTACATCAGAAATTGTGTGGTGTGGTGATCTAAAAGGCCTGATGGTCATCAATGATGTTTCTGCTCCCATTTTCCCGGCAACCGAATGTATTTTTGTTGTTTCCAAAGCCTCTTTAAGGCTTAAAGGCGGAAGAATACTCGGGAGACGTTTGGCGATCATTGTTTTTCCACTGCCGGGAGAACCTATCAGAATAATATTGTGTCCACCCGCAGCTGCCACTTCCATTGCCCGCTTGGCCGCTTCCTGACCTTTCACTTCATCAAAATCGAAAGGAAAATGATCAATTTTATCCTGAAATTCTTTTCTGGTGTCGATTTCAAATTTTTCTAAAGGCAAATCTTCGTTAAAAAAATCAATAACCTGTTTGATGTTTTCTACACCATAAACTTCAAGATTGTTAACAATAGCCGCTTCTCTTGCATTTTGTTTTGGCAGAATTATCCCTTTAAAACCTACTTCTCGCGCCTTGATCGCAATAGGTAAAACGCCTTTTATTGGCTGTAGTCCACCATCGAGAGACAATTCTCCCATGATAATATAATCTCCTAAATTTTCCGCTTTGATCAAATCTGACGCTGCCAAAATCCCCAAAGCAATACTCATATCATAAGCAGAACCTTCTTTCCTCAGATCCGCCGGAGCCATATTGATTGTAATTTTCTTACCCGGAATTTTGAATCCGGAATTCTTAAGTGCTGCAGATATCCTATAGCTGCTTTCCTTAATGGCATTATCCGGCAGGCCAACCAGATGATACCCAACGCCTTGATCTACATTAACTTCAATGGTAATAATTTGTGCTGAAACGCCATGAATGGCAGCTCCTGAGACTTTAACAAGCATTTGTATTTGTGTTTTTATTGAGCCTTAAAAATAAAAAACTCTCCGGAAAAACCAAAGAGTTAATTTTATTTTAAAGTTTATTATCCGTTACATAAATCTTTCTCCCTTTTTGAGGTTTTTAAGATCCAGAACATAATCTTTTATTAACTGATCATTATCTCTAGGACAAATCAAAAGAGCCTTTTCCGTATCAACAATAATGTAATTCTTCAGGCCATCTATAACCGCGGCCTTATTCTGGTTTTTGATTCTGATAACATTCCCTTTTGAGTTGTATGTCAACACATTTTTAGAGCTTATGGCATTATTATCATCATTTTTATCTGCATTGGTATAAACAGACGTCCAAGTGCCGAGATCACTCCAGCCAAGATTGGCAGGAATGACATAAACATTATTAGCTTTCTCCAAAATACCATTATCAATGGAGATTTTACTTATAGTTGGGTAGATCAGATCTATACATTCTTTCTCCGCTTCACAATTATATTCACAAGTATTAAACTGATTGGTCATCTCTGGCAAATACTTTTTAAAAGCAGCCAAAATACTTTTTGCACTCCAGATAAAGATTCCTGCGTTCCAAAGAAAGTCCCCGGATTCTATAAAGCTTTTGGCAATCTCCAGATCCGGCTTTTCCGTAAATGTTTTTACTTTGGAAAAGTTTTCATTTTTCTCCTGAATGAATTGTATATACCCATAACCCGTGTCTGGTCTTGTAGGGGTAATTCCCAATGTAATCAGATAATTATTTTTAGTCGCTAAATCAAAGGCTAGTTCTACTTTATCTAGAAATGTCTTTTCTTTCAGAATCAAATGATCGGCAGGCATTACAATAATATTGGCATCAGGATTGACATCTTCTATTTTCTTTGCCATATAAAGATTACAAGCCGAAGTGTTCTTCATAGCCGGCTCTCCAACAATATTATTAACAGGGACATCAGGCAATTGTTGTTGTGTTAATTCTACATATTCCTGATTCGTAATAACATAAATATTTTTCTTAGGAATAATTTGACTGATTCTGTCAAATGTCTGCTGAATCATTGTTCTTCCCGTTCCTAGTATATCGTGAAATTGCTTTGGAAATTTTTGGGTGCTCATCGGCCAAAAGCGGCTTCCGATTCCTCCAGCCATTATAACGCAATAATTATTGTTCTTCATCTCGTGTTAGTTTTTCAACTTTCGCCAATGGGCGGAAAAGGTACTTTTTTGAGTTGTTCAAATTGATGCAAAGATATAACTTTTTCTTTTTTTCAAGGATTTCGTACTGATCTCCTTTATAATGAAAATTATCTTTAACTGACAAATCTTCAACAAAAACAAACTGATCTTCCGGATTTTCAATGTGAAAGTATCTGACCAGTTCCGGGCTTGCCATAAAGTTCGCTTTCGGATTGCTTGAAAATCTCCTGATAATAGGTTTCAAATCGTCTGTGTAGATGTCAATACTTTCCAGTAACATTTCCCTAAACGTGTCTTTCCATTCCTTACCGTGAGCACTGATTCTGTTATTAAATTTCTCAAACGCAATAAGATGAGCCAGCTCATGGGTCAATACAAAAAAGAACAGCTGCTTATCTAATGTTGAATTGACTGTGATCTGATGGGATTTGTCCGGAAGTTTTCGGTAATCTCCAAGTTTACTATTTCTGTTTTTCGTAATCTTTATGTGTATAAAGTAATCCGCAAACCATTTTTTGAGAAAAGGAAGTGTATTTTCCGGGAGATATTGTTCAAGAACGCTGATCGACATTGTTACAAATCAAATGAATAGCAAAAATAGGCAATATGATTGATTATTGATCATAATCTATTTCAATAATCTTCGAATTTTAGTAAATTTCGGGTAAAATGTAAAATTTGCAAAAATCGATTTTTGGTTTTCTGTTGTTGCTTTTGATCGCTTGCTCCGAGAAAGAAAATCAACAAAAGACAACTTCCAAAGTACTTCCTAACCCTTTCTATGAGAAGGCTTTTGTCCTGATGGATAATGACAGGATGAACAGCGCTTTCTTTTATCTGAATAAGGGAAAAGATCTTTTTCTGAAAAGAAACGATAGTTTCGGTATCGGGAAGAGCTATGTTAATATGGCTTTTATCCAGGAAAACGTTGGCGATAATTTTGGATGCATAGAAACGAGTCTTATTGCGGCTCAATTCTTTAAAGAAAAAGACACCGCTCATCATGGTTTTATTTTTTCAAATTACAACAACCTGGGAATCTCTTCCAGCAATTTGAAAAACTATAATGATGCTGAACAATTTTATAAAAAAGCAAAACCTTTTGCAAAAGATCCGATTGATAAAATGATGCTGCAAAATAACATTGCCATCCTTTTTCATAATCAGAAAAAATATGAGCATGCTGTTGCTATATATGATAAATTGATTGACAGCGTTGGTCCAAAAAGCGAATATTACCCAAAACTTCTTCTTAACTACTCCAGATCGAAATGGTTTGGGAATCATAATTATAACCCCGTCAAGAATTATATTACCGCAGAAAAATTAAGTCAAAACATTGATGATGACTGGACAAAAGATGCGGCTTATGCTTATTTATCCGCTTATTATCTTAATAAAAAACCGGACTCTTCAAAATTCTATGCAAAGAAAATGTTGATTCTGGCAAAGAAACTAAAATATCCTGTTGATGAACTGGAAGCTTTGCAAAACCTAATTAAATTGTCTGATGGAACAGAGGCTCAGCAATATTTTGATGCCTACTCCAAAACCCAGGATAGTTTGATAAACAGTCAAAATAAAGCAAAAAATCAATTTGCTCTGATCCGCTATGAAAGTGAAAAGGCTAAAACAGAAAATCTAATCCTGCAAAAAGAACATACTAAACATGAATACAAAGTCAGGGTTCAGAATTTGGTGATCTGGCTGTTGGTTTTTATTTTTATTGTTATTGTCATCATTACTTATATCTGGATCAAGAAGAGACGGGAAAGATTGATACTGGAAGCCAATAACAAACTCCAGGAACAGCGGCTTGATTTTTCAAAAAGAGTACACGATGTTGTTGCCAACGGAATCTACGAGGTGATGACAATCATCGAAAATCAAAAAGATTTGCCTAAAGAAAAAGTCCTGAATAAGTTGGAGATGATGTATGAAAAGTCGAGAGATTTGTCCTATGACAATCAATCCAGGCAAGAATTTAACGAGAAGATATTAGCCTTGGTCAGTTCTTTTGACAATGATGACACCAGAATCATTATCGTTGGCAATGATTATGATTTTTGGAAAAATCTGGTTCCAACTTTCCGAGAAGAATTGTTCCAGATTATCAGGGAACTGCTGGTGAATATGAAGAAGCACAGCTGTGCGACTCAGGTGGTCCTAAGGTTCAGTAAAGAAAATGATACATACCAGGTTTTTTATTCTGATAATGGTATCGGATTATCTGAAGATGTTGTAGAAAAAAATGGTTTTAGAAATATGAAGACCCGATTGGGAGAAATTGGTGCAAAAATGAAAATTGAAGACAGCAATACTGGGCTGAAAGTATCTATTGAATGGAAAAATATTCCACTTCAGGAGCCAAATAAAAATAATTAATTGTAAAAAAACATTTCAAATATGTTCAAAAAAATATTGATCGCAGAAGATCACGAAAGCAGTAATTTTTCTGTTCAAAGAGTGCTGGAGGAATTAAGAATCCCGAATGTTGATTATGTCTATTATTGTGATGACGCTTTGGCTAATATAAAAAAAGCTCTTGAAAATGAATTACCTTACAATCTGTTAATCACCGACTTATCTTTCGAAGAAGACCATAGAACACAGTTGATAAAAAACGGACGCGAACTGATAAAATGTTGCCGTGATATTTGTCCGGAACTTAATATCATTGTTTTCTCGGGCGAACACAGAGTTGGCGTAATCGATTTGTTGTTCAAAGAACTTAATATTAATGCTTATGTAAAAAAAGCACGTTCTGATTCTAGTGAGTTGAAAAAAGCAATCGAAACCGTTTACAATGGAAATTCTTATATATCACACAATATGAAGTTTCCAATAAAAAGCGCTAACACTCTAGAATTTAGCAACTTTGACATAACCCTGCTTAAATTATTATCGGATGGTATTTTACAAAAAAACATACCTAAAAAGTTACAGGAACAGAATATTTATCCCAACAGCTTAAGCAGCGTAGAAAAAAGAATCAATATGATGAAATTATCTTTAGCGGCAGCAAATACTGAAGAACTCATCGCTTTCGGTAAAAATATTGGAATAATTTAGAATAATATTTTTTGAATTTTACGGTTTTCCCGTAAATAAATGTGATTTTATGTATCTACTTTTGCCGAGGATTAATAACCGTAAGAACACAAATCAAGAATACATTCATTTTTCAGAAATAGCCCTGAGTATATCTCCGGGCTATTTTTATTTTCTAAACATCTCAGTATGAGGAATATTATCTTCCAAATATTTTTTCCCTGTATCCAAAAATCCAAAGCCTGAATAAAATCTTAGCAAATAATCCTGCGCAGAGATCCTGATTTTCGATGTTCCCAAACGGTTCTCAATAATTTCTACAGCATACTGTATCAATTGCTTTCCCAAGCCTGTTCCTCTTCCTTTCTCCGTTGTTATGACTCTTCCAATTGATGTTTCCTGATATTTGATTCCTTTGTCGAAGATTCTGCAATAAGCTAAAACTTCACCTTTTTTTTCCGCCCAAAGATGAATCGCTTTTTGATCATACCCATCCAAATCGGGATATGGGCAATCTTGCTCAACAACAAATACATCAACTCTGGCTTTGATCACCGCATAAAGCTCATCAACTGTAAACTCCGGAAAAGTCTTGATTTTCCAAACAATATCATTCATCAAATTTCACTTTGTTTTTTTCCAAAAAGTCATTGGTTTTCTGGATATAATTCAGGATCAGGTCGCCGCCTTCCTTTTTCTCTGCAGAAGTGATATACAAATCCGGTAGTTCTTCCCAGGACTGCAGCAATTCATTTTTATAAACCTCCACATTCTTTTCAGCAGCACCAGGTTTCAGTTTATCCGCTTTTGTAAAAACAATAGAAAATGGAACACCACTTTCTCCGCACCATTGCATGAATTCCAAATCTATTTTCTGTGGATTATGACGGATATCTACCAAAACAAAAAGATTAACCAGGTTTTTTCTGTTCAGGATATAATTTGTAATCAATTTTTCAAAATCCTTCCTCAGACTTTTGGAAACTTTGGCGTAACCATAACCCGGCAAATCCGTAAGGTACCAGCTTTCATTCACTAAAAAATGATTGATGAGCTGTGTTTTTCCCGGCGTCTGCGAAGTTTTAGCAAGATCTTTGTGATTCATCATCGCATTGATAAGAGAAGACTTTCCAACATTGGAACGTCCGATAAATGCGTATTCCGGGATTTTTGGTTCCGGGCATTCCTGCCATTTTTGGCTGCTTTTTACAAATTCTGCGGTTTTGATCTGCATATTTTTATAATTTAAAAACCATTAAGAATCAAATTTATTTAAAATTAAAAAATTCAAATTCTTAATGGTCTGAAAAGTTTTATTGATTTTTGACTACATCACTTTTTGCAGCCATGCATATAGAATCTCATTGAACTCATCCGGCTTTTCCATCATTGCTGCGTGTCCGCATTTGTCGATCCAGTGCAGCTCAGAATTCGGGATGAACTTGTGCATATCTTCGGCTACTTCCGGCGGCGTTACATTATCCTGTTTTCCCCAGATGATGCAGGTTGGACAAGTGATCTTCGGAAGATCATTCAGCATATTATGTTTGATGGCGCTTCTCGCCAACATTACGGTTTTGATGCCTTTCATTCTGTCATTTACAACTGCAAAAACCTCATCTACCAATTCGTCAGTTGCAACAATCGGATCATAAAAAACATCCTGGGTTTTCTTTTTGATATAATCTTTGTCACTTTTTCTTGGAAAGCTATCTCCAAAAGTCCTTTCATACAAACCAGAACTCCCTGTCAAAACAAGGTTTCTCACCAGTTCCGGGCGAGTTGTTGTTAGAATCAGCCCTATATGACCACCCATAGAATTCCCGACAATTGTCACAGGTTTCCCGATAACATCCTTAATGAATTTAGCTACAAACTTTGAAATTGATGTTAAATTGGTATTCAGAATTGGCAAATCATAAATAGGCAATTGCGGAACAAAGACCTGATAACCTTTGTCCGAAAAAAAATTAATCATTTTATCGAAGTTGCTCAAGCCCCCCATCAACCCGTGCAAAAGCACCATTGGATGACCCTCGCCTGCTTCTACATAGGTATATTTTGTGTCTTTTTTAGTTTTAAAAATCATAATGCTTACTCGATAACGCGCAAAAATACAAATAAAAGAATAATTTTTTTATTTAATCCTACTAAAATGGTCAAAATTAATTTATTTTAATATTGAATTCAACTCGTTGATTCTATTGATAATTGGCAAAGCGAAAATCCCGCTGGTTTGCAGATATAATTCATAGAATGTTTTGGCTTTGTCTGCAAAATCTTTTGTTCCTTCTAATCGATAGTGAAACATAAAAATATTGCCCAGCATCTCATAATAATCTGCGTGGTCTTTGGATTCTCTTCCTTTTACAATTTCGATAATATCTTCTTTTGATTTCGAAGCTAATTCTTTGAAATTAATTTTAAAAATATCTTTCATCAAAGAATCGAAATCTAATTCTTTTTGCATCAGACTTTCTTCAGGTTTTCCGAGAAGCAGTTTTTCTAAGGCTTGTGTTAATTGTCGAATTAATCTTAAAGTAAAATCTTTATCTTGAATCATAGTTTTTAGGTGCAAGGTGCGTGTTGCAGGTTTTTAGGTACGCCAATTATTCTTGACATATTCTACATAATTATAAATTTTTCCTCCCAGCAGCAAGTATTTATTTAGAATTTCCTGAAATTCAGACGCAATATCGGGGTATAACTTTATTACTTTTCTAAGGTGATTTGTAGTTTCATCACAACTTCCGTGAGACATTGTCAGAAACCTAAGATAGTCCGCTTTGTAAATTCTTCTTCCATAACCTTCAACAATATTCGAATTGACAGAATCTGCAGAGCGTCTTATCTGGCTTCCCAATTCATAAAGTTCGTGTTTTGGAAGTTTAAATGTCAACTGATGTACAGCGATGAAAAGTTCGAACGATATCGTGTAAATATCTAATTTAAGATAACTCATTTGGTTTTTTTTATTCTTATTTAAAAATAAAAAAATCATTCCTTCTGACCAACATCTAGTCAGCGAATTTCAGAACCTGCAACCCGAAACTTGCATCTTGCATCTCAACTACCCAAAAAACAAATACGCCAAAACAATCGCAGTAATCACGCCAACCAAATCTGCCAAAAGCATCGAACCAACGGTGTATCTTGTATTTTTGATTCCAACCGACCCGAAATAAACGGCGATGACATAGAACGTTGTATCAGAGCTTCCTTGCAAAATGGCGGATAATTTCCCCGGAAAACTGTCGGCTCCAAAAGTTTTCATCGTATCCACCATCATGCCGCGCGCTCCGGAACCGGATAATGGTTTTATCAAAGCGGTCGGTAATCCGTCAACGAATCTTGTATCGAGATGTGATGCGCTGGCAACCCATTTCATTCCGTCAATAATCACATCAAAAACGCCACTCGTTCTTAGCAATGAAATCGCGATTAACATTCCAACCAAATATGGGATAATCTTCACACAGACCGTAAAACCTTCTTTCGCACCATCGATAAATGCATCGAAAATGTTGATTTTTTTGTAAACTGCACCAAGAACAATCGCGAAGAAAATCAATAGGATAATTCCGTTGCTCATCACCTTGCTGAAAGAATCCAATTCTTCTTTATTCAGTTGAACCAGATATATTACCAGTAATGCGATAATCGCAGAAATTCCGCCAACGTAAGCTAAAACAATCGGCTGAAAAAGATTGATTTTTTGTCTGATAGAAACAATTATCATTGCGGCCATTGTTGCACAAAAGGTTGCAATCATACAAGGCAGGAAAATATCCGTCGGTGTTTCCGAACCCATTGATGAACGAATCGCAATGATAGAAACCGGGATCAATGTCAATCCGCTGGCGTGCAGACAGAGAAACATAATTTGTGCATTGCTGGCTTTGTCTTTATCGGGATTCAAAGTTTGGAGACTTTCCATTGCTTTGAGTCCGAAAGGCGTCGCTGCATTATCAAGACCGAGAAGATTAGCACTGAAATTTAGCATCATATGCCCGAAAGACGGATGATTTTTGGGAATTTCAGGAAATAATTTTGAGAAGAATGGCTGGATCAACCGGCTGAGGAAGTTGATGCCGCCCGCTTTTTCAGCAATGCTCATAAACCCCATAAAAAGAACCATTATACCAATTAAATCAAGGCAGATATCTTTTGCAACTTTACTCGTTCCAATTACGCCATCCGTCTCTGCAATTCTGTAAGTTTTGACATTTTGAAGAGAATCCATCTTGTAATGAATGTGACTGTCTTCAAAATCAGGATTGGTTAATAATGATTTCTGAATTTCCGGAGAAATCTGAGCTAAAGGTTTTTGCGAAATCTGAATCGTGTCGCCACCTTTTCCCACAACCATATCATTAAAAATCTGGCTGTAATTCTCTGAACTGAAATATTTAATTGATGCAACCGCAATTGCTATAATAATGAAGGCGGACCAAATCCTGCTTAGAACCATTCGGAAAATTAATTTTTAGTAAATGTAAGAAAAGATATGAGATTTTAGAAGTTGGTTTTTAAAACTGTTTGCAGTCCATAAACACACTTTTGTCAACAACGAAAACCGTGTTATATTTAGATTCCTACGGAATGACAAACTTCACTGTAAATGTTATGCTAAAATTTGAAGTCGAATTGTCGCGACCCGACTTGAGCGGAAATCCTTTTTACGCAACGCAGTGGAGTGAAAAGATTGAATTCGTCGAACCACTTCGTTAGGTTTGGGAGCGGAAGGCGGATTAAGTCGCCCAAACGATTATTACAAAAAACTGACATTTATCATTTAATTCAAATTATACTTGTTTGGTATGAATTGAATTTTTAGTTTTGCAAAGGCTTTTTTTAAAACACTATTATGTCAGAAAAAATGTTTTGTTGCTACGATTTAACTTTTCGAATATATATGAAGAAGTAATAATAGTGTGTTTATTTTGAAAACCTTTCATACTTCTATGTGAAAGGTTTTTTATTTTAACTAATGAATAAAAATGATTGAACTGCTGAACGTTTCCAAACGTTTTACAACCAAAAATAGAATCATCCAAGCTTTATCCAATGTTTCCCTGACTGTTGAAAAGGGGGAAATCTTCGGTGTGATTGGGTCTTCCGGTGCCGGGAAAAGCACGCTCATCAGATGCGTGAACCTTCTGGAAAAACCCAACGAAGGAAAAGTGATTGTCGATAATGTAGAACTGACAAAATTGTCCGAAGCTCAATTGACTTTGGAAAGAAGAAAAATTGCGATGATTTTCCAGCATTTTAATCTATTGTCATCTCGCACGGTTTTTGATAATGTGGCATTTCCGTTGGAATTAGAAGGAAAATCGAAGTCGGAAATCAAGGAGAAAGTGGATTCACTTTTGGAATTGGTCGGACTGAAAGAAAAGGCAAAAGATTATCCTGCGAATCTTTCCGGCGGACAAAAACAGAGAGTTGCGATTGCGAGAGCTTTAGCCAACGATCCGAAAGTTCTGTTGTGTGATGAAGCTACAAGCGCATTGGATCCTGCAACGACAAAATCGATTTTACAACTTCTTAAATCCATTAATCAAAAACTGAATCTCACGATTCTTCTTATCACACACGAGATGGAAGTGATTAAAAGCATCTGTGATAAAGTCGCTGTGATTGACAATGGACAATTAGTAGAACAAGGAAAAGTGGAACAGATTTTCATTCATCCGGAAAAAGATATCACGAAAGGTTTTATCCAAGCTTCTCTGAATGTGGAATTGCCTTCGATCTATCAGAATTCTATCAGCAATATCGATAGTGAAGACAATAATCCTTTAGTGAAAATTCTTATTACCGGAAACGAAACACAGAGTTCTGTTATCATTAATGTATACGATAAATTTAATGTTAAAGCAAAGATTATCAGTGCACAACTGGAATATGTTGGTCACTTGAATTTTGGTATTTTGATTCTGGAATTGCAGGGAAAAAATACCAATGAAGCTTTGACTTATTTGGAAAATGAATATACAAACACAGAAATTTTAGGTTATGTCGGATAGTATTATCAATTTGTTATTTCAAGGGACAATTGAAACTGTTGTAATGACCTTGGTTTCAGGATTTTTCGGATTTGTTTTAGGATTACCGACGGGAATTTTTCTTTTCCTCACAAGAAAAGGCCAATTATTGGAAAATAAGATATCACACCAAATCGTATCAATTATAGTCAATATTTTCCGTTCGATTCCTTTTATCATTCTCATTGTCTGGATGATACCTTTCACAAGAACCATTGTAGGAACATCGATTGGCGTTTCCGCAGCACTAGTTCCGTTGAGTGTAGGTTCCGCACCATTCATTGCAAGGTTAGTAGAAAACAGCCTGTTGGAAATTCCTTCAGGCTTGATAGAAGCAGCGAGAGCAATGGGTGCAAAACCGTTTCAAATCATCCGAAAAGTCCTTTTACCAGAAGCTTTGCCTTCATTAATCAATAATGTGAGTATTACATTAATTACACTAGTTGGATATTCTGCAATGGGCGGTGCAGTTGGTGCCGGCGGATTGGGACAAGTTGGTTATCAATACGGTTATATCGGATATGATTTTGCAGTAATGAATTCTGTTCTAATATTATTAATCGTACTGGTTTTCATTATTCAGCTTTCCGGAGACTTTCTTTCAAAAAAATTCAATCATAGATAAAAATTTAAAAAAATGAAGACGAAAATATTGGCTTTAGCATTAGCTATTATTACATTATCAGCCTGCAGCAAAAAAGAATCAAACCCTAATATTCTGAAAGTGGGAATCGCAACCGGACCAGAACAAAACCTTGCCGAAGCTGCTAAAAAAGTAGCGAAAAAAAAATACGGCTTGGATGTGGAATTGGTTACCTTTAATGACTATGTCGTTCCGAATGAAGCTCTGAACCAAGGTGATGTTTATGTGAACGCTTTTCAGCATTTACCTTATCTTGAAGAGCAATCCAGACAACGTGGTTATAAATTAGCAGTTGTGGGAAAAACTTTTGTTTACCCGATTGTAGCTTATTCAAAAAAAATAAAATCAGTTTCCGAATTGCAACCCGGACAAACTATTGTGATTCCTAATGACCCGACCAATGGCGGACGTTCATTATTGTTATTACAAAAGCAAGGTATTTTGAAGTTGAAAGATGACGTTGGATTGTTGCCTAAAGTAACTGACATTATCGCTAATCCGAAAAACCTGAAAATCCTGGAATTGGAAGCACCTCAGATTCCAAGGGTTTTGGAAGACAAAGAAGTAGCTTTGGCAATTATCAATAATAATTTTGCGGCTCAAGCTGGTCTTGACCCTGAAAAAGAAGGATTATTCAAAGAAGATAAGGATTCGCCTTACGCTAATCTTATCGTTGCAAGAGAAGATAATAAGAATGATGAAAAAGTGAAAAAATTTGTACAAGCTTACCAATCTCCGGAAGTAGAATCTGCGGCGCAACAAACCTTCAAAGGTGGAGCGGTGAAAGCGTGGTAAAACTTCTATTATATATCTAATTTTTTAAGTTGACGATTCTTCTGAGTCGTCAATTTGATTATTCCAAATACACCAACGTTGCTTTATCAACGTCTTGATCCGTATCAGTTATCAAAACAGCATTTGCGGTTCTCTTCTGTAATTCCTCAATAAAAAAGCTGCTTTCAAAAAACTGACGATGGATTCCCGGAACGAGCGTCATAAAATAATCCATTCCAACTCTGTTATTATGAAGATCCATTTTGGTTTCTAACGGTTCATTCGGGAAAAGTTCTTCGTGCATATCTGTAAGTTTTTTGCACCATTTCAGAGATTTATTTGGTGATGAGACTTTACAGAAATACATCATGATCAGGCAACACCAGTAAGCGTGTCGGAATGCATTTCCTTTTCCGCTGTTAGAATTGGTTTTCGGATAAAGCTCTTTGGCTTTGGTAAATGCCTTAAAACTGGCATAAGTATATAAGAACGCAAATAAAGGATGCATTAATCCGATAGAAAAGACCTTCAAAAGTTTTTTAAAGGTCAATGATTTTAAAGTCCTGAAAAATATGCTTACAAATCTCATAAAAAACTCTCCCAGATTTGAGAGAGTGAGTTTTTTTATAATTATTAACTGTTTGGATTAATGATATTCGTGCATTAAAAGCTTTACAGCTCTGGAAACTTGCTGTTTGATTTCTGTCCTTTTCACGATAAAATCAACAAATCCTTTTTCCTGCAGGAATTCCGATGTCTGGAAGCCCTCAGGCAAATCTCTTCCTATCGTTTCACGGATAACTCTTGGTCCCGCAAAACCTATCAAAGCACTTGGTTCAGCAATAATCAAATCAGCTGTCATTGCAAATGATGCTGTGATACCGCCAAAAGTAGGGTCAGTCAAATAGGCGATATAAGGTAAACCGGCATCGGAAAGCTGAACCAGCTTAGCCTGAACTTTCGCCAATTGCATAAGTGAATATGCTGCTTCCTGCATTCTCGCTCCACCGGACTGGCAGATAATCATATAAGGCAATTTGTGTTTGATACAATAATCAATAGCTCTTCTGATTTTTTCTCCCATTACAGAACCTAAAGAACCTCCGATAAAAGCAAAATCCATACAGGAAACTACCATTTCTACACCATTCACTTTTCCGGTTGCATTACGGATAGAATCTGTCAGTTTTGTTTTTGATTTCACTTCTTTCAGACGGTCTGTGTAAGTTTTTGTATCCTTGAATTTCAGGATATCAACACTTTCAACATCAGCATCCAATTCTTTGAATTTCTGATCATCAAAAAGCATATCGAAATATTCTCTGCTGCCGATTCTTACATGGAAACCGTCTTCCGGAGATACAAAATTATTCGCTTTAAGTTCTTCCGCTTCTATAATTTTTCCGGTTGGAGTTTTATGCCAAAGACCTTTTGGAACATCTTTTTTGTCTTCCGTGGAAGTTGTAATGTTTTGGGTTTTTCTTTTAAACCAATCAAATGCCATATTCTATAATTGATAAATGAAAAATGATAACTGATGAGAAAAACGACTGAACCATTTATCGCTCATCAATTATCATTTATAAATTATTAAAGTGTATTGATATTGTTCAGATCTTCAAAAGCCTGAGTCAATCTCTTGATATACGTTTCTTCTCCTTTTCTTACCCAGACTCTTGGATCGTAGAATTTCTTATTTGGAGCATCGGCACCAGTTGGATTTCCGATCTGATGGCGCAGATATTCAATCTGTTCTGTCATATAATCTCTGATTCCTTCTGTGTAACCGAATTGTAAATCTGTATCGATGTTCATTTTTACAACACCGTAGCTGATTGCTTCTCTTATTTCTTCCAAAGTAGAGCCAGATCCACCATGGAACACAAAATTTACCGGTTTCTCCTTTGTACCAAATTTCTCCTGAACATATTTCTGAGAATTATCAAGGATTTTTGGAGTTAATTTTACGTTGCCCGGCTTATAAACACCATGTACATTACCGAAAGCGGCAGCAATTGTGAAATTATCAGACACTTTTTTCAAAACTTCATAAGCATGTGCAACCTCTTCGGGTTGTGTGTATAATTTTGAGCTGTCAACATCAGAGTTATCAACACCATCTTCTTCACCTCCGGTTACTCCAAGTTCAATTTCTAGAGTCATTCCCATTTTTGCCATTCTTTCGAAATATTTAGCAGAAACTTCGAGATTTTCTTCCAAAGGTTCTTCAGAAAGATCCAGCATGTGAGAAGAATATAATGGTTTTCCCGTCAGTCTGAAATGTTCTTCACTTGCATCTAAAAGACCATCAACCCAAGGCAATAATTTTTTTGCACAATGGTCTGTATGCAGGATTACTGTCGCTCCGTAAGCTTCTGCCAAAGTGTGGATGTGCTTTGCACCAGCAATAGCTCCAAGTATAGAAGCCCTTTGACCATCATTGCTCAAGCCTTTTCCTGCATTGAAAGCCGCACCACCATTTGAAAACTGGATAATTACAGGAGCGTTTAGTTTTGCAGCAGTTTCCAAAGTTGCATTGATATTACTAGAGCCAATCACATTAGCAGCAGGAAGCGCAAATTGCTTTTCTTTTGCATAATCAAATATCTCTGTTACTAAAGAACCAGTGGCAACTCCTGCCGGAAATTTTCTGCTCATTTTTATTATATTTTTTAAGATTTTTTGGACTGTAAAGTTACGAAATTATTAATAATTCTAACTTCAATTAATATACTATGTTAAGAATAATTTTTCAATAATTAATTTCTCTTGTCATTTCCCCAAAGCAACTTCTGGCGGATTGTTTCGTAGAAACTGAAATTTTTCGGCTTGATAAGGAACAAAGAAAATTCTGCTTTTTCAATGATAATCTCACTCCCCACTTCCATATGATAAAGCCTTGAATCCAAAGCCAAAGTGTATTGCGGAACCCGGCTTTTAACTGTCAGTTTTATTTTCGAGTCATCTTTTACAATCAGTGGACGGACATTCAGGTTATGAGGTGCTATTGGCGATATCGCAAAATTATCGTTCGTCGGAGAAATAATCGGTCCGCCACAACTCAGTGAATAAGCTGTAGAACCGGTTGGAGTTGAAACGATCAATCCATCGCCCCAGAAAACATTCAGAAACTCATCATTAATGTAAGACTCGACCGTAATCATTGATGTCGTTTCTTTTCTGGAAAGACTGACATCATTCAAAGCGAATGGAAAATCGATTTCAGAATTATCATTTGTCGTGATTTTAATTACCGATCTTTCACTGATATTATAATTCTTTTCAAGGATAATCGAATCCAATTCGTCAAAAATCTGGTCTTTCCGGAAATTGGCCAAAAACCCCAATCGTCCTGTATTAACCCCAATAATCGGAATTTCAAGATCCTGTATAAAAGTCAACGCATTAAGAATAGTTCCATCGCCCCCGAAACTAAAAACGATATTGACATTCTTATTTTTAAGTCCTTCTTTGCCGGAAAATGTTTCGAATTCTTTGGAAAAATTCAGATTTTCTGCCATCTCGGCATGAAGAACAACGGACACTTCTCTCAGCGCCAATTCTGAAATGAACCGATTGAGATACAAAAACGTATCAAGATCTTTCTTTTGAGAATAAATGGCTGCTTTCATAATTAAATCTCCAAAAATTTCTGAAAAAATCCGAACCGGTCTTTCAAGAGTTCTTCTTTCTCATCGTCATAATGTTTATGGACTACAACATAACCGTATCTCTCAAAAGTTTCATCTATAGAACTTAGATTTTCGTTACTGATCTTGAGTGTAATTTCTATACTATCCTCTTTGATTGCATTGATGAAAACGCCATAGATCTTAGCATTGTTACTTTCCACAATCTGCGAAATCTCTGTCATAGAATAGTGCAGGCCGTTGGTCTGGATGGTCAGTATTGCACCATTTTCCGAGAACAGCGGATATTTGGAAAACTCATTAAAAATGTCATCACAGGAGATGTAACCCAGATACTTTTCTTCCTTCGAAATAACGGGAACCACATTGGAATTAAAAATATGGAAAAGTTTGATGCTGTCCAACAGACTGCTGTCTTCCATAATCGCAAAACGCTCAAAATGAATATTGAGAGAATCCAGTTTTCCTTCAGGACTGTCTTCTAAAAAAGACTGACTGAGCCCTCCCAGGAAGAGACCTTTGTTCACAATGAAAACGTGGGAATATCCGAATTCTTTAGCAACCTCAGAAGCCTCTTCTATAGAGTCTTTGACGCTGAAAGCCGGATAATCTTTGGAGATGTAGTCTTTGATAAACATTATGCTAATTTACAAAAATTACTCAGCCAGAAAAGATTTTAAAAATTTTTATACTTTTTTTACAAAACTGTTGCTTTGTATTAATTTAAAAATATATCTTTGTCGCCTTTCATTTTTACTTTTTATTAGATTTATTTCAAACTGCGGCACTTCTGGTGTTTGCAGTTTTTTATTATCTAAATCCAAGATTCTTCGCAAATTCCCAGATCACAATTCCGCCACAGACGCTTACATTAAGAGAATGTTTGGTTCCTAACTGAGGAATTTCCAGAAAATTATCAATATTCCCAAGCGCATCATCACTGATCCCATCGACTTCGTTCCCAAGAATCAAGGCATATTTTTTTTCCGGATCAATTTCAAAATCCGTTATTAACTGACTGGATGAAGTCTGTTCAATGCCAATAATCTCAAAGTTTTCTTTTTTAAGATTGTCTATAGCCACATTAATATCCTGCTCATAGACCCAATCCACACTCTCTGTTGCACCCAATGCGGCTTTATGAATCTCGCGGTGAGGTGGTTGAGGCGTGATTCCGCAAAGCACCACTTTTTCTATTAGAAAAGCATCACCAGTCCGGAAGATCGCTCCTACATTATGCATACTTCTAACACTATCCAAAATCACAACCAAAGGAATTTTAGCTGTTCTTTTGAACGTTTCCACATCTATTCTTCCCAGTTCTTCTAGTTTCAGTTTCTTTGTCACAGTCAGACTTTATTTAAAATTAAATCGATACTTCTTTCGATATTTTGAGAAATAGCTTCCATAGGAATATCATTCTCATCATTATTGAACGGATCTTCTATCTCTTCCGCAATCAGTTCCAAACTCATCAGAACATAATATACAAACATCGTAATGGGAATCATAAAACAACCCAGATTAACAACATTAGCAATTGGTAAAGCCATTACATAAAAGATAATAAACTTCTTTATAAATGATGAGTACGAATATGGAATAGGCGTATTTTTAATTCTTTCACAACCGCCGCAAACATCTAAAAAGCCAGATAACTGCGTATCCAAAAATAACATCTCGGTGTCAGAAATTTTTCCTTCTTTTTTAAGCTGGTACAGTTTTTTAGTCAACAGAAAAATCAATTCTGCCGGCGGATGATGTTTCAGTTCCTTAGCCAAATCTGCAAAACCTTCATCCAGAACCAATCTTGTTGATTCTTTGGAAAGGTGGCTATTCAGGAAGTGAGGGAAAAATTTCAGGTATTTTGCAATTTGAGTCCTGTTTTTAATATCAGATTCCGGAAGGATGCTGTTAATCTTAATGACAAAATTCCGGCTGTCATTAACCAGTTTCCCCCAAAGCTTCCGCCCTTCCCACCAACGATCGTAAGCCGTGTTGGTCCTGAAAACCAACAGCAAAGACAAAACAAACCCCAGCAAAGAATGGATCATCCCGATATTGCTTACAGAAGATTTGGATGTCAGATGCAAAAATTCTACTTCGAAATAATAGACTGCATATGAGTAAATGCCGACTAAAACAATTGTTGGGAAAAGAACCTTCAGTGTATCACTTTTATGAAGACTGATAAGTATTTTCAGGAAATTTTTTGTGTTATAAGCACGCATGCTTTGTGATTTGGATACAAAGATAAAATATTATTGCCTCGCTTTTATATTTTCGAAAATCAGAAATTTGAGCATATTCTAATACAAGACAAATTAATGTAATTGCTAAAGTTTAAATTTCTGGAAAATATTTTTAAATTTAAACATTCAAAAACCAATCGATGTCAGATAAAGAGAAATTCATCACAGATCTTAACGCAAAATATAATCCGAAAGGAGAACATATCATTCTTGGAAAAGGAATGCTTGACGGCGAAGTTGTAACGGAAGTCAATGTTTCGATCCCACTTAAAACCGTAAACCGGCACGGATTAATTGCCGGCGCAACGGGAACCGGAAAAACCAAAACACTTCAGGTTTTTGTGGAGCAATTGTCTCACGCAGGAATCCCAACTTTGGTAATGGATATCAAAGGAGACCTTTCCGGAATTGCAGAAGCAGGAACAGAAAATGACAACATCAAAGACCGTTACGCCAAAACGCAGTTGCCTTATTCCCCACAGAGTTTTCCGGTAGAACTGATGACTATTTCCGGAACAAAAGGCGTAAAACTGAGAGCCACTGTGTTGGAATTCGGACCAATCTTGTTAAGTAAAATTCTTGGACTCAATGATACCCAGCAAAGCATCATGTCTATTGTTTTCAAATACTGTGATGACAAAGCTTTGCCTTTGGTTGATTTGCAGGATTTGAAAAAAGTTCTGCAATACGTAACGGATAATCCGATTGGTAAAAAAGAACTGGCTGACAATTACGGTTCTATTGCACCGGCATCGTTGGGCGCAATCTTACGCTCGATTGTCGCAATGGAACAACAAGGTGCATCGACTTTTTTCGGCGAACCAAGTTTTGAAGTTGAAGACCTGCTAAAAACCAGAGACGGAAAAGGTGTTGTGAATATTTTCCGTGTGGATGACATCCAAAACAAACCGAATCTTTTCTCAACGTTTATGTTATCGCTTTTTGCAGAAATCTATATGACCTTTCCTGAAGAAGGCGACAGTGGAAGACCAAAATTGGTTCTATTCATAGATGAAGCACATTTGATTTTCAATGAAGCTTCGAAGGCATTGCTTTCCCAGATTGAAACAATGGTAAAATTAATCCGTTCAAAAGGCATCGGTATTTATTTTATCACTCAGATTCCCGGCGATGTTCCGGAAAATATATTGAGTCAGCTTGGTTTGAAAATCCAGCATGCCTTGAGAGGATTCACAGCCAAAGACAGGAAAGAAATTGATAAAGCGGTAGAAAATTATCCAATTACAGAATTCTACAAAGCTAATGAACTCATTCAGAATCTTGGTATTGGAGAAGCTTTCGTAACAGCTCTTGACGAAAAAGGAATTCCGACGCCTTTGGTTCAGACTTATCTGATTTCTCCGGAAAGCCGAATGGATGTCTTAACCTCATCAGAAATTGATGAACTAACAAGAAATTCGGAACTCGTCAGAAAATATGAACAGACCATTGATAAGGAAAGTGCTTACGAAATACTCAATAGAAGATTAGAAGAACATTCTCAAACCGTAATTCCCACGCCAACGAGAACCGTACAACCTAAAGAAGAACCGGGAATGTTTGAACAGGTAATGGAAAGCCGTGCCGGAAAAACCTTTATGACAACATTGGCGAGAGAAGGTGCGAAGTTTATTTTAGGAATGTTTAGCCTGAAGAAAAGGAGATAATAACTAATTCAATGGATTATAAACTGATCGAGAAACTACAGACATTTTTGCCATTAGGTTATTTGTATCTAATAATCCTGGGAATCCTGAGAGATGGTGTATTTTTCTATATGTTAGGAATTAATTTCCTGAAATATTCTTCAATAATGGATATTTTGATAAGTCCTATCTCAGAATTGACCTCTCAGCCAATTATACTGGTAACAGTTATTATTCTTATTATCGGTCTTATTTGGTACAATAATTTTTTAGCGAATAACAGTCATAAAAATTGGGTTCGCAATTCTCTTATTAATAGACCTTTTCTCAAAAAAAACCCTAATGCATCTGTACAAGATTTGAAACTTCACATTAAAAAGCAAGTTTATTTTTCGGTTGCATTTATGATCGCCGCTTTCTTTTTAGGAGGAGGAATTGGAAGCGGTTTTTCTGTAAAGGACAGAATCAAAAAAAACAATCTAAAAATCAAACATAGGATTACCGATGATTCTGGAAATCAAAAAGATATTTATCTCATTGACTCCAATAGCGCTTATTTCTTTTATGTTGAGAAGGGAAGTAAGACAATTACAATCGTTCCGGTAAGCTCAATTAAGAAAATAGAGCTCATCAACAACAAAATGTTTGAGAAAGGAAATCTCTCAAGTTTCTTAACTTTGTAGAACGAAAAATGTAGATGTATTCAGTAATAGACATAGAAAGTAACGGAGCGCCTTTTAGAAAAGAAAGCATTATAGAAATTGCCATCTATCGGTTTGATGGTCACGAGATTACAGACCAATTCATCTCACTCGTTAATCCAGAAGATGAGATTTCCAGCTTTGTTCAAAAACTGACAGGAATTACACAGAAAATGGTAATTACTGCGCCTAAATTCCACGAGATTGCGAAGCGTGTTGTGGAAATCACACAGGATTCTATATTGGTGGGACATAATATCGACTTCGATTACAGAATGCTTCGTCAATCATTCAAACGCCTTGGTTATGAATTCAAAATCAAAACTTTAGATACAATTCCGTTAGCTCAAAAACTGATTCCTGAGGAGAAAAGCTACTCTTTGAGCAAACTTTGCAAATCCATTGGGATTCCGTTGAGTGAAGCTCATCGTGCAAGTGGTGACGCAAGAGCAACTTTGGACTTATTTAAACTACTGATTATCAAAGATAAAAATAACGAAATCATCCAGTCGCAACAAGAAGAAAGCCTAGAGAAAGATTACATCAGTAAAGTTCAGATTCTAACGGAAGATCTGCCAAACGAAAGAGGAATTCTATATTTCCAAAACAGCGACGGGAAAATCATCTGTTCTGATGTTGTTGAAGACCTTTATAAGTCTGCCAAGAAAATTTTCGATTCCGATAAAGCGAAATATAAAAAAATCCAGGAAGAGACCGAGAAAATCTCTTATGAACTTACCGGCACGGATTTGATTGCCAAACTGATGATGCAAAATAAAGGCATCCAAAAAAGGCAACCACTGACTTTTGGACTGTTTTACAGAAAGAACAAATACATTCTTGAGAAAACTAAACTCCAGGAAGATAAACCTTTACTGAGATTCAAGAGTTTTACACAAGGTTTGAAAGCCATTAATTATATCAAATCCAGAGAAGAACTGAAAGATTTGGCAGAACTTACCCAGAAAATCAATCTCAAAGGAAGGAATGAAATCTGGTCTGCATCCGGAAGAACTTTGGGCGAAAAATCATTTCTGGTTTTAGAGAAAGGCAAATTAACTGGTTTTGGTTTTTATGAATTATACCATCAGATTCAGTCATTGGAGAAAATCAAAAAGCTGATGTTGCCAGTTCCAAGATTTTCACAGGATTTGCAGAATGATTTGCAGTTGGCACTTTTGAGGAATGAATATGAGGTTTCTCCGCTTCCCGAGAAATAAAAATCAAACCAAAACATTGCAGGATTTACAGATAAACTCTAATTTTGCGAAAAATTTTAAACAAAGCAATGCAAATATTTAAACAAAACAAAATCGGAAAAAAGGGAGCTGTAAGGTTCTCTAAGGTTTGGAATGTATAAAGAGTTGCATGCATAAGATATCTATTGCGGCAGACTCTTTTTATAAGAATCTGCCTTTTTATTTTTAAAAATCTACCTTATGACAAATCAGGACTTGCTGGCTATAGCAAAAGAATTCGGGACACCCGTTTATGTGTATGACGTTAATTCGATACGCGAACAATACGAAAAGCTGACTTCTTCTTTCTCGAAGAACACAAGATTTTTCTATGCAGCCAAAGCTTTAACCAATATCAACATCCTGAAATACGTCGAAAAGTTAGGCGCTTCTCTTGACTGCGTTTCTATCAACGAAGTTAAATTAGGATTGAAAGCAGGTTTTACCAATGACAGAATCCTTTTCACTCCAAACTGTGTTGACCTTGCAGAAATCGAGGAAGCAATGTCTCTGAATGTTCATATCAACATCGATAATATTTCGATTTTAGAACAATTTGGAAATAAATTCGGTGGTTCTTATCCGATTTTTGTGAGAATCAATCCCCATATCTTTGCCGGAGGAAATTATAAAATCTCAACTGGACACATCGATTCCAAATTCGGAATTTCTATTCATCAGCTTCGTCACATCGAACGTGTTATGAAATCGACCAACATCAATGTGGAAGGTCTTCATATGCATACCGGAAGCGAAATCAAAGACCCGGATGTTTTCCTTCAAGGTCTTGACATTATGTTCGAATTGGCAGAACATTTCCCGAATCTGAAATATCTTGATATGGGAAGCGGTTTCAAAGTTCCTTATCAAGACGGCGATTTGGAAACAGACGTAAAATCTCTTGGAAAAAAAGTCAACGCAGCAATCAAAAAACACGAAGAAACTTCTGGGAAAAAATTCCAGCTTTGGTTTGAACCTGGGAAATTCTTGGTTAGTAAAAGTGGCCATTTCTTGGTAAAATCTAATGTCATCAAACAAACAACAGCAACGGTTTTTGTAGGCGTTAATTCCGGATTCAATCATTTGATTCGTCCGATGTTCTACGATTCTTATCACATTATCGAGAATCTTTCTAATCCAAAAGGTCCGGAAAGAATCTATACTGTGGTTGGAAACATATGTGAGACAGATACTTTTGCCTGGGACAGAAAAATCAATGAAGTAAGAGAAGGCGATGTGATTGTCTTCAGAAACGCTGGAGCTTATGGTTTTGAAATGAGTTCGAATTTCAATTCCAGATTGAAACCTGCCGAAGTAATGTTCCTTGATGGAAAAGCTCATCTTATCAGAAAAAGAGATGAATTCGAAGATTTATTAAAAAATCAGATTGAAGTTTTGTAATTTGTTGCTAATCAGAACAGTTTTGGCATAAAATTTCAATTCTAAAATCATATAAATCAAATACTATGAAATCATTACTATTTTCATTGAGCTTGCTGATCAGTTCATTGGCTTTTGCTCAAAATGATATTGAACAAGAAATGGATAATCTTCCATTAGTTGACAATACTTCAAGCGCAGTAATTTATAATATTAGAGGAATCTACCAAATAAAAGACACTTCTTGTGATCCTTCTCAATTTAACAGCCTAAGATATCCCGGCGGTACTGATGCATATATCAAAGACCTTAAAGAAAAATTACAACAAAATGTAAACTGGAACACTTATGCTGTTAACGGATTGTTCTTTGTGAAACTGGATATTACCAAAGATGGTGTTCTTTCCAAAGTTGAAGCAGGGCCAAAAGTACCAAACAGTGAGCCTTTCCTTAGAGATTTAAAAGACGCTGCAACCAAGGTTAATAAGACCTGGATTCCCGCAAAATGTAATGGCAAACCGGTAGATTCTAAAGCAATTCTTAAGATCGATTTTTCATCGATGACTTATGACAATGCCTTTAATTAATCTGAAAATAATAGACTTATAAACCCATCTAAAAGCAAAATATATCAATAAAAAAAAGCGTTCGGAGTTATCTGAACGCTTCTTTTTCCTTCATTTGGATTTTCATGTGTTATTTTATGCAAATCTAGAGTTTATTTACATCAAATAAAATGAACCACGGTTAAGAAATTCGTCTTCTTATTCTGCTGAGAGCCTGTGGTGTTATACCCATATAAGAAGCGATATGTTTTAATGGGATTTTTTGGAATAGATCAGGCTGGTCTTTCATTAGCTTGAGATATCTCTCTTCTGCTGTATCACTTAGAAAAGAGAATTCTCTATTCAGTTTTTCTACATAAAGTGTTTCCACAGTCAGTCTTCCCACAAGATTACCTACAGCCTGAGATCTATAGATCTCCTGTAAGTCATCGTAATGGATCTGCCAGACAACCATATCCGTTAGTGCTTCTATGTCACATCTGGATGGTGTGCGTTGGGTGAAAGAATCATAGGCAGTAAGAAACTGATGCTGAAATACAAATCTTATAGTCAGTTCTTTATTTTCTTTATTAAAAAAAAGTCTTGCTGCACCGGTTTCTACGAAAGAAAGGTAATTGTCAACTTCTCCTTTTTTGAGAATAATATCTTTTTTCTTGTATTCTTTTCTGACATTTTTTTCCACAAAAGGTTTCCAGTTTTCTTCTGTAAGCGGAATATTTTTAGAAAGCAGATATTGTCTTATAAACTCCATTCAGATTATTTATAGATTGAATCCAATTCCCGCATATACTCGTAAGCCGTCAGATCAAATTTTACAGGAACAATGCTTATATAGCCGTTTGCCAATGCCGTTTCGTCAGCATCTTCGGATTCATCCATATTATTGAAGTAGCCTGTCAGCCAGTAATATTTTCTTCCGTGGGGATTCACTCTTTCGTCAAAACTTTCCTCCCATTTGGCATTCGCCTGTTTGCAGACCTTGATACCCTTGATTTCTTCTTTGTTCAGTTTCGGAATATTAACATTCAGAACGATGCCTTTTGGCATTGGATTTTCAAGAGTTTTAAGAACGATATCTCTGATAAATTCTTCTGCCTGATTAAAGTCCGCTTCCCATTTCAAATCAGAAAGAGAAAATCCGATAGCCTGTAAACCTTCCACTCCGGCTTCAACAGCCGCACTCATCGTCCCGGAATAGATAACATTGATGGACGAATTCGCACCATGATTGATGCCTGAAACTACCAAATCCGGTCTTCTAGGAAGTATTTTATCCAGAGCCATTTTCACACAATCCACAGGTGTTCCGGAACAGGAAAAATCTTTTTGAGGACCATCAAGATTCAGCTCTTCGAAGCTTAAAGTAGAATTGATGGTGATCGCGTGGCCTTTTCCACTTTGCGGAGAATTGGGTGCAACTACTACTACTTCCCCAATTTTGTTCATTATGCTGATTAATTTTCTAATTCCTGGTGCTGTGATTCCGTCATCATTGGTTACCAATATCAATGGTCTGCTCATAAATTTTCGTTTTATATTTTTTCTTTTTTTGACGATTTTTCAAAAATCACTCAAAATTAACCAATTTATAATACTTTAATTAAAATAAGGTGTTAAATTTGGTTTCGTTTTTGAATATCTTCGTAACATTCAAAACGAACCAAATACTAATCCAAGTACAGATTTAAAATTATATGTTCAAAAAAATCAAGTTAAAGAAACTCTTGATGTTTGCGCCGCTGATGACGCTTATGTTCTGTTTCAATTCTCCACAAAATGATGATGAAAAAATGCAGACCATTATGGTCAGCGTGAAAAATACACTTTCATATCTTCATTACAGCCCAAAACCAATTAATGATGCCTATTCACAAGATGTTTATGATAAATATTTTGAAAGCGTAGATGCTTCAAAAAGATATTTTCTGCAGTCTGATATGGACGAATTTAAGAAGCATTATACCAAGCTGGATGATTACCTTAACCAAGGAAATCTTATTTTCTACAAATTAACGGTTGACCGTCTTTATCAGCGTGTTGACGATATTGATAAAATGACTCAGGATATTTTTTCTAAACCGATCAATTTGAACGAAGACGAAGAATTAATCATCGAACCAAAAAAAAGAACAAATCCTGCTGATGCAAAGCAACAGTACAATGAATGGAAAAAATATATCAAATATAATATCCTTCAGGAGATTGAAACACTGAACAGCAAAGAAGAGGCTCAAAAAAAGAAAAAAGATTCTGTGGTTAATAATAAGCTGAAAGACACTATAAAATACGAACCGCTTTCTGCTGAGAAAAAGCGTGAAAAGGCAACTGCTGAAGTAAAAGATTTGATTACCGATTCTTTCAGAAGATTCAAGAAAAGAAAGAAAATGGATTGGTTCTCAGTTTATATGAATGCTTATACCGAAGTTTTTGACCCGCATACCAATTACTTTTCGCCAAAAAACAAGGAAGAATTTGATATGCAATTTACCGGGAAGGTGATTGGCATCGGTGCTTTGATTCAGGAAAAAAGAGGTTATCTCTATCTGGGTGAGTTGACAATAGGCGCGCCAGCCTGGAAATCAAAACAATTGACTTCCGGTGATAAAATCCTTAAAGTCAAATCCAAACCGAACGAAGAACCTGTGAATGTTGTCGGAATGTTGTCTGATGAGGCAGTTCGGCTAATCCGGGGTGAAAAAGGAACACCTGTAACCTTAACAGTTGAAAAAAAGGATAAAACCATCAAAGAGGTGACAATGATCCGAGAAGAAGTGACCATAGAAGATACTTTCGCAAGAAGTATTGTTGTTAATTCTAAAAACGGTAAAAAATACGGCTTCATCTACTTGCCAAGTTTTAATGTAGAATTTGAAAAAGAAAACGGCGGAAGGAATGCATCGGATGATATCAAAGCTGAATTAATCAAGCTAAAGAAAGAAAATGTAGAAGGTATTATCCTTGATTTGAGAAGCAATGGTGGTGGCTCTTTGACAGAAGTTGGTGACATCATGGGATTATTTATGAATTCCGGCCCTTATGTTCAGGTAAAAGACAGCCGTGGAAAAATCCAGGTTTTGACTGATAAATCCAATCAACCGATTTGGACAGGCCCACTTGTGATTATGCAGAACGAATTGTCTGCATCGGCTTCAGAAATCCTTGCGGGAGCCATGCAGGATTATGGCAGAGCTGCTGTCATCGGTTCGCCAAGCTCTTTCGGGAAAGGAACTGTTCAGACGTTTGTGGAACTTAACAGGTTCCTGAATACCAATGATGACTTTGGCGCTTTAAAATTGACAATTCAAAAATTCTATAGAGTTTCCGGGGAATCGACTCAGAGGAAAGGTGTGGAAGCTGACCTTAAAATGAAGGATTTCTTCTCATATGCAGAAGTGGGAGAACGTTTTGACCAGTTTGCTTTGCCTTGGGACAAAATCGAAGCCACGAACTATAAAAAATTAACGGGATTAAATGTTCCTCAACTGCAGGCAGAACTGGACAAACAGTTGGTAAACAACAACAATTACAAGTTGTTACAGGAATCCGCAGAATGGAAAGAAGCACTTGACAAGGAAGAGACTATTCCATTGAACCAGGCCAAATTCAATGAGCTGATGAAAACACGTAAAGCACAAATCGAAAAGTTTAAAGGTTTGGATAAATTCAATAACGGGCTGAAATTCACCCTTCATACGGACGAAGCGGAAAGAATCAAAAAAGACGAAGCGTTTGCCAAGAAAACAGAAAACTGGAGAAAGAATCTTGAAAGAGATTTCTATTTGGAAGAAACAGTAGATGTACTTTCGAAGATCAAATAATAAAAAAGGAACTCAGATTTGAGTTCCTTTTTTGTTAATATCTATACTTAAAAAAACCAGAATTATTACTTTTTCAAAATAATTCCGGTAATGACATTTTTATGAGACATGATTTTGTAAATATAAGATCCGGAAACTAAATTAGATATGTTGATAGAATAGACTTTGTTTCCTTCCATCAAAGCTTTATTTAGGACTAGCTTTCCACTTTCATCGTACAACAAGATGTAGGAATACAAAGTATTATTTTTTTCAAAACAAATATTAACTAATCCATCCACCGGATTCGGACTAATTGTAATTTTCTCTTGTGAGGCATCACTGGGAATTGTATTGATTATTTTTTGCGGTATTGCATTTCCACATCCGTCCAATGCCTGTGCGACAAATGCACCATAAGAATTTGGCAAAGCTATAAATCCAGGATTCATCTGAACATATCCGTTATTTGGATCGGCATCTAGTTTTATGATATTATTTGGATCAACTGAAGAATTTATTGCTATATAAGTATTGGATTGTGTTAAACTAACCGCATAGTTTGATGTCGTAATTACAATATCAGATGAGCACGCTTGTCCAAAAATAAAACCATTAACCAATATGGATAAATAGGAAAATCTTTTCATCTCTGTTTATTCTTTATTGTTTCTCTCATTTCGGTATTTTCTTTTTTCAAAGCCTCAATTTCCTTCTTCATTTCAATAAGATAAAGCGTTAATTCTTCTATCTTTTCCATTTGTTTTGCCTGCATCTGCGCTAGATCTAATCCGCCTTCTTTTACTATTTCATTAGCAGAAGGGATTTCCGGTAAATGTTTATTAGTAAGGATATATTCTTCTACCTCTTCAAGCGGTCTTAATTTATAGTCATTGCTGAATACATGATCTGCCCATTGGCTACTAGATTTTAATGCTGCCTTAAATTTTTCTGACAAAACACCATCTTCTACATAAAGTTTATATCCTGGCGGAGTTGACAGAATATTATTATGAGAAATAACCACTTTCCCACCGGAAGGATCTATTAAGAAGGTACCTGCTGAGCCAGATGTAGGTGTGGTTATCATCTTTAAGTTTACAAAGTTTTGAGTTGTTCCATCATATATTCTTACTCCTCCTTTTCCTGCTCCATATTCCTGAGCATAATTTAGATAAATTGACGATTCATCAGATCCTGAATTAATAACTAAAGTCCCAGATGTTGATCTTTGAATAATAGCGTCTCCTACTCCAGTAGATAATTTCAAATAACTCCCAGAAATATTGGTATTCCCATTAACATCTAGTAATTCTTTAGGGTCGGTTGTTCCTATGCCTACACGGCCATTTCCGTTAATTTGCATTCTTATTTGAGGATTATCACTTCCTTCTTCTTTTAGATTAGTAAGAAACTGCAAATAAGTATCCCAACTATCTCCACGATATGATCTTATTTTTGCACTTCCAGCATCTTTAAATTCATAAGAAATATCCCTTCTGTGTGAAGGTATATAAGCTGAATTTCCATAAGGGCTATTAATATCAAAAGCCCCTAACATTACTAAATTATTAGAATTATTATCATTTGAAAGAGAGTTACCTAATCTTGTACCTCCATTTACATCTAACATTGCTTTTGGATCAGTTGTTCCGATACCGACATTTCCATTTCCATTGATTTGCATTCTAACCTGAGGATTGTCGGAAGATGAAGTATTAGAGTTAGTTAAAAATTGCAAATAAGTATCCCAAAAATTACCTCTGAACGATCTTATTTTTGCACTTCCCGCGCCCGCAAACTCATAAGAAATATCTCTTTTAAAAACAGGAGTAAATAATGATCCACTAGGTATGTTTGGTGTGTTAGCCCCCAAAATTACTAATTTACGATCATCGATTGTATTGCCACCCATTTCAAAATTACCATTTTTGTAAAGAGAAAATAGACTTGCATTATTGAACAGAATGTTTAAATCTCCGTTATTATTTCTAAAACATATGTTTTTGTCTGTCGTGTTTCCTTCTAAACAGACATCTATCGTTTTTGGAAAACTAATAGGGCATTGTGAAAAGGTGAGATTTACCAATATGATACTAATATTGGTAAGAATAATTTTTAATTTGTTATCTTTCATTTTATGGTTTTATTTTTTAATTACAGTTTATGTTTGATTGCACTCCGGAAGCGGCTATTATATTTGCCGCAGTAGACATAGAATATGTAGTTGTATTGTTGTTTACAATCAAATCTGTACAAGGAACAACACAATTGCTTTGAAGCGGTGGAGCAGCATAAAAATTATTATAATAATTATTAATAATGTTTACGCTTTTCGAACCATACCAGGCTTCAATACTTTTAACATAGTTGTCTACACAATATTTTTTTGGTTCTAAGGAAGATAACCTATTATCCTTTTCTATTAAATTATTTTCAACAAGTATATAGCTAGATTTTTGATCCATATAGATAGCACTTCTGTAAAAATGCTGGTTGATTATATAATTTCCAATTATCTGCGTATAATTATTATCATTCAAATCCTTTTTTTGTGCATTTAAAGTATAAATAGCTCCCCCATCAGGTACAATTTGCTCAGTACAGTCAATTTTATTATTGCTGATATTATTTACCCCGACATATTCCATTTCGTTATCCCATCCCCATCCCACGGATATGCCAGTATAAGGAAAATTAGACAATGTATTATTTTTTATAGTGGTATTTTTCGCATAAGGAATGAAAATCCCCACTGACCCAGAATATTCATTAGCAATATTATTAATTGAATTATTTATAATCAAATTATCGTGTATTCCATTTATAATAGAATAATCCGTAGTCCCTACACGTATTGCACTTGCAGCAATATCGCTAAATTTGCTACTACAAATAATATTATTTGATGAGCCTGGGCCAAAACTCAAAGCAGTAGATCCAAGATGTTCGAATTCATCATTGATAAAATGTATATTACTCGCGTTAGTAAAAGTAATGGCGCCGGGAATTAGTTTTTGGTTTCCTCTAACATCTTTATACATATCTGCTTGCTCATTAGAAAATCCGTGATTTGTAGAAGATATAGGAGTTTTTAAGTCAGTATTTATTTCAGATGGTTCATTCCATTTAGTGTAATTAAAACTTAAATTTTTAAATTTTATATTTTTTACATCATTTCCTATTATTAGGTTATCTAGTGTCGGTATTACAACATTTAGTGGAGAATTATTGGTTACTAAGTAAATAATATTATTATCAGTAATATTGTTAGAATTTGATAATTTATCTATATACCATTCATTTAGCTCATCTAATAATTCAAAAGCATTTTCTATCCAATTTACGGGAGCAATTACAAAATTCATAGCGGCATTATGGGTAAAATGATCCCAGATAACATTATTAATCATAAGCTGGCTACCATTACAAACAGAATCTATCGGAATCCTTCGGCTTCGCCAGTGCATATTAGAAATCAATTCCACATCTTTTATATTGGTCCAATTCGAAAAATTGGTCCAATTCGAAAAATAACCTTTTGTAGTTTCTATCAATCCCATATTATTTTCACTTCTAGCCCTAGTGGCCTTAATTCCATCAATATAAACCTGTCTAGAGTACAAAGCACCTATATTAGCTTGATAAATATTTCTATCTGCAAGCTTTGTCCATCCTGTAATAGTTTGCCCGCTGTTTATAATCGTTTTATTTGTGATATCTCCTTCTCCCTGGTAAATTACAAAATGTCCATTATTCCCGCTATCTAAAGCATTAAATTCTAAACTTTGAGATAAACTATAGTTTCCTCCAGCAATATGAACTATTATATCTTGTGTCATAGGAAAACTGACTAATTGATTTCTTATAACACTTTTAGCCTTGCCAATTGTCTTAAAAGGATTTGTCTGAGAACCATCAATGGAGGAATCGCTGCCTAGATTATCTGATATATAGAAATGATAGTTTTGTGAATTTATTTTAATCAACGACAATAGAAAAATCAATAGAAATTTATTTCTCATTTATTCATATTTTGAATTGATTAAAATAATCCTTTTTTTGTAATTTCAATTTAAATTAAAAAATATTTTGTCAAATTGACACAAATCGCATAAAACCGCTGTTATAAATACAAAAAAGCGGAACTAAAATTTAGTTCCGCTCTTCTTTTTCATTAATATCTAAGTTCTACTTCAAACTCTCAAAACTACGTTTGATAAAATCCGTCAGCTCTTTTCCTTTCAAAAGATTTTGAGACAATTTTGCCAAATCCAAGGCCTGATTGATCATCGCTTTTTTCTCATCAGCATTATCTTTTTTCAATAATTCTCCGGCAAAATCTGAGTTAGAATTCACAACCAGATTATACATCTCCGGGAAACCGCCCATTGCAAACATTCCGCCACCGCCAGTTGCTTGCATATCTTTCATCCTTCTGAAAAACTCCGGCTGAGTCAAAGTAAACGGCGCATCCGTAGAATCCAAATCCTCTAACTGGACCGTAAATTTCTTGTCATTGATCGATTCTTCAATCTCTTTCTTCAAAGTCTCTTTATCCGAATCATTTAGTTTAGCAATTACCGGCTCATCTTTTTTGATAAGATTATTGATGTGGTCTGCATCCACTCTTGCAAAAGAAACGTTCTCTTTAGAAGCTTCCAGTTTCTGAATCAGGTGCGGAACAATCGGAGAATCTAATAATAGAACGTCATAGCCTTTTTCTTTCGCCGATTCTATATAACTGTGTTGCTCGTCAGCATTAGAAGCATAAAGAACAATTGTTTTTCCGTCTTTGTCCGTCTGGTTTGGCTTGATTTTGTCGATCAGATCATTCCAAAGATAATACGTTCCGTCAGTCGTTGGATAAAGCGCAAACTTGTCAGATTTTTCATAGAATTTATCTTCCGAAATCATTCCGTACTCAATCACAATCTTGATGTCATTCCATTTCTTTTCATAATCTTCGCGATTGTCATTAATCAGAGAAACCATTTTGTCCGCCACCTTTTTCGTGATGTAAGAAGAGATTTTCTTCACTGCGCCATCAGCCTGCAAGTACGAACGAGAAACGTTCAGCGGAATATCCGGAGAATCAATCACACCCCTCAACAACATCAAGAAATCCGGGACAATTCCCTTAACCTCATCCGTCACAAAAACCTGGTTTTGATACAGCTGAATTTTATCTTTCTCAATATTCAGGTTGTTTCCTAATTTCGGAAAGAACAAAACTCCGGTCAGATTGAAAGGATAATCCACATTCAGGTGGATATGGAACAAAGGCTCTTCAAACTGCATCGGATACAGTTCGTGATAGAATTTCACATAATCCTCATTGGTCAGGTCACTTGGCGCAATTGTCCATGCAGGATGTGGATTATTAATGATGTTATCAATTTCCACTTCTTCCGGTTTCGTTCCTTCCGGCACGTTTTCCGGAAGAGGAAGTTGCTCTTTTTTAGTTCCGAATTTAATCGGAATTTGATTAAACTTATTATATTTTGTCAGCAATTCTCGGATTCTGAAATCTTCCAAAAATTCTGTCGAATCCTCTGCGATATGAAGCACGATTTCCGTTCCTCTGTCAGATTTATCAATTTCTTCCAATGTATATTCCGGACTTCCGTCACAAATCCAACGAACTGCTTTCGCATCTTCCTTGTAAGATTTCGTTAGGATTTCCACCTTTTCCGCCACCATGAACGCCGAATAAAATCCAAGACCAAAATGCCCGATTATTCCAGCATCTTTCGCAGAATCCTTATATTTCTCCAAGAATTCCTCCGCTCCGGAAAATGCCACCTGATTGATATACTTTTCAACTTCCTCGCCAGTCATCCCGATTCCCTGATCTTTGATCGTCAGCGTTTTCGCATCTTTATCAATCTTCACTTCAATCATAGGATTGCCGTACTCCACTTTTGCTTCACCAATAGTTGTCAGATGTTTCAGCTTTGTTGTTGCATCTGTTGCGTTGGAAATCAATTCACGAAGAAAAATCTCGTGGTCGCTGTAAAGAAACTTTTTAATCAGCGGAAAAATATTCTCCACCGACACATTAATACTTCCTGTTGCCATATTTATTTTAAATTTTTTTATTAGTATTCAACTCAAAATCCCGAATCAGAATCATTTATCAATCATGAATTATCAATAATGATTCGGGCGACTGCCAAAAGCCAAAGCTTTTCCCTGCGCTATTTTGTCACCGGGCTATCCGTTGCAATCTTTTGCTTTTTAGAACATTTGTCATTCTGAACGAAGTGAAGAATCTAAAAAGCAAAAGGATTTCCACTACTATCCCTGTCGCAGCTTCGCCTTCGATCAACTTTCTCAAAAAAAAGACCATCAAAAAAATAATGACAAATTGTCGCTTGGAAAAACCACAAAGGTCGTTTTCAAAAACTTAAATAAACCTTTGAAAAAACTTTGCGTCTTTGTGGTTAAAACAATTTTTAAAAATTCATACATTTACTTTCATCAAGAAAAAGCAAGATGCGCTACAAAATAAAAAATCAAAACCCTGATTTTCAAAACATTGAATTAAATTCCTATTCAGAAAATTATTCGTTTGAAAAAGACGGTTTGGAACTAAAATCAAAATATGCTGCAGAAGATGTTAAAAATAAAGAATTAACACAGACTTCCCCGGGAATTGCGCCTTATCTAAGAGGTCCGTATTCTACGATGTATGTTCAGAAACCTTGGACGATTCGTCAGTATGCAGGGTTTTCCACAGCAGAAGAATCCAATGCATTTTACAGAAGAAACTTGGCGGCAGGACAAAAAGGACTTTCGGTAGCCTTTGATTTGGCGACACACAGAGGTTATGATTCAGACCATGCGAGAGTTGTAGGAGACGTTGGAAAAGCCGGTGTTGCGATTGATTCCGTAGAGGATATGAAAATTTTATTCAATGAAATTCCATTAGATCAGATTTCCGTTTCCATGACGATGAATGGTGCAGTTTTGCCAATTTTGTCTTTTTATATTGTGGCTGCAGAAGAGCAGGGCGTTTCCCAGGATTTACTTTCAGGAACGATTCAGAATGATATTTTGAAGGAGTTTATGGTGAGAAATACCTACATCTATCCGCCTGCACCTTCTATGAAGATCATTGCAGATATTTTCGAATATACTTCTCAGAATATTCCGAAGTTCAACTCCATCTCAATTTCAGGATATCACATGCAGGAAGCCGGAGCAACACCGGTTCTGGAAATGGCCTACACTTTAGCAGACGGTTTGGAATATGTAAGAACAGGAATAAAAGCAGGAATGAATGTCGATGATTTTGCACCAAGATTATCTTTCTTTTGGGCAATCGGAATGAATCACTTCATGGAAATCGCAAAAATGCGTGCTGCAAGATATATTTGGGCTGAATTATTAAAGCAATTCAATCCTCAGAACCCCAAATCTTTAGCTTTAAGAACTCACTCGCAGACTTCAGGCTGGTCTTTAACGGAGCAGGAACCATTCAACAATATCACAAGAACGGCAATTGAAGCTTTATCTTCAGCATTGGGTGGAACCCAGTCTCTTCACACCAATGCCTTGGATGAAGCGATTGCACTTCCAACAGATTATTCGGCGAAAATCGCGAGAAATACACAGATCATCCTTCAGCAGGAAAGTGGGATCTGCGATGTGGTAGATCCGATGGGAGGAAGCAATCTGGTTGAATCTCTTACACAGCAGATGATCGAAGAAGCCATGAAATACATTGATGAGGTTGAGCAGGAAGGCGGAATGACAAAAGCCATCGAAGCCGGAATTCCGAAGATGAGAATTGAGGAAGCGGCAGCGAGAAAACAGGCAAAAATCGACAGTGGCGAAGAATTTATCATCGGGGTAAATTCATTCAAATCAGATTTAAAACAGGACGAAATCGAGATCTTAGATATTGATAATACGGAAGTTCGGAGAAAACAGATCGAAAGATTAAATAAAATAAAAGAAGAGAGAAATTCTGAAGCGGTTGAACAGATCTTAAATGAAATCAGAGAATCTGCAAAAACAGGCAAAGGAAATCTTCTTGCATTGTGCATCGAAGCGGCTCGAAGAAGAGTAACGTTGGGTGAAATGAGTGATGCTATGGAAGAAAGTTTCGGAAGATATAAAGCCAACATTAGAACTATTTCAGGAGTTTACGCTATGAATGCAGGAAAGAACGAATATTTTGAAAAAGCCCTGAATCTTACTCAGAAATTTGAAGAAGAAGAAGGTCGCCGTCCGAGATTAATGGTTGCTAAAATGGGGCAGGACGGTCATGACAGGGGAGCAAAAGTAGTAGCAACAGCCTTTGCGGATATGGGATTTGATGTCGATGTAGCGCCGCTATTCCAGACTCCGGAAGAAGTGGCAAAACAGGCGGTTGAAAATGATATTCATATTTTGGGTGTTTCATCTTTGGCGGCAGGTCACAAAACGCTGGTTCCACAGGTTGTTGAAGAATTGAAAAAACTCGGGGCGGATGATATCACGATTGTGGTGGGCGGAGTAATTCCGCAGCAGGATTATGAATTCCTCTACGCCAACGGAGCCGATTTTATTTTTGGTCCCGGAACGAATCTTCCGAAGTGTGCGGTAGATATTTTGGAGAAATTTTTAGGATCTTAGAAAATTTGATATCCGAATACAAGTGCCATATTTGTAAAGTTTGAAAGATATTCTACAAGAAAAAGGAAACCATTGATTGGTTTCCTTTAGTTTAATTTCAATATTATTTCTTCGCATTAACCGTTACGTAAGCCAGAACCCAGTTGGTTTCTTCCGGGTTCAGTTTCGCCTTCGGAGCCATTCTTGCGATGATTTTGTTCCATTGTTCCGGCGTGTGGTCAGAAGCTTCCGGAAGCCCGTGGCATTTGCCACAACGCTGGTCAAATACGGTTTTACCTTTGGTCACGTATTCTGCGCTAGTGTTGATGGAAGCCATTGAGGTCGTCACTGTTTTTGTTGTACAAGAGTAGATAATTGCGCCTACAAAACATAAGGCATATATCGTTTTTTTCATATTTTTGGATTTTATTCTTATCAAAAATAGAAAATATAAGATTCCGAAAATTACCTAACTCCTAATTTGTAATAATTCCAAATTCCCAATGAACAAATCAATCAGTTTACAAGATTACATCAACGGAATCAAATCTTCTGATAAAAGGATTTTGGGAAAAGCCATTACATTGATTGAAAGTAAAAAGCCTGAACATCGGGAAATTGCCGATCAGTTACTGAAGGAAATTTTGCCATTCACAGGAAAATCTGTCCGGGTTGGAATTACAGGTGTTCCCGGTGCTGGCAAATCAACCTTCATAGAAAGCTTTGGAAAATATGCCATCAAACAAGGAAAAAAAGTCGCTGTTCTGGCGATTGATCCAAGTTCCTCAATCAACAAAGGCAGTATCCTTGGCGACAAAACCAGAATGGAAGAGTTGGCAAAAGATCCAAACGCATTTATCCGGCCAAGTCCGAGTTCCGGATTTCTTGGTGGAATTGCGAATACGACTTTTGAAAGTCTTTTGATTTGCGAAGCCGCAGGTTTTGATTATATCCTGATAGAAACCGTTGGCGTTGGACAAAGTGAAACTTTGGTGAATGATATTACCGACGTTTTTCTTTTTCTGAAAGTCATCGGAACCGGTGATGAGTTACAGGGTATTAAACGCGGGATAATGGAAATGGCAGATTTGATTTTCATTAATAAAGTTAATTCCGAGAATCTATCTAAGGCTAAAATGACGAAAACCGAACTCACAAGAGCTTTACAATTCATTACTCCGAAAGAAAAAGACTGGAAAATTCCGGTGATTTTGGGTTCGGCTTTAGAGAAAACAGGATTGGATGAAATCTATAATAAAATCGAGAATTATATCACGTTAAAAACTAAAAACGGGACTTTTTTTGAAACCAGAAAAAACCAGGCTCAGAAGCGCTTCGAATTTTGGGTGAGAGAGTATATTCTTGAGAAAGCTAAAAATGATCTCCTTCTTGCCAATTCTTTCCAGGAACATAAAAAAAATGCTTCAGAACTTTTATCTAATCCAAGTTCCGAAGCCAGTGAATTTGTTAAAAAAATATTTGGAAACTAATTACTTTGGAGCCGAAATATTCCCGTCAAAGCTGATTGGCTGCCTGTTATTGGATTGAATCGACAGAAATGCACTCCCGTTTTTGAAAATTTCCAAATTGAAAACATAATTTTCTCTTTGATCATTGGGCGTAATTACCAATAGTGTATTTCCTTTTTTACTTGTGGATTGTTTCACCATGAATTCTTTAGATTCGAAAGTCAAACCACCTTTTGTAGCATCGCCAGGATTAACATTAAAAGCTCTTCCAAAATAAGGTAAAGCAACACTAAACAAATTTTTTTTCAGATTGAATCCATAGCCAGGATCAAGATTCAAAAGCCGGGTTCCCGTAGAACCAGGTATTGAGTTCATTACATTAATAACGTCATAATTGGTTGGAAATGCTCTTGTAGCATTGAAATCAAACTCTTTTTTTTCTACAACAGAACTCAGCGTCGTAGGGTCAAGATATATTTGTGAACTGCAGCTCAATAGAGAAAAAACAGCTACAACCATTATTACAAAAGATTTCATAATAGATATTTTATTGGATTGAATCAAAAACTGTACAACTTAGATTTTGAAATTACTACAAAGTTAATTATTGAAGAATTTCCTTGCTGGCATCTGCAAAGATTTTTAGAATCTTTTCTTCTTGATTTTCCCAGCAGAGCTCATCCGCAGCCACATTGAGATTGTATAGATAAGATGCTTTCCCTTTTTCCAAAACTGTGTTCAGTTTTTCCGCAAGATGTTCGGGAGAATGATTTTCTATGATTTCTCCAACACCGAAAGTATTCACAATATTCTTCATTTCCGGAAAATCTGATACGACAACGGGAACTCTGGATTGGATGTAATCTGAAATTTTGTTGGGTAAAGAATAGTAATAACTCAGTCCATTATTTTCTTCGATGCTGATCCCTACATCAGCCTTTGGCGTCAATTTGCGAAGATCTTCCGGATGAAGTTTTCCAAAAAATTTAACTTTATCCGAAACATTAGCATGATTAGCAATTTCTTTGAATTCTTTTTCCATTGGACCGCCGCCGGCAATCCAAAGTTCTGCATTGCTAATCGATTGCATTGCAAGAATGGCTTTATCAATACCCCGCGAATAATTGAGCCAGCCTTGGTAAAGAATAATTTTGGGAGAATTTTCATTCGCTCCATTAAATTCTAATTTCCTCGGAAGATTTTTCACAACAACAGGTTTATTAATCCTATATTCTTTTACAAACCAGTTGGCATAGGAATCACTTGCCGTTATCATCCTTTTAATTTTTGGAATAAAAGTGCTTTCGATTTTTTTCCACACACTTTTCACCCAGCGGCCCTGGATTGTCGGCATTTCTGTAAAAATCTCATGGCTGTCAAAAACCAAAGGAATTCCCAATTTTTTAGAAATGAGATAATTTGGCATTATTGTTTCCAGATCATTAGCTAGCAAAATGGTCTTATTGTCAGCATATTTTTTGATTTCCTGATAGAGTTTCCGTTGAAATTCTATATATGCAAATCTCAATTTTTTAGATTTTAAAGAAATCCTAACAAAAGGATACGGACGCTGCATTGCCGGATCACCTAACCAATTATTTCCGATCAGAATTGGTTGATAACCGTTATCGTAAAGCGTTTTACAAACCTTTTCAACACGTTGGTCTGTATACAGATTATTAAAAACGCTTACAATAACTCTCATCTTTTAATCGTTTTTTATTAGATGATAAATCTGAACCAATGCCAGGACAGCATTCGGTATAATAATCGGCCAAAGCATTCCGCTGTATATCCCATAGATTACAAAGCAGATACAGCCCAGAAGATTGATCATACGGATCATTTTAATTTGTTTTAATAAAAAGCTTCCAACCACAAATGCGGAAGCCAGGTAACCGACATATTCTGCCCAATTGTTCATGTATTGATTTTTTGAGGACTACAAACCTAAACATTTTTTTGAAGCAACAAAAAAATTAATGTCATAAAGTCCTGTTTTTTGAGTTGGCAATTAATTTGCAACCAAATATTTAAATTTTACAATTAATTATTGTAGGATTGTTTATAAAAAACATAACTTAGTGAATATTTTTAATTATGGATTATAAATTTTCAGATGGTTTGAACCGCGTGTTCAAGCAAAGCAAAAATGAAGCACGACGTTTGCAGAGTGAGTTTCTGAATACTGAACATTTCCTTTTAGGAATTATCAAGACTGAAAATTCTGCAAAAGAAATCCTGGAAAATCTTAGTGCAGATCTCACCCAGATAAAGAGAAAAATAGAAACCTTAAGTGCTGTGAACACTAATCCTTTCACAGCAAATATGGGAAGTATTTCTTTCACAAAAATGGCCGATCAGGCTGTAAAAAGATCAGAACTGGAATGCCGTCAATATCAATCTGCAGATATCAATACTGTACATCTTTTATTAGGAATTCTGTACAAGCAGGAAGATCCGACATCCAGCATTCTACAGGCTTATGACATCGATTATGATGCGGTGCAAAAAGCTTACAGAACGTTGTTGAAGAACACAGATCAATTGCCGCAAAACAGCGCTTATGACGACGATGATGAGAAAGAAGAACCATACAGCCAGATGAAAAAACCAACAGGAAATCTTGGTTCTCAAAAAAGTAAAACCCCGACTTTGGATAACTTCGGCCGTGATTTAACGGCATTAGCAAGAGACGGTAAACTGGATCCTGTGATTGGCCGTGAAAAAGAGATCGAACGTGTTTCTCAGATTCTATCGAGAAGAAAGAAAAACAATCCTCTTCTGATTGGTGAGCCTGGAGTTGGTAAATCTGCAATCGCAGAAGGTTTGGCTTTGAGAATTCAGCAGAAAAAAGTTTCCAGAGTTCTTTATGGCAAGCGAGTTATTACGTTAGATCTGGCAAGTCTTGTTGCAGGAACCAAATATCGTGGTCAATTTGAAGAAAGAATGAAGGCGATCATGACGGAACTGGAAAAAAACAGAGATGTCATTCTTTTCATTGATGAACTTCATACGATTGTTGGCGCTGGTAGTTCAACAGGAAGTTTAGATGCTTCCAATATGTTCAAGCCTGCTTTGGCAAGGGGAGAAATCCAATGCATCGGGGCAACAACTCTGGACGAATACCGTCAATACATCGAGAAAGATGGCGCTTTGGAAAGAAGATTCCAAAAAGTAATGGTTGAGCCGACTTCTATTGAAGAAACGATTCAAATCCTTCATCAGATCAAAGATAAATACGAGGATCATCACAATGTTCATTACAGCGACGAGGCGATTAATGCTTGTGTTAATCTGACGGCAAGATATATCACAGACAGATTCTTACCGGACAAAGCAATTGATGCGATGGACGAAGCGGGATCAAGAGTCTATATCAAGAATATGAAAGTTCCAACCGAAATCATCGATCACGAAAAACGTATCGAAGAAGTGAAGGAACTGAAACAACAAGCCGTAAAAGCTCAGGATTATCTGGAAGCCAGAAAACTGAAAGATGAAGAAGAAAGACTTCAGATTGAACTTAACCTTGCTCAGGAACAATGGGACAAAGATGTTAAGGAGAAAAAAGAAGAAGTAACCGAAGAAAATGTTGCGGAAGTTGTTTCAATGATGAGTGGCGTTCCTGTAACCAAAGTTGGTAAAAACGAACTGGATAAACTGGCTCAAATGGACGAAAAGCTTAATGGAAAAGTGATTGGTCAGGAAGATGCTGTTAAGAAAGTTGTGAAAGCCATCCAAAGAAACAGAGCCGGATTGAAGGATCCGAACAGACCTATCGGAACATTTATTTTCCTTGGAACAACAGGTGTCGGTAAAACCGAATTGGCGAAAGTAATGGCACGTGAATTATTTGATTCTGATGAAGCATTGATCCGAATTGATATGAGTGAATACATGGAGAAATTTGCCGTATCAAGATTGGTTGGTGCGCCTCCGGGATATGTTGGATACGAAGAAGGTGGACAATTAACCGAAGCTGTTAGAAGAAAACCTTACGCGGTTGTTCTTTTGGACGAAATTGAAAAGGCGCATCCAGATGTTTTCAATATTTTATTGCAAATTTTGGATGAAGGTCACGTAACAGATTCTCTTGGACGAAAAATTGATTTCAGAAATACGATTATCATCCTGACTTCTAACATCGGAACCAGAGACTTGAAAGATTTCGGTGACGGTGTTGGTTTCGGAACTAATGCGAAAAAAACCAATTCGGATGCAAGAGCAAGATCAACGATCGAAAGTGCTTTGAAAAAAGCCTTTGCTCCTGAATTCCTGAACAGAATCGATGATATTATTATCTTCAATTCTCTTGAGCAAACAGATATAAGAAGAATCATCGACCTTGAGTTAGGAAAACTTTACAGCAGACTTGAAAAATTAGGCTATAAAGTTGAATTAACTGATGAGGCCAAAGATTTTATTGCTGAAAAAGGATGGGATAAAGATTTTGGAGCCAGACCTCTTAAACGAGCTATCCAGAAGTACATCGAGGACCTGTTAGCAGAGATGCTGGTTAATAAACAATTCAGTGAAGGACAAAAAGTTGTTCTTAAAGTTAATGAAGCTAAGGATGGACTGGAAGGCGAATCACAAAAAGTAAAAAGTACTAAAGAAAGTATTAAGGAATAAATTAAAATAAAGTTTGACCACCTAAACATTTAGGTGGTCTTTTTATATCAATATGACAACTGAATTAAAAGATTATTTATTAAGAAACATTCCAGGGCTTACTCCAGAAGATTTAGAATTACTATTGCCATCAATATCTTTTAAAAAGTACAAATCGGGCGAGATTTTTATTTCTCCCGGTGACAATAATACCAAGGTTTTTTATATTAAAAATGGTATTATTCGGGTCTATCATCTTTTGGAAAACGGTACAGAAAAGACAATGCTTTTTCATAATAAGAAAAGCTTTGTCGGTAATTATGGAGGGATTATTTTTAAACGTCCTTCAAGATTTTATTATCAATCTGTGGGAGAAACAGAAGTTTTTGAACTGACTTATGATGCCATAGACAAAGGCGCACAGAAAAGCATTTCGCTTAATAATTTGCGTGGAAATATGTTTCTAATGATGATTGGAATTTTACTAAATAATATTGAAGATTTCGTGTTACTCAATCCCGAAGAGCGTTATCAGAAACACCTTGAAGAGAATGCGGAGGTTCTTAAAAAAGTGCCTTCTAAGTATGTCGCATCCCTTCTGGGAATCACTCCTGTCTCATTAAGTAGAATAAAAAAACGAATTTTACGAGGAAATTAACAAACGTTAATTTTTACCTCAAAATTTGGTTATACATTTGCTGCTCATAATAAGGCTCTCCTATTCTACCTTAAAACACACAATGATGAAAATGAAGGAGAGCTTTATTTTTTTATAACCCTACCACAAATCCGACACTAGGAATAAAACCTGAACTAAAAATACTGCTTCTCTCTTTCCAAAGCACATTATACATAATCCCGAATTGTACAAAAGCATTATTGCCCAGACTCTGCATATAGCCGCCGCCAAGATATAACGCAGTTTCATCTGTATCAAATTTGTACCCTGTGAATTTTTCTTTTGAATTGATGAAATATTGCTGAAGATTGGCGCCAATAAAAAACGATCTTGCAAAATAATAATTTACAAAAGGACCAACTCCGAACATTGTTGATTTGTAATAGTCTGAGCTTTGCCAGGAAACATTTCCAACGATTCCGCCTTCCAATTGGTCTGTAATTTTATAACCAACTCTAGGGGAGACTTGCAGATTGAAATAAGAATTACTTCCGAATCCAACGCCTAAACCACCTCCAAAGGTCCATCGATTAGACTGTGTTCCTGAATTCATGGCGATTTGAGAATACGCAAGAATATTAATTACTATTAAACCTAATGTGAAAATTTTCTTCATAATATTGTTTTTATCAATGCTTAAAATTATGGTTTTTTGACGAATATTTTAATCGTACTTTTGCGGCATCAAACTAAGAACTCCCGTCAAGAGTTTCGTAAAATTGAAATCAAATGAAAATAGTAGTGGGCCTTTCCGGAGGCGTAGATTCTAGCGTGACCGCTTATCTTTTGCAACAGCAGGGTCACGAGGTTATCGGACTTTTTATGCGCAACTGGAATGATGCGTCGGTAACTTTGGAGGATGAGTGTCCTTGGATAGAGGACAGTAATGATGCGCTTCTCGTCGCACAAAAATTAGGAATTCCGTTTCAGGTAATTGATATGAGCGAACTCTACAAAGAAAGAATTGTAGATTATATGTTCGATGAGTATCAGAAAGGCAGAACACCGAATCCAGATGTGCTTTGCAACCGGGAAGTGAAATTCGATGTGTTTATGAAAACGGCCTTATCGCTTGGTGCTGAGAAAGTTGCAACAGGACATTATGCAAGAGTTCATTCTACAACAGATGAAAATGGGAAAGAAATTTTCCATCTTTTGGCCGGGAAAGATAATAACAAAGACCAAAGTTATTTCCTTTGCCAATTAAGCCAAGACCAATTGTCAAAAGCGTTGTTTCCGATTGGCGAACTAACAAAACCTGAAGTTCGTGAAATTGCGAAAGAACAAGGCTTGGTAACGGCCGACAAAAAGGATTCGCAAGGACTTTGTTTCATTGGAAAAGTAAGTTTACCGACTTTTCTTCAGCAGCAATTGGTCCCGAAAGAAGGCGAAATTGTAGAAATTTTCAATGATTTTGCTGAATATCATAAACCTCAGCCAAGCTTCAATTCCAAACAGGAAGAACTGGAATATCTGTCTGCGAACATCAATTATAAAAAAGAAGATGGAAAAGTGATTGGAAAACATCAGGGTGCACAATTCTTTACCATAGGACAGAGCAAAGGCTTGGGAATTGGCGGCCATAAAGAAAGCTGTTTCATCATCCACAGAGATATGGAAAATAACATTCTTTTTGTTGGAGAAGGCAAAAGTTTCCCTGGACTATATAAAAAGGCACTTAAAATCGATAATTCTGAAGTTCATTGGGTTCGTGAAGATCTGAGATTGAAAAATGGAGAATCGATGGATGTGATGGCAAGAATCCGCTACCGTCAACCATTGGAAAAAGCAACGATTTATCAATTCGAAGAAGGATTTTTTATGGAGTTTGAAAATCCTCAATCTGCAATTGCTGAAGGACAATTTGCTGCTTGGTATATTGATGATGAACTGATTGGAAGTGGTGTGATAAGTTGATTACAAGAAAAATAGATAAACCTAACAACCCTTTCAGAGTTTTGAACTCTGAAAGGTTTTTTCTTTATCCAGCCAGCCAATCTTTGAAATCTTTCACTCGTTCTCTGCTCACTGTGATTTCTTCGTTCGGTTGAAATTCCAAATCGACTTTATAATTTGGGGAAGTATGGATATTCTTGATGTAATCAGAACTGATGATAAATTGCCTATTTACCCGGAAAAATTTGGTTTCGTCCAGAACATTTTCCAATTCGTCTAATGTAAAATCCGTTGGATAAGTTCGTTCTTTGGTTTGTAGGTAAACAATTTTGTTTTCGCTGAAGAAACAACTTATTTCATTAATGGAAACTACTTTCAGATTGTACCCGATTTTCACCAGAATTCTGGAAAGTGTCGATTTTTCTTTTCTAACGATTTGCCTGATTTCCTGCGAATTAACCGATCCTTCTTCCGGCAGAAATGATTTGAATTTTTCAATGGCTTTTGCCAAATCTTCTTCCTCAATCGGTTTCAGAAGATAATCGATGCTGTTCAGTTTAAACGCTTTCAAAGTGTATTGATCAAAAGCCGTCGTATAGATGATAAAAGCTTTGGTTGAAACTTTATCAAAAATATCAAACGATAATCCATCACCAAGAACAATGTCCGAAAAAATCAATTGTGGATGCTCATTTTGCTGAAACCAATCAACGGCTTCTTCCACAGAATTAAGGCTCGTAACTAATTCTAAATCAGCAAATAAACCTAATAATTTTTCAAGTCTTCTGACGGCTGGTTTTTCGTCTTCGATGATTATTGTTCTTATCATTTTTATAGTTTTATTTTTATAGCGCTATTTTCTGGCAATTAAAAAAATTAAGCCGCAAAAAAATATGCTGAAACTTGGTGACTTAACTGTGTAATTATTAAAGCGTCTTTGCGATAAACTATTTATACTTCTCTGTCAGCTCTTTGATTTTTTCATCCTCCCAATCTTTCCCGAAGAAAAATCCGGGACAAAAAACACCCACAGCTTGTGCTACCAATCCGATTCCCCAAAAGAATGGAACCGCCCAAATCTGCCAGCTCCAAATACTATGTTCTTCCCGGATTTCGCTCCAATTAGCAAAAATAAGAAATAGATTCACAAGAACATAGATTGTCAGATGCGTGTAAAAGCTTTTCAGACGTTTTACTTTTCTTACAGCTTCACGATATTGGATATCGTTTTTATCATTAATAATTTCCATTGCTTTGCTTTTTAATTTCATTGTTAATCATATCATTTTCCCAATCGGAATTAAAGAAAAATAACTTAACTCCTTTGATCGCCAGAATCAATCCCCAGATGATAAAAATCCAGGAAACGTGCATATCGCCAAGGTTCTGCGAAAATCCGTGCTTGAAAAATCTGATACCGTAAACCACTCCGAATACAATTGCAAAAACGATTAACCCGGAATAGAATTTTTTGATTTTTTGTACCCTTTCCACAGCCATTGCGTAACGTGGATTGTCTTTATTAATATGTTCCATTGTTATTGATTTAAAAGATTATTTCTGATTGTTCATTATTTCACGAATCTTCTTTTCTTCCCAGTTTTTACCGATGGCGAAGACGGTCATTCCGTGTGCCACAAGTCCGATTCCCCATCCTAGCATTGGCCAGTAAAACCAAATTTGTTTGGAAGAAGTCAAAAGATTGATGATAACTAAAAATGGGATGACGATACAATAAGAGATTAAGTTTCCATAGAATCCTTTCAGTTCTTTTACTCTTTTTACCGCTCTTTCGTAAGCGACATTTTCTGTGGTTTCTGATGTATAAGTTGTCATTGTTTGAGAATTTTTTTCGATTAATATTGGTATTTTGACTTTAAAGGTCTGTTCTGATTTTTCTATGAATACATTTTCTTTAGTAAGCAATGCATAACGCTGAACGATGTTTGCCAAACCGATTCCTGCACTTTCTTTCAACTGTTCTCTTACCTGGAGATTATTCTCTATACAGAGGAATTTTCCTTCCGTAAAGATTCTGATGTTCAAAGGTTTTGATGAGGTTGCGAAATTATGCTTGATGCAGTTTTCTAATAATAATTGCAGAGAAAGTGGAACCACGAATTTTTGTAAATCATCATTATTAACTTCAAAAATAAAATTCACACTGTCTTCAAATCTGGTTTTCAAAAGATTACAGTAGATTTTAGCAAATTCTATCTCATCCTCCACTTTGACCATTTCTTTATCTTTCTGTTCCAGAACGTAACGGTAAATCTTCGACATCGATGTGGTGAATTTCTGTGCCTGTTCCGGATTTTCATCAATCAAAGCGGTTAAGACATTAAGTGAATTGAAAAGAAAATGCGGATCCAATTGATTCTTCAAAGATTCGAATTGGGCGTTGGCAGATTTTGCAATCAGTTTCTGTTCTACAACTTCTTGTTTGGTGTTCTTTTTTAGTTCCTCCATAAAGCCTTTGGCGTGGAGAAAAGCTGAAATCATCAAGGCAAAATTGACAAAAAACCAATTGGTAAAATTATATTTTCCTGAGAAGAATTCTTCTTGAGTAGAAACCTTCTGAATAATCACAAAATTGATATAATTACAAAAATAAACGACCACAAAGTTGACAATGATGGTTGCTACGATTCCTAAAATGGTTCTAAGTCTGGTCTGTTCCGTCCATGAAAATTTTTTGTTGAGGAAATCATTTAAAAAACCATTACTTAAGCCTAATCCAAAAGCATACATTCCTGAAATAAGCAAGTTATAACCAAAGCTTTCTAAAGTTTTCTCATCAGAGAAAAAAGTGAAGAAAAAAATGGACGAGCCAAGTGTAATCCAGGTGAGCGTTATCAATGGTTTCTTATTCATATTCTAATTTCTTGGTTCAAAATTATTTCAATACTAGAAGTTAAGCAATTAATATTGACCGAACTGTATAAAAATCCGACTGAATTGTAAAAATTGTCATTTTGGATAAAATAAAAAGGAACACTATTTGCTTTTGAGAATTGAAATTAATTATTAGTATGAAGAGAAATATCGAAATCATATTTGCGGGATTATTCGGAACAGCAGCTGTTCTGAGCGCCATTGCGGTAAGAAAATATTTAAAAAACAGACTTTATAACAGCGATTATTCTGACCATCATTTGCTATTCAGCTCTCCGAGAAAACCTTACGCAGGATCCGGTGATGGTATAGAATTAGAAGCTTTTTTATAATATAAAGCTATTTAATTATACATAATTCCGGTTCTTATGAGCCGGATTTTTTTTGTGGAAAACTTTCCGGAATTTTAAGATATTTTTCATTTTTCAAGTGATAATTTTGAAACAATAATTCCAATCAATTTTATCGCAAAGGCGGAAAGTTTATTTCCTTATTAACTTCTTTAAGACGCAAAGTTTTGCGACTTAAAACAGATTTTTAATCATTTTTCTTTGTGCCTTTGCATTAATTTTCTCAACTTATGTCAGATTTAGTTCCAAAAGGTCAGGGTGCGCAACGCAACGTCATCAACCGGTTCGACAGATATACGTTCGAGCCGGAAGATTATGAATTGGAAAAAATCAAGACTCAGGTGACAGAAGTTTTTCCGAAGACAATTATCAATGTTGTCAAGAGTCCGGATTTGCCCATGGATTATTCGATGAATCCATATCAGGGTTGTGAACACGGTTGCTCGTATTGTTTTGCAAGACCTACTCACGAATTTTGGGGTTACAGCGCAGGAATTGATTTTGAAAGAAAATTAATGGTCAAGAAAAATGCGCCGGAACTTTTGGAAAAAACTTTTCAGAAGAAATCTTACATTCCGAAACCAATTATGCTTTCCGGGAATACTGATTGCTACCAACCCATTGAAAGACAATTCGAAATTACCAGAAAACTGCTTCAGGTTTGTTTGGATTACAGACATCCGGTTTCCATCATCACCAAAAACGCTTTGATTTTGAGAGATCTGGATATTCTTGAAAAAATGGCGGAGAAAAACCTGATTTCGGTTAATATGAGCATTCCGACACTTAATGAAGATTTGAGACGTGTGATGGAACCAAGGACTTCGACAGCCAAAAACAAACTGAAAGCGATTGAAGTTTTATCCGGGAAAAATATTCCTGTGAATGTGATGATTGCGCCTGTGATTCCTGCTTTGACAAGTGAAGAAAGCCTTTTTATAATGAAATCTGTTTCCGACGCCGGCGCAAGAAGCTGTGGTTACACTTTGGTCAGACTAAATGACACTGTTGAACCCGTTTTCGTCCA
>MKVE01000014.1:77260-133841 GCA_001898785.1 Chryseobacterium sp. 36-9 | reverse complement strand
CGTTCTTCCTTTTTCTTGTCCTTACCTTCAACATACTTTCGCCACACTTCCTTGCCATTCCTGTCGATGTATAGCATCCAGAACGTCTCATCATTCTTCTCTACCTTACCTTCTGACTGCGTGTAACCGCCTATCAGGAATCCTTTCGTTCCTTCTTTATTCTTTTCTCTTTGTTCTTTGATCTCATTTAATGACATCATCACATCCCGGTTCTTAAAATTGTAAGACTGCTGCCACTGCTCGTTACCGTCCTCATCCAATGCCAATACCCAAAGGTCTGTCCCTTCCTCCAGCTTCGCCCGCTTGTTGCCCGAAGTCTGGCTTCGGCTCTCGCCACCAATGATATAACCCGAATCCGTCAATGTCATTGTTCTGACATGGTCGTCCTCACTGCCTCCGAAGTTCTTCTCCCACTGGACACTGCCATTCTTATCCAGCTTCACAATCCAGTAATCGCCTTCGCCATAGGTATTATATGCTTTACCATAGAAAGTAATATCGTAAGATTCAGCAATGTTCTGATTATTTGAATTTGATGAATTTTGATTGGAATTATTACTTGATGTCGATTGGGAATTTGAGGCTGAATTGTTATTTAAATTTAAACCTGAATTTTGAGATAAAAAATCTTTAGAATTGATCTTCGGTTTTGACTGTCCGTCATAGATGCCGCTTCTGGAATAGATCCCCATCAACACACCACCGTCTTTCGTTGGGATCACTTTCTCCACTTCATCCAGGCCCTTGCCACCTAGAATTAATTGACTAATGATCCTGCCTTCCTTATCCAGCTTAATGACCAGAACATCTTTGGAGCCGTAACCCAGCTTCGGGTGGTTGGTTGAACCAGCAATGATGTAGCCTTCGTCTGTAGTTTGTGCGACAGCCCTGGCTTCTTCACTGTATCTCGTGCCTATCGTTTTCTGCCATTCTTCTTCACCATTCTCATCAATCTTAATAATCCAGATATCCGAAGAACCGTTGGATTTATCTTTCTTATCCAATGCCAAGGACGAATACGAAGTGCCCGCTAACAAAAAGCCGCCTTCCTTTGTTGAAACGGTGGAGCTGAGATAGTCGTGCTGATTTCCTGAAAAGTATTTCTCCCAAACCTTTTGTCCATGCTGGTCCAGCTTGAGAATATGGTAATCGTAACCTTTGTTTTGATTGTGAGTCGATGATGGATTTACTGCAGTTGAGCCGGAGCTGTCACCCTGAGCCTGCCGAAGGGTCTGAATGGATGATCCCGAAACTAAGTATTGTCCATCGATCGTAACCGCCAGTCCGGAAAGAAAATCCTGTGTCCCGGAGTCGAGATTCTTTTGCCAGGAAATCTTCTGCGAAAAGAGTACAGCAGAACCCAGCACCAATAGTGTGGTAGAAATCTTTTTCATAATTTGAGTTTTCTTTTTTGGTTATTGATTATTATTCACAATGCAACAATAGCATTGTTATGCGACAAATCTTGTCGCTTTATTATCACATTCATGTTTTTTTATTATTTGCTAAAATAATAACATTTTAACAACTTTTAAAATATTTTTTAATGTATTTTATTATGTTAAATCGCTGGTCTTATTAAGATCATCCTAAACAACTAATTATCGAACGAACATCGAACATAGGATAACCAACGGATATAGAATAGATATACCACTATCGAACAAAGGTTATACAAAGGATATACAAACTCTCATATTATGTTAAATGCAAACATCACGATCAACAAAATATCAGTAAATTAAAACATATACCTGCAACTATAAACATTTTGTATCAGAAATGTCACACTGAGCGGAATCGAAGTATTTTAACATTTCACCATCAATCAAAAAACCGCTGTCAGGCTGAGGCTCTCGAAGCGCGCATAAAAACCAATCCTTATAATGAACGAAGCATCCTTGCGCCACCTTAAAACACAACCCAAGCAAAAACCATTGTGTCTTTGCAATTAAAAATAATTCAAAAAAAATAAATCACGACAACTTTTGACGCCAACCCATAATACTTTTGGCTCATCAGCTGACACAAAAAGCAATTTTAAAACTATCTATTAAATTTTAAAAAAAACATTATGGGAAAATTACATGACTCATTATTATCCGGCACTTCGGGACGCACAGGACGCATCGTAGTCGCCAACGTTTACGGCAATGAAATTTCAAGAGTTCGCCCTAAAAAAAGAGCCTCACAACCAACAGCGAAACAGATGCTGATTCAGAATCGGATGAAAAAGTGTGCCGCATTCATGCAGTCTTATAGAGCTTATGCGTGCCAATACTTTGGAAGCAGAAGCGGGATGAAATCCTGCTACAACCTGGCAATGACCAATCTGATGGAAAACTTCAGGATCAACTACACCGCGGAGACGATCACTCCGGATTATCCTTCGCTTTATTTCTCCAAAGGTAATCTCTTAGGGGCCTTGCCATTAGGAATGAACTTAAAATCAGCCGAATCATTGGAGATCAGCTGGCAGGATAATTCTGCAGGAAACCCTGAGAGAGAAAATGATGTAGCTCAGATTCTAATTGCCGGAGAGGATAATGATTTTACATTCTTCGTAGAAAACGCCGCAAAACGCTCTGATATCAAATATTCAGTAAACTTACCGGTCAACTTTCAAAACAAACCACTTCATGTTTGGATCGCATTCCGAACAGAAAATGGTGAAATTGCCTCCAATTCACAGTATGCGGGAACAGTTTTTTAAAACAAATGATCAGCCGTGATAATTCTTACGGCTGATTATTTTAAAGTCAGAAGAAAAAGTCCTAATATTAAAAGTTTGTTAAATATTAGTTTTTTACACTGTAAACTTTTATTTTTGCATTATTATTGATTCGATCTATTGAAATTGAAAATGATTTCAACGAAATAAATAATTTACAAACCAAGTTTAAATGGCAAAGTCATACGAAGCTATTTTCGAGAACAACAAGAAGTGGGTTGAATCCAAGATTTCCGGCAACCCGGAATATTTTCACCAGCTTGCTCAAACTCAAAATCCCGAATATCTCTACATCGGATGTTCCGACAGCCGGGTAACGGCAGAAGATATGATGGGAGCGGAACCGGGCGAGGTTTTTGTTCACAGAAATGTAGCCAATGTCATTAACACTTTGGATATGAGCTCAACAGCGGTGATTCAGTACGCTGTGGAACATCTGAAAGTAAAGCACATTATAGTATGTGGCCATTATAACTGTGGCGGTGTAAAAGCAGCAATGACATCACAGGATCTCGGGCTTCTGAATCCCTGGCTGAGAAATATCCGGGATGTGTACAGGCTGCATCAGGCAGAGCTAGACGCTATTGAAGATGAAGACAAAAGATATGACCGCCTGGTGGAACTGAATGTCCAGGAACAATGCATCAATGTCATCAAAATGGCTTGCGTACAGGAACGTTATATCTTGGAAGAATTTCCGGTCGTCCACGGCTGGGTTTTCGACCTGAGATCAGGAAAAATAATCGATCTCGAAATCGATTTTGAAAACATATTAAAAGACATTCAGAAGATCTACAACCTGACAGATTCTGATTGGGTGATGAGCAGAAAAAAATAGGCACATCAAATATTATGAAGTACTGGAGTATTATAACATTAACGATCTTTCTCAACTTTACGGCTCTTCCGGGATTAGCCGCAATGTTCGGTTGGGAACTGCCGAGAACCAATGTTGTAATCAGTGAAGAAGAGACGCACTCCAGCAACACAATCGTTATCTACGAAAAAACCATTCCTAAAACGATGGACATCCATGATTTCCTGAAGTTTTATGAAGCTGACACCCATAGAAAAATTACGGTCAACTGGGAATCAACTCTATATTTCCCGCCGTCTCTCAGCATATTCTCTCCACCTCCGGAAGCATAAATAACATTTTCTGTTTTCTCAGAAAACGCTTGGCATTGGCTGTAATCACACAGCGGATAGCACTTGCCGTTTCCTGACATCGTCTTAATCAATCACTATTGATTATCAATCACATCTGTTATTTACATTGATGTAGTTACCTTTAGGTCAGGTGATGACATCAGTCAAACTTATTATTTTCTTATGAAAAAGTCACAATCTTTGTTTGGAGGAATCAAAGAGAACTTTCCGTCTGGTCTTGTAGTATTTTTAGTTGCATTACCATTATGTTTAGGCATTGCACTGGCATCCGGAGCGCCTCCTTTATCCGGTATCCTTGCAGGTATTGTTGGAGGTATTGTAGTGGGCGCGATCAGCAATTCCAACATCTCAGTTTCTGGGCCGGCAGCCGGTCTTACAGCTATTATTTTGGTAGCGATTACCGATATTGGTGCATTCGAATTATTTCTTTGTGCCGGGATTATTGCCGGAGTCATCCAGTTGATCCTGGGTTTTATCCGTGCAGGAAGTATCTCCAATTATTTCCCGAACAATGTGATCGAAGGGATGTTAGCCGGGATCGGAATCATCATCATTCTTAAGCAGATTTCTCACGCGGTAGGCTTTGATAAAGATTATGAAGGGCATCAGTCGTTATTCGATAATGGATTTAACATTAATTATTTTTCAGAATTATTCGCGGCGATACATCCGGGAGCTGTCATTATAACATTAATTTCAATGGGAATTTTGTTAGCCTGGGATAATATTGCAGCATTGAAAAGAATGAAATTATTACCCGGAGCACTAGTAGCAGTAATTGCCGGAATCCTGATTAATGAATTTTTCAAATTATCGGGAAGTTCATTAGCCATTTCCCCAGAGCATCTGGTAACACTTCCTGTTCCGACCACTTTGGATGAGTTCAAGAATATGATCACTTTTCCTGATTTTGCAGGATTCACCAATCCAAAAGTGTGGGTCACCGGCGCAACGATTGCTATCGTAGCATCAATTGAAACACTACTTTGTATAGAAGCGTCGGACAGACTGGACGTAAGAAGAAGAATTACAGATACCAACCTGGAGCTTAAAGCACAGGGAATCGGCAATCTGATAAGTTCGTTCATTGGCGGATTACCAATGACATCGGTCGTTGTAAGAAGTTCTGCTAATGCCAATGCAGGCGCAACATCCAAATTATCGGCAATCATCCACGGTGTTCTTTTATTGATCTGTGTTCTAACCATTCCTGTCATATTGAATATGATTCCGTTGGCGACATTAGCCGCAGTATTGATTTTAGTTGGCTATAAATTGGCAAAGCCGGCAACTTTCAAGCATTTTTGGCACAATGGGAAGTATCAGTTTATTCCTTTTGTAGCAACTGTTGTGGCTGTTGTAGCGACAGACCTTTTAAAGGGCGTGGGAATTGGATTATTAATTTCAATTATCTATATTTTACAGGGTAATATGAAGCGGGCCTATTACCTCAGTAGAGAAACACTGAACGATGCTGATGAGATCACGATCAAATTGGCAGAAGAGGTCTCTTTTCTGAATAAAGCAGCCATCAAAAAAACTTTGAAGAATATCAAGCCTGGTTCAAAAGTAATTATCGATGCCAGGACAACTTCCTATATAACGACGGATGTATTGGAAATGATTCAGGATTTTGCCAATGTAAGAGCAAAAGAGGAAGATATAGAAGTAGAACTGGCAGGATTCAAAACGTCATACAGAGATTATGCGAGTGACCAGGATTCTCATGTTGTGGTTAACCACAAAAGAGCAATGTAATTAAATTATTTATTATTAAATTTTAACAATCAAAAAACACATACTTAAAACAATTTTAAAAATATGAAAGCACATACATCAGAAACGCAGGCAACCATTACACCGGAAAAAGCATTGGAAATCCTTAAAGAAGGTAATGCAAGATTCGTTAACAACCTGAAAGCAAACAGAGATCTTCTGGCACAAGTGAATGCAACACGTGAAGGACAATGGCCTTTTGCCGTTATTTTGAGTTGTATCGACAGCCGCACTTCTGCTGAGTTGATTTTTGATCAAGGCCTTGGAGATATCTTCAGTGTAAGAATTGCAGGGAATTTTGTGAATCAGGATATTCTTGGTTCCATGGAATTTGGCTGTAATGTGGCCGGTTCAAAATTAGTTGTAGTTCTTGGACACTCAAAGTGCGGTGCCTTGAAGGGTGGTCTGGATGCGGCAGCAATAGAAGGAATGGGAATGGATAACCTGAATCATTTGATCGGACATTTTGATCCAATCATCAAAAATATTATTAAAGATGGAGAAGAACGTTCATCTAAAAACGAGGATCTTTTGGAAAGACTGAATCATCACAATGTAAAATCTGCCATAGAAGACATCCGTCAACAAAGCTCAACATTGAAAAGGCTGGAAGACGAAGGTAAAATCAAAATCGTTGGCGCAAATTATGACGTTGAAACCGGCGTTGTAACCTGGATATAGAAAACATTTTTTCTTCATACAATTAGGGTAGCAGGCCGGGTAATTTATTTATCCGGCTTGCTTATTTTCCGTTGTAAGCTGTCATCGTATTCTGAACACCGGCAAACACAAAAGATAAAGCCGCCTGGGCAAATTTTTCAATTCTTTCCGGCAATTTTTCATATTCCTCTTCGTTCCATTTTCCGAGAACGTAATCCGCTTGCTTCCCTTCCGAGAAATCTGCAGAAATACCAAATCTCAATCTTGGATAGTTCTGAGTATTGAGTTGGGCCTGGATGCTTTTCAGTCCGTTATGACCGGCATCAGAACCTTTCATTTTCATTCTCAGAGAACCGAAAGGCAGAGCCAGATCATCGGTAATAATCAGGATGTTTTCCAGCGGAATGTTTTCCTTCTGCATCCAGAATTTAACGGCGTTTCCGGAAAGATTCACGTAAGTGTCAGGTTTTAGGATAAAGACTTTTCTGCCTTTATATTTACCCTCAGCCAAAAGTCCGAAATTAGAAGATTTGAAAGGTGCTTCTATTTTTTCAGCGATCTTTTCAGCGACTTTGAAACCGATATTATGTCGGGTTTCAGCATACTCTTCACCTTTGTTCCCGATGCCGACAATAAGATATTTCATAAATTACTGATATTCAAATTTGGTAAGTATATCTGTTGAACTTACAGAAGTTGGGTATCCGTCTTTATCATAGGTATAAGACATTGTCTGATTATCTGCGAATGGTGTACCACTGAGAACAAATACAACATTTGCTTTCTTAGAATTATTTTTTGCAAAGCCTGTAATACTGCTGACATCGGCTTCTGCATGAATTGTCGAAATTAAATAATCTTTTGGTAACAGATTATAAGGATTGATTTTACTATCATAATCAGACAGATTAACAGTCAATTCCATCTCTTGCAAAAAATCAAATACCGGCACTGGCAGACCTACCTTAAAACTTGATTTGAAATGCCATTTTGATATATTATTTCCAGTATAAGAAAAATTAGATACAAAATTAGCAACAACTTTTGTGTTATCTTCACTATAGATGTCTTCGTTCACTGCAGAAGGCCATCCATTAGACGCATAAGTCAAATTAGCAACACTTTTAATAGACCCGCTACTTTCCGTATGTACTACGTTTAGCTTTGTAATTTGATTGTTAGTGTAAGTTGGCACTATTTCTTCAGTCTCAATTTGACCTGAACTATTATCTGTTCTGACAATTTTTGAAATATTTCCTGATGATTGATAAGTAATATTTATCTTGATACTGTTATTATCAGTTGTTATGCTTGTTAATCTTTTATTAGTATCGTATAAATAAGTATAGATTGTAACATCGCCATCATCATCAACAGTAGCTTTCTTCAATAACTTATTTACAGTTGACCCACCATTACTACTTCCAGTATTAGTAGTAGTGTCATAATCTACACCTTTCAAAAGATCACCGTTCTCGTCCTGATTCGGTGTGCAAGATGCGATAATAAATAATCCGAATATATAATAAAGTATATTTTTCATTGTTTTGTTTTGTGTTTGCAAAGTTAATTTTTTAAAATAAATGTTCAGGTAATTTTTGGGGTCAGGAATTATTTAGTTAGAATCAAATTTTTCTTCGGAATTCAGGCTCTTAAGTTGACTGAGTTCATCAATATAAACTTTCAACTGCTTCTCATTCAGTTCACCATTATTCTTATAGATTTCTACTCTTCTGTTGGCCTCAGAATAGTAATATTTTTTGAACTGATCGTTCGTTTCATATTTGCTCCACAATTCGAAATACTCACACATTTCGGATAAAAAACTTTGTATTTCTTCCCTTGTTTTCTCATCTACATTATTACCAAATGATGTCACAGAACAATAAGCCGGATTTTTAACAGGCATTATTCTCTTGGAAAATTCGTTGTATTGGTCATCAATGAGAGATTCGATTTGTTCTTTATTGAAATAGACATCCTCATTAATATCACTAAGCTGTACAAAATTTGCCGAACTGTAATTATTATTAAAAATATAATTGGCATAGACCACAACCTCTCCTTTTCCTAAGCCTGGTGAAATCCCATAATGTTCCGAGAGATAAAACAATGCTGCTTCAGAATAATCGATTCCATCTTTGAGATTAGCGACAAACAGTTCTATTTTGGTTCCGTCTTTATCTGTTGCGATTCTTTTCTCAAGATTTTTATACGATTTGTAATCATACAACGTATCGGATGCTTTTTTAAAATATCGAATTGGCGACGAAGCACTATAAGTTCTGAAGCCGTTGGCTGAAACATACTTTTTGTTGTATAAAACACCATCCATTCTGTAGATATTTTTCCGATAGGCATAATAGAAATTAATTGTATTTCTAATATATTTCTTCTCAGAATTGTAACTTATCGAATAAACAGGAACCGATTTGTCTTTAGAATTGAATTTTACTGAAATACCAGCCTTATTATCCACCTCACTGAAAAAGGTCATTTCTTTATCATAATGGTATTTTAGGGTTTGGGCATTACAGAGGTAGCTAAAAATTATGAAAGTTAACTGAATAAATTTTCTTTCCACCAGATTAACGTACCAAACATTCATAAAATTTAAAATTCAAAGAAGTTATATGTTTCTTTTTTCAGGATTCTGTCTATTGGAAAAGAATGAAACAATCTCGATTTTATCATTTAAGATCCTGTAATATAAACTATTAAACTTTAGTATAACAACCTTTCTAATTTTATACTTGTCCGAGTAAGGAAAAATTTCAGGGTTTTGTGTGATAATAGACAGGATTCTCTCAATCTCGTTTCCCAAGTTATCGATTTCCTTATCCGTAAACTCCTGTTCCAAATATTCAACAGTCTGCGCCAGTTCTTCCAGAGCTAAATCCGTCCATAGAATCTCAAAGCCTTTTTCCATAGATTTCTCTTGCTTTGGAATGTGGATTTAATCTACCTTCATCCGCTTGAGCAATTCCTTTTTCGATGGATTTTTTTTCGGCATCAGAAATTTTATCTGCCCAGTCTTTTTTTCTTTCGCGAGATATCAAATCCGAAATCTTTTCAAGAAAACTCAAATCTTCAATTGTAGATAACCATTGGATTAGCTCCAATTTTTTATTTTGTATCTGTAAATCAGTATTCATCTCTCCAATTTTATTAATCAAATATAATCAATTCTAAGCCAAAATCCTATTCAAAACCAGATTCACTTCATCCATATTTTTCACATTGTCTTTTCTCATCATCAGCTGGTTGTTCTTTTCTTTTAACGTCGCCTCTGCCGGATTTTGTGTGAGGTAAGATATGATTTTTTTGAATTTCTCACTTTGATAGAATTTGTCCTGAGGATTCGCTGGGAAATAACCAAGAAACACTTTATTCTTCACCACCAGCTTATCAAATCCAATTTCCGCCGCCAGCCATTTCAGTTCTACAGATTTCAGAAGATTAATGGCTTCATCCGGCAGTTTTCCGAAACGGTCTTTTAGTTCATTTTCAAATTGTTGCAATTCCTTAGCATTCTGAACATCGGCCAGCTTTTGATACAATGACAAACGTTCTTCCGTAGAACTCACATAATCATCTGGCAACATCAGTTCCAAATCTGTATCGATGTTGACTTCTTTTGTGGATTTGAACAGCTTGTTCCGGTCTTCTTCATTTTCGAAAAGATTCTCAAAATTTTCATCATCTTTGAGTTCTTCCAAAGCTTCCTGCATCATTTTCTGATACGTCTCAAAGCCCATTTCGTTGATGAATCCACTCTGTTCTCCGCCCAATAAATCACCTGCACCACGGATTTCCAGATCCTTCATCGCAATCTGGAAACCACTTCCCAAATCCGAGAATTGCTCAATCGCTTCCAGACGTTTTCTCGCATCAGACGTCATCATATCGAACGGTGGCGTTATCAGGTAACAAAATGCTTTCCTGTTGCTTCGCCCGACTCTTCCACGCATCTGGTGCAGATCTGCCATCCCGAATCGTTGCGCATCATTGATGAAAATAGTATTCGCGTTTGGGACATCCACGCCGGATTCTACAATCGTTGTAGAAACGAGAACATCATATTTTCCTTCCATAAAATCGAGGATATTGGTTTCCATTTGTTTCCCGTCCATTTGTCCGTGTCCGGTAATCACTCTCGCATCGGGAACCAGTCTTTGGATTAATCCTGCAATATCTTTCAGATTTTCGATTCTGTTGTTGATGAAATAAACTTGTCCGTCCCGCTGCAATTCATAGGAAACGGCGTCGCGAATAATTTCTTCACTGAAACCAATAATGCTTGTTTCCACCGGCTGACGATTGGGCGGAGGTGTTTTAATCACGGATAAATCCCGGGCTGCCATTAATGAAAATTGCAAAGTTCTCGGAATGGGAGTTGCCGTTAATGTCAAGGTATCCACATCGGTTTTTAGTGTTTTCAATTTGTCCTTCACAGAAACACCGAATTTATGTTCCTCATCAATAATCAACAAACCTAGATCCTTGAATTTAATATCTTTACCAACCAACTGATGGGTTCCGATGACAATATCGATTTTACCGTTTTTAAGACCTTCTTTGGTTTCCGATTTCTGTTTGGCGGTCCGGAATCGGTTCATATAAGAGATATTCACCGGAAAATCCTTCAATCGTTCTTTGAAACTTCTGTAATGTTGGAAGGCCAGAATCGTTGTCGGAACCAGAATCGCAACCTGTTTTCCGTCGGTCGCTGCTTTAAATGCAGCGCGAATCGCTACTTCCGTTTTCCCGAATCCAACGTCACCGCAAATCAACCGGTCCATCACACCTTCCGCTTCCATATCCTGTTTCACATCCAGCGTTGCTTTTTCCTGGTCTGGCGTATCTTCGTAAAGAAAGCTCGCTTCCAACTCATTTTGAAGGTAAGAATCCGGCGAATACTGGAAGCCTTTTGCAGTTTTTCTTTCCGCATAGAGTTTTATCAAATCAAAAGCAATCTGCTTAACTCTCGCTTTTGTTTTTTGTTTTAATGATTTCCAGGCTGGTGAACCGAGTTTGCTGAGAACAATTTCCCGTCCTTCCGGGCCGTTATATTTCGAAATTTTATGAAGTGAATGGATACTTACGTAAAGCAAATCTCCATTTTTGTAAGTCAGTTTGAAACATTCCTGGATCTTACCGTCATTATTAACCTTAACCAAACCCATAAATTTCCCGATGCCGTGGTCGATATGCGCAATGTAATCACCGACTTTCAAAGACATCAGATCTTTGAGTGTCAGTTGCTCCGACTTGGCAAAAGTGTTCTTGGATTGATATCTCTGGTAACGGTCAAAAATCTGGTGGTCGGTGTAAATCAGAATCTTATTGTCAGCATCTACAAAACCTTCGTGCAATTCGGATTTGAAGCTTTTGAACGGAATCTCGTGCTCTAATTCCTCAAAAATCGATTCTAATCTTTCTTTTTGTTTTTCACTTGAAAATGAAATCCAGGTGTCAAAACCTTGACTTTGTTTTTCCTCCAAATCCTGAATCAGCAATTCAAAGTTTTTATGAAAACTAGGCTGTTGTGTTTGGTTGAGTTCTACGTTCTGAATCTTTGGAAGTTCAAATGACTGAGAACTGAAATCTATTGTTTTGAATTTGATTAATTTATTCTGAAATTCAGGCTCAGAAATAAATAATTCGTCAGGCGTTCTATGTTTGATGTCTTTGCTTAATGTCTCAAATTTTTCTAATGCTTTTTCGTGAAAATCCCTGATTCTTTTGGTGGAAAGGTAAAGATTCTTTGAAACTACAAAACTGTCTTCCGGTAATAATTCAAACAAAGAAACTTTGGTCCCTGAAACCGAAAAATTCATATTGGAAACCAGCTGGAATTCATCAATCTTGTCCAAAGAAAGTTGGGATTCTATGTCAAAAGTCTTGATGCTTTCGACCTCATTTCCAAAAAACGTGATTCGAAAAGGCTTCTCATTAGAAAAAGAAAAAACATCCACAATCCCGCCCCGGACAGAGAATTCTCCAGGCTCGGAAACAAAATCTGTTTGGTTGAATTGATAATGGTTCAACAACTCATCCACAAAATCAAAATCCAGTTGATCACCCACTTTTATCTGATGAGAAATTGCTTTGAAGTCTTCTTTCTTCAAAACTTTTTCAGACAACGCACCAATGAAAGCGACAATCACTTTTGGCGATTTCCCTGAATTCAGTTTATTAATGACTTCAGTTCTTAAAACCAAATTTGCATTTTGGGTTTTCTCAACTTGATAAGGCTCAAGATGCGTGGCAGGAAAATAAAGTATGTTGTCTTTTCCCAGCAAATCTTCCATTTCTGCATTGATGTAAAGCGCATCTTCTTTGTCATCCACCAAATAAAGAATGGTTTTGTTCTGAGTCAGAAACAATTCCGAAGCTAAAATTGAAACTGCGGAACCCGCACTTCCTTTGACTGAAATGTGCTGATGCTTTGATATCTGTGAAAAAATCTCATTCCCGAATTGTTTCTGAAGCAAGTCCGACAAAAGATTTTGATTGATTTTTTTTAATTCCATTTAATGTGGGTATAAACGCAAAAAGCGATTCCGAGATATTTTCGGAATCGTTATTTGTTACAAAGATACTATTTTTCAAAAAAATTAGTTTTAATTTTACGGTCTTAAACTATGAGCATTTGAAATTCGGTTTCAAAATATTGTCCCTTTTCTGTCTATTATCAATTCTTTTTACACAATGTAAGGATGATGATGCTAACATTTTCCGTGCATATGTAGAAGGGAAAATCACGTATTCTGATGCCAAGTTTCTGGAAAATCCGATTCATCTTGTGAAGGAGAAGAAAATCATTGCGGAAACTTTCCCGAAAGAAAGCGGAAGTTTTGTTTTGGCCGGGCCTTATGACAAAGGTGCTTACAAATTTCAGCTTAAAAACTTCAAGATAAAATCTTTTTCTACCGAAACCAAAGGCTGCAAAATCTCCAGTGATTCTCTCAGTATCGAAATCCCGGATGGTGTGACTTACGTTATTTTCAATGATATTACTTTGAAATAATGAAGAAACTTCTACTTTTTTCGCTGGCTCTCATTTCGGCATCTGCTTTTTCTCAAAGAAGAAAAAACCAGGATTGGACAGAAAATGTAAAATTTTCTATCGACCCACACGTTAAAGTAATGAAGTCACTTGGCAACAATTTTCTGAATGAAGCCTTCGATTATTTTTATGGTTTCGGAATAGGCGGTAATGTTAACGTTTACAAGAATTTTGGTTTAGGCGTAGAATACACATATTTTTTAGCAAACATAAAAAACGGTGACCAATTCGGTTATCTTGGCGCTCCTTCAATGAATAATTTTGATTGGTATGTATTTCATCAGGACAAAATCACAGAAGATTTTTTTGTAGAAGAAATTTTAGGTTACAGCACTTACCGGATGAAAAGTCCTTTTCTTGACAATTCCGGGAATTTCCACGAGGGCAATGGCGGTCTTAATTTCGGAGCCAAAGCAATCTATACTATTGATGACACCGGCACTCAACAGATTGTTCTCAATGCAAAACTTAATTTCTATAATTCTAAGATAGGAAATCAGAATCCTGATATAGAAAAGTATTATTCCAAAGCAACGTTGTTGAATATCGGTATTGCCTATCGTATTAATTTTTAAGGCATTTTTAAGTTGTTATAATTTCTGGTTAATTTTTTTTATTCGTAATTTCTAATTGATTTTTAGTATAAATTTGTTCCATCAAACTAAAACAATCTTTGATATGAAAAATTTATTAACAGCTCTGCTACTTACTTTCGGTGTAGGTGTAGCAACTGCACAAACAACAGCACCGGCCACGGCAAAAAAGCAAGTTCAGAAAACTGAAAAAAAAGCGACCAAGTCCGTGGAAGCACAAGCTGCAAAAGTGGCTAACACTCCTGATGTCAAACTTAAAAAAGACGGAACTCCGGACAAAAGATATAAAGCCAACAAAATGCTTAAAAAGGATGGAACTCCGGACAAGCGTTACAAGGCTAACAAATAATTTTCCTGATCGATGAAGAAGAAAGGGACAATTTAATTTTTCATAACTTTTATTTTTTTAGACTTTACATTTTTTGTAAAGTCTTTTCTTTTTGGTTCACGATTTGATTATATTTTTTTACCAATTCAAAAAAATAGTATTATGAGCCCGAAACCAATGCTTACGCTTTCTCAAGTTATGGAGAAGCTCAGAGAAAAAGGAATCACAGATGAGATCATCATGAATGATAAAAAGCAATTCGTCATTCATAGTACAGAAAAAGCTTATCATGCAGAAGATCTTAAAATTATCCGTGTTTACAGATTTGAAGGCGCAAGTGATCCGGACGATAATATTGCCCTTTATCTTGTAGAGGATGTCTATGGGAACAAAGCCATGATCATAGATTCTTACGGTGCAAACAGCAATTATGCAGGTCCGGAATTTGATGAATTCCTAAAGTCACTTCCGACAGAAGAAAGAGAAGAATACGACTTTTAAATTTCAAAAAGCACATTTATATATTTATTACCCTTTTCCATATTTCGCAGAAAAGGGTAATTTTTTAATCAATTTTGATAACAAGCAATGTTTTTTTAAGTCCGTCTTCTATTCCTTTCCAATAGAAATTGAAGAAAGAACGCTGTTTGTTTCTCTCCACATAGATATCAACTGATTCCGGGAATTTTTTGGAATCTTTTTTAACTACAAGATTAGCAACCGCTGACAAGAATTTCTTTTTCTCCTTTGTATCTTTATCCAGAATGTTTACCTTCAGATCTTTGTGTGTGATCCGGAATTTTCCGTTCATAATATCATTGTTACCCTTAAAGTCAAAATTGAGACTGGTAATTGTTCCTGTGGCAGTGATGTTCATATAAGGTTTGATGAATGGGTTGATATCATTTGCAGGAAGATTGTTGATATAACCACCAATTGTGAAATTATCACGCATATTAGCAGTATCAAAATTCCAGTTGACCTTCATTGGTGAAGCATCCATAAATTTACAATTGATCACAATCGGAACATTGGTATTAGCGCCTTTTTTCTTGTTGGAATTAAGGTTTTTCACATTCATATTGAAGTTGGTGAAAATCACTTTTCCAGGTCCGTTTGAATCCGGCTTGTCTTCTTCATACACCAATTTGGATTGTACAAGATTCAGATTTTCAACAACTAAAGGAAATTTTATCGTTCTTAATAATTTCGAATAAAGTAGTTTTTCTTTTGGATTATCTCTTGGAATCTTGCTTCGGAAGATATTAGCGTCAACATTGGTTAATCTTGCATTTTTCAGTAAAATATCCGGTTTGTCATTTTCAAATTTCCATCGTAATCCTGATAACTGAACACGGTTGGCAGAAATATCAAATAAATCATTTTCCATTGGAATCATTCTCACAAACTCAGCTCTGGAAACTTTTGGATTAAGATTAAAATATTTCAAATCAATACTTTTCGAAGTCACATCAAAGCTTGACAAATCCATTGTGTAATATTGTCCTGCATCGTAAAAAAACTGATTGCCGGAAATTTTGTAATCCTGATAACTGAAAGGCAATTTGTTTTTCGAAGTTTCTTCATTCATCAGGAAACTTTTGATATTCGCATCAAATTTTGCAATTGAAAGTGTTTTCTTTCCATTGGATTTTAAAATCGATAATTTTCCGTTAATAATATCAAAATTTTCAAAGTTAAGATCAAATCGAGATTTCTTTTTGCTGGTCTTGACAACTTTATTGTCACGGTTCTGAATCACAAATTCCGGATCTTTGATCTGAGCATTTTTCAGGCTTAGTTTTGTTTTGCTGAAAACCAGCTCATCGAATGTCAGCTTTTTGCTTTTGATCCCAAACAAACTTTTCTGACTTCTGAAACTTTGTTCCCAATTCTTAAAATCCACCAGAGATTTCATTTCAAAATCATCAATTTCTAACTTCCCATTATCGGTTTTGATGTCTGAAGACGTGATGGAATAAACCTGGTCCAGACGGAAAAAGAAATCTTTTGCAGTGATATTGTAGCTGTCCAAGGCAAACGGCAACTCATCAGGATCTTGATTAAGGCTCAGGTTTTTAACGTTGAGATTAAGATCTTTTGCAGAAAATAATTGGGTTTCATCCGATCTTTTAACACCAATATTTCCATGATCAATTTCAATATTATTAATCATAAATGGAATCGGATCTTTTCCTGACTTGCCGGCTTTTGGTTTTGCTAATCTAACCCGAAGATCCGGTTTTATAAGCTTGATGGAACTCGCTTCGATTCTGTTATTTTTCAACAATTCAATAACACCTAATCTACTGATATTCAAATTCCCCAAAGAACCTTCCAGCGCTATGGTTTCCAGATTATTGGGCTGTTTTGTTTTAATTTTGATTTGGTTAGCGGAAATACCTCCACTCAGGATTTCCACATTCAGAGATTGATAGGTAATTTGATATGGCGTTTTGTTTTTGAGATAATCGGGAAGTTTATATTTTAACCAAAGACTGAATCCAATATTGATAATTAATATTAATACAAGAAAACTGCCTAATATTATAAGCGAAATTTTTAAAGTTTTTTTCATCCGTTTATTAAATTATTAACTGATGACTAAAAACCGTTCCAAAATTATAAATCCAGTTCTATAACATAACCTTCGTGACCTCTGACATTGATGAAATCGTCACCTTCAAAATAAAGATATTGCCCTTTGATACCTTTCAAAACTCCATTGAATTCCGGTTTTTTATCCAGTGTGAAAACATTAATTTTTCCCGGTTTTTCATAAGGGAAATCTAATTTCACAACATTCTCTTCGGTCACTGCAAATTTTTTGAAATCATTGGGAAAATATTCCGCAATCTTATTTCGGAAATCGATCAGATCCAAAGCATCCTCATAATCATCCTGAAGCATTTTCTTCGGATTGGTTTTATCAGCGATATGCTTTTTCAGTTCCACCTCTATCATTCCCGCTTCATAGCGATTATCCGTCACGGCAATCGGCAAAGCGAAAGTTGCGCCCTGGTCAATCCAACGCGTCGGGATCTGATGTTCTCTTGTAACGCCCACTTTAACATCACCTGTGTAAGCCAGGTAAACAATGTGAGGAACCAGTTGTATTTCTTTTTCAACATCCAGATCTCTTTCTGCAATCCCAAGATGAGCAGTGGACAATTCCGGGCGAATAATTGTATCACTTGCATAAGGACTTTCAAAAAAACATTTTTTACAAAATCCCATTCTATATATTTTCTCATCACTTCCACAATTCACACATTCGTAACCCAAATGTTTGATGTAAAGTGTTTTTCCGAACAGTTGGTTCATATTAATCAAATCATTTTTCAGATTAATAAAATACTGAATGGGTTGTCCGTTTTGGGAAATCATCTTTAGGATTTGTCCGGAGAATTGCATTTTTTATGAAGATTTAAATAGTGATAAAAGTAGGGATTTTTACAATAAGGTTCAAAAAATTAAAAAATTTGTCAATTCCAGTTTTAAGGATATATTTGCCACAATTAAAAAACATATTAGTATGAAAAATATTTATGCCTTCTTATCATTATTGGTAACATCTTTCGTTCTTGCACAAACGACTATCTATTCCGAGAATTTTGGAAATCCTTCCTCTACCACTCTTTTGACAGCGTATACAGGTTATCAAAACAGTTCGCCTATCACTTACTCCGGAACAGCTGATGTGAGGACTTCGACACCGTCGGACTATGCAGGAGCTAGCGGGCAAGGCTGTGTCTTCATAGGTGCTGTGACCACATCTTCCGGTAATCCGGCAAAAACACTGATTATTAGTGGAATCAACACAACAGGATATCAGGATTTAACACTTTCCTTTGGGCATCAAAAAGGAACTAATGCCAGCAGTAATGAGTTAAAAGTTGAGGTAAGTTCTAATGGAACAGATTGGACTCCGCTTTCCTACACAAGACCAACCGGCTCCGGAACTTCTGTCTGGCTAGTTGTTACGCCAACAGGAACAATTCCTGCAACATCTAATCTTTCTGTAAGGTTTACAAATCCTTTGGATTCTAATGTGGGTTTCCGTGTTGATGACATTAAATTAACTGGAAATCAGACATTAGCAGTGAGTAATGTTAAAAAACAGCACTTCAACATTTATCCAACCGTTGTGAGCAATGGAATCATCTGTGTTACTTCCGCAAATAATCAGACAAAAAAAATAAACATCTACGATTCTTCCGCAAAATTGGTTATCAGCAGAGGTACGGATAAAGAAATCAATGTTTCTCAACTTCCAAAAGGCACTTACATAATTAATGTCGAGGAAAATGGAATTGTTGAATCAAAAAAATTCATTGTTAAATAACAATTTATGTTTTAAATATTAAAAAGAATCTCCGAATAAGAGATTCTTTTTTTGTTTAATTCTTATCTTCGCATCAACACAATACTTATGAACTATCTTGTAACTGGTGGAAGTGGATTTATTGGTTCCCATTTAGTTGAGCATCTTTTAAAAAATGGACATTCTGTCATTAATATTGACAATTTTGATGATTTCTATGACTATCAAATCAAAATCAGAAATACTTTGGAGTCTACAAATAACAATTCTGAGTTCAGTTTTAAAAATAAAGATGCCGACATCGAGAATTTGATATCATTGACAAAATCAGAATATTACCAGCTTTATTATCAGGATATTCGGGAAAGAAGAGGCCTTGAAGAGATATTCAGAAAACACAACATTGACTTAGTTATCCATTTAGCAGCATTGGCAGGCGTTCGTCCTTCTATTGAGCGGCCTTTGGATTATGAAGAAGTCAATGTTCGTGGCACGATGAATCTTTGGGAGCTGTGCAATGAATTTGGAATAAAAAAATTCGTTTGCGCTTCATCTTCCAGTGTTTATGGCAACAATGAGAAAATCCCATTTTCAGAAACAGATAATGTTGACAACCCCATTTCTCCTTATGCAGCAACCAAAAAAAGCGGCGAAATTTTAGGCCACGTTTATCATCATCTTTATAGTATAGATATGATCCAGCTGAGATTTTTCACGGTTTACGGACCGAGACAAAGACCTGATCTTGCCATTCATAAATTCACGAAACTGATCTGCGAGAACCAGGAAATTCCTTTCTACGGCAACGGTTCCACAGCAAGAGATTATACTTTTATTGACGATATCATTGACGGGATTCTTAAGTCTGTACAATATCTGGAAAATCACGATCATATTTATCAGATTTTAAATCTTGGAGAGAGCGAAGTCGTTACATTGAATGAGATGCTTGCAACTCTAGAATCCGCATTGGGTAAAAAAGCAAATAAAAAAATGCTGCCAATGCAACCTGGCGATGTCTTGAAAACCAATGCTGATATAACAAAAGCGAGATCTCTGATTGGTTATAAACCGACAACAAACTTCCAAAATGGCACAAAAAAATTTGTGGAATGGTTTTTGGGAAATCGGCATTAATGAATCTCTGACAGCAGGATCATTTAAAACTAAATGAAATTATTTTTAAATATTATTGAAAATCAGTAGAAACATATATAAAATATCACCTAATTTTTTACTTTTGCAAAAAATTTAATTATGTATTGGACATTAGAATTAGCTTCATATTTAAGTGACGCACCTTGGCCGATGACCAAGGCAGAATTGATCGATTATGCAATCCGTACCGGAGCGCCAATGGAAGTTGTAGAAAACCTTCAGGCTATTGAGGACGAAGGAGAGATCTATGATGCGATTGACGAGATCTGGAGCGATTATCCTACAGACGAGGATTATCTTTGGAACGAAGACGAGTATTAATCGTCAATAAGCTTTACACCAAAGCTTCAAAATATATCACACAACAAGTGTAATTTAAACGCTTTGGACTTTTGATCCAAAGCATAAATCAGAAATTTATGAGTTTTTTAAATACCGTTCTTAAAAGTTTTTTGGGAGACAAAAATGCAAAAGATTTAAAAGAAGTAAAAAAAGTTGTCGCAAAAATCAAAGCAGTTGAACCTAACATCCAGTCATTATCCGATGATGGATTAAGAGCCAAAACCGCAGAATTTCAAGAAAAAATAAAATCTGCAACTGCCAAGTTTACAACCCAAATCGACGAAATAAAAGAGCAGATAAAAAACTCTACCAACGTTGACGAGAAGGAATCGCTTTTTAACAAAATCGAAGGTCTTAAAAAAGAATCTTACGAGGTTGAGGAAAAAGTTCTTAACGAGATTCTTCCGGAAGCTTTTGCTTTGGTAAAGGAAACCTCAAGGCGTTTAGCACAAAATGGAGAAATCCGCGTGACTGCAACAGACAGAGACCGCGAGTTGGCAGCTACCAAAGATTTTGTAGCGCTGGATGGCAATATTGCTGTGTGGAAAAACTCTTGGGATGCAGCCGGAACGCCTGTCGTTTGGGATATGGTTCATTATGACACGCAGTTTATTGGTGGTGTCGTATTGCATTCCGGAAAAATAGCAGAAATGGCAACCGGTGAAGGTAAAACTTTGGTCGGAACACTTCCAATTTATCTTAACGCTTTGCCGGGAAGAGGTGTTCATGTTGTAACAGTTAACGATTATCTTGCAAAAAGAGACTCGGCATGGATGGGCCCGCTATATCAATTCCACGGATTGACTATTGACTGTATTGATAATCACCAGCCCAATTCAGACTCCAGAAGAAAAGCTTACCAGGCAAGTATCACTTATGGAACCAATAACGAATTTGGTTTCGATTACCTGAGAGACAATATGGTAACCAATCCTACTGAATTGGTTCAGGGAGAATTGAATTTCGCAATTGTCGATGAGGTGGACTCGGTTTTGATTGATGATGCAAGAACGCCGTTGATTATTTCCGGACCTGTTCCTCAAGGTGACAGACAGGAATTTGATGTGCTTAAACCTTCCATCGACAGAATTGTAGAAGTTCAGAAAAAAACAGTTTCTGCCATTTTCAACGAGGCTAAAAAATTAATCGCGAACGGAAACACCAAAGAAGGTGGATTCAAATTACTTCAGGCTTACAGAGGTCTTCCAAAGAACAGACAATTGATCAAGTTCTTGTCAGAAAGTGGCAACCGTGCTTTGCTTCAGAAAGTGGAAGGTCAATATATGGCAGATAACAATCGTGATATGCCAATTGTTGACAAAGATCTTTATTTTGTCATCGATGAGAAAAATAATCAAATCGATTTAACAGACAAAGGCGTAGAATATATGTCTGCAGGTAACGAAGATTCACAATTCTTTGTTTTAACTGATATCGCGACAGAAATTGCCGAATTAGAAAAAAAGAATCTCTCAAAGGAAGAAGAATTCGCTGCAAAAGAAGAGTTATATCGAGATTTTGCTGTGAAATCTGAGCGTATTCACACCATGAATCAGTTACTGAAAGCTTATACATTATTCGAAAAAGATGATGAATATGTAGTAATTGACGGGGAAGTAAAAATCGTTGACGAGCAGACTGGTCGTATTATGGAAGGCCGACGTTATTCTGACGGACTGCACCAAGCGATTGAAGCTAAAGAAAATGTGAAGATTGAAGCTGCGACTCAGACCTTCGCAACGATTACTTTACAGAACTATTTCCGTATGTATAACAAGCTGGCCGGTATGACAGGTACTGCGGAAACTGAAGCTGGAGAATTCTGGCAGATTTACAAATTGGATGTTGTGGTAATCCCTACCAACAGACCTATCCAAAGAGATGACAGACAGGATTTGGTTTACAAAACCAACCGTGAAAAATATAATGCTGTAATCGAGGAAATAGAAAAACTGACCTCAGCAGGGAGACCTGTTTTGGTGGGTACAACTTCGGTAGAAATTTCCCAATTGCTTTCCAGAGCATTACAGTTAAGAAAAATACAACACCAGGTTCTTAATGCGAAACTTCACAAAAAAGAAGCGGAGATTGTTGCCGGAGCTGGTGGACCAGGCGTTGTAACCATTGCAACCAATATGGCCGGTAGAGGTACCGACATCAAGCTGAAACCGGAAGTAAAAGAAGCCGGAGGTTTGGCCATTATTGGTACAGAAAGACACGATTCCCGTCGTGTGGACAGGCAGTTGAGAGGTAGAGCTGGTCGTCAGGGAGATCCTGGAAGTTCCCAGTTTTATGTTTCTTTGGAAGATAATCTGATGCGTCTTTTCGGTTCTGAAAGAATTGCTAAGATGATGGACAGAATGGGTCATAAGGAAGGAGAAGTGATTCAGCATTCTATGATTTCCAAATCTATCGAGAGAGCTCAGAAAAAAGTCGAAGAGAATAACTTTGGTGTCAGAAAAAGATTGCTGGAATACGATGATGTGATGAACAAGCAGCGTGACGTTATTTACAAAAGGAGAAAGAATGCATTATTTGGCGATCACTTGAAGTATGATATTGTCAATATGATTTATGACACTGCTGCTGCAATTGTTTCTCAGGCTAAAGCAAACGGAAATTATAAAGATTTTGAATTCGAGATTATCAAGCATTTCACAATGGAAGCGCCTGTTACGGAATCCGAATTTTCAAGCACACAGATTCCGGCATTAACGGATATCGTGTTCAAGAAAGCCAAAGAAGATTACGATTTAAGATTAAACCTTCTGAAAGAAAAAGCCTATCCGATTATTGAGAACGTTTACCTTAATCAGGGTTCTATGTTCAAGATGATTCAGGTTCCTTTCAGTGACGGCTCTAAGACAATGACCATTGTTACAGACCTGAAGGAAGCTTACGAAACCAAATGTGAATCATTGATCACAGATTTCGAAAAGAATATTTCTCTTGCGATCATTGATGAAAACTGGAAGACACACTTAAGAGAAATGGATGACCTAAGACGTTCTTCTCAAGGTGCGGTTTATGAGCAAAAAGATCCGCTAGTAATTTACAAGCAGGAATCTTTCTACTTGTTTAGCGAAATGGTTGACAAAGTAAATAAGGAAATTGTTTCTTTCCTTTATAAAGGAGAAATCCCTGCATAACAAGCAATTACGAGTAAAAATATTAATCCTGTTGAGTAATCAACAGGATTTTTTATTTGGAATAATTCTTAATAATCTGATAAAAATCACAATTTTCATTAATTTAGAATAATTAAAAATAATATATTTGCATAAAATTATTCCTTTAAAATGAAGAAACTAGTTGTGAGTGCTGTGGTTTTGGTTTCCACGTTTGCCTATGCTCAGGAGAATGACACGATTAATAAATCCAATGATATTGATGAAGTAATTGTTCACGGTTACATCACCAGAGATAGGGAATCTGTGAATAAAATGCCTTTGAAAGAAATTGAAAACCCACAGGTTTATAACACTGTCAACAAAAATGTTATCAAAGAGCAGGTTGTAACAAACTTCAATGATGCTCTTAAGAATGTAACGGGTATTGCTCGTTTATGGGAATCTACAGGTCGAGGAAATGATGGTGGGGAATATTATACAATGAGAGGTTTTTCTTTACAGCCAACCTTAGTAAACGGAATGCCGAGCTTAAGTAACGGCACACTTGATCCCGCAGGAATTGAAACTATCGAAGCGATCAAAGGTCCATCTGGAACTCTATATGGCGGAAGTGTCATTTCTTATGGAGGATTAATTAATGTAATCACTAAAAGACCATATAATTATTTCGGTGGAGAAGTGAATTATATTAATGGAAGTTATGGTCTTAACAGAATTAGTGCTGATGTTAATACGCCATTGAGCAAAAGCCTTTTTGCAAGAGTGAATGTTGCATATCAGAAAAATAATACTTTTCAGGATGCGGGATTCAACGAGTCTTTTTATATTGCACCTTCTGTCAAATTCGTAGCAAATAATAGGTTGACATTCTATGTAAATACAGAAATAAAAACATCTGAGTCTGCAAATGCGCCTATGATTTTCTTGAATAGATATGCTCCATTGTCTTTTTATTCCATTGGAGTTTTTAAAGATAATTACAAGAAGTCTTACACAAGTAATGACTTAACAATCAACAATAACTCATTTAACCTGCAAGCAACTGCTGTTTATAAAATATCAGATAACTGGACATCAAAAACCATTATTTCCCGAAGCAATACAAAAAGTAACGGCTATTACCAATACTTGTGGGATCAATCCAATGGAGGTGATTTTAAAAGATACATTGCCAATATCGCGGGTGAAACCAATACTACAGGGATCCAACAAAATATTAACGGTAGTTTTAATATTGGTAATTTAAAAAACAAATTACTTATTGGTCTTGACTATTTCCAACAAGATTTTATCCAGGGCGGTACGAATTATGCAGAATATGGTCTTGTTAATATAGTCAATCAAACAGACACTAAGTGGAATAACCTTACTAAGTCTGGTGTAGACGCCGTACTTGCTGACGCTACACAAGAGCCAAGTAATGCTGAGTCAAAAATATATAGTGCTTACATTTCTGATGTGATTAATATTCTTCCTAACTTATCTGCAATGCTAAGTCTTAGAGCGGACCATTTTACGGGAAGAGTGCTGTATGCAACAACTGATTCAAAGCCGAAGACAACTTTTTCTCCAAAATTTGGCCTAGTTTATCAGCCAATTCAAGATAAAATTTCAATCTTTGGAAACTACATGAATGGATTCCAATACGTAGGACCGCAAAATGTAACAGATGCTAGTGGGCAGCCAACAAATGAATTTATCTATTTTGATCCAGAACATGCAAATCAATGGGAAATTGGTACTAAAGCGAATCTGGCAGGAGATAAATTCTCTGTTACCGCAAGTTATTACGATATCAATGTTAAAAATAAAGTTATGGGTAATGGTCTGAATACTAATCAAGGCGGCGAAGTTGACAGCAGAGGTGTTGAGGTTAGTGTACTCGGAAGTCCAATTCCTGGAATGAATGTTATTGCTGGTTATAGTTATAATTACAGTAATGTCGTAAAGGGCGACGAGGGTTATCCTGGAAACAGAACGGAAGAGGCCGGACCAAAGAATTTAGTTAATTTCTGGGCAACCTATAAAGTTCAAGATGGTGTACTTAAAAACTTTGGTCTTGGTTTTGGGGGAAACTCTGCGAGCAGGTTTTATACACTTAACAGAGGTAATACTGGTGCATTTCCTCTTCCTAGTTACATTATTATGAATTCTTCAATTTCCTATACAGAAGACAAATACAGCATCATTCTAAAATTAGATAACATCGCCAACAAAAAATATTTCTCTGGCTGGTCAACGGTAACACCACAAAGATTAAGGACTTTATCATTAAGCCTGAATTATAAATTTTAATTGTCGCTTTCGGCTTTTAAATCTTATGAAGAAAAAACACCATCATAAAAAAAAACCAGGATTTTTCAAAAAATGGTCAGCCAAACTGCATTTGTGGTTTGGCTTATCCATTGGTATTCTGATATTTATTATTTCGATTACCGGGGCACTCTATGTTTTCAAAGACGAGATAGAAAACTTTACACGTAAAGAATATATCTATCACAACGAACAAAACATCGAATCAAAACAAATCATTCCGATTCGTGAGTTGGAAAAATTGGTTAATAAGCAAACCAAAGAAAAATATCCAATCCATTGGGTTAATGTTCCGATTGATAAAAAAATGTCCTATCAATTTTACTGGTACGAACATCAGCCGGATCAATGGAACTATTTTGACGAATTTCCAATCTACAAGCTGGCATATGTCAACCCTTACACTGGAAAAGTTCTGCAGGTTTATGATGAAAAAAACGGATTCTTCGCCATTGTAAAGTCAATCCATTGGAGTTTTCTTTTGAAGCAGGAATGGGGAACTTATGTTGTTGGTATTCCTGTAATAATTTTCCTGATCATGCTAATCACAGGCATCGTTCTTTGGTGGCCGAAAAATAAAGCCGCCAGAAAGCAACGTTTCAGATTCCAATGGAAAGATACTACACAATGGAAACGTAAGAACTACGACCTTCATAATATTCTCGGTTTCTATTCCTCTATTTTTGCTTTGATCCTTTCCATTACAGGATTATTCTATGCTTTCTTTATCGTTCAGGCATCGATCTATTACATTTTTTCAGGTGGAGAAACTACCTACCCCGATTTTTCAACAATAACGACCAAAGCACCGATTGAAATGAGAAATGAAGGAACTCTTGACAAGATCTCTGACAAAGTGAAGGAGCTTTATCCCACTGCTTATGGTTTTAGCCTGGACCTTGGGCATCCACATATTGATGACCACGAGCATCCGAATTTTGAAGTTTATGTCAAACATCTTTCATATTCATATCACAAAAGCAGCAGTTTGATTTTCGATGAAAATTCAGGTGAACTTTTACACAGACATGATCCTAAGGATAAGAATTTTGGAGAGAAAACAGTTGCTGCCAATTATGATATCCATGTTGGAGCGATATTAGGATTGCCCACAAAAATCATCGCATTCATTGTCAGTTTGATTATTGCATCAATGCCAGTTACTGGCTTTATGATCTGGTGGGGACGAAGAAAGAAAACGCAAATAAAATAATTGATACATAAATCCGGATGTCACATTCGGATTTTTTATTCCTATTTCAACAATATTGTTGAAAATTTTCATTGACACTAAATTTAAAATTAATTTAACATCTGATATATATTAGTTTGTTTTTCCTTAAATTTAGGGTCTTAAAAATTAAAAATCGAATGTCATTAATTGATCTATCTAGACAAATTGCAATCGGAATTGATATTGGCGGGACTAATACCAAATTCGGATTGGTGAACCACCGTGGAGAAATTCTTGCTAAAGGAAGCATAAAAACTGAAGATTATAAACAAGTAGAGGATTTCATCGACGCTTTACATGCTAATATAACTCCTCTTTTGGAAGAATTTAAGGAAAACAATAGTTTGGACGGAATCGGGGTTGGCGCACCTAATGCAAATTACTTCAAAGGCACAATAGAGCTTGCTCCTAATCTTCCGTGGAAAGGTGTTGTTCCTTTTGCCGAGTTGATGACAAAAAAATTCGGTGTTCCTTGTAAAATGACCAACGATGCTAACGCAGCAGCACTTGGAGAAATGATGTTTGGTGCAGCAAGAGGAATGAAGGACTTTATAATGATCACGCTTGGAACAGGCGTTGGAAGCGGGATTATTGCCGGTGGTAGTTTAATCTATGGACACGATGGATTTGCGGGTGAGCTTGGCCACACAATTGTGAAGCCGGGCGGAAGAAAACACTGGAGTACAGGTTCCGAAGGAAGTCTGGAAGCTTATGCTTCTGCAACCGGAATTGCTATTACTGCGAAGAAATTCCGTGCTGAGTTTCCGGATTCTATGCTGAACCAATATCCGGAGGATGCTATCAACTCAAAAACTGTATTTGAATGTGCAGAAAAAGGTGATCCTACGGCTATTGAAGTTTTCAGATATACAGGACAAAAATTAGGGGAAGCCTTAGCCAATTTTGTAATGTTCTCTTCTCCTGAAGCGATTTTGCTCTTTGGTGGTGTTATCAAAGCCGGAGAATACCTTCTGAAACCTGCTAAATTACATATGGAAAGAAACCTGCTCCCGATTTTCCGAGGAAAAGTAAAACTAGTTTTCAGCGAGTTGGATGAAGCAGATGCAGCTATACTCGGAGCAAGTGCACTTGTATGGGAAAACAATAAATAATTGATCTCACAAATCCTTTGGTCTTTCTTTCTGATAGGAATAATTTTTGCTATTAATATCGGGAAAAATCAAAGGATTTTTCTTTCGGAACAATGACTCGATATTTATTAATCATCTTATGCTTTTTTCTTGTCAACTGTAATGGACAGGAGAAAAAATCAAAACCTTTAACAAATCAAAAAATGGATAAAAACAATTTGGAATATGCCACTTTGGCAGGTGGATGTTTTTGGTGTGTGGAAAGTTGCTTTCATATGCTGAAAGGTGTGGATTCTGTAACTTCTGGATATTCTGGCGGGCACAAAGACAATCCAACTTATGAAGAAGTCTGTACCGGAACAACCGGGCACGCAGAAGTTGTAGAGATCGCTTTTGATCCAAAGATTATTTCGTACAAACAACTGCTGGAAGTGTTCTGGTTTCTTCATAATCCTACTACACTTAACAGACAAGGAAATGATATTGGAACACAATACAGATCTGCTATTTTCTACCATTCCGAAAAACAAAAGCAGGAAGCTGAAGAATCTATGAAAGAATCGGAAGCAAAACAGGAATGGAACGGGAAATATGTTACCGAGATCGTTCCTTTTAAAAAATTCTGGTCAGCAGAAGCTTATCACCAGGGCTATTATAATGCTAATCCAAATCAGCCATATTGTAGTGCTGTTGTGGGACCAAAAATTCAAAAATTCAAAAAACATTTTGGAGAAATGGGTTGGCTAAACGAAAAAGCGGAGAATTGATTCTCCGCTTTTTTATCAAAATCTTACTTTGTTTTCCAATCCTGATTGCGTTTATCCTCCGATCGCTTTTTTCCATTATCAATATTATAAGCCAAACCGATTCCTAAGGTTTGTTTCAGCTGGGTTTTCTTGATTTGGTTATGATCGTACAAAAGATCCAATGTTATGTTGGTTGATATATACTTATTGACTTTCATATTCAGAATTCCGGAATATGACAAAACTAGTCTTTCCGGATGGTCTAGATAATTAGAGAAAACCGAAGCATTGTTTTGCAATGTAATATTTTCCATCAACTTTATCTTATATTGTGCTGTTCCCAGAAAACCGAATTGAAACAGCATAGAATCACCATCATTCTTCAGACCATAATTTCCTGCCCATTGCAGGTCTTTGTCCAGAACAAAAGTGAATCTAGCATTGGCAGGCCTTAGTGTCATTGTAAAATTATCACTCGGTTTATAGGTAAAACCAGTTCCCAGATTTACATATCCGGGTGCCATGAAATTTGAAATCTTAGTAGCATCAGGATTATTTCCATCCTCATAGCCCGGAGCAAACTGCGTGATCAATCCAGCACCAACAGATGCGTACCAATTATTAGATATTTTCCGCCCATAATTGGTAGAAATATTAATAACATCCTGTGTTTTCCGATTTCCTACGCCTTGTGTATTATTCATTCCATATCCAAGAATAATGAGGTTTTCCCAGAGGTCTTTGTCTTTCTCATAGGTCATATTGTAGTTAACTCCAGCCTGCCAACCGACATTGTTGGCACCACCAGCAACCCAGTTAGAAAATGCCGATTGATTGAGCATCAAGGTGTTTTGACCAACGATAGACCAAGCTTTTGTAGAATCTTGCGCAGGCTGTTCTTGCGCATAGGAGCAGAAAGCCCACATTAGGCCTCCAAAAAATAGTAGTTTCTTCATATTTATTTGTTTTTGGTTAAACAAATATAATAAAATAGAAGAATGATTTAGTTTACGAAAGGCTTGATAACACCGGTTTTGTTGTCCCGCTCTATTTTATATCCCAGATTATATGTAATTCCGACTCCAAGGGTTTGTTTTCTCTGTAGTTTTTGGATCTGATCGTGGTCATACATCAGATCAAGAGTTACGACTGTTGTAATATATTTGTTAAATTTCAGATTGAGGCTTCCGCTGTAATTGATATCAACTCTCTCAGAATGCTGAAGATAATTGGTAAAGAAATTAATTTGATTAATGTAAGTGGCATCTTTGAATAGTTTAATTTTATAAAGAACATTCAACATTGCACCAAGTTCAGCCCGCAGGCTTTGTCCGTCTCTTTCCAAACCATAATTACCGGCAAATTGTAATTTCTTATCCAAAACAAAAGTAAATTTTCCATTCACCGGTCTTAGAATGACCTGAAAATTCTCATTCGGATTATAAGAGACACCGATACCCAAATTAAGATAACCCGGTGCCATAAATTTTGAAATCCTGTCATCAAAAACCGGATCATGCGTGTTGGAATAATTATATCCCGCTGTGAACTGTGACAGAAACTGAAAACCTGTTGACAAATAATAATGCTGAGCTAACTCGTAGCCGTAATTGGTCATGATATTAATGTAATCATCTGTTTTTCTTGTAGATTGGCCTGTAGATGATACAAAACCATAACCCAATTGGATATTATTATCCAGGTAATGTTTATCTTTTTTATAAACGATATTATAGTTCGCTTTTCCGATAATGCCGATATTATTGTTTCCTCCGGCATACCAGTTTGCAAATGATGACTGATTGAAAACCAAACTATTCTGTCCAAATACAAACCAACGTTTCAAAGTTGGCAACGTTAAAATAGATGATGGTGTTAATGGACTTGCATCATTATTGTTCGGAATAATTACCACATTATTGGTAATTTTTACAGAATCTTTCTTAATAGATCTTATATCAATGATTCTCGGATTGGCAAGACTGTCGAGATCTATTGCTGTCGAATCCCATTTTTTTTGATTAATCGAATCAATTATTTTCTGATAACCAGTAATTTGAGCTTGTGACAAAAAGCCAAACACAACACAAAATAACGCCAATACCTTTTTCATTAACACCTAATTTTGAACAAAAATAATAAAACTAAATTTTCTAAAATCTGACTTTATAACCAAATTCTTATTGATCATGCAGTTTTTTACAGACAAAATTACCTCTTCCGGAAATTGGCTGTAAAATTGTGAACTTAAAATTAATGTTTTTAAAATCTTTAAATCTAAGGTCTTTCTTGGTTCCAATAATTATGCTGGGACTCATGTGGAGTTGTTTTATGCTTCAGAATCTTGGATTTTTCGAAGGCTGTAACGGAGCAATCATTCCATTATTACCGCAAGGGCTGAAGGGAGTTATCTTTGCGCCCCTGTTACATGGCAATCTTGACCACATTGTCAGCAACTCCATGCCGATAGCAATTCTATTATTTTTACTTTTTGAATTTTATCCGAAAATCGCTTTTAGAATTTTTCTGATTGGTTGGATTGCTTCCGGATTATTGGTCTGGATGTTACCACCAATTGATATCACAACCGGGCAATGGAATTACAACTGTATCATTGGTGCAAGCGGATTAGTTTATATGCTGGCTTTTTTTATTTTTTTCAGTGGTGTTTTTCGCTGGAATATGAAATTGCTGACGGTATCACTTGTTGTTGCACTATATTACGGCAGTCTGATTTGGGGAATTTTTCCGGAAGAATTTTTTTCTCAATTACAGGAACCGAGCAAGATCAGTTGGCAGTCTCATTTGGCTGGCAGTATTACAGGGATTTTATTAGCCGTTATTTTCAGAAAAATCGGTGAAGAAAAAAAAAGAAAATTCATTTGGGAATATCCTAATTATTATAGCGAAAGAGACGATAAAATGTGGCAGGAATATATCGCTAATCATCCCGAAGATTTTGAAGAACTTCCTCAACTGAAGCAGGAAAATATTTGGGAATACCTGGACGAGATTCGTAGAAAAGAAAAATAGTTTTATATTCGTAGAAAACACAAATGAATTATGTTTTCCGAAGAATATCTTTACATCCTTGCGCTTAAGCAATGCAAAAACATTGGCAATTCCAATCTGCGTAAACTGATAAAAAATATTGGCTCTGCTAAACAGGTTTGGGAATCTTCCCCAAAAAATCTTCAATCCATTTTCGGTATCGGTAAAAATATTACCCGGGATATCGGTAAAAAAGAATTCCTGATTGTTGCAGAGAAGGAAATTAAATTTTGCGAAAAGCATGATATTAAAATCGTTTCTCAAAATGAAGATTCGTATCCAAGACAGCTGTTGAACTGTGATGATGCGCCGGTCATTTTATTCTGCAAAGGCAATTTAAATTCTGATCATAACCCTGTCAGCATTGTCGGCACCAGGAAGCTGACATCCTATGGCAAACAGTTTATTCAGGATCTATTGTCCGAATTAACTAACACAAAAATCTGCACCATCAGTGGTTTGGCATTGGGCGCAGACACTTGTGTCCACGAGGAATCACTTAAAAATGAAATTCCTACAATTGCGGTTCTGGCACAAAGTCTCAAAACAATTTATCCTTCCTCTAATAAAAATTTAGCCAAAAGAATTTTAGATAACAATGGTGCTTTAATCTCAGAATACACTAGTTTCGATAACATCAGCAGAGAAAATTTCTTACAGAGAAACAGAATTATCGCAGGATTTGCACCTCATCTTATAGTTGTGGAAACGGCTTATGGCGGCGGGTCTATGACAACTGTTAATTATGCGAATGGTTATAACCGTGATGTTTTTGCGCTTCCAGGAAAAATTACCGATCAGTACAGTCAAGGCTGTAATCAACTTATTGCAATAAACAAAGCGGAAGCTATTGTTGACATCAAAACATTAATTCAAAATCTGAATATTACCATTCAACCGGAACTCTTTCCTAAAGAAGAACCGATGATAAAATTAGATCCCGACAAGAAAGAACATCAGTTAATCCTCGGCATTATTACCCAGGAAAAATCAATTTCACTGGATGAGATTGCAGACAAAACTAACATTCTGCATCATAAGCTTTTACCAATTCTTTTGGATTTGGAGATCTATGGCTACATAAAATGTCTTTCCGGAAGGCTATATCAAATAAATTAGTAAAAACAACGTTTCGAAAACTTGAAATAAATTAACATTAACTTCAAAAATTCTTAACGCAAAATATGTAATTATACATTAAGCAAAAAATTAAGTCAATATCCTTAAATTTTCAATAAAAATCAAAATATTACTTGCGAAATTCGAAAATAAAATTAAATTTGTTGTCATAATTATAGAATAATGGAACACTATAACGTTGAGCAAAAGATTCAGGAATTTATGGCAAAAATCGAAGCCAAAAATCCTAACGAACCAGAATTTATTCAGGCAGTAAAAGAAGTTGCAGTAACTGTAATCCCTTTCATCGCCACTAAAAAAGAATATACCGGAATGAAGCTCCTAGAGAGAATGGCTGAACCGGAAAGAGTAATCATTTTCCGTGTTCCTTGGATTGATGATAAAGGAGAAATCCAGGTCAACAGAGGGTTCAGAATCCAGATGAATTCTGCGATTGGTCCATACAAAGGCGGGATCAGATTCCATCCGACTGTAAACCTTAGTGTACTTAAATTCTTGGCTTTTGAGCAAGTTTTCAAAAATAGTTTGACAACACTTCCAATGGGTGGTGGAAAAGGAGGTTCTGATTTTGATCCTCAAGGGAAATCTGATATGGAAATCATGAGATTCTGCCAGGCTTTTATGACAGAGCTTTGCAAACATATCGGCCCTGAAACTGATGTCCCGGCTGGTGATATCGGCGTTGGCGCAAGAGAGATCGGATACCTTTTTGGTCAGTACAAAAAAATCAGAAATGAGTTTACCGGAGTATTGACAGGAAAAGGTCTGGCTTACGGTGGATCTTTGATCAGACCAGAAGCAACCGGTTATGGTGTGGTTTACTTTGCTGAGCAAATGCTGAAAACCATCAATGAGTCCATTGCAGGTAAAACAGCTGTTGTATCAGGATTCGGGAATGTGGCTTGGGGTGTTATCAAAAAAATAAATGATCTTGGAGGAAAAGTAGTGACAATCTCTGGTCCGGATGGTTATATCTATGATAAAGACGGAATCTCTGGAGAAAAAATTGATTACCTTCTGGAACTTAGAGCTTCCGGCAATAACAGAGCTGAAGATTATGCTAAAAAATATCCTGAAGCACAATTTTTTGCAGGAAAAAGACCTTGGGAAGTGAAATGTGATATTGCATTCCCTTCCGCAACTCAAAACGAACTGGATCTTGACGATGCAAAAGCTTTGGTTGCAAATGGCTGTCTTTGTGTAACGGAGGCGGCTAATATGCCTTCAACTCTTGATGCAATCAACTATTTCCTAGATAATAAAGTGTTGTTTTCACCTGGTAAAGCTTCTAATGCTGGTGGTGTTGCTACTTCCGGCTTGGAAATGACACAAAACTCTATCAGATTGAACTGGACTTCTGAAGAAGTGGATGCAAGACTGAAAGAAATCATGATCGGTATCCACAAAGCATGTAGAGATTATGGTAAAGAAGAGGACGGGTATGTAAACTATGTAAAAGGTGCTAATATTGCCGGTTTCGTAAAAGTTGCTGAAGCAATGCTGGCTCAGGGTGTGGTTTAAACCATACTTATATAAAAAATGAAAGCAGCTAAGATTTAGCTGCTTTTTTTATTTAAAAGATTTTATCTTGGCAAACCTCTTTTCAAAGCGTAATTAGCCCTCTCGATAGCTTTTTTCTCTTTCCAATTCATATATTTGGCTTTGAAATTTCGTTTCATAAAGTTGTCAAAGTTCCTCTGAACCGTCAGATTCCAAAGGGAATGTGCTTTTACTGCCCAACTTTTGTCCCAGGCTCTCAAAGAGATCGAGAAACTGCCGTCCAGATATTTCATCCAGTGCCACCAACCTGTAGGCATAAAAAGCGTATCACCGTGTTCCAGGAAACATTCGATACCTTCTACTCCATCCAAAGCCGGAAACTTACTGAAATCCGGATTTTCAATATCATAATCTTCTAATGCATAAGTGGCGTACGGAATCTGGTATAATCTGTCTTTCCATTTGTAATCGAAAAGCAAAATGTGTTTTCTCCCGTTGAAATGGGTGTGGAAAATATGCGCCATATCTATGTCATAATGAAGAAATGTCACAGATCCTTTTCCTCCGAAAAACATATTAGGATACTTATCCAAGAAACCTCCCATCAAATCTTTTGGAAAAATATAATCATCTAATAATTTAGGCGCTTGTTTTATAGGATCGAATAAGAAAATCCTGAGATCTGTTGGTTCTTTTTCTATCAAATCTATATAATCCGCAAATTTCATTTTTGCAGCAGAAGCATTGATCGGTGCCGCCGGATCTGCTTTTGAGCTATCATACAAAGGAACTTCTACATCACCAACAGTCTGCTTCATATAGTCCATAGTCCACTTTTGATAAGCCGGCCATTTCCTTGCCATATTTTTTATTACCACAGGTTTGCGTGGCTTCAGGTATTTTTCAAAGAACTCTTCTTTGGTGATATCATCTACAATGTCAATAGGTTTAAGAATAATTCCCATGTTAATGTAATATTAAGCGACAAATTTATTAATTTTTAATCTACTGTGAGAAAAAAAGCGCATTGTTATTTATAACAATTATAAATAGAATTCATTCATTTTATAAATGGTTATTATCAAACTGCATATTGAGCATAGATTTTAACTTAATCAAATTTTTAAACTCCAATAAAAAGTTTGTAACATTTTTTAAATTTTATCTACTAACATTTTAGTGATATAATTAATGACTATGAAAAGAATTCTATCTGCCCTTTTTATGCTGATGTTCACAGTGGTTGTTTTTGGGCAAAAGACAATTTCGGGAGTAATAACAGATTCTGACGGAAAACCCCTTGCCAGCGCAAGTGTAACTGTTGAAGAACCCGGAAAAAATGCCATCCTAGCTTACGGAATTTCCAATGCCAAAGGCGAATATAAAGTGAATGTAACTTCTTCCGAAAATAATCTTGATCTTAAGATCAAAGCCTTTAATCAGAAGCCAATTACACAATCTATAAAAAACGAAGACCAAAAGCTGAATTTCTCAATGGATTCTCAGGCAACTGAAATTCAGGAAGTAAGGCTTAAAACAAAACTGATTACAAAAAAAGGTGATACAATTTCTTACGATCTTAAGTCTTTTGAAAACAAAAACGACAGAACGCTAGCCGATGTTCTGAAAAAAATCCCGGGAATTGAAGTAAATAAAGACGGAACAGTACTTTACCAGGGTGAAGCCATCAACAAATTTTATGTTAACGGGAAAGATCTCATGGAAGGTGGTTATGGAACCGTTAATAATTCACTTCCGAAAGATGCCGTTTCTAAAGTTGAAGTTCTTGAGAATCACCAGCCGGTGAGCATCCTGAGAGATAAAGTGCCATCTGAACAGGCCGCATTGAACATCAAGCTGAAAAAATCGGTGACGATGACCGGTCGCGGAGAAATTGGCGCCGGCTTCAGCCCACTACTTTGGAATGTGAAACTGACGCCAATGTTTTTTGGGCAGAAAAACCAATGGGTTGTTAACTATAAAGCTAATAACAATGGTGAAAGTGTAGAAAAAGAAGGTAATCTTCTAAGTTTCGGAAACCGTTGGGAAGGCAGAAGAAGTCAGGCTTCTCAACAATCCTGGACGAATATAGAAACCGCCGGTGTTCCTGATGTTCCGGAGAAAAGATATCTGTTGAACAATGTTCATTTCTTTTCTGCAAATCTACTGACAAGTCCTTTCAAAAATAAAGAATGGGAACTGAAAGCTAATGCTAATTACACCTATAACGACGTAGAAAGAGATTCGCGCAGCAGAACAGTTTATAATGCTGACCACAAAGATGCTGAATTAGCAGGCAGGACTTTCGAACAATCCAGAAGTAATAATTTTTACACCAATTCTTCCAAGGCCGAATTGATATTTACTAAAAATGCGAAAAAGGGATTTTTCAAAAATACTACAACCTGGAATGGTTTCTGGAACTCTAGTAATGGTCTTTCGCAAGTGGACAGACCGGCTGCATTAGGTGGACATATTGCAGGTAATCAGTCTCTTGAATCACCATCAGGAAGTTTCCAAAACTCATTAAGCACTATTGTTCCCTGGAAAGATAAATTACTGAATGTGATGAGTTACTTCAAATACCAGAAAGATAAGCAAAATATGACTGTAGATCCGGCAAGTTATTCGGATGCATTTGTCCCATTGTTGAAAGGTGATTTGAACTTAGGCGGTATTTATTCGAAATATAAGCAATATGCACTTTCCGAAACACTGGAAGTCAATCATTCAGCATCGGTTGGATTCAGTTATAGAAAATGGACCTTTACGCCGGAAGCAGGTCTCAATATAAACTTTAACAATTTAAAATCTGAACTTTTTGGGCTTCGAAATAACGCTTATCAGGTTTTGCCAACAGCAACTGATGCAGCAAACGGTGGATTCCAGAACAATACAGACTGGAACGAAATTACGCCTTACACGCAGGTTGGTATCAATTATAAATCTGAAAGATTGAATTTGAATCTGACAGTTCCATTCAATTTTTATAGTATAAAGTATCAGGACAATCTATACAATCAAACAGCTAATAAAACGAAAACAGCACTTGAGCCGACGTTTTTTGCAAGCTATGATTTTGCGTCCTTCTTCAAATATTGGGTATTTGCAAGCCAGAATTATGATTTCGGAAATTTCGGATTCTTATATGGAGGAAATATGCTGACTTCTGCCGGTAATCTTTCCAGAAGATATGTCAGCGATCTCAGCAACTCAAAAATGCCGGAGTACCTTAATAGGAACATCGGAACAAGATTAGAATACAGAAATCCACTGAATAATTTGTTCTTCAATGTGAGATACAATTACGGAACTGTGAAAAAAAATATAGCTCAGACATTTGTAACAAGTGGGTTAGGGGGAACAGTTGGTTTGGTGGTGATACCAAATACGGTTAAAACACAATCCGAAAGTGCAGAGATAGGAAAATATTTCCCAAAATTTAAGAGTAATCTTTCCACCAGCTTTACCAACAGAGATACAAATCCTTTCAGTTTTTTCAATAACGAACCTGTCAGAAGTAAGATCAACACACAGACCTGGACCGCCAAGTTTAACAATACTTATTTTAGCTGGCTGAGTGTGGATTATAATATCAGTATGAACTGGAATAGAAATGAAAATGCAACCCAAAATACATCTCAAAGAAGTTCTGGATGGACACACAATCTGGCTGCATACATCTATCCTTCCGATAATCATACTTTTGGATTCAATTGGGATAACAGCGTCACGTCGACAGAAGGTAATACGTATAAAAACCCTTTCTTTGACTTGTCTTACCAATATACCTGGGTCAAGAAAAAAATTGATTTCGAGGTAAAATGGTTAAATATAACGAACAGAAAAGTTTACGAAATCGTGAATGTCAACATTGAACAGCAGAATACGGTTTACCAAACATACGATATCCGCCCAAGCCAGTTCATGTTCACTGTAAAATTTAATTTCAAATAACACTATTTTATAATTGCAAAAAGGCAGTTCATTTTTTTGTCTGCCTTTTTATTTTGCATAATTTTAAATCACTAATTTTTTAGGTATGAGAAAAACACTATCTATTTTAAGTATTTTCCTTAGCGTTCTATCATTCGCCCAAGGAACAAGGATTATTTACGAATACAAATTCGCTTCCAGCCTGGAAAAAAAAGATTCTCTGGAAACGGAACTCATGTATCTGGATATTAAAAAAGACGGAAGCAATTTCTACAGCAGACAAAAATTTGTAAGCGATTCTACAAGAGATGCCTACTTCAAAAAACAAATCCAGATGGGCTCCACAAATTTTAATTATCGCGGGGGCAATTCCGGAAAGATCGGATTTTCGGTTTCAAAATCCTATCCGGATTTCTCGGTTGTATTGCATACAGGAATCGGAAATTCCAGATTTTCTGTAAAAAATGAGCACCCTGTGGTGTGGAAAATTCTTCCGGATAAGAAAAAGATTGACAAATTCGATGTTCAGAAAGCCACCGCAGATTTTGGAGGACGAACCTGGACAGCCTGGTTCTCACAAGATTTCCCTTTTCAGGATGGACCATACAAATTCTACGGCTTGCCGGGACTTATTTTGGAGCTGGAAGATGCCACCGGCACACATAGCTTTAAATTTGTGGGAAGCAAAAAGTTTGATGAAGTGACAAAAATCGAAAAAGAAGAGATCGGAAGTACAAGGGGCGGTATGGTTGTCAAAACTTTTGGCGTTCCAGGCGGAAAAGAAATAGAAGTCTCCGAAGAACAGTTCAGAAAGCAGTGGAAGGAATATAAAAATGATCCTGTAAAAGATACGCGACAGATCCTGTCACAAGGTAATATGAAGTTAACGCTTAATATTGATGGAAAGATCGTAACTGATCCTTCGGAAGTACTCAGAGCAATGGAAAAAAACCAAAAGGAAGAAATCAAAAATAATAACAATAAAATCGAACCCGCACTTTATCCTTAGTTTATCCATAAAACACTATTTTTATAGTCCTCTTTCGGGAGGACTTTTTTTATGCACAATTTTAAAACAATTGAAATGAGTTATTTGACAAAACTTAAAAATATAAAAGCCTTCGTATTTGATGTTGATGGCGTGTTCACAGACGGAAGTGTCTATCTCCTGCCGGACAAAAATATGTCTCGTGTGATGAGTGTTTTGGATGGTTATGCGGTAGTTCAGTCTTTGAAGCAGGGCTACAAAATTGGGATCATCACTGGCGGAAACGATCCAATGGTAAAAAACAGAATGGAGTATCTTGGCATCAAAGATTATTATGCCAAATCTTCTCACAAAGTTTCTGATTATGAAGATTTCAAATTAAAATATAATTTGCAGGATTCTGAAATTCTGATGATGGGCGACGACATTCCTGACATCGGGATTATGAGATTAGCTGAGATTGCTGCCTGCCCCGCAAATGCAGTTCCCGAAGTGAAAGCCATTTCGGATTATATTTCTCCCGTTTTTGGTGGAAAAGGTGCTGTACGTGATGTCATTGAGCAAGTGATGAAAGTCCAGGGAAAATGGAATCTTGACGAAGAAACAAAATCAGCTTAAATCTTTACAAATGAAACTATTACTGGCTTCCAATTCTCCCAGACGGAAAGAATTATTAATACAATTAGGCTACCAGTTCGAGGTTGTTAAAATTGATGTTGATGAGTCGTATCCTTCTGATCTAAGGCCGGACCAGATTGCAGAATATATTTCCGAAAAGAAAGCAGAAGCTTTGGAATTAAAATCTGATGAAATCCTGATAACATCTGATACCATTGTTGCATTAGATCAAAAAATACTTCTCAAGCCTAAAGATGAAAAAGAAGCTTTTGAAATGATCAGAAATCTCTCCGGAAAAGAACATCAGGTTTATACGGCTTTTACAATCAAAACTAATGACAATCAGGTCAGTAAAACCAGCAAAACAGATGTAGAACTCTCGGAAATATCAGACCCGGAAATTGATTTTTATGTCAAAAATTATAAGCCAATGGATAAGGCCGGTTCTTATGGAATTCAGGAATGGCTAGGAATGGCAAAAGTAAAAAATATATCCGGCTCTTTTTATTCTGTAATGGGCTTTCCCGTAGATTTGGTTTATGAGGAGCTTAAGAAATTGGGTTGCTTTCCGAACAATTATTAAAACTAACTGTCTTGAATAATTTTCTTTGCAATTTTTCGTTATTTTTACAGATTAAACTTGAATTTCATTTCAAATAATTAGATGAAAAAATATTTACTAATCATACTTGCCGTCATCAGCGTTATTGCCTGTAATCCACGAACAAAGAAGAAAAAGACCAAAAGTGGACCCGTGAACAGGTTTATGACCTATTATAACACCTTGTTTAACAGTAAGGAAGCTTTGAATTTCGAACTCGAAAGCCGAGACAAAGCACATGTGGACAATTTCTTTGATCCGTATATTTCTGTCTATACTACAGAAGATAATATGGATGATTTGCAAAACGGTGTTTCAACATCAGGCTCTGATTCCGGTCCTATGCCGTTAAGAGGTAGAGCCGGTAATGAAGCGACATTTAACAATAGCGGAGGCGATAGAAGTTTATCATCCAACAACACCAAAAAGGGCGCATCCACACTTCAGATTACAGAAGCAAAAGCATTAAAAGCAATTTCAAAATATTCTGTTCTTGTCAGCGGTGTAGAGAAAAACAAGAAAATATTTGATGCTTATATTTTGCTGGCCAAAGCAAGAATGTATCAAGGCAAATATTTGGAATCCCTTGATGCGCTAGGTTATATTTTCAATACCATGAGCAAAGATAAAAGATTGCCTCTGGCTAAGATTTATCAGGCTGCCAATTTCACAAAAATGAAAGAATATTACCGAGCGGATGAAGTTTTTAAGGAATTAGAAGAAGACCCGAAGATAAAACTAAAAAAAGAGCATAAAAAAATTCTCAAAGTTTATCAGGCCGATAATTTTTTGAAGTGGGGTAAAAAGGAACTAGCCGCTGAAGTTCTGGATGAAGCCTTTACTTACAATAAAAATAGAAAAACAAGAAGTAGAATTGCATTTTTAAGAGGACAGATTCTTTCTGATTTGGGACAAAAATCCGAAGCAAGAGAATCCTTTGCAACAGCTTATAAGTATGCTAACAACTACGAGTTTGAAGTCAAATCCCAAATAGAAATTGCAAAAACTTTTGACGGAAAAGCAGACAGTTATGAAGAGGCCATTGCTTATATCGATAAAATTGCCAAAAAAGGAACTTACGCTTCCCGAAAAAATGAATTATATTATGCCAGCGGCCTGATTGCAACTTCTGCGACAAAAGATTCTATAGCAGATTCTTATTTCAGAAAAGCGTTAAAAGAGAAGCAATCCGATCCTCAGATTCGTGGATTGACTTATTCCGAGTTGGCAAAAAAATATTTTGCAAAAGATGATTATTTGACTGCAGGAGTTTATTATGACAGCGCATTAGCGGTTATGACTTATAAACCTGAAAAAGACAGGTTAACAGATCTTACTGCCAATATCAAAAAGCTTTCAAAAAACTATTATGTTGTAAAAAAGAATGACAGTATCCTGGCTTTGGCAAAAATGACCGATGCTGAAAAAAGAGAATATTTTACAAAATACATCGAGAAAATCAAAGAAAAGGAAGCTGCCGAAGCATTAGAAAAAAGAAGAGCCGAAAGAAGCAAAGGCTTTGATAATGGGGATTACAATGCCAATTCTATTTTCGCAAATAATTCTACAGATAGCAACAGCTTCCAAAACTTTGGAATTAATACTGGAGGGTCAACCTTTTATTTTGCCAATGCAAACAATATCCCAAGAGGAGAAACGGCTTTCAAACAAGTTTGGGGGAACAGAACCTTACAGGATAACTGGCGTTATTCTGCAAAAACAACGACTATTGAAGATCTCAAAAATGAAGCATTAGGAATAACAAGTGCTCCGGATCCCAGACGTTTGGAACCAGAGTTCTACATAGAAAAAATTCCTACATCAAAAACAGAACTGGACAAGCTCAAAAAAGACAGGGACACTGCCAGTCTCGGAATGGGAAGAATGTATGAATCATTCTTCGGAAATACAAAACTGGCAACCAAAACCCTATATGATCTTGTAGATAACAAACCCGACGAAGAAACAGATTTGCTGGCTTTATATAATATTTTCGTTTTCAATTATGAAAAAAATCCTGCCGACGCGGAAAAAGCAAAACAGATTATTCTTCAGAAATATCCATATACTTCCTATGCGGAATTTGTAAAAAATCCAAAAAGCAAAGATTTCAACAAATCCTCTGCAGATGTGGAAAAACTATATGCAGATGCTTACAATCTTTATCTGACAGAAAAGTATTCGGAATCAACCACGATGGCTGATAAAGCCATTGCAGATCATCCAAAAGATGCATTGGTGCCTAAATTTTATTTATTGAACGCTTATAATGCCGGCAAAACTGCAGGAAAAGAAATTATGATTCTGCAATTGGAACAGATTGTTCTTAATTATGGCAATACGCCCGAAGGTAAAAAAGCCAAGGATCTTCTTAAATTTTTAAAGAGTGACGCAAAATTGGAATTCACCGATGAAAATGGAAACGCAATGTCACAGAAAGATAATCCTTCGACCACTAATGCTGAAGAAGAGGAAAGACAAAAAGAGCAGTTGAACAGCAGTGCGCCAATTGGCGGACCAGGAATTCCGGGAAGTGTAGAGATGCCTCAACAAACAGGAGTAAAAACAGCAACTCCGGAACAAGCCAAAAGAAAGAAATAAAAAAAAGAGCAATATCAATTGCTCTTTTTTGTTTTATGCTTTATCTAGCTGAACTGTAAAGTGCCTTAAAATTTCCGGTTCGCGTTTGATCTTGTAACCTTTTGTAATGTCATTTCTTTTTTCGAAAACGTTCTTCACAGCGGCAGCTACATAATCCATATGATTATTGGTGTAAGTTCTCCTTGGGATGGCCAATCTCACCAATTCCAGTTTTGGATAACGATTTTCCCTCGTTTCAGGATCTCTGTCTGCCAACAAAGTTCCAATTTCCACACCTCGGATTCCGGCTTCCTTATAAAGCTCGATTGCAAGAGTCTGTGCAGGAAATTCCTCTCTTTTGATGTTAGGTAAAAAGTTAAGCGCATCAATAAAAACGGCATGTCCGCCAATTGGTTTCTGGACAGGAATCCCAGCTTCCATTAACTGATTACCGAGATATTCAACCTGAGAAATTCTGCTTTCTAAATAAGGGAACTCTGTTGCTTCATTAAGGCCGGCGGCCAATGCTGACATATCTCTTCCCGCCATTCCTCCGTAAGTAATGAAACCTTCGTAGATGATTGTAAAATTAGAAGCTTTTTCAAAAATATCCCTGTTTTTCAATGCGATAAATCCTCCGATATTTACCAAGCCATCTTTTTTAGAACTCATTGTCATTCCCTCACCATAAGAAAAAAGTTCTTTACATATTTCTTTGATGGTTTTATGTTGTTGTCCTTCTTCTCGTTTTTTGATAAAATAAGCATTCTCTGCAAATCGCGCCGAATCAAATAAAACAGGAATCCCATATTGATCCGACAATTCTTTTACAGCGCTTATATTTTCCAAAGAAACAGGTTGCCCACCGGAAGAATTACAGGTAATGGTAATCAAACAGAACGGGATCTGTTCTTTTGGATGAGATTTGTAAACCTCTTCCAGCTTTTCCAGATCAAGATTCCCTTTAAAAGGATGAAGATTGTTGATATCAAAAGCTTCGTCAATGGTGCAATCAATGGCGTGTGCTTTTCTAAATTCTATATGACCTTTTGTAGTATCAAAATGGGAGTTTCCAGGAACAACATCACCTTCTTTTACCAACACCGAAAACAAAACGTTTTCCGCTGCACGACCTTGATGTGTCGGTAACAAATAAGGAAACCCGGTAATGTTTTCAACGGTTTGCTGTAAAGCTTCGAATGAACGGGAACCGGCATAGCTTTCGTCACCGATCATCAGTGCGCCCCATTGCTTATCACTCATTGCCCCGGTTCCACTGTCTGTCAGCAGATCGATGAATACGTGTGAACTTCTCAGATTAAAAAGATTATAATTGGCTTCCTTCAGCCATTGTTCGCGTTGTTCTTTTGTGGATTGATATATCTCTTCAACCATTTTGATTCTAAATGGTTCTGCGTAAGGAAGATTCATAAATGAATAATTTAAATTAATAATTAATATTTTGAAAAGACCAAATAATGCACATCAAATCTTGACATTCATTATTCATTTTTTAATTATTAATTGAAAACTATTCCGGTGCTTTGAAAACATTATCGTCCGAATGGAAACCGGCTACGCCACCACTCACGGCAAATTTCATAGCTTCGGCAGAACTCATTCCGGTAACTTCTTTTATGTTGTTGAATTTGGTAATAATCACCCAGCCGGAAACGGCGTAAGAATGCGGCAAGTAAACAGCCACCATATGGTCAAGGTTCACAGCCGACATATCAGACTGCGTTAGAAAACCTATACGCCAAATCTCTGGTTCTTCATTAGTCTTGACCCAGACCGGAATATTGAATTTTTTCTTATCACCAACAAAAGAACCTAAGACATCTTTCAGAGAGGTGTAAATAAATTTGATTCCGGGAATATGCTCCAGAACATAATCGACGCCGTCTACAATTAACCTTCCAATAATGAATTTGTTCCCAAAGAATCCGATGAATGTTGTCCCGAAGATAACCGTCACGAATATCAGTCCCGGGAATTTTTCCGAAACCGATGGAATAATATTGTCGATGCTGAAAACGATATACCAAATAATCCAAACCGTAATTGCGAAAGGGCCAATAATGATCAGTCCCTGGATAAAGGACCGAAGAAAAAGGCGAAGGTAATCGTTAAAGCTTCTGTTCATATTAGTTATTTGTCACCAAGTCATTAGCCGTGGATTGTTTCTTTGTTACCGTAAGATTGGATAATCTGCGCTTCGTATTCCAGCCATTCTTCCCAGCGCCTGTTCACTTTATCCGGATCACCGATTTGTCTTGCAAATCCAATAAATGTTGTATAATGATTGGCTTCGGAAATCATCAGATCGTTATAGAATTTTTTCAACTCTTCGTCTTTGATATTTTCTGTCAGCACCTTGAAACGCTCACAGCTTCTGGCTTCTATCATTGCTGCAAATAGCATTTTATCTACCAAAAGGTCCGTCCTGTTCCCACCTTTTACAATGAATTTTATCAGGTCATTCACATAATCGTCTTTACGGGTTCTACCCAAAACGCCGCCTCTTTTTTTAATGATCTCGTGAACCTGGTTAAAATGGTCCATTTCTTCTTGTGCAATAGCTAAGAGTTCCGTTACCATTTCCGTGTGCTCAGGAACCATTGTGATAAGCCCGATAGCATTGGTCGCTGCCTTTTGTTCACACCAGGCGTGGTCTGTAAGAATCTCTTCCAGATTATCTTCTGCAATATTAGCCCAACGCGGATCTGTAGGAAGTTTGAGACGAAACATTTTTATTTTTTTTGTAAAAATAACAATTTGAAAGGATAAATGAATCTATATAAATACAATTTTTAAGAATAAATTATTTTATTACATTCAAATCGATATGGCACGAATATTGAAAATTTGGTAATTGTAAAATAATAAAATTATGAAAAATACAAAATTCTACAATCGTGCTAAATTCTTTCTATTTAGTATTTTGTCAATGTTTACTTACACATTATCCTTTGCTCAGGATTCCTTGGTTACAAAAACAACCAATGTGACCACACGAACAGAAGAATGGCAGACCAATCCACTTTATTGGGTTATTGGAGGTGTGATACTAATTATCATTATCGCAATCATCGCTTCAAGAGGAAGAAGAAAAGATGATTAAGAATATTAAAAAGCGCTTCTAGGAGCGCTTTTTTATGCTGTGTTTTTTGTGAAACGGCATTATCAAGGCTTGACATTAACCAATCTGTCAAATGAAACTAAGTTTCCAAAATCATTGACTTGAGATTCAATTTTTAAATCGTTGAACTCCTTTTGCATTTTGTCAGCACTTTCTTGATAAACAACTTTAAGATTTGGAATTTCACACTCAAAATCCTGGAAATATTTTCCAAATTTCGATTCTATTTGTTGAATTGAAACCAATCCACTTTCTTCTACATTTCTAAAAAACTTTTTATAATTTTTTTGAATAATGATAAAATCAACCGGTGGAATAATAATAGGAATATGATTTGGCCAAACACAAGTTCTGTAAATTTTCCCGTCATTAATATTTTTCAAAAGTATGTAGCCCGCAACAAAAATATCTTCATTCAAATTATCTTGAAGTTGATTTCTATTAAACTGATAATTCCAAATATAATCCGAATTCTCTTTTGAATAAAAATCGACTTGAAAAGTTTCAAAATTATCTTTTACAAGTCTTTCATTGTGAACAATCCACTGATTTCCCAAATAATTTTTTTCAAATTTTTGTGGATTATCCGGGTCTATTTCATCTTGCATATTCAAAATATACAAATCCAAGTCATCTATGATTTCATCCAAAATAGGAAAAGACTCATACCCGAAAAAATTTGGTCTGATAAAATTGATTGTAAAACAGAAGTTCAGATTTTCATAATCTTCAAAACTGTCCCAGATTTCTATCTCTTCAGCGTCTGTATTTGGTTCGTTCAAATCAATTCCAAAATAAACTCCAGTTTCTTCATTATGATAACTCCATTGATTTCCATTTTCCTCAAGAACGAAATGATTAGATTTGTTTAAATAATCTTTTACTTGTTCTACTGATAAACTGCTGGATTTTCTTTTATAGAAATATAAATCGTAGCTCATTTTAACAATATAAAAATTACGAAGCCTTTGTTTTTTCTCTCAAGAATTCTAAAACCTTCCAGCCTAAATCATCTACTTTTTTCAAGCCTTTGGAAATCAAAAATGCCAATAAAATATTGAATGGGTAAATAATCAATACCAACAAATACCAAGGCATAGAATCTTTCATTGGAACCACAAAGAAATAAACCAAAGACGAACTCATTCCCTGAGCGAAATAGAAAAAGATTGCATTCTGCCCAACATTAGTGAAGAAATTAGGCTTCTCAATCTTTAATCGATTATAGAAAACAAATAATGTAACCAATGAAAACAAGGTCCAAATGATGTAAGGAATTTTAGGTGGGAATTTTTGTTTGTTGAGTTTGTAGAAAATTTCCACCCCATAATTCCAGAACATCCAGGCTAATGCGACGCCTACAAATCCATATAGAGCAGGAATCATTTTGTCCGGTATTGTCTTTCCGCGCATTTTGTTAGCGACTAAGAACACAATCATATAAAATGCTACATAACCAACCTGTCCGTTTGGATAATATTGCGGAAATATATTAAATATCAAAGTCAAAACCACACAAATCCAGATAAACCAATTGATATGTTTCGGGAAGAATCTTAAAATCAAAACACCAAGAACAGTGAGGATATAATAAACCTTCAGATACCAAAAGCTTCCCATCACTACAGGAAATGTATCACAATTGGAATATTCGTGCAAGTACCAATTTCCCAGGATCTGCCATTGTGGTTCGGTCGAGATGCTTGTCGGAACATATTTGCTCCCAAAGGTTGAGTAAAAATCCTTCAGCCATTCAAAAGAGAAAAATGTCAATCCAAAAATCTTGAAAAAATAATCCAAAAAGAAGAGAAACGTCACAAAGATCATATACGTGATCTGCAACTTAAGCAATCTGTAAAATGTCTTTTCAATGTTACTTCCGGACGTGATTCCACTCAGCGCATAAAACAACGCGACATCAAAAACCAAGGAAAATACTCTCGCTTCTGTCGGCATATAAAACTGTCCGCTCCAGAACGCAGTGTGGATGAAGATTATGGAAATCGTAGCCAGTCCTTTGGCAAAATCAATATAGAGATCTCTTTTCATTAATAGGATTAATTATCTGAAAGTCAAAAATATCATAATTTTCCAAAGTTCTTTATAATTATTTAACTTTTACTACTCGATTCTTATCCTTATTTTTGAAAGTTCAATTGCAAAAATGTCAGATATCATTCAACTTTTACCAGATCACGTTGCCAATCAGATTGCTGCAGGAGAAGTTGTGCAGAGACCGGCTTCTATTGTTAAGGAATTGTTGGAAAACTCTGTAGATGCGGGTTCCAGCAAGATCCAGCTAATCATTCGTGATGCCGGAAAAAATCTGCTTCAGGTGGTTGATAACGGTATCGGAATGTCAGAAACAGATGCCAGACTGGCTTTTGAACGTCACGCCACTTCAAAGATCCGCTCAACGGAAGATATTTTCAAAATTGCGACCAAAGGCTTCCGGGGCGAGGCTTTAGCATCTATTGCTGCGGTTGCCCAGGTTGAGCTTAAAACCAAGCAGAAAGATTCACCTGTTGGGACCAATATTTATATCGAAGGTGGAATTTTCCAGTTCCAGGAACCTGTACAGACGGTGGAAGGTTCTAATTTTTCTGTAAAGAATCTGTTCTACAATGTTCCTGCAAGACGCAAATTCCTTAAGAATGATAATGTAGAATTCCGTCATATCATTGATGAATTTCAGCGCGTTGCTTTAGCCCACGAAAACATCGAGTTTGAAATGTTTCATAATGACGAACCTGTTTTTAAGCTGAGAAAAGGTGGACAAATGCAGCGTATCGTGGATGTTTTCGGAAGAAAGCTTCAACCGCTTTTGATTCCTATCAAAGAAGATCTCGGTTGGGTCAATCTACAAGGATATGTAGCAAAACCAGAGGGCGCCAAAAAAGTAAGAGGCGAACAATTTTTCTTCGTTAACGGAAGATATTTCAAAAGTGCTTATCTAAGCAAAGCTGTTCAGGAAGCTTTTGATGGTCTGTTGCAGCCTGGTTATATTCCGTCTTTTTTTCTTTATCTGGAATTAGATCCTGAAAAAATAGATGTCAATATTCATCCTCAGAAAACAGAAGTTAAGTTTGAAGATGAAGCTTTGATATTTGCACTGATGCGTTCCACGATCAAACGGTCTCTAGGAATATACAATGTTGCGCCAAGTCTCGATTTCGAAAGAGATCCAAAAATGGAAACTTTTTTTTCTCCGAGCAGGAGTAACCCAGGTGCGGCGACACCTTCAGCCATTAATGTGGACAGAGATTTTAATCCTTTTGTTGCAGAAAAGATTTCGAGCGAAGAAAAAATCAATCTGGCAGAACTTTATGAAGTAACCGCTTCGGCTGCACCTTCAAAAATCAATCTTTTTGAGGATGAGGATCTGGACGAGGATCTTTTCCGATTACCTAACGGCTATTGGCTCCTGAACAAAGACGGGCAGACTTATATGCTGGATCTTGGAAGAATGCATCGCGTTTTGATGTCTTCCCATCAGGAGAATCTACCAACCAAAAAGGCGGGACAAAGTCTCTTGTTTTCTTTGGAATATCATCTGAATGAAATCGAGAAAAATAAATATAAATCCATCAAAAAATATCTTCCTGATTTCGGTTTCGAAATGACCTTAGCTCAGGAAAATGTTTTAAGAATAGAAGCTGTTCCGGAAGCATTGAAAGAGTCTCAAGTGATCAGATTTCTGGAAAAGATATTCGAAATTTTGGAATACAGAACCGAAGAAGATTTTTACAAATATTTTGAATATCAATGGGTTAAATTAAAAACCAAATCCAAATTCGATTTTATTTATAAAACAGAGGTTGAGCAATTGGTCAAAGATTTTATCGATCTTGGTTTTCCACAATATACGGTCAACGGAAAAAAATGCTGGTTGGAAGTCCCATTCGATGATTTTAAAAATAAATTTTAAGCTATGTTCTCTCAATTAACACCGGTTACCAAAAATATAATTATTATTAATGTCATCTTTTTTGTAGGTGCATTTTTGCTGGGAAATGCCAATATCAACGTTGACGCCCTATTAGCAGGATATTTCCCTTTATCTCCCAATTTCAGATCCTGGCAGATTGTCACACATATGTTTATGCACGGTAGTATTCTTCATATTGCGTTCAACATGATGACATTGTGGAGCTTTGGTCCTGTTTTGGAACAGGTGCTGGGACAGAAAAAGTTTATAATATTATATTTTGCTTCAGGTTTGGGCGGATTTGCACTCTATAATATCTGGAATTTTTATGAAGTGAGTCAGCTTACAAATTATTTGACCAGCCAGGCCTATGATGTCCACGAGATTTACAAATATGCTGACAATAATTATGCTGGGGAAATGCCGATTTCTACCAATTCTGAAGCAGTAAGAGATGCTGCACAGCAACTTTTCATTATTCTGAAAACACCTATGGTTGGCGCTTCTGGCGCTATTTTCGGGGTTATTGCCGCTTTTTCAACGTTGTTTCCTGATGCAAAGCTGATGTTTATGTTTATTCCTTTTCCAATTAAAGCTAAATATCTGACACCGATTATTATTGTTGTTTCTATATTTTTAGGTTTCAGACAGTTTAGTGGCGATAATATTGCTCATTTTGCACACCTTGGAGGTGCATTGATTGGTTTTCTCTACATCTGGAATTGGAAGAAAAACAGAGACAGAATCCAATAATGAAAATCATCCGGTTCTTACTGACAATTCTGCATCTCATCTTTATTGGTCTTTTATTTGGGACAATACTGAATGCGTATATCCCACCAAGGGTTTTCGGATTTTTGAATCTTTTGTCGTTAGGATTTCCGATTCTGATCAGCATTAATATTGTATTCTTAATTTTTTGGATTATAACCTGGAAAAAAAGAGCATTTATATTCCTTATATTGTCTTTATTTTTCATCATACCAACAAGACGTTGGATTAATTTTACTTCAACTAAAACAGAGACATCCAATCTTAAACTAATCTCTTTTAATGGGAAATTTGGAAAATTAGGTGATGATGAAATCTATGACTTTCTCAATAAGCAGAATCCCGATGTTGTTTTCTTTCAGGAATATGATAACAAAAAGCCCCTAGACGGATTTAAGTATTTTGAAAACGGCTATCCAATTGTTAAAATCCAGTCCAAATATCCGATTTCGGAAAGTGGAATTGTAAGAACCGACGTTAATAATGGGATTTGCATCTATGCAGACATCAAAATCAGTGGGAAGCTGATCCGTTTTGTCAATGTCTATATGGAGCCGTTTTTCCTCGATAAGAAAATGGTTAAGCCAACAAAAGACATGGATGTCAATGAGCAAAAAGCAAAGAAAGTTTTGCATATGCTGATTCCGACATTCAAAAAGCATCAGACACAAATTCACCAGATCAAAGATTTTATCAATACATCGCCTTATCCTGTAATAGTCGGAGGAGATTTCAACGCAGTTCCGAATTCTTATGAGTATTACAAAGTTTCAGAAGATTTACAGGATGTTTTTCTCAAAGTCGGAAAAGGAAGCGGAACCAGTTTTCACGATTTCAAATTCCCTCTGAAAATCGACCACATTTTTGCATCAGAATCAATTGAGCCTATCAGTTATAAAGTGGATAGAAGTGTCCGGATCTCAGACCATTTTCCAGTAATTGCTGAATTTTATATCCAATAATTTTCGATATTTGTTGATATGAAACACATCTATTTTATCGCAATTTTTGTTTTTGCCATTTCTTGTTCCAAGAATAACTCTACAGTAAGCCAGGAAAATTTTGAAAAAACGCCTGCGATTACATACGATACAACTGCCATCGATTCTTTTGGACCCGGCGCAACTTCTGAAAGTGTCATGGCAAAAATCAATGCCGTTGCAATCAAACGTGAAAAAGATAGTTTAGCCGCAATTGCAAAAGCTGAACAGGAAAAACTGGATAAAGAGAAAGCAGAGAAAGAAGCACAAAAGATTAAAGAAGAAAAGGAAAAAGCTAAAACAGAACAGACTCCAACAGAAAATCTACCAACAAATCCATAAAAAAACCACCAAAATTTGGTGGTTTCTATTAGATTAAAATCTAATATCTTATTTGTTATAAAGCTCTTCCACTTTATCCCAGTTGATCACATCAAAAAACGCAGACACATAATCCGGTCTTCTGTTTTGATAATTCAGGTAATAAGCGTGTTCCCAAACATCCAATCCAAGAATCGGGGTTCCTTTTACGTCAGCAACCGGCATTAGCGGGTTATCCTGATTCGGAGTTGAAGAAACAACCACAGAACCATCAGAATTTTTTACCAACCAAGCCCAACCGGAACCGAATCTCGTTTTCGCAGCGTTAGAAAAATCTTCTTTGAATTTCTCAAAACCTCCGATTTTCTCGATTTCAGCTTTCACGTTTCCAACTGGCTCTTTGCTTCCTCCCGGAGTCAGGATTTCCCAGAAAAGTGTGTGGTTAAAATGTCCGCCCCCATTATTTCTCACGGCCGGTTTATCTGTTCCTGTCTTTTGGATTTCTTCAAGAGATTTTCCTTCCAGCTCTGTTCCTGCAATTGCGTTATTAAGATTATCCACATAAGCTTGATGGTGCTTTGTATAATGGATCTCCATTGTTTTTGCATCAATCGTTGGTTCCAACGCATCGTATGCATAATTTAGTTTTGGTAATTCGAATGCCATAGTTTCGTATTTATTTGTTATTAATAAATGAGTTGGTCAAAAATACTCAATAATTATTCTTTAATCCAATAATCACAGTCATTTTATAAATATTTAACATCGAAATTTTTAATAAATTTTGTTGTAACTTTGAACCATTCTAAATAATTACAAACTTTATTTTAATTATTTGGGCAGCTTTATCCGCCTTCCGCTCCCGCTATTTTTGTCATTGCGAACGAAGTGAAGCAATCTACAGAAAGTTTCAACAATCGCAATAACAAAAATGAGCTCCGCTCAAGTCGGGCTGCGTGCAATTCTTTATTAAGTTGAAGTTTATACTGAGCTTGCCGAAGTACTTTTGTAAAACTTAAAAAGATATTTAATTTAAAAAAATCTTTGCGCACTTTGTGTTCAAAATCAAAAATCTAATTAAAACATGTTCGACATCAATCATATCAGAGCGCAATTCCCAATCCTGAACCAGCAAATTAACGGAAAACCGTTGGTTTATCTGGACAACGCAGCAACGTCACAAAAACCGATTTCGGTTCTGGAAACCTGGGAAAAATATTACGAAACGATCAACGCCAATGTTCATCGCGGGATCCACACTTTGAGTCAGTTGGCGACGGAAGAAATGGAACTTTCCAGACAGAAAATCCAAAAATTCATCAACGCCAAACACGACTATGAAGTTATCTTTACCAAAGGCACAACCGAAGGAATCAATCTGGTGGCTTATGCTTTGACGAATCAAATCAAGAAAGATGATGAGATAATCATTTCTTATCTGGAGCACCATTCCAACATCGTTCCGTGGCAGATGCTTTGTGAAAGAACCGGCGCAAAACTGAAAGTCATCCCAATGGACGAAAACGGAATTCTTCAAATCGATGTTTTGGATTCCTGGCTGAACGAAAAAACAAAAGTTGTTTCTGTTAATCAGGTTTCTAACGCTTTGGGAATCATTAATCCAATCGAACAGATCATTGAAAAAACAAGAAAACTTTCTAATGCTTATATTTTGATAGATGGTGCTCAATCCGCACCACATTTCAAAATCGATGTTCAGAAACTGGATTGTGATTTCTTCGTTTTCTCTGGACACAAGATGTACGCTCCAATGGGAACGGGAATTCTTTACGGGAAAGAATCCGTTTTGGAAAATCTTCATCCGTTCCATGGCGGTGGCGAAATGATTGCCGTTTGCGGCTTTGACGGAACAACATACGCAGGTTTACCTTTCAAATTCGAAGCCGGAACTCCGAATGTTGGTGGAAATATCGCTCTTGGTTCAGCTGTTGATTTCATTAATCAAATTGGTCACGATAATCTTCAAATCCACGAAAATGAGCTTCTGACTTATGCTCAGAAAAAACTTCTGGAACTCGACGGAATCAAAATCTATGGTGAAAAAGCCAATAGAACTGGTGTAGTTTCTTTCAATCTGGAAGGCGTCGGAATCGCATCTGACACCGGAATGATTCTCGACAAAATGGGAATTGCTGTGAGAACTGGACATCATTGTACGCAACCGATTATGGATTTCTTCAACATTGCCGGAACTGTTCGAGCAAGTTTTGCCGTTTACAACACTTTGGAAGAAATTGATATTCTTGTTGAAGGGGTGAAAAAAGCGCAGAGAATGTTGGTTTAATTTATATAAAAGTATATTTCACGCAGTTACTAATTCTGCAGGTAAGCTTTAATAAAAATCTGTTTAATCAGCTGAATCCGCGAGAAAAAAATAACACTTACAACCCTTTCAGAGTTTAAAACTCTGAAAGGGTTTTTTGATAAACCTGCCAAATTGTATTGTTTTTTCCTGTGGCATAGCTCTTGCGAAATTATAATCAACATACAACCAGATTGATTTTCTAAGCAATAATAGAGAGTCAATCTTCATATCCATTAAGATTAATGACAATATGTCATCAAGTATATTATGACAGAATTTGAAAATATCAATTTTGAAGAGATTCTTGACGAAGGTCTCGGAATCATTGCCGAAGAAATTAATTTCTCTGACTTCGACACTAAGGAAAGCGACGAATCTCAAAGTCTCTTTCCGATTCTTCCCGTAAGAAATATGGTAATGTTTCCTAAAGTGGTGATTCCCATTACAGCTGGAAGAGAAAAATCCAAAAAACTTCTGGAAGAAGCACAAAAGGGAAATAAATTCATCGGAATCATCAGTCAGAAAAATCCAAATGAGGAAAATCCAACGGAGAAAGACCTCTACGCCATCGGAACTTTGGCTAAGATTATCAAAATCATCAAACTTCCGGAAGGTAATATCACCGCGATAACAAGAGGCGTTCAGCGTTTCAAAATCAAGAAAATGATTTCTCAGGAACCTTATTTTCTTGCGGAAATCACAAAACAAAAAGATTCTCCGCCAAAAGACAAAGAGGAATTCCTTGCTTTGATTGACAATATCAAAGATCTGGCAGAAAAAATTATCAATATCGACCCAAACATTCCAAATGCCGCACAATTTGCATTGAAGAATATCGAAGGCCAGGAAGATTTGCTGAATTTCGTTTCGGCAAATGGTAATTTTTCTTCAGATAAAAAACAACAATTGTTGGAAGAAAAAACTTTGACTGGTCGCGCCAAAGCTTTGTATGAACTGATGCACGATGATTTCCGTCATTTAGAATTGAAGAATCAGATTCATCAGAAAACAAGCAAGGATCTGGATAAGCAGCAACGCGAATACTTCTTGAACCAGCAAATCAGAACTATTCAGGAAGAATTGGGTGGCGGTGTCGAGTCTGATGCGGACGAAATCAAGAAAAAAGCTTCTAAAGTCAAATGGAATGCTGATGTGGAAGCCCATTTTCAGAAAGAATTACAAAGATTACAACGCCAGCATCCTAATTCTCCGGACTATAATGTTCAGCGAAATTATCTAGATTTCTTCACCGATTTGCCTTGGGAACATTATTCTAAAGATCATTTTGATCTCATCAAAGCGGAAAAGCTTTTGGACAAAGAACATTTCGGACTGGAAGATATCAAGAAGAGGATACTGGAACATATGGCCGTTCTAAAACTGAAGAACGATATGAAATCGCCAATCCTTTGTCTGGTTGGCCCTCCGGGCGTTGGTAAAACGTCTCTCGGGAAATCGATTGCGGATTCTTTAGGTAGAAAATATGTCCGTGTTTCTTTGGGTGGTTTGCACGACGAAAGTGAAATCCGCGGCCACAGAAAAACGTATATTGGTGCAATGGCGGGAAGAATTCTACAATCCATTAAGAAATCAGGAACATCCAACCCGGTAATTGTTCTGGATGAGATTGACAAAATTGGACAAGGCATCCATGGTGACCCAAGTTCGGCGTTACTGGAAGTACTTGACCCTGAGCAGAATAATAATTTTTACGATAACTTCCTTGAACTAGGGTATGACCTTTCCAAAGTGATGTTCATTGCGACAGCCAACTCATTGTCAACCATTCAGCGACCTTTGTTGGACAGAATGGAAATCATCAGCATTGCCGGTTATACTTTGGAAGAAAAGATTGAAATCGCCAAACGGCATTTGGTTAAAAAACAACTTCAGGAAAACGGTTTGGATGCAAAATCCTTGAAATTAGGAAATACTGAATTAAAACATATCATTGATGCTCATACTTCGGAAAGTGGAGTGAGAACTTTGGAAAAAAGATTTGCCGGAATCGCGCGTTGGGTGGCGCTCCA
>MKVE01000014.1:34549-77056 GCA_001898785.1 Chryseobacterium sp. 36-9 | reverse complement strand
AAATCTCGGCAACGTGATGAAAGAATCCGCAACAATCGCATTGGAATTTATCAAAGCGCATTATGAAGAGTTAGGGATTTCGGAAGAAGATATCGAGAAAAAGAACATCCACGTTCACGTTCCGGAAGGTGCAACGCCGAAAGACGGACCTTCTGCCGGAATTGCGATGTTGACATCAATGGTTTCCAGCTATAAGAACAAAAAAGTGAAGCCTCACTTGGCTATGACCGGCGAAATCACCCTACGTGGAAAAGTATTGCCTGTTGGCGGAATCAAGGAAAAATTATTAGCTGCAACAAGAGCTGGAATCAAGGAAGTGATTCTTTGCGAAGCGAACAAAAAAGATGTGGAAGAAATCAAAAAAGATTATCTGAAAAATCTTAAAGTCAACTATGTCAACAATATGAGTGAAGTGATTAAAATTGCTTTGAAATAGGTTTTAGAATAAACATTATAAATACTAATCCGTTCAGAATTCTCTGAGCGGATTTTTTTATTTTCAAATTCAATCTAAATTTTTTATAAAAGTTTTCTTAAGACAATTTTTGAATAGAAAAAAAGATTTAATTTAGAATTAAATTAAAAAACTATTCGTGGTATGAAATACGTCAAATTTATTCTATGTCTTCTTTTTGGATTAATGTTTATCAATGCCGGATTAGACAAGTTTCTGCATTATATGCCAATGCCTAAAATGGAACCTGAACAAATGAAATTGTTTGCAGCTTTTGGAGAAATCACCTGGCTCATGCCATTAGTTGGTACGGTTGAATTGATTGGAGGATTGCTTTTTATTTTGCCTAAAACAAGAGCCCTTGGCGCGATTGTTATTTTGCCGGTAATGGTTGGAATTGTTCTTCATAACTTTACACTGTTTCCTACAAACGAAGGTAGAATTATTGCTGTTATTCTTTTATTAATCAATCTTTGGATGCTGATTGATAATCGTGAAAAGTATAAAACATTGCTCAGCTAAAAATTAAAGGGAAGATTAATCTTCCCTTTTTTTATAATTTTTCAATAGCTTTTATAATTTGGCTGGGTTCTACAATCATAGCTTGCAAATGTTCTCCGGAATATTCCAAAAATTGTTTAGGTTCTGGAGCATTATTATAAATGACTTGCCCGTGTTCAAAAGGAACTGTTGTATCGCCTTTACTATAGATAAATAGTTTTGGAAGACCTTGCAAAGACTTCACATCTTCTTTCGCAGAATAAGGGGAAATCAAATATTTTTCGATGACGTCCTTCATCTCCGGTTTAAAATGGATTGCAATATCTGTAAATGATGACATTCCGCCGTCCAAGATTAATCCTGAAATTTTTAACTGATTGTCCTTAGCCAGATGTGTTGCAATCTGAGAGCCCAAGGACGCCCCATATAAATAGATTTTAGTATTACTAATATCTTTTCTCTTCAATAGATAGTCGAACATTTTTTGACCGTCTGACGCAACATTAACGTGTGTTGGTTTTCCAGTTGATTTCCCGTAACCTCTTACATCCACCATTACAACTTGAAACCCACTTTCAACTAATGGTTTTGTCATAAACTGATAAGTCGAGATATTTCCGCCTGCTCCGTGAAAAAACAAAATCGTTTTTTTGATCGATTTTGATTCCGGTTTCAAAATAACTGCTGTGATGGTATCGCTTTCAACAGGTAAATTTATATTTTCGATGTTTTTGAATTCCAAAGGTGTCATTTCTTTCTTAGGCTGATAGAATTTATCATCCATTTGAGCCTTAGAAAAAAAAGATAATAAGATTAGGAATAGAGAAAAGAATACTGATGTTTTCATTGTTTTAATTATTTGATGATTCAAAAGTATCATGATTGAAAATCAAAAGGAAAACATTCCGACCGAACCGGCAAAAAAACAGACCGAACTGCAGAATTCTTGGATAAACAAAAAAAGAGACTTAATATTAAGTCTCTTTTTTATTATATAAAATCTGATTTTAATCTCTAAGTCTGGCAATTACATCCAGTCCGCCTTTTGTCTTATCTCCAATCTTGCAAAGGATTTCTGTATCAAGAGGCAAAAAAACATCCATTCTGGAACCGAATTTAATAAACCCAAATTCGTGTCCGGCTTTGGCTTTGTCCTCAATATTACAATAGAAAACAATTCTTCTGGCCACATAACCAGCAATCTGGCGGAAGACCACTTGATGGTTGGTCAAACTTTGCACAGCAACTGTAGTTCTTTCGTTCTCGGTAGAAGATTTTTCGTGCCATGCAACCAGATATTTTCCAGGATGATATTTTTTATATGTCACATCGCCACTCACGGGATAACGGCAGATATGGACATTAAGCGGTGACATGAAAATAGAAACCTGAATACAATTAGCCTTCAAAACCTCATCCTCAAAAACCTCTTTTATCATGACCACCTTTCCATCAACTGGTGCAATCACATTTTCTGTATGATCCAAAATGGCTCTATTTGGAACTCTGAAAAACCAGAAAATCAATCCCAACATTACCAATAATGGAATTAGAATAACCAAAGACCATAATTGTAAATAATAAATGGATATGGTTCCGATAAATGCAATGAACAAAATCGCAACAACCAACGTTCCTTTCGATTCCTTATGTAGTTTCATAATGTTGTTTCTAAAATAGTTTTTCTAAAATAAAGTACAGGTAAATCACCGGCGCACAAATGATAAAGCTATCAAGTCTATCCAGAATTCCGCCATGACCGGGAATAATATTCCCACTGTCTTTCACTGCAAAACTACGCTTTAACTGACTTTCTACCAAATCGCCTAAAGGTGCAAATATAGAAATCAGTAATCCGACAATCATCCAGTTTCCTCTTAGCTCTGGGAAATACTTCTCTACAAAAAAACCTAAAATCAAAGTCAGAATTACACCTCCGGCAAATCCTTCCCAGGTTTTTTTAGGAGAGACTTTTGGCGCCATTTTATGTTTTCCAAAAAATTTTCCTGTGAGATAAGCAAATGTATCACTACTCCATATTAATACAAAAAGCATAAATACTTCTAAAGTAAACGGCTTATCCGGGTCAAGTGTGCTGAACTTTGGTAACCCCAAAGCAAAACCAAAAGGTAAAGCCAGATAAATAACTGTGAAAATCAGTTTACCATTCTCGAAATAAAGTTCTCTGGTATATTTGAAAAGTGTAATCGCTGCAATGGGAATTAACGTTAAAGCTAAAATCTCGCTGAAATTAACATCGAAGAAAAAACCGTGGTAAAAAAAACGTTTGCTAAAGCGGTAATAAATGATTGCCGCAACAGGAAAAACCAACCATTTGTAAATGCTGTTATCAAATTTCATAATCCTGATACATTCATAAAGTCCTACCACGAGGAAGAATGTTATCAATCCGTAAAAAAGATATTGCTGTTTTAAATCCGGAAAAATATTGCCTAACAGATATTCTCCCAAAGGTGTGGTACACATTGCTATAACAAAGACATAAATAAGTCCAGATATAGTCCGTTGAATTAAATTTTTATCCAAAACTGAAGTTTAATCTTCTAGCAAAAGTAAGAAAAGTTTGGTATTATCCTTATTAGGAGTATCCAATTTGGACTGGCTACCGCTGATAGATGTAAGATTCTTAAGATTCCCGGCACGTTTTACCTTCATCATGGCTTCGTTAAGGTTGCTTGCAATCTGAGAAACATTAGCCATAATGATGATTTTACTTGGTAACCTTGAAGAATGATAATGAAGAATATTATTGTGAGAAAGCATAATCCTGCCGTCGAATGCGATCAGATATTCGCAGGTAATAAAAGCTGCATCATTTTGCTCTGTTAATTCGGGTGTATATTGCGTTTTGATGACGTCTAAGAAATTCTTCAGATCCTGATCCCAACAAAACACATTGTTAATCTGCTCTATCTTTATAATTTGATTAAGGGTCTGTAATGCTTCTGACTCGTCGGCACAATAATTAAAAAAACCACCTGAATGCGTAAAAAGCTGCGCAAACTTATAATCCAGATCCGCATCACGAAGTTGATCCGCCAGTTTTGTAACATCTGGTTCGGCCTCTTCGGGCTGGTTCATTATTTTATTTACGATTTTCTTAAACAGACTCAATTTCTGTAATTTTTTATTAATTATTACAAATGTAAAGAATTATTGCATTACTCTAAAAATCAAAACTTTGTTTTAATAAAAAAATCCTAAATAAATTAGGACTTTTTTATTATTTGCAATCAATTCGATAATTGACTCTCTGTATTTAAGACATTTCCGGCCTCAGCAGGATTGTCCACGCTTGATACTGGTTTTTCGGTCAATTCCGGATCCCATGCCCGTTTTCCAAAAATTTCTTCAAGATCTTCACGGAAAATCACTTCTTTATCCAATAATTTCTGAGCCAAGGCATCTAGTTTATCTCTGTTTTCAGTTAGGATATTAACCGCTCTTTGATATTGTGTTTCGATCAGTTTAGAGATCTCTTCATCAATCAATTTGGCAGTTTGCTCAGAGTAAGGTTTTCCAAAGCTATATTCTGACTGACCTGAACTGTCATAGTAAGAGATATTACCAACCTTATCATTCAGACCATAGATCGTAACCATTGCCTGGGCCTGTTTGGTTACTCTTTCCAAATCAGACAAAGCACCAGTAGAAATGTTTCCGAAAACAGCCTGTTCTGCAGCTCTACCACCCAATGTTGCACAAATCTCGTCCAACATCTGTTCAGTCGTTGTCAACTGTCTTTCTTCCGGAAGATACCAAGCTGCACCAAGTGAACGCCCTCTTGGAACAATTGTTACTTTTAGAAGTGGCGCTGCATGTTCTACCAACCAGGATATGGTTGCGTGACCGGCTTCGTGAAAAGCAACTCTTCTTTTTTCAGAAGGCTTAATCGCTTTATTTTTCTTTTCAAGACCGCCGATAATTCTATCAACCGCATCCAGGAAGTCTTGTTTTGTGACTGATTCGTGAGAGTTTCTTGCTGCAATCAGTGCCGCTTCGTTACAAACATTCGCAATATCAGCACCGCTGAATCCCGGTGTTTGCTTTGCCAAGAATTCTCTGTCAACAGTATTGTCCAATTTGATCTTCTTCAGGTGAACATCAAAAATCTGTTTTCTCTCATGAAGTTCCGGTAAATCAACATAAATTGATCGGTCAAAACGTCCTGCTCTCATCAAAGCTTTATCCAGGATATCGGCTCTGTTGGTTGCTGCCATTACGATCACATTGGTATCTGTCCCGAAACCATCCATTTCCGTAAGTAACTGATTTAATGTATTTTCACGTTCATCATTACCTCCTGTAAAATTACCTTTTCCTCTTGCTCTACCAATCGCATCAATCTCATCGATAAAGATAATTGCTGGAGATTTAGCTTTTGCCTGTGCAAAAAGATCTCTTACTCTGGAAGCTCCGACTCCAACAAACATCTCTACAAAATCAGATCCTGACAAGGAAAAGAAAGGGACTTTGGCTTCACCAGCAACAGCCTTTGCCAACAATGTTTTACCAGTTCCCGGAGGGCCTACCAAAAGAACACCTTTCGGGATTTTTCCTCCCAGTTTTGTATATTTTTCTGAATTTTTCAAGAAATCTACAACTTCCTGAACTTCTTCTTTAGCACCTTCCAATCCAGCAACGTCCTTGAAAGTTACCTGGATTTTATCTTTTTCATCAAATAATTTAGCTCTTGATTTTCCGATACTGAAGATTTGTCCGCCGGGACCGCCTGCGCCACCTCCCATTTTTCTGAAAAGCACAAAATAGAATAGAGCCATAATGCCTATCCAGAAAAGAGCTGTGAACAAAAGATCTGAGAAAAATCCCTGGCTTTTTCCGAATTCCATTCTTGCCTGTTTCGGAAGTTTGGAATTGATGCTGTCAAATTTTTCCTGGAAATATCTTAAATCACCATAAGTCAATACAAAATCCGGGCTCGGTTTGATATTGATTACAGAAAGCGGATCGCTTTTTTTGTCACCTTTTTGTAACTCGGCCTTCGCTTCCTTGGTAAGATAAACATCAGCCTTAAAGCTATCTCTGTAAACCATTACCTCGTTGACCTTACCCTGTTGAACCAAGCCGTAAAATTCTTTTTCATCTATGTTTTTTACCATAGAATCTCCCAAAAGTCCCGGAAGAAATATGAGTAAAATAAGTCCCAATAATATGGGTATGAACCAATTGAATCCTTTGTTATTCATCCTTGTTTTTTAAAATAATTGATGATGCAACCGTTGCATCTTTTAGCTTTCTACCTTTGTGATTTTCGCATCACCCCATAGCTCCTCGATATCATAATATTCTCGGATCTGTCTCTGGAAAACGTGTACAACCACAGAAACATAATCTACCAATACCCACATTGCATTTTCCGTACCTTCCACATGCCATGGTCTTTCCTTGATATCGTTTCTTACTTTTTTTTCTATGTTGCCGGCAATTGCAGAAACCTGAGTGTTTGAGTTTCCACTGCAGATGATAAATGTATCTGCTGCTGAATTTTCTATGCCTGATAAATCGAAAATCTGAACGTCTTCTCCTTTGGTATCCTGAATCGCTTCTACGATTTTGTCGATTAATAATTGTTTTTCTGTACTTTTACTCATTCAAAAAAATTGTCTAATTGCAAATTTATTGATTTTTATCTATTTATCTTTTGTTTCGTCAGTTATTATATCTTAAAGTTTTCATAAATGAGTCAATTAATCCATCTCGAAAATTGTTTTTCTACAAATGATGAAATTATTACCCTCATAAATGATGACGAATCAACCGCTGTTTTTACTTTTAATCAATTAAAAGGCCGGGGGCAATATGGCAATATCTGGAAGGTAAACCCTAATCAAAATCTCGCCTACTCACTGGCAGTTAGAAATGATAAAATCAATATTACAGATATTTCTCTCAATTATTATACCGCTATTATTGTTCGAGATTTTCTTGACAATCTGACAAAATCCCAAGTCAAAATAAAATGGCCCAACGATATCATCCTCAACGGAAAAAAAGTTTGCGGCATTCTTATCGAAAAAAAGAAAGTTAATAACCAGGAATATTACATCCTGGGAATCGGAATTAATGTGCTGCAGGAAGATTACTCCCAACTACCAAAAGCCGGTTCGGTTTACACAGCAACAGGATTAATATTTGATTTACAGGAATTTGCACTGGATTTTCACCACGCTATGATTTCGAAATTGGATACTAATATTTCTGAAGAAGAAATTTTAGCACAATACAATCGGTTCCTTTTTAGAAAAAATGAGATATGTGTTTTTCAGAAAAATAATGTCCGCCAAAATGGCATCATCAAAAATGCTGACGAAAACGGCTTTCTATGGATTGATCTGGAAAACGAAGGTTTACAAAAATTCTTCCACAAAGAGATAGAAATGTTCTATTAGTCTTGAAATTCTACAAATCATCAACTCCGCAAAAAAATTCAGACAAACAAAAATTAAAATTTATTCATTTGCTCTCTTGATATAGAGATACGCAGCAATCGGCGCAAAAACGATATTCGGAAGCCACATTGCTAAAAGTGGAGGTAGTGTTTTGTTCTCGGAAACGACATTCAGTACCTGAAATGAAAAGACGAATAAAAATGCCAATGCAATTCCCAAAGCCAGGTTAAGCCCCAGTCCACCTCGTTTTTTCTGCGATGATAGTGACAATCCCAAAAATGTTAATATAACAATCGAAACCGGCATTGATGTTCTTTGATAAAGCTCATTATAAAAAGAAGTCACGTTACTGTTTCCTTTCATTTTTTCACGATCTATCATTTCAAGAAGCTCAGGGGTGGTTTTATTTTGTGCTACTAATTTATCGGGAAATAGTTCTGACGGCGGCATTTTAAAATCCTGAATTTTTGTCGAACCATTCCCAAGAATTTCGGTATTGTTTTTTGAGGCGGTCCGCTCAGCATAATTATTAATAACAAAATATTTCTTCTTCACATCCCAATTGATATCCATCGCTGTAATCTGATAGATTAGCTTTTTGTTTTTATCAAATCTCTGGTACATATATCCGGATCCGCGGTTTTCCTTTTTGTTATAACTATTAACAAAGATATACTCACTGGGATTGATATTGGATGCAATCGTCATATTACCCAAAAGTTTTTCTTTATTAATCGAATTATATGTATAAGGCTCAAGAACATTTTTCTTGATATTGGACCAGGGCAAAATAAAATGATTGAGCGCTAAAGTGATAAATGCGATGAGAATCGATGTGATCAAATAAGGTTTTGCAAACCTATGGAAACTTGCGCCACTGCTTATAACCGCAACAATTTCCGTGTTATTGGCCATCCTGGATGTAAAAAAAATCACGGTGATAAAAACCAGGATCGACATAAAGGTCAGAATGAGGTTCAGAATCCAGTATGGATAAAAATTCAAAAGAAAATAACCAACCGTGAATCCGTTACTCTCAATCCTCGGTGTTTTGGACTGGACATCAACCACCAGAATAATAACAGACAATAAAGCCAACATAAAAATGAGGGTTCCCAGATATTTTTTGATGACGTAAAGGTCTATGATTTTCACGTTCTATAATTGAAATGATGATTGATAATTAATTATCTGTCTTGATTTTTAAATCCTGATTCTAATCTAAAGTCTTTTCTTCAGTTGTGGAATAATCTGCTCTTTCCATTGGTAAAAATCTCCGGCAACAATATGTTCTCTCGCTACTTTTACCAGATCCAGATAAAATGCCAGATTGTGAATTGACGCAATCTGCTTTGCGAGATATTCTTTCGCTACGAAAAGGTGTCTTACATAAGCTTTGCTGTATTCCTGATCCACAAAACTTGTCCCAAACTCGTCGAGAGGTGAAAAATCGGTTTTCCATTTTTCGTTTTTCATATTCATCACACCTTGCCAGGTGAAGAGCATCGCGTTTCTGGCATTTCTTGTCGGCATCACACAATCCATCATATCCACACCAAGACCGATGCTTTCTATAATGTTCCAGGGCGTTCCAACACCCATCAGATATCTTGGTTTTTCTTTTGGAAGAATATCTGTCACTTCATTGGTAATTCTGTACATTTCTTCCTCCGGTTCGCCAACAGAAAGCCCGCCAATCGCATTACCTTCCGCACCAGCTTCGGAAATGACCTCAGCAGAAATCTTTCTCAAATCAGAATAAGTTGAACCCTGAACAATCGGGAACAATCTCTGCTTGTGTCCGTATAATTCCTTATTTTGTTCTGTCCACTCGATACATCTTTTCAACCAACGGTGTGTAAGTTCCATCGAGGTTTTTACGGCATTGTAATCACTCGGATAAGCAATACATTCATCAAATGCCATAAAAATATCGGCTCCGATTTGTCTTTGTATTTGCATAGAAACCTCCGGCGACATAAAATGCAAACTACCATCGATGTGAGACTTGAATTTCACGCCTTCTTCTGTAATTTTTCTACTTTTTGCCAAAGAAAAAACCTGATAGCCACCAGAATCTGTAAGGATTGGCCTGTCCCAGTTCATGAATTGGTGAAGTCCACCAGCCTGTTCCATAATATCCATTGTCGGACGCAACATGAGGTGGTAAGTGTTTCCTAAAATGATCTGTGCTTTTATATCTTCTTTCAGCTCCTTTTGATGAACGGTTTTCACTGATGCCACAGTTCCAACCGGCATAAAAATCGGAGTTTGAATCTGTCCGTGGTCTGTCGTAATGACTCCAGCTCTTGCCTTTGATTCTGAAGTTTTTTCGATTTCAAAAAATTTCATTCGTATATTCTAAATTTCGCCTTCGGTTATTTTGCCGAATGGAACTTGTTTCTGCATAATTTATCTCGCTTGTGCCGGAACATTGCCGCTTTCTTTCAGCTTTTTACTGATATATTCTTCGGCTTTTGGATCTTTTGATTGTATAATATCCTGAGCTTTGTCAAAAATATCTTTTATTGTTTCCGGCTTCGTCATATAGTATTTATAACTTTCTGTAAATAATTCTCCTTTGATGTTGTATTTTTTCAGAATAAATCTCGTCGCGTTTTCTGAATCTATATTACCTCCAATGGTATAACTCTGTTCATTGACAGCAAAATCCGCAATAATTTCAGACATTTTGTCTTCTGATATCAGATCCTTCGGTTTTTCTATCGCTTCTGTACAAGACAAAACACAGAGAATCATCATTATGTAAAGTATAATAGCCTTCATTTTATAACTTTCCGATTGTACTTTTCCACTTCAGATTCAATACACCAAAGACTGCTTCCTGTATAATGCCTCCATTCATTTTGCTTTCGCCTTCTGTCCTGTCGGTAAAAATAATCGGAACCTCAACAATTTTAAGATTCTTTTTGAAAACGCGGTATTTCATTTCAACCTGGAAACCATAACCTTTCAATTTGATTTTATCCAACCCAATAGCGACCAGCGTTTCTTTTCTGAAACAAACAAATCCCGCAGTTGTATCATGAATTGGCAGTCCAAGAACGAAACGTACATATTTCGAAGCAAAATACGACAACAATACTCTTCCCATTGGCCAGTTCACCACATTCACACCCTGAGAATATCTTGAACCGACTGACATATCCGCATTTTTACAAGCCTCGTAAAGCTTGATCAAATCTTTGGGGTTATGAGAAAAATCGGCATCCATTTCGAAAATGAAATCATAGTCATTATAGATCGCCCATTGAAACCCATGGATGTAAGCTTTACCCAGACCATCCTTAACTTTTCTCACAGTCAGATGAAGCTGGACCGGGTATTTTTCACGTAATCTTTTTACAATTTCCGCTGTTCCATCGGGAGAAGAATCGTCAACTACCAACACGTGGAAATCCTGATGCAAATCAAAAACAGCCGAAATGATTTTTTCGATGTTTTCTTTTTCGTTGTATGTTGGAATAATGACAAGCTTCTTCATCCGGGAAATAATTCGCAAAGATAATCTTTTACTCGCTAATGTTTTTTAGTGGATTATAAATTAACTTTTTTTAACCGATTATTTTAATGAATTGTATCATTAGCCATTTCTAATTCTTATTTTTGCAAAAAATTTGACCGTTGATTAGGATAACAGAAAATAATGATTGGGTGGTATATTGTATTCTTGGAAGTATATTCATATACATTATTCTGTTGTCTGTTTTCCAGAGAGACGCAAACATCAAGGATTTTCTGACACAGAAAATCGAAGATTCTAACAATCTCACACCATCCTGGTTGATTATTTCCATTGTAAGATGCGTGATGCTTTCACTGCTTTTGTCTCAATTTGTTCCAGTAATTCCGAAGGTTTTTTCAGAGATACAATTTTTCGGATATCAGATTAACAAATTCGGATTTACATTAATGTCTGTCATAGTATTTGACATTATTCGGAATATGCTGACATTCTTTTTCTACTCCAGTATTGGAAGCGGCAAAAACCTTAAAGGATTAACGCTGGTTTCCAGCAAGTTTTATTTTTTAGAATCTATCGCATTAATTATTGCCGGATTTACACTTTATTTTTACCCTATTGATCCTGTAAAATATTTTTATTTCATTATTGGTCTGGTTGTTGGATCATTTGTTTTGAAAAATTTAATATACATTTTTCATAATCAGACCATACTGCCGGAAAAATGGTATTATAAATTTTTGTATATTTGCACGCTTCAAATAGTGCCGACTTTGGTGCTTTGGAAGTTCTTGTTTTATTAAATGTAACATGCACATTTTAAGATGAAAATCAAATCTATTTTAGTTTCACAGCCCGCTCCGAATGAATCATCGCCTTATTTGGAAATAGCAAAAAAAGAGAAAATCAAAATCGATTTTCGTCCTTTTATACATGTAGAAGGTGTGGATGCGAAAGAACTCAGAGCTCAGAAAATAGATCTGGCGCAATACACAGGTGTTATTTTTACGAGCAAGAATGCGATTGACCATTATTTTCGTCTTGCTGAGGAAATGAGATTCACTGTTCCGGATTCCATGCGTTACATCTGTCAGTCGGAGGCGATTGCCAACTATCTGCAGAAACATATCGTTTACAGAAAAAGAAAAATCAGTTTTGGAGAAAAGAACTTCTCAGATTTGGCAGCTTTGTTCAAAAAACACCCAAGCGAGAAATATCTTTTGCCATCTTCCGATGTTTTGACACCCGAGATCCCGAAAGTTTTAGATGCTGCCAATCTGGACTGGACAAGGGCAATAATGTACAAAACTGTTGCAAGTGACTTGACTGATATTAATATTAAGGATTATGACATGTTGGTATTTTTCAGTCATCAGGGAATCAAATCTTTAGGAATCAATTTCCCGGATTTTAAACAGGAAGATACAAAAATTGCAGTTTTTGGAACAACAACACAGGCCGCTGCAGAAGAAGCAGGTTTGACGGTGAATGTAATGGCACCAACCAAAGAAACGCCATCTATGACAATGGCCATAGAAAAATATATCAGAAGTATCAATAAATAAGTAATTATTAACATAAAACAAAACCGTCTTCTATCCAGAAGATGGTTTTTTGTTTACATTTGTTTAATCTGATTTTTTTCAGAATAATATTTGACTATAAAAAATGAACGCCCCACAAGCTAAAAAAACAGATAAATTTTTAGAAATCCATAACGATAAAAGAAATGACCCTTATTTCTGGATGAACGAACGCGAAAATCCCGAGGTCATAAAATATCTGGAAGAAGAAAACGCTTATACAGATTTTATAATGAGGGATACGGAAGATCTTCAGAATGATTTGTATGAGGAAATGAAATCCCGGTATAAAAAAGACGATGAATCATTACCTTATTTCTTCAACAGCTATTGGTACATTGTGCGCTATGAAGCAGGGAAAGAATATCCGATCTTCTCAAGAAAGTTCCAATCCTTAGACAATGAAGAAGAAATTCTTTTGGATGTCAATATATTGGCTGAGGGTGAAGCATTTTTCGAAACAGGAAGCATCTCTGTAAGCATAAATAACGATATTCTTGCTTATTCTACCGACAATGTCGGGAGAAGAATTTATAAAATCTTTTTCAGGAACATCAAAACTGGTGAAATCTATTCTGACGTTATTGAAAACACAACGGGAAAAGCGGTTTGGGCGAATGATAATCAACACGTTTTCTATATCAGAAAAGATGAAAGCCTGAGAGCTTTTCAAATCTACCGTCATAAATTAGGAACAGATTCTTCTGAAGACGTTTTGATTTTCCACGAGGAAGATGAGACTTTTGATGTTAGCGTCTTTAAAACCAAATCATTAGAATATATTTTCATCGCCGCTTCATCTACTAATGAAGATGAAATGAGATTTATTCCGGCTAATAATGTTTTTGCAGACTGGACAATTGTTCAACCAAGAACAGATGATTTGGAATATTCGGTGGAGCATTACGAAGATGATTTTTATATTATTACGAATGCTGATAACGCTACGAATTTCAAAATCGTAAAAACCAAAGTTGATAAGCCGTCAATGGAACACTGGCAGGATTTCATTCCGCACAGAGAAAATGTCTTACTGGAAGGCTTTGAGATTTTTAAGAATTATTTTGTAGTTGAAGAACGCGAAAAAGGCCTTTTACAAATTAACATTATTGATAATCAAAACAATAACTCCTATTACCTGCCTTTCTCTGATCCGACTTATACCGCTTATATCGGCATCAATATGGAGTTTGATACAGATATTTTGCGTTTTGGTTATACATCATTGACCAAACCGTCTTCAACTTTCGAGTATAATATGAAAGAAAAAACTACCGTACTTCTGAAACAGCAGGAAGTTTTGGGCGGTAAATTCTTCGCAGAGAATTATATCTCGGAAAGAATCTGGGCAACTGCAAGAGACGGAAAAGAAGTTGCGATTTCTTTGGTTTATCATAAGGACGCTAAGAAATCCGTAAATACCCCATTATTACTTTACGGTTACGGAAGTTACGGACATACAGTTGACGCTACTTTTTCCAGCGTTAGATTGTCGCTTTTGGACAGAGGATTTATTTATGCTATTGCCCACATCAGAGGCGGCGAATATCTTGGTCGCGAATGGTACGAGGATGGAAAAATGCTTCAGAAGAAAAACACTTTTTTTGATTTCATCGATGCTGCAAAATACTTAATATCAAAAAATTATACATCTCCAAAACATCTTTACGCAATGGGCGGAAGTGCAGGCGGTCTTTTGATGGGCGCTGTAATGAATTATAATCCGGAATTATTCAATGGGATTGTGGCTCAGGTTCCTTTTGTGGATGTTGTAACGACGATGCTGGACGAAACAATTCCTTTGACGACGGGAGAATACGACGAATGGGGAAATCCGAATGAGAAGGAATATTATGATTATATGAAATCCTACTCGCCGTATGACAACATTGAAGCGAAAGATTACCCTAATATTTTAATTACAACAGGATTCCACGATTCGCAGGTTCAATATTGGGAGCCTGCAAAATGGACGGCGAAATTGAGAGATTTGAAAACAGACAACAACATTCTGATTTTCAAAACCGATATGAGTTCCGGTCACGGCGGTGCAAGCGGAAGATTCGAAAGTTTGAAGGAGATCGCTTTGGAATATGCATTTTTGTTAAAAATCGACCAATAACTTCTCTTTCACCTCATCTTTATATTTTCTCCCAACAGGAATTGTCAAATTATTGATTTCAATCTTGCTGGGAGAAACCGAGGTCATATGATCTTTATTAATCAAAAATGAGCGATGAATTCTTACAAATTTGGATTCGGGTAATAGTTCCTGAACCGATGTCAGTGTTTTAAGAACCGTGATTTCAGAATCGTTAAGTTTTATCTTGCAGTAATTTCTGAGACTTTCCACAAAAACAATATCATTGATTTTGATTTTCCTTACACTTTTATCGACTTTCAGATTGATGTAAGAATCATCGTTATTATCCTGAATTACAGCATCTTCTTTTAATAATTTATTCTCTTCATTCAGCTCCGAATAGTTTTTTTCAAGATTTTCAATCGTTGTCAGATAAGTATAAGCGATCGGAATCATCGCAGCGATATTGATGTCCAGAGCGGTATTCATAATCTCTGACAGGACAAAAAAGCCGTTATTCTTAAACTCCGGAAGAAAATTAGGTTGAATAAAATAAAGAAACAAAGGACGTTGGATAAAAACACTTATCAGTCCGACCAATGTCACATAAGAGATAAAGAAACTGAAATATTTTTTCCGATTGAAAAACTTTGGCAACAGGTAAAAAAGCGTGACATAAACCAACAGCATCCGCGAAGGAAGACAGCAAATCTGAATCATAATATTCCGCAAATAATTGTCATCAGAAATACCCCAAACCAATCCAAAAAATAGGACAAACGCAATCCAGAAGAAAGCGTGCTTTATCCAAAATTTGGATTTGAAATGTTCAAGAATGGATTGATTCATATTTTTAAGGTTGCTCAAATTTAATTATTTATCTGAAATCATTTCCAGTGATTTGCTTTTTGTACAGAATAACCTGTCGTTTGTCCAAAAGGCTTGTAACAAAAGGAAAGTAGAAATAGTTTTGTTCAAAATTCAAACTAAAAAATGAAACTTTCAATTTCTTTTTCACTTCTGTTTTTAGCATTTCTCTTTCCGATTTTAGTATTCGGTCAGGAAAACAAAGCTACTCTTGAAGCTGTAGAATATCTGAAACAACATCCAAAAAGTCCGAAAGATTATCTCGTTTCGAAATTCAGATATTATCCTCTCGTTTTGTTAGGAGAAGACCACGCTGTGAAGGAAAACCTTGATTTTGTCAAAAGCCTTATTCCGGAACTATATCAGGCCGGCGTCTACAATCTCTGTATGGAATTCGGGGCTTTTGAAAAACAGAAAGAGCTGGATGAATTACTGAATTCTGATAAATTCGATGAAAGAAAAGCAAGAGATATGTTCTTTTACTACAATGTCGGCTGGGCTTACAAAGAATATTTTGACATCTATAAAGCGGTTTGGGAATTCAATAAAACCTTAAAATCTGATGCTAAAAAATTCCGAATCGTCAATCTGAGTTATCAATACCGTTGGGAAAACTTCAAAGGTGGTGCAAGAACGCCCGAGAATATGAAAGCTGTTTTCAATCTGGGAACGCCAGACCAATTCCGAACGGAAATTATCAAAAAGGAAATCATTGATAAAAATGAAAAAGCCCTGATCTATATGGGACACGTCCACGTTTTCACCAAGTACAAAATGCCAATCCTGAAAGTGAACAACAATGATTTTTGTGATTATGATGAAGGAATGGTCGGAAATCGTCTTTACAAATTGATGCCTGATAAGATTTTCAACATGATGTTTCATACGCCGATGTTTTCCAAAACTCAGTACAATCCGACTTATGTTTCGCCTGCGAATGGAGAATTGGAAAATGCGCTTCAAAAACTCAATTATCCGCAAATTGGCTTTGATTTGATTAATACGCCTGTTGGAAAATTAAAGGATAATAGCTTTTTCAGTTTCTGCCATTCTGATTTTAAAATGGAGGATTTTTTTGACGGTTATATTTTCCTAAAACCTTTCAAAGGTTTGACTGGATGCACATACGATGACGATTTTTTCACTGGAAAGGATTGGAATTATATTGAGAATAATTTTCCGGATCCGGACTGGAGAAAACCTAAAAATCTGGAAGATTACAAAACAGAAATTAAGAAGTATATCAATATCAAAGACCGTTACAGAGATGTGATTCAGACTTCGGTTCCTGATGTGAGTTCCGGTAAAATCATCAGAATTAATCAATTTCCTTCGAAATATGTGGCGTCCAGAAATGTTGATATCTGGTTGCCGGAAAACTTCAATCCCAATAAAAAATATGCGGTTCTCTATATGCACGACGGTCAGATGCTTTTTGACCCGACAATCAACTGGAACAATTCCGAATGGAAAGTGGACGAAAATTATACAGAACTCAGCAAAAAAATCAAACTGAAAGATTGCATCATTGTCGGACTTTGGAATACTGGCGCAACCCGGCATTCGGAGTATTTTCCACAAAAAGCTTTTGAAAGTTTATCTAAAGAGTTACAAAATCAAACACTTGAAAGATACTTTCTAGGAAAAGTGCAGTCGGATAATTATTTGAAATTCATAGTAGAAGAGGTTAAGCCTTTCATTGACAACAATTATCCAACGCTAAAAGACAGGGAAAATACTTTCATCGCCGGTTCCAGTATGGGCGGATTGATATCGATGTATGCGATTTGTGAATATCCCGAAGTTTTTGGAGGAGCAGCTTGCCTTTCCACACATTGGGTTGGAATCACAGACCTTTCTGATGACGAAATACCTTCTGCGTTTGAAAATTATCTCAAACAAAAACTCCCGAATCCGAAAAACCATAAAATCTATTTCGATTTTGGAACAGAAGGATTGGACAGTCGCTATGAAAAACATCAGAACAAAGTCGATTTGATAATGACGGAAAAAGGATTCAACAAAAATAATTGGACAACCAAAAAATTCGAATCGGCTGACCACAGCGAAAATTCCTGGAGCAAACGGTTATCAATTCCATTAGAATTTCTTCTGAAAAAATAACTAATCTAAATCTATTAATCAATGAAAAAATCACTTGCAATACTCCTACTTTTCATCAGTTTCAATCTCATTCTTTCTCAAAAAATTGAACGCATAGAACCGGCCAATTGGTGGGTTGGGATGAAAAATAATTCGGTCACTTTATTAATTTATGGTAAAGACATTTCAGATTTACAGCCTGCAATTTCTTATCCCGGAATTATCATTACTGAAAATAAAAAGGTTGAAAATAAGAACTATTTGTTTCTGACACTGCAAATCAATCCTGATGCAAAAGCCGGAACTGTGAAAATCAAATTTTCGAAGGACAATAAAGTGGTTCTGACTAAAGATTTTCCAATTTATGCTCGGGAAACTAACAGTGCCAATCGGGAAAGCTACGGTTCAAAAGATGCGATTCTACTGATTGTTCCGGATAGATTCTCGAACGGTGATGAAAAGAATGACATCGTCAAAACAACTCTGGAACAAAAGCTTGACAGAAATAATGAAGACGCCAGACACGGCGGTGATATTCAAGGGATTATTAATCATTTGGATTATATCAAGTCTTTGGGTTATACTCAGATTTGGAACACGCCTTTGATTGAAAATGATGAGCCGACCTATTCTTATCACGGTTATGCAGCAACAGATTTTTACAAGATTGACCCGAGATTTGGAACGAATGAAGATTTGAAAAAATTATCAGCAGAAGCCAGGAAAAGAAACATTGGTTTGATTTGGGATGTTGTACTTAATCATTGTGGATCAGAGTATTATTTCGTCAAAGACTTGCCAGAGAAAAGCTGGATTAATTATCCTGATTCGGAAAACAGAGTCAGAACTAATCACCTTAAAACCACCATCACAGATATCTACGCCACTGAAATTGATAAAGAAGAATATCTCAACGGCTGGTTTGATGGTCATATGGTAGACTTTAATCAGAAAAATCCTTTATTGGCAAAATATCTGACCCAGAATATAATTTGGTGGATTGAGTATGCCGGGCTTTCCGGATTGCGTATTGACACCTATTCTTATTCTGACAAAAAATTTCTAGCTGATTGGACCAAAACCATTCTCGAAGAATATCCGAAAATGAACATCGTTGCAGAAGAAATGACAAGAAATATCGCGCAAACTTCCTATTGGCAAATCGACAAAGAAAATAGTGATGGCTACAAAAGTTATATGCCGATGATGATGGATTTTTCCATTAATGACAATATCGTCACTGCACTCAATGAGAAAAGCGGTTGGTTTTCAAGTTGGCGAAAAGTCTATGAAAGTGTAGCCAATGACTTCCTTTTTCCGCATCCCGAGAATCAATTGATTTTTCCGGACAATCATGATCTGGACAGGTTCTATTCACGGCTCAATAAAAACTTAGAGAACTGGAAACTTGGGATTGCGATGTATATGACGATGCGCGGAACACCTCAATTTTTCTATGGAACCGAAGTTCTGATGACCAATGACAAAGCCGGAAGCGACGGACAAAGAAGAAGTGATTTCTACGGAGGTTGGAAAGGCGATTCCAAAAATGCTGTAGCAGAAGCAGGATTAACTAATGAAGAAAAGGAAGCCAAGAAGTATTTTTCGACTTTACTTAACTGGAGAAAAACGAATGATGCGATTGCTAATGGAAAATTCAAACATTATGCGCCAACCAATAATGATGTTTATGTTTATTTCAGATATACAGATAAGCAGAAGTTAATGGTTTTACTCAACAAAAATACTGATAAAGTAACGCTTAATCTTAGTCGATATAAAGAGATGATTACTAATTATTTCAATGCTAAAGACATTATTTCTGGCAAAGATTTCAGTTTTGAGAACACAATAGATATTCCGGCAAAAACAGCAATGATTTTGGAAATCCGGAATTAAAATTCATTTTTGTAAATTCGCATCAAGATCAATAAAACTCTGGTTTAAAATTTTAGCCAGAGTTTTGGTTTTTTATCGTTCTTCGTTTATTCAGATCAATATTAAATTATTAAAATGAAAAACACCCAAGTTTACAAGATGTCTTTTGCGAGCGTTTATCCACATTATATTGCAAAAGCGGAAAAGAAAGGCAGAACCAAAGCTGAGGTTGATGAAATTATCTTTTGGCTGACAGGATATAATGCAGAGAAACTTCAGGAAATCATTGATAATAAAATTGATTTCGAGACTTTTTTTGCAGAAGCAAGTTTGAATCCCAATGTTTCAAAAATAACTGGTGTGATTTGTGGTTATCGTGTTGAAGAAATTGAAGACAGGCTGATGCAACAAATTCGTTATCTAGATAAACTGATAGATGAACTGGCAAAAGGAAAAACGATCGATAACATTTTAAGAAAGTAAAAAGCAATATGACAGAATCCGAAATCTGGAAAAAAATAGAACACTTCTTTGAAGTCAACTTTCAAACGGAGAAAAATCCGCCAATAGAAACAATACTATTTTTAATTGGTATTCAGGAACTTGGAAGTGGCCAACAAAAATTCACTAAAGATGATAAAGTCAATCTTATTCATATTGCGGTTTGCAGATTGTTGGAACCTTTTGGCTATTACAAATTCAGTCATTATAACGAAGGCTGGCCCGAGTTCGAAAAGCTGGAAGATTTGCCCGATCTGAAACCCAACGAACAATCGCTTCTGATGAAAAAAGCGATTATCCAATATTTTGAAGATGAGGAAATTAATTTGAATTAATTAATCTTTTGCTACAATATCTTCAAGTTGGTTCAATCCCATTTTAAAACCCTCTTCAAAACCCATTTCGATGAGCTGATTCATTTCTACTTTGGAGTTAAAATGCAGATTGAAAGTCATTCTTGTGCCTTCATCGATACCTGTGAAACCAATCAGCCAGGATGTTTGTGGCAAGTCTGTTCTTGCCTTTCCTTTGTCATCTGCAAAAGCATCTGTCCAGGAAATACTTCTATGATGCATTATTTCGCCGTAATTGGCTAAGGCCATTTCTTTTTCTCCGTCCGGACCTTTCATTGCGTACAGCCAAACACCGTTTTCACGAAAATCCATTTTTTCGGTTTCGCATTGCCAAGGTTTTGGCGCCCACCATTGGTCTATCAATTCTGATTTTGTGAAATAATCCCAAAGCGTAGAGACGTCGGCTTTATAAACCTTCATCACATAAACTCCGGTATCAGAATCCTTATTAAAAACAATTTCTGAGTTCATACAATTTCTTTTTATAAAATTAATTATAAAAAATCACACCAAAGTTTTCCTATGGCAACATTTTTGATTATTCACAATAAAATGTTAAAAAACTCGTTTTTAAGAAATATTTAATAATTGTATCGCGTTTTTTTTATTGAGATATTCTTAAAAAGAGTAATTTTAACTTTTCAAAATCAATAATTGCAATGAATAACAAATTTATTCCTATTATTTCTGTATTTATGACGATTTCCTTGGTGGTTTTCGTCTCCTTGCAGCTGTATTGGATTAAAGAATTATATACTTCTCTGGAGCAGGATTTTTCTAACAAAGTTTACTCTGCTTTAGAGACATCGACTCAAAAGGTTAACCAAATCGAAGTTAACAAATACTGGAATGAGACTTATAACAATGTTGGAAAAGAAGTTCTGGCATCTAATAATCAACCGGTTAAAACTTACATCCAGCAAAGTTCCGATTCTGCGAATCGCTCTAACATTCTTTTTCAAACCAGCATTGTTGAAAAGCAAAATATCCCGGTTTCCGCAAAAGGCGACACACTTTATACAACCAAACTTTATAAAGATGAGGGGCAATTGAAGGTCAAAAGAAATTCACCGGAACCCTTAACAACCAATATCAGCAGAGATCTTGACAATAACTCTTTCCAAATGAAGGAATTTGCAAGATTAAGCGCAACCAGTCTTCCCATTGAAAAAAGAGTTAACAACAAAACAATAGATTCGGTTTTATCCAAAGAATTGAGACTGAAAGGAATTGACACCAAATTCGGTTTCGGAGTGATCGATAAAAACAACAAACTGACAACGATTGCCAACAATATTTATCTTGATCAAAAAGACAAAACCAACTACACTTATCCGATTTTTACCGATACCAAAGACCGGACGCTTTATACTTTAGCCCTGGTTTTTCCAAGAAAAGACTACTCTTTGGTAAAGCACAATCTGCCGATGTTGTTGGGAACTTTCATTTCGTTATTGACGATTTTAGGGATTTATATTATCTCAATCAATTATATGATGAGACAGAAAAAAATTGCAGAGATCAAGACAGATTTCATCAACAACATGTCTCATGAGTTCAAAACGCCTTTGGCAACCATTTCCGTTGCAACGGACTCATTAGCCAACGATAAAATTGCGACCGACCCTGATAAGGTCAAATATTATTCGGGATTGATAAAGCAGGAGAATCTGAGGATGAAAAAACAGGTAGAAACCGTTCTGAACATGTCTAAACTGGAACGAAACGAAATGCCGCTTCATCTGAAGGAAACCAACGTAAGAGAATTAATAAAAAGTATTGCAGAATCTTTCCGACTGATTGTTAATGAAAGAAACGGAATTCTGACAACGGAATTCAATGCGACAAAATATAATTTCAGGATTGATGAATTCCATTTCTCCAATGCATTGATCAATCTTCTGGATAATGCCAACAAGTATTCGCCAGAAACACCTGACATAAAACTGACCACCAGAAACGAAGGTAACTGGTATGTTGTGGAAATTTCGGACAAAGGAATGGGAATGGAGTCGACCAACAAAACCAAAATCTTTGAAAAATTCTTCCGGGAAGAAACCGGAAACATCCATAATGTAAAAGGACAAGGTCTTGGATTGTCTTATGTAAAAAAGATCGTTGAAATCCACAAAGGTCAGATCCATGTGGATTCTCATAAAGGAAAAGGAAGCACATTTACGATTAAACTTCCAATGGTATAATTTTAATTATTGAATGAATCAGAATTAAAGTATAAAGAAATAACAAATTCAACTTTTAAACAACAAATCAAAATATTAACGAAACGGAGAAATATCAATTCTTCATTTTAATTATTAATTACAAAAGCTATGAGCAACAGAATATTATTAGTAGAAGACGACCAAAGTTTTGGTGCAGTTCTTAAGGATTATTTGACCATCAATAACTTTGAGGTCACATTGGCCACAGACGGAGAAATGGGTCTGAAAGAGTTTACAGAAAAAGAGTTTGACATCTGCATTTTTGATGTGATGATGCCTAAAAAAGACGGATTTTCCTTAGCAGAAGATGTGAAGAAAATCGATAAAAACACACCTATCATTTTCCTTACAGCAAGAAATATGCGTGAGGATATCCTGAAAGGTTATCAACTGGGCGCAGACGATTATATCACGAAACCATTTGATACGGAATTACTTCTTTACAAGATCAAAGCCATTTTACAGAGAAGCGCGGTTTTGGAAAATGAAGATCAGGAGCAATTCAAGATCAGTAATATTTTCTTCGATTCTATGCTGAGACAATTGAGAGTTGGGGAAAACGAATACAAGCTTTCTCCAAAAGAAAACGAGCTATTGAAATTACTTTGCATCCACAGAAACGATTTTATGCCAAGAGATCTGGCTTTGAGAAAAATCTGGAAAAAAGAGAATTATTTCACTGCCAGAAGTATGGATGTTTATATTGCAAAACTGAGAAAACTTCTGAAAGACGACGAAGGTTTGGAAATCATCAACGTTCATGGAGAAGGTTTCAGATTATTAGTCAAGAATCCTTAATAAAAATCAAACCTTCAAGTTTTAACAAAATAAACCCTTTCAGAGTTCGGAACTCTGAAAGGGTTTATACTTTTACATTGTACATTTTACAAAATACAAAGATTTAATTCGTTGCCATATTTTGTTTTGGAGAATCAAGAATTGAGTCTGTCTTTTCAACATTTTTCAACCATTGAGAACTCGCCAGGTAACTCTGATCAGGAAAATAAATAAACAGACAAGTTCTGTTTTTGATGGTATCAATGATTGGTTTTGCAAGACTGGCCGGAACAGCCGGGCAACCCCAGCTTCTTCCTAATCTCTTTTCAGATTTGATAAAATCCTCGCTTACATATTTGGCACCGTGCATTACTATACAGCGCTCCAGAGCCGCATCGTTATAACCTCGATCCATCCCGAATAATCTCATAGAATAGCCATTATCTCCCATGTAAGCTTGTTCGGTAATGTAAAAGCCCATACTCGACTGATGCGAGTCCTCTATATTAGAAAAGCTCGTGGCAAACTCTTCGCCCGTTCCTTTTCCGTGCGCAACTAATGTGTTGAACAACACTTTTTTCTCACCCAGATCTATGACCCAAAGTCGTTTCCTGTTAGAAGACAAACTAAAATCACAAACAGAAAGCAACTTAACTGACGGCTCCAGTTTTCCGGACTTTTTCAAATTTTGGAATCCTAAAAAAGCTTTTTCAAAGACTTCAAAATTCAATGTTTCATCCGTAAACCGAAGCTCCTTGTAGATCTCTTCTGCTGGATTCTGTGGTGAGAAATTCTTTTTAGCACTTAGTTTGATTTCTCTTATCATCAGCCTGGGATAAGAAACTCTGTCCTCAGAACTTGCCGGATAAAAAGAAGTCGTTATCAAATAAACTAAGCACAACAATAATGGGAATTTCTTCATTAAATTATAATATTAAGATTTTGTTTTAGTGGTGCAAAATTATATATAAATCATTATCAGACGGTTACAATCAAACTTTTTAACGATTTTTTAGGAGACTTTAACTTGATTTCGGGGGTATGTTTAGATTTTTATTAAGAACTTCTTATGAAAACGAATTTTAAAGTGATAAATTGCATTAAACTTTCTGAATATGTCAATACTTACAATTACGGGACTGAATTTGGATATCACCTGGAAAAATAAGGAAGAAAATTTCAAAAAAATTGAAAATAAATTGGCTTCAGCGGAAGCAGATCTATTCCTTTTACCAGAGATGTTTTCTACCGGATTTTGCATGGAAGCCGAAGAGGTGGCAGATAGAAATGAGGAGTCTTTAACCTGGATGAAATCTTTTGCTAAAAATAGAAATTCTGCCGTTGCAGGAAGTGTTTCCGTCGAAGACAATGGAAAATTCTACAACCGGTTCTATTTTGTTTTTCCTGACAGCAGTTTTGAATACTACGACAAAAGACATTTGTTTTCTTATTCTGGAGAAGATAAAATTTACACTGCCGGAACAGAGCGAAAAATTATTGATTACAAAGGATTTAAAATTCTTTTACAGGTTTGTTTTGATCTGCGTTTTCCGGTTTTCTCAAGAAATCAGAATGATTATGATGCCGCTTTATATGTCGCTAATTGGCCAAAATCCAGAATTGATGCCTGGAAATCACTTATAAAAGCTCGTTCGATTGAAAATCAGGCTTTTCTCTTCGGATTGAATCGTATCGGAACAGACGGTTATAACCTTGAATATGAGGAAAGTTCAATGGTTTATTTTCCAGACGGAAGAGAAATATCGGAAAGAAAAAGCGATCTCATCACAACCGAATGGAATCTGGATGAATTAAAAGCATTTAGAAGCAGGTTTCCTTTTTTGAAAGAGGGTGACAGATTTGAGTTAATTTAATAAGCTAAATAGAATAAAATGCAAAAAAGATCACATCTTCTTTGTTCTACAATTTTTTTGCTATTCGTCATTTTATTTTTCTCGCAAGAACGATATGATATAGAGCTGAGGAAAACCGAGGAACTCAACAATCTGATTGACACAGTTCCGGAAAAGGCATTCAAAAAAGCTAATCTATTTCTCAAAGAAGCCAGGAAGAAGAATATTCACGATTTGGAACTATCTATGCTTCAGATAAAATGTTCTTATTACGAGAAAAAATATGATTTCAAAAATCTAATTAGCTGCTCACAGGAGCTTTTGGAAAAATCACAAGAATATCAATCTTTATCTTATAGCATTCTAGCAGAGGTTTTTCTTTTCAAAGCTTATTCATTCAATAACTTAAATACGTTCGCTTATCAGCATCTTCAAAACGGACTAGAGTATAGTAATGCGGCTAATAGCAAAGATTCTTTAACGGTTGATGCTACATCCAAATTATATGTAAGCTTTGCTAATTACTATCTACTGATGAACGATAATAAAAAACGTTTGCTGTATATGATGAAGGCATTGGATGCGCATCAGAAGTATCAGGACAAAAGTTATCAGGACAGAAGGAAGTATGTAGACTATGCCAATATTGCAAGTGTTTATAATGAAATCAATATAGACTCTACAGAACATTATGCATTACTATCTCTGAAATATGATAATGTTTCTAAATTGAAAAACGCGGAGTTCAGCAATTATCTTGTTCTAGGGAACGTCAATCTTGTCAGGAAAAACTATCCCAGAGCTATATATTACTTAAAAAAAGCTGAGAATATTGAACAAGATATTAATCATATCAATCGTGAGATTTTATACAACTATTTTGTTGAAACTTATAAAAACGACGGAAAGCCAGATAGTGCCAAGATATATGAAAACAAAAAAAACTTTCTGAATCTAAATATTTATAAGAACAGAAATGACTCTCTAAGCAAAATTCTGGAAGAAAACAATGAGAAGAATAAACGGAGAAATACTTTTTTAATGGTAATTATTGCAATTATAATAATATTAGCATTGATAATTCTATTCTATTTAAGAGTCAGAAAGCCCAAAATTATTGTTCAGAAAGTTATATCAAATACTAGTCCGGAAGATTACAACAGGCTTTTGGAAATGGCTAAAAAAGATGACACTGCCTTTATTTCTGCTTTTCGGAATATGTACCCGGAATTTCTAGAGAAACTGCAAGAGGATTTTCAGGATTTATCTGTCTCCGAAATAGAACTTTGTGCTTTAATTAAGTTGAATCTATCGACTAAGGAAATAGCTGCTAACAAAAATTTATCCTACAGAACCATTCAAAATAAAAAATATAATCTACGGAAAAAATTAAACATTCCTGCAGAAATGGATATTTATAAATGGATGGACAGATAATTTTCAATTTGACAATCAAACCTTTAAATACATAAAGTATATTTTGAGTATCTCATTTTCTGGCGAAAAGTATCTTTTGAGCCTGCGATTTTTTTGACCTGATATAACAAAATTATAACATTGTTGAAAAAAATATTATGTGTAAAAAACTATTCTTATTGTTGGTGATTTTTCATACAATGAAATATGCACAGGGACAATCAACGACGCTCAGTTCCATTCAAAAGAAATCATTTTCTATAGATTTTAAAAATTTGACATTTTCGGAGAAAAAACAAAATCTTGATAAAGCAGATTTTGAAGGATGCTTGACGTCTGTAAACGGACAGTATCCTGATGAGACATTTGTTCCCATCTGCAATGGATTAAAAGCTACAGTTGGAGGTATATTCGCAACGTCTAGTGAGTATTCCATCGTTGAACTCAAAGGTGGAAATAATTATACCTTTTATAGCACCTTGACTACAGACTACATAACCATTGGTAATGATGGGGGAACAACAGTGCTAGCAGCGGGACAATCTACAGTCAGTTACACTCCCGCAGCCGATGTTACAGTGAGATTTTACACTCATGGTAGTGCAAATTGTGGAACAGACAACAGATACAGATCCAGAGTTATTTCCTGTGGCGTTTCTACTGTAGATGTACCAGCTAATGACCTTTGCAGCAATGCTTTCCCAATAAGCTGTGGAGCAACAGCTACAGGTAGTACAATATATGCTACAGATTCCGGAGGAAATCTTTCTTCAGATGTGTTTTACAAATATACAGGAAACGGTGTTCCACAATACATAAAGGTTTCACTGTGCGGATCTGATTTTGATACTTTTTTAAGAATCTATTCGGATTGTTCATTAAATAATTTGGTAGCTTCAAATGATGATGGAACTGAATGTAGCACACGCTCCCAAGTGGCATTTCAATCAGACGGAACATCCACCTATTATATATTGATAGAAGGCCTCGATGCTTTGACAGGCAACTATACAATCGATGTGAAATGTGAGGATGTACCTCCACCACCAGCCGGATGCTCAGATTTTTCTGTTGAATCTAATAATTTTGAGAATGGTGCGCTTCTTTCGTTCCGTCCCACAATCGATATTCCTGTAGGTAACGAAGGATTTATAATTTATGGTATTGAGCCAACAATCATACAGATGGCAGGTTACGAGCCTTCTTTTTTCCAGTTCAATATTTATAATGATAATAATGGCTTCCCTGGTGATATAATAGAATCTAGAAATGGTCAAATCAAATCAAATTCTTTACAAGGAAACAACTTTGGTTTTGATTTTACAAAATATACCGTTAGTTTTGATACTCCAATAATTTTTGAGCCCAACAAAACTTACTGGATAGAAATGGTTTCCGATGGGGTAGCTTGGGAAAATACGACCAAGTCTTCTTCTATAATCGGTTCTCCTGTTGCAGCTTTTGTCAATGGCTCCTGGCAGATACAGGATTATGAGGTTGTGTTTGATTTTATATGTGAAAACCTGAATATCAAAGAAGTTCCTAATAAAGCAAAAATATATCCAAATCCAGTAAAGGATTCGCTTCATATTAAATCCTTTGAAAAAATCAAAAACATCAGTTTTTATAATAACGCAGGACAGAAAATCAAAGACGAAAATATATCTAAGACAAATACTATTGATTTGAGTCGCTTAAAAACCGGTATATATATTCTAAATATAAATTATCAGAACGGAAAAGTTCAAACAGAAAAAATAATCAAAAAATAATTTTCTAAAATGAAAGGAGGTAGCCTAAAGCACCTCCTTTTTATTATTAGCAATAAGGCTTTTAAAAATATCGTTCCAGCAAACCAACCAAAGAGTTCACATCATGAACACCGCTTTCTTTCCAAAGCAACTCTCCGTTTTTAAAAATCGCTAAAGTAGGAACACCACGAACTCCGTTATCCGCAGCTATTGACGGAAACTGATCAATATCAATTTTTACGATTCTTGCTTTCTCTCCAACTTTTTCTTTTACAGAATTCAAAACGGAAGACTGAACTTTGCAAGGCTGACACCAGGTTGCGAAAAAATCAACGAGAACAGGACGTTCGGATTGTATGAGTTCTTGAAATTTCTGTGACATAACTAAGATGTTAGAAGTTAGATTTAAGGTACTAGATTCTTCGGCAGGCTCAGAATGACATATTAAAACTTATTGTCAGGCTGAAGTTCAAAGCCTTTTTTAATTCTATAAAGTTTTACTTTGACAAACAAAATTACTCAAGTGAAATTTCCCTGTTTTCTTAATCGCATTGAACCCGCCATCAATCTCGGTGAAGTTTCTATAACCTCTTGACTGCAAAATACTTGCCGCGATCATACTTCTGTAACCACCGGCACAATGGATATAAAAATGTTCAGAATTGTCCAAAGAATTCACCCAGTCATTGATATAAGCCAAAGGCTTGCTGTAAGCTTCATCGATATGTTCGGCTTCGTATTCTGTTTCCTTTCGGACATCGATAACTTTTACACCTTCAGAAAACTCATCAGCAAATTCTTCTACAGAAATCCTTTTGATCTCGTCAGTTTCTTTACCGGAGTTTTTCCAGGCTTCGAAACTTCCTTTCAAATAGCCTAAAACATTATCAAATCCTACTCTGCTTAGTCGCGTGATCACTTCTTCCTCTGTACCTTCGTCAGAAACCAAAAGAATCGGCTGTTGAACATCAACAATCATCGCTCCAACCCAAGGTGCAAAATCGCCTTTGATTCCAATGTTGATAGAATTCGGAACAAAACCTTTATGGAAATTGGCTGCACTTCTTGTGTCCAGGATCAAAGCCCCGGTTTCTTCCGCCGCCGTTTCAAATTCCTCAACAGACAATGGATTATTACCTTTTTTCAGAACCTGGTCAAAGCTTTCATAACCGCCTTTGTTCATTGCGACATTCATCCCGAAATATTTTGGAGGCGCAGTTAATCCATCCAGAACTTCATTAATAAAAGATTCTTTATCCGGTTGATTCAGTGCGTAATTCGTTCTTTTTTGATTCCCCAAAGTATCCACAGTTTCCTTCTGCATATTTTTTCCGCAAGCAGAACCGGCGCCGTGGGCAGGATAAACCGTGATCGAATCATCCAAAGGTAAGATCTTGCTGTGAAGACTTTCATATAACATTCCGGCCAAATCTTTTTCAGTAATCTCACCCGCTTTCTGTGCAAGATCCGGTCTGCCGACATCACCCAAAAACAAAGTGTCACCGGAAAAAATCGCTGTTTCCTTCCCGTTTTCATCAATCAGAAGATAAGTCGAGCTTTCCATTGTATGTCCAGGTGTATGAAGAACTTTGATTTTGATTTTTCCTATCTCAAACATCTGATTGTCTTCTGCTATAATGGCATCAAATTCTGGCTGAGCTGTCGGACCGTAAACAATGGGAGCACCGGTTTTCCTGGATAAATCCAGATGTCCCGAAACAAAATCAGCGTGAAAATGGGTTTCAAAAATATATTTGAGCCGAACCTGATCTTTCTCCAAACGGTCGAGGTAAGGCCTAACCTCTCGCAACGGGTCAATAATTGCTGCTTCGTTTTCAGAAACAATGTAATACGCTCCTTGCGCAAGACAACCTGTGTATATTTGCTCAACCTTCATTTTACCAATAGAATTAATTCAAACTTTTATTTTAGAAATTGTTTTTGTTATTAGCTTTAATAATACAAATATGAGATTATTTGGAATAACTATAAATAAATCCTGAAAGATATTATTAATAACGCTGATTTGATTTCAAACATTTGTTCAATTTCCGCAGGTGGATAAGCAAAAAATGAGCCGAAGATTACCGATAACCTATGACTTATAGCAGGCTTTGAAGTTTACAAGTTACATTAAATTCAAAATTTCCATTTTGCTTAAAATCATTTTTACTAATTTTATTTGATCAAAATAATTAATATGATTCTGAATCCTGTTGACGTTGTAGAACACATTGATAAAGAAGATTTTCAAAAGAAATATTTCAAACCGCACAGACCGCTTTTGATAAAAGGTTTTGCAAAACAATGGGGCGCTTACGAAAAATGGAATCTGGATTACATCCGTGAAAAAGCAGGTGACCAGGTTGTTCCCATCTATGACAACAAACCCGCTGATGCCAATAAAAGCTCTGACACACCGGCAACCAAAATGAAGATGAAGGATTATATTGATATTATCAAAAGTAAACCTTCTGACCTCAGGATCTTTTTTTATATCATCACCGACAGGTTACCGGAATTGCTGAAAGATTTCACATATCCGGATCTGGGAATGAAATTCTTCAAACGACTTCCTACGCTGTTTTTCGGAGGAAGTGAAGCACATGTTTTGATGCATTATGATGTGGATTTGGGAGACTTTTTCCACGTGCATTTTGGTGGCAAAAAAAGAATTTTACTCTTTGACCAGAAGCAAAATGAACTACTTTATAAAGTTCCATTGTCTGTCCATACGATAGAAGAAATTGATTACGAAAATCCTGATTACGAAAAATATCCTGCTTTGAAATACGCAACCGGAACCGAAATCATGATGGAACACGGCGACGCTTTGTTCATCCCTGGCGCTTTCTGGCATTACAACCGTTATCTTGAGCCAGGCTTTTCTCTATCTATCAGAGCATTACCTAATCGGCCTTCAAAGTTTCTGAGTATGCTTTATCACGTTTTCATTATGCGATATACGGATAAGCTGATGCGAAAAATCTTCAAGGCAAAATGGGTGAAATATAAAGAAGATTGGGCTTACCGGAAAAGCTCCAAAGCTCTGGAAAAGTTTAAGAAAAAATAATTTTCAGCGAAACATCCTTCTTTTTTCTGGCTATTAATTTCGTATTTTAGCGCTTCTAAAATTCAGACAATTGGCAAAGAAAGAAACTCCATTAATGACGCAATACAATACGATTAAGGCGAAATATCCTGATGCATTATTGTTATTCCGTGTTGGGGATTTCTACGAAACTTTTGGGCAAGATGCGATAAAAACGTCGCAGATTCTTGGAATCGTTCTTACCAAAAGAGCCAACGGTGAAGGTCATATTGAACTGGCTGGATTTCCGCATCATTCTGTGGATTCTTATTTGCCCAAACTGGTAAGAGCTGGAATGCGTGTTGCTATTTGCGACCAATTGGAAGATCCAAAAACTGTAAAAGGAATCGTAAAACGTGGCGTGACAGAATTGGTGACGCCTGGAGTTACGTTCAACGACCAGGTTCTGACTTCTAAGAAAAATAATTTCCTGCTTTCTCTTCATAAAGAAAAGGAAAAATATGGAATGGCACTTGTGGATGTTTCAACAGGTGAATTTCTCGTGAGTGAAGGAAATCTTGAAAAATTACTTCACATCGTTCATACTTTTGACCCGAGCGAGATTATCTATCAGAGAACTTCTGAGATTCCAAGTCAGCTGAAAAATAAAAATGTTTTCAAGCTGGAAGATTGGGCGTTCAAATATCCTTACGCATACGAAAAACTGACTTCCCATTTCAAAACGCAATCTTTGAAAGGTTTTGGCATCGAAGAATCTAAGTTGGGAATCACAGCTGCCGGAGCAATTTTCGCTTATTTGGTAGAAGATACACATCACGCATTGTTGCAGCATATTACAAGAATTCAGGTGATTCCACAGGATGATTATCTGATGATGGACAACTTCACGCTGAGAAATCTTGAAATTGTTTATTCTGCCAATCACAATGGGAAATCGCTTCTTGATATCATCGACAAAACTTGTACCCCGATGGGTGGAAGATTGTTGAGACGCAGATTGATTTTACCTTTAAAAAACATTAGTGATATCAACCGAAGATTAAGCTTGATTGAATTTCTGAATAAAGAAGATTCTTTGAAATACGAGATCAAAGATCTGTTGAAAGGCATTTCTGATTTGGACAGGTTAATTGGAAAATTAGCCGCTGAAAAGATTTCACCGAAAGAATTAGGTTACCTTCGGCAAAGCATCATTAATATTAATGAAATCAGAAAAAAACTTCTGAATTTCCCTGACGTTTTAGCTTGGATTGACCCTTTTATCAATCTTGAAGAATTAATTACTTTAATCAGCAAGCATCTGAATGATGAACTTCCTGTGAACATCAACAAAGGGAATGTTATTAGAGAAGGAATTTCGGAAGAATTGGACCATTTAAGAAATCTTCAAAGCAAAGGTCGTGGTTTCCTGGACGAAATGTGTCAGCGTGAAATTGAAAGAACCGGAATCACGAGTTTGAAAATTGATTTCAATGGTGTTTTCGGCTATTATATTGAGGTTAGAAATACACATAAAGACAAAGTTCCGGAAGATTGGATCAGAAAGCAGACTTTGGTTAACGCCGAACGTTATATTACCGAAGAGCTGAAAGATTATGAAAACCAGATTCTTGGTGCGGAAGAGAAAATTGGAAAATTAGAATTGGAGCTTTACAGAAATGTCTGTGAAAATGTTCTGATCTATATTGACCAGTTGCAGGAAAATTCAAAGTTAGTTGGCGAACTGGATTGCGCCGTTGGTTTGTCTGAATTATCGGTTGAAGATAATTACACAAAACCGATTCTGAACGAGTCTTTCTCAATTGATATTCAGGAAGGGCGACATCCGATCATCGAAAAGTCATTACCTCTTGGCGAATCTTATATCCCTAATGATGTTTTTCTGGACAGAGATTCTCAGCAGATCATAATGGTAACCGGACCGAATATGGCGGGTAAATCAGCAATTCTGAGACAAACTGCGATTATTTCTCTATTGGCTCAAATCGGAAGTTTTGTTCCTGCAAAACACGCAGAGATTGGAACTTTAGATAAGATTTTCACGAGAGTTGGTGCAACCGATAATTTGTCCGCAGGCGAATCGACTTTTATGGTAGAAATGAATGAAGCGGCGAATATCCTTAATAACATCTCCGACAGAAGTTTGATTTTGCTGGACGAAATCGGACGTGGAACTTCCACTTATGACGGTGTTTCCATTGCCTGGGCCATTGCGGAATATCTTCATCAACATCCAACGCAGCCAAAAACATTGTTTGCAACACATTATCACGAACTGAATGAAATGTCAGTTAACTTCGAGAGAATCAAGAATTTCCACGTGTCAATTCAGGAAGCGAAAGGCAATATTATTTTTCTTAGAAAACTGATTTCCGGAGGAAGTGAACATAGTTTTGGTATTCACGTTGCGAAGTTAGCAGGAATGCCTTCTAAAGTTGTGAATCGTGCGAATGAGATTCTTAAAACTTTGGAATCCAGCAGAGCAACGCAAGATTCCGGAGAGAAAATAAAACGTGTAACGGAAGAAAATCTTCAGCTTTCATTTTTCCAATTAGACGATCCTGTTCTAGAAAATATCCGTGAAGAATTGACGAAAATTGACATCAATACTTTGACACCAATTGAAGCTCTGATGAAACTGAATGCTATTAAGAAGATGATTGGAAAGTAATTATTTCACGCCAACCGTATCCGCTTTTTTTTCTGGTGAAAGTGCTGCAGAATCAACGCCTTTGTTTCTCATATGTTCTGCGCTGTGGTCGGTTTTTCTTTTGTCCCGTTTGTCTTTATCAGGAACGCAACTGATGATTAATGATGATAGTATGCCGATAAATAATAGCTTTTTCATAACAATAAGATTTTGGTTAATATTTATTTTCAAAAATTGAACCGAAAAATTATTTGTTAAAGGTCATTGTTAGTGGAATTTTAAATCGGCTTCTTACAATATTCCCATCAATACGTGCAGGCTTCCATTTTGTTTTTATTTTTGAAATAGCTCTTTCCGCTTCTTTATTAAACTCCAAATTATCACCTTTCGACATAATGTGTGATAAACTTCCATCTTTTTCTACAACGAAAATAATCTCAGTCTTAATAACTCCCGTGCCATTTATTTTTCTAGTTCTGATATTATTTGCCAATATTTTTCTAAACTTGACATTTCCTTCTAAGAAAACCGCAGGTTCCTTTACCCATTCAAAAATACTTTTAGTAGATAAAATCGAAGAGTCTTCTTTTTTCTGCGCAAAATTTGAAATACTCAATAAAACTCCAAATAATAAAATCAGTTTTTTCATAGTTATTTTTTCCAAAGATATTCATTAACTGAAATTGTCAAAAACATTTTTAAAATTTGAATATGAAGCCATTAGTAAAAGTTTGCTAAGATGTAAACAAGGTGCTGAGAACCGGCTTTAGAAAATGAACCTATCCAAATCGAAAAAATCTTTGCAATTGAATCCACAATCAAAATGAAAAAATAAGAAAATCGAGGTAATAATTGCCTCGATTTTTTGTTTTAGTTTAAAAACAATTCCGTGAAAATTAATTTCAAATTCGATTACAAAAACTTACTGATTGCCATTGTAATATTCTTCATTGAAGTTCTCATCGCTACAAAGCTTAAAGAATGTTTCTTTGTAAGAGCTTATTTGGGCGACGTTTTCGTAGTGATACTGATGTATTATTTCATCAAAGCATTCTTCGATTTCGATTCAACAAAGCTGATTGTTGGAATCTTTATTTTTTCCTGTCTGATAGAGTTAGCCCAGTATTTTCACTTTGGAGAAATATTGGGTTTCAAGAACAATCGGATCATGATGATTGTTCTTGGCAACTCTTTCAGTTGGCTGGATATCCTTTGTTATTTTGCCGGATGTGTAATTTTATTTTTAATCACAAAGATTAAATCGGAACAAAAATAACAGCAGCAACTGCAGCAGCAACGATTAGAATAGACGCAAGAACATCCGGTTTTTTGATTTCGCGGACTTCACTTTTGTCGATTTCCACCATTTCTCCGGCTTTATTTTTTCCATAAATTTTGGTAGCATCTATTTTTAGAACTTCTAATTTCTGAGTTTTAGCATCCTTGGTTTGGATAGAATATTTTTTATAAAGTTCTAATGAATTGTCGTACAAAGGTTTGTTTGGAGACACAACAGTTGTCTTGCACGAAACCAACAGAAAAAACACTGATAAGGCCAATAATCTGATAAAACTTTTAGGATATTTCATTATGATAAAAAATTATTTTCAAATTTAGGTTAAATATTTAATTATTGAGAATTAAGATTTTGTGAAATCAACCAGGCTTCGCTCCAGCAAGCCTGAAAATTAAACCCTCCTGTAACTGCATCTATATCAAGAACTTCGCCAGAAATATAAAAATCAGGCAAAATTTTGGACGACATATTCTTAAAATTAATTTCTTTAAGATCAACACCTCCAGCCGTTACAAATTCGTCCTTAAAAGTTGATTTTCCCGAAACTAGTAATTTTTTCTGACAAAGTGTTTCTAAAATTAAAAACATTTCTTTTCCGGAAAGATTAGCAATCTGTTTCTCGGGATTAATCTGACTGATCTCCAGAATCTTGTTCCAAAAACGATTCGTTACATCAAATATTTTCGACTGACCGATTGATCTTTTAGGATTTTGATTTTTGAATTCTTTCAGTTCTTCTTCCGCATCAAAAATTGGCTTGGAAATAAAATTAACCTCTATTTCAAACTGATACTTCAACTTTGCAAGAGTTCTAGCTTCCCAAGCAGAGATTTTTAAAACAGCCGGTCCGGAAAGTCCCCAATGTGTAATCAACAACGGTCCGGATTCTTCCGTTTTCAAACCGGGAATTCTTATTTCTGCATTTTCAAAACTGGTTCCCGGCAAATCTTTAAGCAAATCACTTTTGATATTGAACGTGAATAACGACGGAACTGGTTCCACAATTTTGTGTCCAAGATTCTCAATAATTTTCAAAGACTTGGGCGAACTTCCTGTTGTATAAATCACAATATCTGCTGCAAAATCGCCTTGTTTTGTTTTGATGATATAATTCTCGTTTTCCTTGACAATTTCGGTAACAGAAACTTGATTTTTAACTACAAAGTTTTTATTTCGGACTTCATTGATCAAAGCATTCATAATACTTTGTGAAGAATCGGACTCAGGGAAAACTCTGTTATCTTTTTCGATTTTCAACGGAACATTTCTGGACTCGAACCAATCCATCGTATCGCCGGGTTGGAACTTGGTAAAAACACTCAGTAATTCACGATTGCCTCTGGGATAAAATTGAGTCAATTCTCTTGGCTCAAAACATGCGTGCGTTACGTTGCATCTTCCGCCGCCAGAGACTTTCACTTTTTGCAAAACATCAGAATTTTGCTCCAGAATGATAACGTCATATTTGTTTTCATCTAGATTTGCAGCAGTAAAAAAACCGGCAGCACCTCCACCTACAATTATTATTTTCTTTTTTTCCGACATAATTTAAAACTTATTCGAACCCGATTATGTCGCTCCTCCGGAGCTCTCATAAGAGTGGTGTTACTATCGCTACAAACATATCGCATCTCCGATGCTTTATATTCGATGCACAAAATTACATTTTTAATATCCACCTCAAATAGTTAATTTTGAAGAATATTAAAATCGAAAAAAATGTCTGTTTATTACCATAAATTTGAAGTGAGGTGGAGTGATATTGATGCGAATCGTCATCTGGGAAACTCAACCTATGTTGATTATTGTTCCCAAACTAGAATGGCTTTCCTTAGTAAAAACAAAATCGGATTGACTCAGCTCAATCGTTGGGGTGTTGGTCCGGTAATGTTGCACGAGCGCTATTCTTTCTTCAAAGAAATCTATGCGGATCAGACGGTTTTTGTAGCTTTGGAAGTTGCTGCTTTGTCAGAAGACGGATCAATTTATCAGTTCGTTCACAAATTCTATCTTCCAGACGGAACGCATTGTGCGACAGCCGAGGCAACGGGCGTTTGGATCGATATGATGTTGAGAAAAACGACAACGCCGCCAGATGATATTATGGAAGTGATGAACGAGTACAAATCTGAAAATGTGCAGACGATCTCAAAGGAATATTTGAAAACACTACCTTTCCGACCGGAGAACATAGACGTTTCTCGTTTAGAAAACTTTAAATAAATTTTTACATTAATGATATTAAGCTTGTATCATTAATCATTTATAATTCATCATTAATTAAAATTATGCTCGAAGATAAATCTCAAGAATTAACGCCTATTTCCAAGTTGGGAGAATTTGGTCTGATAAAACATTTGACCGAGAATTTCCCAGTTGTTCAAACCTCAACCAAAGTTTCTATTGGTGATGACGCTGCTGTTATTGATTCTGAAAATCAAAAAATGGTGATTTCAACCGATATGCTGGCGGAAGGTGTTCATTTCAATTTAGGCTATGTTCCTTTGAAACATTTGGGCTATAAAGCGGTTGTTGTCAACCTCAGCGATATTGCTGCGATGAATGCTACACCAACTCAAATTTTGGTTTCCGTTGCTGTTTCCAACCGTTTCCCGGTTGAAGCTTTGGAAGAAATCTATGCCGGAATTGCTTTAGCTTGCAACAGATACAAAGTGGACTTAATTGGCGGAGATACAACGAGTTCCAACGCTGGTCTTGTGATTAGTGTTACAGCAATTGGCCTTGAAAATGAAGAAAAAATTGTTAAAAGAAATGGTGCAAAACCGAATGATCTTTTAGTTGTAACAGGAGATCTTGGTGGTGCTTATCTTGGACTTCAAATTTTGGAAAGAGAACATTCGGTTTATTTGGCAAACCCCAATATGCAACCTGAAATGGAAGGTTATGATTATATCCTTGAAAGACAACTAAAACCCGAAGCAAGAACAGACATCAAGAAAAAACTGGAGGAATTGGATATTCTGCCAACTTCTATGATTGATGTTTCTGACGGGCTAGCTTCGGAGGTTTTACATTTGTCGGATCAGTCCAAGGTGGGATTCCATTTGTACGAAGAAAAAATCCCGATGGATGAATCAACCATTCACACCTCAGAAGAATTCAACCTGAATCCGGCAATGGCTGCTTTGAATGGTGGAGAAGATTATGAATTATTATTCACTATTGCTCCTTCGGATTTTGACAAGATCAAAAATCATCCGGACTTTACAATTATTGGTCATGCAACCGGAGATGAAAAAGGTAATTTCCTGGTTGCAAGAGGTTCGAACCAACTGATTCCGTTAACAGCACAGGGCTGGGATGCATTCCTGAACAAAGAATAGTTTTTGGAATAAAACTTGTAAAACACATTTATATTTAAAAAATAAACGATGAAAATTTTAAAAATTTCAGCAATTCTGGTTACTGCTTTAGGAGTAACTGGTTGTGTAACCAATCCTATTACAGGAAGATCTTCAATCCAGATCGCTAATAATTCTGAAATTGCAACTGCTGCTGCATCAGAATATAAGACAACGCTTTCCAAAGCAAAAGTTATAACCGGAACGGCAGATGCCAACCGGATAAAAAATGTTGGTGCGCGAATCAAAAATGCGGCTTACGCTTATTATAAGAGTATCGGACGAGAGTCTGCTTTGGCAGGTTATAGCTGGGAATTCAACCTTATTCAGGACAATCAGTTGAATGCCTGGTGTATGCCTGGTGGAAAGGTTGCGTTTTATACAGGAATTATGCCTGTCTGCAAAGATGATAATGGTGTTGCTGTTGTAATGGGACACGAAGTTTCTCATGCTTTAGCTGGTCATGGCAACGAAAGAATCTCACAGGCAATGCTGGCGCAATATGGAGGCAGCCTTTTAGGTGGAACAATGTCCAATAGCCAATGGGCAGGTGTTTTTGAGAAAGTATATCCAATCGGCGCTCAGGTCGGTCTGTTAGCTTATGGTAGAAAACAGGAGTCTGAAGCGGATGAAATGGGGCTTTACCTGATGGCAATGGCTGGTTATGATCCGAGAACGGCAACTTCTTTCTGGCAAAGAATGGAATCATCTTCTACAGGCAGCAGAACTCCGGAATTTTTATCAACACACCCTAATCCGCAAAACAGAATCGCAGACCTGAATGCCGATATGCCAAAAGCTTTACAATATTATAAAGCCGCTGGTGGCAAACTGTAAACTTTTTTAGTTAATTTAGAATCAAATTTAAAACTATGAAAAGTTTAATAGTAATTGGATTGGTATTATTTGGTCTCGGTGCGCTATTATTTTATCTTAATGATATGGCCATTGATCTCAGAGTCGTTTACGGTTCTCTTTCTGGAATTGGAATTGGGCTGATTATTGGTGGATTAGTCGGGTATGTCAGCAAAGGTAATGCTGTGAAAGAAGCAAAAATCCGGCAAGAATTCAAGCAGCTTCAGAAAGAAAAAGCTGAGTTGGAAAAACAGAAATTAGAAAATAACTTCAACAATAACCTTTAAAGGTTTCTTATAAACTGGCCTGGTGTTGTATTAGTATATTTCTTAAATATCTTATTGAAATAAGTGATATTATTAAAACCTGTAGCATAGCAGCTTTCTGCTATGCTTTTTTCTTGTGACAGCAAGATGCAGGCCTTATCAATTCTGTATCGGTTTACAAATTCTACAAAAGTTAAAGAGGTTGCCTTTTTGAAGAAATTACAAAAGGCAGGCTTCGTAAGATTGGCTAAATGCGCCGCCTGCATTATATCAATTTCATTCTGGTAACCATTTTCAACATAAGTGAAAACAGCCTCCAATCTTGTCCTGTTTCTTGAGACGATAGTATAAGGCATCACTTCTGTATTCATCAATTCAAAATCTTCTGTTTTTGAAAGATCAAAAAGAATCTCCAGAAGCAGGAGGTAGCGTTTATAGCCTTCTGCTCTTGCCACTTCCTCTAATTTAGGAAATAATTCATTCTTTATCTTTGACGAAAAAAGAACACCATATCTGGAGATTTCCAATAGTTTTTTTATTGAATTGGTATCCGGTTCTCCTTCCGGCAAAGACAAAATATCTTCCTTGAACTGGATAACTATTTCTTCGTGCGGGTCTGTAGCATTAAGCCCAAAGCCGGAATGAGGAATATTAGAGCCGATCAAAGCCAAAGCCCCGTCTTCAAAATGACTTTTGTGATACCCAACGTGTCTTGTTCCTTTACCATTTTTAACACAAACAATCTCAATCTCAGAATGATAGTGATATTGCCAGTTAAGTTCCGAGATCGGAACATCTTTAATATGCAACACACGGAAAGAGCTGTTTTCGTCCGGAGAAATATGTTCAAGTGTAACCTTCATTCAAGTTAATGTTCTTTTAAAGCAAAAATAAGCAAAACATATTAATATTGTTCAATCTTTCATTTATTATGTTAAACATTTGTTGAATAAAAGCTTATATTTTCGTACTACAAAATCTTTCTCATACATGAGGATTTTTTTGTGAATTTTTAAGGTCTATATATGAAGAAGGCTGGAAACATGTTTCCAGCCTTCTCATATTTTGTAAACTCCGGCTATTTGAAGTTATAACCGATACCCAGAATAAACATGCTTGGGCGGTTATCGTATCTGATTTCTTCTCCTGATACATTACTGATAAACTTTCTTGTATCTTTAGAAAAAGCGCCTTCAAACCTTGCATTAATTACAAATTTTGATAATGTAGCCTGTGCACCAAACTGATAACCTACAGTAAATTCTTTTGTAGCATTTTCCTTAAAATTTGCGAATGTGTTATCTGTTGTAAGATTATAAGAGGCAACCGGACCTGCAAAAGCAGCCAGTTTTCCTAATAGGAAATTGTGTCCTATCATTACCGGAACATCAATTCTATTGCTTTTTGCTTCAATATTAACATTTCCTTCTGTTACTGTTGCAGCGGTAGCTTCATTCTTGATAGAGGTGTAATAGATCTCAGGCATCACAAACCATCCTCCTACCGGAGAACCGATCTTAAATGCAAGACCAGCATTGAAACCAGTATTTTCTTTCTCTCCATTTATAGTTCCTTTAAAATTATCCCAGCTAGCTGAAGATGTATTAAAAAGCGCATTGGCTCTCAACCCCACAGTTACTTGCGAATAAGCCATTATTCCTAAAAACACAGCCAGTGTACTAATTAGTTTTTTACTCATTTTTCTTTTTGTTTTATTGTTATGTTCGTGAATCTTAAATTTCATTGTCTCCCGGTTTATTATTATTGTGAGTTAAGCTCGTCTGATCATTTTCCAGCATGAATTCTCTCAGTTGTTTAAATAGCTCTGATGAATAAACGAAGTCTAAAAGATTTTTATTTTTCGCTGTTGCCAGGATGTCTTTATTTCCTTCCCATTCTTTGATTCCTAATCTCAGGTAAAGGATTTTCTCACCAATCGTCATCACCGAGTTCATATCGTGTGTATTGATGATCGTTGTTGTATTATATTCTTTTGTAATTTCTAAAAGCAGGTCGTCTATAACATTGGACGTGTAGGGATCCAGCCCAGAATTGGGTTCATCGCAGAAGAGATATTTCGGATTGTTGACAATAGCTCTGGCAATAGCCACTCTTTTCTGCATCCCTCCAGAAATCTCGGACGGATATTTTTTGTTGGCTTTATCAAGATTAACCCTACCTATTACCTCCAGCACTTTTCTTTTCTTTTCACGATAAGTCAGATTGGTAAACATATCCAGCGGGAAGCTGATGTTTTCTTCCACAGTCATAGAATCGAATAAGGCACTCCCCTGGAACACTGTTCCTATCTCTGAACGTAGTGCCAATTTTTCTTCTCTTGACATGGTCACGATGTCTCTTCCGTCAAACAAGATGCCTCCACTTGAAGGCTCATATACATTCAGAAGGCATTTCAGAAAAACCGTTTTTCCGGATCCGCTTTGTCCTATAACCAGATTAACCTTACCTGTATCGAATGTTGTCGAAATCCCTTTAAGAACCTCAACTTCATCAAAGCTTTTTCTTAATTCTTTTACTTCTATCATTAGCTTAGGAGCATCTGGGTTAATAACAAGTTCATAATAATCACTGCAATCATAGTCCAAACTACTGCTTGTGTGCTGGCACGTCCCACTTCCAGGGATCCTCCTTTTACATTATATCCGAAATAAGCAGGAATCGTTGCAATTAAAAAAGCAAATACTGCCGTTTTCAGAAAAGCATACCAGATGAAATAAGTCGGCATATACATCTGTACTCCTGTTATA
>MKVE01000014.1:15708-34539 GCA_001898785.1 Chryseobacterium sp. 36-9 | reverse complement strand
CCCCAAATCCCCACAACGATACTAATTGCGATCAAAATAGGATTGAAAATAACACTGGCTACAATTTTGGGAAGGATTAAAAAGTTAGGGGAATTGACACCCATGATGTCTAATGCATCAATCTGCTCTGTAACGCGCATAGTTCCAATACTGGAAGCGATATAAGACCCGACCTTTCCTGCCAGAATTACCGAAATAATTGTAGGAGAAAACTCCAGTATCAGTACAACTTTGGTAGCGTAGCCCACAAAACTGTTAGGAATCGGAAATGATGATGCATCAAAATTATTATACATCTGGATGGCTACAACCGCACCTACAAAGAAAGAAGTGAACAATACCAATCCGAAGGAGTTAACTCCAAGATCGTAAAATTCTCTTACCAGAAGCTTCATATAGACATTCCTTTTCTGCGGTCGGCTTAGCGCTTTTCCCAACAACAAAAAATATTCTCCAATTGATTCAAAAAATCGTTTTAACATACGGCTAAATTAGTTCTTTTCTGATAAATATCAGCGTGCATTTTTATCGCCGACAATTACTAAGAAAATTGTTTTCAGAATGATAACAATATCCATACTAAAACTCCAGTTTCTTACATAAAATGAATCTGCAAGGATTCTTTTTTTCATTCCGAGATTCATATCGCCTTCATCTCCTCTTAAACCGCTTACCTGTGCAAGGCCGGTGATTCCTGGTTTTACCATACTTCGGAGACTGTATCTGCTGATTTTCGGCTTGTAAAAATCGTCAACCAAAAGCATATGAGGCCTGGGTCCTACAACAGACATATTGCCTTTCAGCACATTAATGAATTGCGGCATCTCGTCCAGACTTGTTTTTCTCAATAATTTTCCAATCCTGGTAATTCTCACATCATCGCAGTCCGTTGTTTTTTCAGCAGACTCATTGTTGACCTTCATCGTTCTGAACTTCAGGCAATCAAAAACTTCATCATGATACCCATATCTTTTCTGAACAAAAAACACAGGACCTTTTGATCCGTCCATTTTGATTAACAATGAGATAATTGGAAACAGCCACGAACAAATCCCAATCAAAACAATCAATGAAAATAAAATATCGAAAAGCCTTTTTATAGTAACATTTGTGAAAAAATCCAGCGGATATTTGGCCTGGGACAAAACAGGAACGGTTTCTATATAGTTGAATTCATATTCAAAAAACTGATTCTGAATAATATTCGGAACCAATGAGATTTTCACTTTGTTAAGTTCTGCCTGGCGGAAAAGGTCGTCCTCAAAAATTTTATCCAAGCTATGTTCCGAAGGAATAAAAATCGTATGAATACCATTATCTTTCCAGAACTCTATAATTTTTGGCAGATCGTAATTATCTTTCGGATAATCATAAATTCTAAATCCATAATCTTTACGTTGATTGATGATATCACTTAAAACTGTAGAAGAAGCACTTTCGCCAATGAACATAACGTTTCTGTGGTTTTTTCCGATACTTCTTATATATTTTAAAAGGAAATAGATAAACGTTTTAATCGGGATTACAATTAATAACAGAATGCCTGCAAGATAGAAGCGCTCTGTTTTCAGAAAATCATTATTACTCACTTTCCCCAGCATAATGACACCTATGAAAAAGAAGAAAACGTGGATAAGAATTCTTTCCAGGTATATCGTATAAGTAACGTTTCTCGGAATGTGATACAACCTTGTTCTTCCGCTCAGCAATATCCAAAAAAAACAGAGTAAAAGAATGGATAAGATATTTTGTTCCAGCGATTCCGAATCATACTTAACCTCGAAATTTCTCCAATAATAAATTATAAATACCGATGATACCAGAATCATATCCAGTAAAATCACAAATACTTTGAAATATCGGGAGTAACGTAACCGCTGCATGAATCAAATTTAAGGAATATTTAGATATTTATGCGTTTGGATAGAAGATCGCCATTCCGGGTGTTCCAGAATGAAATCTGTAATTTTCGGATACATCGCATCACGCTTGCTCCACTCGCTCTGGAGATAAAGCACACATTGATCATTGGTTTTGGCCTGTTGTTCCTGAGCAAATTTAAAATCGTTATTGTTGAAAATAATCATTTTCAACTCGCTGGCTTTCTGATAAATGTCTTCCAGAGGCAATCCTGTTTTCTTTGGAGACAGGGTAATCCAGTCCAGATGACCGCTCATTGGATAAGCGCCAGACGTTTCGATATGAATCGTGCAACCTAACTCTTTCAGTTTAGAGGTCAGAATCTCAAGATTCCACATTAGTGGTTCTCCCCCTGTCAAAACAATGGTTTTACAATATTTTGCTGCCGTTTCCGCAATGGTTTTTGCATCCATCAATGGATGCAGTGTCGGATCCCAGCTTTCCTTCACGTCACACCAATGGCAACCCACATCGCATCCGCCCAAACGGATGAAATAAGCTGCTTTCCCTGCATGAAATCCCTCTCCCTGAATAGTGTAAAAATGCTCCATCACCGGGAGCATTTTACCTTCTTTTAATAATAGATCTTCTTGTTCCTTAGTCATTATAAACCGAAGTTTTATAGGCAATGATGGTATTTTTCATCAGCATGGCACGCGTCATTGGACCTACTCCACCGGGAACCGGCGTAATCCAACTCGCTTTTCCTGCACAGCTGTCAAAATCCACGTCACCTGCGAGATGATAACCTTTTTCAGAATCATCATCTACCCTGGTAATCCCGACATCTACGATGACAGCACCTTCCTTGATCATTTCTCCTTTCAGGAAATTCGGATCGCCCAAAGCTGTTATCACGATATCGGCTTGTTTTGTATATTCTTCTATATGTTCTGTGTAAGAGTGTGTCAGCGTTACGGTAGAATTTCCAGGGAAATCTTTTCTTCCCATCAGGATGCTCATTGGCTTCCCAACAATCCTGCTTCTACCGATGATAACACAGTTCTTACCTTTGGTTTCGATGTTATATCGTTCCAATAATGTTAATATTCCAAATGGCGTTGCCGGCAGAAAGGTATCCATTTCCAGGGCCATCTTTCCAAAATTCTCCGGGTGAAAGCCATCCACATCCTTTCTCGGGTCAATTGCCATAATGATCTTTTCCTGATCAATCTGTTTTGGCAAAGGTAGCTGAACGATGAAGCCGTCCACATCTTTGGATTTGTTCAGTTCATCAATCTTTTCCAATAGTTCCGCTTCCGAGACCGTGCTTGGAAACTTCAGTAATGAAGAACTGAATCCCACTTCTTCGCAATCTTTCACTTTGCTGTTCACATAGGCTTTGCTGGCGCCGTTATTCCCTACCAGAATTGCTACCAGATGTGGTGCTCTTCTTTTGTTGGCAAGGATTTTTTCCACCTCTTCCTTGATTTCAGCCTTTACTTCTTTTGAGACCTTCAGTCCATCTAGAATTTGTGCCATTTTTCTTTCTTTTTACTTTTTAGATTTATTTGAAAAAATGAAATGTTCCTTTCCCAACATTCCATCTTTATAATTTTATCGGTTTGATTTGTAGTAATTAATCAATCCGTTTGTAGAACTGTCGTGTGTTTTGATTTCTCCTTCTGATTCTAATTCCGGAAGAATCTTATTTGCCAAAACTTTCCCCAGCTCAACTCCAAATTGGTCAAAGCTGAAAATATTCCATATGACACCCTGAACGAAGATCTTGTGCTCATATAAAGCAATTAATTGCCCTAACGTAAATGGTGTTAATTCTTTGAACAGGAAAGAATTGGTTGGTGTATTACCCGCAAATATTTTATAGTTCAGAAGTTTTTCAATCTCCTCTTCTGTTTTTCCTGACGACATCAGTTCCGCAAAAACTTCTTCCTTTGTTTTTCCGAATGCCAAAGCTTCGGTCTGGGCAAAGAAATTCGCTAATAAAATATCCTGATGAACACCTACTTCATTAGGTGATGTTGCGTAAGCAATGAAATCTGCCGGAATCAATTCGGTTCCCTGATGGATCAGTTGATAGAATGCGTGCTGACCGTTGGTTCCAGGTTCTCCCCAGATAATGGGGCCTGTTTCGTATTCTACAAACTCGCCATTCCTGTCCACGGATTTCCCATTACTTTCCATATCGCCCTGCTGCAGATAAGCAGAAAAACGGTCAAGATACTGGGAGTAAGGTAAAATCGCATAAGTGCCTGCTGCATAGAAATTACGATACCAAACACCCAAAAGTCCCATCAAAACAGGAACATTTTCTTTAAAATCTTTGGTTTGAAAATGAACATCCGTATCATAGGCACCTTTCAATAATTGCTCAAAATTATCGTAGCCCACTGATAAGACGATGCTTAATCCGATCGCGCTCCAAAGCGAGTAGCGGCCGCCAACCCAATCCCAGAATTCGAAAATGTTCTCTTCTGCAATCCCGAATTTTTTAACCGCTTCTATATTGGTCGATAATGCTACGAAATGTTTGGCAACATCTTCATTCTTAGCACCTGATTTCAGGAACCATTCTTTGGCGGAATTCGCATTGGTCATAGTTTCCTGGGTTGTAAATGTCTTGGAAGCCACGATGAACAAAGTCGTTTCCGGATCAAGATCTTTAACAACCTCAGCCATATGATTTCCGTCTACATTGGAAACGAAATGAACTTCAAGTCTTGTTTTGAAATGCTTCAATGCAGAACACACCATCACCGGGCCAAGGTCCGATCCCCCGATTCCGATATTAACCACATCCGTGATTTCTTTACCTGTAAAACCTTTGTGAGAACCGGAAATCACCGATTCTGAAAAAGCTTCCATATGCGCTAAGACCTTTTTAATGCCTGGCTTGATGTTTTTGCCATCCACCAAAATTTCTTTATCGGAAAAGTCTCTCAAAGCGGTGTGAAGAACGGCTCTATCTTCGGTCTCATTGATTTTGTCACCGGAAAACATTTTACCAATTGCTTCCTTGAGCTGCGTTTCTTCTGCTAATTGCAGCAATAATTCGAGTGTTTTGCCATCCACCAGATTTTTAGAATAATCGAAAAGATAATTTTCTGTCTCTAAGGAAAACTCCTGAAAACGATTCGGGTTATACTGGAACAAAGTTCTCAATTCGAAATCGTTGTTGGCAAATTGCTGGTCAAGGGCTTTCCATGCAGAGGTCTGAATAGGATTTATTTTTGGTAACATTCTTTCAAGGTTTTAATTAAAATTAATCTTACAAGAAATTCTAATAAGACCTGCAAATTTAAGAAAAATAAGCCAGTTGGTTTTATTTCTTTTTTAACATAATATGACAACTTTGGCATTGTTCGCATAGCACGCACGCTCTGCCAATGGCTTGCTCCGGTATATACAACTATTATACAATTACAAACCATGGTCATCATCTGATAGAATATACTCTTATCGTCCGATAAGAGTAAGGCTTATGCCTTGATAAGAGTAAGACTTATCGTCCGATAAGAGTGAGACCTGCCGTTCGACAGGACTTGAATGGATGTTCGAATACTATAATAAAAGAGTACCGGTCCCGATACTTTATTTATGAACTTGTTTTAGATGTTATTGCCATAATAGTCTGGTATTGATAATCAATACTATTTTTTATTTACCAACTTGTTTGGAACATTGCCAACATATTTTTCTCATTCTCTTATTGATAAAACAAAAATTATTTTTTTTCTAAAAAATCAAGTGGTATAGGGAATTTCGCATTTATGCTATCTTCCAAAACTTTATAGCCTTGTTTTTCTAAACCAGCAATATAATTTTCACAACCAACCCCTGTCGCCGAATATCTGTTATGCGCTGATTTCACAATATAGGAATATGAGTTTTTAGTAGAAATCTTGTTGATGTCTAACGTAGATCCACTGAAGTCCTTAGCTAAAGATATTGCTGCTTCTAGTTTTTCATAAGGCTTCAAAATGATCAAATCTCTTTTGCATTCAGCTTCAGAGTATCTATAAAATGAACCTTCACCAAAAAAAGTCAGTGGCGCAGGTTTATCATTTTCTAAAAATATTGTTTTCCCCAAAAGCCTAGCGGATCTATGATATAAGTATTGGATGTATTATTTTTTATCAAAAATTTACCATCAGGCAAAGGAGGCTGCGTTTCAATAATCTCAATATCTTTACCTTTATTCACTTTAATTTGTGTTGAACAATTATTAAATAAAATAATTGTTAAAATAATTAAGATTTTTTTCATTGTCTCATCATCATAAAAAAGTTTAAAACATTGTTTATATACCTTTGCCCTACTGGAGATATTGTTCCACCCCATTTTATTTCTTCAACATATGAGGACATCTCATTTAGATTACGCATTATTCCATCATCCCGATGTCGCGGATTTGTAATTAGTGATCAATTATAAATCCACCAACAAATCTGGAACATCTGTTATGGTTCTCAACATTTTAGATAGCCGTCTTCTAATTTCTCTTGTTTTAGTTATCCAAAATACCATTTAAAACTTCTCCTATCTTATTTCTATAAAAATAGTATTGAATATCAATACTATTTTTTATTTAATAACTTGTTTGGAACATTACCGGAGTTAAGGTTTTTTCTCGTACATCCACTCTCTTCCAGAATAAGCTTTCAATTGATTTTTAAATGGTGGTAACTCGGAAGTTTTAAAATATTCATCATTAGAATACTGATTTTTCGGATCTGTCTTCACTGACACTTCCTGAATCAAAAAATCAATAAATTTTATTCCGTCCTTAGAATTAAAAAAATAATTTTTTTCCTTCCTATTGACTGTAATTGCTACTTTCAGTTTATTGGTTCTGTATGTATTTTTAGAATGATTTTCAATTACATAGTCCTTGACTTTTTCTAATATTTTTTTATTTTTTACTTCATAAATTGATTGATAGGCATTATCTATTTTAATGTTTGGTTGATCGTTTGTTAAAAAAGTATCCATTGCGTGATCGTAATTTCCAACATACTTAACATTGATTAGTATATTTTCTGTTTTATTTTGACAATTTATCAAAAGAAAAACTGTTCCTAATATGTATATTAATAATTTCTTCATAATAATATTATTTTAACCACTTATATCTTCCATTATATATTACAGGTTGTAATGGCATCATTAAATAGCTATTATTCTGATAATAATTAAAGCCCCATTTCATTGTAGAAAGCGCATGAGCTCCGCTACTGTTTATCCCAACAAGCGATACTTCTGCCCTCCAAAATATATTAAACATACTGTTTACTTCTCTATTAGGAGCGTCATAAAATCTGTATGTATTTGTTTTAGAATCATACATTTCATTTTGCCTACTCTTATTCCAATAATAAGGAGAAGAATCGTGACCTTTGCTTCCTGGCAAAGGATCATTGAATACATTATATTGGTTGGTTCCTAAACTCGAATCATTAGTAAACACAGTTTGCACCCATTGAAATGAGTCATAACCGCTGTTATCTGCCGGAGTAAAACGTAAATCTAATTCAGTTGCTTTTGAGCCATCATCATAATTTACAGTACGATATGATTTTACTTTCATTTTCCCAACATAATTTCCATCATCATCATAAACTTTGAACGAAGAACCTTGTTGTAGTGCAGCAGCACCCCAATGCGCCACGTGGTTCAACCCACTGGTTATAAGACCCTGTTGAAAGCCTTTCCAGAAACTACCCCCTGCAATTGCAGAGCTAATACCACCACTAAAACCGCCAACTGCAATCATCGTTGCTTTCATCATATCTTTGCTAAAGCTATTATAAACTACATTATCACGTGTACTTGCTCCAAAATTGATACCTAAACTTTGTACCCCGCTTGCCATTGCGGAGGAAATAAGCCCGCTCCAAAATCCGCTTCCAAACTTACCGCCGTCTGCTGCACTCATCAGACCACTGCTAATCGCATGCATCCCGGCTTCAAAGGCTGCCTTACCAACGGTAAGCAGTTGGCCAAATGCAGATGTAGCAACGCTACCTATACCAAAACTAATAGCACCGGCAATAGCCCCCATTGTGGCGGCCTTGCCCATCCCATACCAGAACGGGATGCCCTGTATCATATTAGCAATGGCTTTCCCAAAGATAGCAACTCCCACGGCAATAATTACCGCTACACCTAAGGTTATTTCGTTACCATCCAGATCTACATTAAGCAAAGGATTGTTAAGTACATAAGAATACCTGTCATAAGACTGTGTGTTGTAGGGGTCTGAGACAAGATTATCTGCACTTAGGAACTTTCTTAATATAGGGTCGTAGAGACGGGCATTCATATTGATGAGGCCGGCTTTCCAAAGATGCTCATGTCCTGTATATCCTCTATCTATGAAATAGTTATAAGTTGATAGTTGTTGGCTGTCAGTAATCAATGTTCCTGCAGAGTTTAGCAAAGCTTTTACATTGCCCCACGCATCAAAATATCTTTGTTCTATAACAGCACCGTCTGCAGCTTTGGTAATAGCCAAAATGCTTCCTATATTATCCCTGTGCAGGAAGTAGCCGGCCGTCTCATTTGCAACAACAGACGAACCATTCAGCACTGTTTTTTTGATGTAGTTGGCAGAGTAAGGATCCCCTGTAAGGTAATTTATAATTTCTGTCCTGTTGCCATTTTTGACGATCTCTACTGCAAAATCTGAGGAATAAAACTTCTGAACCCCTGTAACCGTGGAAGCCATAGAATAACGGCCTTTCAGAATGTTGTATTCAAAATTCAGATTTTCCTTCCCTGCAAGTGTAATGTTCAGAGGGCTTTTGAAGGCGTTATATGTTGTGGAAGCAAATCCTCTCTGCGTATTTACGCTCTGACCATTCGTATTGAAAGCGATGTTTTGCAGCTTATAGTCACCTGTGTTGTAGTTATATTTGCCAAGCTCTGAGTTGGACGTCATTCTTCCTCGCGGATCGTAGGTATACTCATTAACCAACGTACCATTTAAGGTTTCGGTCAGAAGGCGGTTGAGCTTATCATAATTATAGGTCTCACCCTTGCCAAATGTTCGATTGTTTCGGGAGTTAAGTACGCCCTTATCCATATTATAGTCATAACCTATATCTACTACAGAAATTCCTGTAGTATTATTGACGTGACGGATGTCAGTAAGGGAGTTGTCACTGCTTCTGTAACTGTTGGTAATAGTGTAGCCATTGCCATACTCCATCTGTTTGGTTTGTCCGCGGGCATTAACTTCTGAGATATGCCAAAGCATTTTTGCCGTTACAGGATCATTTTGCTGTACAAGAATTCCATTGGAGTCGTAAATGTTTTTGATTAGAGTAATAGGCGTAGTATAATTGAGGCCGTTCAGTTTTACAGTGTTGCTTACAATCTCTGTTCTGCCAAATGTATCAAAACTGCTACTGGTTGTATATGTGAACTCCGGAGTCTGTTCCACTTTTCCCATTATCCGGAAATACTGGTCATATATCGTAGTATAGGTAAATGTTTTGCCGTTACTGGTTCCGGTAATCTTTTCTGGTAACTTTGTATTTGCGTTATAAGAATATGTTTTCTCTATTGCCGTATTTTCGGCAGTAGTTTTTCCATAAGTTTTTTCTGTATCAGGTCTACCCAGGCTGTCATAGGTGTATAATGTATAACCTTTCGGGTTTTCTTCTCGTATTATTCTGCTGAGATTGTCATACTTATATTCGAAGATTCCTGCGGACGGATCTGTGATCTTGGTTTTATTTCCCCAGCCATCTATTTCAAACGTTGTTTTGATGCCGTCATAGTCTGTTTCCCTAAGAGCACCATTAGGAAAGTAAGAAAACCCTATTACACCCCCATGATCTTGCTGACGGATGACATTGCCCATTGCATCCATCGTTTTGGATGTTTTTTTGTAGCCGTCATCTACGGTTACCATCATCCCTTCATAGCAGGTTTTTATAACTTTTCCTGTGTAAAGCTTATTTTCTTTAGGTCTGCTAAGCTCGTCGTATTTAATTTCATTCCATTGCTGAGTTTCTCCTTCAAAATAGGGTTCTGTAAATCTTATTTTCCTTCCAAAAAGATCATACTCCGTTTTTGCAACAATCCATTTCCCATTGATAGATTGTGTCTTGGATTGGATTTCGCGGTCAAACTTGTCAAATGTAACAATGCTTTCTGTGCCTCCTTCTCTTTTTTTGGAAAGGTTATAAACGCCACCTGCAATATTGGAAGCAGTCTTGGATATCGTGGTTTTTTTACCTAGGTAATCCGTAATCTCAGCAATATTGCCCCAACTATCATAATTATAATAGGTTTTCAGGCCTAATGACGAAGTTTCTTCGGACATTCTGCCTAACGTATTGATAACAGCAGAGGAAAATAATCCGTCCGGAGTTGTTGTTTTATTTATGTAGCGCTGGGTATCATCATATTCATAAGATGTAGATTGTGACGGAAGACCGGAGACGGACAACGTTTCTTTTTTCAGATTCCCATTATTATAATATTCGTACGATGTTACTATTGGCGGTGCGGTAGAATCATTGGAATATTTATATACCTCAGAAACCAGCCCGTTATTAAAATAATTATTTGTTTCTCTGGTTGTAAAAGATAACCCGTCTCTGTAAGTTATATTTTCAGAAGTATCTATTTTACCATAGAAATAATGGTCTCCATTAGTAGATTCCGGTTTATAAGTATATGCTACTCTGGTAGAGCCTATACTGTTGTAATCGGTATAGGCAAATTTGAGTTTAAAATCATCATTTGGATCATAATCGTAGCGTTTGTTGATAAATATCTTTTTAAGATTATCAACAGAAGATTCTTGTGTAGAAAGGATGATATATTGATTTCCAATTTTAAATTTCTGATTTACACTATAATTTTCTGTAAAGAATGTTTTAATTCCTCCATAGGTAGATTTTATAACAGAATTATCCATCAAAGGATCTTTGGTTTGGATTTTCCAGAAAATAGCTTTTACCGGATCTTTTACTCTGTATTTTCCGCTGGAGAATGTAGATTCATACGGATCACTGACATAGGTTTTCTGAAAACCTAGAAATCCTTTCCCTTCAAGATTTTGGATTCCGTTTTCAAACCTGTATTCCTTGGTAAGTATTTTATTATCAAATAAAGTATGGACTTTATTGACCATATAATAACTGCCATTGGAGTTATGCGTGTAATATGGATATTTTAGCTCCGGTTGAGGATTGAAGATATAAGTTAATTCCTCATAATAGTCTCTCTCTATTCCCCAGGAAAGCAGATCAGGATCAATGGCTTGAGCCATATTACGGTATTCTACCTTCTGTAGGACTGAAGACGAATTGTCCACCTCCTGTATCTGTGTTTCAAGAAAACTTTCATTATTGACTGTAATCCGAGTATCAAATCTTGCAACCGGATCATGAATATAAAATCCTGATTTATAAACATTCAATCTATTAAAATCTGTATTTGATAATACGAGAGATAATGGGGAAATTACCAAATTGGTAACTGATTCTGATTTTTTCTTTGTAAATGTACCACCTTGCAAATTTTTATTAAGATATAAATTTACCTGATTACTGATGGAAGAATTGAAACCTGTCGTATGGGTTATCATTTCATATGCAGTTAAGCCTTGAGCTACCAAAGGAGATGCACACTGGTTTGCCATTACCACATAGTTAACAGTATTAAATGGATAAGAAGGATTTACACATTTAAAGTTGGGTCTGAAAAAAAATGTATTTCCCAAATTCTCAACCTTAACTTCTGCAAGCCTACCATCTACATCATATTTTGCTCTTCCCACTTTGTTCAGTGTCATTATATCAGATCTTCCATCACCATCAAAATCCGTTATTATGATGTTTTGGGTAGCGTATCGGGTATAAGCATATTCATCTGGCTGTCCATCCCAGAATTTTTGCCAAAATGTAGATCTTTTGATAACATTATTTTGCGAAGGCTTAAGATAGAAGATTTTCTGTTCGGTGTAGTTTTCCTCTGCTTTCAAAAATTGTTTGCCGTTACTCGTATATTTCCACCATAAAAGATTGTCATGTTCTATATTGTAGAAAACCGCACCTATTTTAGTCCCGCTGCTATCCTCATCCTTTGGAATTTCGTAGACCCTCTGTGGTGTTAGGAAATCGGTTAAACCATCTCCGTTAAAATCTCCAAAATAGATTGGGGTATCATTTCCGAAATGACTCAGGCTTTGATCAGTCAATAATGCTGTAAGTGTGTTCTGTTGAAAATCAACCTTATAAACATCATATTTCGAAGGATATTTCGATACCACCATTAATTCAGAAATCCCGTCACCATCTATTTCTATAGGGTAAACATCCTTATTTTCTATAGAAAGATTACCTAATGAAACCGGAAATTGATTAATATCAGCTACTGGTGTTTTTTTTCCTACTTCAAGAAAATATAATTTAGCTGGACGATTAAAATTAGCAGTCTCGTAAACTAGAAAATCAATCAATCCATCATTATTAAAATCTCCTGATACATAGGTTCTCTCGCTTGTATCCCTTCTGTAAATGTAAGATGGGTTATGTGGGGTTCCACCGTCAGGATCGGAATAAGGATCATCATTAGCATGAAAATTTTCTCTCGATATAAGACCTCCTTTCAAAATATATTTTACAGTAATCTGCTCGCCCGTTTTAAGGTCCTGTGTAATAAAATTGACCTCATCTCGTAGATTATCGTTTACAGAATCATATTCATTATCTATATTAGCATTATCCAAGTAATTTACTTTAACTGTGATCAGCTGATCATTATCCTTAATTTTTCCAATTTTCCCTAGAGTTTTACCTGCATAAAAAGTTGAGCTTGAACTGGTAGAAAGATTGGAAAATCTTTGTAAACGGCTGCTTTGTACACCATAGCTGCCATTACGTAGTTTAACCTGATAGACTGCTTCTAAATTTTTTCCTGTAAAATTACCAACAGTTGCGCTTCCTAAGCCGACAACATCCTGCGGTCTTGGATTATTATAATACCCGATGCCAAGTGGAAAACCATTACTTCCTTGTCCCAAAGTTATTTTCGCAGCATTCGTTACATTATACTTAAAAAGTAAGGGTTTAAGCTTAGCTCCGCCATCATTTTCCACGTCTATTTCGACCAGTCTTTCTACACTGTTTTCACTGATATAATCGTGCACAAGCGAATATTTTCGATATAGAGCATTGTAAATCGAGCCAGTATTGATTTCGTATAGTATTCGTGAGTTGATAAACTCTATTTCATTTCTGAATATCTTAATATTATATCGACGAGCTTTATATAAAAAATTAACATAAAATTTATCGGTAGCCACACTAGTTCCTCCGTAAGATATTTTTGTTAATACAGGAACATTGTTGGCAACTTCATAAGTATAATGAATCTGATTGTCCAATGCATCTACAATTGTAGAGATATAATATTGCCCCGTTACTAATTCTTTATACTTAGCAATTCGTCCGTCGGTATATTTTACAATGAACTGATACTCCCCAGCAGTTTGCTTTGTAATTTTTATCTTTGAAAAAATCTCGGTAACATATTCATTATCTGTGATCTTTAATAATCTTTGTCCATCCAAATAAAAAGGATCACTATCATTAAATTGAGGTCCCCTTGTAACACCATCGACTTCTTTACTCTTGCCTCCACGATTAATCGTTGAAAGACCAACAATATTCCAACCCCAGCCAGCTTGACCATTACCGCTCTGGCTGTTATATGACAATGCAACATTTGGCTGGAAACTGTTGACCCCTTTTAAAAGTTCTATGGGCAACATATAGGTCAATGCTCCAGACTCACTGACATTCATTTCCGCATTAACTGTAGGAGCAAGTGGATCTGTTAGATTTATTGCTGATATTATATTTTGCCCTCCTGTCTGATCATTTTCTGCATAGCCAGAGGTGTCGTATTCCAAAGGAATCTCAGTTAGGGTTTGTGAAAATAGTATTATACTGATAAAGAAAAATATTGAAGACAACGAAGATCTCATAGAGGTTACCATTTTAAGATGTTTTTAGATACAACCTGTCCAGTGTTAAGTGTGAAATTAACAATGAAAATTCCAGGTAGTTGATTTTGCAATGAAAAAGTTGTGTAATTGATTCCGTTTGTCGGCTGGTACCCAAATACATATCCACCGTTACCATTATAAACCTGCAAATCATAAATCTGATTAAGCGCCGGACCATCCCAAGTTATATTAACAGTATATTGATTTCCTGCACTTACCGGATTAGGATAAACTTTGATGCTGTTTTTAATATTCAGTAACTCATCATATGTATGTCCTGTCCCTTGATTATTGCTGCCATTCGAGACCGCACAATCATATGCATCTGTATTACTTCCAGGTGTGTCATAATTAAAACATTTACCGCCACTATTATATGTCCCGTTCGGAATCTGTTGAATTTTCTCTATTGATATAGAGCATATATTATTAATAAGATTCAATACATTGTCACTCCAATCCAAATAAGAATAATATTTGATATAGTCATTAAAGACAATGTCTTCAAAATGCTCAATAGGAGGTTTATAAACTGCGTCCAATGGATTGGGATAAGCAAGAGAATAATAACCATTACTTGTTAGCTGATATGATTTGACAGTATAACAGATACCAGGCTGGGTGTAGGCAGCTTTTACACGATTCGAACTTTTTGGAAGCACCCATCCATAGCTTCCCTTATCTAGTGGTACTTGTCCGCCCAATGCATAACCCAAGTAAACAGATTCTTTATAATTATCCATCAGAATAGCATTCTGTTTAATAATCTGATTGTCTTTGCCCTGAGTGGTTGAAAATAATTCAGTAAATGGTGTAGTGTTTACAGTTGGTGCACTATAGACAACTACCATAAACTCTCCAGATTTTATAATTTTATCCTGTGGCAACCAAAAAACACCAAAAAGATCTCTTATATACCAATTTTCAAGTCTGATATCTTTATCGCTGTAATTATAGATTTCTATAAACTCTCCCCAGTGATGCCTTCTCGCATTTTCTTCCTGCTGTGTAGTGCCATTGAAAAGAGTCATTCTTTCGTTATAGGGTGTATCGTGATAGATTTCTGTTATTTTGATCTGTGATGAAAGAGAGATAGAAAATAATAGAAACAAATTCAAAAAATAATTTTTTACCATAGTGTAGGTTTATAAATTATTAATATTCTGTTGGAGTTGTTGTAGATGGATGGGTTTGTTATTAGACCTATTTAGGTTTAATAATGCCGTATGTCTCGTGAGTTCGTCCTCATTTTCTATGAACCTTGTTGGGTTATGGACAATTTCAAGAATGCGGCTTTTATCGGTTGAATAACCTTGTTTAGAATAGAATTTAGCAATAATAAGGTTGACCCTGTCAATGGAATGTGCATCAGAAGTACCACCTTTTTGTCTGCAGAGTTCGAAGATCTTTGTTTTGGCACCAGTAAAATCACCCTTTAAAATAAGATATTTTATTCGTCTTGTTGCTGTTTCAAAATTCTGTTGTGGATTTTCAGATTTTGTACTTATTTCATGGAGAAGAGAATCCATAATCGGCGATCCTGAAGAATTTAGAATTTCAGATTGTTTAAAATATACATCAAATAGTGCTAGAGCCGACCAAAATGTTTTTTTCTGGGTATGGTTGTAATCCTCAAAACGAATAAGATTGTCGAGGTTGTTAAGTTGCTTCGACAATTCCCGAAAATGTTTTATGAAATAAGGATCACTTTTATCTATGGTTTCTAAATAAGTATTAGCTGCATCAAGTGCTCCGTTATAATCTTTTTCTGCGCGAAGGGCTGATATGTTAACCTTGCTCATCTCACGGATCTGTGGCAACCTATCATTTGAAGGAACCTTTGCTTTAAGTACAGCTAATTCCTGAACTGTCTCTTGAGCCGTCAAATGATTAAAACGCTGCTTATGGGCATTGCGGTTTTCTCTTCTATACTTTTTTAATGCCTTATTTTTTCTTGTATCTACAGTATCTACATTTAATGCAATATACTTATTAATTTTGGACAGTTCCTTTTCAAGATTTTTTTTGTTAGGGTAATTTTGTAACAATAATTCCTCGTAGCGTTCTTTGACATATGTAAGTATCCTTCCGTCCGGAATATTTAAATGACCTATTATCTTTTTATTCCCTAAGGCTGCTTTTATATACTCACTGTATAGCCGTCGCTTAATTCGTAAGTTCGTTGGAATATTAGCCGAAGCTTGCTGATACAACTGTATTACCTGCAATTCTTTATGCTTTTGCGACAACAGTATTTTCCTGATGCCATTATAAGCACGAATTTCAGAAGTATCTAACGCTAATACCTGCTCATACTTATTTTTTGCAGCATTAAGCCTTCCCTGTTTACGAAGTCTTCTTGCAGCCCTGAGTAATGTTGGAATATCATTATCTGTCGAAGACGACTTAATAAATTTTGCGAAAATAAAATTGGGAACTAAGCTGGAAACAATCCCCAACCCAGCTAAATGGAGGAATTTTTTTCGAGAGATCATCAATTATAGTTTTTTAAAAAAGGGGAAGAAAGGATTCTGGCCTGTATTTCTCTACTGTAAACGTTATAAATTCAGTTATTCAACTTCCCCTTGCATTGCAAATATAAAAATTTTCATCAAAACACCAAAAACAATATTTTTTTTATAATTAATTCGTTCAATACTTGATGTATTCTAATGTATTTTACATTGATTTAACATAATATCATAATCTGATAAAATAAAATTATTAAAAAGAACAATTTTTTTAATTAAATAATCCTAAATCATCGAACAGTGGATATACAAAGGATATAGAAAGGATATAAAATTATCAAACAAAGGTTACACAAATGATATACAAACCTCCATATTATGTCAAATGAAACCGACCCTTTCAGCAAAATAAAATTTCTAAATCACAACAAATTTTGACGTTAGCCTATAACAGCTTTGGCAAAAATAATATTCAGAAGTATGACAATTGTCTTGAGAAAATACAATTAATGATTTGAAATTAAACCTAACTTTACAGAAGCAAAATGTAGATTATGGATGATTTTCTAGCCGCCAGATCTCAAATGGCAATGTCCCTGGGCTTTCACATCATATTTTCCTGTGTCGGGATGGTAATGCCTTTTCTAATGGCTTTTTCACATTACAAATATTTGACAACCAAAGACGAAGTCTACAAAGGTCTTACAAAAGCCTGGAGCAAAGGTGTTGCAATCCTTTTCGCAACCGGCGCTGTTTCGGGAACAATGCTGTCTTTTGAATTGGGGTTGTTGTGGCCCAAATTTATGGAACACGCCGGTCCGATTTTCGGGATGCCTTTTTCTTTGGAAGGAACTGCCTTTTTTATTGAAGCAATTGCGATTGGTTTCTTTCTTTATGGGTGGGAAAAATTCAACAAATGGTTCCATTGGTTTTGTGGTGTTGTAGTCGGCGTAAGTGGATTAGCTTCCGGAATTTTGGTTGTAGCTGCGAATGCCTGGATGAATAGCCCGGCAGGTTTCGATTATATTGGCGGAAAATACCTGAACATCGATCCCATAAAAGCAATGTTCAATGAGGCATGGTTTCCACAGGCGTTTCATATGACCGTGGCTGCTTTTGCGGCAACAGGATTTGCAGTAGCCGGCATTCACGCCTTGATGATTTTGAAAAAACGAAATGTTAACTTTCATACAAAGGCCTTTAGAATTTCTGCCGGTTTTGCGATTATCGGGGCTTTGCTAGCTCCTATCAGTGGTGATGTTGCAGCCAAATCTGTCGCTGTAAGACAACCGATAAAATTGGCGGCGATGGAAGCGCATTTCGAAACGGAAAAAGGCGCAAGTTTCGTCATTGGCGGAATTCCAGATGAAGAAAATGAACAAATTAAATATGCTATAAAAGTTCCGAAAGTTCTAAGTTTTCTGGCTTGGGGCGATTTTGATGCTGAAGTGAAAGGGCTGAAAGATTTTCCAAAAGACCACTGGCCTCCGGTTGCGGTTGTTCATTACGCTTTTCAAATTATGATATTTTTCGGAAGTGTAATGATGATCATTGGCTTGATTTACCTCATCGCAACATTTTGGAAGAAAGAATGGCTGACCAAAAACTGGTATCTGAAAATGTTCGTTGCAGCAATTCCATTCGGTTATATCGCATTAGAAGCGGGTTGGACTGTGACGGAAGTTGGCAGACAACCCTGGATTATTTACGGAATCATGAAAACAATTGATGCGGTGACGCCGATGCCGGGAATCCAATATTCGTTTTACTTTTTCACATTGATTTTCATTTCGTTATCATTAATTATCATCTTCTTGTTACTGAGACAGCTCAAGATGGTTCCGAAATTATACGACCCGACCGACCCTAATTATAATCCTAAAAATAAGAAATAATGATCTACGTAGTTATTGCATTTCTCTGGGTTTCAATTTGTTTGTATGTGATTACAGGTGGCGCAGATTTCGGAGCGGGGATTATCGAATTATTTTCCAAAAAATCTTATCGTAACCAAACGAAAAAGATAATGTCCAAATCTATCGCTCCAATATGGGAAGCCAATCATATGTGGCTGATTATTGCAGTCGTGGTATTATTTGTCGGTTTTCCTACGATTTATACAACTGTTTCGACTTATCTTCATATTCCTTTGGTTCTGATGCTGATTGGGATTATCGCAAGAGGAACCGCTTTTACATTCAGAAATTATGATGCTGTGGAAGATAGCTGGCAAAAATTATATGCACAGATTTTCTTTTATTCAAGCTTGTTGACGCCATTTTTTTTAGGAATTATTGCAGCGGCAACGATTTCTGGCTCGATAGATCCTGAAGCAAAAGATTTTCTGAGTCTTTACATTTTCAGTTGGCTGAATCCTTTCGGAGTTTGTGTAGGATTTTTCACAGTTTCACTTTGTGCTTACTTGGCTTCATTGTTTTCCCTCCACGAAGC
>MKVE01000014.1:0-15689 GCA_001898785.1 Chryseobacterium sp. 36-9 | reverse complement strand
TGTAGTCGTAACAGGCGTTTTAGTTTTTGTAAGCGCTCATTATTCTGACATCCCTTTATTAAAATGGATTTTCTCAAAAGCTTTGGGAATTATCGCCATAACACTGGCAACAATCAGTTTATTGTTTACCAACGAGGCCATCAAGAAAGGTCATTTTCTGTTGGTCAGAATTTATGGTGGATTTCAGATCATTATGATTCTGGTTGCTGCCACTTATCAGCACAATCCTAATATCATTCTTTTTGCCAACGGCAGTCATCTTTCTCTGTTTGATGAAAGTGCTGCGCCGAAAACTATTGAAGCTTTGGGCTGGGCACTTCTTCTGGGAAGTATTTTCATTCTGCCGTTTTTGTTTTATTTGTTGATGTCTTTCGGCAATCAAAGCAGAAAAGATCCGGAATAATAAAATAAACCAAGAGTCGTTTTTTACATAGTGGTTTTATTTTTGATATGAAAAACCATTTTTAAATTCAATCGATAAATTATGAAAAAATTGCTATTGACAATGGGTTTGTTGGCTGGCATATTGTCTTCTGCACAGGCTTGGAAAGGTGCTGGCGACCAAAAGGCACAAGCCGGACTTAATGTTTGGGGATTTGGAACCGGACCTACTGCAAGTTATGATTATGGACTTTCCAACCTCATCTCTGTTGGTGGAGGTGCTAATGTTTATTTTAATGAAGACGAAGACAATCCTTTTATTTTTGGACGTATCGGATTCCATTTGCAGGAAGCTTTGGCATTACCTTCTGAAATAGATATCTATCCTGGTGTTAATGTAGGAGTTGCCGGTAGAAACTTTGGTTTGGGCGTTTATCTTGGTGCAAGATATTTTTTCACAGAGAACTGGGGCGCTTTTATAGAAGCTGGAAACAATGGAAGTTTTGGGGTTTCTTATTCTTTCTAAATTTTGACTAAAATATAAAAGCTTCTGTGTTCAGAAGCTTTTTTGTTTTATACATTTGGAAAATTCTACTTGCTCATTTCTTGCTCTATTTTCTCAATCATTTTCTCGGCATTTCCATTGGTTCCTCCAAAATCGATCGCCTTTTTATAACTTTCTAATGCTAAATCATATTGTTTATCGGTAAAATAAGCTTCTCCCAAACTATCGAAAATATTAGCATCTTTAGGAAACTCATTGGTAGCCAATTTGAATATGGTTATGGATTCATTGTTTTTGCCGAGTCTTAATAATTCATATCCCAATTTATTAAGTTCTCCAGGATTCTCAAAACTGTATTCATTTTTAGAATTTTTCTTAAGTAAATAATAGGTTTCTATCGCTTTATTGACGTCATTGACAGCTTCTTTTCTTATGGCTTGATAAATAGATTTTTTAGGAATTTTGTACTCTTTTCCCAACATCAGATTATGAATAATATGTCCCAAATCCCAAACTCTATTAAGGTTATTGGAAACCAGAATTATCGTAATATTATTTTTAAGATCATTTAAAAAGATCGATTCGAATTTATACGAAACGCCATTGTGTCTTTGTAGTTCTTCTTTTTCAAAGTATCTGCCAAGAGATCCGCCTTCGTCTTTGGCGTATGGATTATTCAACAGAGTTTGGAAGGATTCTTTGGATATTAATCGATTAGAATTAAGCGCTTCAATCCATTTATAGAGATCATTGATATCTACCCAAAGCCAGCCGCTAATAAATTGCATTTCCGGGCATCTGACATAGTCCATATCATAACAAGACGTTCGGTTTTCATATCCCGATTTGGGATCAAATACCGAGTTGGTCATTTTTAATGGCTTAATTATATTTTTAGAAACGAATTCCTCAAATGACATCCCGGTAACCTTTTCAATGATTCTTCTCTGCAAGAAAACATTACCATTATCATATCTGTAACTGGTTCCCGGTTCGAATAATAGACTATCGTTACTTCGCAAAATCTTCCACGCCTCTTCATCATTTTTGGGTACTATTGGATCGATTCGTGGAATACCGCTGGCATAATTAATCAAATGACGGATGGTTACTTTTTCCGACCATTTTGGTAATCCTAAATTAAATTTGGAGACTCTATCATCAAGACTGAGAAGACCACGCTCTACTAAAATCATTATAGAAACCGCATTAAATTCCTTTGCAATAGAACCAATGTTAAATATCGATCTTTTATTTAAAAGCGTTTGCTTCGTTTCATCTGTAAAACCAAATGATTTTTGAAAAATGATTTTATTATTTTTAGCGACCAGCACATTTCCGTTGAATAAACCTCTTTCATAGGATTTCGCCATTACAGAATCAATTTTGTTGGAATACACCGATTCTTTTTTCGATTTGTTTCTGTTGTTTAAGTTATTCGCAGTTTGTGCAAAAGTACTTATTGATATAAGCAGAATAATGATTAATTGTAGTTTTTTCATTTTATAACTATTTTTTTAGTTATTGGTATAACAACTAAATAAAAGTTTTTATTACATCTGGATATGAAAGTTTTTCATTTAATCAGGAAAAAAGAAAAGCATTCCGATATTCCGAAATGCTTTGTTACTGTCTATTCTTTTAACTTAATATTCTTATTTTGTGGCGGAAGCGGAACGTAGCCATCATCATTAATCACTTTTGGAAACTCATGGTTTTGCCATCTAGTTTTGGCGTCTTCTATGATTTCTCTGGAAGTTCCAACGAAATTCCAATAGATATATCTGGGTTCAGGAAAAGGTTCGCCTCCAAATATATAAACTGTTGAATTCGGTTTTAAGGTAAAATGACAAAGCTTCGCATCTTTCGCAATCAGGATGTGTTTCGGGTTATAAAGATTGCCTTCGCTTTCGATGTTACCTTCCAGGATGTAAAGCGACGATTCTCCAAAAAGATAATCACCAAGAATGATTTCGCGGTCTTCCTGAAGTGTATTTTTGACTTCAAGGAAATACAATGGCGAATAAACAGGAACAGGAGATTTGCGTCCGAGGATTTCGCCAGCTATCAGTTTATAATTTACCCCATTGTCTATCCAATGTGGGATATCTTCTTTGTTAATGTGGAAAAACTCGGGTTCCATTGTTTCCAATTCTTTTGGAAGTGCGACCCAAATTTGCAATCCGTGAAGATGTTTGTCGGTGGTCCTAAGATATTCTGGCGTTCTTTCGGAATGGGCAACACCTTTTCCGGCGGTCATCCAATTGACAGCACCTTCTTTGATTTCGATTTCCGTACCGATGGAATCTCTGTGCATAATGCTTCCCTCGAACAAAAATGTCAAAGTGGAAAGCCCAATGTGTGGATGCGGCGGAACATCCATATTTTCGTAATCTTTGAGCGCAGCCGGTCCCATATGATCAATAAACACAAATGGTCCAACACTTCTCTTCTGAGAAAATGGCAACAATCTGCCAACCAAAAAGTTACCAATATCCGCAGCACGCTCTTCGATTATCATCTCGATATTTGACATAATTTCATTTTTAAATTTGATTTAAAATTAAGGATTTCTATCTAATATTTACACTTTTGATTTACCGTTGAGTCGCTCGCAGCCCGACTTGAGCGGAAATCCTTTTTTGCGTGTACAAATATTCTATTTTTATGTGGAATCTTCGTGCAAAAAAGATTGACTTCGTCGAACCACTTCGTTAGGTTTGGGAGCGGAAGGCGGAAATAGCTGCCCAAATCATCATTATCATTAAGTGTTATTTTGGCAGAGAAAAGGCTGATTTTTACATTGGTATAGTTTCTGACTAAATGATTACCTTTGACAACTATAATTTTAAAATATATTAATGGAATTAGCATTAAAGATATTTCAGTTTATCCTGAGCATTTCTATCCTTGTAACATTACACGAAATCGGGCATTTCTTGCCGGCGAAATGGTTTAAAACCAAAGTAGACAAATTCTTTTTATTCTTTGATCCTTATTTTTCCATCTTCGCAATGAAGAAAATCAATGGAAAATGGCAATATAAATTCTTTTCTAAAAATCAGCCTACGGATGAAGAGGTTGAAATCAACGGCAAAAAAATAACACAGCCGATCGACGTTTCCAAACTACCGGACAGCGATTGGAGAAAACACGAAGGTGTGAAATACGGAATTGGCTGGATCCCGATGGGCGGTTATGTGAAAATCGCCGGAATGGTGGACGAAAGTATGGATACGGCTCAGCTTTCAAAACCGGCTGAGCCTTGGGAGTTCCGCGCAAAACCGGCTTGGCAGAGACTCATTATTATGTTGGGGGGTGTAACGGTTAATTTCTTTTTAGCCTGGTTAATCTACTCTTGCTTGTCTTACTTCACCGGAGAAACTTATCACGATAATGCGAAATTCGAGAATGGAATCGCAGTTTCTGATGCCGGTAAAAAAATGGGATTGGAAACAGGAGATAAAATCCTGAAAATAGACGGAAAATCTGCAGAAAGAATGGAAACCTCAACCATTAATATGCTTTTTGCTGATAATGTTACTGTTCTAAGAGATGGAAAAGAAGTGACTTTCCCAATCAATGAAGATGGTGTAGCTGAAGTTTTGCACGCTAACGAAGCGAAGCTTTATTTTATGAACCGTTTCCCGGCTGTGGTTGATAGTTTAACCCCAAATATGCCGGCAATAAAAGCAGGATTGAAAAAAGGAGACAAAATTGTTGGTGTAAACGGACAGAAAACGGAATTCTACGATCAAGTTACAGATGCTTTAAAGGCAAATAAAGGCGGAGAAATCAGTTTGGATATTATCAGAAATGATCAGCCCATTACAATCAAAGCCAAGGCAACTCCGGAAGGAAAATTAGGATTTGGTCCCAACTTTCAATTGGCTCAAAGTTATCTGAACAAAAGCGAGACAACGAAGAATTATTCTTTCCTGGAAGCCATCCCAAGAGGTTTTACAAGAACTATTGATGTTTTAACAATGCAGGTGAAGCAGTTTAAAATCATCTTTAATACCAAAACACAAGGTTATAAAAAGGTTGGAGGTCCTATTGCTATCGTAAACAATATGCACGTTGAAAAAAGCAAGGATGGAAGCCTTTCAATCGATTGGGAGTTTTTCTGGGGCTTTACAGCAATGTTCTCTGTTTGGTTGGCATTCCTTAACTTGATTCCAATTCCAGGATTAGATGGTGGCCACGTCTTGTTTACATTGTGGGAAATCATCACCGGAAAGCCGGTTCCACAGAAAATCTTGGAAAATGCGCAAATGATTGGTGTCATTTTCTTATTAGGACTCATGGTGTTAATATTTGGAAATGATATAGTTAAAGTCATCGCTCAATTTCTGAGTCAAAAAAATTAAAAAAAGTTCTTGAAAAATTTGGTGGATAATGTAAAATGCTATTATATTTGCACCACTTAAAACAAAGGACATTCCTCCTTAGCTCAGTTGGTTAGAGCATCTGACTGTTAATCAGAGGGTCGCTGGTTCGAGCCCAGCAGGAGGAGCAAAGCCATCACAGAAATGTGGTGGTTTTTTTGTGTTATACTTTGTGAATTGGGTTTGAGTTGGTTTTGTGGGGATTTCTGTTTTTCTGTGATTTTTTATTTCATATTAATTACTTTAAAAATTAGGCATAAAAAAGGAACACCTCTTTTTTTAGTTGGAACACCATTCTAACCCTCATCAATTCTACAAAAAATGAATTCCATTAAAATACTATTTGTATTAGACAAAGCAAAGTCTAATATCAAAGGTTTAGCTCCATTAAGATGTAGGATTACATACTTAAAAGAAAGAAAACCATTTGCTACAGGATTATTTATTAATCCTAAGAATTGGGACAGCAATAAACAGATTATAAAGCCACCCAATGAAGAAAACAATTATATCAACAACCAATTAAGCCTGATTAAGAATAAAATTAATCAGGCTTTTTTATTGCTTCAAGTCAAAGAAGAACCTTTTGATGTGAATGATATTTACAATCAGTATGCAGGTAAAACTCTGGCTAAAGAATATGGACTGATAGAATATTATCAAATCTATCTGGAAAGGCTTAAAAAGCTTATTGGAATTGAGATTAAGCAGCAAACCTGGGATAAGTTCAGCTACATTAAAGATGATGTCTCAGAGTTCATAAAACACAATTATAAGAAATCTGATGTTAAGCTAAAGGACTTAGATTTTAACTTTATTTCTGAACTGGAGTATTATTCTAAAACTGAACTGAAACATAAACAAGTTACCATTAATAAGGCTTTGCAGAGATTAAAAAAAGTTGTGAAGCAATCTGTAATTAATGGTTACTTAGATAAAAATCCTTTTGAAGAACATAAACCAAAGAAAGTCTATCCTAAAATTATATTTCTCACTCAACAGGAATTAGATTTGCTTGAAAATCATCATTTCAAATCAGAAGCCCTTACAAGGGTTAAAGATTGTTATTTATTCTGCTGTTATACAGGATTAGCCTATAAAGAGATGTTTGAACTCAAAAAAGAGGATTTAATCACTAAACCTGATGGAACTATTTGGATTTACAAGAAGAGAGAAAAGACTGAGAGAAACTTTTCAGTTCCTTTAATTCTCTCTAAAGCATTAGAAATTATAGAGAAATACACATCTGAAAGTGATTATCTTTTACCAAGAATCTCAAATCAATCTTTTAACAGGCTTCTTAAGGAGATAGCTAATGTCTTAGAAATTTCCAAGAATCTTACTCATCATACAGCAAGGAAAACTTTTGCTTCTACTGTGTTACTTAACAATAATGTTCCTATGGAAGTAGTCTCTAAACTTTTAGGACATTCTAAAATTACTACTACCCAAGAATATTATGCTGAGTTGATGCCTGAGAAGCTAAGTGAGAATCTGAAAAAATTGGAAAATAGGATAACATAGATTAAATTTTTTAACTGCTTTGTACTATTTTTACAAGGCAGTTAAAATTGTACGTATTACACAAAATATGGAATTACCAAATATTTATTTTCAAGACTTTCCAGTTGACTTTAAACAAATAAATTCACACGATTTTCCACACTTTAAAGTTAATGACAAAGCGATAATATCTCCTAATGATGAAGGCTATATTAGTGAAGCTTTAAAAAGTAACATTAAACTAGATGAGAAAAATACTGTTGTAATAAACGCTGCAGTTGGACAAGGGAAAACTACAGCTATCTTGGATATTGTAAAAGAGTACTATGAAAATACAGACTATATGATATTTATTGCTTCACCTTTTGTCAGTTTAGTTGAACAATATTATCAAAAATCAATAGAACTTGGCATACCTGAAAATGACATTTACAGATATGAATTAATTGGTAAAGATATGACAAGGGATGCTTGGGATAGCAGAATACAAATTGTTACCGCAAACTGCTTGCTAGGCAATCCTGGAGAAGATTCTCTTACAAGCTCTGATGCAAAAAGAAATTATCTAAACTATCTCTCTAAAAAATGTGAACAAACTGGTAAAAAGGCAATATTTATATATGATGAGATTCACGACACAATTCATAATTTTCAGCAAAAGTTAATTTTCAATTTGTATAAATGGAAAAATGTAATCCATAAAAACTTTTTATTGAGTGCAACATACAATGAAGCTTCTAAGGTTGTGATTGAATATTTAGCAGAATTAACAGACAAAAAAATTCAAATCATTGAATCTGAAAGAAAGATCTTTCCTGAAAAGCAATCAGATTTATATCTTCATTTTAATGGTGCTCAGGTATATAAGTATGACAATGATGATATAGTCCAGATAGTACAAAATCTCATAGACAAAGGAAAGAAAATTGATATTCTTTCATTTTCAAAAATTCTAGCTAATGATATTTGTAGCAATATTGATAAAGGAGTTGGAAAAATATTATATGATTCTTATGGAGATATACATAATTGTACATCTGACTTAAATGATAATGCAAGAATTCATAAAGAATCTCCCAAAAACAGATATGACGCAAGTAAATGCAATGTTGGAACAAATTTTAAGACTGGTGTAAGTATAGAAAAGGATGACCACGCTTTGATTATAATTATGCCTCCTTTAGGAAGAAAGGGAAGTTTTAAAAATAAATATGGAATCTTTTCAGATGGAGTGAATTCCATAATCCAAGCTTTAGCTAGACAGAGAGTTAAAGGTGAAATTCATATTATTTTACCTCCTCCTGATAAATTTGATTATGACACTTTGCCTTTTTCAGATTTACAGAAAGACAAATTTACTGAATACTACAAAGTATGTGAAAATTTTAAAGATCAAGGTGATAAGTTAGTTAAATATTACTCTTTTGATCAACAAGATGAATTATTGAAAGAATATTATAAAACAGTTATTTATGATAATATTAAAGAACAAGATGAATATATTAAAACATTGACAAGAAAGGACTTACCTGCATTAAACTTCCCAAGTTATAAAGATTATAAATTATCTGACGGGGAAGATTATTTTACAAAATATCATAAGTTTTTTGGATCTGATTTATCTTCATTCATCTTATATTCAGCTTTAACAAACCAATTTGTTAATTGTAGGCTTGTTGGTGTCAATATCAAGCCTGTTTTGTATTTTGAGGAAGGTAAAATACAATGGAAATTAACATCTATACTTAAAGACTATTTTGATAAGGACTATTTCAATTATTTAAAAAGCACTGTTAGTGACTCGTACTTCTACAGTATGCTTAAAAATGAAATTTTCTCTCAGTACAAGGTTTTACTTAAATCTTCTGAATCTAATTATAAAGAAATTCAAGCAAATCAAAATAAATATTTTGAACAACAGTTACTCGCATTTACTCAAAAGACAAAACATATTGAAGACAGGCTATTCATATCAAGGTTTCTTAATGGAAAATTAATTATTGATGTCAATTTTTCAAGAGGAGAATATTTTAGAAACTGTATCTCTTTAACGGAAGGAATGTCAGAAGAAGCTAATGATATTTCAGGAGAGCAAAAAGCATTAGTAGAAGCATATAAAACACTAAATCACTTTAGACACAAGATGATTAATAATGTTGCTTCAACAGGAAGAGGTATAAGGTATCTTCCAAATGAGCCCTTTGAAAACTTTATTGAAGATTCTGAGTTAGAAAAATTTAATCATATGATTGAGGTTTTAATCAACAATGACCCAATAATTAGCAAAGAAATTTATGATTTTAAAAATACCTTTATTAGGAGTGACTATACAGAAGAAATGAAAATTAAGGCATTCTACAATTATTTAAAAACAGATTTTTTTAGAGGTGGTTCTAAAAGGATAAATAATTCTGATTTAAATGCTAATGTCTATGAAATATTGCAAATAGAAAATATTCCAAAAGCACAATATGTATTGAACTTGATTGAAAATAAAAATTTTATTATTGATGAAAGTAATTTTCCAGAACTGATTATTGATGATAATGGTAATTTTTACATAAAACAAAAAGATGGATCTCTAGAAAAATTTGAAATAGTTTAAAACTTCCAATCTCGTATTTACTACTATATATACAAAATACAAGACTGGAAGTTTTCAAAATCCTCATAGATTACTATGGGGATTTTTCATTTTAATATGAATCCATAATAACTTCCCCTTCACATTTTTATTAACTTTTTTAAATACTAAAATTTATGCAATTAAGACAATCAGAAAGAAAACAAGCCAAGATAAAAATTGGTTTGCAAGGATGTTCAGGAAGTGGTAAAACCTATTCAAGTTTACTTCTTGCCAAAGGACTTACAAATGGAGACTTTTCCAAAGTAGCTATAATTGATACAGAAAATGGGAGTGCAGACTTATATGCTCATTTGGGAGAATATAATGTGCTTTCTCTTGCTCCCCCATTCACTCCTGAAAACTACATCAAAGCTATTGACATTTGTGCCAATGCTGGAATGGAAGTGATTATTTTAGACAGTATTTCCCATTGTTGGGATGAACTATTAGATTTTCATTCTAAGTTAGCAGGAAACAGTTTTACAAACTGGGCAAAAGTTACTCCAAGACAAAAAGCTTTTGTAGATAAGATTCTACAAGCCAATGCTCATATTATAGCTACAATGAGAACTAAACAAGACTATGTACTAAATCAGAAAGATGGCAAGTTTATTCCAGAAAAAGTGGGACTTAAATCTGTTCAGAGAGATGGTTTAGATTATGAGTTTACTTTAGTCCTTGATATTGATGTAAAACATTTTGCTGTAAGTTCTAAAGACAGAACAGGTCTATTTAGGGGAACACCAGAATTTATAATTTCTGATAAAACAGGAAAGGAAATATTAGATTGGTGTAATACAGGAATTGACATAAAACCTACATCTCAAACTTCATCAACTTCTAGAGTTAATGGGATTATTGAGAACTCTGAACAACAATTTCAAGCTACAGAGGAAGAGGTCTATAATGCTATTAGGGATTGCAATTCCATAGCAGAGCTTCTTTCTTTATACAAACAATTTCCTCAATATCATATTTCTTTGAAACCAGATTTTGAAGCTAGAAAATCAATCCTAATTCATTTATCTAATCAAAACTTAAGTAAAAATGGACAATCAAAATTTCAATAATTCTAGCAATATGACATTGCAGAATGTAAAAACAAGGAAGCCTATAAGTGATTTATATTTTAGCAATGGAGATTTTCAAAATGCTGAAGTATTTTATCCTAGTAAAATGAATGAGTTTAAAGAGCCTGACACTAAAAATCTAGTTCAGGCTTTTTTAATATCTGATTCTAATAATCTTAGAGAAAATAATATATCTTCCAATTATCAATCTAATCCATTTATTCTAGCTAACACACTTGAAGTTCCATTACATCATCTAAAAAATGATTGCATAATTCCTGTATTCTCTAAAGATAATGAAAAGACTATAGCGCATCAAGAGTTTATAGAATGTGTAATTACTGCAACACAAAAAGCATTTCCATATCAAACAATTTCAGAGCCTCAGATTAGGGTTTCACATCAGATTAAAGGTAGAACTCCTGAAGCAATACATCTGAATGTAAAAGATTTGTTAGAACATCAGAAAACTATTTATTATGAGAGAATGGCATTTATCATTAGAATTCCTAGTATCACAGATGTAGTAAATGGTAATGACTTATCTCTATGTATTGGAGGTGTAAGGAGCTATAATTTGGAAAATTTATATAATAAAAAGTCGTTTGAAAAATTTAAATTCTTTATTGGGTTTCAGAATAAGGTTTGTTGCAATTTATGTGTGTCAACAGATGGTTTTTTAGCAGAGTTGAAAGTTTCCAACACACAAGATTTATATTCAAAAGTTCTAGAGACTATTCAGAATTATAATGCTGAACATCATTTGATGGAAATGAAAGAACTTTCTCAAGAATATTTGTCAGAACATCAGTTTGCACAGCTCATTGGTAGAAGCAGATTGTACCAACATTTACCTAAGCTAGAGAGAGAAAATATTCCTGTTCTCAGTTTTAATGATAGCCACATTAATACAATGGCAAAGGATTACTATGAGGATAAAAACTTTTGTAGATTAGAAGATGGCAGAATAAACTTGTGGGATGTTTACAACTTGTTTACCCAAGCTAATAAATCATCTTACATAGATACATTCCTAGATAGGAATTTGAATGCCTTTGAGTTTTCAAAGGGTATTCAGAAAACTCTCAATGGTAATTCTGATTATCATTGGTTTTTGAGTTAGTTTTATTCACCTTGCAATATGCAAGGTGATTTCTTATTTTTACAAAAAAATATTTAACTATGACTACTCAAATATTCAATGATTTATTTAAAGATATTGCCGAAGGTAATGTTGTTTTATTCTTAGGTGCGGGCTCATCTGTTAGTGAATCAAAAAAGTATCTAAGCAAACAATTACTTGAGTATTATCGAGACTTAAAAAACATTGATTACCAACCTCTTGATAATGATATAGTTGATTTTGTAGATAAAGTTTTCTCACTACCAGATTATGACAGATTAGACTTTGATTACAACATCACTAAATGGTTGAAAAAAAATGTTAAACCTGAAGATTTTCATAAATATGCTGTAACATTACCTTGGTTATCTATAATAACAACAAATATCGATCTAGTTTTAGAAGATGCTGTTGAATATCAAAATTATGAAGATAATTTTGAATTTATTCGGAGTTATAGTGAATTTGTTAAGTCATTAGGAATTGGTGATAAATGCAAAGTAATAAAACTTCATGGATGCATTTCCGATTCGAGTAAGTACCCTTTGTTGTTTTCCACTTCAGATTTTGAAAGGAACAATAAATTTTATATCAAACTATTTAATCAAATAAGAGGTTGGAGTGATAACATAAAAATTTTGTTTGTTGGCTATTCTTTTAATGATAGATTTGGGAGTCTGTTCCTAAATCTATTTCAAAAAGAATTAAAAAGCAGGCAATTTTATATGTTGAGTCCAAATTTAGATGAATCAGCATTTAACCTCAAATATCTTAAAGCAAATAATATAACGCCAATTAAGTTGAAATTTGCTGAATTTCTACTTGAATATGAAAAATGGTCAGAAGATAATATTTATAAAATAAAAGAGAAGAAGAATAATGTTTTTAGAGAAGTATCTGGAAGAACAATACCGTTTGCTCTGCAGAGCAAGCTTTCTCCTTTTCTTGTTCCCCTAAATGATTCTTATGAAACTCTAAACATAGATGAAAAAGATTTTTATCTGGGTTCAGAACCAAATTTTTCTGTTATCAAGAAGAATTATGATATTGTTAAGGAGCAAAAAATATCTGAGATTAGCTTAAACATTAATAATCTTTTTGACGAAAAAGGTACATCAATACCTTTTGTTTATTTAACAGGCAGTTATGGTTCGGGAAAATCTACATTTTCATATAGACTATTAAAAAAAATGATGGAAGTTTCTTCCGAATTATTGGTTTTTGAGTTGAAGGACCTTGAAAAAATTTCCTTTTCAGAAACAATTAATTTTATAAATACTCTAAAAGATTCTAAAAAAATAATTTTTTATTGTGATCAATCAGAGCAAGACTTAAATTTCAAAAAAATCCGTGAACTTAGAAGCGTGCTTAGCTCAAGCCAATTCGAAAATATTTCTATTATAATACTTCAATCCATTAGGGAAAATGTTTTGGAAACATTTAAAAGTAAATATAAACCTGATGTATCAGAAATAAATATTGACTGTGCATTTAGTGATGATGAGTTAGGCTTTTTTCTAGATAGACTTAGTAAAGCTGAACTGGTTCAAATTAGAAGTGCAAAAGAGAAAATGGAACTTTTAGATGACTTGAAAAAGGAAAAATTAATTTATGATCAATTATCCCTGTCATTATACCTTTTGAAAAAGGGAAATCATTACAGGTATATTATTGATACTTATAAAAGCTTCCAAAATACTAATACTCAAAAAGCTTTTTTATTTACTTCTCTACTATATCAATATGGCATTAAGATGCCACTATCTCTTTTAAACTCAATTATTGATACTGATTGGGAAACTTTTATTAATGACGTTCTACGTATAGATGGGAAAGGTATTTTTATACAAGAAACAATCAAACCTGACTACTATTTAAAGTCTGATATCTATTTTAAAATTAAACACAAAATTGTTGCTGAAAACTTTATAAAAACACACTTAAAATCAAAAGAAATTTTCAAAAATTTCCAAACATTAATTTATTCTTTACCTGAAAATGAAGAATCAATCTACGTCTTTGTGAATTTAATTAAAAATCTACAATTCAATAAAGTTTTTGATGAAGAAAAATTAAACAAATTATATGATATTGCGAATAGAAGATTAAATACATTTCCGAGGTTTTCCATATATTATTCTAGAAATTTACAAAGCAGAGGGACTATAAGAGATTTATCAAAAGCATTAGAAATACTAGATGTAGCTGAAGAAAAAAATCTCTCAATTTATAATCAACGGGATAAACTTATTATTCATAGAAAAGCAGTAGTTAACTTTAATCTAGCTAGAAAATATTTTTCAGATAGAAAAGAAGATTTAGCTAAAGAATATGTGAATGAAGCAATAGAACTGTTTGAGATTAAACACTCAATTGATCCAAGTTCAAATTTTAGTTATATTGATTTTATTCGAATGTTAATATGGTTTATAAGTAAGTTTGATCTAGATATTGTAGAAAAAACAAAAATGGAAAATAGACTTCGTTTTGTTATTAATAAAGGAATGCTTAATATGACTGAAGGAATACAGCAATTAGTTACATTAAAAGATGGTTTAGAAAAAAGAATTGATAAAAGTGAATTACATGAAAGAGCAGAAATATTGTATGAAAATTCAGATACAAGGCCACTAGCTCTTTTAATTTTGGTGGAATTAGAGGAAGAAGAAGAATCGAAGTTAGAATTAATTTCTGAGATGGAAAATCTTCTTTACGATGATGATATTCAAAACTACCTATTTAATTATTATGGTGAAAACTTACAATATTTAGATATAAGAATGAAATTTTTTGATCTCATAAGAAAGAACAAATCCCTTCAAGAGCGAGAAGATTTGAACTGGCTATATTACAACTATGTAGCTGAGTCATATAATTTAAGGTTTAATGCTGCTTTTGAACACCAAAGATGTATTAGAAATGATTATAAAAATGCATTTATAAAAAATCCTTTTGACTGGAAGGAAACTGGAGAAAATTCTATAAAAATTTTTAAGGGAAAATCTTTTATGAATGGGAAAGGTTTTTTTGAAATTAGAATACTAAATATGGGCTCTAAGTTAATTGCAAAACTTAATAACAAAGAGTACCCTAATGTAAAGGATCAAACTACTTATCTTGTCAGTTTATATTTTACATATACTGGAATTTGGGCTAAAATAATTGAAGAAGAAACAGAGGATTCTAAATAATTAATAACTAAATATTTCCTTAACTAATTATCCTTTTGTGATTTGAATAGAATTTATTATAACTATTATTAAGTTAATAATTTTTAAATGGAAGTTGTAAAATATATTTTTGTCTAAATAATTTCCGCGTAATTCAAACTTATTTTTCAATTTTTCTAAAAAATAACATTACTTACTCTAGAACATTCTTCCTTTATAAAATACCCCCACCTATTTTGGCTTAGGGAAACTCCCCGTACCTTTTCTATAGCAAAAGAAAAATTTCAGGCAGATTAAATTTTAGTTGATAGCAAAAATTTGATTTGTAGAAGTTTATTGTTATAGTAAGAAAAAAATCTAACTCAAAAATTAAAAACAATGGTAAGAATTATCAGTTACAAATCAAGACAAAGAGAGGATGGAACTTCTTTCTGTGCTTTAGAAGTTCAAGGAGGTATTGAAATGGTATTAAGCCAAAAGACCAATCAATATTATGCAACAGCAAAGAAAACATTCATTTCCTCAACATTTGATGAACAGACTTGTCAGGCACTTATTGGAACAGAAATGCCAGGAAGTATTCAAAAGCAGGAATGTGAGCCTTATGAGTATGTAGTCAGGGAAACTGGAGAATCTATTATTCTACAACATAGATTTGTTTATGTTCCAGATAATATTGATTCATTAAGAAAAACTAAAGCTTCAAATCCTTTAATTGAATTTGAATCAGATTTAGAAGCTTTCTCTAAAAATGGAAAATATGATGCTGTTCTAGCAGACTAAATTTAAAAATGTCCAAAATGGGAGTTATATGTACAATAAATTCCCAAATTGGACATTTTCTTTATTTGAAATGTAATCTTCCCCAAAAACCGAAACAGAAATAAATATAGTTTTAAATTTGGGAAAGATGAAACAAAGCA
>MKVE01000013.1:8716-12453 GCA_001898785.1 Chryseobacterium sp. 36-9 | reverse complement strand
CTTTTGAGTGTTACTAACAAGGGGAAGATTACAATTGTTCTTTCAACACCTTTTACTATTGATGTAGAAAATTGGGATTCGGTAAATGAATGTTATAAACAATCTCTCAAAAAGAAATCTCCAAGAAATGAAATTGATAAGAATACAAACATAACTATTGATACATTCAACAATAAACTATCCGAATTTAAAGTAGTTCTTGATCAATTTATAATATCCCAAAATTATCTGGTTACTTCTGAAAGTCTCCAGAAATTCTTGGACTCAAAATATACAATCAAAAAGAAATCGGTAAAAGAAAATACCATTCCTATTCTATTTTATGAGTTTGTAGGTTATTATATCAAACAAAAAAGTAAATACTCTGTAGGTAAACAGAAACCGATTACAAATGGGACAATCAAAAAATACAACGTCATAAGGAATAAGGTAAATAAGATAAACCAACAATTAAAAGTATCTGAAATCGATGATAAGTTTCGTGATATCTTTACCCAATGGAATGTAAAAAATAAATATTCTGTTACAACAATTGTCAAGGAACTGAAGTTAATCAAGGGATTTGTAAAGTTTGCCGAGACAAAAAAAATAAAAATCAACAAAGAGGTTGACAGTTGGACATTTCACATTCCTAAGAAGGAATACAAATATCCAACATTTGACTTAGTTGAACTTAAAAGGATTTCGGAGAAGTTCTTTGAACAGGATTACCTTGATAACGCAAGAGATTGGTTGTTGATTGGTTGCTATACTGGACTTAGAGTTTCCGATCTCTTGCGTCTGAACAAATCGATGATTGTATTGGACGAATTCATATCCTTTAAACAGAAAAAAACTGATGAAGATGTTACTATTTATCTTTTACCACCAGTGAAGGAAATTCTTAAAAAGAGAAATGGAGAATTTCCACGCAAAATTTGTGACCAAAGATTTAATGAATATATAAAAACCGTCTGTGAAAAATCAGGTATTGATCAAAATATAAGAGGTGGGAAAATGATAAATAAGAGAAAGGTTGATGGTATCTACCCGAAATGGGAACTCATAACTTCACACAGTTGTAGAAGGACTTTTGTGACACAATTTCGTCACATTCTTGGAGATGAGGGTGTAATAATTAACACCGGACACAAAACCGTTTCAATGTTAGATTTGTATGATCAGAACAATCCTCTCGAAAGGGCAATGAAAATAAAACAAAAAATGGATCAAGTTTTAAGATCACAAGTATTTGAACTGAATTAAAAAACAACTACCTAACAAGTAGTTGTTTTTTGATTTAGTTTCTTTAGAATCTCAGATCTTTTGTAGAATACCTTACCACCCATATTGTAAGAAATTAATTTACCACGATTCTTCCATCGGTTCAGTGTGGATTCATGAATGTTAAACATACGGCAGACATCTTTCCTGCACATCAGATCATCCGCATTTCCTTCGATTAAGTTTTCCTCTTTTAGAAACGGTTTCAATTCCTGGATTACTGCTTCTCTTATTTCTTTGATTAAGTCATCTTTTGTTACTTTTGACAATAATATTTCGTCCATATGAGATTATTTTTTCGTTTATATTTAAATAGTATAGAAATCAGATGGGATTACCAAACCATCCGATAGCTAAAAAGTGCTAAATTTTAAAATATCTAAGTCACCATTCATCATTTTTTGACATAAGATATGCTGGTCGCGTATACTGCAACATTGAATTATGTCGTAAAAATTATTTGAAATTATCTCACCGGAATGGTGACTGAAAATATTTATCTGCGTTAAGCAGCTTCACCGATAATACCTTCTTGATAATCGGTATCATCTTTAAATTGATTATAGGTCTCTTCATTGTATTCTAAAGAACCTTTCTCCAACATACTAACCACATTAGGAATATTTTTACCCAATAATTCAGTTATAATCACCTTACGATTGAGTGATAATACTGTTCTGCCTGTCGTCCCTGTTCCACCAAATGGATCCCAAACAGTAGTGTTTTCAGGAATGAAAGACATAATAAAAGGTATAGGTAGTACGGTAGGAAACGAACCAAAGAAATTCGTCGCAAGATTGTGATCCTGTGATCTGCCTGAACTCTGATTAAGCAAGATATAATCTGCAAAATCATTTTCAAACATAAAATCTCGACATTGATCATTTGGATTGGTAATATGAAGTCCTGATGTTTTTTTTCCATTTTTTGACTGCTCAGAGCATCCCTTACTTGCACTCGCTGTTTTACTAGGATTGTTAAGTTTGAACTTATTGAAATTATAAGTTTTCGATTTACTGAATATTAATATATATTCCATGGTATTCATAAACCTTTTGACTTTATCCGGTTGAGGCTTTGCATCCTGTTTTACCCAGATACAGGTTTGGATATAATGAAAATCCTTTTTCATTTCGTTGATGTACATTGGTATAATCCCTAAACAAAGTCCATTTAAAAAAGTCTCATTAATATTAATTATAATAACTCCCCTGTCATCCATTACCTCCGAACCTTTTTTTATAATTGATACTACGTTCTCAACATACTTTTCCGGTGTATCTTCCCAACCAAGTTCGTTGTCATATTCAGGATCTTCTGGTTTGGAATATCGGATCTGCTTATAATATGGTGGTGATGTGAAAATACCGTGGATCTTCGTTCCATTAGGAAAAATCATTTTTCTTGCATCACTATGGAACACCTGATATCGGTCTGCTGAAATGATGTCAGGAATATTTAAAGGCGTAAATCTTTCCTCGGTTTTGTTTAGATAGGAATCGATTAATTTTATTACATCTTTCAAGAATCTGATTTCGCCATTAATGTATTTTTCAAGGATCCCACTCTCTAAATCGTTATCCAAAGTATATGGTCGGAATTCATCATCCAAAATTTTTCTTATTTCATTTGTCTTATTGATAGTCAGGTCACCTGACAAGACTTTGGATGACATTTGCAAATGATTTTCAGGATACTTTTTTTCCCATTTCAAGAGTGCTAAAAAAAAGAATAAGTTACTTCTACTCCATCCTTTACCAAGGATTTCCGCTAGGTAAAGTATACGTTTATTAAGAGTTTCGTCATTAATAGTTTTTTCATGACCAATTCTTAAATAATGGTAGATCATTTTCTGTATCTCCTTCGAGTCTATTTCGGATTTTAATTTATATTCTATAATCAAGTCTTTCACTTCATCCGCTGATTGCGGTTCTATATCCAAAACAAAACAATCAATCTGGTCCAGACCTAGACCTTGAATTGCCTTAAATCTTAATACTCCATCAATTATAATATACTTACCGTCACAAAAGAATACAATAATTGGTGTATAAAACTTAGATTTTTTAATCTTCTTTCTCAGTTCCTCAATAAATTCTTCTCTTTCTTCCGTGAATAACTGATTCCATTCTTCAGGAATCTCGATTAGATTTGTTGGAATTACATCCACTTTTCTTGTTGTTGGTGCTAATGCTACCTTCGCTGTTGTTTTTAGATTTTTCATTGTTTTGAGTATTTAATATTATTTTAATTTTCTCTTTTTGTTGTCACAAAGGTCTGAAACAATGATTTTTTTCTTTAAAAAGTGTAGCGCTACACCTCCGAACCTTTGTGATAATTAAACCGTCTTGTTTAACATTACAAAGGTCCGAAAAGGTGTTTTTTTTCTTAAAAAAGTGTAGCGCTACACGTATTACCAATATCAGAACCTTATGAAAATTAAACCATCTTGTTTAACAACGCAAAGGTCTTAA
>MKVE01000013.1:0-8627 GCA_001898785.1 Chryseobacterium sp. 36-9 | reverse complement strand
GTCTTAAAAGGTGTTTTTTTTCTTTAGAAAGTGTAGCGCTACATTAGCTTAAGCCAGTCGGTACTTTAGTAAGGATGAGTCTAATTCGATATTATCCGGACTTATATCAATAACATAATGATGTCCTTCTTCTTTATCTTTTTTACTCTTATAGTAGAAGTGTTCAATTAGTCCTTCATCGGGTAAGGCATTTAAAATATATTTCTTTGCTTTAGAATTGTATGATGACATACTATTGGTATAACCATCGTATTCCGCCATAGTCTTACACATACCTGTTACATTTGACAGTTGTTTAAATTTTTCCCTGATGATATGCTTTGTCCTGAAATCATTCGCTCCCATCGGAATATTATGATTGATTAAGTAAAATAGATATGCGTGTTTAATTATTCTGGTTGCACCAAAATTCAATGATTGGTCTCCTAATGTAATGTTCCCATATTTATCAATCTTTATTTTCACATTAGTGGACGATCTGAATTCAAAATTATCTGTTAGGCGATTTCTGATTCTCGTTAGTAAGTTTTTTATTTGCACTAAGTATAATTCACCTTTAGGATACTGGTTTTTGTGTTTTTCAATTTGTACTGTCGCCGTATCCTGGCAGGTTTTACAAATAAATCCGGATAGTATTTTTGCGTGAATTTCATTCTTATTTTTACAATAATCATTTATACATCCTTTGGATTGTAGATGCACATCCGCAAGTAGTTCATTGGAATTTAAATTCATATGACACAGAGATTGCAAAATGTTTTCGACTATCTGATGTGCAACCGCTAAGTAAGATCTCTGTTCGGTAATTTCATTCCAACCTGTACTATTTACTGCAATATCCTTGAACGCAAATACACTATACCATGATTCTTTACCATGGATGGTTATCGGTTTTGGTTTTTCGATATTCTTATTTGTAACTAATACAAGATAATCACCGTAAATATTATTTTCTTGTTTTACTTCTAAGTTAATTTTAGAAATATCTTCTAGACTTAATTTTTTTGACTCACGGTACCTTTCTCCATATTCAGTTTGTGGGTTAGCAGGAATTACTTTGAATTTTATCGGCCCATTATCCTTGTTCAACATTTCCTCTATGATTCTAAGATCATCTCTAGTTGCAGAATCCAATGTAGTAAGATATACTTTCATAATATTGTTTTTCGTCGAAAATAGCTAGAAAGTATGAGTATAGCAACATTTAGTAGTTTTTAAATAAGTCCATATCTGGACTAATGCTAAAATCTGCTAAAGTTTTTCAGAATTTTTGGTTTTGTAATTTTTTACAAGTATAATTTATTTTATAAGGAATTATCTCCTGAATAAACCTTCCAAAAAATATAACAATATGGAGGTTCACAAATACAATTATTCAATGAGTCCATTGCAGTGGACTAAAAAACCACCAAAAAGAGAATTCGGTAGAATTACCAATTCGATTAAAACAATACAATCAACTATTCAAGAATTTGCAAACAATGTCTCACCCCCCTATTCACGATGTTGGTCAGGCGGAGTATTTGATGGTAATGTATGTAATAAGAACTGGGTGGAACAATCAATCATTGGATTAGACTTCGATTCTGGAGAACAAACAGTTGAAGAAGTATATTCAATTTTAAAGGAATATAACATCATTCCTAATCTCCATTATAAAACTTTTTCCCATACTGAAGAATGTCCTAGATTTCGAGTAGTTATATTCTTAGATCGACCAATTACAAATAAGAAAACTTTTCAATTGTTGATGGATTCGTTTGATATAATATTAAAGATCGACAAACAATGTAAAGATTTTTCTAGAAGATTTCTTGGAGGAAAACAGGCTGTCATTACTAATGAAACTCCCCTTACATTAGAAATAGGGATAAAATTTTGTAATAAAATCCAATTAAAAAATAATATAAAAGAGAATTCTAGTAATGGTACTAAAGATAATTCTAGTGGATTTTCTCCAGAATTTTCGGAAGAACTATCTAGTTATTATAGTTCCAACGATTTTTTTGAATATAATTCTAATATTATTGAAGGGGAAACTAGAATTAGATGGGAGAAGGATTTAAAGAATATAAGAATATTTGAAGAATTCCTATCAGGAACTTGGATGCACCATGATCAACTTTTTGGATTGGCAACTAATCTCAAGTATATAAGTGGCGGTTTAAAAAAAATGGAACATACCATGACTAAGTACAATGATAAAGGTACTACGCAATATTCGAAGAATAATTTAAGAATTATCGAATTCATCAGAAAAAATAATTATTTCCCAATGGCGATTAAAAAGTTTTCTCCTTATCTGGAAGATTCTCAACTAGAAAACCTAATATCGGTTTTGCGAAGTAGAAGTAGGATAAAAATAATCACTCCAACCGAGAAGATAGAGTTGAAAGATGCCGAAAATAAATTTAACAAGAGGTTTAATGAAGTTTTAGAAATTGATGATACAAACAAAGTATACATATTTAAACTTCCAACCGCAATCGGTAAGACAACATTACTCACCAATGTGGAAAGATCTATTATTGCATTACCAACCAATGATCTTAAAAATGAGGTAAAATCAAAGATGAAAGTTGAAAGTGTAACTACACCAGATTCAATTGAATTTCTTGATCCGTCACTTAATAATTTGGTGAAAAGATATTATACAGTTGGTCTTCCAAATAAGGCAATGGGAATTATCCGTTCTGTTAGTGAAGGAGGATATGGTGCAGATTTGAATGATATTCAAATAGCAGGACAATACCTTTACCAACTAATGATGTCCAATGATGTTGAAAAGACCATTTTGACAACTCACAAGAGATTAATTCACGCTGATGACACCCCACATAACACCATCATTTTCGATGAAGATCCTTTGAATTCCTTGATTGAGATCAAAGAATTGAAGATTCAGGATTTATCTGCACTACGTTTCCAATGTGAAGAACTTGGGGTAGTTTTAAATTATTTTAAAAATATTAGTAAAGGATTATATAAAACACCAAATGAACTAAGATTAGATAAAGAAAAAATCAGTGAAAAATGTAATTCATTTTCTGGGATTGATACAAACATTTTTGAATTTTTCACTAGTGACTATTTCTATTATGATCCAGAATATAAAGGTGGTGCAACCTTATTTTACGTTGAGAAAAAACATTTTCCAAAGAATAAGAGAATCGTCATCATGTCGGCAACAATTTCACCTGAAATTTATCAAAAATTGTATCCCGATATTAACTTTGAGGTGATGGATATATCCAATGTGAAACAACAGGGAAATATTATTCAATACACTGATCATTCTTATTCCCGATCTTCTTTGAAAGGAAGAGGGCATAAATTGAGTGAAGAACTGCAAGATAAAAAGGTAATCACTTTTATGAAGTTTAAGGATACCTTTGAAAATCCAGTCAATGATATTCACTTTGGGAACTGTTCAGGATACGATACACTCAATGGTCAAGACCTTGCAATCGTAGGAACTCCCCATGGGAATGTAATTCAGTACTATCTTATTGGAAGATTATTGAATATTGATTTCGAAATCACTGATTCGATGATGAACAATCAAATTGTTGAATATAATGGATTTGAATTCACATTTTACTGTTTCCATAATCCTGAATTGAGAATGATTCAATTTTACATCATTGAATCAAATCTTATACAGGCGGTTGGAAGAGGAAGAACCCTGAGAAATGATAATACTGTGGAATTATACTCCAACTTTCCACTGTATATTACTACTGAATTTAAAAGAAAAACAGGTTAATTAACCTGTTTTTTTGTTACTTTTTGCCGTACAATTGATTTTCAGTTTTTTAATTAGATTTTGAAATTTATTTTAGACAATTCCCTTACTATTAAGTGTTTACATGAGTTCTAGCTGGGAGCGCATGTAAAAATTAATCTGCAAAAACATCGACCTAAGTACAAAATTCTAAATGATTTTTCAATTAAATAAGTAAATTATCTCAAAATAGAATAATCCTATCATCGCAAGAATGGAACTCAAAATAAACCCCACTACTCCTAAAGATTCAAAAATCTTAGTATATTGTGGTATAATTAAGACTTCTTTATCTACATATAAAATTATATCCATCACCTCCTTATCACCATCATTCGGTGAAATATTATTATTGTGATCTATTTCTTGAATTTTCGGCAGATATTTCTGAATTAAATCTGAAATCTTTTTTTTTGACCATCTTGAAGTTATAACTGAAACCATAAAGAATAAAATAGTCATTCCCAATAATAGTATGTTTAAACTAAATAGAGATAAGTTCGTTTTTTCCATTAATTTTCTGTAAGTAGCAATACCACCAATCTCAGCTAGTACTAGAGTTGTCAACCATCTACAGTTTTCAACTATATGATCTAATTCGACAAAACAATTTTTTTTAATTTCCATGAGTTGATTTAAAGAACTTTCAACTTTTTCCTTTGATGTTGCCATAGTTTTTTTCTCAAATTTAAAAAAAATATTAAAAAAAATCATTAAATTTTTGTTTATCAGCACTTTATATTATTCAGTTAGGATTGGAGTTTGTTGATTTTATATTTAACCTTCTGAACTGTTCCAATACTTATCTTACAGATTTTTGCGGTATCACGAATACTATTTCCTTTTTTAAGGTTTTTAATAACATCTTTATATTTGGAAAGGAAAACATCATCGGATTCAACCGTTCCTTTTTCTCTTCCAGTGTACTTTCCTTGCAACTTAGCGATTGCAACCCCCTCCTTTATCCGGCAGATCGTGGTATCCCGTTCCATTTCGGAAATCGTACCCAAAACTGAAATGATAAGTTTAAATGCAGAATTTTCCTGACCGTTAATCAAACTTTCGATACCAAGATTATCAACTTTTAATATTACACCCTGTCTATTAAAGAATTCGAGTGTTGTTAAAATATCGTACAAATTTCTACCCAATCTATCAATACTTGACACAGAAACATAATTGATATTACTGTTTATTATATCATTAAAAAGTTCCTTACCTTTTATTCTTTCTGAAAATGGTATACTTCCACTCACAACATCAATGTATAACTTCTCATCTTGGGATTGTTTCTCTTCTTGCCTTGCGGTATTTTGACCTGATGTCGAAACTCTTATATATCTTCCTTTCATAAGTTTAGATTTAAACTAATGCTAATGTAAGGATCCATATCTTAATGTACTAATTTTAGAGTGGTTGTTCTTAGTACACCTTTAGGTGAATATTTATGTTAGGATGATATTATAATACTGCGCTAATTCTAGAGTATAATCTAAAATAGATATAGCCAAATTTTATAAATAAAATTTATATTTTCAAATTCAATATTTAATTTTAAATTGTAACTAAAAACAATGAATAGAAAACTTTGGGAAAGGAAATCATTTGAATCAGATTTCTTTGGAAACTATATTTGTCCAAGATGTTTTACCGGAACTTTAATAAAGAGAGATAAAATCAGTAAGATAACAGCTACTGGGATAGATTCAGAAAAGCATGGATATCCCTACGGGATTGAGCATTTATTTTCAGGTATTTTAGAATGTAATAACCAAGAATGTAAAGATGTTGTTAGTTTAAATGGAATATTACGGACTGATATTTCTCACGGCTATGAACAACCTGATGGACAATGGGTAGAAGTAAAATTTAATGATTATGAACCCAAATTCTTTTTGCCCAATCTTCGTATGTTCGACATTAGAAATAAGAATATCCCTAAAGAAATAAGAAATCAGGTAGATTCTGCATTTTCTCAATATTTTCTTGATGAGACAATTTGTGCAAATAAAATCAGAACCGCAATAGAATTGATTCTTGATCATCTAAAAGCACCTAAAAGAAAACTTAACAAGAGCAAAAAGCTCGTCAGATTAAGAACTCTTCATGATCGTATTGAAAATTATAAGAAAACAAAACCCCAAGTTTGTAAATTACTTTTGGCTTTAAAAATAATTGGAAATGAAGGTAGTCATACATCCATTGTTAAAAATGAAGATATTTTAGATGCCTTTGAAATCTTAGAGCAAATTTTAGATGATTTATTCATAAAAAACAGAAAAAGAATTATCTCATTAGCTGATAAAATAATTACCAAATAATTATTTTTGTGCGAAATTATACTGTTAGAATGGATTCGTCTACAAAAATCCAACTACCTAAATGAGGTTTAATTTTTGTTTTAGTACCCACAATTTTTTCTTTTAATTGTGCAATAAACTTATCCGTAATTTTATTTCGTTTATTGATTGATAATACTAAATCTCTAATATCAAAAATCCCCCAACCTATATCATCAAGTCGGGTGAATGAAATATTTAATTCTCTAAAAACTTCTGGATAACCCACTCTAAATGTACCATTTCCACCAGCAGTTGCAAAGGCTGTAGAATTTCCTCCTTTAATTCCCGAAACTATTCTAGTTAATGTGTTAGTTTTATAACTCAAATCCCTAATCACCACTTCATACTCACTCTGATCAGAAATATCATTAAATACTTGATTTGTTAATTTAATATTGACAGCTGAAAGTCCCCTCTCATTTTTTATTGGATCAAAGTTAATTATATAGCACTTTCTTTCTTCCCAGTCAGTATAATGATAATCAGTAATATTGTTCAGAAATTCATTTTTATTTTGAATTTGTGAGATATGAAAAAAACGACTTTCTTCATTTTCATCCTTAATAAATCCAAATCCTTTTTCTTGATTATATTTTACAATAATTCCTTTCATAAAATTTAAATAAGTTAACATTAATATATAACTAAAATTTCGAAGATAGAATAAAAAATTTAAACCTTGATAATAAGCATTATTAACAAGGTTAAAGGATTAGTTTAAGCATATTCCAAATTTAGATCTAAACCCCAATATTTGAATTTAAACTAATTATTTAGTTTGAAAATTAAACATTTATTATAGAATATTGACAGACTCGAATATCATAAAAACCAGCATTCACATAATTGTCACATTAAAAGTAAAGCGGAATAATCAATTTGCCTAAGTATTTAGAATAGTTGTTTGGGTTCCTTTTTATCTTGATTTATAAGAAAACAAATGTTAATAATTTAACCAAATAAGGGTTTCATTCCAGTTCCAAATTTTAAATGACCAAAACAATTTATTTAAATTTAAATATTGTTTTTGGAAAAAGGGAAAGTAATAATTTTAGGGTTATCATTTTTAACACACTTTAAACATAATATTCTTGTGACAATAGTGTTATAGAACACATTACTTCTATGGTATGATCTAATTTTACCACATAAAAAACATAAATCCAGAACACATCACCAAATCTTAAAATAAGTTTATATTTGTCATATAACTAAATATATGGTAAACATTTCTTCTTTAATTATTGACTCTAAAGCTGATTTCCTGACGATATTAAATGCGTTCTTGAACAATTTTTATAATATTACTCCAATAAAAATCAATGGAAGTCTACAATACATTACAAGATTTTTAACTGAACTAGATGATGATGTAAAATTTCATTTTGAGTACCCATATGTAGATAAGGTTTATCGTGATACATTCTACAATTATTACTCTTCAAAAAACAACGATTATGATAGGAATAGTATCAGAATTTCAGTTTTTAAAAATAGTTTTGAAAGCACAGACATTTTTGCTAAAGAAAAAGTAACCGATAATTATTTAGGTTTTTTCACCATTAGACCAACATTTCCCAATATATTAGGCAGAAATTTACTAAAACCAAATGCATTTAAAAACATTACTAATGTTCTAATTTGCAATTCAAATTATTCAGTAACCTTTAACTCATTAAAATTAAATATAAATGTTTTTCCACATTCTGCTCAAGACGGAGAAGCTATGACTTGCGCTGAAACTACAATTTGGTCTCTTATAGAGTATTTTAGTAATAAGTATAGTGAATATAGACCTCTCTTACCTAACAAAATCCATGAAATTTTAAAAGAATTAACTGTCGAAAGACAAATACCATCAAAAGGTTTATCAGCACAACAAATTTCGTTTGCATTGAAGAAAACAGGATTTGGTGTTAAAGTATATAATAAGGCTGCATATGGTATTGAATTCGATAAAATATTAAAAACATATATAAATTCGGGCATACCAATGGTGGCAATAGTTAACAATTCCGCAGATATTTGTCATGCATTTAATATCATTGGTAAAACTAAACCTAGTGAAACGGATATATTAGCAATTTCAAGTACAGATTTAAGGGGGGATGGAACATTAAGAGTACATGACTTAAATGATGCTGATAAAGAAATTGTCATAATCGATGACAATTGTGCGCCATACCGAAAAGGACAAATTAGCAACCCCTGCAATCATTATGGGATAGCAGAATGGAATGCTTGCCAATTGACGGAAATCATTGTTCCTTTATATTCAAAAATATATATGGATGCTGGTCAGGCAAAAAAAATATCAAATACATATATAAGATTGTGTAACTTTGCATATAATAATAGAGATATTTATATTAAAACATTTTTGTGTTCAAGTAGAAGTTACAAGGACTACATTTTTGATTTACCTGATATTGTAATCTTCCCCAAAAACCGAAACAGAAATAAATATAGTTTTAAATTTGGGAAAGATGAAACAAAGCAAA
>MKVE01000012.1 GCA_001898785.1 Chryseobacterium sp. 36-9 | reverse complement strand
ATTGAACTTTGGATTGAGCTATAATCCTAATTCTTATCGCTTGGGAGAGTATAGCGGACAGGTTGCGAGGAATTGGATGATTTCAGGAAGTAATTTTACCATTACAAGAAAAATTATAAATACTTCTACAGACGAAAATGACATTCCTTACAATCGACCATTTGACGATATTTACTATTATAACCTTAACGGTGAGCAGGGAAGTTTCAAATTTGAAAAAATAGGGACTCCATCAACAGGATTAACATTTAAAATTATAAAATTAACGCCAAGTAATATTAAAATAGATTTTGTAAGAGAAGCAACTTATTCAAACCCGGTCAAATCCTTTACTATAACAGATAGTAAAGGATACAAATATTATTTTTTAGACTATGACTATAGTAATGCCACCGAAAACATTGGTTCTAATATAAGAAATACATTTTATATTACAAAAATTGAGAACCAAATAGGAAATGAAATAGCCGCCTTCAACAATACAAAATACATAAAATATAGAGAACATAGTAATAATACACTGGTTGATGCCTGGACATATCTACCCGCAAACATCACTACTAAATACGGGAAAATCTATATTGAGCATGGGGATAGTGGAAACTATTTTGATTTTCAGGACCGATATTATATTAAAAGTTTCATTCTGAAGGATATAAAAGAAAACATTATAAGTGCTTTCAATTTAGATATAGTAACATCTTCCTATTCATATTATTATTGGGACGATTATCTGGGTTCTACGACTAAAAATATTTATACTAGAGTTTTAAGTAGATTAGATAGACTTGGAAAAAACTTAAACATTGAAGAAAGAACAAAATTTGAGTATTCCTCTGCATATCCCAGGAAATATGGTCCCAGCGATATATATTGGAAGGATGTTTATTATCGGGCTTATACTAATGAAGACCCTAATTTTCTTATGTATGGTCTACTCAAAGCTATCTATCCACCCAGTGGCGGAAAAATTGAGTATGAATTCGGAGCCAATAAGCTAAAAGCATTTGATGCAAGTTCTACAGATTATTATATAAATAAAAATGCACCTTCATATATTGAAAAAATGAAAAGTCCATTTGATTTTTCGGACCCTGAAATACAATATTTAGAAATGGTAAAGGAAATTGAATTCGATTCTCATATTTCAAAAAAATATCCCATTACCGGTCTCAATAAATCACCTAATAGTCGAATTTACATCCTTTTTCAAAAGGAAGAAGTATATGACTGGCCTGGCCCTGATGGCCCCATTGACAAAGGAGGGATTTCAATACCGCCAAAACTTTCCTATAGAGTAAATAACGCAATACCAGATAATAGTTCTAATACTTATTGGTATAATACAGACATTGAAAAGCAATGTGATAAATGCTATTTTATTGTTCCGAATGATGGCACTGCGAATATTGAAATTACAGGTTCAGGAGGATGGGGATACCTTTTTTTATACGAAAAATTAAATACCGAACCACCGTATATTAATGAGAAAACACTTTCAAATTCAGGTGTTCGTATTGAACAAATAAAGTATTATGACAAAGCAAATAATTTCACCTCAAGCTATCCACAATATGATCTTCGGAAAACAGTTACTTTTGATTACAGCCGTTTCGATGAAGCCGGAGTGTCCAGCGGCGTAGCTGTTCCTGATGATCAGAAAGAAGCGATTATCTATAAAAATATAAAAGTTATTGAAAGTGATAAGCCGGGTTATACGAAATATTATCATAAAACTAATGAAGATTTCCCAACATATCCACATCCTACAATCACATATGAAAAAGTAACTCCAAACTTTAATATTATCAAAAAAGGGTTGTTAGACAAAAAAGAAATATATGATTCTCAAAACAACAAACAACAATTGATAACTCTCAGCTATACGCTACCGACGTACGATGCTACAAGATTGTATGAATATGATGTTTTTTGTGAACATTGTCAT
>MKVE01000011.1:5324-16048 GCA_001898785.1 Chryseobacterium sp. 36-9 | reverse complement strand
CGAAGAGAAAAAGCTACCGGAGGTTTAGTTCAACATAGTATTTGCAAAAGGCGGGGTTGAATATATAATAGAAAAACCCGATGCATTTAGTCGCAACTTGCTTTTCATATTACTTTTTTTGTAATTTGGTAATCTGAAAAAGCAATTTGCTTCGTTCGGTCGAAATTGAACTTTCAGTCAAATTTAGCCCGCCCTTCGCAAATACTTTTTCCGTTACCTGCAATTTTATAAAACGATTGCGTTAAAATATAACTAAATAAAATTTATCATCAATATTTTACACAAATTTAAAAATTATTATTATGAAAAATGTTATTATCTGCAGTGCATTCATTTCTGCTCTATTTTTAAGTTCTTGTTCTGATAATTTGAGAGAGGATAATTTGGAAAATTCCTCAACAAATATAATCAGTATGAAAAGCACATCAAACTCTGAGGCTGATTCTGATTTTCAGTATAAAGCAAATCTAAATCTTGAAAAAATTAATAATCATTTTAGTTCTTTAAATCCAATTTCCGCTAAAAGTAATAATTTTGATGGCTATCCTGATTATTATGGTGGCGGCTTTATAAATGATTCAGGTAGATTGACCGTTCTTATAAAAGGGAGTGTAAATCGCTACAAAAAAAACATTACGGATATCATAGGTAATAATGAAGTTGATTTTTTATCCTGTAAAAATTCTTACAAAGAATTAAACAATACTATGAATGAACTTAACAATTATAAATATAATCTAAATAACGAAAACTATTCAAAAAATTTTAAAGCGTTTTATTTATCAGATATTGAAAATATTGTAGTTGTAGAATTGGAAGATATGTCTGAGTTAAAACAAAAAGAATTCAAAAAATATGTCAGGAATTCAAATTCAATAATATTTAAAAATTCAACTGGAGGATTAAAATTTCAAGAACTAATAAATCCAGGAGATAATGTTGAAAAATCCAATAATAAATTGGGTTCAATGGCTTTTCAAGTGAAGAGAAATAGCGATGGTGCAATTGGATTCGTTTCGTCAGGTCACGTTTTCTCTTCAAATGATGATGTATATAGAAATGGTACTTATGTAGGAAGGACAAGTGTTTCAGTTGTGTCAGGGTCGGTTGACGCAAGTTTTATATTACTACACAATTATCCAACTAACAATACAACAAATTTAATTGGTGGTGTTAATAATTTATCAACTTCAACTAGTTTACCTGGAGTAGGTACAGTAGTTAATTTAAGAGGTGCTATGAACCAAAGTTCAGGAAAAATATTAAGTACTAATGCTTCAAATACTGCATCCAATGGCCAATTTTTAACAAATTTAACAACGGCAAGTTATTTGTCAAGTGATGGTGATAGCGGTGGAATTATATATTCTTACGTAAGTAGTACAAATACTAGATATACTGTTGGTGTTCATCTTGGACAAGATTTAGCAAATGGAAATATTAAATACTTTTCAAAGGCACCAAACGTTTTGTCAGCATTAGGAGTTTCTCGTTATTAACATATTATGAATCATTTTATTTTATCATTTTTAGTTACAATTTTGATTACGCAATGTCAATCAAAAAATAAAAGTTTGAGTACTCACAATAATTTACTAACGAATTCTGATACAAATGAAATTGTTAATAAAACAGTATCTACAGACTTCGCCAAAAAGAATAACTGTGAATATATTTGTATGAATTTTCCTTCCAAGTTAAACAGCGATTCTTTGAGTAAAAGTATACCTATCAAATTAAAAATTACAAATAGTTCAGACAAAACTATAATTGCAGGTGACAACTTTACGTTATACAGAAAGAACAAAAATAGTATTTTTGAAAAGGTTTCTTTAACTGGGATTATAGCAGATGTTGGATATAAGATAGAACCACAAAAGGAAATTATTATTGAGATGGAAACATTTCTAATAAAAAATATAACAACTGGAAAATATAAAATTTCAAAGAAAATAATTTTATTGCCAGAAAAAAAAGAGATGTTTTTAACAAGCGAATTTGATGTATCAAAATAAAAACTGCAGGTAATAACTAAGCTTTGGTTGGGCTTGAAAAGCCAACAATGAAAGCCCGTTGAACGGAAGCTTCGGGAGCTTTTCAGCGGTTTTTTGGCAGTCTATGGAGTTGTCGTTTTAGGAATTTAGATACACAAAAGCAGTTTTTTTAGAAGTACTGCTTTTTTTGTGGCTTTGGTAGCCCTTTGGAGTGGTTTCCTGCTGTTTTTCTGCGTTGCAGAACACAGATTCCCTTACCCGCAAAGGTTATTTCGCAGATAAAGGTTGGGTGACGAAAAGAAAATCCTGCGGCGGACCGCGCTGCCCGAAAACGGCAATGGTCACCAGGTTTCCCTCCCCGCAGCACCGGCATTTATTGAGCAAAGTTTTGGGTTCTGCTTCCGGAATCCGGATGTTTAAAGCTGACTGTAAACGCTGCAGTTTCCCGCGTTTCCAGCTGCTGCTTAAAATTCCGTAATGGCGGATCCGCACAAACCTTTTCGGCAGAATATGCAGGCTGAAGCGCCGTACAAACTCGGCATTGGGCAAGCTCATTTCTTTTTTCTCTCCGCCTTTGCGGTAATCCTTGTAGCTAAAACGGACCTCTTTATCCGTCACTTCTTTGATGCGGTGGTTGCTGATGGCCACCTTGTGCGTGTAGCGTCCCAGATACTCGATCACCTGTTTCGGGCCGCCAAAAGGCCGCTTGGCATAGACAACCCAGTTTTTGGAGAAGAGCTTCTCTGCCAAAGCGGTTTCAACATCCATTGAAGCCCGCAACAGGGCGAGATATTTTGACCGGAACACTTTACTCAGCGCCTTTACCGGAAACAGGTATTTGTCGGTTCTTACTCTCTTTCTCCATTTCCCCTGTTTATTGATACCACCGCCCGGAACAATGCAGTGCAGGTGCGGATGCAGACTCAGGTTCTGTCCCCAGGTATGAAGAATGGCAATCATTCCCAACTGGATTCCTTCGGTTTTGCCGAACTGGTTTAAAGTGGCCCAAGCGCTTTCAAACAAAGTCTTGTAGGTGAGGTTGGGATTTGGGACTGCCAAAGCGTTCAGCTCTTCCGGAAGCGTGAAAACCACATGATAATAGGTGCACGGCAGCAGGTCCTGTTCGCGCTTGTGTATCCATTCTTCCTTTTTGTGTCCCTGGCACAGCGGACAGTGCCGGTTCCGGCAGGAGTTGTAGCTGATGGAAAGATTTCCGCAACCGTCACACGCATCAATATGACCACCCAAGGCAGAAGTCCGGCAGTTGGACAATGCCCGCAAGGTCTTTTCCTGATGAACCGTAAAGTCTTGAACCGGTAAACTGATTTTGCGAAGGACTTCAGCGACAGTTCCGCCTTTACTTCGGGCCTGCATTTTTGCTGCATAAGGCAAAAACGGTATCCAGAGGACTGTGTGGCTGCTGATCCGAGAGCTGGCAGACATGAAGGTATTCCATTGTACTCTCAATGCGCTCGTGCCCCAAAAGTTTCTGAACCATAATGATGGGAACACCGTCTTCCAACAGATGTGTCGCATAACTGTGTCGAAGGGTGTGGGTATGAACGTCTTTGGTGATGCCAGCCTTTTTAGAAATGGTTTTAATCACCCACTGAACGCCGCGCTGGCTGTAGCGGGAATCGAAATCCGGTCTGGGGGAGCCTGACTGATCGATCTCTTCCACATTCCTGTTATGGTTCCCATTGAATAAATACCGCTGCGGATTTTCAATACTGATGAAGGTTTTCAGTCCGCGAATTAAATGCCCGGACAAGGGAACATACCGATCCTTGCTGCCTTTTCCCTGAACGATATGCAGCATCTTCCGGTCAAAGTCCAGATGCCGGAGTTCAATATTCCTGACTTCCATGCAGCGCAGGCCGCAGCCGTATAGAAGACCGATGAGCAGTTTGTGCTTCAGGAGTTCTGCAGTTTGAAGCATGCGCCAAACTTCCTGACGGCTTAAAACAGTCGGCAGTTTGTTCACTTTAGCAATGGAGGGAAGGTGCAGATGGCTGTAGGGCAAGCCTTCTGTCTTCAGCAGGAACCGCAGGCCGTAGACGGTATGCTTAAAATACGACTGAGAAGGCGTTTTGGAGCGCTGCTGGAGTTCAAACAGATAATCCTTTACCTGTTCGGGATCCAGCTCGGTGGGCAGGGTTTTGAAACGCAGCGCCAGGGCTGCCACATGACGGGAATAATTATCGAAGGTTTTACCGCTGCGCCCCAGGATGGAAATATTCCGCTCGAAGCGTTGCAGCAGTTCAGCAAAACCGTTAACTTCGCTCGAGGCACGGTTTAAAAGTTTATTTACCCTTAACTCCTCCGGAGATTTTTTTTTGTAGCCATTTTATAGATTTTATTGATGTTTTACCAAAATTAATAAAACAGCGAGGAGAAAAGCTACCGGAGGTTTAGTTCAACAGCGGTTTTGCAATAGTGCGGGGTTTTCGCAAGTATAAAGACTTTAGATATTCCGAAGATTAGTTATAATAGAAAGATTTGGCATAATAAGCCGCACCATCGCAAAGCCGCGGAACGTTATATGCTATGCTACAAAAAGAGCGTCCAACAAAAGAAAAATTGTAAAAATCTAAAAAATACTAAATGAATAATTTTTACATTCCCAACGCAAAATTTATTCTTTTTTTTCAGCACCTTTTATTGCCGCGCATTGGCACATCCTGCATTTTGCCCAACGCTGATTCCATAAAAAATGCAGGAAAAGCCAATTTTCCAACAACCAAATAAAAAAAAACAATTAAATAAAAGGCAAAATGAATCACGAACTATTGCTAACTTTTATAAAAAAACACGGAAACCTTTCGGAATTGGAAGAAGAAAGCATTAAGACATTTTTCGTACCGATAATTGTTAAGAAAAAACAAATTCTAATTGAAAAAGACTCTGCTTGCAACAAACTTTTTTTTGTTATTACAGGTTTGTTGAGAACTTTTTATATTGACAACAATGGAAATGAATTTACTCGAAGAATAGCGTGGGAAAGTGGGTTTCTTACTAACATGGACAGTTTTCGCAAAAATGGTATGGAAAATAATGAAACGATTGAATGTATTGAAAATGCTGAAATTCTACAAATAACCAAAAAAGATTTGGACAAACTTCTTTCTACATCTGAAAACTTGGCTAGAATTTATCAGCTAATTTTAGAAAAATATATGGCAATTAATATTCGTCGTTATCATCATCTATCCACATCCACGCCTTTAGAAATGTTAATTTATTTCAACAAAAATTATCCGTCTCTTAAAAATCGTATAAATGATACTATTTTATCGTCTTTTCTATCAATTTCAAGGAAAACTTTGATTAGAACTAAACAAGAGTTATTACGGATTTAAAATTGGGACAAATGTCCCATTTTTTAAATCCGCATTATATGATATTTGTCATGGATATCTAAATCATTCAAAAGTTATGAATTGCGGGAATTTTTCGATTTAACCCAAAGAAAAAATAAAATTAGTTCAACCAATTAAATTTTAATGTTATGAAAAACATGAAAACAATTCTTTTATCTAGTTTTGCAGTTGCTGCAACCGTTGCAACTTTATCTTTTTCACTTAAGGACAATTCTTTGGAAAGCCTTAAAGCTAATGCTAAAGAAGCCCCAGGTGGAACCAAATGTGTGCAAGCATCAAATAGCGATTGTTTATCTCCTTCAACTGGCAATATCTATACTGGGTATAGAGCTGGTACTATTGGAGGTTAATTCAATTTATATTCCTGAATCTCAATAAAGGAAGATTTTATCTTCCTTTATTTTTTAAAATAATTTTTAGAGATAAAAAAATGAAAACAATTGATAAATTCATTCTTGGTAGTTTATTTATGGTAACCACAGTTATTACATTCTCAATGACTATTAAAGATAATTCATAAGAAAGTCTTAGAGCAAATGCAAAACAACAACCTACTGGCAACAAATGTTGTCCTGCTATTAATATGGATTGCATGCATCCTTCAACAGGAAACATTTATCCAGGTATGCGAGATTGTTAAAATCATCAAACAAAATGATTAGGAAAATAACTAACATGATTTTAATTTTCATTGTTGTTGTATCTTGCAATGAAAATAAGCCAAAAACTATTGAATTTAGAATTGATGATAACAAATTTAAAGTTTCTGAATTCAATATTTCTGATATACACACTACAAAACATATTCTGAAAATACAAAAAATATATGGGATATTTACTGATATAGCTGTGAAAGATAGTTTATTGGTTTGTGGAAATTTATACGATCCAAAACTTTTAAATTTATATTCTTTAAATAACGAAAAATTGCTAAATCAAATTATAAAGCGTGGAACTTCTACAAAAGAAGGTTTGTCTGCTTCAAATTTCTATTTGCAAAATAATATCGGCAATTCATCTTTATGGATATATGATATTACTTTAGGTAAGCTTTTCAAAACAGAACTTTCTAAAGTTATAAAAGATTCCTCACTTGTACCTCAAAAAGAAATATCATTAAAAAGTTCTTTGAAAAATCTAATAGCGCCTCAAATTATTACTGACAATCTCATTTTAGCAACTTCATACTCACTAGATGATTGCCGTTATTTTTATACGGATGGTTCTAAAATTCTAAAAAAGGTAGGTTTATTGCCAAATGTAACTAATAACATAAAATTGAAGAATATCTCAAAAACTAAAATTCCAAATAAAGCCTATATTTTTAAAGCCTTCAGTATTAAGAATCCGAATTCAAATCAAATTGCCGTTTTTTACAACAAAACAGATCGAGCCGAATTTTATGATAATGACCAACTTTATAAAGTATGGAACAGTACAAATAATTTTAATCCTGTAATGCAAGTAGCAAAGCTAAATGATGGCTATGTTGTTCAGGATTCAGACAAAACAAAATATGCTTATTTATCAATCACTTCAGACGAAAAATATATCTACGCTTTGTACGCAGGGAATGAGGAAAATAAAACATCTTCTGATATAATATTGGTATTTGACTGGTCTGGAAATTCTGTAAAAAAAATTTCTTTGGACAGGAAAGTATGCAAAATTGCTCTTGAACCACACAAAAGAATAGTATATTGCTACGATGATGTCACAAAAAATATTTTCTCTACTCAACTATAAGTCTATGTAATGAAAACAATATTATTTTCTTTATCGGTAAGCTTTTTAATTCTCTTTTCATGTAAACAAAATTGTCAGAAGAAAGAGCAAGAAATAAAAACAATTATGAAATCTTGGTACAAGAATAAAATAATTTTTCCAAAAAATGTTGAACTTTTATCGCTCAAAAATCTTAGTAGTAAAAGTAATTCAGAAACTAAAATTCCTAATTTAAAAAAATATACTATTGTCCATTTTTTTACTGCTGATTGTGATAAATGTGTTAATGAATTAAAACTAATTATTTCTTCTATAGAAAAGCACAGTGAAAATAATAATATTGATTACATTTTCATTGCAAGCGCACCAACAAACAAATATGTTATTGATGCTATTAAAGAAACTAAATTCCCATATCCTATTTATTATGAAAAGGAATATTATTCATTCAAAAAAATGAACAATCTTCCTATTAATGATGAAGTATACAATACAATGATTTTGAACCAAAACCAAGAAGTTGTATTATTTGGAGGCTTCTATGCAAATGAAAAAGCACAAAAACTTTTCAATGATGTTATTAGTTGTGGATTATGAAAAAAATTGTTTATATTTTACTTTTTATCACTTTTTTGGTAGTAGTTAGACTTTTTTTTGCTGCAATTTACACAGTTAATCAAAACTCAATGAATAATACATATCACAATGGAGAAAAAGTTTTACTGATTAAGAATTTTTACAAGATAAGACATAATGATATATTAATATTCAATCACGATAATGAACATTTAATTAAACGTTGCATTGGATTACCTGGTGATTCAATCAAATCTATTAACGGAAAAATTTTTGTAAACAATAATGAAATAGAAAATCCCCCCGAAGCGATTTTAAAAAACTGTTATAAAAATGATGTATTCATACAAAAAGTAATATATGATTCTTATGGTTCTAATTGGAATCCCTTAAATTTTAACTATTACATAATACCCAAAAAAGGTACAAAAATAAACTTAAGTACTAAAAATAAATCATTGTATGAAAATCTTATTAATTTAGATAATGATAATGTATTAATTCAAAATCAGTCCTTTTATGTTTTCAAAAATGATTATTATTATTTAATAGGGGATAATAGAAGTGAATCTGTTGATTCTCGTTTTTTTGGACCAGTAAAATCATCAAATATCGCAGGGAAAGTAATATTTCCAGTTAAATAAATAATCATCAATATAAATCATATTAAAATGAAAAATACAATTCTAATTATTTCACTTTTATTTACCAGCTTTTCATTTGCACAAACTCATAGATTTTTCTACGAATTAACCGTAAGAAAACCTTCCGATACAACAACAATAAATATGGTTTTAGACATCAGCAACAATATCACTAAATTCTACGATGAAGAATTTCTTATTATAGATTCTTTAAACCAAACCACAAACTCTAAACTGCAAACAAATTCAGTATCAGACCAATTATTAGTACGAAAAACAAATAGTTCGGACAATGATCAATATCATACTCATACATATGATTATTTTGTAATTAAGTCAAATGATAAAATAAATTGGAAGTTAGAAAACGAAACAAAAAAGATAGAGAACATTACATTACAAAAAGCTACTACAAATTTTGGTGGAAGAAATTGGACAGCTTGGTTTGATTCAAAAATACCTTTTCAAGAGGGTCCTTATAAGTTTAATGGATTATCTGGATTGATATATGAAATCTATGATTCGCAAAGTATTTTTCACTATTCATTAGTAAAAAATAAAAATCTTCCGAAAATCTTCGATACAAAGGATTTTTTAGAAACACATTACGGAAAAAAACCTATTACGATTTCTCTTAAGCAATATCAAAAAGTGAAACTGGACTATTATAATAACATTGTTGAGGTTTTAAATGAATTTGCAAAAAAAGGAGGAACAATAGCCTCAGATCATGATTTAAGTACACCAGAGGAAATTGAAAAGAAAAGGAAAACCCTGCAACAAAGCATCAAAAAATATTATCTGCCAATAGAAATGGACAAGGCAATACCTTATCCGAAAGATTAATATTTCATCATATAATCAAGCAAAATAACTGCTTGTTTTTTTATTATATTTGTTTCGGGATTAACCTATAAACCAAATGCTTATGGCTTCAACTTCAGAAACAGGACACGCCAGAAATGTGGCGAACCTACAGAAACTAACCGAGCAGGTAACCGTTTACACGCTCTACAATCCACCAGTTGACAATCTAAAGGTTCCATACCTGCAAACGCTTTACACAATTGCTTCCGCAAAACTGAACGAAGTGGAAGACAAACTAAACGCCAACAAAAACGCAATCACTGTGCGACAGTCTGCATTTGAAAATCTAAAATCAACCGCCACAAAAATCATCAACCATTTGGAAATTTTAGGTCTACCTTCAGGAACAATCGACCAAGCAAAATCTTTAAACCGAGTAATTCAAGGTGGACAAAAGAAAGCCGTTACACCGCCAGAAGAAGGAAAAGAAGAAACCAATACCTTTCAACTTCCCGACAATCCTACACCCAAATGGCAGACAATTTTGGAATTTTATTGCAGTTGTTAGGAACAATTCCAATCTACAACCCAAACGAAGACGATTTAAAATTAACAAATCTTGAAACCTACAAAAATTCTTTGGTAAGTTCAACGCAATCCGTTGACCAAACCGAAGCGGAACTCAACAACAAACTAATTGAAAGAGACCAACTTTTATATGCTGATGGAACAGGTTTATAATTCAATCGCCCAAAACGTCAAAAAATATGTAAAAAGTTTATATGGAGCGACTTCAACAGAATATTCAAACGTTTCTACAATTAAATTTACTTCGCCAATTTAATATTGGAGTAGGAAGTTTTTCAATTAGAGCGTCCTGTTTTTACATTCTTGAATCCTGACGGAATATTCTGTTAGGATTTTTTTATATTCTTTCGATTGTAAATTATATTGGCACGACTGAAAGTTATTTTCTTGCCTATGCAAATTATATTTTCGTGATTGTAATTTATATTGGAGCGTTTGAAATTTACATTCTTGCGTTTGTAAACTACATTCTTGTGTCTGAAACTGTATCCGCCCTACGAACTACATAGTGTAGATTCTTGTAGGGTTTTATAATTTTGAGGCAAAAGTGTGCTAAGCTCTTTATGGTTGATATCCATAATATTCTCTAGGGTATACTTGAGCCATTCAAAAGGGTTCACTTGGTTCTTTTTGCAAGTAGCAAAAAAGGAGTAGATCATGGCGGCTCTTTGCGCTGCCTCGTGGCTCCCTGCAAAGAGGTAGTTTTTCCTACCTAGTGCGATGGGGCGGATGGTATTTTCCACGGGATTGTTATCAATATGAAGGGATCCATTGTAAAGATAAGCACACAGGGCATCCCAACGGTTTAAGGCATAATTCATGGCTTTGCCGATCTGACTTTTGGGTAGCGCGTGTTTAAATTCTTTGGCGATCCATTTACTCAGTTCATTGAGTACCGGTAAGGACTCATCTAAACGCAGTGTTTTTATAGCTTCAGACTCTAGGGTCTGTTCTCTAGCTCGACGCTCAATAGCATAAAGTTTTGCAATAAGCTCCAAGGCCACCATGGC
>MKVE01000011.1:2468-5309 GCA_001898785.1 Chryseobacterium sp. 36-9 | reverse complement strand
CGTCCTTAGATTTCGCAAATTGCTCGTACACGCCATACCCATCCGTTTGAAGGTACCCTCTAAAAGATCCCAAGATAGCACGCGGCGCTTTAGCGCTCCTGCTAGGATGGTATTGAACCATCGCCGATTCATCTAAGGGGCTGTGATACACCCAATAGTAACCTTGGTGGCAAGCCCCTTTCTTGTCACGATCTTGAACTTTGATGGGGGTTTCATCCACCTGAAGATAACCTTTCTTTTTAATCTCGTGTTCCAATAAATCATATAAGGGTTCGAGCTTGTCTAGACATTGTTTTGCCCACCCCTCTAGGGTGGAGGAAGCAATCTGGATTCCATCTCTGGCAAAACGTTGCCTTTGCCTATACAAGGGAAGGTGATCAAGGTACTTATCACAAAGAATAATAGAAAGTAATGAGGCGCTAGGAATGCCTTTGTCTATCACTCTGGATGGCAGCGCGCCAATCTTAATAACTCCGGCTTCTGAGCTTTGCTTCTCTTGCGCGGCTACTTTTAAGGCGTACTTGTATCGGATATACCGTTTGATGTAAAATTTAGCAGGCGTAAACTCTAGCTCCTCGGTGATCTCTTCCCCAATACATACCATTTGAGTGAGATCGCCCTCGGGGTAGATCTTTACTTCTTTCACTTCTAAATGGTCTGGAAGTTTCGCGCGACCCTTATGGTTAGGACGCGAGCGTACATACTCGATCTTTTGTTTGATCTCTTCGTCTTTTTCCACCTCACGCTCTGGTTCCATTTCAAAAGGCAGCGTGCCTTGAAGTCCGTCTGGAACTCCCTCAAAGCGTTCTCGCTTCTGTCCAAAGAGCATGCGCTGAAGTCTCGCGATCTGATCTTTGTAATAGGCGATATCATAGTCTTTTTGAGAGAGCTTAGATTCTAAGCTATTTACATTAGATTCTAAGCTATTTACATTAGATTCTAATAAAGAAATTTGCTCGAAAGCCGACTGCCCAAGGGCAATAAGTTCTTCTTTAGTGAGGCTTTCAAGCGGTTTATTCATAGTATAAAGATACAAAAAATAGGGTTTTCACACAAGTGAAAATCGTTATTTCACGCCCCTTTAGACCCCTTTTTCGTATCTTTTTCTTTGTCTCTTTTCAAGTACTTCAATGCCTTCAATCATCAAAACCAAATCACTGTAACTCACCTCGCCACTCGCGCTATGAGGGGCAAGAAAGCTGCCCCTTTCCAGGCGCTTGTAATAAAGCGCAAAAGCCTACCTGTTTCCAATTAATTTTAATGAATATAACAATATTTCATGAAACCCATACAGCTATTACATTTACCGCTTGTTATACACTGGCATTTGTTACCTTCTGTTATAAAACTTTTAGTCTATGCACTTTCTCTGCTCTTTTATGATTTTTCATTTTTTTTAGATAAAAACTAATAAATTAAAAAGTTTTTATATATTTGCATCGCTTTCTATATGCGCATTAACGCATATGTTTATTGTATTGAAAAGATGGATGAATGCATTAAAGTATTTAAAGCCTTATCGGATACCAAAAGATTAAAAATCATTTGGTTGCTTACAAATATTGATGAAAAAGTTTGTGTTTCAGAAATTGTTGAGGTACTGGATGAGTACCAGTATAATGTATCTCGACATTTAAGGATATTAAAGGAGGCGAATTTAATTTCGGATGTGGGAGATGGTAAATGGGTTTATTATAATTTAACTCCAATTACCAGTGAATTTAGGCACTTGGTTCAAGAAGCTATAAAAGCAATGCCTACCGCACAAATGAAAAAGGAAATAAATAAATGTAAATCACTACTGGCTAAGCGTGATAATTAAAGAGAATAATCAACATATTTCTTAGCCATTGGGAAAAATATGTAATTGAATTTTACGAACATAACATATGTGGATAAATGCATATGTATTACTAATATTTGGAATGAATATTATGAATGAAAAAAAATATAATGGATTTTGGTAATTGTTTTAAGAGGTTGTACGAGTAATAAGGATAGAACACATAAAAAACCAAAATTAAATTGTTACTAACTAAGCATATGAATTCAAGAATGAACGAACTAATCATTTTTATAGGGATGGGAAAATAAGCAAAAGGTTTTTTTTTACCACAACATATGTAGATAAGCGCATGTGTATTACTAATATTTAAAATAAATATCATGACAAAAAAATAAGAAAATGGATTAAATTAATTTTTTCAAAAAAACTTGAAAGAAGGATTTAAAGTGTAAATGAATAAGTAGATGATTATCAGATAGACGTGATAATTATAAATAGAATTAGTTGATTAAAAAATAAATAGGAATAGTTTTTTTACAAATTTAAGAATAAATATCATGAACGAAAAATTAAGTTTAGCATTAGATGAGTTTTTACATGTAGGTGTAGGTTTAGTAATTATTATTGCATTGGTATCGGTTGTTACTGGTTTAATAAGAGCCTTTGTTCCACTAGAGAAACTTCAGAAGAGATTATCAAAAACAGGTAAGTTTGGTGGCTTAATGGGGGCATTGCTAGGTCTTCCCACACCATTTTGTAGTGCCTCTATGGTTCCAGTATCAATGGGGATGGTAGAGATGGGAGCACCATTTGCTATGGTTTTTTCTTTTTTACTTTCAGCGCCATTGGCAAATTTTGTTGTGGTAGGTTTTATTTTTGGTGTTTTTGGGTGGAAAGTTGCATTGGTTTACTTTCTCATTGTTTTTATCGGTTCGGTTTTATTCGGAACTCTTTTTGGAAAAACATCGATTAAGAATGAAGTTAAAAGAATCAACCTAGATTCCAAAGACACTAATGTTGAAGATTCATCTCAACAGGTTGTAAGTTGTGGAACT
>MKVE01000011.1:0-2457 GCA_001898785.1 Chryseobacterium sp. 36-9 | reverse complement strand
TCAAATAATAATTCATCTCAACAAGTTGCAAGTTGCGGTACTTCATCAAATAATAATTCATCTCAACAAGTTGCAAGTTGCGGTACTTCATCAAATAGCGTATGTGGTGAATCTAATCCGAAATTGAATGAGGCATTTTCGTTTGGTTGGGCATTGTTCAAACGTATACTTCCATATGTTTTAATTGGGGCGGTTATAAGTGCTGCTTTAGTAGCATTTGTGCCAGATACTTGGATTCAAAAATATCTAGGAAATGATAGTCCACTTGCTATCCCTATTGCGGCAGGAATTGGTGTTCCTCTATATCTGCGAATTGAGATGGCTATTCCTATATTAAAAGCACTTATTGTGAAAGGTATGAGTATGGGCGCGGCAATGGCTTTATTAATTGGCGGTACAGGTGCTAGCTTACCTGAAATAGCAATCATCTCTTCAATGTTAAAACCAAAAGCAATAATGGCATTTATTCTTTCGGTTATGACAATGGCGATTGTTGGAGGTTTTATCTTTTACTTTTTCTTTTAAAGTGAAATTTATGAGATCTTTTAAAAATATTATTAACTTCCTTTTCAAAGCTTGTCCTTATTCTTTTATAGGAAGAAAATGTTTTGACGCAGTTAAGGGAAAGACTAGATCACATACCAATAAAAACTTGAATGACAGAATTCTGTCATTCAAGTTAGGTATAAAAACAGGACGTAATATTATATTGATTGGAGTATTTTGCCCTATTCTTTGGTATTCAATTTTATCAGGAGCAAATAAAAAGTTTATAGAACTTAATTTAATACACTCTGCAATTATTGTAGGTTTAGGTCTTTTAGTTATGCTTGTTAATTATATCGCATTATTCAATTATCGAAGAACAATCTAAAAGTGTTCGTTTTGCTTGTGTATAACTAGTTTATATGCGCAATAAAGTTGCGCCAATCTATACCTTTTTGGTTGTATTTGCGCTATTTTGTAGCGATTTTCAAATATAAATACATTATTTCGAATTATCAATCCAATTTAAATTAAAAAGCCTAGACTAATTAGTCCAGGCTTACTTTTACTTATTTCTATACCTCATCATTATGGCGTTTTTGAGCTCGTTGATGAGGTGTATGTTTTTGTGATGGTGGTTTTCTTGTTCCTGTAGCAGGTGACTTCTATTTCAGTTTTTTCATGGCTCCTTCTAATAGTTGAAAATTTCACTCTACGTTTTCTAAATTTCATAAAATGTAGTATTAATAAGGGTTGTATAATATTATAATTTCTAAAATAAGTGGTACGAATTTTCGTACCACGTTTTCTTTTACTACAAATGTAGCATTTCTTTTAAATTTAGTTTTTTAAGAATAAAAATTGTATGTTTTAATAAAACTTTATTTAGAATATATCTTAAAACTTTATTTAATTCTTGGCAATTCTACTTTATGGGCATACTTTCCCGCAAGAATAATTTTTGTTATGGACAATTCTTTCTTTGTTTAATTTTTCAAAATAGAGTTTGGTGTTTTTTAGTTCGGGTTGGTTATAGATTTCAGTTGGGGTATATATTTTATGAAAGTAATGTGGTTTTATATTGTTATATTCATCAATTGCATGGTCTAAATAATTTTCTAATTCTTCAAAATTCAATGTTTTATCTTTAAGATAGGTTTGTTTCAATATCCTATTATTGCCTTCAATCATGCTGTTAGAAAAACTTACATCTTTCAAAGCCACTTTTTTATAAATCCCAACTTTACAATTTTTAATAAACTCATGAATATTGATATTGTTATTTTCAGTTCCACCATCTACAATTAAATCTATGTTATCCGTTTCCATGTTTTTATTTCCAAATTGTTCTACAATGGCACTTTTTAAACTTATTTTACCAGATAAGGTATGGTTCACATTCCAAGATAATATTCTGCGAGAAAAATTATCCATTAAAGTATAAATGTAAGCCCAGTTTCCATCAGATGTTTTAAATCTTGTAACATCCATATGCCAAATTTCATTCGGCTTTTCTGCTCTTACAGAAATTCTTTTTCTCTTTTTATAAAATTTCTTTCTGTTTTGTCCTAATCCTAAAAGTTTAGCGTAATGATACCAAGATTGTATAGACATAGATATTTTCCCATCTTTTACGGCTTTTCCCCAAACAGAACCACTGCTCCAATGAAGAAACTTATTGTCCTTAAGTAATCTTTTCATTGTAATAATTTCCGTCCAACTAATTTGTCTGCTCTCTCTTTTATAGCAAACCCAAATAAGAGATTCTTTGCATTCATATCTTCTCATTTTTTGCCATTGCCCAAACTGAAACGGTGATATTTTTAAAAACTTTAAAATCAAATTTTTGCTTTGTGTAACAGAAATCAGATTTTCTATCAAAGTGTAATCTTCCCCTTGTTAGTAACACTCAAAAGTAGAGTTTTTTGTTAATATTTCCGTTGTAGGTGTTGGAAGATTTTGTTGAAATGT
>MKVE01000010.1:3921-14786 GCA_001898785.1 Chryseobacterium sp. 36-9 | reverse complement strand
CACGTGTTCTTGTGTTCTTTACCCGCTTTGTCAATAGAATACATTCTCAACAAGCCTTTTTCTACAAAAAAGGTACAATCAGAAATCTCTCCTTCCCGCAAAATGATTTCATTCTTCTTTGCTTGTTTTATTTCATAATATGATGAGCAAAATTCTAAGCTTTCAATGGGAACGCCTAATATTTTTGAGAGATGATTGCGGAAGTTCTGATATTCCATTTGTTACTGTGTTTTAATTTGATTAAATTTTATCAAGACTGATATTCTGATGAGAGCTGTTGTACGTTGCTTTTCCATTTTCCAGAACGATTAGCTGTGGACTCTGATGTACAACGTCAAAACGGGATTCAATCTCGTTGGATATATTTCTATGAGCCAACAAATCGAGGAAATAATAGACATAATCTTTATCGGAATTTTCCATTTGTCTTTCAAAAGATTTCAGCATTGTTTTGCTGATAAAACAACGTGTAGAATGTTTGAAAATCAAGACTTTTTGCTGATTGGATCTCTCAACTGCTGAATCTAAATCCTTTTTGGATTCCAGTTTTTTCCAAAGGCTTTTTTTTTGATCCTGCTCCTCTTTTTTACCAAATATTTGATCTAAAAATCCCATAAAATCGATTTGAGTAAAATTAAGATTTTCCTGTCGAAATAGAAAATATTTTTTAATTAATGATGATGGAACAAATGTCCTCCAAGTGCCAGTCCAATGCCGCAAATCACGAGGATAATTTTTGTCCAGTCCATCTTGTGATTCTTATTACTTTCGAAAATTATAACTGACGAAATATGAAGGAAAATTCCGCCAACTACAGCTAAGAAATATACTTTCAGATTTTCATCAAAGTATTGCCCCAAAAGCATTCCCAAAGGTGAAGCCAAAGCAAAAACGAGAACAATCAGCCAGAATTTGGTTGAGAAATTTTTACTGTGCGCCAGGAAACTTCCCAAAACAAAGGAAATCGGGATATTATGAAAAAGAATTCCCAGAAGATATGGTGACAATGTTTCTTTCTCATGAGATAAAGGAATTCCTTCTATAAAAGCGTGAACAAACAGTCCGATGATCAACGCAACAGGAATAATCGAATGTTCATCCGAATGATGATGAAGATGCCCGTGCTCAAAACCTTTGGTCAAACTTTCAAGCAACATCTGAATCAAAACCCCAAGAATCACAAAAATCCCGATATTATGGTCTTCAGAATGATAAACTTCCGGAAAAACCTCATTCAGACAGATCGTTATCAGAAAACCTGCACTCAGAATCAAGAGATTTTTAGCAAATTGCTGCTTACTTCCGAAATATTTTCCAAGAAAAACTCCAATCAGAACACTTAATATCAATAGAAGTATAATCATCTTAAAACTTAAATCTATTTAATCTTTCTAAACAAATTAATACATCTTTGGGAACTTTTTTTCTCAAAATCATTAAGCTGATAATCGCCCCAACGTTGGATTAATTCAAAACCAAATTCATCAGCAAATTTCAGGATTTTTTCAGGAGAAGTCAGTTTGACACGTTCGAAAAAATGAAACTTTTTGCCTTGGTCTTCAAAATTAATTTCTTTAATGATAAAATCATTCTCAATATGTTTTTGAATATTAAAGGTAATATTTTCTCTTTCGATAGAACTTTTCGGAACGATGACATTTTTCACATAATCAGAATTCAGAAAATCTAAAACGAAATAACCTTCATTCTTCAAAGCATCGGAAACAGAATGGAAAACATTTTTGTCCTCTTCTTCCGTTTCGAAATATCCAAAGCTTGTGAACAAGTTAAAAACCGCATCAACAGGCTCGGTCTCAATCCTATTTCTCATATCGTGAACCCGAAATTTCAAAGAGTAATTTTCGAATTGCTTATCATAACTGATACTTTGTTCGGACAAATCCAGCCCCAGAACATTGTAACCTAACTTGTTCAGATACACCGAATGTCTGCCTTTTCCGCAAGCTAGATCAATAATTTTTGAATTTTTCTCGAGTTTTAGAAAATCAGTCAACAGATTCAGAAAATTTTCGGCTTCCTGATAATCCCGATTGCTGTATAAAATATGATAATATGGTGTATCAAACCATTCTTCGAACCATTGCATCTTGCAAAAATAAGGAAAATAGATGTGAGACCGGCAGATTAAGGAAGAGATTTTCTATAAGTTCAAAAGTCTATTATCTATCATCTAAATATCTATTATCTTTGCGGAATGGATACAAACAATCTGCAGATACAGATCAAAACTTTTTTCGGGTTGGAACAGGTTTTGGCCGAAGAAGTTAAAAAACTAGGCGGTAAAAAAGTAGAAGCCAGAAACCGTGCGGTAACTTGCGAAGGTGACCTGGGTTTTCTTTACAAACTCAATTATTCTTGCAGAACTGCGCTTAAAATTATTATTCCGATTTTAGAATTCAAAGCTTTTAATGAATCTAAATATTACGATAAATTATTCAAGTTTGAATGGGATCAGTTTCTGGAGAAACATCAGTCATTTGCGATTGATGCGACTGTAAACTCGGAGAGATTCAGCCATTCTCAGTTTATGACTTTGAAAATGAAAGATGCAATTGTCGATTATTTTCAGGAAAAACATAACATCAGGCCGAACGTTAACAAAGACAATCCTGATATCAAATTTCATCTTCATATCGATAGAGAATTGGTAACGATTTCCTTGGATAGTTCAGGCGATCCCCTTTTCAAGCGTGGTTACAGAAAAGAGCAGACCGTTGCGCCGATTAACGAAGTGTTGGCCAGCGGAATGTTACAATTGGCAGGTTGGGACGGAAAAGGTAATTTTCTGGATCCGATGTGTGGTTCCGGAACATTATTAATAGAAGCTGCAATGATTGCCCTGGATCTGCCGGCACAGATTTTCAGAAAAGAGTTTGCTTTTCAAAACTGGAAAAATTATGACGAAGATTTGTTCCAAAAGATCAAAGAATTCCGGATCAACAGGGTGAAAGAATTCACTGGGAAAATTGTGGGTTATGATATGGACGCCAGGGCTTTGAACGCAGCAAGAACCAATATAGAAGCCGCAGAAATGGAAGATGTGATCGAAGTGAGAAAACAAAATTTCTTCGAATCTGAGAAAGATATGTTCCCATTATTGATAGTTTTCAATCCGCCTTATGACGAGAGAATTTCTATTAACGATGATAATTTCTATAAAAAAATTGGTGATACTTTCAAACAGCACTACCCAAACACATTGGCCTGGCTGATTTCTGCCGACCTTGATGCACCGAAAAAAATCGGACTCAGACCTTCAAGAAAAATTAAGCTATTCAATGGAAAACTGGAAACGAGATTTTTGCAGTATGAGATGTATGATGGAACGAAGAAAGTGCATAAACTAGAAAAATAATACTACTTTGACAACAATCTCAATCATCATTGCCATCTTCAACAGAAAAGACGAATTATTCGAACTTCTGAATTCTTTATCACGTCAGACCGATAAAGATTTTGAAGTCATTGTTGTGGATGATGGTTCTATCATCAAGCTTCTCCCGACTGTGGAATTATTCGAAGAGCAGCTGGATATTCAGTTTTTCCGAAAGGATAATTCAGGTCCTGGATTGAGCCGGAATTATGGGGCAAAACGAGCGAAGAATGATTGGCTGGTTTTTGTAGATTCTGATGTGATTGTAGAAACGGATTATATTGAAAACATCAAGAAAAATCTGATTAAAAATCCATGCGATGCTTTTGGAGGTGCGGACAAAGCGCACAAAGGTTTTAACCTGATGCAAAAAGCAATCTCTTACTCTATGACTTCTGTTTTTACAACAGGCGGAATCCGGGGAAATAAAAATGCAGTGACTAAATTCCAGCCCAGAAGTTTCAATATGGGTGTTAACAAAGAAGCTTTTTTGAAAGTCGGCGGTTTCTCAGAAATGCGGATCGGTGAAGACCCGGATCTGTCTATGACACTTTGGGAAAATGGTTACACAACCAGATTTTATGATGATATTGGGGTTTATCACAAACGCAGAACAGATTTTGGGAAATTCTCCAAACAGGTTTACCAATTCGGTTGTGCAAGACCAATTCTCAACCAAAGACATCCAAAATATGTAAAGCCGACATTCTGGTTTCCAACTATTTTTCTATTGGGATACTTGATTGGAGCCATTCATTATTTTGTTTGGGGAAATGGGCTGATTCTCGCTTTATACGGACTTTATACTTTTCTGGTGTTTTTCCATGCTTTGTTTGTGACCAGAAATATCAGCATTGCATCAATGGCAATTATCTCTACCTATATCCAAATGTTTTCTTACGGTTATGGTTTTTTAAAATCATGGTTTCTCCTCAATATTTTGAAACAATCACCAAGAGAAGCTTTTCCTAAACATTTTCATTAATTTGGAGTAAAATAAAAAGCTTCATAAATAATTTATGAAGCTTAAGAAAATAATATATATAACCTTAGTTTAGAGAAACTATTTCAAAGTAATAAGTCTGTTAAAAACATCACCGTTCTTTTCTACGCTGATGATGTAAGCAGGCGAGTTATTAGCGTTCAAATCGAATTTAAGATTGATCTCACCATTGTTAGCTTTAACAGATTGATTGTAATACTCATTATTTGCAAGGTCTGAGACAGTCACATTGATAGCATTCTCAATACTGTTCATATGCAGTTTCACGATATTGTTTTCAACAGTATATTCTGGCTTGTTAAATGCGAGAACAGGTGTTTTTGCGGCAGAAACATTTCCGTTTTTATCAATTGTCACTTTATATTTTTCAATTTTAAAATCCGATTCAGCTACCAAAAAATAATCACCTTCGGAAAGTGTTGAAAGGTCATAAGTTTTTTCAACATTCTCTTTGTTCCCGATATTTTCCGAATAGATTTCATCTTTTCTGTCATTATAGAAATATAGTGAAACATTCTCAGCATTGAAGATCTCGAAACGGAGTGTTTTAGAATTAGCTTCTGTTAATGAAATTGAAAAGAATTTATCTTTTGCCGAAACACTCATTGAAATTAGCATTGCGCTAACAATCAAACTTATTTTTAATAGACTTTTCATAATAATATTCTTTAATCGTTTTACAATACAAATGTATAATGGTTAAATCTCACCTGATACAATTCAATTTTCAAAAATATGTGCTATATTAACATTAAATTAATGTTAACAATAAAATTATGACAATTTAAAACATGTAATATAATTTCCTAACTTTGTTGTATGAAACATTATAATCCGGTTTTAGAATCCGTAAGTCCTGATGTAGGCAGTAGTTTTACTTGTCTCAGATATTTGAGAAATGAAAATATCAAGACCAATTTCTGGCATTTTCATCCTGAGATTGAGCTGATCTATGTGTACAAAGGTTCGGGTAAAAGACAGATTGGAAGTAACATTTCGTACTTCACAGATGGTGATTTGATTCTAATTGGCAGCAATCTTCCGCATTGTGGAATGACGAATGAAAATACCAAGAATGAGTATGAAGTGGTGATACAGTTTTCTAAGGATTTTCTGGGTGTAGAATTTTGGAAAGCAACGGAAATGAGCAGAATTCTTTCTTTATTGGAAAAAGCAAAAAGCGGAATTGTTTTTGGCGAAAAAACAAAAAAAGCTCTTAAGTCCAAAATTGATGCTCTTACTGAATCACACTCTCTGACCAAGCTTCTTTTTTTGATTGAGATTCTTGACGAATTATCCCAAACCCAGGATTATAAAATCCTGAATGCATCCAAATATTACCTCCAGACTCAGAAAGAAGATAATGACCGGATCAGTGTGATTTTCAATTATGTGAAAGATCATTTTAAGGAACAGATTCCGCTGGAAATTGTCGCTGAATTATCCAACATGACGGTGCCTTCTTTTTGCCGCTATTTCAAGAAAATAACGAACAAAACCTTCACTCAGTTTGTGAATGAATACAGAATCACACATTCTCTGAAACTCTTGGCAGAACAACCGATGAGTATCACAGAAGTTTGTTTTGATAGTGGATTTAATAATTTCAGTTACTTTAATAAAACTTTTAAAGAGCATACACAGAAAAGCCCGTCACAGTATCGGAAAGAGTTTAGTAATATTTTGGCTTAGGATTAAGAAATTACCTCAAAATAGTTTCTCATCTCCTCCATTGTTCCCAAACTAATCCTTGTCCACTTCCCTTTTTCTTCATAAGTTTTGCCGCCAAGGATCTTTGCATCTTTCAGTTTTTTGAAATAATCACCTTTGTAATTATCCAACGAAAAATAAACAAAATTAGCAGAAGACGGAATGGTTTTAATTCCCCTTTTTCTAAATTCTGAAATTGTAAAATCTTTAGATTTCTGATTGTTATCCAAAACTTTGGAAATAAAGATCTCGTCCTCCATTGCTGCAATTGCGCCCGCCATTGTTACAACACTGATTTCTGCGCCACTCCAGCTTTGTAGTTTTTTCAGGTTTTCAATCATTTTTGTATGACCAATTGCATAACCTAACCTTGCACCGGCAAAACCATAAAGTTTGGAAAATGTTCTCGTCACAACCAGATTATTATATTGATTCACCAGATCGCCCAAGGATTTTTGATTCGTAAATTCGATGTAAGCTTCATCTATTAAAATCGTAATGCTATCAGGAATTGATTGGATGAAACTTTCAATTTCCTGTCTTGAAAGTAAATCTCCCGTTGGATTATTCGGATTGCAGATATAGATGAGCTTCGTATCTTTCCGGATCGATTTTCTCATTGCTTCCAAATCGATTTTCTTTTGCCCGGTCAACGGAATAACCGATTTTGACATTCCCAAAAACCCGGCAATCGGTTCAAAAATCGTAAACGAAGGATTGGGAATAATGAAATGGCCTTTGTCTAAGGAAACATATTTTGTAATTAATTCCAACAGAAAAGACGATCCTGCCGAAACCAGGATATTCTCTTGCTTAAGCCCATTTTTCTCCGCTAATTTTTCACATAAAATATCTGCAAAACGGAAATCATACATCGACGAAAAACCAAGGCTTTTCTGCATCGCTTCCAAAGCTTTTGGCGAAGTTCCGAATGGATTTTCATTAAAGCAAAGCCTTATGACATCAGCATTTTGGCTGATTTCTTTATAATTTGGAATTTCTTTAGCCAGAATTTCTAAAGGTGAAAATACCAAAGCTGTTCCGCCAAGAATTGCAGTTTTCAGCCAGTCTCTTCTATTGGTTGTCATATCGGAAATTATTTCCCCGAATTTAACCATTTTATCGTTAACCAAATACGACTTTAAATAGTTATTAATTCCTAATTAATCAAAACAACTTTATAATTACTCAACTTCCCAAGCTTATTCACAGACCTTACAACAATTGTTGACAGTTTCTTTCCGTTAGATTCTGAGGCTATATTTTTACTGATGATTTCCGGTGAGAGAATTTCCGTTTGCCAATTATTACCGTATTTTTGATAAATAACATAAGACAATGCTTCAGATTCTTTGTTCCAGGTCACTGTGATATTATTGGACTGTTTTTTCCAGGTTACATCTAATTCCGGTAGTTCTTTAGAAGTAAGCCAGGCTGTTTCAGGAAACAAAGCTTTTTCTTTATAAGAATTGGCTTTCAACTCTTGCTGCATAGAATAATTTTTGCTGATTCCGGCAATACTCCAATGTACTACTCCTGCATCTTTCTTCAGAATTTGACGGGATACATCTATTTGTCCGGCAATTTCAGCAACGGGATTTGGTGATTTTATAGCAACAGTATTAAGACCAGGCCAAAGATGACGATCTTTTATATTCTCTTCACTCCACCATTGCAAAAGAAGTGGAAAACTCTGTCCTGAAGATTCAATCGGCCAATATAATTGAGGCGTGAAATAGTCAATCCAACCCTGATTAAGCCAAAGTTTTGCATCAGCATATAATTCATCATATTGAGAAGATCCTTTGATACCTGCAGGAAAACCAGGCTTCCAAATCCCAAAAGGGCTGATTCCGAATTTTACATCATTTTTCTGAGCTTTGATTTCGTCATAGATCCGCTTCACAAATTTGTTCACATTTGCTCGTCTCCAATCCGCTCTGGACAATGTTCCGCCAGATTGCTGGTAAACCGACCAGGATTTGTAATCCGGAAAGTCTTTTCCACCGTTATATTCGGCATAGGGATAAAAATAATCATCAAAGTGAATCCCGTCCACATTATATCTGGAAACAATATCTTTCACTACTTTTGAAGCTTGTTCCTGTGTTCTGTCATCAGCAGGATCAAACCAATACATTCCGTTTTTCAGCTTTACGATATTGTCAGGCGATTTTTTCACCATGGATTCTGATGTGATTGCACCACCATTGGAATGATGTGCACGAAACGGATTGAGCCAGGCGTGAAATTCCAGACCACGTTTGTGAGATTCTTCAATCCAAAATTCCAAAGGATCATATTCAGGATAAGGCGCTGTACCAATTTGTCCTGTCAAAAAATAAGACCAGGGTTCGTGTGGGCTTTTATACAAAGCATCTGCCGATGGACGGATTTGCAATATCACAGCATTGAAATTAAGATCTGCTAAAAGATTCAGTAATTGAATAGCTTCCTGCTTTTGCTGTTCAACAGACAAATTATTCTTCGAAGGCCAGTTGATGTTAGCAACCGATGCAATCCACGCACCTCTGAATTCTCTTTTAACCTCGGGTAAGGCAATTGTTGTGGGTTGAGTAAAAGGTTTTGGAGTTGGAGTTTTAATTTCTGTCTTTACAACAGGCTTCTTAACTCCTAATTTTGGAGTTGATTTTTTAGTTTTTGTAGCACAAGAAACTACAAAAACCGCCAGTAATAATATTTGGAAAAATGATAGTTTGAAACGCATAGTTTGCAAAACTAAACGATAATATCAGAAATACAAAAAAGCATCTGAATAATTGTATGCTTTTATAATTTGTTAACTTTTTTATTCGAAAATAATGGTTTTGTTACCGTCAATGAAAACCTTGTCCTCGAAAACCAATTTTAGTGCATTTGCCAGAACAATTCTTTCAACATCTTTTCCCATTTTAGCCAGATCTTTAGCAGTTTTGGAATGACTGACTTTGATAATATCCTGATAGATAATAGGTCCTTCATCCAAATCATTCGTTACAAAATGTGCTGTTGCTCCGATGATTTTAACGCCTCTTTCAAATGCCTGTTTATAAGGGTTTGCGCCAATGAAAGCCGGTAAAAACGAATGGTGAATATTAATAATTTTTCCTTCGAAATTTTTTACAAAATCTGGAGAAAGGATTCTCATAAACTTCGCCAGAACAAGATAATCGTAGTTGTAATTTTGAAGAACTGTTTTGATTTTTTCTTCGTGCTCTTCTCTCGTGATATTTTCTGCCGGAATATAAGTAAAAGGAATATTGAATTTCTCCGTCAATTCTCTCAGGTTTTCATAATTTCCAATAACCGCCAGAATATTGAAATTAAGGTCTTTGAATTGATTTCTTATCAATAAGTCACCTAAACAATGATGTTCTTTTGTCACCAAAACTACTACATTTTTAGATTGATTTTGGCTTAATTCGATTGAGCAATCATCTAATTGTTTTTTGAGCTGTTCAATAACTTTTTCGGGTTCGGCAATTCCGGCAACTTCAGTTCTCATAAAGAATTGGGACTTTTCATTATCAACGAATTCGTCATTCTTGATAATATTGAGTCCGTTTTCCAAAAGAATTTCAGAGATTCTGTAAACCAATCCCTTTTCGTCTTTACAGGTGATTTTTATGGTGAATTGTTTCATCAATGTTTTATTTAAACTAAAAAAAAGTCCTCTATTTGAGGACTTTGGTAATTTATAAGATTAAGCTTTTGCTTGTCTTTCCAATCTTTTTCTTTCTTCTTCAGAAAGGATTTTCTTCCTCATTCTGATGAAGTTTGGTGTAACTTCAATCGCTTCGTCGGCCTGGATATATTCCATACATTCTTCCAGAGAGAATAAGATTTTCGGTGCAACACCAGTATCTTTATCTTTTCCGGCCGCACGCATATTGTTCAGCTGTTTAGCTTCTACAATATTTACAACCAAATCTCCCGGTTTATTTTGTTCACCTACAATCATACCTGTGTAGATCTCTTCACCCGGATCCACAAAGAACTTACCTCTATCCTGTAGTTTGTTGATAGAATATTCTGTAGCTGGACCAGTTCCCTTACTTACTAATACACCATTATTTCTTCCAGGGATAGCACCTTTGAAAGGCTTGTATTCTGTGAAACGGTGTGCCATAATCGCTTCACCGGCAGTAGCTGTCAACATTTGAGAACGTAATCCGATTAGACCTCTGGAAGGAATTTCAAATTCCATATGTTGCATTTCACCTTTAGTTTCCATAATGTGAAGGTCACCTTTTCTCTGAGTTGCCAAGTCGATAACTCTGGAAGCAAATTCTTCCGGAACGTCAACTACCAAAGATTCGTATGGTTCTAATTTCTGACCATTTTCATCTTCTTTCAAGATAACCTGAGGCTGACCAATTGTCATTTCATAACCTTCTCTTCTCATTGTTTCAATTAAAACCGATAAGTGAAGAATACCTCTACCAAAAACTAAGAAAGTGTTAGCATCATCAGTTTGTTGAACTCTCAATGCCAAGTTTTTCTCTAATTCTTTAGTTAATCTTTCTTTTAAGTGGTTAGAAGTTACATACTTACCATCTTTACCGAAGAAAGGCGAATTGTTGATAGAAAACGTCATATTCAACGTCGGCTCATCAATCGCTGTTCTTTCCAATGGCTCAGGATTTTCCAGGTCAACAAAGGAATCACCAATCTGGAATGCGTCAAAACCTACCACAGCACAGATATCGCCTGCGCCAACTTCGGTTACTTTCTTCTTTCCAAGGCCTTCGAAAACAT
>MKVE01000010.1:0-3906 GCA_001898785.1 Chryseobacterium sp. 36-9 | reverse complement strand
GATCCATTGCGATTCTTTGATTTCGCCTCTTGTTACTTTGCCGATGGCAATTCTCCCCAAGAAAGAAGAAAAATCTAATGATGTGATTTGCATCTGAAGACTTCCTTCAGTTACTTTCGGTTCCGGAACGTATTGTAAAATCCCGTCTAATAAAGGGAAAATATTATCTGTTTGCTCTAATGAAGTGTTGAACCAACCTTGTTTAGAAGAACCATAAAACGTTGGGAAATCCAACTGTTCTTCGGTTGCATCCAGGTTGAAGAACAAGTCAAAAACCTGATCGTGAACCTCGTCTGGACGACAGTTTGGCTTATCCACTTTGTTGATAACAACCAAAGGTCTTAAACCAAGTTCCAAAGCTTTTTGAAGTACGAATCTTGTTTGTGGCATTGGTCCTTCGAACGCATCAACCAACAAAATTACACCGTCAGCCATTTTAAGAACTCTTTCTACCTCACCACCAAAATCGGCGTGACCAGGTGTGTCGATAACGTTAATTTTAACGTCTTTGTAATTAACAGAGATGTTTTTTGAAAGAATCGTAATTCCTCTTTCTCTCTCCAGATCATTGTTATCCATAATCAACTCACCGCTCTCCTGATTCTCTCTGAAGATGTTTGTTGCGTGAATAATCTTGTCGACCAAAGTTGTCTTTCCGTGGTCAACGTGTGCGATAATCGCTATATTTCTAATGTTTTGCATATCCATTTTTTACGCGTGCAAATGTAGTGAAATTTTATGGGAAGATGAACTTAGATTCAATTATTTTTAAAAATAAGGCTAAATAATTAACATCTAATTAAAGCTTTGTTAATCAGCAGATTAATTTAAAGGCTCTTCAGAATTTCTTTGCCTTTAACTGATTGTGTGAAAATCAGGTAGTGATTTCCACCGTCATTCAGTTTATATTTTTTCTTGATTTCTTCAGGTTTCAAAGGATAATTTTTGGAAACAATATTATACTTCTCTCCTTTTTTTAAATCTTTAGCATCTATTTTTTCTATTTGTAAAATACGCCCCGGAAATTTTTCGATTTTGTGTTTTGAAGTGTAAAAATGCGTATTCGGATGCAGTTTCTTCAACCCAAATTTTTCTGAAATCATATTAAAGGCTCCAGCTTTCAGAATTGAATTGTTTGGAATGTAAAGGAAATTCAAGCTTTCTGAAAATTCTGACTTTGCTGATCTTTCGTCATTGAAATTAAAGCAAAATTCTTCTTCATTAGATTCCAAATTAACACACCGAATTGAAACATCTTGCAACTCACAACTTGCATCTTGCTTGTCAATAATTAACAAAAGTTCTTTCACTTCATTCTTAACCGCAATAATTTGAATTTCAGTAATATTTTTTAATTCCGAAATGAGATAAGAAATATCAATTAATGGCGATAGTTTGACAATAGTTTTATCTGAAATTAATTTTAATTTTTCTTCAATTTTCAAGAGATTCGGGGATAAATCTTCAAGCAGGAATTTCTTTTTGTTTTGCTGATCTCTTCTTGCCGGATCGAGATAAACCAAATCAAAATTAGTAAAATTGTCAGTCTGAGGTTCTGGAAGACTTTCTAAGAATGTTTCCAGATTTTCATTGATAAAATTTGCTTTTCTGTGTAATATTTTCCAGTTATGCTCAACTATGGAAATCAATTCCGGATTTTGCTCTATTAAGGTAACTTCATCAAAATTCTTCGATAAAAAATAAGCATCAATCCCCAATCCGCAAGTTAAATCAAGAAAAGATTTTCCTTTAAGATTTTGAGCTTTGTATTCTGCGGTTGATTGAGATGAAGCTTGCTCAAGATTGAGATTTGGAGGGAAGATGATTCCTTCTTTTGCAAGGAATGGAAATTTCTTTTCTGCTATTTTTCTGCCTTTGATTTGTTGTACAATTTGCTGTATCGAAATATCTGGAAACGGCGATTTTTTCAGCAATAATTTAGTTAAATCTGAATTAAGATTTTGATTGATATAGTTTTGAATATCAGAATTAATTAGTTTTGAAAAATCCATTAAATATTATTAAGCTGATTTCATATTTTCTCCATCTTTGGAATGCAATCTTCTAAAAACAAATCCTGAAAGTATGGTAAGAAAACCTACAATCAGAAACGTGTATCGGAATGCATTGTGTGTTTCGTTGTGGATGAAGGAAGTATCACCCTCGAAAAGCTTCAGGACAATCAATCCGAAAGAGATTCCAAATCCAACCGCAAACTGCTGATTAACAGAAACCAAAGAATTTCCGCTACTGGTATGATAGGTTCTGAGGTCAGCAATGGAAATGGTGTTCATAGATGTAAACTGAATTGAGTTGAAAAATCCCATTATCAAAAGAATAGGTACAAACCAATAAATCGAACTATTGACATCCGGAATCGCCAGACAACAAATCAAAAGCCCGATGATAAATGTGTTGGTCATCAACGTTTTACGATAACCGAATCTATCTAATATCCCAATGACAAAAGATTTTCCAAACATTGCCGTGAGAGCCATTGGTGCTACAATCCAACCCGATGTTAGTGCCGATTGGCCGTAGGAAATCTGTATCATTAGCGGAACCAAAAGCGGAACAGAGCTGATTCCCAACCTTGTTGCCAGATTGCCTAAAATCCCAACCCGAAATGTGCGAACCTGGAAAAGATTAAGCGGAAAAATGGGATTATTATCAGTTTTAGCGTGTTTGTAATAATAGAACAGCATTAGAAAACCCAACATCAAAATCAATAAAATCGGGGTAATATTTTTAGTATTCCCCAGCAATTCCAAAGAAATGGAAAGCAAAAGAGAAGCTGCTGCAAAAATCAGGAAGCCTTTCAGATCAAAATCGATAACTGGAGATTTGTAATTGGGCATACATTTGATACTCAACAAGATTCCTAAAATCCCGATGGGGATGTTGATTAGAAAAATCCAATGCCAAGAAAGATAATCCACAATGTAACCACCAATGACAGGTCCGAGAATAGGTCCTATCAATGCAGGAACAATAGCATAATTCATCGCTTTCAGCAATTCGCTTTTATCAAAAGTTTTAATCAATGCCAGTTTTCCCACAGGCGTCATCAGACTACCACCAACACCTTGAATGACCCTGGAAATAACTAATTGTGTGAGGTTTTGGGACAACGAACAAAATAATGAGCCAAGAGAAAATAATACCAAAGACAAAATGAAAACTTTCTTGGTACCAAATTTATCTGCCAAAAAACCGCTTACCGGCATAAACAAAGCCAAAGTCAACACATAACTCACAATTGCATTCTGCATATTGAGTGGCGATTCCTGCAAATCCCGCGCAATTGAAGGTAAAGATGTATTGAGAATTGTAGAATCCAGCATCTGCATAAAAATAGCAGTTGCCAAGATAAATGGCAATATCTTTTTGACTGAATCCGTAGTATTGATCTGGCTCATAATTTCAAATAAAAAATCCGCTTTTAGCGGACCTAAATTTATACCAAAGGTTCTTGCTGGCTCAAACAATGGAAACTTCCCAATCCCCAAATAATGTCAGTTGAATCTATTCCCACAACTTTCCTGTCAGGAAAACATTTCTGAATGATTTCCAAAGCTATTGCGTCCTTATCACATCTATAAGTCGGAACGATTACTGACTTATTGGCGATGTAAAAATTAGCATAAGAAGCTGGCAAACGTTGTCCGTCGCAATAAACCGGGTCTGGCATTGGCAATTGGATGATGTTCAGTTTTTCACCATTTAGCAAGGTCATTTCCTGAAGCTGACGAAGATTGGTTTGGAGAATCTCATAATTGTCATCTTCTGGATTATCTTCAATGACAGTCAGAACCGTATTTTCATTGACGAAACGAATTGTGTCATCCACGTGACCATCTGTATCATCACCAACAATTCCGTCATCTACCCAAAGGACCTGTTTTT
>MKVE01000009.1:826-12570 GCA_001898785.1 Chryseobacterium sp. 36-9 | reverse complement strand
CTTTACGAAAACTTACAAGAAGCAGCGATCCATCTGTTTATATCAAAATGCTTCAAAGAGCCCAGAAATTTTCAAGTCAATTGGATGCTTCCGATATTTTGAATTTAGAAACACAACTTGAGAAGACGAATGCTTTTAAGGAGTCTGATGAAGCGGTTTTGAAATTTTAGAAAAATCAAATTATAAGGCAAAATTCATATTAAAATTATAAATAAAAGATGTACAGAGGATTCAATATTAATTATCTAAGAGAAAGTTTTGGAATTGGATATGAAACGAGAGGTCTCCAAGTTCAAGAGCCAATAAAAAAGAAGTTGAAAGAATCGTTTGTAAGGCAAATCATCAAAGAGGATAATAGTCTTGAAGCATCTCTCATAATGGATACCTGGTTCCCAGTTGAAGCATATGATATATTTTTATCACACTCCCACAAGGATCGAAAATTAGCATTGTCTATAGCCGGAAAATTATGGCAAGATCACGGATTAAAAGTTTTTGTTGATTCTGCTATTTGGCTTAATTTAGAAGATTTGCTAAAAATTATCGATAATAAGTATTGCAGATCTTCAGACAATAAATTTTATAATTATAAGTCACGGAATCACAGCACAGCACATGTGAATCTGATGCTAATTAATTCATTAAATAAAATAATAGATAATAGCGAGGCAATATTTTTTCTGAATACACCTAATTCCATTTCCGCTTCTGATACAATTCAGCAGAGAACATTTTCACCATGGATTTTCTCAGAAATTGAAACGACTAAATTAATTAAGAAAAAAACACCGCCACGGATAGAACGGGAAACCAGACTTTTTAGCACAACTAAAGATGAATATGTTCCACTGAATGAATCCACAAATGCGATGAGAATTTCATATGAAGCAGAACTAGGACATTTAACCACCTTATCAGAACGAGAATTTATTAATTGGGTTTCGGATAAATATTTATCCTCAGAGGATGCTCTAAACAAATTATACAAAAAGAGCGAGCTTAAAAAATTCAAAATTATTGGTTTATAAAATGGAAGAAAAATTAAAACATTTAGAATTCATTCAAAATATCATCCTTAGAATGGCAAACAACTCCTTTATTATAAAAGGTTGGTGTATTACATTAATTGCCGGTTTATTTGCTTTGGCTGAAAAGGATTCAAGTAAAGTATATGTGCTTATTGCTTTTATTCCAATACTAGCTTTTTGGATTCTTGACGCATATTTTTTGCATAAAGAAATAGCGTTCAGATGTCTATATGAAGATGTTAGAAAAAAAGAAAATGGACAAATAGATTTTAATATGAATGTAAGCGAATTTGAAAAAGAAATTAAATTTAGCAAGACTCTTTTCTCAGAAACGTACGTCTATTTTTACCCTTTCTTGCTTGCAATCAACATAATCATTATGTTTATTATCCCATAAGAAGGTTATTTTTTTTTAATGCAAATTTGTAACACCATTATGAAATATAAATATCAGCTCGTTGTTTTGGGAACCGAATGCCATTCTTCTAACATTTTAATAGATTTATTTTATAAAAAGGTTGAAGAACTACATTTAAATAAAGATGTTTTTGAAATAATTGGAAAAAATAACCTACATATATATTCTGGAAAAAAACCGGCTTTTGTTTTTTATTTTGGAAACGCAAAAGGTCATTTTGAGGACGTAGAAACTGCAAAAAAAATGCTTCAGGAGGGAAATATGATCTTACCAATATACTTTGATAATTTTTCTGCAGAAATTCCGGAAGAGCTCTCAAATCAAAATGGCATAAAATATTCGTCAACTATGCATGATAAGATTGTGGATTTAGCTTTAGAAGCTTTCGGGAAACTTCGGGAAAGCAGAAGGGTTTTTATTAGCTATAAAAGAGATGAATCTAGCTCAGTTGCAATCCAACTTTATGAAGCTTTAGAGAAAAATAATTTTGATGTCTTTTTAGATACGCATTCGATAAAACAGGGAGAACCTTTTCAGGATGAACTATGGCATAGAATGTCAGATAGCGACGTCATTGTTTTATTAGATACTCCAGGGTTTCTAACAAGTAGATGGTGCAAAGAAGAACTGGCTGAAGCAAGTGCAAATCAGATAGGTATTGTGAACTTAATATGGCCAAAACACTCGTTGGAAGGCACAGCAGAAATTTCATATCCAGTTAATTTATTCGAGCAGGATTTTGTAGATTCAAAATTTGAAAGTAAGGATTCGGCAAAGTTAACGGAGGAAAAAGTTAATAGCATTGTATCTTTGGTAGAGTCTGTGAGGGCAAGAAATTTAGCAGCTCGCCAAGATAATTTGATAACAGAATTTATTAAGGTGGGAAGTAAATATGGCAAAGAGATTAGTGTCCAACCAGAAAGATTCTTAACCGAGGAAGTTGGAAGCATTGCAGATAAAAAAAGAAGAATTTTTATACCAACGATTGGTGTTCCCACATCCATAAACTGCAATCAATCAGACGAACTACGTGAGGAAATAAAAGAATTTAATGTTGATGAAATTTTTCTAATTTATGACGACATTAGAATTAGGAAAAAATGGATTAAACATTTAGATTGGCTAAATAGATTTCTTAAAGTAAAAACATTAAAAAAACAAGACTTTGAAGAATGGTTTCAAATGAATTAGAAAATATTTTTCTGTCCGCAAGTATTCCATTGAACAATAGAGATGCAAAATATTTTGGTAGTGCAGATGTCATTTCAATAAGAGATGCAGTTATTGCTCTTACAACCGCTTTAGTACCACATTACAGAATTATTTGGGGAGGACACCCTTCTATTACTCCGCTAATCAATTATGTCATGCAAAAGATTGAAAAAAAAATTCAAGATCATTTTATATTATATCAATCAGATTTTTTTTCTGACTATTTCCCCGAAGACAATAATCAATTTGATAATATTATTACAACAGAAAGATTAGCGGACAAGGAAAAGAGTCTGGAATTAATGAGAAAGGAGATGCTATCAAATAATTTTGTTGCGGGAATTTTTATTGGTGGGATGGAAGGTGTTGAAATAGAATATGAAATGTTTACAAAGTTACACCCTACAGCTATCACTTTACCAATAGCAAGTACAGGAGCAGCAGCAAAGATAATATTTGAAAAAATAGAATCAAAAGATATGGATCTAGTTTCAAATTTCGCATATATGTCCTTGTTCCAAGAAAAAATTATCAATAAATTAAAATAAAAATTCAATTTGAAATGTTTGTTGGAGAATATTATGGAATCAATTCACTATTGGTAGATGTATGTAAGAAATTAATAAGTGAAGGAAGAACAAGAAATGTAAGAGGCTTTGAATGTGTTGAATTTCCTGAGCCAGTGATTTTAAAAATTAAAGATCCTACTGCAAGATGGATTATCATTCCAGAGCGAAAATGGAATCCTATTTTACCTTATGCAGAGTCACTTTGGTTGGCTTCTGGAAGAAACGACATGGATTTCATTCAATATTTTCTTCCAAGTTTATTAGATTTTTCAGATGATGGTGTTTTCATGCGTGGTGGTTATGGTCCGCGTTTTAGAAATTTTTCCGGAAATAATGTTGATTATAAAATTGGAAATAACAGCCTTCTAGAAGCTCCTTCTTCTTGTAATGTTAACACTGATCAATTCTTTTATGTACTTAAATGTTTTGAAAAAGATCGTTACACTCGTCAAGCCGTAATAACGATTGGAGATCCCGCAAAAGACTGTTTTAGTAAAGAAGGTGTTTTAAAAATCACAAAGGACATTCCCTGTACTCGACTAATTCAATTTATGTGTACCCCTGATAATAAATTAAACATGTCTGTCTTCATGCGTTCAAACGATGTGATATGGGGACTAAGTGGTGTGAATATTTTTAATTTTACTTTTATGCAAGAATATTTTGCTCGAATGTTGGGTTTAGATGTTGGATCGTATTATCACATTGTAAATAATTTACATTATTACAAAAACCGACATCAAGAAATGGTTGAAAATTTAAGTATGAAAAGTCCTGATGATATCGGATTTAAATATAAAAAGAACTTTAACTCTCTTAAAGAATTTGATAAAAAAATTGGTGAATTAATTGAGTATGAGAATAGTTTGAGAAATGATCAGTACGGCATAATACCAAATTTTGGTGATGATTTCTTTAATGATTGGGCGTCAGTTTTCTATCATAAAAAAACAAACAGAAGTACAAAATTTATTAATCCTTTGTTAAATAAGATTTTTAATGATTCTTCCAATTAATTGGGTCTCCATATATTATTCCTGCAGTATAATTTTTCTGTAACCAAAGAACAAAATTTTGCGCTTCGTTATCGTTAAGTTTTACGGAACAATAATTTCTCGCAGGACAAACAACTCCTGAATGAAACACTTCTGGAATTCTGATTGCATTTTCTCCAAAGTAAAAAAAATTCTGGGAAATCAATACGAACTCCCCACTAAGGTCTCTTTTCATATGATTTTCATTTATTCCGTTACTCAATGAATGTGCTGAATCTTCTTGCATCCATACCCCATTTTCTTGGTAATAAAAATTATCACCATACATCATTTTAAGAGATCCATTAATTACAGGCCTTTTCAATTTAAATCTTGGATCACTCCAATATTCTTCAAAAGTCAATTTTTCTTGAACCTCCATTGCATATATTAAATGGTTTTCATTATTAAGTTTTCTGGATCCTAGTCCAAAAATCCAACTTCCTATTGTTAATTTTTTATTCTTTCTTATTTGAGATTTACAAACAGCAAGAGTGCAATATCCCCAAAAAGGATTTGGCGCTAGTCCAAAATCGTGTTCAATTTTATATGAAAAATTCATTTTAGCAGTGTACTCGTGTAATTGAATATATAGGAGATTCAGGGGTGGAGGATGGTGATTCATATATTGGTTTACCATCTAAAACATTTCCTAATTTATCAAGGGAATTCCAACCAATAATAGAATTGCTATATTTTTTTAATGCTTTAGGCAATTCAACATTGTCACTGCAGCCATGTTTATATATTCCTACTATTTTCTTTCCGAATTTATGAGCTTGATTGATTTCATAATTTACCCATGGGCGCGAATGCGTTTTTTCTCCAATAAGGCAAATAAAAGTTCCAGACCATCTTACACAACGAGATAAATGACGTTGTATAAATTTTGTACTTGGCTTAATATTTTGATATTTTGTGCTATCAACAGAGGAATTTCTCACATCATATCCTATGTTTCTCAACCTTTTTTTGAGTTGCTGAACATTCGCATCGTCTTTATGATAATGGCTTATGAAAATGTTTTTTACTTTACTTCTCCTCATAATACTATTTTTTGAGTGCAATAACAAAAGATATTGAATAATCCCGTGAATGGCTGATGCTTACCTGCCACTCTCCAACGCCTATTTCGTCAGCAAATTTTTTAGCATTTCCTGATAGTTTGATAAACGGAACACCAGATTCGGATGATAATATTTCAATTTCATGAGCAGAACATCTATCCGAAAAACCAGTTTTAAGGCATTTGGCTACCGCTTCTTTTGCCGCAAATCGGCCACATAAAAATTCAATCATTCTATTGTTGTGCGATAGAGAAAGCTCAGATTCCGAAAATATCGAGTGTTGAAGCGCAGTATCCTTATCCCAATTAAATTTTCTTGCAATATTATGTTCAGTGATATCACATCCAATGCCTAAAATCATACGATATGCTTTTGAAAAGTTACACTTCTTTCCCAACTATTGAATCTTACTGAACCTCCACTGTTCTCTACTAAAAGACGAAAGATTTCATAAGCCTTTAAAATTGCATAATTCCATTCCGCAAACGTTTTAGTTTTAACCTCAAGCCCAGATGCCATATCTTTTATGATATTTAAAGTATTTTTTGAAACTCTTTTAGATTTTCGAAAAAAATTATTCTTTTTTGCCTCTCTGAAGATCACCATAGATATTGCCTCTTCAATGATAATAGCCCTTGCTCCATCCTCTACTCTATCTATCAGAGGATTGCTTTTTCGTTTCCTTTTCATCATTGCTCTTGCACATGGAGACCAACCTAATAGCGTTGCAAATGTATAATGAAAAATATCGTGAAAACGATAGTGATCACTTTCATAAGAATTGTCGTCTATCACGTCGCCCAATTGTTTCTTTGATTTCCAAGTAACTCTTGCTGAACCATCATTTTTATTCTCCTCAGAAAAGGAAATTTCAAAAACCTTAGGTAATTGTTCAGTTATTGGAAAATCTGAATCATACAAGTTATTTTTTATTATTTGTGTCATTTTTACTTCTATTTAAATTATCAATTCTAGAGGAAATAATACTGTCAATATTTTTGTTCTCTATACTTTCATCAATTTTTCTCTGAATTATTTTTGCATTTTCTCCGTCATCATAACCTCGTTCGTAAGCTTTCCAATCCCAACCTAGCTTCATTAGAATTGCTGCGCCTAATCCTATTAGTATTTTGAAAAGCCATTCGTTATTTTCTTTTTTAGATTTTAGATTTGTTTCCACTTCATTTATTTTATCTGATAAGGCTCTGGGAGAAGTTAGCTCCCCTCTTTTTAAAAATTCTATATATTTTGATGGGATGTGATCTAATCTTTTATAATGTTCATTATTGTCGTTATATGCTTCCTCTTCAGACAATGAATTTTTTAATTCTGCAAACCAAATTGGAAAATATGGATCTTCAAAATTTAATACTATTGTAGAAGGACCTGCATTATAAACCGAAAAGAGCAAATGATCATTAAATCCTGGATCAACATGAAAACCGGACACATTTATCAACCCCTTGAGCTTTTCTCCTGCTTTTATAGAAATGAAGCCAATAAGGTGTTTCGGAACCGAAACTTTCTCCTTAGTTAACAGCAATGCAAACTGACCCGGGTTAATATCGATACCACGATTATCCGCATTAAGAACACTTACCTTTTTATCTTTGTTGTCTGTTAAATAAACTTCTTTTCCAAGCGACAGCTCATAAGCGCCATTTTTTAACCTGTCTACATTAAAATTGTCAATTACACTGTATTTCTCCTGAATTTCTTTAAATTCTTTAACCCCTAAAAAAGCCATAAAGTTATTTTATATTTTCGTTAATATTCCATTTTGGTGGAAACCAATAATCAATTTGATTTGGATTTGATTTATAAATTTGCTTGATTCGTGTTCTTTCACTGTTTCCTTTTATATTAGGATGTTTAACTCTAGCATACTTATCAACTTCACAAAAAATATTTTGACAGTCAATCAGTTGTAAATCACGCCCCCACAAGTTTTTAAAATCTAACCCTAATCTCTCAAATTCCGTACGCTGTCTGTCTGTCATTAATTTAATAATATCTACTTCATTAAGACCTCCGGTATCGCTAAAACATTTGCTAATTCCACCTTTTGCTCCCGGTCCAGCAACAACAAATTCAGATTCTGAAAAATTAATAATTTTCGAATAGTTAATATCAATTAAAAATTGGTATGCAAGAAAATCTCCTAAACCCGGAAAGCTTTTAATTACATTGAAAGCATCTTGCATTTTTTTGGTTTCTTGCAGGCGCTCAGTAATATGGTTTTCAAACATGTATTCAATCAGTTTTAAATGATTTGAATGCTTTCTCTTAAGCCCGAATTTATACACTGGTGGCATTATATAGGCAGCGGAATAAATAGCCTGCCTTTCCTCCATAGCTGTATTTAAAATTAAATCATAGGCTTTAAAGTCGTAATCTTTATAACTTATATCTCCTAAATATGAAGATAATAATTCCCATGTTTCTATTTTATTGAACAATTTGAAAAGTAAAATTCTAAATAATGTTTCAGTGGGATCTGTAGAAAATTTATTATTATATATTACATTTTTTATTAAATATTGACTTACCCTATCGGAAGCGCGATATGTATTCGTAAATCGAAAACGTTGTAATATTGGATCAGATGACCTAATTGCTGACTGTTGCTTAATTCTTTCAAAAAAAACATCTTGTCTCTTAGCAGCAAAAATCCAATAACTGTCGAAGACTTCAGTAGTTTTTGCAGGGCTTAATTTTCTATATATATTAATACTCATTGTTGAAACTTATTTTTGCAAGTAAATTTCTGGCCTCAGTTTTTTTAAGATGATCTAATTGCTCAACCCCTATAAAACAATTTAAACGCTCTAAATTAAGTCCGGATTGTTCGGCTACAAACTTTCCTAAATTAATAATCCCTAACCAGTTGCCATAAGCTCTCTTATAAAGATACTGAATAGCATAAAATGCGTTAATGACAAGGCCATTATTTTCAGATTTATAAAATGTTACATGTTGCAGACATGGAAATCCTTGAAATACAGATTCTTTATGGTCAGTCATAGGATTAAAGATTGCAATTTGTAATTTGGATCGTCTCTTCACATTTTGTTGATTTAGGGAATTAATTACAATTTCCAATTGATTTTTATTTCCTTCTCCGAATGATATCATACGTTCAAAATAAGTCCCATTTCTATTTTGTTTTTCAATTTTTTTTATACGCGGTAAAACATTAGTTAAATATTCAGAGTAAAGTTTATGTCTATCTCCCTTCAAATATCTATAAAGACTTGAAGGAAAAATTGTTTCTGACACGGTATCAATAGAGCCAAATCCAGCATCAATCAATGAATCCGAAAGAATTTTTTTTACATTATCATTTTCTTCAAAATTTGTTAAAGTTATAAGCAAAGGGGTTAGCTCTTTTCCCGAACTATCAATAATAGCTTGCATTGCCTGAATCCACGCTTCTGATAAGTTATTTGACGATATTAATATATTACTTTCCATATTATTAGTTTTCTAAATGTCGATATTTTGAACATCCATTATAATTTTTAGGTTGTATCCTTAAAAAGTTCGCTCCATCATCTGTTAATATGTTAGTTATGCCTACTCTTATCGCTTGATAGACAACATCGTCGTGACTATGTTTCAAATATTTAAAATATTTATTATCTACATCAAAATTTTCAGGAACAATTATTAAGTCACCTAATTCTAAATCCAAATTGATATTAAGGTTTAAGTAGTAATCAAATATTTTATATGGCAACTTTTTAGATATACCATAATGAGCTTCTAATATTTTTCCTGGCGTAAACTTTTCTAATTCTCTATAATGAATTTCATTGATTAGTTTGTTGTAGTAACAGTGTTTTATCAATGTAGAGTAACCCGTTCCAAATAAAGAGCTAATAAGATAAAATTGACGTTCGTTCGCCTTTTTGACATTTAAATTTCTCTTCGCGAATTCAGCAGTAATTCCTAAAATTGGCATCAGTAAATGAGCTGCAAATGCATCAGCCCGACGTTCTTGAATATTAGGAAAAATAGAATCCTTTTCTTCTAGAATATCTAATTTGAATCCATCATTAAAAATATGGTGCCCTAATTCATGTGCACAAGTAAAGACTTTCCTAGGTGCAGGTCGTAATGATGAAATCAGTATTGAAGGCTGGTTTTTATTATTCACATATAAACCTTCCATATTGACATCCAAAAACCGAACATCCACACTAAGCTTATCACAAACGTCATAGATATTCAAAGGTTCTTGCATTTTATAACCCAAAGACAACCTAATTTCTGCAGATTTTAGAATCGCTTCTTTATATATGTCTGAATTCATTATTTAGGTAATATTTTTAGTATATCAAGAAGTTTTTTTCTGTCCTCTTGCTTCATTTTAGATAATTCTCTAGCAGCTATTCTAATTTCAGCAGTTTCTACATTTTCTTCGTCCTTAAGCAGTAACCAGGAAACATCAACTTTATATACTTTGCTAAACATAATAATTTCTTCTGCACTAACCTTCCTTTTTCCAGATTCTATTTCTGAAATTGCAGGTCTAGGCAAGTTCATTAGTTTTGCTGCATTTTCTTGTGATAAGCCGGATAAAATACGAGCGTTTTTTAGACGTTCAGCAATTTTATCCCTATCGTTATTTTCACTATTTCCCATTTTCTAAAATTTTTAGTAGTTTAGTAGTTGATTCAGCTATCGTTAACTGGCATTTATATTTACTATCGTAAAATATGTATTCCTTTTCAGGAATGGTAATATTTAGTCGACACTCAATCTGTGGTGTTATTGAAATTAATATCTGACTCATTATGAAGTTTCCAGGTATAAATTCTAAATTAACCAATTCCGGAACTCCACTCAATTCACATACTTCTCGCATAACTTCTATAATCTCTTTTGAGACATTTTCAAATTCTATCATTGTCAGATATTTTTACAAATATAGTAAGATTTTCTTACAAAATGCTCTTTTTATTTTTTTCGAACAAATTATATTCTAATTAAAAATTTCGAAACAGTATGCTAAATAGGCTCCTTAACAAGCCGCCATTTTCAGTTTTTCGTCAAAAATTCAAAAATAGAAAACTTCAAAAATCGGATTTTTAAACAAAGCACAAAAAAAAGACTGTCCTTTTGAGACAGCCTCTTTTGTTATTACCAGAAAAAATTATTTTTTAACCGGCCTTTTGGGTGGTTTAAGAGACGGAGTATTACCCGGCGTGTCTTTATTATCCCGTTGACGTTTATCCGGTTTTCCGGTTGATTCTGCGATCCTTTTAGGTCCAGGTTTTAAAGCCATAATTATAAAATTTAGGGATTGATGATCATCAAAGTTAATGAAAATCAAAAAGATAAATAAAATTTGAGTAAGAGAGTTTTTGAATTTTAAAATATTGAATAGGGATCCCGACTTGGCCATGCAGTTTGACAATTCATAGGATAATATTGGGGGATGATTTATTTTTCTTTAAAGCTCCCACGAAATTTAAATCGCAGAAGCAGCATCCTGGTGTTGTGTTTAATCTTCGGAATGAAGACCGCTATTTCAAGCCATATATATAAGAGGGCGTGGCAAAAACTTCGTGAGCCGTCACCATTACACAACTAAAAAGACTTTTTCCAATGAAAATTTTTCAAAAGAAAAAAAGGAAAAAAAGAAAGTGCTCTACCCTTCGGGAGGAAAAATGACATGCAATATTTTTTGAAAAAAATATAGACGTAGCATTTTTGACGACTATATTTTTTTCAAAAAACCCGGCAGGGCTTGATATTGTCAGGGCATTTTTCCGAGGGCATACCTTTACTTTCTTTTTTTTAATTTTTTTTATCCGTGCTTGCCGGATGGTGAAACAGGAGTTTTGCTTATTATAAATTTGAGAGAATTCGAAGCGGGGTTTTTCTAACTCCCTTCAGCGGCTGGAAAGACAGCGGTATGACGGTATCCTTCGACAAACTCAGGGACCGGAAGAATTATAAACCGAACGACAAGGCATAACGTAGACGGCATACTGCTGTGCGCGGTACTGATAGTGAATGAACTGCCACTACACTATTCCGCTGAAAAAAAGCAGTTTATTGACTAGCGGTACAGGCTAAATTGTTGTAAAATGTCTTCGATTTGGGAGAATTCCGGGTCTTCGATTACGGAATCATTTGCTTATATAACCGACTTTCACGGGATGGGAAAGCGATGAAAAAATCAGCTGTATGACGGTGTGCCAGAGCCAAACTAAAATAGACAACTCCCGGTATACAGGCATACTGCTGTGCGCGGTTGCGGAAGCGTATAGCCGGCTGTAACGTAACGGCCGGGGACGTCCGTGAAGTGGAAGCCAGCTATGTGCTGGAGGAACATGGGAAGGCGTTGGCAAGAGCCCCCCGATAAACAATTACTAAAGGGGCTGGAAAGACAGCGGTATGGAGGG
>MKVE01000009.1:0-815 GCA_001898785.1 Chryseobacterium sp. 36-9 | reverse complement strand
CTGCTGTGCGCGGTGCCGAAGTGCATATCCTGTGGATCTCCCCTTGAATTTTGGAACCTCTGTTTGTTACAGGATATGGACTGCAGGGACATGGACCTTTCAAGACTGAATTGTGGATTAGCGCACTGGAACGGTGAACAGGTCTTCTAAATGATAACTTGCCTGGCGGCTGGAAGGCGTTGGCTTGTGCGGGCTTCGCCCGACCAAAAGGAAAGCATTTAACATAATTTTCAATTATAGGTGATAATGGTGGTGGTTTGCCCGGAACGGAGCGAAGCGGAGCGGAGGGCAACGGTTTGCTTAGGCAGATTGACTATAATTGCCTTTATGTTATTTGCTGTGGAAGAGCGGGGGTTTCAGCCCTACAAAATGCAATCGGTATTCGGATATGGGTCGGGGCTGAATGACATTCGCATATGTTATAACTCAATAAATAAGATATACATAATCCGCAAAGGCAACCTATCGTTAAAGGCCTAGCAATCAATGAAAATTGATTTTCAGTAATGGATATTTTGCGTATATTTGGAGTTATCTGTAATCCTATAAAAAGTCGTGTTTCAAGGGACTGGAACAAACTTAATAGAACTAAAATGAATGTGAGAATTCTTGAAATATTGCTGTATTTTCCTACTCTAATTATAATTTTTTCTGTTTTAATTCTACCATTTTTCATCAATAAAAGGATTAAATTTCTGAATCATAGCAAATTGATTAAAATCCTGTTTCTAACGCTAAGCAGTTTGATAATTTCAGGAATATTAACCTTTGCTTATACGTATTGGTCAATTGAATTATCAAATAATATTCTTCTT
>MKVE01000008.1:588-3229 GCA_001898785.1 Chryseobacterium sp. 36-9 | reverse complement strand
ATATCAGGTGGAAACAAAGAACCTGAACAAAGCCGTTAAACGGAATATTGAGCGTTTTCCTGTATCATTCTGCTTTCAACTGACCGAAGAGGAAGTTGAAAACTTGAGGTTCCAAATTGGAACCTCAAGTTTAAATTACGGCGGCAGGCGTTATTTGCCCTATGTTTTTACCGAACAGGGCGTTGCAATGGCATCTGCCATACTCCGGTCTGATATAGCCGTTAAAATGAGTGTTGAAATAATGGAAGCCTTTGTAGAAATGCGGCGTATGCTCATTAGCAACGCTTCTTTGTTTCATCGTTTGGATAATATCGAGTTAAAGCAACTGGAAGCCGACCAAAAATTTGAAGAAATTTTTAAGGCTTTGGAAAGCGACAAGCTGCACAGCGAAAAAGGTATTTTCTACAACGGGCAGGTATTTGATGCCTATGCCTTTGTTTCCGATATTATCCGAAGTGCCAAAATCTCTATTATCCTGCTTGATAATTACGTGGATGATACGGTGCTTACTTTGTTGGGTAAACGTAAAAACAATGTAACTGCTACAATCCTTACCAAAAGCATCAGCAATCAGCTACGGTTAGATTTACAACGCTACAATAGCCAATATCCTCCCGTAGATATTGAGGTTTTCTCCGATGCCCACGACCGATTTTTGATTATTGATAATGCAGAACTCTACCATATAGGGGCATCACTCAAAGACCTGGGCAAAAAATGGTTTGCCTTTTCGAGAATGGATATTGAAGTCGGCAGGATGCTTCAAATATTGAACAAGCCATAAAAGAAGCCCTCCGAAAATTCGGAGGGCTTCTTTGCTATTTTGACACTTAAAATACCCTTATCGTTTTTAAATTAGCTTTAGTAGTATTTCTTCTTTAGCCATAAACTTGCTCTTACTAATAATATCAGAACCGGAACTTCTACCAACGGTCCTATAACGCCTACAAACGCCTGTGGGGAATGAATACCGAAAACCGCTATTGCTACTGCTATTGCCAATTCAAAGTTGTTTCCTGTGGCTGTAAATGCGATTGAGGCGTTTTTGTCGTAAGGAACTTTTAGGGATTTATTGATAAAGAAGCTGACGAAAAACATCAGTACAAAATAGATGATTAACGGTATGGCTACTTTTACTACATCCATTGGCAACTCTAATATTTTATCTCCTTTTAAACTGAACATTAATACTATCGTAAACAGTAAAGCATATAATGTAATGGGCGATATTCGGGGTACAAATTTCCGGTTATACCATTCTATGCCTTTTGATTTTATCAATGCGTAACGGCTTATAAAACCTGCTAAGAAAGGAATACCTAAATATATCAATACGCTTTCGGCTACGTCTTTCATTGATACGCTTACATTGAAATTGGCTAATCCTAATTTGCTTGGTAATACGTTGATGAATAGCCAAACTAAGAAGCTATAAGAAAGTACCTGAAAGATACTGTTCAATGCAACCAACATAGCGGTATATTCTCTGTTTGCTTTAGCCAAATCGCTCCATACGATTACCATTGCGATACATCTTGCCAAACCTATCAGTATCAAGCCTGTCATATAATCGGGTTCATTGCGTAAAAACAAAAGGGCTAATCCGAACATCAGCACTGTACCGATAACCCAATTGAGCAATAAGGATATGCCGATTACTTTTTTATCCTTAAACGCTTGGGGCAATAATGAATAATCCACTTTTGCCAATGGTGGGTACATCATCAATATCAGACCTATTGCCAAAGGAACGTTTGTAGTGCCTACGGATAAAGCATTTGTAATTTTTGATATTCCCGGAAAGAAATATCCCAAACCTATACCTACTGCCATTGCAAGGAATATCCATAAGGTAAGGTAACGGTCAAGAAATTTTAGTTTTGGTTGCATTGGTTATTAACTGATTTTTGAAAAAACATAGAACATTTCCGTTGCTATCTGCAAACTTCTTTCTGCATATACCTTTGATTGCTCCGGTGTATTGTCCGATATTTTAGGGTCTTCAAATGTGACAGGTATTCTTTTTTCCGCACCTGCTATAAACGGACAGCCACCGTCTGCCTGCGAACAGGTCATAATGGCTGTGAATGCTGACACAGGATTGAAAGGGTTATCGTATTTTTTTGAAAATCCGATTATCGGCAAAGCATTATCGCTGTACTTTATGGCATATACAGGGTTATTGGTATCTGCTATTTTGAAAATTTTAAATCCCTGTTCGGTCAATGTTTCTGCGACTTTGGGGAATAGTGCCGTTTCTTCTGTACCACCCGAATAACAATGTACGTTTGGAATATTAAAATGTGCGGACGCTACCTGTGCCCAAACCTGTGATAAATGGCTTCTTCGGGAATTGTGGGTACAAATGAAATTGATGTTAATATCGTGCCTGTCGTTTACTTTTTGCTGTACAAAATCTACTAACGGCTGTAATATCGTTTTACGTTCTTCGCTGATACTGTGAACGCCAATTTTGTTGTTAATGATTTCGATTAGTTTCTGATACATCATATTTTGTTTTAGTAATTAGCAACATCCCGAATTAGGTGTACAGCAAGCATTATTCAGGTCTGATAATTTTACTTTCTGTTTTTCGGCAGGAATACCGCAAGCATCTTGAGCTAAACAGGCGGTTTGTTTA
>MKVE01000008.1:269-511 GCA_001898785.1 Chryseobacterium sp. 36-9 | reverse complement strand
CTCGGCATCTTCGATACCCAGTTTTTCTTCAGATAGTTTAATGATGTTTAATAGTTTGGTTGGCTTTAATCGGTGTTCAAAATCGTTAGCGTTCCATAATTGGAAATTGACAACTTTTTCATTTCTTATAGTTCCGCCACAATCAATGAAGTGTTTTGTAATAATGCCTACTTCTGTAACGTGGAAATGCTCCGGTACAAATGCTCCGTTCGCTAATTGAAATTCAACATTATCTAATGCTG
>MKVE01000008.1:0-247 GCA_001898785.1 Chryseobacterium sp. 36-9 | reverse complement strand
TAGTTTCATTGTTTTTTATTTAATTGTTATATTGCTTTATTACGATTGATACATTAAAAAAAATGCTTAACAGCATTTATCAACCCCTACATTATCTACAAAGAACATATTGAGTTCATTTTTTAGCTTGTGCCAAACATTTTCATCAATGCAGTAACATACACTGGTTCCCTCGATACTTCCTTTGATGATGCCAATGCTTTTCAGTTCTTTCAAATGTTGTGAAATGGTAGCCTGTGCCAATCCT
>MKVE01000007.1:12825-13281 GCA_001898785.1 Chryseobacterium sp. 36-9 | reverse complement strand
TTGTGTATTAAGGGATTTAATCGCAAGGTAAGACAAAGAATATTAGTATTTGCTTTCGTGATAAGATAAACAAAGGCGTAAACTTATTTTCGAAATACAAAGGATTGAATGCTTATTGTTTATTTGGTTTTGGTTAGCAATCCTTCGAGAGTCTTGGGAGGACATTGTTACTATTAGATTTATATTGTTTACAACGCAAGAATATTCTTTTGCAACGTAAGAATATTCGTTTACAATGCGAAAATATTCAATCACATTGCAAGAATATAACTTGACATCGTTAAAATATGCGTTTGCATAGTGGCAATATAGAATTACATTGCAAAAAAATAAAGTTACATCGCAAGAATGTAACTTTACATTGAAGGAATATTGGTTTACCTTGGTCCAATATTCTTTTACTTATTGAGAATGTTATTTTCGGTTAGTGAATTTTATGTCTACGACATTGAGATA
>MKVE01000007.1:327-12740 GCA_001898785.1 Chryseobacterium sp. 36-9 | reverse complement strand
AAAACCTGATCTCTTTCTGTGAGTTTGATATTCAGTTCTGCTTCGGTCCGGTTTACTGGTTGGGTGGCGCTTACCAGTGATGCGTGGTAAGAATTGAGATTGTTTAATTTTAAATCGTCCTCATTAGGCGTGTAAGCGGAGATCGTTGCCAGCAACTGTAACAGAATCCCGAAATTCTCGGCCTGCTGGGTGTAGGATTGGCGGGAAGTGGAAATTGAGTTGTTGGGTGATGGTTGTCCGTTGTCGGGATTTTCTGATGGTTTTGGTTTTTTACTGGTTCCCTGGATGGTGCGGTTGAGGGTTTTTGCCTGATTGATGGTGCCTTCCGGCAGACCGAGAATGTCTAACAGATTTATGATTCTGGTGGCGATGGGTTTGAGGTTTTCGAATGTGATCTGACGCTGTTCTATGGCATTTTTGTTAGCTGTTCTTTTTTCTTCTAATTCTGCAAGTTTTGTTATTGCAGATGTGTAGAGGGCTTGGAGATTTGGAATCCTGATGCTGTCTACTGGTGGGTTGTAAAGTGTGTAAAGGCTAACTTGTTCGATAAGTTTTTGCAGGTTTGCCACATTTTTGGCGTGTCCTACTTCTGATGTTGAAGACATAGTATTGTGTTTTTGTTTAGTTTTTCAAATATAGAATTTATTTTGAATTGAAATGATTTTTAGGTTAAATATTTTGTTGTCAGGATATTATGTTAAATTTGGGAATGGGAACCCCTAGTGGGAGGCTAGGGGGTTTGGGTTGTGAGCACGAGCGGGACGCTCGCGCTAGCTGGGTTCAAAGTCGGGAGACTTTGCGCAGCGGAGGTCTTTGATGGTCATTTTATCCGTCCGTTTATTTCTGCTAGTTTATTTTGATTTAATTCAAAAAGTCTATTCGTTTCACTTTCGTAATAAATATCCTGAATTTTCACCCTGTCGCCACCGTAAGTAAAAATGCCGATGTTAAGCAGGATGAGTTTTTTGCCGTCAACAGTGGTTTCTTTCTCAATGATATAATCAATGACTTTGTTGCCTATTTTTACTTCCTTTTCTTTATCGTTTTTGGATAAATCTGCCAAAGCCTGTTTCGCTTTTTCATTTTGCGTTACCGAAAAGTAATATTGTACTATGGAGTAAGATTTGGAAATAAACCTCCCGTCACACTCATAGTTCCAGGTGTATTGCAGTTTCAGCGGATGTTCTTTGAGAAAGGCTGTAAGCTTTCCTTCTTTTGTTCTTTTTACCGAAACCAGAAGCGGTAAATCGTACTTTGGATTGTTGGTCCATTTAATTTCCAGCTCATCGCCACGGTTATAATTACCACGAATATCATCCGGGAATTCTAATGAAAATTCTTTGCCTTCTTTTAGTGTTACAAAATTTGAGTTGTTGTTTTTGTCCCAATAACCAATAAATTCTACCGTTGCAGAGTTTTGTTTTTCGGTTTTGGTTGTTGTATTTTCATTAGCATTTTTTTCCTGTCCGTTGCAGGAAAGCATTAATGGTAATATTGCGAGTAAGAGTAGTTTTTTCATAAGATTGTATTTTTATAATTAAGTTTCAGCAATTCCACCAACTTCGGTTATCATCCCATTTGTAAATCTAAATTCCAAGCCGTGTTCTGTATCCAGTCTGTAACGGATGCTTATTTTTATGGTTTTATCTTCCAAAACACGCAGGTACATCAGATCCTTAATGTAAATATTGTGTTTTTCTACGGTATCAATTTTCAAAGGCTGTTCTCCGGATTTTTCAAGATTTTCGTAGTATCGGGCATATAGCTTTTGGTATCGTTCAAAAGATTTTTGCTGTATATCAGCCAAATGTTTTTCAATATTTTGAATGAAATTTTGATAAGTTTTGGCAAATTCTGTCAGCTGGTTTTCGGTTGGGAGTTCTTCGATTTCCTCACCGTCATCATCGTATTCTTCGCCTAAAAATATTTCTGTTTCCTGATATTCAAAAAAAGGGTGGGAAAACATTGTTTCAGACGAAAAGCCTTTCCAGTTTTCCTGTACTTTGCCCCAAAATTTGTGTGTAGTCATTGCCTTGTTTTTATAGTTTCTTCTTTTCCTTTTTCATTAATCAATATACACAAAATCATTAGTTTTTAATTTCTCAATGGCTTTAATGTAATCGCTTTTAATGATATAGAAATAGCCTTCTGTGTGCAGGTTTTCTTCGCCTTTTGGAAAGCTTATCGTTCCCTTGTCTTTTTCAATTTTAATGGAGTTTTTGTCATCATTAAAAACAGTTGCAAAACGGTACACCAAATCTTTGCTTCGCCATTCGTAAATGAAAAATGTTCCGGCAAAATCGCTTTCCACTTTTTTGTACTCACCAAATTTTTTGGTCAGATTTTTTATAAAGGCTTCATTGTCTTTTTCCGTGGTTTCGTCTGCAACGGCGCCGATAACTTTTATCTCGTTATTCATATCGGTAACGAAACTTAGCTTATTGAAAAACTGTTTGCCAAACTTCGCCAGCTCATTACCGGTTGACCAGTTTTTCTGTCCGTAAACCTGCATCAGCGGTTTGGAATTCGGGTCGTATGGCTTTTCGTAAATAATCGATTTTTCAATTAAAACCGAACCGTTTTCGCAGGGAATGCGATAATGATCTTTGTAGCTGGGATGCTTGTATTTTTCGGGATACAAATCGGCTATTTTGGTAGCGAAGTCGAAATTTTCCAGATTGATGGCAGTTTCGCCAAATGGTTTGGTTTGCCCGTTGCAGCTTGTCAGAAAAATGAAGCTGAACAAGAGTAATAATTTTGTTTTCATTTTTATATTTTAATTAAGAATTTATTGTTGTACGTTTTTCAAACAAAAGAAATTCACAATCGCCAACGGAACCCAAACCGGCGATGCCAAAACCAGTGCAAAAACAAAAGTTGGAAGGATACCTTTCAAACCTGCGGTAATTATATTATCTATCGGCAAACGATTGGCAACAGAAGTAAAAATGCAGGCAATCATCATTGCCAAAAGTGCCGTGATAATTGCAACAAAAGCAAGTTGTAATTTTGTGAGAATTTTGTTTTGGCTGGAAATTCTGGAGAACACAAAAATGTACATCAACGCTACAAGAGCTGAAATGATTAAATGATAGATTTTCGGTGCCTCCATCAATAGAAACAAAAGCACGATGTTGCCCACAAGCAAATTGATAATGATGCAGATTGATAAAGCGGGGTTTTTCATTTTCTTATTTTTTGAGGGAAAAGGTTGTTTTATTTCCACTGGTTTCAGGTAATTGTGGGTATTTATTCCGGTATTTTTCTCCATTCTTCCATTTTTAAATGAGTTATCATATTGCCTAAATTCATATTGTCCATTGCCGTTGTTGTTCCGTTGAATAAGTCTTCCAGCGTTATGTTTTCCTTTTTCAGTTGATTTATCATATCCCTGTTAAACATATAAATTTCGTAAACCGGAAACATCGTTGCTTTGTTGTTGTTAAAGTCTTCGTCTGTGAGAAAATCGCCTTCGTCGTGCTTGTAAGAAATCCCGATTAATTTTTCGCCGTTCTGCCAATAATATTGCAGATAGCCACTGCCAATTTTAGATTTTTTATAGAAGCCTTCCATTACATCTACCGGTTTTCCGTATTTTTTGGTCAGATAATCTATGGTATTTTTTATGTCCACGCTATCGCTGTACATAGATGAGCCTGTAATACCAACCAACTGGTTTTTATAGGTAATAAACTGCATAGCCCGTAATTTTATCTGGTGCAGATGTGCTACATTTTGCTCGCGGTAATTACTTGCAATATTGGTCTGTTCCCAGTAGAAAGTCTTGCCATCAGCTGTTTCCCTGTCATTTTTTACATATTCTGTAGCATTGTTTTCCTCTTCGGTCTGTAAGCTGATGCTATCATTTTCCAATTGCTTTTTGTATGCTTTTGCATTGGTGTTTTTGGTAAATTTTTCAATATCGGTGTAATTTACATTGTCTTTCTTAGCTTCTGTATTCTGACAGCTCGCTAAAAAAGGTAAACTGATTATCAGTAAAAATATATTTTTCATTATTTTAATTTTTCGAAGGTTGTTTTCATTTCGGCAGGTTTCAGATAGCTATCCGGTAACTTATCGGTATCAATGGCTACCATTTTATCGCTTATTTTTTTTAACCCGTATTTGTAGGGAACATATACTTCTATAGTGCGGTATGCCCCGATATAATCGTAGCTGTCGTTGGTTACGACCAATGTATTGTTTATTACTTTGTAAGCGCTTTCTCCCGTTATTTTCCCATTTTGGGTGTTTAGTTTTGGAAATTCCAAATCGGAGTATTTTCTCTTATCCGGTACTATTTTGTATAGCTGAATAACAATAGCATCATTTCCTTCCAATGGGTCAATCGTTGTTTCGCTGAGATATACGTTGTATTTCTTCTTGCCAAGCACAAAGCTTTCTACCAATTTATCTTTTTTGGTCACTTGGGATTGCCCTACAACAGCATCAGGTTTTTCCTGTGCTAATGTGGCTGTGCTGATGAATAAAGAGAGTAGGAGTGTGAATAGTGTTTTCATAGATATTGTATTTTGTTTTAATCTCCTTCAAACATTCCAATATATTTCAAACCGTTATATTCTTCTTTGTATGGTTTTGGAATTGTAAGCTCACCATCGGCATACCAGAAAATAGCATTGGCTTTTTCGATGCCATAATTTCTACAAATGGTTTTGATGCTCTCCCATTCGGCAGGGTCGGTTGAAGAATGTTCCAGAATTTCATCTAAAGTAATTTCTTTCTCAAACCTTGGAATGATGCCCATAAAATCCTCATCGTACCATCGTTTGCCGATGTCTTTGCAAAATTGACAAAGCTTATCAAAATCGCCCTCACTTGAATAATCTAATTCAAAGTATTGCTGATATTCTTCTTCGGTTTTGTTGGATGTTCCTATCCAAAGATGGATTTTGTTGTATCTGTCCATTTCTATATTGTTGTTAGTTTTTCAATTTTTTAAAAACGGTTTGCATAAAGTTTTTGCTCGGGGGCTGTGCGGTTCCGTTTTCGTTCCAGATGGTGGGCTGTGTGCGGAAGATTAATTTTTTATCTTTTACTTCTTAGAGGTTAACTGCCCGTAGCATTTTGTTTGTGCATTTTGTGGAGCTCCGTAGGAGCGGTCTGTTAATTCTAGATTATGTTTTTCTTTTTTACAGTTCGCTAATTCGTTTTCTATTAACGGTACGCTTCTACGAGGCTTGCTTTTCCATTTATTTCTCTCCTACAAATACTGTATTCCGAAATAGCCCGCGTCCTTTACAGGCATATATTTTCTGTAATTCTGGTCTATCCAGAAATAGGCTAACCCGTTCAGAAAAACACCTTCATATTCTTTGTGAAGCTTTGTCAAATCATATTCATTAAGTTGAAGAATAGGTTGATATTTCATTGCAGGTTGAGGATGCACGTCATCCTGCAAAAAATGAGGTAAGGAAAAAAGTTTGCTTTTATCTGTACCTTCCTCGTTGCTTTCCTGCATTACTTCTTCATCAGTAAAATGGCGTTTGCTCATTGTAATTACAGGTAAAACTCCGCTTTCGCTAATTTCTGCAACAGGTTTTTTCGATTTTTCGAGCAACAGTGCTTTGGCATATTGTTTTGAAGTTGCAAAGCCGTCGTTATCTTGAATGGCGTATCTCCTGCTGAAACCCCGTTTTAGCTGTCCTCTTTCATTGGTTTCGTTGTCGAGGTAAATGCTGATGCAATATCTCTCATCAAATTGACCACCTGCATAAATGATGCTGAACAAAGTAAAGAAATGTATCATTCTTTGGCCCTTTTCGTTTAACGGCCAATCGCTAAGGTTTTTCAGGTAAGGGTTTCCGCCCATTACTCCGAAAATATTTGCTGTTTTATTAAATTCTATTATCATTGGTTGATTATGCTATTTTATCATCTGTGTGGATTTATTTTTCATTTAATTAAAAACAAACTTGAGTTGCCGTCATAAGGCGCTTTATAAAAAAGATACCTTTTCCCGATAGCTGGGATGATTCTAAATCTGTTGCCGGCTTCTCTTTCCTTAAACATAATTGTGTTTTTTGTTGAACCGATTTTAAAATAAGACAGGTAAACAGGGCAGACAAGGGGACCTAATTTTCCACCTCCGCAATGCGCGGAGTTTGCAATCACGATTTCCTCAAACGGCTTGAGTACGTTTTTATGATTATGTTCATCGGCAAAATCGGTCTCGAATTTCATTTTTTCCTTTTTTTTCAGGAAAATAGAATCCAAAACAACGGGCTCGTAATCAGGCGCGGAAAAACGATAAATGCCGCTGTAGATATTTCCATCCAGATAATAGACCTGATACGGATTGAGATTGGGTTTTGACGAATCCTGTCCGGTTTTGTAATAAATCTTTTTTACTTCCGAGAGTTTTTTGTATTCCGATATTACCAATGAATCTGTTGAAATGCCTGCTTCCCCAACTTCGCTTATAAGTATCAACCGATCATTATCTATAAAAAGATTTTGTATGTCTTCATTCTTTTCATTGATTTGTACTAAACCGTATTTTTCAGGATTTTGCAAAACCTGCCCGGAAAAAAGGGGGATTTCAGGGTGCCGGTCCCTTTCCGGACTTTTATAGTCGCAGGAAATTACCAATATAAGAAACGTTAATAGCGTGAGTGTTTTTTTCATATGTAATTTTCACACGGCATCATATCTTTCATATAATTCGTCTTGCAAGTCATACAATTCCGGTGGCATTCCTTCTATAAAATTTTCGGGTTCTTTTACCTGTTCTCCAATTAATTGCTCAAACATCATTTCGGGAATTTCCCTCACTTTCGGTTTGTCCTGGTATTCACTTGTCCAATCGTAACCTTGCTCATCATTTTTAGGATTAAATTCAAAATTTTGTGTTTCATAAAATCCGTTCAGATAATTTTTTTCGATTTTTTCAACAAAATCAAAACCAGCAACTGCCCGGGATTGTTTTTTCAAAACATCTTCCCTGTCATTGAACTGCTTGTGGTATCGCGGAGCAGATTTCCAATACATCATTAAAGCAGTTGCTTTATCCGTTTTGGGATTATCGGCAAGCCAGTTCAAAAACACGGATGTTTCGTTCCATTCCATAGCCATTTGATGCCAGATTTTTGTCGTTTGCTTTTCTGCAAACCGAATAACAATTTCATCAAAAAGCTGTTGGAATTTTTCATGTGTTATTTTTTCTTTCATAATTTTGTTGATTATTTTTCGATACTATGAAGTAGGATTGCAAATCTGCGCTTTCAAGGTTAGACTATAGTTTTGGTAACGAAAGAATATTACTTTGCAATAACAGAATTTTACAAAGGAAAAGATATAAATCTACAACAGTACAGTGCAAGTTTATTTGTTGGATTCGCTTTTCTTATAATTCGCCGAGTTTGATAACAGCATTGGTATAAAGGCTTTTAAAAACTTACTATAATGTTTTTTTGCCCGTGGTTGTAAAGTGTGTAAACGCTAACTTGTTCGATTAGTTTTTGCAGGTTGGCTACGTTTTTAGCGTGTCCTACTTCGGATGTACTAGACATAATATTTGTGTTTTAAATTGTTTTTTCAAATATAGAATTTATTTTGAATTGAAATGGTTTTTGGGTTAAATATTTTGTTGTCAGGATATTATGTTAAATTGGGAAATGGGAAACCCTAGCGGGAGGCTAGGGTTTTTGGGTTTTGTTTGGGAAGCACGGATTGCAAATCCGAGCTATCGGGGTTGAAGCTTTAATCATCATATTGTCCATTTGCTAGCAGAATGTAATAATCACCTGCTTGAAATGTTCTTGACCCAAGTGGACATATACCGTAGGTTCCTCCATCGCTCCTGTGGCAAAGTATCGCCGTATCTTCACCACATTCTATTTCTACTTCTTCATCGGGTTTAAGCACATCATTTTTTAAACCACCGTTACTCCAATTTAAGGAAATGTTGATGTCAACATTTGAATTATTTTTTAATGTTCCTGTTGCCATAATTTTTGCTTTTTTATTGTGCTCTAATTATAAAGTTAATATAACTGTTTTTTGGGCGGGTTTCTTTTCCTCCCGTAAATGAGGTTTCTTTTGAATAGAAATTTTTCTTTGCAGTATCATTACCTGTTCCATCATTTGAATGGACTCCAATTGTATTTTCATTTGTTTGATAATTATGTGAATGCGATTTTAATTCGTCATTTTGTAAGCTCCCAACTTCACGGCTTATACCTTCTCCATTTACAATTCGATTGTCGGCATCAGGGTCTGTTACATTTTCAGTATCATAATCTACACCTCTTAAAAATTGTCCTTGAAAGTTTGGAAGTTTGAATTTAGTCTCAGATGTTGGTACTCCCCAAATGTCTTTTAATATTTCATATAAGAAAGGATATTTATCTCTTTCAACTTCCGAACCGTCACAAAGCAACCAACCAAATGGTTTGTCTTGTTTTTTTCCTGCAAAAGCCAGAACAGAGCCAATAGGATTATCCTTATCAATATTTGAGTTGCTATTATAGTTTGGATTTTTAGATAACCATACAGCTGGGTATAAAAATGGAGTTATTGAATTCCTTTTCGCTTCCCGATTAACAAAAATAGCCAAGTTGGAAAATTCATCTTTTAACTGCGATTCAGAAAATAGATACAAATCTACTTTTGTTGGTATAAATTCTTCTCCTTTTTTTTGCCACTCGATATCATCTGAAGTTTTAATACTATTGTCAGTTTTTTCACCTACTACTACACCATTATACGTTACGTTCTTTTCATTCTTATCATTTTTATCAATACTTGGTTTGGCTTTAAGAATATCTTCAGAGTGTTGTAGAGAAAGTGTAGCATAATTAATTTGGTCTGTATAAACTTTTATTATATTGTTTTCAACAACTTCAATATGTGCTTCTATTTTTTGTTTATTCTCAAAAAGTTTATCAACAAACACTTTTACTAAGTCTGAATACTTTGAAATATCTCCATCTGCAGACAAACTAATTTCTGATTTGTTTTCGTAAATGACATTGGAAACGAAAGTCCTGTTCAAAAATCTTTTCTTTTTTTGCTCATTAGAAACTACTGAACTGGAACTACCGCCACCAATACTTAAAGGACCTAATGAAAGACCAAATCCTCCTCCTGACGAAGATGACTTGACTTTATTTTCTATTACCAAATCTTCATCTCCAATTATTTTTCTTACGTTCTGCGAGTTATTGAAAAATGTTGCTATTGCACTAATTGTTGTTGTAGAATAGGGTGAACCATCACCATATAAATTTGCCCAAATTAAGTTTGCTCGTCTGTTTTCAAAAAAGTTTATTAGTTGAGAATAAGTGCCTTTAATAATATAAGCTCGTTCACTAATCATTGAAAGTTGAGTTGTGAAATTATCGTCCGGGGTAATTCCAATAAAATCATCTTCATTTAGCCATTGTTTTGTATCATCAACTTTTGCATAAATCTTAAAAAATTTAAACGGTAAAAGGTTTAATGAAATATCTGTTGAACTGATTTTATCTTTTTTATCCTTATCTCTTTTTGCATTTTCAATTGCAATAATTTTTGCTTTAATTTCTGTCTCAATTTTTTCGTCAGAATGATTAATCAGTAAGGTTAGTTCAAATATTTCGTTTTTATTCTCAAATTCTTCTTTCTTATCATTTAGTTGTATTTCAAAATCTTTCCAGTCCACAATAATTAATGGAGTATAGAAATAATTACGTTCATCTTTACTTCGATATAGTCCTATTTTAATTCCACCGAAAGAATTGATTAAACTGAATGTGTTATAAAATGCTGGAATTTCAAAATCTAATGTTGTGCCTTGATTAATTTCATTTGTTGCCATAATTATAGTTTTTTTTGGTTAAAATTAGAATCGTGAAGTGGAATTGTCAATTACCATTTTGGGTAATAATTTACTCAAGCCAAATAACAGAACCTCTTTGCACAATTCCGTTATCTCTATAAATATTGTTTATTAGGATATCTGCTGATACCCAACCATCATTATTTAATTTTTGCCATTCGATACCCCAAGAATTGTGAATTTTAAAAGCATCGATATATTTTGAATCACAGTAAATCTTTTTATAACCCGAAATTACAATAGAATGTATTTCATCATATTTTTTCATATGTAAATTGGGAAATAGAACAGGGTTTCCCTTTTTTAGCCCCTCAATGATTTTAGCTTTTAAATCATTATTTGACACATTTTCATAAGATTGGGGATATCTGATTTGTTGAAAACCTCTGCTTACATCTCTAAATTTACAATCATCAAAAAGTAATGTAAATAAAAATTCATCGTGAGTTTTTTTAGAAAGTGCTTTTTGCAGATTGATTTGATTTTTCTCAAATCCCGTCATTTTAGAAAGTTTTTCTAAACAAACATCACAATTCTCTACCTGTTTAATATTAGGCTTAGATCTTTGCTGATATAATTCTTTGGTATAATTTAAAAAGTCCTCAGCCTTTTTATCACCATTATCATTATACATAGAAAATTTGGCTGCCATTTCGTCGAAAGGTTTACAGTTCTCAAAAATAAAACCATCACCTGCATCTTCTATCCTATAAATTACACTGTCAGTAGTAGAACCATACTCTACATTAGTTATCAGAGTCTTCAAATTGGAATTAACAGAATTAGTATAGGCCATCATCCCAAAATAAGAAATTGCCTTATCTGGCGGAGGATTGCTGCAATCTATGTATCTTTTGCTTCCGTCTGCATTTTTAGAGTTTTCGCAGATAAATTTCTGTATCAATACCGCCAAACTAAATGCCCTACATTCTCCCATAGTATTCTGTGTTTTGACGGGTGGCATATTTTGTATTTCTATGACATCTGATTCCGTTGTTTTTTGTGTTTTCCAGCATTCAGGAATATAAAATGGACCATCTTCACCATTTTTAGGGTAATGGATTGCTCCTTGTTTATAATATTTAGGATTTCCTTCTAATTCTGCTTTCCATTCCAAAAACTTAAAATAAGAATCTTTAATGTTCATATCTATATCAAAAACATTCGGGTTTTCGGAGCTGCTTCTTATAGATTGTTCGGAAAACAATGAGTCCAGTTGACTATCTGTTAGTGGAAATGTTCTATGAAGCTTCCATTTTCCATCCTTTTTATAACTCTGATAGATAAAATTGGTTTCGTTATCTATATGATACAAAACAGGATTTCCATTCTGTGTTTTACCAAAGAACGTTCTTGTCCAAGTTGGTTCATTTTGATACAAGATTTCTTTTTCAAGTGTCTTTGTGGTAATGTTGTACTCGTATAGGTATCCTGTATAGTTTGCATCGGTAATGGCTAAGCAGTAATTAGATTTGTCCTTTGCAAAAACTGGAAGCTTTTGGATATTTATATTTGGAGAGAGTTCAAAATCTGTAATAATCTTGTGTTCTTTTCCGTCAAAATCTTCAAAAAGAATTGCACCGGATTTATCTTTACTTCCCAAATTTTCGTAATCTGTAAAATCATTATCAAAATTGGAAAAGTTAGAAAAATTCGCTTGTGCAGAAAAGTTAGTGATTGAGATAAAAAGTAGTAATTGAATAATCTTGATTTTCATTTTTCATAGTGTTTTTGGTTTGTACTAATTTATGAAAAATATTACAACATAAATTAAATATTATCAATTATTTAGATTGACTTCGTGTGATGACGCTGTTTAGATTTCCTCCTGAATGACAAAGAGGATGTTTGCAAAATTGAGATTGCTTCGTCACTTCGTTCCTCGCAATGACAGTGATGAATTCCCCGCAATGACAATAGTTTTAGCCATTCCCAGCCCTCTGCTTCAAATCATCCGCCCCACCTGTTTTTCTAGCCTGCCCGGATTTTCCTGAACCAAAGTTATAAGTGTAGGAAAGCGTCGCCACTCTGGTGTCTCTTCTCACAATGAAGTTTTCTACATAGCCGGAATAGATGTTTCGGGCTTCCGGATTACTCTTGAAGAAGATGTCATTGAAAGAAAACTTGAGCGTACTGTTGTTCTTAAATTTCTTCTGAGCACCGATGTTTACAGACCACATTGGTTTCAAGTGCATATAGGCATAGATTTGCTTTGCCTGGTAGTTGCCTGATAACTCTGCCGAATAACCATTCCCAATCTTGAAAGAGTTGATGCTGTTGATGTTGAATGTGAAGTTTCCTTCGTTTTTTATGTAAGTATTGGAGATGTTCCCTGTGTAAGTTCCATAATAGAAATTGGCATTGTTATTCATATCCCACCATTGGGTCACTTTTACAGGTGCAATCAGGTTGAGTCCGTAATAAGATGCGGAACTCAGATTCTCGTTGGTCTGTACCACCACTGTTTTGTCGTCCTCGATAATCGGCATCAGAACATCGGTGATGTTTTTGTTGGTTTTGCTGTAGCTCAAGGTTGCAAAATATTTGTTGCTCAAACTGTACGTGAACTCATAAT
>MKVE01000007.1:0-273 GCA_001898785.1 Chryseobacterium sp. 36-9 | reverse complement strand
CCAGATAGAATTTGAAAGGGTTGAGCTGACGGTAATTCGGTCTTGTGATTCTTCGGCTGAAATTGAGCTCTAACGTGCTTTTTTCATCCACATCATAAGAAAAAACGGCACTTGGAAATAACTGTGTGTAATTCTTTTTGTTGATTTGGTTCGTTGTGACCTGATTTCCTGTAACGTTGGTGTTTTCTACCCTCAGACCAAAATTAGCTTTGAACTTATCCCAGTTTTTGATTACGTTTCCATAAACTGCATTGATGTTTTCCTCGTAAATGA
>MKVE01000006.1 GCA_001898785.1 Chryseobacterium sp. 36-9 | reverse complement strand
AACAAAAAACTCTACTTTTGAGTGTTACTAACAAGGGGAAGATTACACTAACACCAGATAGTTTTGAGACAACAGATTTGATTATTAATTCACAAAAAAGTTTACACGATTTTGATTTGTTTTGGACAGCTCCCAGTATGATGGCTTTGAATGCAATTATTATAAAATACACAGGTTTTGCAGAAAAAGACAGACTGGAAAAAATAAAAGATTCCGTTTCAGATAAGAAGGATAATTATCTTGGAAATGGATTTGTTGGCTCTGAGGAAATCTATAATGAAGCTCAAAAAATACCTAAAATCAAAATAAAAAATTATCATCCTATAAAAAGTCAAACTGAATCTTTTCAGAATCTTATTGAATTGCTTAAAAAAGAAAAAATTCCTTATTTATTAGTTCTATCTCCCCTTAACGAAAAATATTTTAAGAGAAATTTAATTGGAGCTGATCATTTTAGGAACATCAGTAAAATTTATTTTTCTAAATATGGAAATTATATTGACTCTAACAATTTAGAGAAATATAATACTTCTGATTTTATGGATTTCTCACATCTTAATAATAATGGTGCAGAGAAACTTACGCGATCGCTTTTACCATTTTTAAAAAAGTATCAAAAGTAAAATTTATCGGATCAAACCTTTGCATTCAAAAACTGATATTTACCATCCTTATAATCAGCAAAGATATGATGAAAACCATTGCTGATAATGATTTGCTCAGCACCAATTAAGCTGTTGTAGCGGGCAATCTGTTCAAAGTGGATTTCTTTTAAAACAATATTGGGCGCTTTACATTCGATAAGGATTTTTGGTTTTGTTTTTTCTGTAATAAGCAGGTCGATTCGTTTCGTAGTTCCATTCAGTTCCAGCTTTCTTTCAAGAATTAATGACGATGGATTTTTCTTTTGTACAAAACGATAATAATGCAGCCAATGCTGTCTTACCCATTCTTCCGGTGTCAAGACAAGCCAGCTTTTTCTTACCAGATCATAGATAAAAAATGTATCTTTGTCTTGTTTGATTTGGAAATCAAATTGATTTTCAAAATTTAGTTTCGGAACCTGCATACTTTAAGATGAAAGAAATAGATATTATCCTCAAAAATATTAAAAATAAAGAACTTTTACCGGTTTATTTTTTTCAGGGCGATGAGGCTTTTTATATCGATTTGGCGGTCAAACATTTTGAGCAGGATGTTTTGGAAGAAGACGAGAAGGCTTTCAATCAAACCATTGCTTACGGTCGAGATACCAATTATCTGGAAGTTCTTTCTTTGGCAAGGCAATATCCGATGATGGGAGACAAACAGCTCATCATTGTGAAAGAAGCGCAGGATATGAAACTGAATGACGAGGAATCCAAGGCGTTGGAAACTTATCTGGAAAATCCTGTTCCTTCAACTATTCTGGTAATTGCCCACAAACACAAAAAGCTGGATGCGAGGAAAAAAGTGGCAAAAACTCTTGCTAAATCCGGAATGCTTTTCACAAGTGAGAAGATGAAAGATTATCAGCTTCCGACCTGGATTCAAGGTGAAATGACCGAGATGGGAATCAAATCTGCACCAGACATCAGTCATCTCTTAGCAGAATATCTTGGAAACGACCTTTCCAGAATTGCTAACGAATTGAATAAACTGAAAATCGTTCTCAAAGACGGCGCAGTTCTGGATGGAAAAATTATCGAAGAACACATCGGCATCAGCAAAGATTTCAACATCTTCGAACTGCAGAAAGCATTAGCGACGAAAGACCATGCAAAAGCTTTCAGCATTGCTTATTATATGGGAAAGAATAAAAAATCAAATCCCGTTCAAATGGCTTTCGGAGCACTTTACAATTTCTTTTCCAATATTATTATTTATCACACTTTGTCGGGACAATCTCCGCAGACCATTGCTTCAACAATGGGTGTTAATCCTTATGCGATTAAAGATTATTCGGAGGCAGCGCGATTTTATCCGTTGAAGCACGCTACAAGAGTGATTTCTATTCTCCGCGAGATGGATTTAAAATCCAAAGGTCTGGGTGTAAGACAAATGGAAGATGAAGAAATCTATAAGGAAATGGTTTATAAAATCATTAAAGTAGATGAACTGAAAGTTTCAGTGTAAAAATTCCCTTCAGTGAAGGGGGTCAAAAATTTCAAAGAAATTTTGCCGGAGTGGTTTTTTAGAAAGATTAATTATTTACCATTCATATATTTCACATCGACAGTTTAGATAGGTTCTGAATAATTAATTCCCGAAATTTGTACCCGATTTTTCAAACAAAGAATTATATTTGAAAATTCCTATTTCGAAAGAAATATTCATATCCTTTAAAAAAATAATTTAATAATAAAAATGGAGAACAATATCTTAGACTGTGTCATTGTAGGTTCCGGACCAGCTGGTTTCACAGCCGCAATTTATGCAGGAAGAGCAAACCTGAAACCTGAACTTTTCACAGGACTGGAACCAGGCGGACAATTAACAACAACAACGGAAGTAGAAAATTTTCCGGGTTATCCGGATGGAATTACCGGGCCGGAAATGATGCTTCAGTTGCAAAAGCAGGCGGAACGTTTCGAGACCAAAGTTCATTACGAGATGATTTCCAAAGTTGAGTTTTCCAAAGTTAGAGGTGGCATTCATAAACTGAGCACAGGCTCTCGCGAGATTTTGGCGAAAAGTGTCATTATCTCTACAGGTGCGACGGCGAAATATCTCGGACTGGCTGATGAGAAAAAATATGCTGGCGGCGGCGTTTCTGCGTGTGCCACTTGTGACGGATTTTTCTACAGAGGAAAAGATGTAATAGTTGTGGGCGCTGGAGATACAGCTGCAGAAGAAGCCACTTATCTTTCCAAGATTTGTAACAAAGTCACATTGTTAGTAAGAAAAGACCATTTCCGAGCTTCCAAAGTAATGGTTGACAGAGTTTTGAGTACACCAAATATCGAAGTGAAATACAATCACGAACTCATCGGAATCGAAGGTGAAAACAACTTGGTAGAAAGAGCTAAAGTGGTTAATAATCTGACCAATGAGGTTTCTACAATAGATGTTCACGGGATTTTTATTGCTATTGGTCATAAACCCAATACAGAACTTTTCAAAGGACAAATCGATTTAGACGAAAACGAATATATCATTACGGAAGGCAAATCTGCAAGAACTAATCTTCCTGGTGTTTTCGCAGCCGGAGATGTTCAGGACCACCATTACAGACAAGCAATTACAGCTGCTGGAAGTGGTTGTATGGCGGCAATGGATGCAGAAAAATATCTCGGTGAATTAGCAGGCGAAAATCATACTTGGGTTGAGCAATAATTGAAAGATTATTTAATATCATAAAATCAAAACCGTCCCGAAATTTTCCGGGACGGTTTTTTAATAAAGAACTATTACAAAAATTTGATTTATGATGAAGTGTTTTATGGAGGAATAATTACTTGTTGCTAAAAGCCAATTTTGCATTAGTATTAGGTCTACTTACAGTTCTTTTCTCGTCTTTATTATGGATCTTGTAGTACAAAAATGCAATGAAGGTTGGTTTGTGATAGATTTTATAATACCTGTATTCCGTATGGAAATGTCTGAGGTTAATTTTGTAGAAATCATAACCGATGACAACCAAAAGACAAATGCTTATCACATAAAATACCCGGAATTCCAAATGATAATAAGTCAATCCTGAGAACACAGCGCCAAGAACATAAGCCGTCATTATGCTTAGCAAAAGCTTAGCCTTACCCATCAATTCAGGGTTTTTTCTGAATTTTTTCTGCGTAAACATAGATGCTAATATCCCTAGATCAGTTGTTGTACCAGTTAAGTGGGTTGTTTTTACAGAGAAGTTGGAGATACTAGCTGTTAAACCGTTTTGTAAACCAGTTGCAAATAACATTAATGCTACCAAAGCTTCCGTTTCTTCCAGGGTCTTTCTGTAATAAAATTGTCCGTAGATTCCTACCGCCAAAAGACAAAGGATTTCCAGTATAATTGGCAATGCGTGTGCAAAATATTTACTCTTTTTATTAAAGTTGATGACACTCATATTGGCTACAAATCCACCAAAGAAGAATAAGAAAATCCATCCGCCCACAACGGCAACCTGTGTCCAGTTTCCCTGGCTGATTTCTGCTGCCAAGATTGCGTAATGTCCTGTTACGTTGGATGTAAAAGACAAGAATATCAATAGAGATGCTATATTTATAGTTCCTGCGGTGAATGCAGTCAGCGTCCCCAGTCTGATGTTGTCTCCCAACGTTCTGCTGTTACTATAATTCCTTAACATAATTTATTATTTAAAATTGATTTGATGTGTTTTTGAATATATTTTTTACAAGAAAACTTCTGCTAATCTTCCTTTTTCAGGAACAAATTCCGGCGCCTGTGTTAGAACTTCGACAGCATTGATATGCTTGCATTTTTTCAAATATGGTGTTACATCAAACTGACCTTTTTTCAGGTTTCTGCTTTTTGCTGATGAGAAGTAAGCTTCGTCTATCGCAGCAGTTTCGATATAACTGTTGAAAGTTCTCTGGAAGCTACCTGTGAAGATGTCACAAGTGATTTTGTTGATCAGGTTCGGATATTTGTTGTTGATAATGCTGTAAGCATCGCAAAATTCCTTAGATCTTATCTTTTCAAAAATCGAACTTTTGGTGGTGAATAAGAGATCTCTGATAGAATCGCCCATATCGTATCCCGAAACGAAAAGAATATTGTATTGATTCTCGTCATTCTGTTCAGTTTTATTTTTAAGAACTTTTTTCAGAATTTCAAGAGATTCCAGAGAAAAATCCGTAGCAATTAAAATGGTCTTGATCATAATATTGTGATTTAATTGGTTTTGTTACTTTTTGATGATACAAAACTATAATGACCAGATTAGAATACTTTTGGAACGAAATTAAAATGTAATTAAAGAGATTAAAATGAGATTAGAATTTCAAAAAAGAAATTAGTTGATGAGAAAAATATAAGCTTGCTGCGGGCAATTCTACGTTTTATTCGGTCGGAACATAGATCGGGAAACGAATCTGAACTGTCGTTCCCACATTTTCTTTGGAATTCACGATCAATTCGCCATTATGGATTCGGATAATATTTCTTGCTAATGGTAAGCCTATTCCGTAACCTTCATAGTTTTTCGTATTCGAAGCACGGAAAAACGGATCGTAGATTTTATCCATTTCAGAATCCGGAATCCCGATTCCGCTGTCTTTGATAATGACGTAAACGTGATCGTCTGTTGCACCAAGGGAAACTTTAACCTGTTGAAAATTAGAATATTTGCAGCCGTTATTGATGATGTTTGCCATTGCAAGATGAAGAAGCTGCTCGTTACCCTGGACTTTCAGTTTTTTAGGATTTTCCGGCAGCATACTGATATCCATAAAAACATTATTTTTGGAATTGATCCTTGTTGCCGTTTCGATAACGTCCCAGAGCAGCTGATCCATTCTTACTTTGTCCATTTTCTGGATTTTACCGTCAAATCCTGTTTGGGCGATCATCAGCAAAGCCTTGATTTTCTTGTCCAGTTTTTCGGCTTCATTAAGAATGATTTGAAGCGTTTCCTGGTAATGCTCTTCTGATCTGGGGATAGACAACGCAACATCGGCTTCTCCCATAATCGAAGTCAAAGGTGTTCTGAGTTCGTGAGATACATTTCCGATCAGATGATTCTGTGTTTCAAAGGATGTTTCTATACGGTTCAACATATCGTTGAAGGTGTCAACCAGTTCATTTAATTCTTTGTTTCCTGGCTGAGGTTCTAATCTCAGATGCAGATTCTCTGAACTGATTTCTTTTACTTTGCCTGTGATTTTAAGAATCGGACGGAATAGTGTTTTTGATAGGTAAAAAGAAAAGATCATTGAAAAGAAAAGCGCAAGAATCATACATGTGATTAAAGTTCTTTTCAGATAACCAAGATAATAGACTACATAATGGTTTTGAGCAGATGCAATGGCAATGTATGTTTTATTATCAGATTTGAAAGACTGTCCTATATAATAGAATTCTTTGTCATTATAATTGGCTTCTCCTTTTTTGACAATGCTTTTGAAAAAACTATCCGGAATATGGATTTGATTTGATATCTGACTGTAATTAGAATCCTTCGGAACCTCGAATACATAATCTTTTTCCATTGGGAGCTCTTCGTCATTCAGACTATTCAGAATATGATTTTTCGGGATGTCGAGATGTTCTTTACTTTTCTCGATTTGAACAATCGTCGTCGCCCGGATTTTCAGTAATTCATAAAAACGCTGATGAGAAAAATTAACAATGGAAAAATATACCAATCCACTGAACAGCAGAATGACGACTGTGAAAACAAGCATCAGGAGAAGCATTGTTTTGGTTTGATTGGTAGGATTTCCTTTCAGCATTGTTTATGATTTTTTGAGCACATAACCCATTCCTATTACAGTATGAATCAGTTTGTCATCTTCCTGATTATCGAGTTTTTTTCTGAGATAGTTAACGTAAACATCCACAACATTGGTTCCCAATTCATAATTAACGCCCCAAACTGCTTCCAGTATTTCTGCCCTTGATATTACTTTTTCCGGGTTATTCAGGAAATAGAGTAGGAGCTTATATTCTGTTGAGGTTAATGAGATTTCTATTCCGTCACTGTCAGATCCGAAAATTGATAGGTGTTTTTATCATCAATTTCGTTTGGTTCTGTTCCGTTATTGTGGCCACTTCTTCTGAGAAGGGATTTTATTCTGGCAACTAGCTCTATGAATTTGAAAGGCTTGACAAGATAATCATCGCCGCCACTTTCTAATCCAAGCACAATGTTTTCGGATGAATCCAGCGCTGTTAAAAATAATATAGGAACAATTTTATTCTTCTTCCGGATTTCTTTGCAGACTTCCAAACCGTTGATGTCTGGTAACATTATATCCAGAATAATCAGGTCAAAATCGTTATCATCAACCAATTTGATACCGGTTCTACCGTCCAGAGCTACGGAAATCTCATAGTCAAGTTCCTGCAATCCTTTTTTGATAAAGGAAACAACACTGGATTCATCTTCTATCAGAATAATTTTTTTCATAACTAATCCTACAAAAATATAAAATTACTGTTAGCGGAGAAATTTGAGATTATATAAAGAAAATTATTTTATGTTATTAACTTTTTGAACAGTATATTTTTTTAGTCTAAATAATTATAACAGATTATTATTATGAACAGACTTGTCTGTTCATTTTTTATTTATATTTGTTACAAATCTTACAAAATGCATCCACCTCGTGAAAGAATCCTGAATACTGCCTATACTTTATTTCATAAGCAGGGTTATAATAATACCGGGATTAACCAGATTATTATGGAGGCAAACGTTTCCAAAGCAAGTTTTTATGCCCACTTCAAATCAAAAGATGACTTGTGTATAGAATTTTTGAATAAAAGATTTGATTATTGGGTGTCAGAACTCGAAAATTTCACAAAGCCTACCTCTTCTTTGCAGGAAAAAATTCTCAGCTCTTTTGATTTTTTGATGTATATGAATGAAAAAGAAAATTTCAGAGGCTGCAGCTTTCTCAACCTTCTCTCTGAAGTGCCAGAAGAAAAATTGGCTATACATACCACTATACGCGATCAAAAGAAAAAATTGAGAGATGCCTTCGATATCGAAATCAAAGATGAAATTTTGTCAGCACACATTTATCTCCTTTTTGAAAGCTCCATTATTACCAGCCAGCTTTACAGATCGAACGAATTAATTGTAAAATCCAAAACAATACTTATTGATATCATTAAAAATCTAAACTAAAAAACTCACAAAAACTACAAACTATGAAAAATAATATATCATTGGAATCCTCTGATTCCGCTATATTTAGATTTTGCATTTTAGTAATACTATTGATTGGTCCGTTTTTATTCTCACAAGTAGGCATTAATACGGTGGCCCCCAAATCGACTCTGGAAGTTGTCGCAAAAACGAATGGTGCTTTACAAGTCGAAGGTCTTATGATCCCAAGATTAAGCGGGGATCAAATCAAAACGATGACAGCCAACCTGGAATCAGGAACCGAATCTTTAATGATTTATGCCACATCAGCTCCTGCGGTTTCCAATGCAAGTGTTGCCAAAATTACCCAGGCAGGATATTATTACTGGAATGGGACAATTTGGGAAAATATTGGTGGATTGACGTCCAATATTTATACAGCGGATGGGACTATTACAACCGCACAAGCAGCCAGAAATGTAGAGCTGAACGGCAAAAATCTTATTTTCTCAGGTATCGGAAGTGTGGGAATAGGGACAGCTAACCCTTCCGCAAAGCTGGATGTTGCAGGGACAGTAAAAGCCAGCGCGGTGGATTATAATTCGGATGCAAGATTAAAGCAAAATATTACTCCAATTGCCAATGCGGAAGAAATTTTACTACAATTAAATCCTGTTTCTTATTTCTGGAACGAATTGGGTAAGAAGAAAGGAGGAAATGGACAGCTTCAATATGGCTTAATAGCGCAGGAAGTGGAAAAAGTGCTTCCCAATATTGTAAATACAGATTCGGAAGGCTATAAGTCTGTAAACTATAATGAATTGATTCCGCTTTTACTCAAAAATGTCCAGGAACAGGATAAGAAAATCAAAGAATTACAAAAAGAGATACAACAATTAAAAAAGGGAAAATAGTCCCGGATTTAATGCTCTCTTCGATGTATTTGTAAGGTTGAAGTCTGAAAAGACTTTCAATAAATCATCAACTTGTAATTCTTAATACAATGAAAATAAAATTATATTTCCTTCTTTTTTTGGTAATCTTTCAGCAGATTTTTGCACAAAGCGATTACTATTGGATAAACGGAACCGGCGACTGGAGCGATCTGAACCACTGGCGGATCGGCTCGTCAACGGGTCCACAGGCGACTATTATTCCTTCCAGATATGATAATGTATTTATTACCAATTCGAGTGGTTTTACCGCAACTATGGGGATTATCTCCGGCTCATCGCCTATTTGTAAAAATTTTACCGTTCAGGATGGCTTTACCGGTAATTTTAGACTAACCACTGGTATTAGTATCTACGGAAATGTACAATGGCGGAAAGGTGCTTATCTATCAGAGAATACTGGTATGACGCTAATGTATGATAATACACAGATCACACCCAATCTTATAGATATACCCTCGGATATCTACTGGATAAATAATACTTCTTACGACGATTATGGTGGTTGGGGTTATACTAAATCGGCTTATGTTTATCTCACAGGAAACGGAAAATGGAAACTGATCAATGATCTTGGCGGTGATCATTTCGATATGGCATTGACGATACAAGATAACGCTTCGCTGGATACCAATAGTAAAAATATTACTGTAAAGAATTTCAATTACAACTCAAGCACCGTTTCTGATTTCGGAAATATCGTCATTAACACAACCTTTGCCAACATCAACGATAAGGTTAATCTTTCTAATTCCACAATCAATAATACTACGCACAGTTATTATAGTAATTATAATATTAATAGCCCTGGATTAACTTTTACAAAACAACAGACTGTAAAAAAAATTACGGCGAGTGCCAATATGTACAAGCCGGCAATTAGCTCTACAATAGGAGTTTTGAATGTTGATGAAATGGTAATGAACAGTAATGCAACATTTAGTGGTTTGATTTCTGTAAATAATCTTAACCTTAATAATTTGATTTATTCTTTAGACAATACTAATATTAATTACTATCTTCAGATAAACCAAAGCTTTACCGCCAATGTATCTTGTAAAGGAATATCGCCGTCACTTGGGATTTCCAACAGCGGCTATACCTATAAAGGAAAAATAATAGCACCGGCAGGCGTGGCAATGGATTTTCCCAGTTATAGCTTTACTAACATCAGTGCAGGCGGAGGGGCTAACTATACTGCTGCAACAGACGGTGGCGGAAATATCGGCAACATTACCTATAACAATTACACTTCCCATACCTATTATTGGATAGGCGGAGCCGGCAACTGGTTCGATCCTTCTCATTGGTCTTTGACCTCAGGAGGGACACCTGCAAATTGCGTCCCGATAAGATGGGATGATGTCTTTTTTGATCAAAATTCCGGTACAGGACTAATTGTTTCAGCAAGTAATGGTCAAAATGCAGAATTCCGGGATATGAAATGGCTCAATGTTCCGGGAACACCGCAATGGAATGTCTATGCTGCAACCTCTTATGGCAGTGTTTACCTGCAAAAAAATATGCAAATAAATACAACCAATACCAGTTTTAATTTCTCAGGAACATCTTCATCTGCGAATTATTATATAAGCTTCGAAGGAAACACTATGGCATATATTACTGTTAATGGAGTGGGGAATTATTATCTGGTTGCTCCCAATACAGCTGGTGATTATCATTTAAAATCCATTGGAGCCTTTAATTTCAGTTCCAATGGGGCAGCCAATCTTTTTGCTGATAACAGTAAAATAAGTGTTCAGCAAATGATTTTGGGCGGGAATTCGGTTTCAATAAGCAATTCGGATATTACTGCAACCAATATTACTATTTCCTCTATACAGGCTATTAATGCTCAAAATACTACTGCCCGAGTTGGCGGAGTTACAGTTAATAGTGATACCAATAATCATTTCATTGATACTATTATTTTTAATGGCACTGGAAGCGTAGGTGTTCGGGGAAAAATTTCTGCCAATACGATGCAGGTCGTAAGCGGATCAGATTTTCTTCTTAACGGGTATAATACATCCAATTCTACAATTTCTACCAAAAGCTTTATTCACAGCGGAACCGGAGGGATAATTTTCGGTAATTACGGTTACAGTCCATCTTTTTCTGTTACCGACGTATTTCTTTTTAACAGAAATGCTTGTTCTTCTATGCAGAATATGAGCGGGATCTCATCTGCGCAAAAGGGAAAATTGGTATTGGGAAGTAATGTCAATGGTAACGGAATTGTTCAGCTCAACAGATTAAATATAACCAATATAACGGCGAGTGGAGCAACTGTATTAGCAGATAATTCTATTGACAATGGGAACAATACAGGAATAACATTTACAGCACCTACCGGAAAAAACCTGTATTGGGTTGGCGGTGCCGGAAACTGGGAAGATCCGGCACATTGGTCTGTGGTAAGTGGTAATACGGATCCAGCCAATCGTTGCGGGCCGCCTACTATTTATGATAATGTCTTTTTTGATGCCAACTCAGGGTTGGTAACAGGCAGTAATATTATTCTTAATAATTATGCAAGAGTGAATGATATGACATGGACGGTTCCTGCTCCAGCTACAGGAATAATGTATATGAATAGTTTTTCCATGACGATCAATGGTAATCTGTCTCTGCAATCTAATTTTTCGGTCAGTGGTAATTTTGGAGATACTTACAAATACTGGTATTTTACGAACTTGGGTAAACCTGCAGGCGCTTTAAAGGCGATCAATATGTCGGGAGTCAATGGGATTTCCAATTTAGATTTTACGGGTAATGCCACATGGGCAGTGACCGGGACAATGAAAAGCGATTACAGTATTCGTCAGAATACAGGTGCTACATTGGATTTTACTAATGTAACAGCACAATCTCTACTGATGAATTTTTCAGGAGAAAAACTGATACTCAACAACAGTACTATTAATGTAAACTCACTAAGTGTAAATACCGTGCAGCCAATACAAGATGTTAATAGTGTTATTAATATCACTCCTATATATTATCAATATCTTGAATCCAGTTTTAATGCCCGGAACCATTATATTGAAAAAATAAATATTAAATCAACCTATCAGGATAACTCTTCTTATCCCGGATATTATGCCATTTTCAGTTTTCCTCAAGGAACTATCAATGAACTGAATATACTACCTTATTCAAGTTCGAATGCTTATACTGGATCTGGTTTCCGCACCCTTCATATCGCAAGCCTGAATAAAGTAAACACACTTAATATCAGCGGAAAAAATACGGTCTCTTTAGGAAATAATATCTATGTTCAGCAAAAAATGAACATTTTGGGAGAATGTAGCTCGGATAAGCTGGCAATCATAAGTTCTGATGCCACCTCAAAACAAATTGTAATCCCAAGCTACAATGCAACGGATTTTAAAATTACAAATGCATACCTCAAAGGGCTTTCTTCATCAGGAGGACAAACCTATGAGGTGAGTGGCAGTATCGATGCGGGTAATAATACCGGCTTCAACTTTAATGCTGTTCCGGCAGGTCGTGATTTATACTGGATAGGAGGACAGGGTGATTTTGATGATGCTCAGCATTGGTCATTAAGTTCGGGAGGAACACCCTTAACTGACTGTTTTCCTCCGCGCGCAACGGATAATGTTTTCTTTGATGTCAATTCCGGATTTACAGCTGCACAAAACAGGATATATATATCAGGTAATAGGAATGTGAAGAATATGACGTTTGATAATGCTCCTAATAAACCCATTCTACATTTTGGAACAGATCCTTATCGGGTATATTTATTATCCATATACGGAAATCTTACATTACAAAGTGATGCAACTGTTAGTGTACCATCCGGATCTACAGTTCCTTACAATATTATAATGCAACAGAGCGCAACTCCCGGAATAACCCGATATATTGATACCAAAGGGGTAAGTACATTAATCAGTATCGCTGCTACTCAGGATTATTTTGAACTTCAAAGTGCTTATAATGGCGGACTCGCAGGGACAAATGTAAAAGGTTTTAAAACTAATAATAATTCTTTAACGACTTTAAGCTCTTCTAAATTTGAATTAATTTATCCTCAGAATATAGCTCCTGTATTGAACTTTGGACAATCAGTTATTAATAGTCCTATCTTTACTATTGATTCCTACAACAATTATCCGGTAACGATAAATGCCATCGACTCTAAAATAACAACGGGTAACTTCTATGTTCGTGTAACAAATGTAAACAACTTCGGAGATGTGACGATAACAACGGCAGGTACATTAAATGGTGGAACTCCTGTTCATAATTTCAATAAAGTAACTTTCCTTGGAAGCGGTACACTATCATCAAAAGGTAATTACAAAACTTTATATTTCAATCCCGGAACATATACCATCGCCAGTGGACAAACCATAACAGAAAATCTTTTTATGACAGGAACTTCATGTAACAGGATTAACGTGAGCAGAACAGCTGCTTCCGGTCAAACTACCATCAATCTTGATCCGGCAGCTGCTTATACTATGTTTTATGCATCTGTAAAAGATATGAATTTTTCACGTCCTGTCAGTGCTTATGGGAACAGTCAGGATTTGGGAAATACTACTAATCTTACCATTGTACCTACCAATGTTCAGGCAGTTGGATTTGGCGGTAACAAAACATTGTGTTCGTCAGAATTTCCTAAGACATATGATGCAGCAGCATTATACGGAACAGATCCAAATGCATCATATACCTGGACAAAAATTGGAGCACCGAATGCCGGAGTCATCAGCACTTCGCCAATGGTTACTTTTACCCAGCCGGGAAATTACAGTGTAAAAGTGGTGTATGCTCAGGATGGATGTAATATTACAGAAAACTTTACGATTTCGTCTGTTGCATCAGCGTTAGATAATACGTCTACTACTGCAATCAGTGCTTTGGTTCAGGCTACGGGTGATGTTGTGGTAACTTTTAAAGGAAGCTTAACTAATCAGACTTATATTTTTACTTACAGTATCAACAATGGTCCTGATATGGAAATCACTTCCAATGCAAATGGTGTGGCAACACTTAATCAGCCAAGAAATGTTGTAGGCTCATTTGTCTATCATCTGAAAGGAATTCGATTTGCAACAGGTATGGCTTGTCCTGTTGCGATAGCCAAAGATATTGTAGTGAACATTAATCCTGATTGTACAACACCAGGAGTTGTTCAGTTGTACGGAAGCGAATTGAGAGGCTGCACAGCAAGTTCCGGAGCAAGACGATTGGCGGAATTATCTTCAATTACTATTGCTAATCAACCTATAGATGTCAATGTGACACAATTAATCTCTGGAATAGGAATCGTCATCAAAGAAGGAACCGACATTTTCTTATTAAGAAATAAAGAAGCCTTACCGGAAGCGCTTACCTTACCCGCAAATAAGCCATATATTCAAGGAGCAATCATTTATCATAATGATCATTTCTATGAAGGTATTGATAATGGTAAATGGATCAGGATTGATAATGAATAGAATATTTCAAATGAAATAATTAATTAAATAAAATATAATCACAGATTCTATCAACACACTTGAAAAAAGAGGGTCGTAATGATCTTCTTTTTTATTTATCCTTTGGTAAATTCGGACGGACTATTTTGTAAATTTTTTGTTATAATAGTATGTCTCTTTTTTTTCAAATTCTGAATTTGCTGACATATTTAGTGATCTTTAAAAGAATAAATGGAGATACATTCTGATTTTAATTCTAGCGCAAAAAAAACGCTGTAAATATCAATGTTTACAGCGTTTTAGCTTATTTTGGTTTCTAACCTGGCGGAGAGTGAGGGATTTTGTAACCTCCCGTCATCCCTTTATTGATAAGCATTTCGTTGTAGCATCTTATGAATGGCCCTAAATAGGTCATCTGCAAAAAAGTGGTAAAATCCTAATTTAAATTTTACTTAGTAAAACTAAAAATTTCTGCTCAAATCTGCAAATAAAAAGTCCAAAATTTGAACAGGTTTTTTAGAGTTCAAACCAAGAATTTAGTCCTTCTTTTTCGCCTGAAATTTCTCAGTTGAAATATTTCTAAAAGAAAACGAAGAAAAAAAATTAAAAAAAAGAAAAAAAGAAAGCCTTTTGAAAATGAGCGTGGCATTCTGTCAAGGTTTTTCAGAAAAAATTTTTATGTATATTTTGTACATAAAAACTTTTTCTGAAAACCGAAGGGCTTGACCTTGACAGAATTTAGCTGTTTGACTGGGAAGCGAATTATCTTTGGCTTCTGTTTTTATTTTGTAAACTCTTTGAAGAATTATTTTTACATTCTAATATTAAAAATACGGATTTGCATTATAATATTTATTTGAATATTTAAACAGAAGTATTATTATAGAACAAGAGAATTATAATTATGCAAATGAATCTAATTTTTCCTTTCTTTTCTCCCAATCAGGCATCATCAAAGTGAGTAAATCAAAAAAATCCTTATTATGGTGTTTATGAACCGTATGACACAATTCATGCATAATGACATATTCGATACACCTTTTAGGAGTGTGAATTAATTTAGGATTGAAGATAAGTTTATTTTTAATGGTACAACTTCCCCATCTGGTGGGCATATCCTGAAAATAAATGTTATTCGGAGCCTTGAAGCGTTCTGAAAATTTTTTAATGATAGGTTTTGCTATTTCGCTTATTTTACTGTGAGCTCTTTGTTTTAACCACTCATCGAAAAGCATTTTTGCTTTTTCCTTATTTTTTACTGTAATTAAAAACAGATTTCCTTTATAGGTAACCTCTTCTTTGTCAGATTTTTCAACAATTAATTTATACTGCCTTCCTAAATATAAGATAGAATACCCGGACTTTATTTCATAGGAGATTTCCGTTGCATCAAAATTCAAGAAATAAGACTGTTGTTTGCATATCCAGTGGGCTTTTTTTAAAAGTAATTCTTTAATTTTTTCCAACGATATTTCTAATGGAGCTACTACAAAGACAGAAGTGTCTGGCAATATTTTAATACCAATTGTTTTGCGATTAGAGTATTGTAATTCAAATTCTATCTCTTGTTTTCCGTATTGAATGCTTTCTTTCATTATCTGTTTGCGATGGCAATATCAATTAATTTTTTTGTTAATTCATCTGCTTTAGCCATAGAAACATCAAATACATCCATTAAATAATCTCCAAAATCTAATTCGATTTTATTGATAATATCAGTGCGTTTATGCCAGTCTATAACTTCAAATTTTGAAACAATTTCATCAAACATTTTTGTGATTTCTACTTCTTTATCGATTAAATCACTTTCTTTTTTTAGCAGTTGAAAAACAGCAATATTTCTACTTTTTTCTTTAATAATATCTGGAATATCATCAGAAAAACCTTTTGCAGCTTGTTCTTTATAGTCGGTCAACCTTCTTAATGCTTCAATTTCAGACAGGCGATTGGCACGCATTTCTGCAATAGTTTCGCTGATTAGTTCAGATAGTTTTTTGAATAACGCAGGATTAGCATCAATATTGATAGATAAATATTTTGAAGTTGCAGCTGCAATCTTTTCAGCCTTTGCTCTTGGGCCTATCAATTTTTCAACTTCCTCAGCAAAGGCTTCTGTATCTAAAATATTCAAAGGTTCTACTAAACGAATGATTTCCTCTGTAATAACGTGTTGATCGAGCAATTTCTGCAATTGCTTTTCGTATTGTGTAAAACTGATTTTATCCAGATAAATCGAGTTTGCTGCGACACGAATACCTGCAAATTTTTTAAGATCGTCTTTATATTGCTTAATTTCTTGCTCCGGTGTTTGATTATGAAAGTCAATAGATGATAATGCTACTTTTAGTATTCTTGCAAAAACATTAAATTTATTATAGAAATCATCTCTTATATATTGATCGGATAAAAAAACGATATATTCATCAATATTCTGCTTATTATTGATTGTTTTAAAAATATTCAACAAATCGGTATGAGCAAGAGGTAATTTATTTATTTCTTGTGAGATATCTGTTAAAGAGCCTGCTAGATCTTTTGGATCAAAAGAATTATCATCCCCAGAATAATTTTCCAAAGCTTCCTGAAGTTCTTCCATTATACCTGCATAGTCAATAATATATCCATAATCCTTGCCCGGAAAAACTCTATTTACTCTGGCAATTGCCTGAAGCAATGTGTGTTCCCGCAACTTACGGCATAGATACATCACAATCGTCTGAGGTACATCAAATCCGGTAAGAAGCTTATCAATAACAATCAGTAATTCAATGTTTTCTCCCTTCTCATATTGCTGTATGATGTCCTCATCAATCCGCTGACCGTATTTAGTCTTTAACAACTCATAATATTGAGTGACTTCGGGAGATTCAGAGCTGTGTATATCTTCATTATTTTCTCTTGTATCGGGAGCCGACATTACTACTTCCGTTTTCACTTTCCCAATAAGGTCAAATGCTTTCTTATATTTAACGGCAGTTAATTTATCTGGACAAACCACCATACCCCTGAAGCCTGAATGTATTCCTGTTTTATCTTTTCCCCAGTTTGATTGAAAATGCTTGCTGATGTCAAAAGCAATTTGGTCAATATTTTGTTCCGTTTTAGTAATCAACCTTGCCCGGCTCATTTTCTTTTTCAAATCGGCACGATGATATTCTTCTAGGTCTTCCATTACCATATCCACACTTTTATCAAGTACTTTTCGGTTTACATCCTGTACCGCTAATCTTCCTTCGTATAAAATAGGCACGATAGCTCCATCTTCAACCGCTTCTGATATGGGATAAGTATCTATTATTCCTCCAAATTTGTTTGCTGTGTTTTTTTGTTTTTTCATCAAAGGTGTTCCTGTAAATACGATAAAGCAGGCGTTAGGCAATACTTTTTCCATATTCACATTAAAGATACCATGCTGTGTTCGGTGTGCTTCGTCAATCAACACAAAAATGTTGTGACTGGTTAATTGATTATCTGACAAACTTTTGACCGCTGCATCAAACTTATTGATGATAGTAGTAATCACAAAATCACCATTACCTTTCAGTAAGCTTACCAGCTGTTTACCAGATGCGGCATTAATTACATCAACTTCAACTTTTTGTAATGTTTTTGTAATTTGTCCGTCTAAATCAATTCTATCTGTTACTAAAATAATCTGAGGGTTATTTATTGTATCCTGAATTTTACGAGCTAACATTGCCATTGTCAAAGATTTTCCACTCCCTTGTGTGTGCCAGATAACACCGCCTTTCCTTTTGCCATTACGAACAGGTTTTATCCGTTCAATGATTTTGTTGATTGAAAAGAACTGCTGAAAACGGGCTATTTTTTTGACAACACCAGCTTCAAATAAAATAAAATCCTTAACAATATTTAATAAACGCTCAGGACTTAACAAACCTTGGATAAAAATATCTTGTTGGGTAGGTGCTACATATTGTTGGTACTTTTCCTGATATGCAATATGGTCTGATTGGGTTCTAATATCCGGATTTGAGAAAAGCTTTGCTTCTATATGCTTTGATAAAGCAGTATTTACTAATACGTCTAAACCGTCAATAAACTGAGCTTCCTTTTCTTTCCAGATTGCCCAAAACTCTTCTTTAGTGTTAGTGGTGGCATATTTAGTTTCTAACAATGAGGTTGCCAATAACACCTGACTGTACACATAGAGATTCTGAATGCCATTTTCCTGTTGATTCCTAATATGCTGTGAAATAGCCTGTTTTATTGGTTCTTTAATTGTTGGACTTTTACATTCTATAACAGCTAATGGAATACCATTAACAAATAAAACAATATCAGGTCTATATGTGTCTTTTCGTCCTGTACGTAATACAGAAAATTCTTCCGTTATGTGAAAATGATTATTAGTTGGATTTTCCCAATCAATATATTGAATTGTATGACTTTTTTTGTCTCCATCAATAGATTGTTCTAAAGCGTGGCCAAATACCAATAAATTGTAGATTTGATTACAAGCTTGTACCAATCCCTCAGAAAGTGGTATATCCTGAAGCTTTTGAACAGCTTTTTCAATGTTTGCCGATTCAAATTTCGTCTTCTTGCTTCCGATTTTAATATCATTAATATGCATCAAACGTTCTCGGAGGATATCGGTTAAAATCACATTACTTTCTCTATTCTCTCGAAATTTTAAGGTTTCGCTTTGAGATAAGTAATTATACCCCAAATTAATAAGTAGTTTGAGTGCTGGAATTTGTGATATATTATCTTCGGTAAATGCCATTAGAAATTATGAGTTACGATATATCTACAAATGTAATAAAAATGACTATCATAACTCATAATTATCCCCTCACAACTACCTTAATGCCTTAAACATTTGTTCAATAGCTTTCTTCTTTTGTTCCATATTAGGATGTACATAAAGATTTAAAGTAGTACTGATGTTGGAATGTCCTAAAAGTACACTTACAGTTTTGTAATCACAATTACTTTCGATACATCTTGTGGCGAAACTATGCCTTAGACCATGAAATTTTAGTTCCGGCATATTGAGTTCTTTCATTAAGTTTTTATAGTAACTGCGGTATGTTCGAGGTTCTGTAGGTTTAGCATCGTTTGTCAGAACAAAAAATGATGGATTGACGATTTTTTTAAATGGTTTCAATATCCTCAATAAATCCTTACTGATTGGAATTTCCCGAATGGAGTTTTTGGTTTTTGGCGTATCTAAAATCAGTTCCGTTCTACGATTTCCTTCTTCAATCACATAAATACGCTGGATGGTACGATTAACACTAATAACTCCGTTATCGGTGTCTATATCCTCCCAGGTTAATGCACACACTTCTCCGATACGCATACCTGCACTCAAGCAGATATATACACCTAAGTTTCTGAATGTAAAATGTTCCTGTATATAATGCATTATTTTTTTTTGATCTGCCCGGCTTAATACTTCAATATTGTGTTTTTCACGCTCTGTAGGAAACTGTATATCAAAAGGGGTATAATCCAACCATTTATGTTTTGCACCAAATTTGAGAATCATCTTCAGCACAATCAGTATATCTTTAATTGTCTTATGACTCAAACCTGATTCCAATTTCTGGAATACAAAGTTTTGTACATCAGTCTCTTCAACAATAAATTGATCACCAAAAACAGGTTGTAAATGATTTTCAATCAGAAGTGTATAAGCTGAAAAGCTTGATTTCTTTACATACTGCTTCTTGTCTGCTTTCCAAAGTATGATTACTTCTGAAATTCGTTTTTTATTCATTTTGCTTAAATTTTAAATTAATCTCAAAGGAAAGCAATTAAGGTTTTTTAAACCTTGAGGATATGAATTAGTCAATGTTCCCCCTTTGAGATTTCCGGGCTTTGAAGGAGAGTGGCAAACGAAGAAGTTGGGGGAGATTATGAATTTCAAAGTAACTAACTCATTTTCTCGTGATAATCTAAATTATGAAAATGGAATTGTGAAAAATATTCATTATGGTGATATTCACACTAAATATCAAACATTGTTTAATATTGCTAATGAAGTTACTCCATATATAAATAATGAAATAAACATCCACAGAATTTCAGAAGATAATTATTGTCAAGAAGGAGATGTAATTTTTGCAGATGCTTCTGAAGATTTAAGAGATGTAGGAAAAAGTATTGAAGTTATCAATCTAAATGGAGAAAAACTTCTGTCTGGTCTACACACTTTGTTAGCCAGGCCTCAAAAGAACATTTTTCATTTAGGTTTTAATGGTTATTTGTTTAAGTCGAATTTAGTACGCACTCAAATACAGAAAGAGTCACAGGGAACAAAGGTTTTAAGTATTAATACGGGACGTATTTCAAAAATAAAACTTTCATTCCCTAATCCCAAAGAACAGAAAAAAATTGCCTCATTCCTTTATTTAATTGATCAAAGGATTGCAACC
>MKVE01000005.1 GCA_001898785.1 Chryseobacterium sp. 36-9 | reverse complement strand
TTGTTGTTGAGTGGTGTCCCGGTGACATCATACACAGAATAGAAACCTCCTATAGAGTTCATCCCAAATGGATAATAATCATTACGGTCTAGAACTTCTGCGCTGCCCGTGTCCGGGTTCTTTGCATAGCTCAAACGAACATTACCCAGATGGTCTTTGTACTATATAGACAGTCAATACCGTCCGATAGTGACCTACTATATCGCACGATATAGATAGTCTATACAGTACCATATAGGATGTCTATAGTGTAGCAATTCCACCAACACATCTGGAACACCTTTTATGATTCTCAATATATTAGATAGCCTTTTTTCTAATTTCTCTTGCTCTGGCTATCTGTAATACTATTTCAAACTTTATTTTCCTATCTTATTTCTATGAAAACAGCATTGAAATTAAATACTGTTTTTATTTACCAACTTGTTTGAAACATTACCAATTCAATACTACTTTTATTTACCAACTTGTTTGGAACACTACCACACTATCCAATATCGGCTTTTAAACTAATAAGGGAAGAGTTTCTCTTACTTGATTTATTCTTTCATTTTTAATGCCCATTGATTTTATTTGGTCAATATACTGACAAAAAATTTTGTTAAACTCCAATCTTTCATTCTTATTATCTATATAAATTTCCCATAATGCTCCCGAACCTCCAAAAAGAGCATTGTCAATAAGAAAATTAATAAAGTCATCTTGATTTTTGGACTGAGCAGCAATTCTAATTTTCTCTAATAAATCTGTATATACCCAAAAACCATCTCTAACTAAAATAGTATTCAATGTTTCTGTTAAATCAGTTAGTAATTTTATATTCGACTCTGAAAAGTTTATTTTATCCTGTGACATTCTAATTTTATTTATGGAACTAATACTGAAAATCCTGTTATATTTACATTCTTAGGGTCAATTATATATTCTGGAAGACCTCCAACCATACCATCTAGTGGCAATGCTCCTCTAGCTTTAATAATATTTTTAACCCCGACTTCTCCTTTAATCATAAATTCAGCTGTATTAATTGCTTCACTTGCACCACCAGAAGGAAGTCCTGCAAGATTTCTAAAATCTTTAACAGTACTAGGATCAATTGGTGTCCATGAAAAGCCTTGAGCTCTAGCATCACCTCCGAATACTCTATAAACGGTTTTCATTTCCGCTCTTTCAGCAGCCATTTCTGCTTTTAAAACAGAAGAAGTTGCTCTTCCTTTACTTGTAACAATCGCCAACCACCTAAAATGATTGCAAGATTTTTGTTCTAAATGGTCATTTGTAAATTATTGCAATAGAAATAACTCCACCTTTAATATCCTCAGAAAATTCGACTTTCCCCCAGCTGTAATTCTTCTCTCCTCCAATTTTTTTTAGTATTATTTTAATAATATCCTTTTCTTCTTTTGTAATTATAAATGGTGGAAATGCATATTTTTTTCCTAGACTTATATTGACATTTTTTAATGAATTTTTATAAAACATTAAACTCATTACATATTCTTCATTATTTGGACTTTTAATTACAAATGACTCATAGGGTTGATTTTCAAAGCTTTTCTGTATCTCTATCAAACCTTCATATTTAAATAATTCTTCAATCTTCAATCCTGAAATTAATTCTATATTTTCTAAAATTAAATTTCCATTTATTACATTTAAATTTATCATCTTAATGGTATTGTACTAATTAATTCTAATCCAGAATAATCTGGTATAAAAATTTGAGGTAAACCTCCTGCTCCAAATTGTGGGTTTGCATATGTAGTTCCAAAGGCTGCCGAAGTACTTTCCGTAACTTTATAAACTCCAACCTCACTCCTATAACCAAAAGTAGGATGAGGTTGAATTTGTAACCCTTCTCCTAATGCCGATTTTGAAAAACCAGACCTTTCTAATCCTTTCAAAGTTGTATAAAAGTTAGATTGACCAGGTAATCCTCCAACTACATATTTACCTTCAGCTAATGTAATATCTCTCCAAGCATCAATTCCCGCATATGCACCTTTTCCTTGCCAACTTGCTGCTATTCGTGATGCTACTTTACCTTTTGTAGCAACAATCGCCAACCCACCTAAAAGGATTGCAAGGTTTTTGTTTTTGGGTTCGGCATTAGCTAATGCAATTCCCAAAACATCAAAAACACTGTCCATCATTATCAACCCACCACCTGTTCTCCACGATGCCTGGGTATTCTGCATTATCTGAGCATCGCTAAATACTTGTGCAATCTTGGTCTTAGTAAAGATAATCTCCTGTATATCCTGTGTATTACCTGTTATTGCCCCATCGCCAACGGTCGTTGTGTAGATGCTTCCGCCACCTCCATGATGACCCGAACCATTCCAGGAACTAAAGTAAGACCAAAAATTTTGTCCGGTTCTCATATCTCCCCAAGCAGACAAAGCATTGGTTAATGTTCTTACATTTCCACCCCCATTCAAATAACTATAGATGTCATTAATATCATCTCCAGTAAACTCCCAACCGTTCTTTGTAGGTTTTACATCTCTTCCGTCTGGGTCTATCATCATTGCAGGGTTGTTCACCGCATAGGTATATGGTGATATGGGGCTATAACTTTCCGCCAACTGGTCCATCCCAAACCATCTTCCCAAATCCGGCAT
>MKVE01000004.1:12040-25480 GCA_001898785.1 Chryseobacterium sp. 36-9 | reverse complement strand
TCTCAAAACCGCAAAACCGAATTATAAATTTCCTTTTGTCTTTCAGAATATTTTCCGCTGACAGGAATAGTTCTTGTCAAGTCACTAGAGTAATTCGCATATTCTGCGCCTACATCCAAAAGAATCAAATCGCCTTCTTTACACTGCATATTATTAGCGATATAATGAAGAACATTCGCATTATTTCCACTTGCAATGATTGGGGTGTAAGCAAAACCTTTGCTTCTGTTTCTTACAAATTCGTGGATTAACTCGGCTTCAATCTCATATTCCCAAACACCTGGTTTTACAAAGCTTAACAATCTTCTGATTCCTTTTTCCGTAATATTGCAGGCATTTTGGATTAATGCCAACTCTTCCGGTTCTTTGATGCTTCTTAAACGTTGAAGAATAGGATTGCTTCTTTTATAGTTATGCATTGGAAACTCTGCCTGTACTTTTTTAATGAACCGGTCTTCTCTCAGTTCGGTTTCAACGGCACTTCTGTAATGTTCATTCTTGTTCAGATAAACATTTTCCGCTTCATACATCAATGATTTGAAAATTTTATCAAAATCACTCAGCCAATAAACCGTTTTGATTCCTGAAACTTCATAAGCCTGGTCTTTTGACAATTTTTCCCCTTCCCAAACAGCAATATGATCATTCGTTTCCCGTAAAAACAAAATTTCCCTGTTCTCTTCCAGATATGCATCAGGAAAAATCACCAAAATACTCTCTTCCTGATCAACGCCACTCAGATAAAAAATATCGCGATGCTGCTGGAAAGGCATTGTAGAATCCGCACTGATCGGATAAATGTCGTTTGAGTTAAAAACGGCTAAAGATTTTGGTAAAAGTTTTTCTGCAAACTTCTTTCTGTTTTTTACAAAAAGAGAACTAGGAATTTGTTCGTATTTTGTTGTCATTGTAAAAATTGATTTTGAATTATAATTTCTTCCAATAAGAAATTAATTAAAAGTGACCCAAATTTACAAAACATAGCTGTGCAAAGCGGAAACAAAACCTTAAATTTTTCATAAAATCAAAATTTAACATAATGTCAAGACGGAAATTTATTTATATTTGAGATGCAATACATTTTAAATGAAGGCCATATACAGAGTTATACTTGTTTTTTCTTTAATTATTCTCAGTTTTCTAAGTTATAAGTTGAGCTCGGCAAAAGTAAATTCGGACATACAATTGCCAAAATTGGTTCAAAATTTCAACCTTCAAAAAGATATAATATACAAAATCACATCTGATGAAAAACCTCTGAAACTGGACGTTTATCAGCCAAAGAATCTGAGAAAAGAAAAATCACCAGTAGTCGTGTTCATTCACGGTGGCGCATGGGTAATCGGTGACAAAAGTGTTGTTCGACAAAACTTCCGAGAATATGTTTTAAAAAAATTGGTAGACAATGGTTACAACGTTATCAGCATCAATTTTACAAATATCGACAGCAACACACACCTTGAGAAAACCCTGCAAGATTGCAAAGATGTTTTGACTTGGATTAGAGACAATGCTGAAAAATATAAGTTCGACACCGATAATATTGGTGTTTGGGGCGGATCTTCAGGAGCCCATATCGCAATGTTAACCGCTTATAATCAAGAGAAGGAAACAACAGAATCTCCTCAACTGAAATATGTTGTGAACTTTTACGGACCATCTGATCTTAATGAGCTTTTTAAAACCGATGCGAACATACTCTTGTTAGAAGCATTCAGAATGTATTATCCCAAAACTTATAAAACAAGACATCAAAAAATATTGCAGCTGACCGGCTTTGACATCAAAACTCAAAAAGAAAAAGCCATCAAAAGATGCGAAGAATTCTCTCCTATTACTTATATAACAGAAAAAACAGTACCTACACTTATTTTTCACGGAAGCGGAGACAGCGTTGTTGATATTTCTCAATCCCAATTGTTAGCAGATGTTCTGGAGGAAAACAATGTATATCACCAGTACTTTATACTTGATAATGCGAAACACACTTTCAGCAATATCAATTTGAATGAAGCAAAAGATGTTGCTGAAAAAACTTTGGAATTCATCAAATCACAAACCCAATATGCCCGGTAATCAGCTGCCTCTAAAAAGATTGTCATCAGCACTTTTAGTCTTGATATCTTGGATTATGAATGCTCAAATCATTTTTAAGATCACAAAGCTCCCTGAAAACAAAGAAAATTCAAGAATATTTTTGGCTTCCAGCATTAATAATTGGAATCCGGGTGATCAGCAATTTGAATTCACAAAGATTAATGGATTTTATACGTTAACGATCCCGAATCCTTCACAAAAAATAGAATATAAAATCACTCAGGGAAATTGGGAAACAGCAGAAGACTCTCCAAACAGAGTCCTGGAAGTTTCTAACTCTTCAAAAACTGTTGAATTAAAAATCCAAAACTGGGCGCAACCAAAAGAGAAAAAACATACTGCGGCTTCAAATGTCAAAATATTAAGTGAGAATTTTAAAATCCCACAACTTAATACAACCAGAAAGATTTGGATATATCTTCCGCCCGATTACGAAATTTCCAATAAAAGGTATCCCGTTATCTATATGCACGATGGGCAAAATCTTTTTGATGAATTCAGTAGCTTTTCCGGAGAATGGAGCGTGGACGAAACCCTGAATGATATCTACAAAGCAACCGGAAAATCTGCCATAGTCATCGGAATTGATAATGGCGGAGAAAGCAGACTAGCCGAATATTCGCCATGGAATAATGATAAATACAAAACCAAAGGCGAAGGTGATCTTTATACCGATTTTTTGGCAAAAACCCTGAAACCTTATATTGATAAAACTTACAGAACGCAGAAACAGGCTTCAAAAACGTTGATTATGGGAAGTTCTATGGGCGGGTTGATTTCGCTTTATGCTTCTGTCAAATATCCTGCTGTTTTTGGAAAAGCCGGAATTTTCAGCCCGTCATTTTGGTTTGTTTCGAAAGACCTGAAAACTTATCTGAATAAAAACCATAACAATCTAAAGAATTCTAAATTTTATTTCGTGGCAGGCAAAAACGAAGATGAAACAATGGCTCCGGAAATTGCAGCTGTATATCAGGCACTGGTCAAAAAATCTGTTCCGGAGAAAAACATCATTGTAAAAATAGATGAAGATGGAACGCACTCCGAAAGTTACTGGAAACGAGAGCTGAAGCAAGCTTTGATATGGTTGCTGAATTAATAACTGAAGATGTATTTGTTATGCTAACAGATGTATGACGACAAAATCCCTAGCCCCGATTGCAGCGGTTACCCCGCAACAAGCTTTGGGAAAGCCTGGGCGTGAGGAGTATGAGCGGAAAGCGGGAAACAGCTCCAAAAAAATCAAAATAAAAACACTAAATTTGCAGCATTTATGGAAAGCAACAGACAAAGAAAAGTAGCGCAAATTATTCAGGAAGATATGGCAGAAATCTTCCGTAAACAAGCATCGGAAAGCCAGCAAAGCAGCTTCCTGGTGTCGGTTTCTGATGTTAAAGTCACTCCGGATCTGGGGATTGCAAAAATATACCTTAGCATTTTCCCTGCGGAATTGAGGAAGCCCATTATGAAGGAAATCAATGAGAATAATGCTTTTTACCGTAATTATCTGGGGCAAAAAATGTCTAAGCAGGTTCGTATCATCCCGCAATTGGTTTTCTATATCGATACAAGCCTGGATGATGTAGAGCGCATAGAAAAAGAACTGAGAGGCGAAGGCGACAATCCAATCCTGTAGTATTGAAAAATGCTTTTTACATAGCATCGCGTTATCTGATTGCCCGAAAAGGCAGTACAGCAGTAACTTTTATTACCTGGCTGGCAGCATTTGCAATGGTAGCGGCAGTCGCGGCAATGTTTATTATCATATCCGTTTTCTCCGGTCTGGAAGAGATGAACAAGCAAATGATCGCTAATCTCCACGCTGATCTTACCATTAAAAGTAAAACAGGAAAGGTTCTGCCTGAGATTGATAAAATCCAAAAAGCACTTCGCAACAACCAAGATATTGCCCATTTTTCCAAAGTAATAGAAGAAAAAGTATATCTCGGCTACAAGGATAACGGCGAGATTGCTTATCTGCGTGGTGTGGATTCTGCTTACACCAATGTGAATCCCATTAATGACAATATATTTTACGGGAAGTATCCTGACTTCAAATACAGTAATGAAGTTATTATGGAAAATGGTCTGGATAACAGACTTTCGTTACCCGTTAACTCCAGTCAGGATTTTGCAACGATTCTGATGCCTAAACCTGGAAAAGGAATTATCCAGCAGGAAAATGACATTTTCAATAAGAAAGATATCTATGTCACAGGGATATTCCCAGGCAATGACCAGATTGACAATTACATCATATCACCAATTGAGCTGACTCAGGAACTTTTAGGACTCTCAAAATCGGCGTGTTATCAGATTGTAATCAAACTGAAAAATCCGGCCAATGCAGACCTTGTAAAATCGAATCTTCTCAAAGAACTGGGAAATCAAATTACAGTCAATACAAAATCTGAAGAAAATGCAGCATTCTGGAAAATGATCAATACAGAGAAGCTGATGATCTATCTGATTTTCGGGCTGGTTATTTTTATTACGACATTCAATCTGGCGGGAGCCATTACTATATTACAGCTAGATAAAAAGGATCAGGCAAAATCGTTGATTGCTTTGGGTTTTAATATGAAAAATCTTCGCTTGATCTATTTCTTTACAGGTTTGTTAATTGTATTATTAGGAATCCTGTGTGGGTTAATTATCGGTTCGGCCATCTGTTTTTTACAAATCAATACAGGATTTTTCAAGGCGAGCGAGAGTCTTGCTTTTCCGGTAAAGATTGAATTGATTAATTATTTTATTGTTTCAGCTATTGCATTGTTTTTTGGATTGACTATCTCTTGGCTATTCTCAAAAGTTAACAAAAAACATATCGTTGAGAACTAAAATCAACAACAATTAAATACATAGAACCAATTATTGTTTGGTTCTTTTTTATTTGTATTATTTGCCCAAGAATTATTTCAACTAATATTCTATTATTTATCAAAAATAAATTAACACAACGTTATGTTAACTTAATTTTTACTTAAAAATGAAGTATTGATCGAAAATAAAAAAGATTAAATAGTAATTTTACATTCTTAATTTATTGAAATGAAAAAATCTATTTTTATTCTTTTTATCAGTATTTTCAGTTTAGGATTTTCCCAGATTCCAACCGGATATTATGATGGAACTGATGGCCTTACTGGTTATGCTTTAAAATCAAAACTTGCTCAAATTATTACTAACGGAGCAAAAGATATGGGCTATGGTAGTGGTACAGGTGGATTATGGTTGGGATACAAAACAACTGATATTGATAAATATTATGAAAATGACGGAACTATCATTGATATGTATTCTGAAAATCCCGCAGCTAATACACCAGGAGTAAGTAATGATCCCTACGAATTCAAATGGGGACAAATTTCTGCCGGTGGAAACCAATGTGGAAGTTATTCCGGGGAAGGAAGTTGTTATAACAGGGAACACTCTATACCAAAAACATATTTTGGGGGAATAAATGCTGTTCCAATGTCACATGACATTCATTTTGTTGTTCCGACAGATGGTTACACTAACTCGAAAAGAGGAGATTATCCTTATGGAGAAGTATCTACACCAACATGGACATCTAAAAATGGTACTAAAGTAGGACCAAGTAAAGTCCCTGGTTACAGCGGGTCGGTTTTTGAGCCTGTCAATGAATTTAAAGGTGATTTTGCAAGGATGGCTTTATATTTTGTGACAAGATATGAAGATAATTTAACTTCTTTTAGCCAATATCAGACTGCTTCCAGTCCATTGGACGGATCAAAAAACAGAGGTTTACAATTATGGTACCTTAATCTGATGCTAAAATGGAGCGAACAAGATCCGGTTTCTCAAAAAGAAATCGATAGAAACAATGCAGCATACACTTTCCAGGGAAACAGAAATCCTTTTATTGATCACCCAGAATGGATAGAAGCAATCTGGGGAAAATCTCCTTTAGCTGTAGATGACGCTTCTTTTTCGAAAAATTTGAAAATTGCTCCAAACCCTGTAAAAGGTAATATTATTAATATAACAGGAGACAAAGATTTGAAACAGTTCAAAAAAGCATTCATCTATAACATGGTTGGACAAAGTGTTCAGACTATCGAAAATCCTTTCCAGAACGGAAATACAATTATTCTTAATAATCTTCCAAAAGGCGTTTATATTCTTAAAACCGGAGAATTAAACACTAAATTTATTGTAGAATAATTTTTAAATCGAGGATGTTAAAAAAAGGCAGATATTTTTTCTGTCTTTTTTGTTTTTGACAATCATAACTTTCTTTTTTTAAATTATTAATCAGAAATTTATTAATAAATTAATACTATCCATACTATATTGTTAAAAAGAATTTAGTTTTTTTGAGAAATTATTTTATACCTTTAGCGCCCTTAATTTTTTGAAATGAAAAAATGTATTTTTATTCTTTTTGTAGGATTCTTTGGTCTTATTAATGCGCAAGAACCAACAGGATATTACAGCACAGCTACCGGACTTTCTGGTTACGCTTTAAAAACAAAACTTAGTGAGATAATCTCTGCAGGTTATCAAACTAAAAGTTATGATGCACTTTATGATGCATATCCAAGTTCTGATACCGATAAATGGTATGAAAATGACGGCTCTGTCTTAGATATCTATTCTGAGAATCCAACTGGAACAGATCCTTACAATTTTATTCATGGGCAGAAAAAATGTGGCAATTACAGTAACGAAGGCGATTGCTACAATAGAGAACACACTGTACCACAAAGCTTATTTGGAAGTAAAAGTCCTATGGTTTCAGACTTACTTCACATTCTTCCTACGGATGGAAAAGTGAATGGTATGAGAAGTAATTATCCTTATGGAAAAGTAACAAATCCTACATGGACATCCAAAAATGGTTCTAAATTAGGAGCAAACTCTACCAGCGGATACTCGGGGACAGCTTTTGAACCAATCAATGAATTCAAAGGTGATGTTGCAAGATGCTTGTTATATTTTGTGACAAGATATCAATCTCAACTTTCCGGATTCTCCAGTGGAAATATTCTTAATCCTTCAAATCCAACTCAAGGATTACAAACATGGGAGCTAAACCTGCTTTTGCTTTGGCATCAGCAAGACCCTGTTTCTGAAAGAGAAATTGCAAGAAACAATGCAGCATATGCACATCAAAAAAACAGAAATCCTTTTGTAGATCACCCAGAATGGGTTACTCAAATCTGGGGACTTTCACCACTTGCAGTAGAAGATGCTTCTTTTTCTAAGAATCTGACAATTGCTCCAAACCCGGTAAAAGGTAATATCATTAATGTAACAGGAGACAAAGATCTTAAGAAATTCCAAAAGGCGCTCATCTATAATATGGTTGGACAAAATGTTCAGACTATTGAAAATCCTTTCCAAAACGGAAATACAATTACGTTGAAAAATCTACCAAAAGGGATTTACATCCTTAAAACTGGAGAATTAAATACAAAGTTCATTGTAGAATAGAATTTTTCTGAAATAGAAACTTTTAAAGACAGAGTAATATTGCTCTGTTTTTTATTTTGATAATGGAGATATATTTTACTATTAGTATCATAAAATTAATATTTACAGTAATCTATTGCAAATATTTAATTTATTAAGATAATATTTAGTAACTTTAGCCCCCCCTTAATTTTTTTAAAAATGAAAAAATATATTTTTACGCTTTGTATTGGGATTTTTGGTATTATTTCAGCCCAGATTCCGACAGGTTATTACGATGGAACTGATGGACTGAGTGGAGCCCAACTTAAAACCAAACTAAGTCAAATTGCTACAAGTGGACACCAAGATAAAGGTTATGGATGGAGTGTATTTGCTTCGGCAGATAGAGATAAGTATTATGAAAATGATAATTCTGTATTAGATGTTTATTCAGAAAACCCGACCGGGACGGATCCATATAAATATACGATTGTGACAAATCAATGTGGAAGTTACAGTGGAGAAGGCTCATGCTATAACAGAGAACATTCTATACCCAAATCAACGTTCAATGATGCCCCGCCAATGCATAATGATTACCATCATCTCTTGCCTACCGATGGATATGTAAATGGAAAAAGAAGCAACTGGCCTTACGGAGAAGTGGGAACTGCGAGCTGGACTTCCAAGAACGGATCAAAATTAGGTTCAAGCAAATTAAATGGTTATTCAGGAACTGTTTTTGAACCTATTAATGAATTTAAAGGTGATATTGCACGCATCTATTTTTATTTTGCAACAAGATATCAGTCTCAGATCACTACATTCAGTTACGATATGTATGACGGTTCTACTTTCAAGGTTTTTGCTGAGCCGTTTTTATCTATGTTACTAAGATGGCATCAGCAAGACCCAATTTCCCAAAAAGAAATTGATAGAAACAATGCTATTGCTTTATATCAGGGAAACAGAAACCCTTATGTTGATCATCCTGAATTCATAGCAAAAATCTGGGGAACTGTAATGGCTGTAGATGACGCTTCATTCTCTAAGAATCTTACAATTGCTCCTAATCCTGTAAAAGGTAATACAATCCAGGTAACAGGAGACAAAGACTTGAAACAATACAAAACGGCATTTATCTACAATACTGTTGGACAAAATGTTCAGACTATTGAGAATCCTTTTCAAAACGGAAATACAATTACCTTGAAAAATCTTCCAAAAGGTGTTTACATCTTGAAAACAGGAGAATTGAACACGAAATTTATCGTTGATTAATTGTCTTAAACAAATATTAAAAAATCTGAAATCAGTTGCTTTTGCAGCTGATTTTTTTTATCTTAAAACTTTAAAAATGAAAAATGAAATACAACAGACAGCTTTTCAAAAAGTTTTTTTTCTTGGCACTGATTCTCAACTCTCTCCTATTCTTTGCTCAGGATAAACCTTACTGGAAAGAGATTCAGGAATTCAAAAAATTAGATCAAACCAACGGAATTCCGAAAAAACCAATTCTATTTGTAGGAAGTTCTTCTTTCACTTACTGGAAAGATGTTAATGATTATTTTCCTGGAAAAACTATTATCAACAGAGGTTTTGGAGGTTCCCGATTATTAGATCTTAATAATTATGCTGATGATCTATTAGATCCTTACAATCCTAAACAAATCGTTATCTATTGCGGAGAAAATGATATTGCAACTGACAATCCAACTCCGGCCGAAGTTCTGGAAAGATTCAAGATATTCTTTGAAAAGATCAGATCAAAGTATCCGAAGGTTCCTGTTGCTTATGTTTCCATCAAATATTCGCCAAGTCGCGAACAATTCTGGCCTCAAATGAAAGAACTTAATGAATCTATAGAAGCTTACCTAAAAACTCAAAAAAGAGCAAAATATATTGATATTACCAAAGTAATGGATGACGAAAACGGTAAAGTAAGAACCGATATCTTCAAGGGAGACATGCTGCATATGAAGCCCGAAGGTTACAGACTTTGGACAAAAGTGATAGCGCCTTATTTAAAATAAGTCCTTAAAACATAAAACTAATTCATTAGTTTTTAATTAATTAAGGAATTTCTTGCTTTTAATTTGTATTTAGTCTAAATTACTTTATATTTGCAGTCATGATTCCAACAGTTATTCCTTTCAAGATTGCACCTTTGGCTCCGGCTTACAGAAGTGATGAAGTAATGTATTGTGACAAGAAAAAATGCTGTAAAAAATTCAAGAAAGGAAAACGTTGTAAAAAATGTCCCGGCAGACTGAAAATCAGTTAAACATCAGCCAGATAATCATAGCAATTAGTGTTAAAAATATAATAACAGAAACCAGTCTTTTAGATTGGTTTTCTTTTTTGGGTGATTTTTGGAAAGATTCAGATGGATTGTGCAACGACTCTTTTTCAGATTCCGATTCTGCTAGTTCTGTAATCGTAATGCCCTGAACGATCGTTTTGTGAAGAACTGTATTGGTCGCGTGAAGCAAAATCTGGAATTTCCCTTGAGAATCAAATTCCTTAATTCGAATTGTCCTTTCACCATTCGGTTTTTCTAATCCAAAAGGGACTATTTTCACCAGGTCAGCATCGTAAGTATTCCAGTAAACTGTTATTTCTTCGCCTACTTTCGCCCGGATTTTACTCGCAGAAAAACTTTTGATTTTCGGAGGTAAAATGCTTTTTACATTTCGTTGCTGATTGCTGAGATTCTGGTCATAGAGTCGTCTTCTATCCGTGTCAGTCAGTGTTTCATAAGCTTCCTGAATTTCCCTGAATCTATCCGAAAAGAACTCGTCATTTTCATTTTTATCGGGATGATACTTCAGAGACAGTTTTCTGTAGGCTTTTTTGATGTCTTCTGCTGAAGCATTTTGAGGAATTCCGAGAAAGTAGTAGTAATCCTTCACAAAGCAAATTTAAGGATTCCGTTCATTTTAATAACACTCAAAAATTAATTTTTCGTTGATTTCACAGATTACGCAGGTAGAAAATCTGCAAAATTTGCCTGATTTGCAAGAAATAAAAGAAAAAAAACGGAAAGTTCTCACTTCCCGTTTTTTAACAATTTAATTTAATTTCTAAAAAATTATTCTGCAGATCTTGGCTTACAGCAACCTCTTCCGAATTGCGTTCTCACTTTCTCCTTCAAAGAGTTGTATTCTTCGTCATTCATAGTTCTGATTCTGTCTGCAAATCCGAACGGCGTTCTTTCTTTTACGTCATATTCGTCGAAGATTCCTCTTACGAATGCTTTTCTTTTTTGTGCTTTTTTTGCGATAATGGCGATAGCTGCTAAACCTGCAATTGCTAAAATTCCTTTTTTCATTTTTTTAAAGTTTTACGTTTTACATTTAGGAAGACGCAACCTCAAATCTTTTACTTTAAATAATTATTTGGGCGCCTTTATCCGCCCTCCGTTCCCGCTTTTTTGTCATTGCGAACGAAGTGAAGCAATCTGTTGAACTTTTATACAATCGCAATAACAAAAAGAGCTCTACTCAGGTCGGGGCGTACAGAGCAGAATAGAAATATTTACCTTTGATTTCAAATTTTATTTAAAATTGTTATTTTAGTAATTATTTAAAAACTATTAATTTGAAATTCAAAGCAATATTATTTTTAATTATAATACCATTCTTTAAAGTATTTTCTCAAGATAAAACAATTATTAATTTTGAGACAGCCATTAAGGAAGGATATATAAACTCTCCTACATTAATACCAATAACTGTTTCTAACAACAATGAAAGGAAATACTTCCTATCCGATACTGAAACTCTTTATTATGTGACACAAATAGAATACAAACAAGAAAATTCTGACAGTTTAAAGTCTATAATTTTAAGAAATTCAAAAACACAAAATTTTACGTTCAACAATCCTAAAGCATTAGAACTAATTGGTTTTTACAAAAGAAAAAATATCCAAAATGATGAACTATTAAGAATCTATAATTTTATAAGACGAAAGAAAATAATACCTGGATTGATTGAACTTTCAAAACAACAAAAAAACAACTCTAATGCATACAATAAATATTATTCTAAAAGATTGATTATTAAAGATAATATTATTCAAAATCATAAAGGTTTAAATGAAAATGAGAAAAAATTTCTGGAGAATTTAGCGACCAATATTATAACTGATGATGAAGATATTAGAAATATGGGAGGTTTGGCTCAATTTAACACAGCATATCAAATTCTAAATTTATGGTACAAAAATATTAAGAATGAGAAGGAAGATTATAAAAATTTAGAAATACTTGAGGCGAAATTAATCACTAAATACATTACTATCCCTAAAAAGAAGTTTGGTTCAAACTACTTTTTAGCATTATTTAAATATGGTGTCAGTTTTTATGTTAGTGATTTGGATGGAACCACTCATTTTGGAGGAATTAGAGAATAATAAAAGCCTTGCAATCGCAAAGCTTCAATTTTAATTAGTTTTCATAAAGTCAAAGGCACCTTTCCTAAGATGGATTCCATATTCCAGCCACGCTTTCATACAAGCCAGAAAATTAGCCCAGCCTTCAGTTTGACCGATTGCCCACTTTATCCCTTTTTCATCATTGCTGTGCCCTTCTTCTGCAACTTTTATCACTGTGTTATTTTCAGGCAACTGTTGTAATTCAATTGTCACAACAGATTCTGGATCCCAAACAAAAACAATTTTTTCATTGGGAATTATTTCTTTCGTTGTCAATGGATAAGAACCATCAAATTCGGGGAAAGACCAGAAGATTTCTTTACCGGCTTCCATTCTTCCGGAACCTTTGGAAATGAAATAATTCCGCATTATTTCAGGATTGATAATCGCTTCAAATACTTCTGAAACAGGCTTCTGGATTCCGATAGAAGCTTTTGCTGTTACTTTTTCCATAGAGTTATTTTTTAATTAATCACAAAGACACAAATGTCCAGATCTTAATATGGTTAAAGGCATAAGGGATTTTGCTAAACAATACAACTTTGTGCCTTAAAAAAAGTAATATTCAAATAATTATTTTGTGCCTTTGTGTAAAACTATTTATCCTTCGTAACCAGAATCTTTACTGAAATTCACCATCCAGTAAACACCGTATTTGTCTTTGAAGCTACCGAAATAGTCGCCCCAAAATTGGTCAGCCATTGGCATCTCAACTTCTCCGCCAGCAGAAAGTCCATTGAAAATCCGGTCTGCTTCTTCCCTACTTTCCGGGAAAATGGAAATATAATTTCCGTTTCCCTGATTGAGTTTGTGTCCCATAGACGGAACAATGTCCGAAGCCATCAAGAGGTCTTTTCCTATTGGCAACGCAATGTGCATCACACGGTTTTTTTCATCTTCGGGAAGATGTTCTGTTCCTGGTGCATTTCCCATTTTCATAACACCACCTACGAATTCGCCACCGAAAACAGATTGATAAAATTTGAAAGCTTCTTCTGCTGTACCGTCAAAATTGAGGTATGAATTTAATTTTGGCATTTTACATTTTTTTATAGTTATACTTATTTTATGAGTTTAAAAACTTTTTGATTTGAGATATTGTGAAATCGATGAGTTCTGTATCTGCATTTCCATTCTCATCAGCCATCATATAATTACCGTGACCTGCCGGTAAAATCATTACTTTGGAATCTGGAATCAGCTGATTCATTTCTGCGATATGTTGCACTTTTATCACATCTTTATCACCTGCAATCAGGAAAACAGGACTTTTTATGGATTTCAAAACCTCATCATCAATATCTTGAAAGTTTATCATCCGCTGGCTGTCTTTCTCAAACATATTTTTTAAAAGCCTGTCGTCCGGATTGATTTTCAGGAAATTATCCTTCAGTTTTTGCATAATATTCTCTACACTTGCTTTGGACATCCCTTCAAAAAAACCGTCTATCATTCCGTTTCGTTTGGTAACACCAGATGCAGCCA
>MKVE01000004.1:11592-11978 GCA_001898785.1 Chryseobacterium sp. 36-9 | reverse complement strand
AAAAAGAAGCTTTTATAATATTAAGTTTCTCCAAAACCGCCATTATATCTCTTGCATCCTGTTCAAAAGTTTCAGCGATATTGCGATGTTCAGATTTACCGTGATTTTGTAGATCAATGACAATCAACTGAAAATCATCCTCTAATCTCTTAATTGTTTCCTCAAAATCATAAAATCCCGATGAACCGCCTCCGTGAATCAGAACCAACGGCTTTCCTACTCCATAGATTTCGTAATAGAGATTGATATCGTCAGCTTTCTGAAAGCCATTTGATTTTGGTTTCATCAATGTTTATGAATTTAAAGATTTTTCTAAATTTTCCAAATATTGAGTCCAAGCGCCGGAACAATTTTTATAACATTCGATATTTGGAATCAAACCTTCG
>MKVE01000004.1:2313-11535 GCA_001898785.1 Chryseobacterium sp. 36-9 | reverse complement strand
GTATTTTCCCATTCATGAGTATCATTAATAAAAGACAAATTGCTTTCAGTTACCAGCCAAGCAAGTTCTCTGTCAGGCTGTATTTCAATTAATTTTTGTTTTGAAAAATGGACACCATCTCCTGCCGAAAAAGAAAATTCGTCACCAATCTTATTTGTATCTCCAGTTATTTTTTCTCCGAAAAAACCGTTCCACCAACTGCGTACATCTTGTAAAATGGGAAAAATTTCATTCGCTGATTTGTTGGAATGGAAACTGTATTCAAAGTTTTTAGCATTTACCATTTTAATATTTTAAATCTTTATCGAAGTTATATTTCATGCCTTCGTAACCGAGAATCTTTCTCATCAGCCCTAATTGTCCGGCAAGGTAATCCTCCCTTCCAATACACATTCCAATAAAATTGAGAACATCTTCTTTGAAGAAGTCGACATTCATACCCATCGGGAAAGCTTTGTCTAAGTCTTCGTCAGTAACTTGCAGCAATTTCTGGTAAACCAAAGGAGAAATCTTATGAAAACTATCTTTTAATTGTGCTAATGTTGGATAATTAAAATTTTCATCCAAAGCTTTTCCCTGGAAAAATAATTCGCTGAAAGGATCTTCTTCTTTGAGTCCGAGAACCCAACCCAAACTGTAACGCATATTAACAAAATTCCCAACCATCCAAATGATGTGATTGGTTTTTCCATCAATTCTTTTTTTGGCATCTTCTTCGGAAATACCATCCAAAACCATGACAAAAGTTTGTGAGTGCGCACGAAATGCGGGAATGACTATATCTAATTTATCTGATGTCGGTTTATCCATTATTGCGTTTTTAAATTAATTTTTCAGAAAGATTTTTTACAACTTCTAATCCTTTATTGAAACCTTCGTCCATCATATCTTTATAGCTATTGTCAACATCGACTTCAACTTTGAGTGTTGTTTTCCCGTTATGATTCTCAAGATAATAAGCTTCCAGGCTTCCGTTCCAGGCTTTCACTTTTTCGCTGTCAACATCTTCCACGCCATCATTAAGTTCACCAAGATGTTTAAATATCAAATGCTTTGGTTCTTCGAAACGTTCTATTGTACTGACCATACCATTTTGTCCACTTGCATCCGTAAAATACGTTTTACCTCCAACTTCCCAATCCGTTTTCATCAAAGAACCCGGACTGAAATAATGTGTCCATTGAGAATAAGTTTTATCATTCCACAGAACATCCCAGACTTTTTCTGCCGGTGCATCAATCTCAATCTGATACCTTAATGTTTCCATAATTTTTATTTTTATGAGTTATAATAAGCGTCCTCTATATCTTTGATGATGATTTTATTCATTTTCATCATAGCTCCAAAAGCTTTCTGAGCTTTCTCCACTTCGTGTGTGTTGGTCAATTCTATTAATCTGTGCGGAACAATCTGCCAGCTGAAGCCATATTTATCTTTTAGCCAGCCACACATACTTTCTTGTCCTTCTTTGGTAAATTCATCCCAATAATAATCCGTTTCATCCTGATCTTTTGTCATTACAGTCATTGAAGTTCCTTCTGTAAAATCTGCTTTATGGTCGTGCGAACTGTCCATTGCCATCATCACATAACCATTAATAATAAACTGAGAATGCGCTACATTACCAGCAACATCGCCTTGTCCTTCTTCATATTCCATAATACCTTCTATCTCAGAATCCGGGAAAATGGTCGTATAATAATCCAAGGCTTCTTTACATTTTCCGGCATTTTTACCTGTAAACATCATTACAGGAGAAATTTTTTGCTTAGCTTTTTCTGCTGCAAAATATAACTGCCAGGAAATACCATACTGATCCTGCACCCAGGCATATTTTTCACTCCATGGATAGGAATCCAATTCCATCATTACTTTCCCTTTCTCAGCAAGTCTGTGATAATAACTTTCTACTTCTTCAGCAGAATCACACATTACCATTAAAGACAATGTAACATTAGGCTTAAACATTGGACCGGCATTAAGGAACATTATTTTCTGCCCTTCGATTTCTATATTGATGACCATTGGTGTATTGACCGTAATCTGACAATTTCTGAAAACAGAAGTATAAAATTCTGCTGCTTCTGCCCCGTCTTGGTTAAACCAAAAACAAGGAAATATATTGTTGTTCATTGGTAATGATATTAGAAATTAGAGTTTAGTTAGATTTACTTTCTGAGTAATTTTTAAAGTTATTTAAAATTGCCTGCCAGCCATCTTTTTGGAATTCCAATGGATTTTGATTTTCCGGTTCGAAGTTCTCTGTCACTTTTGTTTTATCATCAGATAATCGTTCAAAAATAACTTCAACTTCCCGGCCATCTTCCATTTGATACTTAATCAGTTCATTTTCCTTAACCTCATTATAAGTCCCGATAAAATCGAAACCGAAACTGCCATCCTTTGCCTGCATTCTGGACTCCAATTTCCCGCCAACTCTCAAATCATTTTTAGCGTAAGGACATTCCCAGCTTTCGTGAGCAAAGTTCCATTTGACGATATGTTCCGGATTATTGAATGCGTCCCAAACCTCATCGATCGGTTTATTGATTTCTGTAATTACTTTTAATTTATTCATTTGAATTTCTTTTAAACCAAAGTTAATTTTATTCTGTTATGCTCAACTTGTCTTAAGACAATATTTGAACTTTAAACAAAAAATCACTCTTAAAAGAGTGATTTTCAATATGATTATTTTGCAAAATTCAATGGATATTTCACATTGCTGTAACTATCAATACTTGCTTTGAGCGAGCCAACTGCGAGTTCGGCTTTTATAAGAACCGGCACTCTGTTCTGGTCATTGGTAACCCACATCGTAACACCTTCTTTCTGTTTAAAAACCCTACCACTGATAACGGAAGGAATAATTTTAAGACAATTGATCTTACCAAATTTTGTTGATAGATTTTCTGTTCCAACCACCTTTAGCTGAAAGGGAAATAATTCGTCATCAATCCAGACATTCATTCTCACAACACTACCCACTTTCAGACTTTCCGAAGGTAAACTTCTTAGATAATAAAAACAAGATAACATATCCTGTACATCATTCGGAACTTTAACGGTTTTCGCCGGCCTGTCTGTATGTTTTTTATCAACTAAAACTAAAGTATTGTTTGCAGGATTAAAGGTACTTTGCAAATGTTGTGTGTAACTGCCTTCAGAAACGTTTCTAACATAAAAAAGCGGTTCTTTGTTTTCATTGATGTAACTTTCATACACATCTTCTACTTTGAAAAAAGCCTTTGCAGCACCACTTGTTTTCCCCGTTCCTTTGACATAAAAAGCGGGCTGCCCCTTGTAAGAAGTTCTGGTTGTTGCCAAAGTTGCATTGCCTGCAGTGATAAAACCATAATGGATTCTATAGCTCAAAACTTCACCTGCATTGATATTATCGAACTGGGCAGACGCCGACGTAAAAAATAAAAAACCGATAAGAAAAAATATATTCTTCATTAATTGCTGTATATAGAATTAATCTTAGACAAATTATTTGCCAAATTTAAAAAAATAAAACCCTTCGCTTCCGAAGGGTCTTATTAAATATGTGTTTATTTACATAATATTTGTACCGTCAGGAATGACTGCGTTTTTCTTTACGACCACAATTCCGTCTTTGATAGAGTGCGTGTCGTAATCGCCATCTGGATGATGTTTTCCTCCGATGATTCTCACATTGTTCCCGATATAGCAGTTTTTATCCAAAATGGCTTTGTCGATATAACAGTACTTCCCGATTCCCATACTTGTTTTCCCACTTTCTTCATTATCCGCAACCTCTTTAGCTGTCTGATAGTAATCGGCTCCCATTACATAAGAATTAACGATCGTTGTTCCCCGGTCAACTCTGGTTCTGTTTCCAATGATGCAATTTTCAATCTTATCTGCTAAAATGATACATCCGTCACCAAAAATGGTTTTGCTGACATAAGAACCATTAATCTTTGTCGGCGGAAGCATTCTCGCTCTTGTGTAAATTGGATTGGAACTGAATAAATTGAATTGAGGTAAATCCTGTGCCAAGTCAAGATTAGCTTCATAAAATGATTCAATGGTTCCTATATCCGTCCAGTAGCCATCGTATTGATAGCTCAAAACATTCAATGTACCAATGGAAGCAGGAATGAAGTCTTTACCGAAATCATCTCCTTCATAATCTGCAAATAGTTGTCTGAGAACATTTTTCGTGAAAACATAGATCCCCATCGAAGCGAGATATTCCTTTCCTTTTGCTTTGCTTTCATCGCTTGTTTCAGATTTCCAGTCTTTCAAGGCATCCAGACTTGGTTTTTCTGTGAAAGCCGTAATATTCCCTTCCTCATCTGCTTTCATAATTCCGAAGCCTGTAGCATCTTTAGCATTAACAGGAATAGTAGCAATGGTAATGTCACCCCCCTGCTCTTTGTGAAAATTAATCATCTTTTGGAAATCCATCTGATAAAGCTGGTCTCCGGAGAGAATCAAAATATATTCATATTCGTATTTTTCAAGATGTTTCATTGTCTGGCGAACTGCATCCGCCGTTCCTTGGTACCAATTCTCGTTTTCGACATTCTGTTCTGCAGCCAGGATATCCACAAAACCTTTGCTGAAAATGTCAAAGTGATAAGAGTTCTTGATGTGGGAATTCAATGATGCCGAATTAAATTGGGTCAAAACCAAGATCCTGTTAAGACCGGAGTTGAGGCAATTCGAAATCGGAATGTCGACCAAACGGTATTTTCCCGCAATAGGAACCGCCGGCTTGGACCTTGTGTAAGTCAATGGAAACAATCTCGTTCCTCTTCCGCCTCCCAAAACTATGGAGATTACGCTTTCTTTCATAGATGTGCTGGTTATATATTATTTTCTGTTATTTATTATAAAGCTAAGAAATCTTCCCAAATATTAAGCCAATGTTAACGAAAATATTTGCTTATTAAATTATGAATTAATAATTATACATTTCCAAATAGTTCTTAGCCGATTTTTCCCAAGAGAAGTCAAACGACATATTGCTGTAAATCAAACCTTTCATAAGGTCTTTCTGGCTGTAGATATGCAAAGCTCTTTTAATTGCGTGAACGGCATCATCTGCACCAGCAGTGGTAAAGTTAAGTCCACTTCCACCTGTTGAAATATCTTGAACCGTATCCCGTAAGCCTCCTGTATATCTTACAATGGGAACCGTTCCGTATCGCATAGAATACATCTGGTTCAGTCCGCAAGGCTCGACACGGCTTGGCATGAGCAAGAAATCTGCCGAGGCATAAATCTGATGCGACAAATATTCTTTATAGCCTAAATCCAGCGCAAAATTAATATTGAATCTATATTGTAATTCCTTCAATCTGTTTTCAATATGTTGGTTTCCAGAACCGAGCACAATCAGATTCAAAGAACCATTGGTTTCCTGGATGCTTTTCTCAACAATGTCCGGCAAAAGATCAGCCCCTTTTTCTCCGGCAAAACGTCCTATAAATCCGAACAGCGGAAGGTTGGGATTGAGTCCGTATTCTGCACAGATCACTTTTTTATTCTCCCATTTTCCTTCTTCCGAGTAATCTTTATTATAATTAAATTTCAACATATCGTCCGTTTGCGGGTCCCAAACTTCGGTATCAATACCATTGATAATCCCGAAAGCTTTTTGCCGCTCCTGATTCATCAATGGCTCCAATCCCTGAAAACTGTAGAATAATTCTTCCAGATAACCGCCAGAAACCGCATTGAATGCATTGCAGGTTTTGATCATTGTAGCCATTGGATTGATTCTGCCATTCCAATCAAGAAGTCCCCATTTCCAGCCTTCAAAATGTGGAAGAAAACTTGACATCTGCCAATCCATACTTCCCTGATATTCACCGTTATGAATGGTTCCAATGGTTTTTACGCCTTTCAGAAATCCGAATTCATAACAGTATTCTATCATAAAAGGAACCAGCCCGGTATGATAATCATGGCAATGTAAAATATCCGGACGAATCTGCATTGCACTCAGCCAATGCAAAACACCGTGCTGGAATGCGATAAACTGCTCACTCTCATCCCAATAGCCATAAACATTTTCCCTATCCAATAACCCCGGGATCTTAACGAGATACAATTCGAATCCCAAAACGTTGCTTTTCTCTTTATAAACCTGAACCTGATACATATGAAACGACTGATGAATAAAGCCATCGAACACAACTTCAAAGTCGTGGTTGTAGAAAAACGGTTTGTTGTACCAAGGCATTACCACCTTCGCATCCAGACCCATTTTGCTTTGATATTTTGGTAAAGCTCCTACCACATCGGCCAAACCTCCAACTTTTGCGACAGGATAACACTCCATAGAGAGGTGAAATATTTTCATATATATTTCTTAATTTTTATTTTTTATGTTTCAAGAAACCTGCAATATTTGACTTCTTGATTAATTTACTTTGTTTCAAAACCAATCCCGACAAAGGCGGTAATCTAAGAATAATTGAGTTCTTCCTGTTATTCCAGCCCTCATCCAGCCTCTGAGAAATAACAGCTTCTACTCCGCTTCCGCTATATTTCTCATCATCGGAATTCAGAATGATTTTCCAGTCTGTATTTTCATCAATACCTATTCTGTAATCAAAACTTCTTGGTGTAAGATTCAGGACAGTCATCAAAACTTCTTTATCATGTTTGCTTTTTCTAAGGTAAACAAAAATCGAGTTGTCTCGGTCATCACCGTCAATCCATTCATAGCCATACGGCGAGAATTGAAGCTCATATAAAGACGGATGTGTTTTATACAACAGATTCAGATCTTTGACAAAATCCTGAAGGTTTTTGTGAACAGGATATTGAAGCAGATGCCAGTCCAGCGAGCTTTTGAAATTCCATTCCGTGGTCTGGGCAAATTCATCGCCCATAAACAATAATTTCGCTCCCGGATTCGTAAACATATAGACATACATCGCTCGGAGATTGGCAAACTTTTGCCATTCGTCGCCCGGCATTTTGTAGATCAAACTACTTTTTCCATGCACCACCTCATCATGAGACAACGGCATCATGTAATTTTCATTATACATATACGTGCTCGTAAAAGTGATTTTGTTGTGATAATATTTTCTATTGATGGGGTCTTCTTTGAAATAATCTAAAGTATCATGCATCCATCCCATCATCCATTTCATTCCGAAACCGATTCCGTCATCGTGTACAGGTTTGGTTAATTTTGGAAAGTCGGAACTTTCTTCTGCAATCGTCTGAACATCGGGAAATTCTTTGTAAACTGCAACATTAAAATCCTGCAAAAATTGCTTGGCCTCCAAGTTGACATTGCCACCATAGATGTTTGGTTCCCACTCGCCTTCATTTCTGGAATAATCGAGATGAAGCATAGATGTTACAGCGTCCACACGCAAACCATCAGCGTGATAACGATCTAACCAAAATATTGCATTTGAAATCAAAAATGACTTGACTTCAGGTCTTCCGTAATTAAAAATATAGGATTTCCAATCCGGATGAAAACCTTTTCTCGGATCTTCGTGTTCGTATAAAAAAGAGCCGTCAAAACGATGAAGTCCATTAGCATCACCTGGAAAATGGGAAGGCACCCAATCCAGAAAAACACCGATATTATTTTTATGAAGTTCGGAAATCAAGTACATCAATTCCTGCGGGCCACCGAACCGTGAAGTCGCTGCATAGAAACCTGTAATCTGATAACCCCAGCTTGGATCATATGGATATTCCATCACCGGCATAAATTCTACGTGTGTAAAATTCATTGCTTTGAGATAAGGAACTAATTTATCGGCAATCTCACCATAGCTCAGGAATCTATCCGGATTTCCAGGATCGCGCATCCAGGAACCGAGATGCATCTCGTAAACAGAAATGGGTGATTCCAGGCTGTTGTATCGCCAGCGTTTTTCCATCCAGTCTTTGTCCTCCCACTCATACCAGGTCGTACAAACCGCAGAACCTGCCTGCAAAGCATTTTCGAAACAAAGCCCGTACGGATCGGCTTTTTCCAACAAAATCCCTTCAGTTGTTCTAATTCCGTATTTGTAAACTTCACCAAAATCCAAGTCTGGAATAAAGCCTTCCCAAATACCGGATTGATCCCAGCGGCCCGCCAAATGGTGCGAAAAAGAATTCCAATTGTTGAAATTTCCCATGACTGAAACTTCTGTAGCATTTGGCGCCCAAACAGCAAAATAAACGCCCGAAACGCCATCAACTTCCACCTTGTGTGAGCCAAATTTTTCGTAAAGCCTGGTATGTTTTCCCGAACGGAAAAGATAAATATCAAAATCGGAAAATAAAGAATATGGCTGAACCGACATAAAAGATAATTATAAATGATGGATTATAAATTATAAATGATAAATAATGTCTTCGTTATCATTTATAATACCTTTACCAAGATAGAGAAATTAATTGATACAGAAGATATAGAATTTGTTAATAAGTATTAAAGTTTTTAACCACCTCTTCCTGGCGCCCCCCTCCAAAGGAAGAGAATTTTTAAAGCCATTTTCTAAAAGATGAAATTTCTGTTGGTTTTTAGTTATTGATGGATTTTGCGAAGAGGTAGATGCCGGCAGTTTTCTCTGTTCTTGAGAGTTATTTTTTATTAGATTCAAAGGTGATAACAGCGATTACCAATAACCACTTGGTATTAGCTGGCAGGCTGAAGTGCCATTCCTGCGCTTTTAAGATAATTTTCAAGAAATCTTGACGAAAGAGAAAAGCTTAGAAGCTGAATTAACTGCATATTTTGGAGAGACGTTATGCAGATTATTTGACGCTGAATGGAAAGGTTCATATTATGGATATAAAAATCAAAATGATGTGAACTTTTATACTTGCAGAATTAAAAAAAATGAGTTCGAGTTTAGGCCAAGTAAATTTTTTGAATATTATTTTTCTAATGGTAAAGAAGATACTGGTAGTTTTAATGATTATCTAAATTTTGACTATTATTATAAAGGAACTGAAAAATATATTACTGACGGAATATTAAAAAACATAAACAACTTCTGCTAGCAGGCGTTTGGCAAGACTGCGAGTTTTATAGTAAATTCACGTTTATTTCTCGCAAGAAATTTTATCTTTAATAGAAAATAATCTGTTCCGAAGCTCGCAACCTCGCCAAGTGCCGGAACGTTAGCTGTCATTATAAATACAAAAATTATGGAAGCTAACAAACATTATACATTTTATTGAAAAAACGAATAATATATGTTAGAAAATAAAAAATAC
>MKVE01000004.1:0-2182 GCA_001898785.1 Chryseobacterium sp. 36-9 | reverse complement strand
AGAAAAGAAGAAATGGATAATTTGTTCAATTCCGGAACAGGAATAAAAGAGAAATCCAGAAACATAAAAACCCACTACACGAAACTATATATGTCATCTCTGGGCTTACAGGTTTAGTAGGAACATTAATTTGGGGTTATGTTGATTTATTGTCTTAATAAAAAAATTCAGGTATGATAAATAAAAATGTAATATCTTTTTTAGCTGTATTGTTACTATTAGGTTGTGCAAACAGTAGTAAACATAGTCAAAATGAAACTCAAGCCGCAAATTTATATTTCAATGGCAATATTATTACAATGGACACCGAAGAGCCAATGTATGCCGAAGCTATAGTTGAACAAGACGGAAAAATTGCGTTTGTGGGAACATTAAAAAAAGCAGAAAAACAATTTTCTAATTTGAACAAGATCGACTTGAAAGGGAAAACGCTGTTGCCTGGATTTATTGACCCTCACAGTCATTTTGGTATGGTTTCTAATACAATGGGACAGGTGGATTTAAACCCTAAACCAGTAGGTACAGTCGAGAATATTGATGATATTTTAGCCGAACTGAAAAAATATAAAGAAGAAAAAAATATCCCTGATGGAGAATGGATTTTTGGGTGGGGTTATGATGACGGAGAATTAGCAGAAAAACGTCATCCAACTAAAAAGGACATTGACAAAGTATTACCAAACAATCCAGTTTATTTACAGCACACAAGCGGCCATATGGGTGTTGCAAATTCACTAGCATTAAAAGAATTAAAAGTAAATGCCGAAACAAAAAATCCCGAAGGTGGAAACATACAGCGTTTCCCAAACACACAAGACCCGACTGGATTGGTTCAAGAAACAGCTATGTATCCATTTGTACAGTTAATGTTAGAAAAATCAGCATCCAAGCAAGCAGAATTTTTTGAAGCTACACAAGAGTATTACGCTTCAAATGGAATAACTACTGCGCAAGATGGAATGACAGACAGAAATACTATTCACTTTTTTCAATCTCAGGCTGATGTTGGTAAACTAAAAATAGATTTGATTTCTTTGGCTGGTTATTCGGAATTAGAAAGCAATATAAAAGATGCTTCGCTTTCATTTAAGAAGTACAAAAATGGATTTAAAGTACAAGGCACAAAAATAGTAGCTGATGGTTCGCCACAAGGTAAAACAGCTTACTTCACAAAACCATTTTTAACAGAAGTTCCCGGATGTTTTCACGATTGCAGAGGCTTGCCAAGTTTAACTCAAGAAGCTCTCAATAAATTATTTGTAACGGCTTATGAAAACGACAATCAATTGTTTATTCATTGTAATGGAGATGCGACAGTTGATATGATTATTTCAGCTCACGAAAACGCTTGTAAAAAATTAAATCAACCATTGGATAAAGACAGAAGAACGATTATTATTCACGCGCAGTTTGCAAGGCCAGACCAACTTGTTACATTCAAAAAATACAATATGGAACCTTCATTTTTTACAAATCACGCTTATTTTTGGGGAGATGTTCACGTAAGAAATTTAGGTAAAGAAAGAGCATACTTTTTAAGTCCATTGGCAAGTTCAATAAAATTAGGACTCAAACCAACTAACCATTCAGATGCTACTGTTACACCAATCGACCCAATATTTACCATTTGGACAGCGGTAACCAGAGTTTCTCGTTCGGGCGCAACAATTGGAGCAGCCGAAAGAGTTTCGCCATATCAAGCTATCAAGGCGATAACAATTAACGCAGCTTATGAATTTTATGAGGAAAATTTAAAAGGTACATTAACCAAAGGTAAATTAGCAGATTTTGTGATTTTAGACAAAAACCCATTAAATGTAAAACCAATGGAAATTAAGGATATTAAAATATTGGAAACGATAAAAGAAGGTGAATCCATTTTTGCCCGTGAAAATGACAATTAAATTGTTAATAAATATTGGAAACTGAGAACACTTAAAGGAAAAGATATTAAAATGGTTAAAAACCAAGTTAGTAATGAAAACTTGTCCAGATGTGGATATCAAAGAAAGTGAATTTATGGAGGTTTTTAAATTGGCGGACAACTATACGATTAGTGGAGATATTTTAAATCTAAACGTGGGGAGAAGAGCACTATTAGCAGTATTTAAAGCTGTGTACTTCTAAAAATAACGGCATACAATAACTAAGCTTTCGTCTTGTCCGCAGGACACGAGATGAA
>MKVE01000003.1 GCA_001898785.1 Chryseobacterium sp. 36-9 | reverse complement strand
GAGGTCATTCTCAATGCAGGATTAAATTATAAGATATTGAAAGGACTGGAAGCCGACATCAAATACCAGTATCAGAGAACCACCGGGCTTTCCAACAGCCTGTATGATGAACAAAGCTATTATGTAAGGGATTATGTCAACCGCTTCACAGTTATCAATTCCAACGGCAGTCTGACCTATACCGTTCCGAAAGGCAGCATACTGGATAAAACGACCTCACAGCTGCTCATCAACAATTTCCGTGGCCAGCTTAATTTCAATAGAGGATTTGGAAAACATCAGGTTTCTGCGATTGCCGGCGGAGAGGTCCGGGATGCCAATTCCCAGTCTGCCAATACCAGATATTACGGCTATGACCCGAATAACATTTCATTCGGTACCGTGGATTTCAAAAATAAATACCCGCTGATCACAGGTGGTACTTCCTTCATTGATAACCCTAATGCCCTACGTGAGACCAATAACCGATTCGTCTCCGTATATGCCAATGCGGCCTACACTTTTGATAACCGCTATACCATTTCCGGAAGTGCCAGAAGAGATGCCAGCAACCTGTTTGGGCTGAAGACCAATGACCAGTGGAATCCGTTCTGGTCGGCCGGAATATCCTGGAATGTCTCTAATGAAAAGTTCTATCCTCTCAGCTGGTTGCCTGAGCTCAAGCTAAGAGGCTCTTACGGTTATAATGGTAATATCAACCCTGCAATGGTTGCCGTGACCACAATGTCGATACTTGGTGTTTCCACTTACACCCAGGAACAGATGGCAAGATTTGACAACTATTACAATCCACAGCTTCGCTGGGAAACGGTCAGGATGGTCAATGCAGGCTTGGATTTTGCAATCCGCAATAACCGGATCTCCGGTTCCGTGGAATATTTCCGTAAAAAAGGAGAAAACCTATTCGGGCAAGTTCCGCTGGATTATACCATAGGATTAACGAGCCTGATATGGAATGTGGCAGGTATTGAAGGTAACGGTGTTGACGTGGAATTAAGGACCATCAACATTAATAAAGCATTCCGTTGGCAGACTACAGCTAATTTCAGCACGTACAAGGATAAAGTGACGAAATACTATCCAAACAGTACTATTGCCCGGAACTTTGTGCTTTCCAGTGTTCCCATTTCAGGAATTGAAGGCTTGCCGGTCTACTCCATACTCGCTTACCGCTGGGCAGGGCTTGACCCACAGAATGGTGACCCCCGAGGTTATCTGAACGGCGAGATCAGTAAGGATTACGCCAAGATGATGGGAGCTGATGTAAAGGATCTGCAATATTTCGGTTCTGCCATTCCTACGGTGTACGGTTCCTTGACGAATAGCTTTTCTTATAAGCAATTCACTTTGGATGTAGGGATCATCTACAAGCTGGGATATTATTTCAGAAGGCCTTCGATCAATTACACCAGCCTTTTTAAAGATTGGGTTGGGCACAGCGATTATGCCTTACGTTGGCAGAAACCCGGAGATGAGGTATTTACCGATGTGCCTTCCAACCAGTACCAGACCAACTCCAACAGGGATGCCTTTTATGCAGGTTCGGCGGCTCTTATCGAAAAGGGTGATCATATCCGTCTGCAATACATCAACCTGGGTTATGAGATCGGCAAAAAGCAATGGCAGCAGATGCCGCTTAAAGCCTTACAGCTCTACGCCAATATCAGCAACCTAGGAATCCTGTGGCAGGAAAGCAAAAGCGGGATAGATCCTGATGTTAATCTGGGCAGCTATGTGGTAAAGCCTCCTGTAATGTATACTTTAGGATTGAAAGCTAAATTTTAAAAATATAAAATTAAAAATCAGAGGTATGAAAACGATCAACACAATCAACATAATAAAAACACTCTTCAAATCATCATTACTAATACCGGTAATACTATCCGTTTTGAGTTGCAGTGATTTTTTAGATGAAAAGTCAGACCTGAAGTTGGCCACACCCGATAAACTGGAAGATAATCAGATGCTGCTCAACAACTATGGTTTTCTGAATGTGGATTTTGCCTCCAGCGGTGAGAACAGCTCGGATGATTATTACCTGACGGATGCCGATTATAATGCATTAAGCTTCGAGGCCTCCAAACGACTTTATATCTGGATGCCAGACAATGTGGCTACTCCCATTTCCTCCGGAAATGACTGGTCAGCCTGCTACCGGAGCATCTATGTGTGTAATGCCGTACTCTTCAATATGAAGGATAAGAATTATACGGGCGAGCAGGCTGATAACATCAAAGGACAGGCATTGGCTTTGCGTGCCTTTCGCTACCTGGATGCTGCGCAGATATGGTGTAAGGCTTATAATCCTCAAACTGCAGGAACAGACTTGGGACTTCCTCTACGACTGGATCCGGATATGAATATTCCATCAGTACGGTCAACGATTAAGCAGACCTATGAGCAAATCATCAGTGACCTTCAAACGGCCATTCCACTACTGCTGCCGAAGCAGATCTCCGGAATGCGGATTTCAAGGGCAGCGGCTTATGGTCTTTTAGCCCGTACTTATCTGTTTATGGGTGATTATGAGAAAGCGCTCAGCAATACGGAAGCGGCACTAAGCATCAATAGCGAGTTGATGGATTTTAATACCCTCAATCCTAATTCAGATTATCCTGTTGCCGAAATGAACAAAGAGGTTCTGCTCTGGGCCGCGATGAAATACGAATATCATCTGATTCCGGCTAAAATTCCTGACCATATTTACCAGATGTACGATAATAATGACCTGCGGAAGAGTGTATTCTTCGGGAAGAATGCGGCGAATGAAGTATTGTTCAAAGCGTATTACAATAATGCCAACGGTCCGCTCGTAAGTGTTGCCACCGACGAGTTGTATCTGATGGCGGCTGAATGCAAGATTAGGTTAAACCGGGTTCAAGAGGGAATGAATGACCTTAACAATCTTCTCATTAAGCGCTGGAAAACAGGAACCTTTTTTCCTATAACAGCTGGTTCACAATCACAGGCTTTGGATATTATTCTAAAAGAACGGCGGAAAGAACTTCTGATCCGTGGACTCCGATGGCCAGACCTTAAAAGGTATAACCGCGATGGGGCTAATATTACGCTGACAAGGACGGTTAAAGGACAAACTTACAGTTTACCACCGAACGACCCTCGCTATGCGATAGCCATTCCTGAAGACATTATTACTCTGAGCGGAATGCCGCAGAATCCGAGATAAACAAAACAGGGCTGGAAATTTTCCAGCCCTGCATTATTAAGGATTGATCAGTTAAGGTCTTCTTTCACTTGGGTGAATCGCAAGAATCTGGGCGTTGGTCAGCCCGTCGATCACATCATTCAGGCTGCTTCCTTCCGGAACGGTCATCGAACAAGGTCTGTTTCCTGAAGTAATACAGGATGGGCTTGTTCCTTCCTGCCAGTTAGCTACCTCAGCAAAAGCACCTTCTGACACATCACTGCTGTTGTAAAAGTACTGTTTGTCAGCAGACTTTTTCTCCATCACTTTGAAGGACATCACTGCCCCAGAGAATATCACGGCAGCGATGGCTACCGCATTGGCTTTCAAAATTTGATTAAATTTCATAATTCCGGTCTTTTTTAAATCAAAAAAGATTACCATAAAAACTTTAGAAACCTGCCAGTAAATTACGGATGAACCGATAAAAATTACTCATTGTACCCATAGTTTTAAAAACTTGCCGTACCACATACCGCATTTTCGTATTTCCTGACAAATTGTTGTTAATAAATTCATTTAAAGTTTCGGGTTGTTAAACAGCTTTCGGCTGTCTATTTTAAGGTTGAACATTAATTACAAATCCAGTCACGATCGATCATCCGTAAATAATTACGGTAACATACTTATTCAGCAGGCCTGCTGTATCTTAGATTTAAACCAAAAGCTATTGCGGAAAGAGTGACACAGCTCATATTGAAATACAGATGCTGGTTCCAGCTCATTTTCTCTAGAATTCCTCCGCAGGAACAAGGCAGATTTTTACTTGTGCTTAATAGTAAAGCAACATATCCGGTGAAAATGAGCATTAAAAAAAAGCTACCGATTAGTCCCATAGTTCTGGTTTTCCGGTAGCATAACAATCCTGCAATAAGAAATTCAACAATAATTATCGTGTAAGGCAGGAATTGCGAAAATCCATTCAACAATGGTGATGCTGAAATCTGAACCTGGAAATTCTTAAAATCCATTACCTTACTGATAGCTGCATAGCAGAAGAGAATAACAAAGAAAATGCTTACCGCAAATGGTATTATTTTTTTTAAATATTTCATGACATTAGTTTATTGTTGATAGTATTTCTGTGTAAAGTATATGTCTATTTTTCAAACAATTACTGATCAAATGTAAAACAGAAATTCAACAAAAAAAATGATTTACGATGCCTGTTTCCTATGTCTGATGCCAGTTTATAAACTGATTCTCTGTATCAAAATCCCAGAGCGGCAAGGTGTAGGCTATGGTTTTTTCATAAAAGTGATTATAAGTTGGAATTAGACAATGTGCTCAAAAAGACAAATGATGCTTATTCATCACATCAAATGTTATTTTGTGTAAATAAGAACCGGGATGGATGGCATTTTAGTTATATAGTTTACAAAACAGTTGGATATTCCATAAAAAATAACGTAATTTTATAAAAGGTTTTAATAAAATGAAGGTAACGTGCAGATGTTCAGGTTATTTATATTGCTTTTGGTTTCCACTGCGGAATTATGGGTTGCGCAGAGCACAGACAATGTGGCCTATCATCAGATCAGAAAAAAGTATGATCACCAGAAGGTTAATGATACTACAGCACTTTCTTACGTTGACCTTTTAATTGCCCTCTCGAAAAAAGAAAAAAATTATTCCGAATTAACATATGCATACCAAGATGCCCTGAATTTTGAGTCATCAGGATACCACAAAATGCTGTATGCAGACAGTGCAATAACTTCCGCTTAGCACAGTTGTAATAACGATCTTATTGCCTCTGCTTATCTTGGAAGGGGAATTGTGTCTTACTTTAATTTTAAAGACTACCAATCTGCATTGGATGATTATATTAAAGCGTTATCCTACGCCAGATATAGCACTAGCCCATATGTAAAGTATAATATATTATATCATCTGGGTGTAATTAAGAGTTATATGGGATATTATGATGAGGCGGTCAGTCAATTTGAGGCTTGTTCTGCTTTCTTTAGACAGGAGATTTTGAAAAATAATTCCCCTGATTCCCTGTACAATATGCGCAAAGGCTATTATAACAGTTTACATCAGCTTATCTATTGCTACCAGCAAATGGGAGATGATGATAGCGCTGACCGTTTAATTGACATAGGCAAGAGGGGAATACCCAAAGATTTAGATTTCGCCCAGTTAAGGAGCTGTTTTTTTAAATCTAAAGGCATTTCCGAATTCCGCAAAGGAAATTACGAGCAAAGTATTGCCGATCTTAATCGTGCACTTCCGGAACTGGTCAGGGTAAATGACTTTGCCTGGGTATCGGTGATCTACTTTTATCTGGGAAAGAATAAATTGGCTCAGCACCAACAACAAGAATCTTTTAGTTTTTTTAGAAAAGTAGATTCTATTTATCAGAAACATTATTTTTTCTTTCCTGAGCTTACGGAAAACTATAAGATTTTAATGGAGAATGCCCATAAAAAATCAAATATGGATGAGACATTATCTTTTGCTGATACCCTCCACGAAATTGAAAAAACAAACATAGAAGACAGACATTATCTTTCTACGAGGTTTGAATTGGAAGAGATAAATATTGAATATTCCAGTACTGCCCAACGTTATAGGAACATCCTCGCTGGCGTTGTAGCTGTCTCTATGGTCTTATTTGTGTTCACGGTCAACACTTATCTGGAAAAGAAGCCTGAGAAAAAGTACGGTATGGTCTTAGCAGGTGTGGACATAGATGAACTGGAGCCTGATGTCTCGCCACCAAAATGGACATTGAGTGCAGAGATTCGCAACAGAATTTGGAAGAATCTACAGAAATTTGAAGACGAAAAAGAGTTTTTGGAACCGAACCTGAGTTTGAAAAAAATTGCCATAAGAGTAGGGACAAACCCTAATTATCTATCTGCCTACATTAACACAGAGAAAGGAATGCATTTTAACCGTTACCTAAGTGAGTTGCGCATCAAGTATATCGCCGAATTGCTCGCAGAAGATCCTATAGCAGCTCATCAGAAAACGGAAGTTCTAGCCAAGATATGCGGAATTGCCTCGCGCTCCAACTTTCTAAAACTGTTTTCAGAGATCTATGGCATGTCGCTGCAAGAGTATCAGCATCAGTGTAGAGAGAAGTTTGCTGCGAATGATGAATTTTAATTAAGTTGTGTTGGATGGATGTCTAAAACACTCCTCAAATCGTAAAGTTTCTGGTATCTACATCCATCCATCGGGCTTCGTTTTTGAAAATCTATTTTGGACTGAATTTATAGAATGTTTTTGTAGTTATGCTATTATTGCTGTCAGTTCGATTATTGCTAAAGTAATTAATTTCATTTTTACTGTTAATATCTAAAAGATAATAGTAAGTATTTGGTAAAATAGATGCAGGGTATATATACCAATTGGTTCCTCCATCAAAGGATAAAAAGACAGATTCATAACTAACTAAATAAATCTCTTTATCTCGCTCAATAATTGTCTTAATATGAGAATAATCAGAAAATTCATCATTTAAAATCATCTTTCCTGACCCGTTTTTAAAAATCAGCTCGCGATTATTGATTAGCTGAAAATTTTCATATTGCTTTATACTATCTTTTTTTTGAAAATTCTGTTCTTTGGTGGAGTTCTGAATATACCTTTTTTCATCTACTTGAAACTTCCAATTATCATTGCTCTTTTTTAACGATAATTGAAAATCAACGTTGCAATATTGATCTGGCCAGTACTTACCTAATATCACAGAGTTATTTTGAATCGATAGTTCGTTATATTCCAAAAAGTTATTGTTTTTAGGCGTTTTTAGAGAGTCGATAACTTTCATATTCTTTAGTAAATAATATATACCTTGTACCTTTATTCTGTTTTTAGTTTCATTCCTCTCAATAACCTCTTTGTAATAAATTACTGCGTAATCTTTATCAATAAAAGCAACCCTTCTTGGACTTTTGTTCACATCCAAAATTGAATATTTGTCAAAAATATTTTTTGCTTCTTTATCCTTTTGCCAGGTTTTACCTTCATCTTTTGAGCTGTAAATATATTTTTCTGGTGGTATCTTATTGTATAAAGTCACTAAGCTATAATTATTAGATTCCTGTTTTATCCATACCGGTAAATAGATCACTTTACTGAAAGAATTCACGTAAGGGCTTCCACAGGTAAAATTCAATCCATCTTTGTCTGGAAGGAAAAGTTCCATCCTATTTTCTTCCTTTTGTAAAGAAAAAAATGTGGTTATATCCCCTGAGATATCAACCATTCCCCAGAAACGATCTGGATCTCTGGTAGATTCAGGTTTTCCCATCCAGGAATACTTTACAGATAGATTATTCATCTTTGTTTGTTCTGTTCTTTTTTCTAAAGTTAGATATCCATTCAAAAAGAAATGATCTATTACATATTGATCTTCAACAGTTTCCCGCTGATTTCCGTATGTATTTTTGTTATATAGTAAACTTGAATTGTAAATATTTTTAGGGATGATGAAGTATTGCTGGTTTAAGTTCTTTGTATTTAAAAATTTTACTTTTCCATTTGTTTTAGGTAATTTGTTTGAGATGTATTTATTCCAATTTGGAAAATAATAATGTCCGGCTAGAAATGGCAGCTTATAATCTGCTTCAGGCTTTTCACTTAATTTATCCTGCAGATCCCAAGATTCCAAAATACCACCAGTTCCGGAAGGTTGGCATATCAACATTGTATCTTTTTTATAAATGATTTTTATTTCCAGTCGTTTAGTGTTTTCTTCGACAATTTCTTTTTGAGGAATACTTAAAGAAAAGTCATTGATAAGTATTTGATTTTGATATTCTTTATCGGTATTTGAAACACGTCTTATGGGATTCTGCGGGATATTGGCACCATTATATAAAATACCATCTATCATTATGCTGTAATTTCCATTCTCTTTAAATGAGATTTCCTTTCCGTTTTGATCTATAATTGTATAAAAGTAGCGTTTTGTAGCATCTCGCCATCCAGGTTGTGCTTTGAGTAAGCCAAATTGTAATATTAAAAATAGAATAATATAAAATGTTCTAAAATTTTGGACAGGGAATTTGTTGGAATTAGCAGGTATTTTCATTGGTTCTTGTTTTCTTGATTGCAATTAAGAAAATAGATCATATTTGATATAAACCTTTGATTGAGAATGAGAATTAATGTTAAAAATAAGTGCAGTTCCGATCAGAAACTTTGAGAAGGTTTACTAAGATTTCGATTAGAATAGAAATAAACAAAATAAATACGTTTCATATATGGGTACAGGTAAGCCGGAAACCTGCGTAAAATATACACGGATTATTTTAAAACCTGCTCAAAAAATGAGCATTTTGATTCAAATATCCATAGCGCTGCAAAAATTACACGTTTTCTTTTGACCTGTACTTATTTTACGCACTCTTCAAAGATAGATGTGTAAAATAGATACAGGCTTTCCGCCAGCCTGCGTAAAAAAATACAGGTAAGTTCAGAAGGTGGGTAAAATAACTACACGTTATCTGTCAGCCTGCGTAAAATAGATACAAGCCGGCATCGGTCTAAAAAAGCCCCTATTGTAGGCTTGCCCATTTCAGAGCTCTAAAAAAACGTTTACAAAAAAAATACTGATTTTCAGTAAATTACAAAATGTTGACAATTTGATTTCCCGATTTTCAGAGCTCTGAAAAAAATAACACCGATTTAACCGCAAGATGTGTCTTTGTATATACAAACTTTTCAAGTTTTATATTCAAGACTCTCTTGCCTTTTTTGCAAAAAGGGGAAAAGACTTCGGAACTCGTCTTTTTTTCTTTGTAAACCATCTAGTAGATTCCAATTTATTCTTTTTTAATCTCCGAAAGATTCCTGCATCATCCAGATTGTTCTTATTTAGCCCACGCCCCTCTAACACTATTGTTTTCAATATTTTAATACTACAACTTTGTAGAAGGAAACTAAGTCAAAAACAAAAATGAAGTAATTATGATTGTAAACCTAATCACCAAAGAAGACCTTAAAGAATTTAAAACTGAGTTGCTGGAAGACATTAAGAATTTATTCAGTATCAAAGTTTCTGAACAGAAATTATGGTTACGTTCATCAGAGGTTAAAGAACTTTTAAAAATCTCTTCCGGAACATTGCAAAACCTTCGTATCAATGGAACTCTATCTTATACTCGTGTCGGTGGAACTTTATACTACAATTACAAAGACATTGAAGAAATGCTGAAAAAGAAGTAATGATATTTAATAACAGTGAACCAAATTATGAATTATATCAAACACCTCACAGCTTTCTATGAAAAGGTGGCTCAGGATCATACGCTTAATCCATCACACATCAGCCTCTATTTAGCCTTATTCCAGTTCTGGAATTTCAGCCGTTTCCGAAATCCGGTCAGTATTTCCCGCGATGAAGTGATGCGTATTAGTAAAATCCGCTCAAAAGCCACCTATCATAAATGCCTGAAGAATCTCCATTCCTCGGGCTATATTGATTATCAGCCGTCTTATAATCCGTTTACAGGAAGTCAGGTGGTGATGCTTGATCTTGCTGCGAAATTTAAACCTGTTGGTAAAAACGGAAAATAAAATGATTTTTATGATGCAAGCATAAATTAATAGTAAATACTTAACTAATTCTTATATTACATTTTGATTGTTTTCTTGTTATAGAAATATCATAGTTATTATCATTGTCTTCACAAAATAAAAAATTCAAATCAAATTTGATAAAATCAGACTTAAATACAAATTCTTAATTCCAATTTTAAACAGAACAGGAGAAGAAATCAATTTTTCTACTGTACCTATTAAAGTGTATTTTGGAAACCAATCAAATAAATATAGTTCTTATAAGTAAGCTTATTAAATACTGTAATCATCTTCACTTACTAATTACAATTTGAGATGTTATTCTCAAATTGTAATTTTTTTTAATAACACCAATAAGTTTTTTATTTCATTGTTTGTCTTTCAAGCTTATCTTAATTTAAAAGTGCAATTCAAAAAAATATTAATTACAAAATAACGATTTAATTTATATGTAATTTATTTTAAATCAACTTCCTATATTTATAAAAAAATATTTTAATTTATTTTGTAATGAGCGTACTTGGTGTTTTACTTGTTTATATAAAAAATTTTTCGTATATTTGTACAAGAATTACTAAAACAAAAAAAACCAAATTCTACTGCACATAGATTTGGTTTTAAGATATTTTTGATGTTTGACTTATAAAATCCCCGTATTGCGCTTAACAATACATCACCTGAGGCTAGTCACCTCATTATGGTTATTAGAGTATTATAGTCTGTTTTCGTTTTGCAAAACTATGTATTAATATGTATATACACAAGTTTTCATTGGTTATAATGCCCTATTAAGCAATTTTTATAAATATTTAAATCTAAGCTAATGGCAGCAAACACAGTTTTAGCAGCTTTAGGTATGGCTGCTGGTAAGGTTATCATAAAAAAAGCAACAGAATCGTTGCTAGATAACAAAAATCAAATTTATACCTATTTACAGTCCAATTTTACAAAGATAAAAAATGAGGATGTTCGATTTTCTATCAGTTATTTAATCAGAATTAAAATTCCTGGTACTTCTAAGTTTTTGTTAGTTCGTGGTCACCGTACTAAAGACCAACTACAACCTGTAGGTGGTGTTTACAAAAAAAATAACGGTTTTTCAGAATTTGAAAAATGGGGATATAAGGAAGATTGCGGAGCGAAGGGAATCAAATCGGATGATATTAGCAAAGACGATTTACGTTTTCGAGTGAAAGGTAAATATGCTTTAAATGTTATTAAATGGTTTGAATCCAGAAAAAACCGTGAAACAACCTATGACCGTGAATTCAACGAAGAGCTTATTGAAGACCATGGATTTGATAAAGATATTTTTTACTCCAAATCATTCAGAGAGGTGCAAAAAACGATGAAAGTATTTGGTTACAGTACTTTTCATCAATGTTATGAAGTTTTGATTTATGACATTGTTGAGTTTCTTCCAACTCCGGAACAAGAAGCAGAGCTGAAAAAACTTTTAAAAAATCCTCGCAAATTAGGTAGTGATTTCATGGTAGTAGACATCAGCGAAATTGAAAAATTAATAGTAATTGAGCATGAAGAACAAATTGCTAAAATTGGAGAACACACAAAATACTTAATCAATGAGAAATAATTATACAAAATACAAAGAAGAAGAATTTAAAAAGGAAGAATTACTTGCTATTGCAGCGGCTAATTTAGAATTAGATGATACCAGAAAAGAACAGATGATTTCTGCTTATAAAGCAGTGAATGATGTTTTTGATAAAGATGAAGAATTTTTTAAAGATTACACAGTTAATGTGTATGCACAAGGTTCTTTGTTAATAGGAACAACTATTAAACCTTTACCAGGTCAGGAATTCGATTTAGATATTGTTTTAAAATTAGATGATTCTTATTTAAATCATACACCCAAAGAAATTTATGACGAAGTTTTCCGTGTCTTAGATAATCATGGAACCTATTCACCATTACTTCAAAAGAAAAATCGTTGCATTAGAATCAACTATAATAGCGATTTTCACATGGATATTCTATCTGGATGTAAAATCACTTCAGACAGCACAAGATTGATGATACCAAATGATAAAACCTTAATGGATTGGTCTCGCACCGATCCAAAGGGGTATGATGCTTGGTTTAAAAATATTTCTGAAAAGCATAAATCTCAATTTATGCTTACAGAACGATTTGTGATGCTTACAGAAGCAAAAGTAGAAACTGAGGATTTGCCAAAAGATGTATATGTTAAATCTCCATTGCAAAGAACGGTGCAAATTATAAAACGTTACCGTGATTTGTATTATGAAAATAAAGATTTAGTTAAAACTCCAGTTATTTCAAGTATTGTTTTAACTACCTTGTTAGCTCAGAGCTATGACGAAGAGTTATCAATTCAAGCAGCACTTAAAAATGCGATGGCAAAGATGAAACATTTAGCTGACGATTATAAGTATAAAGGAATTCGATTTCAGGTTTATAACCCAATAGATTTATATCCAGATAAGGAGAAGCGTGAGAATTTCACTGATTCTTGGACTGATAAGCATTACGAAAGTTATGTGGGATTTGTAATAGATTTAGAGAGAAAGGTCACTACGTTTTTATCCAACTCTACCAATGAACAGAATTATAAAGATTTATTTGGAAATGGATATTACAAACAAAACATCCAAACTTTGGTTAAGCTTGAAGAAAGTTTTAAAGGAAATCCTCAATTAGCCGCATTGCTTTCCGGAACAGCTTATACAGATTCTAGTGGTAAAATTAATACCTCATCAGGTGTAAAAAATGGAAGTCATGGATTTTATGCTGAATCCTAAAGAACGAGCTCAAAAATACTGGATGGGCTTTTTGTATAAAGCGATGATTGAATGTGAAAAAGAATTCAAATGGTTATCTTTTCAGGTTAAAGGAAAATTACTGGAAGGAAAAGGCACATTGGAATTGAATCACAGAAAATATCATTTTAAACTGCTATGTTCTCCATTTTTTTCTAATAGATTTGAAAGGGTAATGGTAGAAACTAAAAATCTCATTAAATGTGCGGATACACATTTTAACGGTGATGGTTCACTTTGTTTGTATCATCCAGTTTTTGATTTAAAAGGTAAACCTTACCTTGATTTAGTCGAAGTAATTCCGTGGATATCCGAATGGATATATTATTATGACAAGTATTTGGAATATAAAGTTTGGTTAGGTCCGGAATATCCTCATAATTGATGTTAATTTTCAAGTTCTCTGTTTTTTTACAGAACGGAGAGCTTGTTTAAAAATAAAGAAATGAACAAAAAGTTTAAATTATCAGATATTGTTACTATAAGGTCGGGAATGGTGGTTCCTAAAACCGTTAACAATGATGAAAAGCAACTGACCGATGCCTATGTTAGAATGGTTGGAACTTCTGATTATGATGATGGCGGGAATTTAAGAAAGGATCTTGAAGCTAACGTTTTGATAAAGCCGGCTATCGAAAAAAATTTCTTACAATATAACGAGGTTTTATTCAATGCTAAAGGAAGACGCTTTTTTGCCACCTTATTCCGTAATGAATATTCATTTACTATTGCCAGTGCTTCTTTTCTGGTTTTAACTATTCAGAATGATCTTATTCTGCCTGAGTTCTTGGTTTGGTATCTGAATCATCCTGAAACATTAAAAGTATTTGCTTCTAAAATGACGACCCAGAATATTCCCTCGGTCACAAAACAAGAATTAGGAGACTTGGAAATTATTATTCCTAATTTAGACACACAAAAGCAGATTATAAAATTAGATTTCTTAAAAAAAGAACAAGTTATTATCCAAAAGGAGCTAATCACTCTTAAAGAAAATTTAATCAATACAGTAACTTATAAAAAACTACAAAATGAGTACTAAAGTAAGTCAAAAAGACATCAACAATACCGTATGGAAAGCTTGTGACACCTTTCGTGGTACAATAGATCCTTCTCAATATAAAGATTACATACTCACCATGTTATTTCTAAAGTATGTAACCGATGTGTACAATGAGAAAAAAGAAGAATATGCCAAAAAATATGATGGGAATGAAGAACGTGTGAAGCGAGCATTGGAGCGAGAACGTTTTATAGTTCCTGAAGAATCAAGCTTTTATTTTTTATACGAAAACCGTAATAATCCAAAGATTGGGGAAATGATCAATCATGCTTTAGCGGAATTGGAGGAAGCAAACAGAGAAAAATTAGGCGGTCACGATGGATCTAATATTTTTAGAAATATTGATTTTAACAGTTCTAATTTGGGAGATGCAAAAGGCAAAATAGCCAGATTACGTAATCTATTGAACGATTTTTATTCTTTAAATCTTTCTTCTTCTCATTTAGAGAATAACGATGTCATTGGAGGAGCCTACGAGTTTTTGATTGCTAATTTTGCATCTGATTCAGGGAAAAAAGCAGGAGAATTTTTTACTCCAGCGGAGGTTTCTACATTATTGGCTAAGTTAACCAAATCTAAACCAGGTTCTCGTATTTATGATCCTACTTGTGGTTCAGGCTCTCTTTTAATCAAAGCAGGACGCCAAGTGGGTGATAATAATTTTTCGTTATATGGTCAAGAAGCAAATGGTAGTACTTGGGCATTGGCTGTAATGAATATGTATCTGCATGGCTATGATAGTGCTGTGATACGTTGGGGAGATACGTTGAGAAACCCAAAGCACAAGGAAGGAGATGCTTTAATGTTGTTCGATACGGTAGTAGCCAACCCTCCTTTTTCATTGGACAAATGGGGAGCCGATGATTTAGCAAGTGACTCTTACAACCGTTTTTGGAGAGGTTTGCCACCGAAATCTAAAGGAGATTGGGCTTTCATTTCACACATGATAGAATCGTTGAATAATATGGGTAAAGCAGGTGTGGTTGTACCACATGGTGTATTATTTAGAGGCGCTGCTGAAGGAAAAATTCGTACTAAAACGATTGAAGAAGATTTGATTGAAGCAGTGATAGGCTTACCTTCCAATTTGTTTTTTGGCACAAGTATTCCGGCTGCTATTCTTATTTTCAACAAGCAAAAAGTAAACAAAGAGAAAGTACTGTTTATTGATGCCAGCAAAGATTTTGTACCGGGAAAAAATCAAAATTCCATAGGGGAAAAACACATTCAGCATATTACAGACATTTTCACGCAGTTTCATGATCAGGCAATGGAAACAGGAATTGTTGAAGAAAGATTCGCTTATATAGCCAGTTTTGAAGAAGTAAAGGAGAATGATTTCAACCTCAACATTCCTCGTTATGTTGATACTTTTGAACCAGAACCCGAAATCGACATTCAGGCAGTGATGCAGGAAATCAAATCTTTGGAAGCAAAACGAGATGAGTTGGATAAGGAAATCAGTGGATACTTGAAAGAGCTGGGAATTGATTCTTAATTTTTTAAATCCTTAATGTTTTTACTAACGAAAATTGAGTCATCGAGATGGAAAATAAAAAATTAAAAGTAGGTAACGTTCCCCCT
>MKVE01000002.1:18501-35555 GCA_001898785.1 Chryseobacterium sp. 36-9 | reverse complement strand
TTACCGTTCGCATCGGCCATTTCCATATAAGGAACCGCATTGGTTTTCATAATGATGCTTCCGTAGGAACTTCTTCCGTTTTTGGTCGCTGAATGAGTAAAGAAGACCCCGGTGTTTAGGGTCAGATTTTTCAGGGGTTGCCAGGTGTTCTGGAAACGCAGGTTCATCCGCTGGTAGTTCTCGCCAAGGTTTCCGGTATTGTCATCGTAGCCGAGTGAAGAAATCCACGAAAACTGCGGTGCACCGCCAGCCATACTCAGTGAATACTGCTGGTTCTCCAATGGCTGGTACATATACCTTTTGAACTGGTCACGGGAATCAATACCTTTGAGCCGTTCAATCTCCTTCTGGACCGCCTCGTGAGAAAGCAGACCTTTCTTTTCCTTGTTGAGAAGATCCACAACCGGAGAAAGCACAGGATGGCTGGATGAATTGATGTCGGTATTGTAAAAGTTCTTTTTAAAAAGTTCCTGTTCGACATCGATGAAATCCGCGCTGGAAATGACTTTGAGGTAATTAAGATCAGGCTTGGGGCTTGTAGTAAGGTAGGTATTAAAGTCCACGGTTATCGGCTGATTGTATTTTGCTCCCTTGGTGGTAATAACAATGACACCATTAGCAGCCCTGGCTCCCCAGATGCTTGCAGCTGCCGCATCTTTAAGGATGGTAATGTTCTCAACAATATTGGGGTTCAGGTTGCTGATATCCCCTTCGTAGGGAAAATTGTCTACAACGATCAAGGGAGCTTTAGATCCCTGAATCGTGCTGAGTCCTCTCACCATTATTTGCGGCGTTCCCTGGGAAGTTCCACGGCTGATAACAATACCATTGGCGGTTGCTGCCAGACGGTCAAGGATATTCGTTGAGACCTGTGTGTTTAGGGCAGTCTTACCCACGGAGGAGAACGAACCTGTGGAACGCTCTTTTGGTATTTTCTGGTACCCGGTAGTTAGGACAACCTCATCGATCTGTGCCACTTTTTCCGATAAGTAAATCCTCAAAGGTTCTGAAAGTGGGAGTTCCATAGAAAGCACCTTCTCCTCATAGCCTTTTCCGAGAATAACCAGACTGATTCTTTTTTCGTCTGTACTGAGGCTGAATTTTCCGTTTTGGTCTGTCGTGGTAGCGGTTTTGGTGTTCTGTATGGCTACAGTCACGCCTTTCGCCGGCAACCGGGTGGTTTCATCCATTACACTTCCGTTAATTATCTGTTGTGCCATTGCGGGCAAAGTAAAACAGATAACGGGAAGCATTAATAATTTCTTCATAGTTGGATATAGTTTTGAGTTAATGTTTATAGGCAGATGACAGATAATTTCATTATTGATTATTTTTAATGACCATCATCAATAGATTACGTTCTGCCGGGATCAGGTCAAGGTCATATTTCTGAAGTTCTTTCTTGAGGGTCGGGATATCCTTGATGCCGGAGACTTCAATATCCACATTCCCCGTGTAGCCGGTCTCATCGATAAAGATTTCTTTAATAGCAATATCACCGTTCAGCATATTGATCATCGTCCTGAGCGGTGCGTTTCCGAGGATGGAGGGTGTCCGTGGAAAGGTGGAACGCTTTTCCCCGCCTTTGCTCGCCAGCTTATCTTTTTGACTTGTTCTTATCAGCACCAGGCATTTGACAGGTCTCTTTTCCAGTGTTACCGTATAATCCGAATAGCGGTTGATATCTTCCAGCATATATTGGTAAAGCGCATCAGCCTTACTTTCAGGAATAATGAATTCGTAGTTGTACAAATTGGAGGTATCATTGGAACCGTATGCTTTTTTTTGAAGCATCAAACTTTTGGGGTCTTTAACCTCAATGAGCATTCGTTTACCCGTAAAGGATTCTTGGGACTGTTGTCTGAACAATTCAAAGCCGATGGCATAATACATATCCCAAAGAGGAAGGTTGGTGAATTGTCTGCCATTGATCGTTCCTGATGCTGTGGTTCGGAATGTTCCACCGGAACCAATGTCGGGAATGGGGCCCTTGGCAAAGAAAGAGTAATTGAGGAGCTGGATGTTTTTCTGACGTTCATAATCCCCGGAAAGCATCAAGGGACGTTTACGGTCCATCTGGATAATGGTCTGCAAAGAAGATTGCTTTCCATCGAGAATCTCATTAATGTTCTTTTCGTTTAGCTGTGTTGCATCGGTTGTGCTCAGTAATTTTCCATCTTTGATCCAGATGATGAATGGGACGCCTGCGTGAGGAAAAAGTTGATGAAAGAAGGAATCCTTATACACAGAAGTCAGAGTATTATACTTCCTTCCATTTTGAGACGAAAAGAATTTTTCCAATGCCGGCTTATCCTGATTGCTTACCGGAAGTATCCTGATCCTGTCCCCGAATTTTTGCTGTAAAGTATTGATCTTTGGGATATTCATCAGGCAGGCACTGCACCAGGTGTTCCAGAAGTCGATTAGAATTAATTTGCTTTTATCCTGTGAAAGATTTAAAGTTTTTTGCGAGTGGTTGACCACGGGAAGAGAGGTATTCCAGAAACTATCGGGTAGAGGTTCTCCAACGTTAATAGATTTGTTTTGGGCTAAGGATGTGGTAGCCGCCACAAGGGTCAAAACAAGGGACAGGATTCCCCTGCAAAAGATATTTTTCATACTTTTGAATAGGTTTTTAATAATTATTAATAACTGCTTATGCTCTTTCCGTTTGGTCGCCAAACTTGTGCGGAAAGGGCTTTTTATTTAGTGTGATGATTTCTAAGTACTGTTTTCCATTCTCTGAATTTACTTTTAATGGTTATTGATTCTTTCGAGTTCTTCTTTCGAGGATAAGGTGTGCCGCATCCAGCATTTTGGTAAGATGGATGTAGGGAGCGAAAATTTTGCTCTCGGCTGCGTTAACATAAATACCCATTGAGAAATAGACTGCCAATGCAATATAATAGTCGAAGTCCTTGATGCTGTATTCTGCAAAAGCCTTTCTAAATACCAAGGTTGGATTTTGATATTCCTCATCCGAAAGAGAGGCCTGCATCAATGGAGAACGATTCTGTGAATTAGTATCAATTTCCCAAGTCCATTCCTTCAGCCTGATTGCATAGCCCGCCCGCACAAAAGACCGCAAGGCCTGATGAAAATGGAAAATCGCCGGAGCATCCTCATTGATCGCCGTTTTCTTTTTCCTTGCATAGATCATAATCTTGTTGAGCATCTGTTTGGTGGTAACCAGGTCATTAAAATGGAAGAATGATTCAATAAGTTTTATCCCGGAATGTTTCCTACTGCCGGACCAAAACCGAGCTTCAAAGTCTACCCTTTTATTTTTCAATCGTTTTTGTATTTACTTTGTTTAATGACCGCATAGGAGGAAGCCTTGGAATCTTTCTTACAAAGCTCCCCGCCCATACAAGCCAAAAATTAATATGAATGAAAATTATGTCCCGTGAAAGCTGTAAAGCCGCAATGAGTTGTACACCTCATTGTATCGTGTCTTATGATACTGTATTTTGAAAGCGTCTTAGATTGTAGAAATAGCGGACAGCATTGGAAATAAAAACGGCGTGGAACTCTACATTATCAGCTTTTGAGGCACTGGTATACCGAGAGACAGACAAGAGAGCCCACGCCTAGGTCGTGAGCTTAAAAACTTATCCTCTTGTCTCAATTAAAAATTACCAGTTTTCAAAAGCAAGATTCTAAGCAATAGCTTCTATTATTTTGTTGAAGTATCGCAAAGTTACATTTCAGTAACTTATTTTACAAATATAGCAAAAATATTGACAATTCGGATTTAAGTCCGAATTTTTTAGTAAAATATCACTTTTATTTGTTTACATGAAAATTGCAAATAGAAAGATTGTTGAATTTATAAGGGATAAATGGGTTATTCCTTTGAACAATAATAGTCAATTTGCAACCGAAAACAATATTGATGAAAAGACAGTAAGAAGAATTAGAGAAGATGAAACTTACCAAGTTAGTTTAATTACTATAATGAGAATATGTGAGGCTAAAAATATTAAATTATCCAAATTCTTTGAAATGGTTGGTCTTTAAAATAGATTAAAAATAAAAAAATCCTTAGAAGTTAGGATTTTTTTTATTTTACGGAAAACCGTAATGATATAATATAAAACCTATTTAAATTTACTTTACTAACCAAAAATTATTTATTATGAGTGACGATTTAAGTAAAAGAAGGCCTCAAGATGCAACTAAAGTAAATGTGAACGAAACTTGGGAACTAGAATACTGGTCAAACAAGTCTGGTGTTACCAAAGAAAAGTTAAAAGAAGCAGTTAAGGCTGTTGGAAATGCTGCTGCAGTACAGAAGTATCTTGGAAAATAATGCGAACTTTATAAGTAAATCCTGACAAAAGTGGATTTATTTATCGAAACACTAAATTGTAATCATTCTGAAAAAATCAGTAAAAATACTGACAGTAGATTTTATAATACTTATTATTTTTGTTATGTATGGAAAACTCTAATAAAATTCAACTTTTCATGTAAGAGACTGATTCTATAAATTGTTTTTTAAGTATTAATAATAAAATTGCGACATGGGAAATCCTAAATTTAATTCAAAAATGCTAAAATATTTTCTTAGTAATGATAATGATGTAAAGAGATTTTTTCATACTAAATACATTGAATCCAAATCTGATTATTATGACTTTTTTAGTTATTTTTTGAATAAATATGGAATAGCTATTGGTATTGTTGCAAACATTCAACATAGTACAAATACATATAGAGCTTACATAAATTTTGCTCCTAATAATATCCTTAATGAACAGTCTGGAGAAGTGAGTCTTATTGAAGATGTGAGTTCAGATGAGGCAAATGAAGTTTTGGCCGAAAAACTTATAAAGATGCTTGAAATGTCTACTTATGATGATTGGACAAATCCCTTTTTCAAGCTGTAGCTTTTGCCGTAAATGAACTTATAATAATATCTCCGTATGATCATCCAAATAGAAGTCAAAACATTGACTGTAAATGTTGCTAATGCATTAAAATGATAGAAGATATATTTTTTCAAGACGAAGGACAAGTTAAAATTACTGCTGCTTCAGTTGGTATAAGTAGACTGCGTTGGACTTCTATTAATGAAACTGACATTAATTCCAACAACTATCCGGATATAATGAAGAAAAACAGATTTGATCATTTGCCAATAGAACCAACAAATGGAACTATTACTGAGTTTTTCAAAACAGTAGAACCAAACAAATTCGATAAAATTGAAAGACTTCAAATTACTTATGGTGACGTGATTCCTTTAGATACAAGCATTAGAGATATTATAGACAAATTTGCAGATCAAGAAAAAACATTCTTTTTTTTACGATATCAGAAAAATATTTCCGGACTTATAACATTAGCTAACCTAAATTGTAAACAAGTTCAAATATATATTTTCAGTTTAATTTGTGAGTTAGAAAGAGAATTAGGAAATTTTTTGAATTCGCAACTAACAGATAATGAAATTAAAGAATGGATAGAAGGCAAAATTGATATAACTAACCCAAAAGACAAATACAAACTAATAATTGAGAATTACCATAGCCTAATAACTTCTGATTTGGAAAATCAATTAACGGAACACTTTTTTCTTGTTGACTTTTTTAAAATAATCTCTGATAAAAATCTTTATAGTGAATTTGGTTATACCAAATCGGAGTGGCAAAACTTAGGTAGTATAAACGAGCTACGAAAGAGAATTGCACACCCAACAAGAAGCTTAATCGATAACGAAAATAATATACGCAAGTTGCAAAAACGAATTAAAAATATAGAAGATTTGACATTTCGCTTGACAACGAGAAAACATAACAGTAAAAGACATTTACCGTAAAGCTTTAGGAACTGCAGTAGCAGTATGGAAGTATCCTGTAAAGTAATGTGAGTTTTAATTTAATTAATAAGTCCTTAGAGATGGGATTTATTTAAATAGAATGTTAGATTAAGAACAATTAGTTAGATATTAAAAAAATGAATGATCAGATTTGCATTGAATTATATCATAAGTTAAGTGAAAAAGCACTTGAAAAAGTTTTCAGGAAATTTCAAGAAAAGCCAAAACTTATCTTGACAGAAAGTGATTTGAAATGTTGGTTGTTTTTAGAGCTTACAAATGAAATAGGCAGTATACAAAATTCTACATTATCTGTTCATACAGAAATTACCCATTACTTGAAAAGTGATGATAAAAAAAATAGACGTTTTCGCGATCTCACGATTCTTGACTCTACAAAACTAGACCTCAATGAACATATCTGGGAAAATAATGATAATGGCGATTATACGTTAAATAAAGGATTCAAACACAATGGTCCGGCAATGCATTTTGAATTGAAATTAATCAGACAGAGCTTATTGGAATATAACGAAGGAAAATTGGATTCATCTGATATTAACAATTTAAATAACGTTGACATTGGTAATCGTGGATACACAATAGTGTGGGCTTCAAAAAATGATAATTGTAGTATGGAGTTCTTAGAGCTAAAATTGAGAGAATCTTTTCAAACATTTGATAGATTAGGACTTATAGATAATGATTTACTGCGAGTCTATTTGTTTGATCAGAATTCTTATAAATCGTATAGATTTGATCGTGAAAAGAATTTGATTGAAATTAATAGTCTTTAAACTGAGAATTATTTTTAAATTGGCTGATAAAACTAATCCATGAAACTCGAAGACAATACTATTGCAGAAAGCAGTTTTAAATCCTTTGATAAACAGATTGAAGAAACAGAAATAGAAAAAAAGTTAAGTATTCCTGCTAAAAGGCTAATGGAAAAATTGGAGCCAATTCCAAGTAAGCTGGAATTACTTCAATATCGTTGGTTTTGGGAAGTTGTACAAAATGCCAGTGATTTTAATACTGAAGTCGATATAGAAGTCGAACTAAATGAAAACAGTTTGATTTTTAGACATAATGGACAACCATTTAAGCTGGTTGATGTAGAAAATTTGATAACTCCGGATTCGGATAAAGATGATTCAGATATTGATGAAGAATATATTGGACGATTTGGAAGTGGTTTTATATCTACACACGTTCTTTCATCTTTTATAACAGTAGAAGGGATTGTGAAAGATAAATACCTTGATGATAAATATTATAAATTTAAATTTGATCTGGACAGAAAACCTTACACTTCAAAATCGGAATTAATAAAATCAATTGAAACTTCTGAAAATCAATTCAGAAGCTATCATCCTGAATCAGAACACGTACCCGGAACTTTTGAAACAATTTTCACTTATGATTTAGATAAAAGCTTAGTAAGTAATGTAAGTCCGAAAGAAATAGCAAAAGCAGGTATTGAATATTCAATAAAAGTTTTACCATTAGTATTTGCTTTCTTACCTAAACTTAAATCTGTTAAGTTTATTCAAAATGGAGCTGTTGCTAAAGAATCATATTTTTTTCAAAAGAAGAGAGATGATCAGAATGGTCTGTGTGAAATTGGTTGTCTAATAGACCGAAAACCTAAAGACGATATAAAAGTTAGATATGCTATATATGAAGAAGTAACCATTGCAGTTGAGATAAAGGATAATTTAGTTGTTGAGTATCCTGAAGATATTGCAGTATTATTTTTATATCTTCCTATGATAGGTTCTGAAAAATTCCCATTTCCCGTTTCAATAAATTCGAAAAATTTTAAGCCTGAAACAGAGCGAAACGGAATTAATATTTCAGAAAATGACAATGAAAATAGAATAAGTCTGATTAAAGGCTTAAAGGCTTATGAAATATTACTGAAATCATTATCTGTAGATAATGTAGGTAATCTTTATAATTTGGTAGTGTTAAAGAGTGATCGAATAAAGACATTACCTACAGCCAATTCTACTTGGTATCAGAACAATATTGAAAAGGAATTTAAAACAATTCTCGACCGGGTAACTTTTGTTGACTGCAATGGAAAACCAATTTCATATGCTGAATTAAAGATTCCATTTATTCCTGAAAACAAAACAGAAATAAGAGATTTAATTTTTTATGATACAGTAAAAGATTTGATTATTGATAAAGTCCCTTCTCGCAGTGAATTTCCAAAGTGGTTGAAGAACATCGATTTTACAATATTTAAAACTGTGCCTTTTCGTTTGGAGGCTGCCGTTAAAATTGTAGAAGATATTGGAAGTTTAGATGAACTGTCTAAATTATTGAAAAAAGATATAACAGAAACAACAGATTGGCTTGCAATATTTATAAAATATGTAGCAGATAATGAAGTTGGACTATTAACTCAACATAAAATAATTCCCTGTAAATCCGTAGAAGGTAAATTTGTAAACAGAGATGCGGAAATTTATGTTGATGATGGTGTTGATGCAGGTCTTATCGCTGTTTTTAATAAAATGAAAAATAAAAACTATGAAGATCGGCTTTTAAATGATGTTATTAACAGAGAAATAAAAGATTTATTACCTCCAACAAAGATTAAAACTTCGGAGACAATTGCTTTGGAAATTGATAGTATATTTAGAGTTTGCCTTGATGAAAATACCCGTTTATCAAAAGAAGAACTTGAAGGACTAAATTTATTATTGAAGTGGCTTAAAGTTAAAGGATTTCCGGATTGGAATGAACTGTCAAAATATTTTCCGACTTTTCACGGGTCTTATTCTAATTTTTTTATGGAAAGTTTTGATGAGGAAGAAAAAGTAAAAGCAATAACGATAAGAAATAGTGGTAAACAAGATACATTATTAAAAATAGCTGAGTCTGATATTAGCGAATCTGATTTAAATACTGTTATTGATAGTCTTTCGGAAGTAAAGGATATCATTGGCATATTAGATTCAGGAACAAGCATTTCGAAACTTTCACAGTTGTCCCGATTATTCCCAGATGATATTCCAGATAATCTTATGAAGTATGCAGAAGAAGAAGCTAGACAAAAAAGAGAGTTTAATAACTTATTATACGTTGGTTCAAAAGTAGAAGAAATATTTATAGAAACTTTGAAAAGTTATGAAGTGGACTCTAATCGGAAAAAGATTATTCATGCTGGTGGTGGATCGTATGATATCCGTATATATAATCCAGATTTAAAAAAATCATTTTATATAGAATTAAAATCCTGTAAATTTCAGAATACTGACCCAATTAATATTGCAATTTCTCAAGCAGAAAGAGCAGTAAAAGAATTGGAAAATGAAAATTTCGCAATTGTTGTAATTGAAAGAGCAATTGATAATGAAATGGACATAGAATATGTAAAGAATAGTTGCAAGTATTTTAAAAATCCAGGTAAATATTTAGGTGACATTGTTGATAGTTATAATACAATAAAAAAAACAACTAATAAATATATAGAGATTGACCTAAAAATGGATAATGCTGAATTTAAAGGTGCTCTGGACTATACATGGTTGTTAAGTATAATTGGAAATTTAGGTTTTAACGAACTAATTAAAGATATTACCAAAATATTGTCATAAAACCTAAAATTAATTTGAAGTTTCTATCCTTGGATTACAATCTACGACTTTTCTTTTTGATTAAACAAAAAAAATTAATCAAAATTGATGAGCTTATAATTTCAGGTATTATTTTCAACAAAAATTGTAAATCTAAATAGAACAAAATTTTCATTTTAAAATAATAGCAACAGTAAAAATACTAATTGTAGCTTTTATAGTATTTTTTATGTTTACGGAAAACCGTAATATCTATAATATTAAACTGAATATATTTGGAATTTGATAAAATTTATAGAAAATAATTAATTAGACGTTCACATAAAATTATTACTATAAGAAAATTATGGAAGGCAAAACAAATAAGGGTTATTTAGATAAAACAGTTCCTGAAAATTTAAAAATATTTATCTCATATTCATGGGATACTTCTGAGCATCAAAAATGGGTACTTTCTTTGGCTGATAAAATTAATACTCGTGGAGGTAATGCCATTGTTGATAGGACACATCTAAAATATGGTGGTCATATAAAAACATTTATGCTAAAAAGCATTTTAGAGGCTGATATAGTATTAATTATCCTAACTCCCAATTATAAGCGTAAAGCCGATGGCTTAGAGGGTGGAGCTGGTTACGAATACAATATTATAAATGATGAGCTATTTAAAATTATAGATTCAAATGAGAAGTTTATTCCTATCTTAAGAGAGGGAACTTTTGAAAAAAGTACAACACATTTTTTACAAGGATTCAATTGTGTTGATTTGAGAGATGGAGACAGCCACAACCGACATTTGAAAGAATTACTTGATCAACTCTTTAACACCAATATTAATCAACCTCTTAATAAAGACATTAAAATAGCGAATATGGAAGAAGAGTACAACGATATCCCTTTAATCGTAAAGGAAGTGAAAGAAAGAGCTTTCAAATACTTTCAAAAACTTTTTATAACCGATGACGACCTTACTACAAAAAAGAGATTAGCTAAAATAGCTAAAGATTGGGCTGATCAAATCGAAGAATATCAAAATTCATTTATAAAGAAGTTTAATCCTGATAAAATGGATATTTATGAGGATCAATTAGAGGATTTCAAAAATAATGTGTTTGCTAAACAATTATGGACAGTAAAGGCGGCATTAAAAACCCCCGACCCGGATTTAGCTAGATATAAGAAAGATTTTAGAAATGCTGATCCAATTGAAGTGTTTGATACTGTAAATGGCATTCTCAATGCTGCTCACTCTTATAATGAATATACCCAAAATATAAATTATGGAAATCTATCAGAAGTCAGTGAATTAAAAATGAATTTTCTTAATGAGGAAAATATGTTCATGAATAAAGTGATTGGATTTGGTATTAGATCTGAAATCCTTCATCGCTATTTCCCCGCTGTATTTCCTATAATGACACAACCTAGTTTGTGGGCAATGTACTTCATTTGCGAAAATAATCATGAGTTCATAACAATTGAAAGAAGAGTTAGAGAATCAAGAATAAGGGTATCCCATAATTGGCAATATCCCTATGATCGTTTTTCCTTTATCATGAATGTTATTGCAAATGAACTTTTTGATTGGTTTGAAAAATATGGTTTAAAGTTGAATCACAATTTAAGATTTGGTTATGTAAATATGTTTCTTTCTTCAATAAGTGATTTTCACAAGCAAGATACGAAATTGCTTCATGAATGGGTTGATGTTAGATAATGGACGAGCTATTACATAAATATAGGAAGAATTTTAGTGATATTCCATCTCTCTATGAATATCAAAAGCAGGTTATAGAAAAACTATATCAGTATAATAATACCCTTGCAATTATTCCTACTGGTGGCGGCAAGTCTTTAATTTACCAATTAATGGCGATGGAATTGGAGGGAATAACTTTAGTGATTTCTCCTTTACTAGCATTAATGGAAGAGCAGGTTACTGAATTGACTGAAAAAAGAAAAATTCCGTCATTAGCTTTAAACTCCAATATAATTTTTTCGGATCAAAGAGATATTTTAAGATCTCTTAATGGAAAATATAAGTTGGTATATCTTTCTCCTGAACGATTACAAAATCCCTTCTTCAGAGCTTCATTAATTGCCTCCGGCATTAAAATTTCAATGATTGTGGTCGATGAGGCCCATTGTATAAGCCAGTGGGGCAGCAGTTTCAGACCTGATTATGGACAAATTAAGAACTTTGTAGAATTTTTAAAAAGTAAAAATCATAACCCTTTTTTATTATGTCTAACCGCTACTTTATCGGAAATCGCAAGAAAGGATATTGTAACCGAGTTCAATATTGAGAAGGAAAATATTGTAATTAAAGATATTATAAGAGTAAATCTGAATTTATATTTTCAAGAAGTAGAAAAGGAAGATGAAAAAGCAAATGCTTTAAGAGATTTCTTAACTAAGCATAAGCCTCAAAAAACAATTGTTTACCTCTATAGCAAAAAAAAGTGTGAAGATTATGCTTTTGATTTTTCGGATATTTATAAGACTGATTACTATCATTCAAGTGTGGAATCAGAAGATAAACAGCATGTTTATTCTCAATTTGTAAATAATGAGTTAGATATATTATTTGCAACAACAGCTTTCGGTATGGGCATTAATATACCAGATATTGATTGTGTAATTCACCTTCAAATCCCTAATTCTGTAGAAGAATATTACCAACAAGTCGGAAGAGGCTGGCGTAGAAAAGATATAGAAAAAGAATGCCAATGTTTAACATTATGGAGTAAGGTTAATTTTGACAGAAGACTAAAGGAATTAGAAAATGAAAAGTTTACTGCAAAGCATTTAGAAGAAGCATTTAATCTGTTGATTGGAGGCAGAATAAGACATACCGGACAAGTTGTAAATAAAGATAAAGATGCATTATCCAACTCAGACTACAATTTACAACTTATAAGGTACAAATTTGAAAAATATGGTATTATTAAAACAATAGGAGAAACTAACGGGACACCATTAACAATTGAATTTCATAAAAATACTCCTTTATGGAATAAAATTTTGAAATCAGCCGAAGAAATGGACAGCTTTAACTATGTAAGTAAGGATTTGGGAATTTCAATATCTACTATTGTACAGCATCTTTATGAACAGGATTTAGCTGGAAATATCAAAAAACTTCCAGCAATGAAAAAAGATGTTTATTTCGAAGTATTGATTATACGGCTGGAGAAAAGTTTATCTGAAAAAATTATAGATGAAATTAATGCTGAAATTGCTTTTAAAATAGAAAGACTTAATGAACTAAAAGAGCTTTTTAATTGTAGTAACCCTACTGAACGTATTACTGAATTATTATCATAACGAGTAAGTTCTATTTTAAAATAAATAAACAGAAAAAGGCACAGGCTATATTCACTAACAGTAATTAATCTTCTACTTTTTAATAAGAAAATAATTTTGTACAATAAAGTGATATAATTCATTCAATTATTCTAATTTATCTCTAAACTTTATATGACTACGAAAATTTTACAACATTTCCTTTTTCGAACAGGGCTATTCAAAAAAAGAAGATTGGTACATAAAACCTGGGCCTCGCTTTTTAAGAATAACAAAAACCTTTTAGAGCTTAGAAAATCACAAAATCGTTTCAGAAGATCTGTCTTACTGAATAATTTTGTTGCATCCTTTTTAATTATTTCAACGATAGTAGTGTTGCTTGCAATTTGCTGTTTTATTCCGGAGTCAATTTCTACAGATTGGTTTAGCTATCTATCATTTATAAAATTTCCAAAAGTTGAAAATGCGTATTCGCTAATCAGCGAGACGGTGGGCGCAGCTGCTACGATCATCGGGCTTAGTTTTGTAGTGATTGGATTTATTTTTGAGACAATAAAAAACAGAACACAGCGTACATATAAAGATATATTTCGAATTACTAATCTATATTACGTTTTTTCGATATCAATCATATCCATAATTTCTCTAGTAATTTTAAATACCTTAAAATATACCGTATCACAATGGACTGTGGGAAACTTTGCTATTTTGGGAACATTTCTACTTCTAATGACCACAGTCGCAATAGCACATCTATTCTATAAAGTTTTAGCATTCTTTAATCCTGATTACATAGCAAGGTTATATAAAAATGCTATAAAAAGATCCGCAGAGCTCCGGATATTGCAGACAAAATTTATAGAGGAAAGCGCAAAGGTTTTTGAAGAGCAGATGAAAGAATATGGTTTTAAAACCGCTTTCTTGTCTCCTAACTTATTTGGCAGAGAAGTAAGTTATATAAAGCTTCAGAATGTTACTGAAATGCAATTAAATGATATTTTCTTTCCCGCTTTTCACTTCGCAGGAAAGAAAATCAATAAACGTTGTGAAGGTATTAATGTATCCAGAATGAAACTTATGGAGAGATTATTTCGGGGTAAACAAATTTTGTGGTTCGATAAGAATATAAAGGTATCCAAATTCGAACAAAATTTATTAACATTATCGCTTTATTTGAAACCAACAAAAGATGATGAATTTACAGAGGAAATGGATAAAATGGGTAAAAAGCTCGATCTTGCCGCAGAAAGTGGAAACATTGAGATGCTTACCGATAGTCTGTCAGATATCGAATTACTTTATGAAACCTATTATAAATACGGAAGATGATTAGAAAGAACTACAGTACAAATGTAACAGGAATTATCGAAAATGTTAATTTTAAATTACATTCTGCCTTTAATAAAGCGGCCGAAAAAAATCATAAGCAGGCATACGCAGAAATCTTCACATTTATACAGAAACAACTTATCGTTGCTTTTCAAAAAAATGCGCGGGAAGTAATTGGTCAATTTATTTTTACACCTTCTCAGTTGTATTCACACTATATTTCTAATCAAGAAATAGGAAATTATCTTTTGCAAGAGAGCAGTACATTTTTCCATACTATCGCAACCTATTCTCAGATGCGAGGAGATAGGATGTTAACTTTAGAAAATAATCTTCAATTCGACTTGTACAACGGTACCATTTCACTTTTTCATTACGCTCTTCAACATCCAGATGAGAATATACTTAGGGAAGCATTACTAAAATTAAAGCAGATGAAACCTACCAGCTTTTCGGATTATATGACTGTAAGAATGCAAATTATAAGATCGGAAGAAATGGAAAAGAAGACAGAAATACGTAGTAGTTCTGATCGTTTACAATTCGCAGAGATTGTTCATCGACGTGCAATTTTGGCACTTTACGCTTGGTCTGTCTATTTGTATGATAACAATGTTATAGCTATTGAGAGGTTAAAATTTCTATTAGAACAATTAGAAATGTCCTATTATTATTTTGAAGACCTAATATCTGATATTATTTATATCAGAAAAAACGAGGCTGCAGGCTTTCTTGGATTGTCAGGTTGGGATTATGAAGAACACCCCAGCGGTATAGTATTCCATCCTCCTAGTGCATATGATTGGATATTGTCAGGAGCTGTTTTTTACTTAATGCGCGGAGAGGCTGCTCATTACGATGTACGCGCAATCGTTGATGATAACGATTTTAAATTCCTTTTTTCTGCAGTCAAGTCTGATATAGCACATCTTGAACAAAACATTACTAAATGGGCTCCAACTTTGGGATTAGTTCAGGAAAACTTTAGTAATGAAAATGGTTTAGAGGTTTTTGAAGAAAGATCAAGAAAAGTTATGAATGCTTTTGAAGAATTGAAAATTCGCAACGAAAGGTTAAATGATGAAGTATTGGCTGATGAAGAATTAAGTCCAATCAAAATCAAGGAATTGAAAGAAATGCTTTATAATGCTTGGACTGAACAAAATTTCACAAAAAAACTTTTTGAAAAATTTAATGTGCTGGAAACTGTAACCAATAGAGATCATCTTGATTTTGCCGGTGTACGATTCTTTCTTCCACAATTCAGAATGATGCTGGTAGAAAGCAATTATCAACAGATTTATGGTACAGCTGATATCGGAAGACAAGCCGGAAGAACTATGGATTACAAGTTTATAGATCAATTAACTCAAGCATACAAAAATGAATCAATAACTCACGAAAGTATCAAGGATGGTTTAGATGAAGGAATAGAATCTTTTGCAGATAAAAAATTTAAACCGAATTTAATAATCATACCTCCCGAAGCCTCCTATAGAACTAACCTGATGGAACTTGAAGACTTTGAAATGAATCGTAATCCGGATGAAGGTATAATTGGTCTATACAAAGGAATTCCAATCGTAACTTTCTATTCAGCCAATCTTAAGGATCAGGTAATTGTAACTAACTTCGAAAAATCCTTTAAAATGAAATTTTATGAAGGTGAAGAATTAGAAGAAAAAAAGTTGTTTATTAATTTAAGGCCATTGACAAATGAGGAAATTGAAGCAGAGTTGCTGAAACCTAATGCTAAAGTCGATAACGAAGGCAAGGTTTTAACTGATGCTGAAGCACTTACCAGGTTATCAAACAGAATTTTTATTGAAATAGGAGCTTGGATAAAAATAAGTATTATTGACAAGAAATATTCTTATTTATTTTTACTAAAGCTGGAAAAAGATAAAAATCTTCAATACCATAATGGATAGAAGAACGAGCCGACTTTGTCAATGTAATAAAGCATATATCAAAGTTGATATTAGCATTAATGGACAGTAAGAAACTCTTGAAAATGAACACTTGTACTAAAGTATATGACAATTAAATTGGATTAGTCAATACTTAATCTGACAGTTATAATCAAATTAGTATTGACTAAATTTCAACTATCATTATCCCTTTTTTATTTTAAGCTTATCTCTTAAAACCGCCATATCATCACTCACTTTCTTATCTAGGATCTTCGCATAATGCTGAGTCGTTTTTATATTCGTATGCCCCAGCATTTTACTCACACTTTCAATAGGAACACCATTGGACAACGTAACAGTAGTAGCAAACGTATGCCTTGCGATATGGAAAGTCAAATCTTTATTGATTCCACATACATTCGCAATTTCTTTCAGATACGAATTCATTTTCTGATTGCTCAAAACAGGAAACAAAATATCTGAATTGACGCATTGAGGGTGGTTCTCATACTTTAAAATCAGCTCCTGAGCCACAGGCAATAACGGAACCCTTGTAGAAGTATCGGTCTTTTGACGATGGGTAAAAATCCATTGGTCACCATCAATCCCAACGTTAATATTAGATTTTGACAATTGCTTGACATCCACATAAGCCAGGCCAGTATAACAGCTGAATAGAAAGATATCGCGAACCTGGTTCAATCGGTCGGATGCAAATTCCTTTTCATAGATCATCTGAATTTCTTCTTTGGTTAGATAAGGACGTTCAACAGCTTTTATTTTTGCTTTGTAGCCTAGAAAAGGATCTTTGGTGATCCAGCCGTGCGCCATACATAATCGGATGATTTTTTTGAAATTCTTGAGGTATTTCACAGCGGTATTGTTTCCACATTTACGTACACTGCGCAGCCAGAAGTCATAATCACTGATAAAACCGTGATCTATTTGCGTGATATCAATATCAGAAACTTTATATTTCCAAGTGATGAATTCCTGGGTATGTTTTAAAGATGTTTTGTAACGTTCTAATGTACCGGGAGCAAAATCCTGACCGACTAGGGCTTCCACTTTGTCATTATGCTCCTGAAAGAT
>MKVE01000002.1:15728-18479 GCA_001898785.1 Chryseobacterium sp. 36-9 | reverse complement strand
TAAACTCTCTGCTGTTACAAAGTTTTCTTCTTTCAGCATCAGGTAGTGGATATCGTAAACTTTCTGTTCCAAAGTTTTAAGATAGAGGTTCAGTGTTTTAGCTTCTTGCGAATGGCCTGGTGCCTTGTGTGCTTTAACATCCCATTTCTTCGGATCGATATATCTTTTGGCAGCAATGTCTGCTGCCTTGCCGTCTATCGTAATTCTTAAATAGATGGGAGCGGTTCCGTTGGTTCTGATCTTATTCTTTTTGATGAAGAATAAAAGGTTGAATGTTTTGTTCATTGTGTGATAACTTTAATTGATTAATAATTTACTTTTTGTTACCACTTTTTGCAAGATGTACAATCGTTAGACTGCCTATTGGTCGGGCTTTCCTTGATTTTTCGTGACCCATTTTTGTGATTTTTTGAATGGGACACGAAATAGGACATATAAATCGTGACCTATTTTGGTTTTTTTTGATACTACGCTAAAACAAAAAACGCTGTAAACATTGATGTTTACAGCGTTTTAGCTTATTTTGGTTTCCCAACTGGCGGAGAGTGAGGGATTCGAACCCCCGGACCTGTTACAGTCAACAGTTTTCAAGACTGCCGCAATCGACCACTCTGCCAACTCTCCTTACTTGCTACGATTTCTCGTTTTCAGTGGTGCAAATATAGAAAGCTTTTGTATGATGCGCAAATTATATTTGAAAAAAGTTTTTAATTCACTAATTATCAAATGGAAAAATTAATTTCTGACAATCTGAAAACCTGTAAATACCATGAAAAATCCAATAATCAGGCTTAGTAGAGCATACAAAATCAATATGCCGTAATTTCCATTTTGCCAAAGTGAAAAATTCTCAGCAGAAAATGTTGAAAATGTAGTATAACCACCACAAAGACCTGTAATCAGAAGATATTTTAAAGAATTATCAACTTTCAGAAAATAAGCAGACAGAATCCCAATCAGAAAACATCCCGAAATATTAACTACAAAAGTTCCCATGGGAAAACTATTGATATTCCAAAGTTTCTGGGTATAGTTAGAGATCAAAAAACGCATTACACTCCCAAAACCACCACCAAGAAAAATGTAAACTAAATTTCTCATTATGCTAAATTATAAATAATCATTGATTTCTAAAATAACTCTGGATTATTAATAGTATCTTTGGCACAATATCATACATTGTGAAGCAAACAATCTTAGATGTCTAATGTTTGTTGCCATTTGCTTCACTTTATAATTTTTTATGTTGCACAAATGGCTTGCAGCGGCTTTTATTTAATCTATTATGAATGCACTTGCATTGGACGCTTCGGTAGTTTCATATCCGGAATTTCTCAATCGTTTTAAATCTTCACTTTCGTCCCTTTTTCAAAAAGAAAATATTGATGAATTAAGTCTTTCCAGAGGTTTACCACCCAATGTTTGGAAAGAGATTTTGAATTTAAAACCATTGTCGGTTTCGATCCCGAAAGAATTCGGTGGGAGAGGTGCAAAAGTTAAAGAGTGTCTTGGTGTTTTATCGGCTGCGGCTTATGAATCGTTGCCTTTATCACTGACATTCGGGATTAATATCGCTTTGTTTTTAGAACCATTGGCAAAATATGGAAATGAAATTATCAAAGGTGATATTTTCAAACATTTCTTGGATTTTGGAGCAATGGGCGGATTGATGATCACAGAACCGGATTTTGGGAGTGACGCATTGAATATGAAAACCCAAAACGAACTGAAAGACAACACTTACCATATCAAAGGGACTAAACATTGGCAAGGTTTGACAGGTTTAGCCAATTATTGGTTGGTAACTTCCAGAAATATCAATGCTGACGGAAATCTTGCCAGAGATGTTGACTTTTTCGTTGCAGATACGCACAAACCGGAACAAAATATCGAAGTTCTGGAATATTACGACAATCCGGGACTTTATATGATTCCGTACGGATTAAATAAAGTGGATATCAAAGTGCCTGAATATAATAAATTGATCCCTGAAACAACAGGTCTTAAAATGATGTTGGACATTCTTCACAGAAGCAGATTCCAATTCCCTGGAATGGGAATGGGATTTCTCAAAAGAATGATGGATGAAGCGATGAAACACTGTAAAGAAAGAATCGTTGGGACCTGCAATTTATTTTCCTTGGATCAGGTTCAATATCAGATTGCAAAATTACAGTCATTTTTCGCATTATCTTCAGCGATGTGTGCTAAAAGTACAAGTGTAAGTGGTATTGATAAAGATGTTTCTGCAAGTGGTGTTCACGCCAACAGTATGAAAGCTTTTGTAACTGATATGATGCAGGAAGCAGCTCAGATGTTGGTTCAATTATCTGGTGCAAAAGGTTACAGAACCAGTCATATTGGCGGAAGAGGAATAATGGACAGCCGTCCGTTCCAGATTTTCGAAGGTTCTAATGAAATGCTTTATACGCAGATCTCTGAGGGAGTTTTAAAAGATATGAAGAAGAAAAAGACGGATAACCTTGGAGAGTATCTTTCTATTAACGAGATTACAAAAGAAGCGGCAAAATTATATGCTAAAGAGCTGAACGTAACGACTAATGGGCCATTATCACAAAGAAAAATGATCGATCTTGGGAAAATTATCTCCAGAGTTGTTACCGTTAATGATTTGACTGAGCTAAATGAAGCAGGATTTAATCAGGAATTGACAGACAATTCTATCGAGATTGTAAGACAGGAGATTGTAACGCTTTTTGCATCATTCCAACATCATAAGGCAATTAGTGC
>MKVE01000002.1:4376-15683 GCA_001898785.1 Chryseobacterium sp. 36-9 | reverse complement strand
ATAGATGAAAAAGACCTTTAAAAATCAATTAAAGGTCTTTTTTATTTAATTATTTTGACGATCATTAATCCTTAATTCCCGCTCTATCTCATCAATGTCAGGTAATTTGGTATTATAGTTTTCTTCGATATATTCCAAAATGGACTTATCAGTTTTACCATCTATTTTCCTGATGAAAAGGTGGTTATTAGATCTTAAATAATTAATGATTGCATCCGGATTAATCTTATTTAGTAAAGATTTTTCCAATACAGCTCTTTTGTCATCATTTACAATCACATCGTGAAAATCCGTATTCATAAGAACGGTCTGAAAAAACGATTCTCCGGGCAAATAGGTGTTAATATAGAATTCTTCGAAAAGCATCACCTTTTTATTGTTATTAAGAAAAGCACAGGTGTCTCTTGTGAAAAGAAACCACTTACCACCTATAAAAGGGATAACGTTTTTCATAAATTCTCTTTTGTAAATAAACGAGGAGATTTTATAAGCCATTTCTGTAAAATGGTTTTGTATTCTTTGGAGTGTGTCGGGTCTGTAAAACTTTTGGTCATAATAAAAAAGATAGTTTTTACCGTTGTTTTCAGATAAAAATTTGCGGATAATATTTTGAGATTTCAAAGGAAAGTCATCGCAGCTTAGATTAATAAAATAATCCCAATCCGGACTTGCATTCAGGAGAAATTCCATTGCGTTAAGTTCTGCTTGGACAATGCTAAAACCGCCTGAAGTTATGTTCATACTTTCTAGTAGAAAGGCATTTGGAAACTGTATTAAAAATAGTTGAATCGCCTCAGTTATCTCTGGCTTAGCTTTTCTGTCAATATGAATGAGGTAGAACTGATCTCTTGTGTATATTTTTTTGAATAGTATGATAAATTTCTCAGTTTCGTTATGAACCATTATGAAATATGCAATCCTTAATGCCTTATCATTTTGATTTTGAGAAGTTTGGGGTTGAGGTTGTGTTGAAGAGAAATAATTCTGCATTTTATATGGATTTCAAATTATCCACACTTGCAAATAACTTATTTATTTAAATTTACAAATATATTTTTGATAATCAGTGAATTAAAAAATAATATTTTCTGCATATTTTATTGTATCTTTGTATTATAATTTATAATGGGTTTCTGTATTGCTAATCAGTAATATATATTTCTTTTAATTCTTGTGTATTTTATGCCTAGAAGGCGCAACAAAATTTCCTCGGATAATAAAGACAATTACCTTTTAATCTTATACCAGTCGATTTCAAATTCATTTCTACGAAGATTTTAGAATTTCAATTGATTCATTTTCACTACATTAATTTAAAATAATAGCAATAATTTATGGCAGATTCTTTCTCAAAAAAAGAAAACTTCAAGAAAAAACAACAAAAACAAAAAGAAAAAGCACTTCGTCGTGAAGAGCGTAAAACCAACAACGACAAAGGAAAAGACATCGAGTTTATGTATGTTGATGCATACGGAAGATTAACATCTACACCGCCTGAGGAAAGGGTGGAGGTTGATTTGGATAACATTCAGTTAGGAGCAGCGCCAGTGGAAGCAGAAGAAACTGTGAAAACAGGAATCGTAACTTTCTTAAGTGAGAAGGGTTATGGATTCATTACGGAGAGTAAAACTAACGAGAATATCTTTTTCCATAGTAACAACTGTGCAGTGCCGGTAAAAAAAGGAAACAAAGTAGCTTTCGAAAAAGAAAGATCACCAAAAGGTTTTTCGGCAGTCAATATCGAACTAGTCAAATAACTTTTTGATTTAAAATATTTATAATAAGCTCCAGCTGGAGCTTATTTTTTTGGCTTCATTTTAGTTTGGGAAATGTTATGGCCTTCAAAATAAAATATAATCCTGACTTAGATTCCTTGACATCTAAAGAGCTTAAACTTCTGGAAAAAGCTTGTGAAGCTGTTAGAAACTTCGTTTCCAAATCGGACAAAATCAATCAGACTAACTATAAAACCAGAGACGCTCACGTTACGACTTATTCAACTTTAAAGGGAACTTTTGTTGCCAATCAAACTTTTGAGGAGCATCATATTTTTTCAAGGCAGGAATTAGAGTGCTTGATTAGAATTTCCAATGCACATATGAAATTAGTTTCTAAGAAAAGAACGATTCCGGCTTATGGTTTTTCGGTTAAAATTTCTGAAGACAATCAAACTATTGCCAATTTTCCGTTGGTGAATTTTCCACTATTTCCGATTAATAATGTCTCGAAATTTCTGAAAATTTTCATTGCGATTAACCGGTTTTTCTCAGGAAATATCTTACAAAAATTCTGGAATTTAATAAAAGTAGCCAGGAATTTTATCTTGATTTCTCCGGCTTTTTTTCACCCTTCTTTTATGATTGAGGTTTTTAAATTCCTGAAAAATCGAAACAATTTTATTCTGTCATTTGATTACCATTCCATTGGCGTTTACAGATTGGGAAATCATTTGGTTAAATTAAAATTGGTTCCGAAAAATGTGCCTAACAAAGTTGATGAAAATCGAATAGATTATTCAATTCAAAATTATTTAAAAGAGAATGACTACGAATTGAAATTAATGGCTCAATATTGTTACGATTTGAAAAAACAACCTGTCAATCAGTTGAATACAATATGGAAGAATTCTGAATTTGCATCAATTGGAACAATTAGAATCACAGAATTGATTGACAAAAATAATCAATGGATTGAGAATTTATCCTTCAATCCTTTTGAAAATATTGAGGAATTACAGCCCGTTGGAAGGATTCAGAAATTACGGGATGAAGCTTATAAAACGTCTTTTGCAACAAGAAAAAATAATAATTTATGAATACAGAATTATTGGGTTTAGTTGCCGGAGGAATCACATCTATCGCAATGATGCCACAACTCATCAAAGTTATTAAAGAGAAAAACGCTGAAGATATCTCTGTAGTGATGCTTTTGGTCTTGATTACAGGATTGTCGCTTTGGGTTTGGTACGGTATTTTACAGGACGAATTGCCAATAATTTTATCAAATGGTTTCTCTGTTTTAGTTAATCTAATCTTATTGGTTTGCTGTATTATTTTCAAAAAGAAAAATTAAATCTCATAGATCTCTGCATCCGTAAAAACATAGAATCTTCCTTTTTTAGGGAGATTTTTTGTATCCAGACCTGTAAATTCACTAAAAGCAGGAAGCAATAATTGATTATCTGTGACTACAAAACAGGGAAGTTTAATATTTTTCACAGAAGAATTAATGACAAACCCGGGATGAATATGACCCGTGATCTGAAATTTCGGCTGTTTTTTGTCAAAATCATGCACAAACTTAAAATCATCGATTTCGAGAATCTCGTCCCTGAAATTCAGGCATAATTTTGATTCCAGCTTTTTGGAAATTTTATCATGATTGCCTTCTATCAGATGAAATTCAAGATCTGAAAACTGGTTTTTCCATTCGCAGAATTTATCGACATCCGAATTATCTCCTGCATGAAGTAGATCGCCAACAACGATAAATTTTTCGGGCTGAAAATATTCAATTAAAACAGATAATCTTTGCAGATCATTTTCAAAGATCTGGTCAGAAAGTGCGATGCCGTTTTTACGGAAATGAGCCGTTTTCCCGATATGCAGGTCGGATAAAATTAAAGCTTTTTCTTTTTTCCAGAATAAAGCCCGTTGATTGGTTAAAGTGAAAACTTCGTTCTGAATGATTATATTTTTTGTTACTATTTTCATTATTTTTTATTAAAAAGGCTTCGACAAGCTCAGCCTGACAATGCTGATAAAAAGAATTTAGTATTAGAGATGTCACACGGAGCTTGTCGAAGTGTTTCAAATTCACTTAAGTTTCCTCACCTGCTGAATCAGCTTCTGGATTCTCGCATCCAATCCTTCACTGGAAAGCGTTTGTCTCAAACTGTCAACTTTGATCGGGAAACTTAATGGTGTAAAAGTATTGGCAAATTTCAGAATTATTTTTGATTTTTCAATTCGTTTAAAAGCTTCAACCAGCCTTTGTTCCTGCAATTGCGCATTGAAAACTTCTGTATAAGCCTGTCTTACAAGAAAATGATTCGGATCGTAATCCTCAAGAACTTTAAAAATCAGACCGGCAGAACTTTGCAAAGATTTGTTGGAACGTTGTTTTCCTGCGTAATTCTGAATCACCATTCCGGAAATTACCGCAATATCACGGAATTTTCGTCGTGCCATTTCCGCAGAATTAATACTTGAGATGACATCGGTCATCAGATTTTCCCGGGTTAAAATTTTATGCAGATTTTCTTCATTCAGCGGAATTTCTTTATCACTGAATAATTCAAAACCATAATCATTCATCGCCATCGAAAAAGAGATCGGGGCCAGCTTTGAAATCCTGTAAGCAATAAGCGCAGACATCACTTCGTGAACCAACCGCCCTTCAAAAGGATACATGAATAAATGGTAACCCTCGCGGTTTTTGATGAGTTCCACCAAAAATTCATCATCTTTTGGGATATGAGAACGTTCTTCCTGATTGATTAATAAAGGATGCAGGAATTTCAGTTCTTTTTCTGAAGCTTTCGGATTCAGCGCACCAGATAATTTCTGCCTTAAAAACTGACCTAAATTCGAGCTTAAAGGCAGTCTTCCGCCTAAATAACTTGGTGCAAATGCCTTTCCTTTTGCCGCACGTACATAAACCGTCATATCTTTGATCATTGCAACTTCAAGCACTCTTCCCGCCAAAATAAATTTTTCGTCTTTTTTGAGTTTTGAAATAAAATATTCCTCCACCATTCCGATATAGCCCCCGGAAATAAATTTCACTTTCAGCATGGCATCACTTACAATGACTCCCATATTCATACGGTGAAGCATGGCAATTTTCCTCGAGGTAACTTTGTATAAACCATCTTCCGTCACCACAACTTTATGAAATTCTTCGTAGCTCTTTAAAACGCTTCCGCCAATGGTAAGAAAATCGAGAATGCTTTTCCATTCTTCGTCTGTCATTTCCTGAAATGCATATACTTTTTTGATCCTCTCATGCAGTTCATCGGGATAAAATCCGTCGCCAACCGCCAAAGTCATTAAAAACTGAACCAGAACATCGAAACACAAAACCTGTGGATCTCGCGGTTCGATCACTTTCTGTTTTACGGCTTCCTTTAAAGCGGCAACTTCGATTAATTCCAATGAATGGGTCGGAACACAATAGATTTTTGAAGTTTCAAAAGGGGAGTGGCCGCTTCTTCCGGCACGTTGCAAAAATCTGGCGACTCCTTTCGCAGAACCGACTTGAATGACCGTGTCAACAGGCTTAAAATCGATTCCTAAATCCAAAGACGAAGTAGAAACCACAGCTTTTAATTTCCCTGAACTTAAATTTTCTTCAATCCAGATCCGTAAATGAGCATCAATCGAGCTATGGTGAATCGCAATTTGTCCGGCAAAATCAGGATAAGCATTCAACAACAACTGATACCACATTTCGCTTTGACTTCGTGTATTTGTAAAGACAATCGTCGATTTTGACTCCAAAATGATGGGAACAACTTTGTCGGCTAATTTTTGTCCAAGATGTCCAGCCCAGGGTAAAATTTCAACTTCATCAGGAAAAACGGGAAGAATATCGATCTTTTTCTGTTCTTTCGCTGTAATTTTTGTTTTTTTGATGTCGTAAGGAATGAGAACCTCCATAGCTTCATCGAGATTTCCGATGGTTGCCGTAATTCCCCAGATTTTTATTTTCGGAACATATTTCGTAAGCTGGGAAATTCCCAGTTCTACCATTACACCACGTTTTGAACCCAGTAATTCGTGCCATTCGTCCACAACAACGGTTTTCATTTCTTTAAAAAAACGTTCATTATTTTTCTGTCCGAGAAGCAAATGTAAACTTTCGGGGGTTACCACCAGAATTTCCGGCATATTTTTGACCTGTTGCTGGCGGACTTTTGGATCTGTATCGCCATTTCGTACACCCACTGTCCAATCCAGACCAATTTCGTCAATCGCTTCCTGCATTGCTTTGGCAATATCTTTTGACAATGAACGGAGTGGCGTGATCCAGATCATTTTCAATCCTTTTTTATATTTTTCAGGATGATTTAAAAAATTCGTCAATAAGGCTAAAAAAACGGAAAATGTTTTTCCGAAACCCGTAGGCGCAACAACCATCCCGCTGTATCCGTTTTCAAATTTCTGCCATGTATCAATCTGAAATTTGAATGGGGAAATACCTTTATCAGCCATCCATTGCTGAATGACCTTGAATCCGTTGGTATTTTCGAATGTTGCCAAAATTATTTATTTTTTTGAACCACAAAAGTCACAAAAGATTTTAGTGGTTGCTTAAGTTATTCAAAAGTTCAAAAAAGTTGTATGTATAATCTTTTATGGACTTTAATTTTAAATCAATAAGTCTTTGAAAAACTTTTGTGACTTTTGTGGTTAAATTTTACTGTATCAATTTCTTAATCTCTTCCAAATCATCAATTTCATCCACTGTTTTATCTTTTCGCCATCTCAGAATTCTCGGGAAACGCAGCGCAACACCGCTTTTATGACGGTTGCTGAAACCTATTCCTTCAAAAGCAATTTCAAAAACCAACTCAGGTTTTACCGTACGAACCGGCCCGAATTTTTCAATTGCATTTTTATTCACGAACTTGCTGACTTCCATAATTTCCTTATCTGTCAAACCGGAATATGCTTTGGCAATCGTGACCAATTTATCTTCATTCTTCACGGCGAAAGTATAATCGGTGTAATAAGCGCTTCGCCTTCCGCTTCCTTTTTGGGCGTAAATCAAAACAGCATCAATCGTTAACGGATTAATTTTCCATTTCCACCAGTCGCCTTTTTTTCGCCCGGAATGGTAAGGAGAATTTTTCTGTTTCAGCATCAGACCTTCACTGTTAATTTCTCTTGAATTTTCCCTGATTTGGTCTAATTCGTTCCAGTTTTCAAAATCAATGACTTGAGAAATTTTTATATTTTCAGGATTTTCATTCAGCAATAATTCTTCCAGCATGGCGCGTCGTCCGGCAATCGGTTTTTCTCTCAGATCATTACCTTCCAATTCCAACAGATCATAAGCAAAAACCTGGATCGGAATTTCAGAAAGCATTTTCTTCGTTAAAGTTTTTCGGTTGAGACGTTTCTGTAATTCATTAAAATTTAAAACTCTATCATCTTTTACAGCCAGAATTTCTCCGTCAATCACAAAATTACCGTTCATCTGCTGAACGACATCTTTGATTTCTGGAAATTGTTCGGTGATCAGTTCTTCACCTCTCGACCAGATAAAAACTTCATCATTCCTTTTGATAATCTGTCCGCGGATTCCGTCCCATTTGTATTCAATCAACCATTCATCGGGCGTTCCGAGTTCTTCCAAATCTTTTTCCAAAGGATAAGCCAAACAGAAAGGATAAGGCTTTGAGTTATCCGGATTCACATTTTCGGCAGAAATTAATTCCTGAAACGAAACTTCATTCGGCAGCCATTTTCCCATTAAACTGTGCATTAATGCGCTAGATTCCTGTTCGGAAAATTTAGTTAAAGCATTAATTAAAGTTTTATCCGAAACTCCGATTCTGAAGCTTCCGCCTAATAATTTATTGAAAATCAATCGCTCAGTGTAATCCAAACCGTTCCAGGAATTCAGGACAAATTTCTTTTTTTCAATGTCTGTTTTATTTTTTAAACTGATAATGTCATTCATCCATTCAGATAAAGAACGTTCTATCTTTTCTGTTGGTGGAGGAAGAATTAATGATAATGTTTCTCCCAAGTCGCCGACCGAAGAATAACTCTCCTGAAACAGCCAGAAAGGTAATTGTGTAATTTCCAGTGCCCATTCTTTCATATAATTCGTGTTCACATTCCGTTTCGGACGTTTTCCTGTGAACAAGGCGATGAACCATACTTTATCTTCATCCGGCGCGCGTTCCAAATAATCAATGATCGCATCGATTTTAGCGTTGGTTTTATTAGTGCTTTCGAGAGCGTTGATGAGTTCTGCGAAATGTTTCATTTTATTGTTGTTTTTTTGTCATTGCGAGGAACGAAGCAATCTGTTCAAAATAGTTCCTTAAGTAAAAAAGATTACTTCGTTCCTCGCAATGACGAGCTCCATTCAAGCCGGGCTGCGTGCAATTCGGCGTTTTTTATAATTATCAGGTCGCTCCTCCGGAGCTCCGCTTTACCATTTATTCTTTTGCTATTAACAGTAAGTTCCTATGGAATTTTTCAAGCATTGCTTTAATCTTTGATAATATCTTTTTCTTTCTCTTCTTCGTCATCGTCACCATATAGGGTTTCAACGACATCAGATTTAATTCCGATTTCATTTAAATATTTAGAAAAAACTTCGGTTTGTCCGTGTGTGACGTGAACAATTTCGGCTTCGGTCGCTTTTATGGCTTGTAACAGACCTTTCCAATCGGCGTGATCGCTCAATGCAAAACCTGCATCCGCACTTCGCCATCTTCTGGCACCGCGAACCTGCATCCAGCCTGAACAAATCGCTGTCGCAGCGTCAGGAATTTTTTTAATAACATTTGAATCCAATAAAGCGGGTGGAACGATGACAATGTCTCCCACAATGTGTTTTATACTTTCCCGAAAATCAGGAATTTCATATTCAGGAAGAACAATTCCAACTTCTTCAAAAGCCTGATTAAGCTTGCCGATGGAGTAATGAACGTGAATCTTTCCCAAGCCTTCAACAGCTTTCATGATGCGTTGTGCCTTACCCAAAGAATAACCGATAAAAACCGATGTTTTCTGATTTTCCTGATTTCTGAGAACCCAGCTTTGCAGTTTTTTATTTAGATCATTAACTTCCAGCCAGTTGTAGATAGGAAGTCCGAAAGTGCTCTCCGTGACAAATTCATTGCATTTTACAAGTTCAAAAGGCGTACTTAAACCGTCGTCCTGAACCTTATAGTCTCCCGAAACAACACTCACATAACCTTTATATTCTAACCTGATCTGTGCAGAGCCGATAATATGACCAGCAGGATGAAGCGAGACTTTTACGCCATTGATATTAATGATTTCACCATATTCCACACTTTGACATTCGATATCTTCACTGATTCTTTTATGTAAAATCGGTTTGGTAAAATGATGACAAAGGTATTTTTTCATTCCCCAGCGTGCGTGATCGGCATGACCGTGCGTAATGACCGCCAAATCGACAGGCCGCCACGGATCGATATAGAATTTTCCTTGAGGACAATAAATTCCTTTGTTTGTGAATGTGATTAGTTTCGCCATTTGTAGTTTGATAAGGAATGGAAAATAAAAGTCACAAAGTTCATTAGTTATGATTTTCTTTGTGACTTAATTTCCATTTTAAAATTAATTAAATTTTTGCAGTTCCTTCCACGCCATCAGAATTATCAGTTTTGTTTACGGTAATTGCTGCTGCTGCAAAAGTTAATAGGCTTACCAATTTCCCCGCCTTCGTGTCCCAATAATAGGTATCTTTTGGTTCCACTCTTATGATTGAAACATTCGGATCATCTTTGCCATCGAACCAGGCATTTGCCATTGGCGACCATTTTTCTTCGATTGTCGTTTTGTCTTTATAGATGAAAGCATTTCCGTACACTGAAAGATATTCGGAGTCGCTGTTATTCATAAAATAAAGCTGTACACGGTTGTCTTCCTTGATTTCAAAATTTTTATTGCTGGTTTCGCTGCTGATAAACCAGAGATTTCCGTTCTCGTCGGTTTCCTGGATGCTCATTGGTCTGGCATTGACAGGAAGTCTGTCCAGTTCCGTACAAAACATACAGATCCTGGCTTTTTCCGAGAGTTCTTTGATTTTCTTAATAGCTTCCTGGTTGGTAAGATTTTCTGTTGACATAATATTTTGTTTTGATGTTATAATTAATTGTGATTATCCGTTAACAATTTCCCCGCCATTTGGGTGCAAAACCTGTCCGGAAATAAAACTTGAGTCGTCACTGGCCAGAAAAAGGAAGCTTGGTGCGACTTCATTCGGCATCCCTGCACGCTTCATCGGCGAATCACTTCCAAACTCCGAATTCTTTTCCTTATCGAATGATGATGCAATCAAAGGTGTCCATATTGGACCGGGCGCAACGGCATTTACACGGATTCCTTTATCAATGAGATTGGCAGAAAGGCTTCTGGTAAAGGCAACGATGGCACCTTTTGTCGAAGCGTAATCAATGAGCTGAGGACTTCCTCTGTAAGCCGTAACGGATGTTGTGTTGATGATACTTGCTCCTTTTTTCAGGTAAGGCATCGCATATTTTGTAGTCCAGAAATAGGAGAAAAAATTATTCTGAAATGTTTTTGTCAGTTGGTCAGTAGTGATATCTTCAATCGATTCCGATTCCCAGTGCAATGCAGCATTATTGACCAAAATATCGATTTTTTGGTGTGCTTTTATGGTTTCTTTGATGACCTTTTTGCAGTGATTTTCATTGCCTAAATCACCTTTGATCAAAGTACATTTTTTGCCATAAGCTTCCACTTCTTTTTTAGTAGTTTCAGCATCTTGAGTCGCGCTGAGATAAGCAATCGCAATGTCCGCACCTTCTTTTGCAAATAGTAAAGCCACCGCTTTCCCGATTCCGCTGTCGCCTCCGGTGATTAAGGCTACTTTAGCATTCAATTTACCTTTTGGATAATCAATCGGGCTGGTTTCTGGAACCGGAGTCATTTCTTTTTCCAGACCGGGTCGGCTTTGTTCCTGCTTTGGTCTGATTTTCTTTTTAGTTTCTTTTTCCATTTTACTTTTATTTTTTTAAGCAGTTACAAATAATGTGCTATTTCTAAATTGTATTAGAAATAATTAAACTTAAATATTTTATCTAATTGATGTCAATGGAATGTTTCTTGTAAAAATCAAATAATAAAATTTCATTATTAATATCAAATCAAAATTCTAATTATGAGAGCAATTTGGAATGGTGCAATTGGTTTTGGGTTGGTTAATATTCCCATCAAATTGTATTCGGCGACAGATTCGAGCACTTTAGATCTGGATATGCTGGACAGTAAAGATCTTAGCAATATCAGATTCAAACGTGTTAACGAAAGTACCGGGAAAGAAGTGGTTTGGGAAGATATTGTGAAAGGTTATAAAATAGAGGATAAATATATCGTTCTGGATGATAAGGATTTTGAAGCGGCAAGCCCGGAAAAATCTAAGGTTCTCAGTCTTTCTCAGTTTGTCAAGGAAGCGGAGATCGATCCTGCTTTGTTCGAGACGCCTTATTTTCTGGAGCCACAGAAAAATGGTGAAGCTGCTTATAAATTATTATTAAAAGCTTTAACCAAAACCAAAATGGCGGGAATC
>MKVE01000002.1:1092-4358 GCA_001898785.1 Chryseobacterium sp. 36-9 | reverse complement strand
GAACGCGAAATTCTTTGCCTGATCCGGCCATATGAAGATAAAATTTTAATGGTTAACAGGATGCGTTACCCCGAAGAGATGCGCGACTTTGAAGACTTAAAAATTCCGTCCGGAAGCGCACCCAAACCTGCCGAGCTGAAAATGGCGGAACATCTCATAAAATCCCTTGCAACGGAATTTGACCCATCAAAATATAAAGACACTTATAATGCAGACCTTTTAAAAATCATTAAACAAAAAGCAAAAGGCAAAAAAATCAAATTGACCGAAATTAAAGAACCCGAAGGCAAAGCAACCGATCTGATGGCAATGCTGAAAGCTAGCCTGGAAAAAGGAAAGAAAAAAGTGGGGTGATTTAGGTTATAGATTAAAGGTTTAGAATGTGGGTTCGGAGTAGTATTTTTCAATTATAAAGTATCTTCATCATTTATTATTACTGTTATGGCACTAGAGGATTATAATAAAAAAAGGAACTTCAAGGAAACAGCGGAGCCGGAAGGTAAGGCTAAGGTCAGCGGGAAAAAATTAAAATTCGTAATTCAGAGACACGCTGCCACAAGGCTTCATTACGATTTCCGTCTGGAAATGGAAGGTGTTCTGAAAAGCTGGGCGGTTCCCAAAGGACCTTCTCTCAATCCTGCGGATAAACGGCTGGCGATGATGGTGGAAGATCACCCGTATTCTTACAGGACGTTTGAGGGCTCTATCCCGGAAGGTAATTATGGTGCTGGCGAAGTAGAAATTTGGGACGAAGGAACATATGAACCCATTGAAAAGGTGGAAGGCAAAAGTGACGATCTGGTAATGCGGGCTGAACTGCATAAACAGTCATTGAAATTCATTCTTCACGGTAAAAAGCTGAAAGGTGAATTTGCATTAGTGAAAATCAAAAGTTCTAAGGATGAAAACGCCTGGCTGCTTATCAAACATAAAGATAAATATGCCGTTGATGAAGACTACAACGCTGAAGAGTACACGTTGAAAACCTCCAAAGTCACCGCTTATCTCGAAGAGAAAGAAGGTAAAAAAAAAATGACTCGTCCGAAGGTATAAAGCACTTTAAAAATTATGCTCCGGCACTTTCAGGCGCCAAAAAGTTATCGGAATTCATCAAACCTATGCTTTGCAAAGTATCTGATAAAGCCTTTGATGACAAGGAATGGGCATTCGAAATCAAATGGGACGGTTATCGCGCGATTGCTGATTTGAGCAATGACGACATACGATTGTATTCCCGGAACGGTATCGATTTTTCCCAGAAATTTAAAAAAGTTACTAATTCGCTGAAGTTACAGGAACACAATATGGTCCTTGACGGTGAGATTGTTGCTTACGATGACAAAGGAAAACCTAACTTCCAATGGCTGCAGCAGATTGGTGATAATCCAAACCTGGCACTGACATTCCAGGTGTTTGACTTGCTTTGGCTCAACGGACATTCGACCGAAAATCTATCTTATCTTCAACGGAAAGAATTATTAAAAGATGCTCTAATCGAGAATGAAATCATTAAATATAGTGACCACGTCCTGGAAAACGGGAAAGAGTTTTTCCAGGCTGCAAAAGATTTGGGGCTGGAAGGAATTGTAGCCAAAAAAACCGAAAGCCTTTACAAAGAAGATGTCCGAAGCTCGGAATGGCTGAAAATTAAAATCCATAAGAGTGATGAAGCGATTATCTGTGGATTTACAGCGCCAAAAGGTTCAAGGAAAAAGTTCGGAGCCTTGATTCTGGGTAAATATCTAAATGGCGAAATGGTATTTTGTGGTCATACAGGCGGCGGTTTTAACGACAAATCCCTTTCCGAGGTTTATGATAAAATGCAGCCATTGATTACCGGTAAATCAGTTTTCAAAATCACACCAAAAACCAATACCAAAGCAACTTGGATAGAACCTGAACTGGTTGCTGAAATCAAATTTACGGAACTGACAAAAGACCTGATTTACAGGCACCCGATTTTCCTCAGACTCCGGGATGATATAGAGCCTGATGATGTGACATTCAATCCAGAAAAACCTTCAAAAAAAGAACCCGTGAAAAAAGCAGAACCTAAGAAAAGAACAGGAAAAGACGATGTCGAGAAAAAAATCGGAAAGCAAAAACTGAAACTTACCAATCAAAACAAAATCTATTTTCCCGATGATGACGTGACGAAAGGCGATGTGATTGATTATTATCAAAGCATTTCGAAATATATCTTACCACATCTGAAAAACCGCCCACAATCTATGAACCGTTATCCGAACGGTATCAAAGGAATGAGCTTTTACCAGAAAGATGCTGCTGAGGAAACGCCAGAGTGGATAGAAACGCAGAAGGTCTTCTCGGAAAGTACCGATAAATATATCAATTACATCATCTGCAATGATAAGGAAACAATGGCCTATCTGAACAATCTCGGTTGCATCGAGCTAAATGTCTGGACCAGTAAAATCCAAAAAGCGGATAATCCCGATTATCTTGTTCTGGACCTGGACCCGTCCGAAAAGAATACCTTCGAAGATGTGATAGAAACCGCTCAGGCTGTGAAGGAAGTTTTGGATTTGGCAGGAATCAATGGTTATCCCAAAACTTCCGGCAGTTCGGGCATACACGTTTATATCCCAATGGGTGCAAAATATTCTTATGAGCAGGTGAAAGATTTCGGACACTTGCTAATGCAGATGGTTCAGCAGAAGTTACCGGATTTGACAACGCTTGAACGCAGCCTTCAGAAAAGGGATAAAAACAAAATCTATCTCGACTATCTACAAAACAGAAGAGGACAGACTCTTGCAAGCGTTTACAGTCTTAGGCCGAAAAAAGGTGCACCTGTCTCAATGCCGTTGGAATGGGACGAGGTCAAAAAAGGACTTAAGCCGACCGACTTCAACATTCATAATTCATTAGACCGGCTGAAAGAAAAAGGTGACATCTTCAAACCGATTTTAGGAAAAGGAATTGATATGCTGAAGACAATTAAAAAACTGGAGTAGTAGTTCTTAAAATAATTGTATATTAGGGATAACATAAATGATTAAATTATGCCCCTTCTACATACAATTAATGCTCATCTTTATGAGAATCTTTTAACAAAAAATGATTCTGCCGATTATCTGGCGCGTACCATCAGTGAGGAGTCGCTCAATATCAAACAGATCTGTGAGGCTGCTGTCAATAGGGGCGGAGCGGATATGTCGGCACCGTCTATGGAGTATGCTGTAACGCTTTTTCTGAAAGAGATGGCTTACCAGCTTTGCGATGGTTTTACCATTAATACCGGC
>MKVE01000002.1:0-1016 GCA_001898785.1 Chryseobacterium sp. 36-9 | reverse complement strand
ATATCCAGGTTAATATTCTTGGTGCAGCCAGCAGAGGTTCTGTCATCTATGAGGTGACAGATATGAAGAGTGGCTCCATTAATAATAAGATCTCACCTGGTAGAAATCTGAACATCAAAGGCGCAAAAATAAAAATAGCTGGAGATAGCCCCGAAAACGGAATCTTCTTTGTCAATAGTGTAACTAATAACAGGACAATAGTTCCTGCAGATGATATAATAGTGAACAAAGCATCAGAATTGATCATCATTATTCCTGAATTAGAGATCGGTAGCTATTATTTGGAGGTTACAAGCCAATATTCCGGGAGTAACTTGTTGAAAGCTTCCAGAACCGCAGGATATGATAAGGTATTGAGTGTGGAGTAGGCGCTTTATTTCATGAATGATAACTCTTATCGAAGCATGTTCTACTCTTATCGAGGCATAAGTTTTACTCTTATCGAGGCATAAGTCTTACTCTTATCGAAGCATAAGTCTTACTCTTAATAAAGCATAAGGTTGATTTTACTATATCTTAATAGTGTTGATTAGCTAAATATAATTAATAAGTAAACTGCTTAATTCTTTATATGATTTAAAAATAAAGAGCACTCTCTTAGAAGAAATGCCCTTTAAAAATAAAAACCTTAAAATTCAAAAAAATTATAATGAAACCCCTCGTTTCCAAGGTATAAATACATCCTGTTTCAGTTGGTCTGCTTTTGTTTCTACGTTGCCGCTTGCCAATTCGATAATATAATCTACGATCTCTTCGCCCACTTCCTGGATGCTTTTTTCTCCGGTGATTACAGTTCCTGCATTAACATCAATAATGTCGGACATTCTGTTGATCAATGCGGTGTTGGAAGAGATTTTCACAACCGGTGCAATTGGATTTCCCATCGGATTTCCTAAGCCTGTTGTAAACAAAACCACAGTTGCTCCAGCTCCAACTAGTCCTGTGGTGCATTCGGCATCGTTTCCAGGTGTGTTCAATAAGTTCAGACCTGGTTTTGAAATGTATTCACCATAATC
>MKVE01000001.1:14802-32424 GCA_001898785.1 Chryseobacterium sp. 36-9 | reverse complement strand
CAACTGACAAGCTGACAAGGGAAGAAAAGACAACGCTGTATTCCTACATTGACAATATCCTCGAACACCATTTTGAGGAATTTGAGGAAATGATTTTGGCATTGTACAACAGTAAAACGAAGCCGTTGTTTTGAGGGCGGTGCGGTGGTTGGTGGTGCGTTCCTCCCTCTTAAAATTGTTTCCAAAAGAAAAAACAGAAAAAAAAGAAAGCCATTTAATCAAGGCGGACAAGCGGAAAACCAAAAGGAAACGGAATAAGTCCCGAAGGGTGGCAGGGCAACACAGTAACCCGGCGAAGCCACCTTGCCCTGCCATTATGCCGTAGTCTTTTGGTGGGTTGGTGCGGTGGCTGTCCGCTTTAGCTTTGCTACCTTTTTTATTCTTTTTTGGGTACACTTTTCAAATATGCTTTTTTATCAAAATCAAAATGACTTTGACCGCCAAAGACTGCCACTGAAAGCCAAAGGCAAATGAAGCATTCCTTTATGGTTTACATTGGGAAAATTTTTTGAACCTATGGCACAAAAAGCATTAACCGATAAAGAGCGTAAAGAAAAAGAGCTATCCGAGAAAAAAAAGGATGCCCCTTTTATGCAGGTCGATAAGAACAGTGACCCGATTTCCAATTTCATTGCCAACCTTAAACGCCAGTTCAGGGAAACAAAGGGGTTGGGTCTGGGCAGGCTGTTCGGGGGCAAACGTACTGAACCGCAAAAACAGACCGCCGAACCTGAAAGCATCATAGGTGCGACAAAAACGGTAATGCGTTCGGACTTCAAAAACGATGAAAAAAGCCAAACCGTACAGACGGGCAAAAAGCCTGCTTTAAAAATGGACAGTTCAATAAAAATGCAACAGGCTCGTCCAAAAAACAAGAAACCAAAGTTGGGATTATAGTTCAGTATTTGGCATCTGAACGCCAAAGAATGCCATTGAATGCAACATTGGAACGCTCTGTATAAGTACCTTATATTTTTGAAGTCTAAATTGATTAGGTATGGAAATAACGGTTTTGGACATTCAGATTTTAAAGGCACTGCACAGGGAAGTAAAGGAAGTTTCCCTATTGATTGAGGAAATTACCACACCTTACAAAGCATTGCAACAGGCAACGAAATGGCTCGACCAGCAGGAAGCCTGCCAACTGCTTAATATCAGTAAACGGACGTTGCAGACGTACAGGGCAAAGGGTATTCTTGGGGCAACGCAAATCAATCGGAAGACTTACTTCAGATTATCCGATGTGGAATTACTGATGCAGGGAGAGCGACCATTAAAAAAGCAAAGGAAATGAAACAGATTGGAAATTCAAACGAGGATATGCTTGCCCTGCTCGAAGCCGTGGTAGGCATTAAAAATGAACTGCTGTATATCAGGGAATATTTCCACCCACTCTTGAAAGGGGAAATCTACCTTTCAGGCGAACAGGTTTGCGAGATGCTACACATCAGCAAACGGACGTTGCAACAGTACAGGGATGACGGACTGATACCCTTTATCAAACTCGAACGGAAAATCCTTTTTCGTGAAAGTGATATTGTCAAGGTGTTGGAAGATAACTATCAGCGTTAGCCGATTAAAAGAATACTTTGACCCTATAACCGTATCGGTCAATTAAAGAAACAGCCCACTGCTTAAAGCGGTGGGCTGTGCCGTTTTTTCATTTTTGTCAGCGTGCAACAAAATCGTCTACTTTAATGACTTCATTTAAAGACAATGTCCAAAAAGTTGCTTGTATTGCTTTGTTGTCTTTAGGACTTGTGTGATATGGGGCGTCAAAATCCAAATCCAAAACTTTGTCCCAACTTTTAATGATTTCTGTTTGTATGCCTTTGGGCAACTTCCCGATATTCTTTTTGTCAAATCCCTTGCGTTCCAACATTTTTTCAAAAGCTTCACTTTCTTCTTCGTTTTGTCCTATGAAACTCTGATAGCCAAATGGAATACTCCAAAGCATAAAGTCGGATAATAAAACATCATTTTCGTTTTTGTTTATTTCTATACGAACCCCTTTTGTCCCTTTTGGAAGAAAACCCGTGCTACGCAAATCAGGTTTTCGTTTATTGCTATCGGTATATTGATACCAAGCCCAAACGGGAAAACATTCGGGAAATGGACGTTTACCAATTTTTTCATCCATTTTATTCATAAGCCAATGATAACCTAACAAACTGAATTCCCAATCTGTTGTTATGTGCTTTCTTTCTCCCTGAATAATTCCGTTTTTTAGTAATTCATTATACCATTCTATGCTTTGAACTGTCCAAAGTTGCATTGTCCTCTAATTTTTTCATTGTCAAAATACATATTCCATTTCGGGATATAGGTCGTTAAATACTTCCTCAAAGTCATATTTTTGTCTTGGCATTTTTGAATAAAACTGTTCGACCTTTTTTTGAAAAGTGCCTTTAGTATCAAGTTTTATTAGTTCGTCCCAAAGCCCAAATTTTTTAAACGCTAATTCTATGTATTCCCAATACTCGCTGTAATACTGAATTGCATTGTTAGCAAACGAAACCCATTTGTTTCCTTGAAAGTTGAATATTATCAATTCTTTGCTTCGTGCAGATTCAATAATGAAAAGCAATTTTGAAAATTGAAGAACATCGGAAACAAGATTTCTGTCGGTTAAGTTGTTGCAAAATTTGAAGATGTAGAAATCAGCCTCTGAAATTTTCTGTTTCTCTTTAAGTTCATTAAGTTTTAAGTTATCGCTTTCTGTTAGTATGTAACCTGCTTGAAAAAGTGAAAGTGCCGGCGTTGTTTTGTAAATATTTTCGTTTTCAAATAACGCTTGCAATGGCGTTCTTCCGTTGTCGGTTGTATTTATATCAAGTTCAATTTTACTTGTCTTCAAGATAAAATTAAGAAAAACAGTATCATTTTGGGTTGCTTCATCAATCCATTTTATTAAAGGCGATTTACTTTTTCCCTTTAAGTTCAAAGTTTTATTAAGAACATCAAGTTCAAAATTGTCTAATTCTTCAATTTGGTTTGAAATACTATCAAAATTTTGAATTTTACGCTTTCGGAAATCTGCAATTTCAGCAACTACATATTTTGCTGTTCTTTGTGCGTTTTCAAGTTTTTGTTGTTCTTGTTTTTTTCTTTCAGCTTCTTTAATTTCCGCCTCTTTTTGTTTTTGAAGGGTTTCAGTTTTTATTTTGTTGTCGCCAAAATTGTAGTAGTAGGCTTGATAAACTTCACTGTCAAATTTCAGCTCGTTTAATGCAACAGATTTTGTAAGCCATTTCGTGAGAAATTTATTGTCGTCGGTTAAAAACGGGAATTTGTATTCACATTCAAGTTTCAATGTTTCAGATTTCTCGTCAAGTTTGAAGAAATTTTCATATTTGGTCAAATATTTAATGTCTCGTTCTAATGTCCCTTGATTATGTATGTCAAAGTTGTCAAGTATCCAAATTAGATACATTCCGTGTTTTTTATAAAAATCGTAACGGCTTAGAATATAGCCGAGCGACAAGTCTGAAAGTTGAATCTCAAATACAAGTTCTTTGTCTTGAAATTTACAATAAACATCAGGTTTTCTTTTTTCATTGCCTTTGATGATAAACTTGTTGTCAATTTGAATTGTGCTAACATCAACACCTGATACGTTTTTTAAAAGTTCGCCGATTTTGTTTTTAAGTTCTTTGTGCCTGTCGCTTTCTTTGGCTTTTAAAATTGCCGTTAATTTTTCGTGGTCGTGTGGCGAAAGTTTACCGTCAGCTAAAATACAATAACTATGTCCTGGCTTGTGCTTAAAATGAAGCCTGTCATACTTACTACCCGAAACCATTAAATCTTGCTCACATTCACAACAGGAAAGTATGAGATTTTTCTCGTGATACTTTTTTCTAATTTCAAAAGCATCTTTGGCAATGTCAAACACTTCGTCAGCATCAAGTATTTCTCCTGATGTTTTGTCAAATGCGATTTTTATTGAACGGTCATAACGTCCCATTTTTCATATCGTGTTTTGTCATTGTATTATATAATCTAAAGGTTCGGGGCTTGGTGCTATTTTTTAATTTTCTTCTCAATTCGTGATTTTACTCTTGGCTTATCTTCTTTTTCTATCATTTTCAAACAGCTTGCGTAAAGTTCATTTGCACGCTCAATTAAGTTCCAAGAACTAAATTGGTCTGCGATTTTTTCTATTGGTCTGAAATCTGCCTTATTATACAGACTTAAAAATAATTCAAGTAATTTTATTGAGTTTTCAGATTTTGTAAGTTCAACAGTTTTATGGTCAAAAATATAAATCAAGTTTTTATTAAATTCTTGTTTTTTATATTCGTACCAGTCTGCTGACTGTTGTCCATAAATTTTATGTTTAATTTCTCCCTTGATAAGTTTGTCTAAAATTTCGTTTGTTTTTCCTATGAAAGAAATAACTTTTTCATATTTATGATTGTTGATTAACACTTTTAACCAACTATTCATTTGTCCGGAATGAATGGCAGAATCAATATCAAACTTGTATTTTTCAAATTGCTCATCTACAACCTGTTCATTATTTAATTTTAGTTCTACATCAACTTTTAAATCTTCGTAATCTTCTGTCTTTTTTAACATCAAAGCCTTGTCTATTTCTTTTTGTGCATTTACAAAATCTTGATTATCAAAAAAGTCAACGGCTTTTACGAAACATTCTAAATCTTCCCCATAAACAACAAAATCTGTTAAAGGGATACCTTGTTCATTTAACGCTTTTATGAAATAAGGTTTTTCAGTTATTCTTTTGCCTGTTTCAAGTGAAATTTTATGATTTTGCTTTTTTAGATTGGCATCGTAAAATCCAAAATATCGCTCTTCTCTTTTTATAGCTTTCCAACGTCCATATTTTTCCTTTTGTGGTTTAATTCCTATTTCATACCATTCCGAAAGCGATTTTACAATGTCCACATATTTTAAAATTTGTTTGGGAAGTTCAATGTAGTTTCCAGTTTCTAAATAGACAGGTATTTCTTTAATTTTTTCAAATTCTTGTTCTTTCTTCTTTTTCCTTTCTTCAGGTGGAAGAAATTGTTCTGGGTAAGCAAGTCCGTAAAATGCTCTAAACTCGTCATATTCTTTTCGGATTACCTGCAAATGGTCTGTGAAATTTCCATTTTCATTGATGTTTTGCTGTCTAATACTTTCAATAAGTTTAGCATACGAAAGATTGGTAAATTCTAAGTCGCCAGTTGCGAGTCCTCTGTCAATGGCATTAATGTGCCAAACAATCGCATCAATTCTGTCGGGAAATGATAAACTTGATACTTTGGATTGAAATTTTTGTCGTGCTGAATTTGTATGACCGTTTGTGGTTGAACTCTGTCTGTTATCAACAAAAGTTTGCTGTGATTTTTTTCTTGTCCCGAAGTAAATTAGTAGTCCGACTACTGCTATGATTATGATTGCTGTCATTTTCTACGCTATCGTTTTTGTTTGCATTTGACTATAAATCAATTTCAAAATCTTTTTCTTTAAACCAATTTTTACTTACTTCGTTATTATCACTTTTTGGTTTCGGGTCTGCTTCATTTACTTTAAATGTTGTTGGCAAGTTTACAGCGTGTCCAAATATTAAAGCGTGTTGCGTTGGTATTGAAGGCAATCGTCTTAATATAGTTTCTGAAATATGAGGTGTTATTTGTCTTATGTGGGATAAATCTTCTGGATTTTGAATTCTGTGTACAATAAAGTTACTACACTGCGACAAAACAGTTCTTGATAGTTCGCTCGGTCTTTGCGAAGAAACAAGTAAAAACATACCATATTTTCGCCCCTCTTTTGCTATACGTTCAAATACTCTGTTTGCATCCCCAAATACTTTTCCTGAATCGGTTGATATATATCTATGAGCTTCTTCCAAAACAAGATTTACAGGAAACGTATTCCTATGTTTAGCGGTTTTTAGTTTCTCAAAAATTAATCTTGAAAGTACACAGGAAATCACTTCAACAGTTTCATCATTTGCGGAGTTGAGGTCAATAATAATTACTTGCGATTTCTTCGCACAAGAAATAAGAGGGTCATCTAATCCTAAAAATTGATATAAATACTCAAGCTCTTCAACATTAGATTTGTTCTCTGTTAAAAAATTAAAATCATCTCTCTCTTTTACGCTCTTAAATCTGGTAATCAATGAAGAGCAATAATCTCTAATTTGCCGATTTCCGTGTGCTTCTTCGTAGAGTATAGCAAGGTCTAAAGCATTTTCCAATAATTTGAAATCAAATTTTTGATTAGATTGATAAGAAGGAAGATAAAAGTTATTAGATAAAAATAAAAAATCTCCCTCATCTGTTCTTTGTTCCAAATAGTCGTGTAAATGTTGAATACCTCTCATCTCTCCGAAATGGATAAAAAGACAATTTTCAATAGTACAATTTACAGTTGCAACTCCATTGTGGAAAGTAGAGCCATTACAATTAATGGATAAATTGATTTCATTCGTATTGAATTTTTGTAGTATTGATTTGATTCTATCTTTTTTGGAAGGACTGCTTGTTTCATCTCTTAATATTTGGGTAATACAAGAGGCAAGTATATGATTTTTAACAGTGTTAGTCGCTCCTGATTCAAATAAAACAGCAAGAGCTAAAGCATTTCTTAAAATAGGTAACTGCGATTTTTCACTTGCCTTTAGTAATAATGCCCATTCATCAATATCTAAAAACCAATGGGGCAAAATGAATTTTTCAATCGAATTATCATTTTCATCAACTTCATCAATAGTAAAATTCCTTACATCAATATTATCGTTGTTTTCTTTAACTTTCTCAAATGCCTGACGATACTCCCCATTTACATCGAAGAATATAAATGTACTTCCTGTGGCACTATATTCATCAAACTTGTATAGGGTTTGTAACATAGAAGCTATTGTACAGGATTTTCCACTTCCTGTATTTCCAAGAACTGCTGAATGGCTACCAAAAAACTTGTCAATATCTATCTTGACATCATAGTCAGGAAAAATAGTTGATTTTCCGATAGGTAGAGAAGTATATTTATCTCTACACTGGCAATTTCCGTCTTTACATTCTTGCTTATCTTGACAACTTCTTTCTTTGACCTTGTTTGTTTTGAAAATTGTATCTAACTCCTGTTCTTTAATATAAAGCACATCAGAATATAACGTTGGATATACACTTACTCCAAATTCAAAATTAAATTCGTTTTCCTTATTTGTTTTGATTGTACCAATAGGCAATACTTCCAAAAATTTTCCTGCTTGAATCTTGCTTAAAATCTGGTCGGTAGGATTAGAAAATGGAACATTAAGGTCTTTTTCTCTAACTCCCGCAACTTCTGCAACAATATAATAGTTTTGATACGGAACAATCACATAGCTGTTTAGTTGAGCGAAATAATGAATATCATCAAATCCGCTGACATTGAAATTGTCAAGACCGCTTAATAGCTCAACGGAAAATCGGTCGGAATTTATGGCTACAACTTTACCAATAACTCTTTGCTTATCTTCTTTTGTCATTTTAGCAAGTCTTTCAGGTTATTTATTGTTGTTTCCATTTTTTTGTCCAAATCTTCTGCTGTTAGGTCAGGCATTATCTCTTCGACAAACCTTTTGAAATAATGTAAAGGGGTATCAGAATCATCATTCCCTCCAATTATCCAAATTCTTGAATCGTTTAGTTTTTGCAATTTTCCGATTGCATTCCATTCGGTTGGTTCTCCAATTACAATCAACCTAAATGATGGAATAGTAAAGGCTTGAAAAATCAGATTGTTTATATGTTCGTCACTAAAACTATATCCGATTGTTACAAGAATATTATTGTTCTGCATTAATTTTTTCTGAAACTCACGAAACAAATCAGAATAAGGACTTCCAAGACTTGCATTGTATTTCAAAGGTGTTGGATGAATCATAATAGTTTCCTTATCCTTTAATTCTTCAAATGTTGGCTCTTGAATTTCCTTTACCTTAAACAGTTTGTTTTCTCCCTCTGCTTCAATCCAATTAACTGAACCGTGAATCTTATACAGGTAAAAGAAGTTATCAATCACACTCCATTTGGATTGGGACAAATCCATTTTTTCCGCAAGTGCATAATTGAAAATCGCTGGATTGAAAAACTTACTTATTCCCCCTGTAAAACCATTTACATAGTGTATTCCCAATAAATCCATTGCACGCTCCGAATATAAATCATAATTTGTAGTAAAGATATTTAGGCGTGGCAACGTAGGATTTCGAGTGAGTAGTTTCCTATAAAACTGTTTATAAAGTTCTATCAATGGAAAGTCCTTGCTGGGCTTTTCGTTATCGGTTTTGGTATTATTTTCATTAAGGCATTTTTGTAAAAGGAAGTTTCTTGCCTTGATAATGATAGATTCTATTTTATCAAAATCCTCTAAATCTTTAAACTCTTTGGGCTTTGTTTCTTCTTCGGTAGTTGCGTTTTCCGATTTATCAGATTCAGGTTGTGATTTTTTAGAATGATAGAATGATAAGCTATGTAAGGTTGATAGAAAAATTTCAAGATTTGTTGCAAATGTTGAATCGGTTACATCAATTTTCAGTTCCTTATTTAGCCAATCTTTTTCCTCTTTGAAGTCTTCTGAATTATAAAACTCTTTAGCCATTGGTGCCATAACAGGAATACCAATTTGAGTTTTTTCTTTTTTTGATTGACTTTCTGTATCGCTATCTTTTGTTTCGTGTTCTTCGGATTGTTGTTCCTCAATGTTCTCTGTTGATACTTGTTTTTCTTCTACTATTTCAATTTCGTAAGAAGAACAACCGCTACCTAAAAGAAATGAAAGATTTTTATTATCAAGTACTTTTAAAAAAGCATCTTGGATTTTCTTTATTTCAATTTGTTCCGCTCCTTGTTCCTTTTTTGATTCAAGAACATTCTCTTTGCCTTTGTGAAAAAATATTGACATCTATTTATATCTTTTTTAATAACTTAAAATTCTCTTGGTATTATTCAATCAAAAGAGCATCTATTTTTTATCCTCCCTTTCTTCAAAACTCTCCAGTTCCTTATTTACTTCTTCCAATAATTGCTGTTCGCTTGGTAAGTAAAGTTCGTATTGGCTTGCGATTATCTGTTTTTGATTTTCTGGTAATGTGAATTTTACTACTGCATCATTTTTATTAGCACAAAGCAAAATTCCAATGGTCGAGTTCTCGTATGGCAGTTTTTCTATCCTATCATAATAGTTCACATACATCTGTAACTGCCCGATATCCTGATGTGTTAGTTTAGTGGTTTTGATTTCAATAATTACAAAACATTGTAAAATTCGGTTGTAAAATACCAAGTCCACAAAGAACTCATCGCCCTCAATATGTATTCTTTTCTGCCTTGCTACAAAGGAAAATCCATTGCCTAACTCCAACAGGAACTCCTGTAAGTGTGTGATAATGGCACTTTCCAAATCTCTTTCATAATAAGATGCTTCTCTTTTCAAGCCCAAAAACTCCAAATACATTGGGTCTTTAATGATTTCTTTGGCATCAGACGGCTGTTTCTCATTTTTGGCAACCGCTAAAACACTTTCTTTATCGTTGCTCAACAAAAGCCGTTCGTACAAACTACTGTAAATCTGGCGTTCCAATTGACGTACTGTCCAATTATTTTTTATTGTTTCAGCAATATAAAACTCTCTTTTATCCTGACTGTCAACGCTTAAAAGTAGCTTGTATTGGCTCCAACTCAATTGTGCATACAGTGTATGCACATTCTCAAATGTGCGGTAAAACTGACGGTAAAGGTTGATTTGTCTTGTGGAAAAACCACTTCCAAACTCAGGTTGCAGTTGTTCTGAAAGATATTTGATAAGAAACGTTCCATAATCTGCACGTTCTTTTCCCTCTTGTTCTTCTTCAAAGATACGTTTGCCAATATGCCAATACATCAGCGTTCGCTGATGGTCAACGGCACGTATAGCCTTGTCTTTTGACTGGGCTATAATGGCTTTTATATCTTTTATAATGGATTGGTTTACAAGCATAATTTAGTTGAAAACATAGTAATCTTAATCATTAATCCTGATGCCCGTAACCAAGCTCTTCATTCTTATCCCAAAAAGACATAAAAAGTTCTGCCGGCGTTCCTTTTCTACTTGTCCATTCTGCAACAATTTTTATTGCTTCTTCCAAATCTTCAGTATAAGCCATTCTCCCGTCACTTCCTCTAATTCCTTTTTCATCTTTTTTCGCACCTCGGTTTATAAGGACATTCTTTTCATCATATACTATTCTGCGAACATCCTCAAACTCTTTACCTTTAGGTAAATTATCTTTTAATAATTTGGTAAGTCCGTGATAGTATAACTGAAATTTTTGAACAGGGTCATCTATTTTTTGTCCGAGTAGTTTTTCAGCCTCGTTTTCAATTACCACTTCTGAATCATAATTTATAAAAAGCTGTTCGCCTTTTACTTCTTCTGATTTTTGTAAAATCTCTAATCTTTCTAAATCTTCTTTCGAGAGATTACGTTCTACTTTGTTTTTGTTTAAATTATTATCGCTCATTCCGGTTGCTTTATACAGTTAATAATTCTCTTATTTTTAATGATGCTTCTTTGATTGATTCCACATCCCAATTAGCAACATTCAATTTTTTGGTTATATTTTTTATGTTCGGAAAAGCTTCTTTAAATGCTGCCCAATAATCGTTTCCTAATTCAGATTGCCTCCATTGATATTGAGAATAAATAATACAAGGATGTATTTGACACTCCTTAGCAAATTTCTCTACCATAAACTTATTATGAATCAATTTCTCGATGTATCTCATTTTTTCTGAGGACAACAAGTATTCAGAGGCAAATTCATTTGCTTTGTCCTCCTGAATTAAAAACAAATCCGGCTCTCCTGATAAATGGTAACTTGTTTTCTGTATTGTTTCTAAATCAAATAATACGTGATGTAATTCGTGGATTAACGCAAACCAAATGGTGGCATAGTTCTTATTGAAATCAGTGATAACAATACACGGTTTATCATTTATGAAAAAAGTTGCGCCCCTAATCTGTGTTTTAGGTAATAATGGCTGAAAAACTACTGTAACGCCAATATTATATAATGCTTGAAAAACAGTTAGCAATCCATTTTCTATATTTTGAGTGTAAGGTTTGATTTTAGGAATCAGTTCTACTAATTCCTTTCTGCTATATTCATTTGGATTGTCAATAAGCTCGAAATATTTATAGCTGGATTTTATCCAAAAGTCTTTCATTTTATCACTGAAAGACTTTTTAGTTCTACTGTAAAGAGCATCACTTAACTCTCTATCGTAATCATAAATAGAATCCAAGCCAAAAAAGCTACAAATTCGGTCTTTCAGAGTTTCCAGAGAATCATTCTTTTGAATAAATCCTAATCCCGCCAATGTTTTTAAATCAAAATATTTATTGATGAATGTAATATCCATTGATGATTGAAGCTCTCTGATTTCTTCAACCGGTCTATCATTGAAATAAATAATGAGTAAGTCACTTAAATCAACTTCTAAAAACTCGGCGAGCTTTAATAGTTTAATAATATCAGTTTGCTTAGAAGTCTTATCTAAAATAGCATCCAAACTTCTTCTCTCCATTCCAGACAGCTTCTCAAATTGGGTTTTTGTTAAGCCTGATTGCTCTAATCTCTCTGTAAACAAGTCTTCAATAGAAGGTCCTTTATACTCAAAACTTTTATGTAATAAATTATCTATCATTCCTACTAAAGGTAAATTTACCTCAAAAATAATAAAATATTTTGAATAAAAAACAAAACAGAGGTAAATTTACCTCTGTTTTGTTTTCGAGTCATAGTTCAGAAATAAAAGACCGTTCCATACTTTTAAATTTATGTGATACCTTTTGCATATCCTTTCCTACTTTCTCGTTGAGTATCTTGGCATAAATCTGTGTAGTGGCAACATTCTTATGCCCCAACATCTTGCTCAAACTTTCGAGCGGAACGCCCTCGCTCAAAAACAGGGTGGCAAAGGTATGGCGTGCTAAATGAAAGGTTACTTTCTTTTCTTTAAGGCAGGCAATCAGTTTGGATATTCGTTTTAAGCTGTCATTGCAGACGGTATTTGAGGGTACAGGGAAAACCTTGCCGTCCTTTGATAATCCTGCATATTTCTCGATTATCATTTTCGGAATATCCAACAGCATCACGTTTGAAGATGTAGCTGTTTTTTTCCTGCGTACGATAATCCACCTGTTACCGTCAAAGAAATCTTGGATGTTGCTGTTTTTAAGCCCTTTCATATCCGAATAGGAAAGACCTGTAAAGCAACTGAAAACAAACAGGTCTTTAACCAACTCGTCTTTTTTTATGTCGCAGTTGAACGTTACAAGCTGTTCCAGCTCGTTCCGCAACAGATAGCCCCTGTCTTTGTCCTTTTTGGTATTCTTGTATTCGCTGAACGGATTGAAAGCAAGATGCTTTCTGCTCATTGCCAATCGGCAAAGCGTGGTAAATCCAATCATATACAGCCAAATGGTATTGTGGGTCAAACTTTGGTCATCACGCAGGTAGTAATCAAAGTCCTGTACAAAATCAGGGGTAAGGTCGTTAAACGATACATCAGAATATCCGTATTTTGTAAGTGCAAAATTCCGCAGGTGCTTTAAAAGCGTTTTGTACTTCCTGCGTGTTCCGATAACCCGAAGTCCGTTATCAACTTTTTTTTCATAGTCTAAAAGGAACTGTTCATAGAATTTGAAAAAGGTAAGCTCTCCGCTTTCCATACCGAGAAAGGCATTTTTAAGTTTCGTACTGTTTACCACTCCCTCGTTTTTCAGGATTTTGGAATAGCATTCCTCAATACCCGAACGTATCTTGTCAAGTTTGCCGTTCACGTCCTGGGCTTCCCTGCTTTTTCCTAAAACCCTGCCGTACTTCAAATCCCAATTAGATGCCGAAATATCCAGCTTGGTGCTGAATGCAGACTGCTTGCTGTTTACTGTAATCCTGCACATAACCGTAACCTTTCCGTTCTTCTTTGGGGCGTTCTTTTTAAGGTAGAACAGTACCTTAAACGTTGATTTTTTTGTAGTTTCCATACTCACAATTCTTAATGATAAAATTAAACCTATGTGAGCTACGGAACAATATGAAAAACCGTGCAAAAAGCTGAAATACAGCATTTTAAAACTGTTGTTTTGGATGTTTAAAAGTAACGTTTTAGTAACCTTACTTTTGCCAAACCTCGCTTTTTTCTGCTTTTTCCCGCACTACCAAAAAATCATAAAACGGCTGTAAAGCCTTTATTTACAACCGTTTTACCTGTTTTTAATCTTTTATGTATTTTTACTGAAAATTTATTTTAAAAATATTTCTTTAACAGTTTCATTCTGAAGAATTGTCAATTCTTCTATGTTCATATCTTAATAAAATTATAAACTGCAAATGTCGTGAATTTGTAATATTTGATTAACAGCATTAAAAATAATACTAATTCTAACATCAATCTAAAATAAAAACTCAATTCATTACAAAACCTTCATTTCCAAACCAAACAACTTTGGCGGAAGTCTCCTACGATTCGTGTGAAACAAAATGACTTTTACTTTTGTTACAAAACGAGGGTTTTCAAATCAAAGTAAAAGTCGATTGGTTACAAAACTTTAGTTTTATAAGCTCAGCCAAAGTTGTGCAGGTCTTAAAACGGTTTGCGGCACAATTATGACGTTTTTCAGAAAATGAATTATTTGTTAACAATCTATTTTGGTAATTCAGGAAAAGCTTTATTTTTAGGCAAAACAAAAATAATGTCATATTACCCTTTAACAAGCATACCAGATTACTATTCAATAGACGCTCTTTTGTCCGAAGAACACAAGCTTATCCGCGATTCTGTAAGAAGTTGGGTGGAAAGTTTTGTAATGCCACAGATTGATGAAGCAGCACAAAATCATACTGATATCCCGGGATTAATGAAAGAATTGGGAAATATCGGTGCATTAGGACCGTACATTCCTGAAGAATACGGCGGTCCGGGATTGGACCAAATCTCTTATGGACTCATAATGCAGGAACTGGAAAGAGGCGATTCGGCGGTTCGCTCGGCGGCTTCTGTTCAGTCTTCTTTAGTAATGTTTCCTATTTTCGAATATGGTTCTGAGGAGCAAAAAAGAAAATACCTTCCGAAGCTGGCTTCAGGCGATGTGATCGGATGTTTCGGTTTGACAGAGCCAAACCATGGTTCCGATCCTTCTTCTATGGAATCCAAATTCACAGATCAGGGCGATCATTATCTTTTGAATGGTGCCAAAATGTGGATCACCAACTCTCCTGTTGCAGACATCGCTGTAGTGTGGGCAAAAGGCGAAGACGGAAAAGTACGCGGACTGATTGTAGAACGAGGAATGGAGGGTTTTACTACACCTACTACTCATAACAAATGGAGTCTTAGAGCATCAAAAACCGGAGAATTGGTTTTCAACAATGTGAAAGTTCCTAAGGAAAATCTACTTCCTAATATTGAAGGTTTGAAAGGACCTTTGTCTTGTCTTAACTCAGCGAGATACGGCATTTCCTGGGGTGTCATTGGTGCTGCGATTGATTGCTATTGTACTGCCGTTCAATACTCTAAAGAAAGAAAACAATTCGGAAAACCGATTGCTTCTTTCCAACTTCAGCAAAAGAAATTAGCTGAATTTTTGACGGAAATTACCAAAGCACAATTGCTTTGCCTACAGTTAGGAAATCTTAAAAATGCGCATAAAGCATCGCCTGCACAAATATCAATGGCGAAAAGAAATAATGTAAAGATGGCGATTGATATTGCCAGAGAATCCCGTCAAATGTTGGGCGGAATGGGAATAATGGGAGAATTCCCGATGATGCGCCACGCTGCGAACCTGGAATCGGTTATTACTTACGAAGGAACACACGATATTCATCTTTTGATTACAGGGATGGATATTACCGGCATCAATGCCTTTGGATAAGACCAAATCAATCTTATATATTTTTAACAAAACCTGCGGAATATTTTCGCAGGTTTTTTCGTTCAGATGTAAACCACAAAAAGCCACAAAAGATTTATTCTTGCTTTTGTGACTTTTGTGGTTTCAAAAAACTTCATATGAAAAATTGCTTCGTCATTCTATTCTTCGTTTCCATAACTATTTTTGGACAAAATTTTCAAACCAAACTCTCCAATGCTGCTATTAATCTGACTAAAGACAAAGTCGTTTATGACCCTACTTATTTTAATATAAAATATCCGAATGGCGATGTGCCTGCAGGGAAAGGTGTTTGTACAGATGTGGTCATCAGAGCTTACAGAGAATTGGGAATCGATTTGCAGAAGGAAGTCCACGAAGATATGGCAAAGAATTTCTCCAAATATCCAAAGAAATGGGGATTGAAGAAAACAGATACTAATATCGATCATCGGCGTGTCCCAAATCTGATGGTTTTCTTTTCGAGATTTGGGAAAGTAAAACCCATTACAAATGATGCGAAGGATTATGTTCCAGGCGATATTGTAACCTGGGATTTGCCTAAAAATCTGACACATATCGGAATTGTTGTCAATAAAAAATCAGCAGATGGCAAGCGATATTTGATTTCTCATAATATCGGAGCTGGGCAGGTTTTACAGGATTGTCTTTTTGATTGGACAATTACGGGGCATTATCAATATTCTAAGTAGAAGATATTGAACCACAAAAGTAACAAAAGACATTACTATTATGGATATTAAAAAAGAACAAAAGAGTTTATAACCGGTACTTATTTTATCTTTTTGTTAATCTAAAAAACTTTTGTGACTTTTGTGGTTTATAAATACTTATAATGAAAAGGATTTTCCAACTTTTATTTCTGAGTTTTTGCTTTATATTCCAAGCTCAAAACCTTAAAATCATTCAGAAACCGATTGATTATTCTAAAGAAAGAATGAAGCTGAGTCTGGATTATATGAAAGACCATCACAATTTAATCCAGAAAACCCCGAATATCACCCCGAAAATCATTGTTCTGCATTACACGGCTGGTGGAACGATTGAGTCGAATTTCAGATACTTCAGCAATTTATATCTAGAGAATCAAAGAGCAACGCTTAAGAAACAAAGTTCTCTCAATGTTTCTGCTCATTTTCTGGTTGACAGAGATGGAACGGTTTATCAATTGGTTGACCCGGAATTGTTTGCAAGACATACAATTGGATTGAATTATTGCGCCATCGGTATAGAAAATATCGGAAGTAAATCTCAGCCTTTAACCGATGAACAAGTTGAAGCCAATGTAGAATTAGTCAAATATCTAGCAAAAAAATATCCTATTGAATATCTCATCGGGCATTCGGAATATAGTGTTTTTAGGAATTCTAAACTTTGGAAAGAAACGGATTCTAAATATTTTACCGGTAAAGAAGACCCGGGTTCTGATTTTATGAAAAAAGTAAGAGCGAAATTAACTGATTTGAAACTGAAAAACCAACCTTAATATGATTCTAAACTCATCTCAATATTGTCATTCCGCAGGAATCTAAACTTAGCTGTAGAGATTCCTACGGAATGACAAGCATTATGTTTATTAATAATAAATTACCAACTCACCTTCTCTTTTTCCTCAAATGGAACCTCAGGATTCAGGATTTCAAAAATTAAGTTCCTGATAGAATCCTCCACTTCCGAATCTTCAATCTCAATGAAGTTCAGTTTTTGTGGGCCATTACTGACTTCTGCAAAAGACCAGATTGCCGTTTCGATATTATCAGGATTGATGTTCAAAACGTTTTTGATACAATATTTATAAATCGAAAGCTGTAAAGCCTGCTTATAATCGTCTCGGAAAAATAATTCCGGCAGTTTTTCTTCTTTGTTTTTACCAAGATTAATTGTTAAATTTTTCGGTTTTGCCGTTTTATAATCAATCACTCTTGTAATTCCGTCCAATCTATCGATTCTGTCGATAAAACCGTAGAAACTGATTTTGTCAGTTCGATTTTCATCAAGGTAAAAATCACAGTTGATTTCTTTCTCCAAATCCAGAATCTCCAACGCAGAGCCATTTTTCACCAACTCCAAATCATATTCTACAATATTGCGCACTACCCTTTTAGCAATTTCTTTGTGGATGTAATTCATTCCCCGTTCATAAAATTCCTGCTGATGTTTGAGCTTTCCAATGGCAAAATCAATCGCTGAATCTGTTTGTTGAAGTAAACTTTCTAAATTATTAACTGATAATAATTTATTCTTTATTGGTTCGTGCAAAAATTGCAAAGCATAATGAACCAGGTTTCCATAATTTCTTTGCGAAAGTTCTTCTTCGATTTCGTTGGTTTCTCTGGTTTTGAGAAGATTATTAAGATAGAAATCAATCGGATTATAAAGATAAGTCATAAGATGTGATGGTGAAACACGGTTTTTCCATTCGTTCAGAAGTCGCATTACTTCGTCGTTTTTATCGATTTTTATCAGTTCCTGGGCAATTGGTTCCGAGGAATTTTCGATAATAATATGTTCGATATTGTGCGGACTTTCCATTTCCAATTGGGTGATAAAACGGCTTTTTTCGCCTGTATTAACACCGGAACTCAATGCATTATAAAGCAAATGAACATTTTCCGAATTCTGAATCAAACGGTAAAAATGATAAGCATAAATACTGTCGTTTTCCAAAAACGAATTAAGTCCAAA
>MKVE01000001.1:6529-14726 GCA_001898785.1 Chryseobacterium sp. 36-9 | reverse complement strand
TTCAAAAGACGCGTCTCCAAAAGTCCCATAATCTGGAATCCAGCCAACGGTTCTCCCACAAAATCAATGCTTTCTGAATTAACCAATTGATTAATGAGAACTTCCAAAGTTTCTATTTTAACATCAATCTGATAAGGTAATAATTGATTTTTAATGATTTTGAAAACATTCTCAAACAACGCAATATTCTCATACTGAATATCATCCAATTCCTTGAATTTGAGCTCGTAACAGAACTTAATTAACAGATCTAAAAATATCTGATAGTTTTCCGGTTTTTGTAAAAGCTGAAAATAACTGAGATTTCCAAGTAATTCCTGTAACAAAGTTTTAGAAATATAAACGATGTTTCTTTCTTCTATTACGAAGATAAAATTTCGGATAATTTCAGAATCTTTTTCGTCATTTGGTAATTCTTCCAAGATTGGTAAAACATCGGCGTAATAATAACTAGACGATTTTTTTTCCTGCTGTTTCTGAAGATAAAACAGTTTTTTTATAGCATTACTGAACGATAGATTCTTCAACGGAAATCCCATTGTGATATTCACGCTATCTACAACACTCAAGCTGTCTAAGACTGCCGGTAAAAGGTTTTCGTCCAGCAAAACTAATGCTGTTTCTGATAACTCAGTTTTTGGAATTTTTTTCAGAATTTCGGGAAGAAATTTGGCTTGGACAATGTTTCCTGAAACTTCGTAAGTTTTGATATTTTTTGGTTGTGAAAATTGATTTTCAATCCACTTGAAATTTCTGCTGTCATTGAATTCTTTCCACTTCAAAGTTTCTCGCAGGAATTTTCCGGATTCCTGTCTTTCGTCATCAATATAATATTTGTCGGCTTGGAAATAAGTTTCCGCTTTGTTCCATTGCAAAAGCTGTCTTACCAATTGCTCTTCCACTCTTGACAACGCATTAAATCCACAAAAAACAAACTGCCGATTGGTTTGCTTGGCAAAATTTTCAATTCCGGAAAAAGCATCTTGATATAACATTCCGGAAGTGGCGAGATTTTCTTTTTTCAATTCTGATTTCAGAAATGGCAGAAACTCGTTCATTTTTCGCCAGAAATTGAGGTTTCGTTTTCTTGGATTATCATCTTCGCCGAGATTTTCTCCCCAGTTTTTGATGCGTTCTTCGTCCAGCATCCAAAGCAAGATTTTCTGGTCGTCGTCTGAGAACTTCATCATATCGTCCCAATCTTTCTGCAAAGTCGGAAACCATTTCAGAAACCCGGAAAAATCTTCGGAAGCATCAATTTTATTATAAATACGAAATGCGAATAACCAAAGCGCAATGCCTTTGATTTCTACATTGTCTGATAATTCTGCGATGAGTTCATCTATAGTGACGAAGTTGGGTAATAGCCCTTGGTAATGCTTTTCTTTCAGGATTCTTTTGATGAAAACCATTGGTCTTTTTCCAGGAAGAACAATATCCAATCCGGAAATGTCGTGATGATTTTCTAATAATTCTGAAATGATCTTCTGAAGAAACTGCATAAAAAAAGCCTTTAAAAACTTAAAGGCTCAATTTAATTATTTTTTTGTTGACTTGAAGCATATTTTAAACGCAAAGTCCGCAAAGGTATTTTAACTACTAATCGTTTTTAAGTTCGCAAAGACGTAAACTCATCAAAGGACTTGAATTCCTATGCAATGACAAACCTAGCCCCGATTGTAACGGCATCCTTTTTTTTTGTTATTACGTGGCTGAATGTTTTAATAAATGGCTTCACTTTGTTCGCAATAACAAAAAAGATATAGTTGAAAGCGGGATTAAGCTCCTTAAAATCTATTCAACAACTATTTTTCTTTCCAAGAAAGTGTTAGCTCCACTGGTGTCTTTTCCTGTCCAGAATTTGAATGTGTAAGTTCCTGTTTTTGTTGGTTTGAAGTTAACCCTACTTCCGTCAACATAGGTTCCGCTGCCACAAACATCATTGGTTTTGTAAGCGAAATTGGCAACTGTTCTTACAGAGTCGTTGGTGTACTGATAATCGTAGCTATAGATTCCTTCGCAGGTTCTGGTAAATGTGGAATATAACTTCATCTCCTGCGTAACGCCCAGCGCCATTGTATCCATCGGGATGTGAACGCTGTCTACCTTGGTTGCATAAACGTTGGTGATTTCCGAATAATCATCGTTGTCGTGGCAAGACATCAGCATTGTTGAAAATACGGCTAATACTGATAAAATAAATACATTCTTCATAATCGTTTCTTATTTTAGTTATTAAAATGACCTTTTGACAGGTAAACTACTTTTTTCGTATCAAAAAATTCGCCTTCGAAATAATTTTTCAAATTGAAAATCTCGCATTTCAATCCTGCAAGCTCTTCCGCGAGATCACCACCTTTCAAATAAAGGACGCCATTGTGCTTAGGATTGATTTGTTCTTTTTCAAATTTTCCTCTCAGCCACGTTAAGAAAACCGGCATTTGGGTTACCGCTCTGCTGACCACGAAATGAAATTTCTCTTTCAGCTGTTCAGCTCTCATATGATGAGCTGCAACATTTTTCAGGCCAAGACTCTCGGCAACTCCTTTTACTACCGTTATTTTTTTTCCGATGCTGTCCACCAGCGTGAAATGGACATTAGGAAAGAGAATAGCCAAAGGAATCCCGGGAAATCCGCCACCGGTTCCGATATCCAAAACCTTAGTCCCATCTGCAAACTCCATCACTTTCGCAATTCCTAAAGAATGTAGAATATGTTTCTCATAGAGACTATCTGTGTCTTTTCTGGAAATCACATTAATTTTTTCATTCCAGTCTTTGTACAAGGTTTCGAGTTCGGCAAATTGATTTTTTTGCTCGCTGGTAATATCGGGGAAATATTTTAAAATTAAATCTAAAGACATAAGGCGAAATTATGAAAAGATTTCTTAATTATTAATTACAATCAAATAAAAAACCACCAAAAAATGATTTTTGGCGGTTTCTAAATTTCAAAGTTTTAATGTGTTATTTTAAAACTTTTTTGGTCATCGTTGTATTTCTAGAATTCACTTTTATAATGTACATCCCTTCTGTAAGGTTCGTCTTATTAATCAAAACTTCTTTTTTTGCATTTTTTGTGTTGTATAATAATCTTCCGACAGAATCATAAAGACTTACTTCATCAATATTATCATCGGATTTTATAACAAAATTCTGAGAGTCTTTAGAAATAATAATTCCGTTTTTTAAACTATTATCAATGCCTAAAGTTTCCAAAGATTTGTAGATCACCTCGAATCTATCTTCATACTGTCCGGAGCTTGTGTAGAAAGTATAAGCATTATCTGTAATGTTGATGACTTTATTAAGATACTTATCTTTCAAATAAATTGTCTGGCTTGTTTTGAAGATTCCGTCCTTATCTGTTAAGGAAATGGTATAATTACCTGATGTTGAGGATTTGAATCCTAATTTTACAACATCTTCTTCTGAGAAATTTTCATCTTTTGCCTGGATTGCCAATTTGTGATTGTCTAAAACATTCCAGAACGAGTCACTACCGATTGCCAACAGATCTGCATCATAATCGTTGTCAAAGCCATTAGTTGCATTTGGAACGTAGCCGATCAATATTTCATTGTTAACATTGGTTGGTGATTTGAATTCTAACCAAAATCTGTTTTTCTGAGAACTTGTCTTGTTATAATAATTTGCAGCATCAGAATTTCTCATTGAATTCTTGAATACCAAAGGCTGATTTTTTCCGGCTTGTTTAGTTTGAATTATAAATCCTTGACCGACAGAAATATTGCCATTAGGTTTTCTGTTATTGTAACCGAAATAGGTTGCGGATGTTCCTCCTACAGCTGTTGCGATTGCGTAATTGTTTCCGCTGTAGCCGCTACTCTGCTGAGATGTTACCTGTCCGTCATTATTGGTCCAGAAATATGCAACGCCATAGATTTTTGAACTGTTTTCTGCATAAAAATCACTGAAGCTAATATTAGAAGGATAAGGATTTCCAACTAAGTTATATCCTCTCACTGCGCTCGTCCACTTGAGATTGTACGAAGTAACATCGCCATTTTGAGGAATACCAACAAATTCGAATTGTGATGTTGCAGATGTTGTTGTAACTGTTTCCGGGAAACTGTTTTTTCCTCGGATCGCATATCCTCTTGCGGGTTGGAATACAGATGAAGAATTCAGCGTAATCTCATTTGCAATGGTTGTTACAAAATAATCATTAGCTTCATTGTAAACATAGAATCTGTTCCAAGGGGTTCCTGTTCCCGTTGTTGTTGCCTGGTTATAACCTTCGGAAAACTGATAAAGGTTTTGTCCTATTACTGGTGAAGACCAATAGTTATAACCCATTTTCGGGATAATGGCAGATTTTTTAACAGTTACATTTCCGGTATTCTGAGCATTATTCTTTTGTAAAAGGTTAGCATTGTGCTCTATAACAAATGAACCTGTCGCAGTATTTTTGTTCGCAATTTGTCCGTTAATCGTTATATATCCTCCAGCATTGACAGTCAATGTTCCTCCCGGATTAATTGTCAAATTATTACTTTCGAAGTTACCATAAGTTGCAGTATCGTAACTAGTTTCAATGATTGCATTCTTAGTTGCGGTAGGTATTCCATTATTCCAATGAGGATTAGCTGCATTTAGCCAGGTTGTATCATTAGAAGCAAAAACATAATTGTAAAAAATACCGTCAATCTCAGGGCCAGAGCCACCAGGAAGATACTGGAAAACATATTGTACATAATCCGTATTATAAAGATATAATCTTACATAAACTTTCTCACCCGGTCCTACTTTCAATGTATTGCTGAAATTTAATGTTTTCAGCGTATAATTGTTAGTGACCATTCCTGTTCCCATTACAGTATAATCTGAAAAATCCGCATTTTTTGAATAACGCAATTCATAAATCGCACCATCAGTCCCTTTTGCAATATAGCTGAAAGTCTTTGGCTCAATTGTTTTGTTTGGACTGATATTGTCCAGGATGAATTGAGTGTATTTGGAAGTGTTGATTGGGCTTCCTGTTCCATTATTCTGGCTTACAAGATAATAAGCCTTCGGATTGGTCTCACCACCCACATTAACAGTTACACCACCAGCAGTCGTCATTGTTGTTGAATTGATGAATGACTGAAACGTAGTTGCTGTAAAATTATTCTGATCCCAACGAATCAAAGGCGAAGTTGCGTTCGGAACATTATTGATACTTACAGTTGCTGTGTTGGAAACGCCATATTCATTCGTGATATAATATGAGAAAGAATCTGTACCAACATAATCTTTAGCCGGAATATAGTTGATCGTTTTGTCAGCATTTAAGCTAGTTGTTCCATGAGACGGCTGTGTATATATTAATGAATTAATCTTGTTGCTGTAATCATCATTAATCAAAACATTGATATCGACATCATTATTAACAATATTGCTTACCGTATCGTTATAGGCAATCGGCGCAGTAGAACTGAATTCTGTATATCCTGAGAACGCCGGACCATTAGCCCCTCCATCATTCAGCAATATTTGAAAAGCATTCCATGTATTATAAACATAGATTCTCAGGTAAACAATTTGCCCGTCTGTTGCAATTGGTCTTGAAAAGTTTGTAACAGAGATTGTAGAGATGTTATTAGTAATTGTTGTTTCTGGCAATACATTGTATGCTGTTGTGAAATTACTGTTCAAAGAATAGTCAATTTTAATTCTTGCATCACCTGATTCCATTCTGCAAAGAAAACTGAAATCAGAGAGGTATAATTTATAACCATTTTTCGGACTTATGGTAAACTGAATATACTTACTCTTATCAATTGTTTCAACATTTTTATCAGGCCAGCCTGTTGTGTGGAATGCATTATAACCACTCGCACTGATATACTGAACATAAGAAAGATTGGCTGTTGAAGTCATATTCCCAACCGTGATATTGTCATTGTATCTGTTTGGTGAAAAATCTGACTTGTTCCAACGTGCTAAAACCGAATTAACGTTATCCACAACATTGATGCTTACAGTAGCCTCATTGGAAGGTCCCGTTGCATTAACTGCTTTATATTTGAATGTATCTGCTCCTCCGTAACCGGTTTCCGGCTTGTAGGTAATATTTGTAGTTCCATTAACAGTCAATGTTCCATGTGCAGGTTGCTGGGTAATCGTAACTCCTGTAATAGTAAGAACAGAAGTGTCATTGCTTAAAACATTAAAATTTGAATTGTTATTCTTATAAACCGTATAGGAATCATTGTTAGCTACCGGTACAGCTGTATTAGGATCCTGTGCAACTGAAATGCTCACAGAAGCTTCATTAGAAGGTCCTGTTATATTGCTTACCTGGTATTTGAACGAATCCGATCCTACATAACCTGCGACAGATTTGTAAGTCACATTGCTTGTTCCGTTTACAGTTACTGTTCCGTGTGAAGGCTGTTGAGTAATTGTTATACCGGTTATCGCAAGTGTTGAAGTATCATTGCTTAAGATATTAAGATTGGTATCGGTGAAATTATAAACATTATACGAGTCATTATTTGCAACCGGAACAGCAGCAATCACATTTAAGCTAACTGTTGCTTCATTGGAGGATCCTGTGGTATTGACTGCTTTGTATTTAAATGTGTCCGCACCTTCATATCCGGATGTTGGAGTATAAGTTACATCAGTTGTTCCGTTCACAGTTAAAGTTCCATGCGCGGGTTGTTGTGTGATTGTTATCCCGCTTATAGCTGAACCTGAAGTATCGTTTGAAAGAATGTTCAGGTTGGTGGTACTATTTTTATAAACAGAATAAGAATCGTTGTTTGCTACAGGAACAGTTGCTTGAGTTTCAGTTAACTTTAGAGTATTAGCTTTGATTATCCAGCCACCATTCCAGTTATTACCCGACGAATAGAAACGTATAACAAGAGTCTGTGTTCCTGACAATGTTATGTTAAGAGGAATATTCTTGGCAGCATTAGCATTAATCGATTCGTTATTAACCAATATTGTAGAACCTACATTATACATGTATGTATAATCATCTATGGCATTATTATTCGGTGCAACGTAATACCTGATAGTATAATGTGTTGGGCCAGGGTTGGTTTTGTCCTGTTCAAAAGCAAGATTAGAGATTTTTACCTGATTTCCGTTAGAAGAACTTACGGAAAATCCAAAATAACGATAGTGTTCTACACTGCTATTATTCCAACCTGTTACAGTCATTCCTTGTGAACTGTAAGAGATCGGGTTTTGACTAGTGGTAATAGCTGTTGCTGTTACACGGCTATTGCTGTAAGTTACATTTCCATTTGAGGTTAATCCCCATTTAACTAAATCTGATTGTCCAAAAAATAAATTTGCAAATAGTATTGCAAAGAATAAAAAATAGTTTTTTTTCATAATCGATGATTTATAAAAATTTGAGCGTGCAAAATTAAATTGCATATTTTGCATCCATATTATCATACGGTAATAAATCTGCTCCTTGAAAATTTCAGGTGATTTTTAAGGGAGGTTTATCCTTACAAAATGGATAGTTTGTTCGCAAGCAGAACTTATCTGCTATTATATTTTTACCAATCCGGTTGCAATATTATTAATAATACTATAAGACGTACAAGTTTTGGAGCGGAAAACCCTGTGTTTAAAGCAAAAACTATCCTTTGGGATAGTCTTTGTATGGGCAATGTAGTAGGTGTTTTTACGTAGATGTAGGGGAAATGTAGTAGGTCGAAAATTAATTATTTCTCAATTTTTTGAAGAAATCTTTCCGATCTTTAATGTCCAAAGTATTATAAATATTCTTGGTATGATACTTAACCGTATTTTCACTTATAAAAAGTTTTTCGGCAATTTCCTTGTTGGACAATCCATCTGCTAAAAGTATCAAAAGATCTTTCTGGCGGTCGGTTAATTTGTTAGAATTTAATAATAAATCAAGTTCAGGATTTAGAATTTTTTCGTCAGACGAATTTTGAGAATACTGGTTGAGCTCTTCTTTCATTTGCTCAATTTCTTCCTTCATCCTCAACCTGTCCTTTTTTATTTTTTTATTTTTTCTGAAGAAATAATAAGCAATTAAAACGGATAATACAATCAGGACAATTAAAACAACAGTTCTTTTCCAAATATCTGATTCTTCTTTTATGATCTGCTCTTTTTCAGTAAGTGCCTTATCAACAATATGCATCTCGGAGATCTTAACATCCTGATTTTCCAACCTGCGAAGTGAATCAAGCTT
>MKVE01000001.1:0-6475 GCA_001898785.1 Chryseobacterium sp. 36-9 | reverse complement strand
AGCTATCGGAAATCTGCATGCTCTCTTTGTATGCCTCCTCTGCTTTTCCTATGTCTTTCCTTTTCCCATACAGGTTCATAAGCTTTACATAAACTATAGGCACATTGCAGGTATTCGCATTTTCCATGATATCCATGGCTTCGTAATACTTTTTTTCAGCTTCATTGTATTTTTTTTTGATCATGAAAAGGTAACCTTCTTGCATCAGTATATAGGAATTGTCTTCCGGAAAAGCGTTGACATAATTTTTTGAAGCAATCCTTTTCATGGCTTCTTCCGCTTTTTCGTAATCGTTATTATCAAAATAGACAAAGGCATATTCATAATCTATTTTCATTCTCAGGATATTGTCCGGAGGTAGTTGTCTGGCAATTGAATTGGAACGATTGAGATACTCGATACACATCATATAATCATTGACGCTGCGATATGTAGTTGCCATTAGAAAAAGAATATTACCTTCTTCTTCTTTTGTTAGATCACCGTTAAGTAAAATATCAGATAGTTTCTTTTGTGATAGCTTATGTTTTCCTTCTCTATTATATTGGATGATTTCTTCCTCAATAGAATGCAGGTCTATTTTTTTTGCATTAATAAAAATGAAAAATAGTATTAAAAGAGCTGAAAAATATTTCGTAAAATTAAAATTCATTAATGGGTTGCCTAAAATATTCTATCTTGTTATTAATTATAAACAAGTGTTTGAAGATAAATGCAAAAATAATTAATTATATCAATAATTTCTCAATAAATAATTAATTTTCAAATCAAATCTATATTTATTTTCAACACCGAATTAATTTTCAGAAGCATTTTTTTGCAAATATTTTTTATTGACATCAGGGTTATAATAATTTTTATTTTAATATGCTACTTGTTTAGGTTATTGATTATAAAAAATTATATTTGTGATTGAATCTAATCGTAATACATAATGAGTAAAATTTCTGATAGACTGAACAGACTGAGTTATTCTCAGACCTTCGTAATGAGTAACAAAGCGCGTGAGATGAAAGCCGCCGGAATAGATGTAATTAGTTTAACTTTGGGCGAACCGGATTTTGATGTTCCTCAAAAAATCAAACAAGCTGCTTTTGATGCCATTAATGAAAATTATAGCCACTACTCGCCCGTTCCCGGTTTTTTGGAACTGAGACAAGCCATATCAGAAAAACTAAAAAGAGATAATCAGCTGGATTATAAACCAACACAAATTTGTGTTTCCAATGGTGCAAAACAATCTATCATTAATGTTTTGTCTGCGATCATTAATGACGGTGACGAAGTTATTTTACCCGCGCCATATTGGGTAAGTTATGATGAGATGGTAAAATTGGTTGGGGGAACTTCGGTTTTTATCCAGACATCTATTGATACGGAATTCAAAATTACAGCGGAGCAATTAGAAAAAGCCATTACACCAAAGACTAAAGCCCTGCTTTATAGTTCGCCTTGTAACCCATCGGGTAGTTTCTACACCAAAGAAGAATTGGAGTCAATTGCTGATGTTATTGCAAAATATCCTGAGATTACAATCATTTCCGATGAAATCTATGAATTTATTAATTATGAAGGTGAACACGTTTCTATTGCGAGCTTTCCTCAGGTTTATGAGCAAACCGCTGTAATCAATGGTATGAGCAAAGCTTTTGCTATGACAGGCTGGAGAATCGGTTATTCGGCATGCCCTGACTGGTTAGCGAAGGCTTGTGACAAAGTCCAGGGCCAAATGACCAGCGGTGCGAATACAATAGCGCAAAGAGCTTCTATTACGGCTTTACAGATGGATCCGTCAGAATTACAATATATGATTACCGAATTCCATAAAAGACGTGATTTGGTTTTCGATTTAATGAAAGATATCAAAGGTTTCAAATGCAACCTTCCAAAAAGTGCATTCTATTTCTTCCCGGATATTTCTTACTTCATCGGTAAGAATTTGAATGGAACTGAAATCAAAGATTCTGATGATTTCGCAATGTTTCTATTAGAAAATGCCAATGTTGCTTGTGTTGGCGGTGTTAGTTTCGGAAGCCCCGAATGTATTCGTTTTTCTTATGCAGCTTCGGAAAAAGAACTGCGAGAAGCAATGAGACGAATCAAAGATTGTGTAGAACGGTTTTAACAATCGAGTATTTTACAAACCACTATAGATGTTTTTATAGTGGTTTATTTTTAAAAAAGCCTAGAAAACCCAGATTTACAACAATACTCAGCCAGAACCAAATTCTTTTTTCTTTTTGATTTTGGGAATTTTGCATTTTTAATCCAGTAAAATAATCCAGAAAAGTTGAAAATAATAATAAAAACATGAATCGCCAATCCCAACAAGCAGACTTTTTGCAAAATACCAATATAATATAAATACAATTGGAAGAAATATTGCAAAATTAATTGAGTTAAATAGCATTTAGTTTTATTCCCGACTAAATTATAAAAAATCTATCTTTTCACTTTTAATTGCTAAATAATATTTTATCAATTTATAATTCTTGTCTTTGCATATTCAATTTTGTGAATTAATTGTTTAATATTTTATATATTAATTGATATAATAAAAAACTCTGACTTTACCGTATTAGCCACATAACACTGTTAGTTTTCAGTCTTTCACGTTGATAGATTTTATAAATAGCAAATTGATTTTTAATTCACAAAATCTTTGTAATTTTGCACTATCAAATTTAAACAACAATTTAAACTTAAATATTATGTCATTAGTAGGTAAATTATTCCCGAATGTTGCGATCGATGCAATGAGTGAAATGGGTGATGATCTTAAGATCAATGTATTTGAAGAAGCGGTTAATAATCAGCAAAAAGTGATTTTGTTTTGGTATCCAAAAGATTTTACTTTTGTTTGCCCGACAGAATTACACGCTTTTCAGGAGGCTTTACCAGAATTCCAAAAGAGAAACACTATGGTTATTGGTGCTTCTTGCGATACCAACGAAGTTCATTTTGCTTGGTTGAACACTCCAAAAGATAATGGAGGAATCGAAGGTGTAACTTATCCAATCCTTGCTGACACGCACAGACAATTGGCAAATATCCTTGGAATTGTAGATCAGGACTTGGAATATGATGAAGAAGGAAACGAAGTGTTCACAGGTTCTAACGTAACTTACAGAGCAACTTATCTGATCGATGAGACTGGAAAAATCTTCCACGAGTCTGTAAACGATATGCCTCTTGGTAGAAACGTTAAAGAATATCTTAGATTGATCGATGCCTATGCACACGTTCAGAAACACGGAGAAGTTTGTCCTGCAAACTGGGAAGAAGGAAAAGATGCAATGAACGCTAACAGAACCGGTGTTGCAGAATACTTCAGCAAAAACTAATTGATTTTCTCAATCAATTATCATTTATAATCAATCATTAATAATTGTAGAATGTACATAGAACTTACAGGAGACACATTACAACAGATCATTCAGGAGAATGATAAAGTAATGGTTCAGTATGGTGCAACTTGGTGTGGGAACTGCAGGATTATGAAGCCAAAATTCAAAAAATTAGCTGCAGAGAATGAGGATATCCCTTTCTATTATGTGGATGCGGAAAAATTGCCGGAAAGTAGAAAACTGGCAACGGTTGATAATTTGCCGACCTTCGCAGCATTTGAAGGCGGTGTTCTAAAAAACCAGGTTCAAACCAATCAGGCTGAAAGTCTTAATCATCTTTTCAGTGAATTAAAAGGTTAAAACTGAGATATTCTCGGTCTCTAAATCTTATAATTTCTAAATTTATTAAAAATGAAATTACCAATCATAAGACAGTTTTATCAAAACCAAACACCGGAAAATCTGGAAACAACTTTAGAAGTTCTGGAAAGTTTTTCAGAATTCCGAAATGTCTCTGAAGAAGACCTTAACGTCACCGGAGAATTGATAACTAATATTTGTGGAGCTTTGGAAGTTCATGCCAGCGTTCAAAACGGAATGAGTGAGAAAGATGCTTTGAATTCCTTTGCTCAAAAAGTGATGGGTTCAATAGATAAATAAATAGTTTATTTTTTACAAAAAGGCTTTGGAAAGAGATTTCTAAAGCCTTTTTTCGTTATTTTTGGATAAAATCAAAAAACTATGAAAGATTTTATCGCTGCACTTCCAAAAGCAGAATTACATTTACATATCGAAGGAAGTTTTGAACCGGAACTGATGTTCGAAATTGCCCAAAGAAACCAAATTGAGATTCCTTATAAAACAATCGATGAAGTTAAAAAAGCTTATCGGTTCTCCTGTCTACAGGACTTTTTGGATATTTATTATGCCGGTGCCGGCGTTCTGATTCACGAGAAAGATTTCTACGATCTGGCAATGGCTTATTATCAGAAATGTTATGAGAATAATGTCATTCATACCGAAATAATGTTTGATCCGCAAACACATACGGACAGAGGAATTGCTTTTGAGACGGTTATCAATGGATTGCAAAAGGCTAGATTGGATGCAAAGGAAAAATGGGGAATCAATTCTCTGTTCATCATGAGCTATTTGCGGCATCTTTCCGAAGAATCCGCTTTTGAAACATTAAAGCAATCATTGCCTTACAAAGACTTAATTACTTCTATTGGTCTGGATTCTTCCGAAATGGGAAATCCGCCAACCAAATTCAAAAACGTATTCGAAGCATCTGTGAAAGAAGGCTACATTCCGGTTGCACACGCTGGTGAGGAAGGTCCGGCTGAGTATATTTGGGAAGCTATTGACATTCTCAAAGTTGCAAGAATCGATCACGGAAACAGATGCTTGGAAGACGAAAAATTGGTTCAGGAAATCGTAAAAAGAGATTTAGCTTTGACCGTTTGTCCACTTTCCAATCTTGAATTGAGAAATACCGATGTGATGACCAATCATCCACTAAAAAAGCTTTTGGAAAAAGGCATCAAAGCAACTGTCAATTCTGATGATCCCGCTTATTTCGGTGGCTATATGAATGCTAATTTTGAAGCGGTCCAGGAAGCTTTGGATTTATCAAAAGAAGACATCATTACATTAGTGAAAAACTCTTTTAACTACTCTTTTGCAACTGATGATCAAAAGAAATCTTATCTTGAAAAAGTGGATGAGGTAGTAAATAATTTTAAATAATATTTCAAGATAAAGAATCAAACATAGTATTTGTCATTCCGTAGGAATCTAGACATCGATTTTCAGATTCCTACGGAATGACAAACTTATAGTTTTAATTTAAAATTAATTCTTAAGAATCATCAAACTCCTTTTATGATTCTGGAAGCCATAATGTTCATAAAGTTTTTTCGCTTTTTCATTATGGTTTTCAATTTCCAGAAGAACAATTTTGAAGCTGTTTTCAATGGAATAATTCTTAACAAACTCCAACGCTTTTTTGCCCAGAGATTTCCCTTGAAATTCTGGTTTAACAAACAATTCGTCTAAAAATAAGATCTCTCCACCAAATTCGAAACTGAAATATTTTGCCAGAATAATATAACCTGCGATCTGTTGTTCAAAAACAATTTTAAAGCATTCGCCATAATGATGATTATTGATGAATCTTACAAAATTATCGGTAGTGGTTTTTTCATCAAACGGATAAAGATCAATGGCATAGAAATCCTTCATCATTTGACACAGATCAGGAATATCGGAGATATTTGCTTTTAAAATTTCGTGATTCATTTTTTCTTTTTATTTTCTCTCCACAGCCAGGGCGCAATTGGATTTTTATCTTGCCAGAGTCCTATTCTATTGTTTCGCGCTTCGGATTCCAATTTTGCATAAACAGGATCGCTGGAATATTTTTTATAATGCCAGGCCATTCCTTGTTTTATCATTTCCTGATTAACGATTTGTTTTCTATCATTGATAACAACTGCAATCAATCTTTTGTAACGGTCGTATTTTTCAGATTCTATCATGACTGTTTTTCCGAAACAAAGATGAGACAAAGCTTGTTTGGCATTATTTCCGAAAGGCTGAGTTCCTCTTTTTTCAGGAGAATCAACGTGAGCAAGCCGGATTTTGATTGGAGTTTTCTTGTAAAGAACTTCCATCGTATCACCGTCGGAGATGCCGATAACTTTTGCAGAAAATGTTTTATGGCTGAGATTTTCCTTTAACTGATTTTGTCCGAGACTGAAAACAGACAAAAGAATTAATACTAAAAACCGATTCAAATCAAATCTCAAATTTTTTCTTTGCCAATTCTTTTCTTACACGGCTCAAGCTTTCCGGCGTAATTCCAAGATAAGACGCGACCATCCACTGCGGAACTCTCAGCATCAGATTAGGATATTTTTTCAGAAACTCAAGATAACGTTCTTCAGCAGTTGTGCTGATTAATGCATTGACGCGATTTTGCAAATTCTTAATATGATTGAACATCAATCTTTGATTCTTTTCTGCAACATCGGGATAAACTTTTGAAAGGTTTTCAAAAAAGCCTTCTCTTGTCACAACTAATATACTGTCTTCGATTGCTTCGATGTAAAATCTGGATTTCTCAT